>DAISZL010000032.1:0-2640 GCA_036824825.1 Opitutaceae bacterium
CTAAGTGCTTACTCCTGGATGAGCCACTTTCTAATTTAGATGCACAGCTTAGAGCTGAAATGCGTGCCGAAATTCGCCGTGTATCCAAAGAATATAAGCTAACTACCGTCTATGTTACACACGATCAAAAGGAGGCGCTCTCTATTGCGGATCGTTTAGCTGTGATGGAATCCGGTAAGGTCTTGCAGGTAGGAACGCCTAAAGAGATGTACCGCAGGCCTATTAATTCTCAGGTAGCTCGTTTTATTGGGGAATCAAATTTTATTGCAGGTAAGCTCGTTGAATTAAAATCAGCTTCGGCTTTAGTAGAAACAGCTATGGGTGTAGTTGAAGGGGTTATATCTGATGCACAGAAGACGTCTGTTGGTTCAAACGTACTTCTTTCAATCAGACCTGAAGCATGGAGTATGAATCAAGTGGAAACCCAAGGGCTAAATCATTTTAAGGGTAGACTTGGTCAATCGTTATACTTGGGAGAAGTTGCACAACATGAATTCAGTGTAGCGAATACAAAGTTAAAGCTGTTCGAATTTAATCCTAAAGCGTTACAACCTCTTGAAGGTTCGGCAATTTCGGTTTCTGTGCAAGTCGAAGACGTAGTGATTTTGGCTAAATAATTTAAGGCATGAAACGCATCCTCTATTTAATCGCTCTTGCTGGAGTGATTTTAGTGCCATTTGTGATGCGTTCTAAACAGAGTGCACTCGTTGTTTCACAGGCTGATACACTTGTTATTGTTACACCTCACAATGAAGCTATTCGGCATGAATATGCGTTAGGTTTTGAGGCGTGGTATAAAAAAAGAACAGGTAAAACGGTCTATGTTGATTGGCGTGTATTAGGTGGAACGAGTGAAATTACCCGCTATTTGAAAGGTCAGTATGTGGAGAGTTTTAAGTCACTTTGGGTTAAGTCCGGTAATACATGGAGTCATGCTATTGAATCTTCTTTATTATCAGGTAAAAAAATAAGTACTGATGAGCTTTCCTTGCGAAAAGCGCATGACACTTTTTTATCCTCACAAGCAACTTCTCAGGTTGATGTTTATTTTGGTGGGGACGTGTATGATTTTGATGAAATGGCGGCTTCTGGAATGCTGGTACCAAGTAATATACAGAATAATTACAAAAGTTGGTTCTCTGATACGGTTATACCTCAAACTTACTCGGGTGAGAAATATTACGATCAGGAAGGACGATGGTTTGGTTCTGTGATAAGCTGCTACGGCATTTTGTATAATAAAGACTGCTTAAAACGTCTAGGCATTGAGTCAGTGCCTTCCTCATGGAGTGATTTAGCAAATCCTAAATTTAAAGGACAGCTAGCATTATGTGATCCAACGCGTAGCGGTTCCATGGCGACGGCATTTGAAAATATTATTCAGCAGCAAATGCAGTTAAGTATAGAAAATTTTGGTAGCAATAAGTCACCTGATGAGGCCGTAGCAGAGGGTTGGCTCTCTGGGCTTAGACTTATTCAAGTGATAGGTAGTAATGCACGCTATTTTACAGGTACATCCCAGAAGGTGCCTATTGATATCGCATCAGGTGATTGTGCTGCGGGTTTAGTCATTGATTTTTATGGTGGTCAGCAAATTGAAGCTATAGAACGAAGAACAGGTTCAACGCGACTCGCTTTAGTTTTGCCACATGGAGGTACAGCTTATTCGGTTGATCCTGTTGGCATTCTAAGAGGAGCACCTCATCGTGATATTGCAGAATTGTTTTTAGAGTATGCTCTATCTTTAGAGGGGCAGGCGTTATGGGGTTTGAAAAAAGGAACGGATTTTGGACCAACTGAATATTCTCTTAGGCGTATGCCAATAAGGAAAGATTTCTATACAGATAATCGTTTTAAAGAGAACAGGTCGGATCCATCGATTAATCCTTTTGCTGATAAGCAGGTGCTAATTTATCACCCTGAAAGAACAAGTGATTTATTTAGAGAAATTGCATTTATTACTAAGGTGATGTGCATGGATAATCATGCGCTTTTAGTTAAAGCAATGGATGCTGCTTTAAAAGCACCTGAGCCTTATCGTACACGCGCCCTGAATCAGATTCAGTCTCTTCAGCGACTAAGTTACGCGAAGGTTAAAACGGAAATTGTTCCTCGGCTTGAATCTAAAAATAAAACAGACGAAGTCTTACTTGCTTCAGAATTGAGTGCCTATTTTAGAGATCAATATCTCGAAGCAATTCGTATTGCTACAGACTTAAAGTGATACGCTTATAACGCAGCGATTGTTTTAGCAACGAGGGCAGGGTCTTTTGCCTTAAAAAAGGAAGTACCAATGACGAAGGTATCTGTGCCGGCTAAATGACAATCTTTTGCATTTTGGGTGTCTATACCGCCATCAACCTCAAGTCGGTAAGTGTAGTTCTTTTGGCTGCGCAGTGCATTCAGTGCGGCGATTTTAGGTAGCATTTCTTTTCTAAATGCCTGTCCGCCAAAGCCAGGTTGTACCGTCATAACAAGAACGAGATCGACAAGGCTTAAGAGATGGATAACGGACTCTGCCGGAGTTGCTGGATTAAGAACAATACCGCACTTACAACCTAACGCTTTAATGTGCTTTAAGGTGGCTTCGTGATCGTAGCTTGGTTCGATATGAATTGTGATTTGATCTGCACCAGCTTT
>DAISZL010000012.1:0-55868 GCA_036824825.1 Opitutaceae bacterium
CTAATTGGAATAAAAACAGCGAGACTTATGGTATAACTTGTCAACGCTGCCTTCATGCTCAGTGGTACAACACCAAGTGCTTCAGCTATGGTAGGAACTGCTGTATTTAGAATCGTCGTATCGAGCGATTCCATAAAAAAAGATACAGCCACAAGCCATGGCAGTATTTGTTTTACTGCGTTTCCTGGTTGTTCTTCTTTCATTTATTTTTTTTCAAATAAGAAGTGCCAATAAAGCTTACTCCCGCTACAATTAAAAAGAGAGAATAAAAGGTGCCACGACTTAGTCCCATAATGAGACCTGCATCTGGTTCTCTAAAGTATTCTCCTATCGCTCGCACACAGGCATAGCCTATAAAAAATTCACCTACCAAGTGGCCTGGTTTTGTTTTAAATACAGTACTTTTCCAAAGTCTTAATTGCAGATAGATAAATAAAATTATTCCTTCCAGTGTTGCTTCGTAAAGTTGTGAAGGATGGCGAGGCGGGATCATTGAAATAGGTGTTCCTTCTACAGCGCTTTGAGGGAAAATAACCGCCCAAGGTACTACACTAATTCTTCCCCATAGTTCTCCATTAATGAAATTAGCGATTCGTCCAAAGAATAATCCAGCGGGTGCAACGCATACAACAAGATCACTTAAATTTAAGAGTGGAATTTTTTCTGACTTGGAAAACCAGATGAGTGCTACTGTAACTCCAATCATTCCTCCATGACTTGCCATGCCACCTTCCCAGACTCTGAATAAAGCTAGGGGGTCTACTTGTAATAAATCAAAACGGTAGAAAAGAAAATATCCCAAGCGACCACCTAGGAGTACACCAAACACTAAGGTTACCATGAGGTCACCGACACGTTCTCTAGGTAGTGGGTTTATCCCTCGTTTACTATAATACTGTAAGAGTCCTGCAGCAGTTAAGAATCCTAAAATATATGAAAGGCCATAGTAACGAATCCCTAAGTTTCCCCAATGAGGTCCTAAGAATGGATTGAGATGATGAATCCAGAATGCAAGTGGCATAATAAAATAAACTCAGTGTAGTTTATTGAATTTAGATTGTTTGTGACGAGTTGTGCGTGCGAGTTCTCGCATATCTACAGCAACATCATCCTTTTCAAAAATTTCTCTTCCAAGTAGGTGCTCAATGACATCTTCCATCGTAACAACTCCCGCAGTAGCACCAAATTCATCTACAGCAATAAGCAGTTGTTGGTGCGTTTTTAAAAATACCTGAAGGGCATTTCCTATGGTTGCCGTCTCGGGCACGAATTGAGCTTCTCCCATAAGCTGCTCAACTAGGATAGAATCTTGATCGTTAGCTTTAGCTTTAAGTAAATCTCTACGCCGAACTAATCCAATAATATCATCTAATCCTTTTCCTGTTACAGGTATACGACCGAAGGGTAGATTGCTGTGTTGTGTAAATATATCTTTAATTGAGTCAGAATTCTTTAATGTCATGAGTACCGTGCGTGGTGTCATGATTTCTGATACACGCATGTCTTCTAGCATGAGTGCGTTTGTGATGATACTTGATTCGCTCTTAGAAAGAGTCCCCTGTTTCGCTCCCAGTTCTGCTAAGAGAATAATCTCTTCATCCGAGCGGTGGAGTTTAGGTGGCTTACCAACAAAAGGGCGAATAATTAAGTGGCAAATGTAAGTAATAGGGGAAAGTACTTTTTTTAGCCAGTACAAGGGATAGACAACGATCGGCTGTAATTTTTTTCTCTGCATTACACCTAAACTTTTGGGAAAGACTTCACTTCCTACAGTAATGAGTGCGCCGAATGAAATCGTAGCTGCAACGAAACCCCAGTTATTGAATAACTTTGAGCTTATAGCACCAACGATCACAGAACCGATACTATTGGCTATCGTGTTCATCGTTAGAATCGCTGATATCGTCTGATCTAAATTATGTTTTAATTCCTCGAGAATCAGTCCTTGAGGAGGTTTTCTTTTCTTAAGTGATTCAATTTCAGCTACCGTTGTGCTTAAGACCACTGCTTCAAATAGGGAGGCAAAAAAAGACAAGGTGACTGTACATCCGATGGCGAGTAGCAGTAGAAACATGAGTTAGAAGTTAGAATAGGTAGCTGTGATAGAAAACATTATTTAGTACGAATTTGCGTAAATCGACTTGCGAACACCTAGGGTAGAAGGACTAAACTATACTATATGAGCGATTTGAAGCGTACACCTCTTCGTGATTTTCACGCTAGCCGAGGAGCTAGGCTTGTCGATTTTGCTGGATGGGAAATGCCCGTTCAGTACCGAAGCATTTTAGAGGAACATAAAGCCGTACGCACGGGAGTAGGTCTTTTTGATGTGAGTCACATGGGTGAGGTGGATATTATTGGTGCTGATGCTAAGAAATTCATTAACCATCTTATCACCAATGATATAGAAAAGATGACGCCGGGTAGGGTTGTTTATTCTCCGATGTGTTATCCTACCGGTGGTGTAGTCGATGATCTCTTAGTTTATAAAAAATCAGATGATAATTATTTCCTGTGTATCAACGCTGGAAACATAGATAAGGATATCGCTTGGATTAAAGAGAAGTCAGCTGGCTTTTCAGTTACTGTGACTGACCGTTCGAGTGATTATGCTCTTGTAGCTCTTCAAGGTCCAAAGGCTGCGCAACTCTTACAGACCTTAACGGGCGCTAAACTAGGCCTGATTAAGTATTACCATTTTGCAGAAGGTACGGTTGCTGGAATACACTGTATTATTAGCCGTACAGGCTATACCGGCGAAGATGGGTTCGAGCTTTATCACGCTCAGTCTGATTCAATCGCATTAACTGAAGCGATTGCTACTGCAGGCACTGCTTTTAATTTAGAACTGTGTGGCCTTGGATCACGTGATAGCTTGCGTTTAGAAGCTGGCTATCCGCTCTACGGTCATGAAATCACTGCTGACATATCCCCGCTTACAGCTGGTCTGGGATGGACCGTTAAACTGGATAAGCCTGCAGGATTTATAGGTTCAGATGCTTTGAAAGCAGAAAAAGCGCAGGGTGGAGCTAAGCAAATCGTGTTTTTTAAAACAGGTGATCGCCGTATTATTAGAGCTGAGGCAAAAGTGATTGATTCCTCTGGGGCTGAACAAGGCAAGGTAGCTTCAGGTACCTTATCGCCTATGTTAAACGAAGCGATAGGCTCTGCCTTAGTAAATACTGCTTCTCTTGCAGGTCCTTTATTTGTAGAAGTTAGAGGCGAGCGAATCGCGCTCCAGCTTGTCAAACCTCCCTTTGTACCTTTAAAGAAAGTAACATGAGTAACGTTCCACAAAATCTCCGCTACGCAAAATCCCATGAATGGGTAAAAATTGAATCAGATGGTACTGCTGTTATTGGTATCACAGATTACGCACAAAATTCACTGGGTGATATTACCTATGCTCAGCTGCCTAAAGTAGGAACTGTGCTTAAAGCGGGTGAAACGTTTGGTGTTGTTGAATCAGTAAAAGCTGCTTCCGATGTTTATGCACCGATTAGTGGTACCGTTCTAGCTGTAAATAGTGTTGTGGATAAGGCTCCAGAAACACTAAACCGCGATCCCTACGGTGAAGCGTGGATGTTAAAATTAAAGCCAGAGAATCCAGCACAACTAGACGCTCTTTTGGACGCAGCTGGATACGAAAAAGCAACGGCCTAATTAAAGGACCGTTGCTTCTTTTTAAAAACGTAGCACTTAGCGTGCTTCGGAACGTTCCATCTTCTTACGCTCGTTTGCGTCAAGAATACGCTTACGAATACGAATATTCTTCGGTGTGATTTCTACGAATTCATCGATAGCGATGTATTCAATAGCACGTTCGAGAGATAGTTTAAGAGGAGGTGTAAGTTGTGTACCTTTACCTTCACCTTGTGAACGGAAATTCGTGAGCTGTTTAGCTTTTACAACGTTAACAGGGATATCTTCTTGGCGTGGGTTTTCACCTACAACCATTCCCATGTATACTTCTTCACCTGGACCTACGAATAGGCGACCACGTTCTTGTGAACCAGTAAGTGCATAAGCAGTGGTAGTGCCTGCTTCTGTTGCAATTAAGGTACCTGTTAAGCGGGTTGTTAATTCACCAGCCCAAGGTCCGTATTCTTTAAATAAGTGAGAGAGAACGCCGCGACCGCTTGTTGCATTAACGACGTCGATTTCTAAACCGATTAAACCACGAGTTGTGATTACGGCTTCAATCATCGTGAAAGCAGCTTTCTTTTCCATATTGGTCAACTGACCTTTACGGTTTGCAAGATTTTGCATGATGGTACCAACGCACTCTTCTGGAATTTCGATCCATAGTGTTTCATATGGTTCGTGTACTTGGCCACCAACATCGCGGGTAATAACGGTTGGACGTGATACTAGAAGTTCAAATCCTTCACGGCGCATGGTTTCAACCAGAACTGCGACTTGCATCGCACCACGTGCTTTAACATTAAATACACCAGCTCTGTCTGAGTCTTCTACTTTAATTGAAACGTTTGTTTTAATTTCGCGGAATAGACGTTCACGTAATTGACGTGAAGTTACATATTTACCTTCGCGACCTACTAATGGACCGTCGTTAATGCAGAATTGCATTTCGAGGGTTGGTGGATCGATTTCTGTAAAGGGTAGTGCTGGTGCATCTTCATTAGCAGCAATCGTATCGCCGATATCGATGTCTTCGATACCTGCTAAACCGATAATGTTACCTGCTGTATCGCTATCCTTTTCAGTTGTACCAAGACCTGTGTATTCGAATAGCCTAGTGACTTTACCGCGGATTCTCTTTCCGTCGGAATTACGAATTGTCCAGATGCTGTCACCCATAGTGACAGTGCCACCTAAGATTTTACCAACAGCGATACGACCAACATAGTCAGACCAGTCGATATTGGAGACAAGCATGTGGAAAGGCTCATCTGGTTTTGCGAATGGAGGTGGGATGTGGTCAAGAATGGTTTCAAATAATGGAACCATGTCTTTTTTCTCATCACCTAAATGCTTCATCATGTAACCATCGCGGCCTGATCCGTATACGACTGGAGCATCAAATTGTTCTTCCGTTGCATTGAGCTCGAGTAAGAGTTCAAGCACCTTGTCATACATTTGTTTTGGTTCTGCGTTTGGACGGTCGATTTTATTGATAACAATAACGACTTTAAGTCCGTGCTGAAGTGCTTTACGCAATACGAAACGTGTTTGAGCCTGAGGTCCGTCATAGGCATCAACAACAAGAAGAACGCCGTCCACCATACGAAGTGCACGTTCTACTTCACCACCGAAGTCTGCGTGTCCAGGAGTATCAACAATGTTGATTGTCTTATCTTGGAAGTGAACAGCTGTGTTCTTAGCTTTAATGGTAATACCTTTTTCACGCTCTAAGTCCATGGAGTCCATGGCACGCTCAGCGACTTGTTGGTTGGCGCGGAATACGCCGCCACCTTTGAGCAGTTGGTCAACCAAGGTAGTTTTACCATGGTCAACGTGAGCGATAATTGCGATATTGCGGATCTTTTGGTTCATGTGCTGAGGCCCTTGTTGAAGGGCATGTTTTGAAATTGGAAAAGGATTAAACGTGAAGACCTAGCAGCAGTGATGCAAGCATTCGCCATCTTTAATATTTAAGTTATTGTATTAAAATAACTTACAAACGTTTAGATTGATCCAATTTGGACAAAAAAATTAGGCCCAGGACCGTTAAGTCCTGGGCCTAAAATTGGGGGTGGTTGCTCGCCACGCAATCTTTCCCTGTACATACATTGGGCGCTCTCGCTTTCGCGGGCCGTATGTTCCCCGACGCCACTCTCCGCGGCATGCGAAGTTATCGATCTCATAGCGGGATCGCTCCTATCATTACTGATTGGAGTTTATTGAGTGAGGTCTTTTCGCTTAGTTCGGTAATTCTCTGCCGAGAATTGCACGCTAAACGAGGTGTAGACACGCCTGTAATGCGTTCTTTGCGTCTATACCTTTTACTCAAGGACGGCACCGGTTGTTAGCCGATCGTTTGCCCTGCGTTGCGGGTCTGGCCTCTTAACTCTCAAGCTGCGATCGCTTTACAGTAGGGTGAAGTGTTTTTCACTCCGCCCGATTTGAGGAGGTTTTACGAACTTTGCCTGGTTCGCTCTCTCCCCGCTGTTATATTTCCTTTGCGCGCCTAGATGTTGTTTATGCATCCGGGCCTTTTGGCGAGGTCGGCTCGCCGAGAAATATGATAGCGTTCTGGTCATTTGCAGTTGCAGCTAAAACCCTCTGGGTTACTGCGTTTGGCACAAGGGATCGAAACGTTCCCAGATGCCTAACGTTAGCTCGTATACGGTTTCTAATCGTATCTCGCTTCCTAGTCCCTGATTCATGATACTGACCGGTCATGACACCGGCCAGAGGAACTGGTGATTATGCCTTTCGTCTACGTTTTTAATTCGTTCGTTTAGGGGATTATGGCACCAGTTGTCATAATCCTTTCCCTGGTTTCCCAGGATTATCCCAGCCGTTCTATGAGTGGGTTTTTCATGCCACCTTAGTTTGCGACTGTTCAATCAAAGAACAGAAAAGACAATCAGACTTTTCGCTCTAAAAATAAAGCATTTGTTCTGCTCAATTTACTCACCGTTTAGCTCGGTGAATAACCTGTTAATTAAGTTGTGCACCACTTATTCACAAATTTAGCAACTTGCACAAAAGGTAAGTCTTTGAAGAGTTATGAATCACATGATGGATCCGAAATCACTTCCAATTTATGAATTAGAGTCTGCACTTATTGCAGGCATTAAGTCTAAAGGACGTGTTGTGGTTCAAGCACCCACAGGTTCAGGTAAGTCGACACAGATACCTAAAATATTACTCGATCATAATATCGCAGGCGACTCAGGTGAAATTGTTGTTCTTCAGCCAAGAAGACTTGCTGCACGAATGCTGGCAAAGCGTGTCGCTGAGGAACTAGGAACTGAGTTGGGTGATTTGGTTGGTTACCAAATTAGACTTGATTCACGTGTAAGTGATAAAACGCGTATACGTTTTGTTACCGAGGGAATTCTGCTTCGGAACATGGCATTTGATCCGACATTAAAAGGCGTGAAGGTAGTCGTGTTTGATGAATTTCATGAGCGACATCTCTATGGTGATATTTCTTTAGCGAGAGCTAAACAAATTCAGGAAACATTACGGCCTGATTTAAAAATCGTAGTAATGTCTGCGACCTTAGAGACTTCTATATTAAAAAACTACTTAGCGCCCTGTGAAGTGCTTACATCGGAAGGCAGAAGTTTTCCTGTTCAGATTAGCTACATAAAATCAGCACTTAATTTTGAAATTGATTCGCTTTGGGATTCTGCAGTTCAGGCATGTGAGGAGATCGCTGATAAAACTCAGGGTGATATTTTAATTTTCATGCCTGGCGCGTATGAAATTTCTCGTACCATTCAATCTCTGCAGGCGTCACGAAATTTAAAGGGATTTATTGCTTTTCCACTGCACGGTGAATTGCCGCCAGACGTGCAAGATAAAGCTGTTGCTCGGTATGATAATAGAAAAATCATAGTCTCTACGAATGTAGCTGAGACCTCTTTAACGATTGATGGTGTTACTGCCGTTATCGACTGTGGTCTTGCTCGTATCGCTCGGTTTGATCCCCACCGAGGTATTAATACGTTATTGATCGAAAAAATATCGGTCGCGAGTGCTGATCAACGAGCTGGCAGAGCAGGAAGAACAGCACCGGGTGTTTGTTTAAGAATGTGGACCGAAAAGGAACACACGCAGCGATCACTTCAGGAGTTGCCAGAGGTAAAACGACTCGATTTGTCAGAGGTGGTGCTAACTTTGAAATCAACGGGCATAGACGATATAGTTGCTTTCCCTTGGTTAGAGAAACCAGATGGTAAAGCCTTGGAGCAAGCTGAGCGATTGCTCACAGATCTAGGGGCTTTGTCTAAGAGTGGTACCGAGAATACACATCTAAGTTCTATTACAGACCTTGGGCGCAGGATGTTAAGATTTCCGGTACACCCTAGGTATGCTCGCATGTTTTTAGCAGCGGAAGAAAAGCAGTGTGTGCGTGCTGTTGCTCTCATGGCAGCACTTACCCAGGGGCGTAATTTCCTTTTACGTAATGTGCCACGTGACGTGGAAGAAGCCCGTGAAGTTATGCTGGGTGAAGAACATGAAAGTGACTTCTTTTTACTTATGCGTGCGTGGAACTACGCGGATAAAAATAATTACAGTGTGGAGGCTTGTCGCAAATTAGGAATTCATGCGCAAGGTGCTAGACAGGTTGGACCTCTATTTGAGCAGTTTCTAGAAATCGCTAAAAAAGAAAAACTTAGTGTCAGTGAAGATCAGTCTAAAACTAGAAGTGATAACATACGTAAATGTGTCCTAGCTGGATTTTCCGATCATTTAGCACGAAGACTCGACTCAGGTACCTTAAGATGTGAGCTTGTGCATAAGCGTAAGGGCTTACTTGCTCGGGAAAGCGCTATTCAAAAATCTACACTCCTTGTGGCTGCAGAAATTACGGAAGTAGGAGGCAGAGGTGGGGAGGTAAATGTATTACTTAATCTTGTTACTGCTATAGAAGAGTCTTGGTTAAAGGAACTATTCCCAGGTGATTTTAAAGATAGTAAACTGGTTACCTATGATACCGAGGCTAAACGCGTTGTAGCGCGTAAAGAAAAACGGTTCAGAGATTTAGTGTTTGAATCACGTTTTAGTGAAGATGTTCCACTCGATAAAGCAGCTCAGTTACTCACTGAAGAAGTAATGAGTGGCCGCATTAAATTAGAAGCTTGGGACGAACACGTAGAGCAGTGGATTATTCGTGTAAATAAACTAGCTGAATATTTTCCTGAACTAGAGGTTAATGCGATTACGGAAAATGACAAAGCAACGTTAATTGAACAGATTTGCTACGGAGAAGTTAGTGCTAAAGATATACGCAATAAAGAGGTCATGCCTGTTTTACACGATTGGCTGACGCAGGAGCAGGCGAGTGTGTTTGATCGTTATTTGCCAACGAAATTAATTATGGCAAATGGCAGAAAATCTAACATTACCTACTCAAAAGATCATGTGCCTGTACTGAGTGCTCGTATTCAGGAGCTTTATGGAGTCGAAGGAAAGTTTACCTTAGGTAACGGAAGAGTTCCTGTAAAAATTGAAGTCTTAGCGCCTAATCAGCGTCCCATTCAAGTTACCGATGATTTAACTCGGTTTTGGAGTGAGATATATCCTAAAATAAAACCAGAACTATCCCGTAAATACCCACGCCACGAATGGCGTTAGGATTTCTTTTTACGTTTAGGTGCGCGGTCTATATTGAGGTATGTGCTATCAAGCATCTGGGTTTCATACATCTCAAGGAGGCGAACACCTTCACGTGGTTTGATCTGATCTTTCCTAGTAGCTAAATCGATAATTGCCTTCATGCGGCGTGCTAAATCTTCTTTTTGATATTGTACGCCTTCGATTACATCAGCGATTTGGCTACCGCGTAGTGTTTCTTCAATATAGAACCCATTCGGCTCATCATCTTCTAAGAAGACGTGCACTTCATCGACACGACCGAAAAGATTATGCAAATCACCCATAATATCTTGGTAGGCTCCGGTTAAGAAGATACCTAGGTAATAAGGTTTATTATTTAATGGATGTAGTCGGACGTATTCTTTTACGTCCTGAAGATCGATAAAGCTGCTTATTTTTCCGTCAGAATCACAGGTAATATCAACTAAGATAGCGTTAACACTTGGTTTTTCTTTAAGACGATGAAGGGGTGCAATCGGGAATAGTTGTTTGAGAGCCCAATGATCCAGTAGAGATTGGAAGACGCTAAAGTTACAGACATATTGGTCTGCTAGCATTGCTTGTAAGTCGTGAAGTTCTTCTGGTGTGTAGCCTGTTTTCGTTCCTTCTTTAGCGATTTCTTCGCATATTTGCCAAAAGAGGGATTCAGCAGCAGCTCTATTTTCTAGATCCAGATAGCCTAGATTAAAAAGAGAGAATGCTTCTTCTTTTTTCTGAATTGCGTCGTGAAAACGTTCAAGTCTTCCAAGCTTCGTTTTGTTTTTAAGCATGACCTCTAGGTCGGTCACGATTTTATGTTTCACCTTAGGTTGATGTTTTTGACCTAAAGATTCTTTTTTACTTATTCGGTCAAACACCTCAACAACCAGCATGGAGTGGGGGCCTACCACAGCTCTACCAGATTCACTCACGATATCGGGTTCTGTTACACCCGTTGATTTACAAATTTCTCTAATATTAAATACGATATCACGCGCATACTCCTCCATGGAGTAATTCATTGAACTTTCAAAATTGGTTCGTGAACCGTCGTAATCAATACCTAAGCCGCCGCCGACATCCAGGTATCCCATGGGGAATCCCATTTTGGTGAGCTGGCAATAAAACCGTGTTGCTTCAATCACCGCATTTTTAATGGTGATGATATTAGGTACTTGAGATCCGATATGAAAATGTACGAGGCGTAAGCACTGGGTTAGTTTTGCAGCCTTAAGTTTTTCGCAGGCAAATAAAATTTCGGCAGTATTTAAACCAAACTTTGCATTTTCTCCTGTAGAAGTTGCCCATTTGCCTTCTCCACGGGTCTGTAATTTAGCTCTAAAACCAATCATTGGTTTAACACCAGTTTCTTCAGAAAGGGCAATGATTTCGTCGAGTTCTGAGAGTTGCTCTACAACAAGGATAACTTTTTTTCCAAGCTTTCTACCGAGTAATGCCAAGCGAATGTAGTCGTGGTCTTTATAACCATTACAAATGATTAAGCGATTGGCGCCTTCATGCATGGCGAGCGCAATCATAAGCTCAGGTTTTGAACCTGCTTCTAAACCATAGCTAAATTCTTTTCCTGCAGAAACGATTTCATCAACCACTTCACGGAGTTGATTTACCTTAATTGGAAATACACCACGGTAATCACCTTTATAGCCCTCATCGCGGATAGCTTTTTTAAAGGTTTCGTTCAGCTGAATGACTCGGTGTCTAAGCAAATCTTGAAAACGTATGACTAGTGGAGCGTTAAGCCCCATACTTACGGCTTCGTCGATAACATCTAAAACGCGAATTTGCCTATCATCAGCTAAGGGGTGAACGTTAACAAAGCCGTCATTATCGACAGCGAAGTGTCCAGCTCCCCATCTCTTAAAGCCGTAGAGTTCTTCGGATTTTTCAGCTGACCAACTGGACGATTGTTTACTTTTCAATGCAGGAATTAGGTATAAATGGCGTAACGAACGTAGGATTAAGGACTAAAATTAAGTAAAAATCGAGAAAAGGTGAGATAAAAGTGCTGTTTTTTGCAATAAAATGAGGTTTTCGTAAGTTATCGTTCTAGCTTGCGTTTAGGGGGTTATAAAGCGTTGAATAGTACCTTATAACAATCGTTAAACCCATACAAAGTAATTAAGACCATGTCTAAGCTCATCCTAGCTCCTTTCTTTGCTCAAAGCGCCGCTGCTCCTGCTGCTCCAGGTGGTGGTTCATTCCAGTTGTTATTTTTCGGTTTAATGATCGCAGCGATGTATTTTTTAATGATCGCTCCACAGCGCAAGAAGCAGAAGCAGCATGAAGCAATGCTTAAGTCCATTAAGTCGGGTGATGAGATTTTAACTTCTTCAGGTATTTTCGGAACAATCACGAATGTGAAAGATGATCGTTTTGTTGTTCGCGTTTCAGATGAAACTAAGATCGAAATCGCAAAAGGTTTCGTTCAATCCGTAGTTACAAAATCTGACGCAGAGGAAACGAAATAATCATTCTTCACACGAGGCTTAGGTTACCTGCTTAAGCCTGTGTTTTATCTGATGATTAAATAGTCATCATTTAATTGTTCTATTCACGCTTTAACCAACAAACATCCATGTTCAAACAAAACCTCTGGAAGCTCATACTTAGTGTAGCCATCGCTGGCTGGGCTATTTCACAGCTTCTACCTCTCAAAGACATACCGTTCCAGACTTACGTCTCAGAACACGTAACTGCTAAAAAAGATGAGTTTAATAAACTCGTTAACGAATCAGCAGCTCGTCAAAAAGCAGGCCAAGTACCTAGCGTATATGTAGGGCTTCGCCAAATTGCAGCTGAGCGCAAAATCGATCTCACCCAATATTTTCCAGATATTGGCGTTGAAAGCACATTACGTAACGTAGGTAAACGTAATCAGATTCTTTTAAATGAACTGCTCATTCGTTCTAAGGGACGCATGCAATTAGGTCTCGATTTAAATGGTGGTGTTGCTGTTACTTTGGAAGTTGATCCAAAAGTTACACAACGCGATCCAGCTGATGTTCGTGAAAAACTAGCTAAGGCTGTTGAAATCATTAGTGCTCGTGTAAACTCCCTAGGTGTTGCTGAGCCAATCGTTCGTCCAGTCGGTGATAATCGTATCGAAGTAGAACTTCCTAGTATCACAACGAAAGATAATCCTGATATCGTTGATAGCGTTAAAGCTCCAGCTCGTCTTGAATTCCGTGTTGTTAATTCAAGCGTATCACCTTCATCCGTTGCTCCTGGTGAAATTCCTCCAGGCTATGAATTATTAACGCTAGAAGATGAACGTGGTGCACAAAGCATCAGTGAAGAGCTCTTCATTAAGCGTATCCCTGAAGCTACGGGTGATATTATCGCAAAAGCTTTCCCTCATTCTGACATGTATGGTAAGCCAGAAATCTTAATGCAGTTTACGAGCGAAGGTCGTAAAAAGTTTGCTGCAATGACACGTCAAATTGCTGACGAAGGTCGTCGCTCAGGTCGTACTGGTCGTCTCGCTATTGTGTTAGACGGAAAGCTATATTCAGCACCAACAGTACGTGAAGAAATTGATAACGACTCAGCAGTTATTGAAGGTCAATTCACAGACCGTGAAGCAATCGACTTAGCGAATGTTTTAAATAATCCACTCGATTTACCTTTAATCGTTAAAGAGCAATATGAAGTAGGACCATCCTTGGCTGCTGACGCTGTTTCAAGTGGTGTTAAAGCATCGATCATTGGTACAGCTGCTGTTGCTGCATTCATGATCACGTTCTACGCAACAGGTGGTATTGTTGCCGTGCTTACGTTAGCTGTTAATATCTTAATCATCTTTGGTGCTCTAGCTAGCTTCGGTGCTACTATGACACTACCTGGCCTAGCTGGTATCGTGTTAACGATCGGTATGGCTGTGGACGCAAACATTCTGATTTTTGAACGTATGCGTGAAGAGTTGAACGATGGTAAGTCACTCGCAGTTTCAAATCAAAGTGGTTATGTTAAAGCGCTAACTACCATTATTGACGCTCACTTGGTTCAATTAATCATTTGTGCGATCATGATTTGGTTAGGTAGCGGTCCGATCAAGGGTTTCGGTGTAACACTCTTAATCGGTGTTCTCTCCACCTTATTCTCAGTCTTAATTACAGCTCACTTGGTTATGGAAGAGATTATTAGTGCTGGCTGGGTTAAGAAGATCACTATGCGCCACCTCTTGAAGACGCTCCATGTTGATTTTATCAAGTTTGGTCGTCCTGCATTTATTGGTTCATGGATTGTAGTAATTATCGGTGTTGTGGTTATCGCTTACAAAGGTAGCTCGATCTATGGTATCGACTTCTCGGGTGGTGACGTTGTTACTTTACAATACAAACAGCACTTAGATATTTCACAGATTCGTTCTGTAGCATCATCTGTTAAAGTTGGTGAAATTAATCCAACATACGAAAACGCAATCGGTGGTGGTAATGAACTACTCAAGATTGAAACACCAGAAGGTAAATCAGCTACTGTGATTAATGCTTTAAAAGCAGCATATCCTTCTGCAGGTATCGAAAAGATCGGTGAAGGTCATATCGGTGCTTCAATTGGTAAAGAAATCGAACTCAATGCACTACTTGCTGTAGGTGTATCGATGCTCACGATTCTTCTTTATATCGCATTCCGCTTTGAGTTCGGATTTGGCGTAGGTGCTATGTTCTCAACCTTGCACGATATTTTCATGACAATTGGTATCTTCGTTTTAACAGGACACCAATTCTCAGCTCCGATGGTCGCAGCTATCTTGTGTATCGCTGGATATTCAATCAATGAAACGGTCGTTGTATTCGATCGTATTCGTGAAGAATTAAAGCAAAACCCAGGTGGCTCACTTCGTGATGTCGTTAATAGCGCTATCAACAAAGTGTTCGCACGTACAATCATGACAGCGACAACAACGTTCTTAGCAGCGTTATCGTTGTACTTGTTTGGTAGTGGTGTTCTGCGCGACATTTCCTTCACATTCTTAGTGGGTATCGTCACAAGTACTTTCTCTGCTATCTTCATTGCATCGCAGGTATTCTACTGGTGGCACAAGGGTGATCGTAAACATGTGGAAGCACATGCAGACGTTACCCCTCAGTACGAATGGACAGGTTCTAGCAAGGCTTCCAAGTAAGGCTTAGTCCCTTTAAGTTTTGAGCAACCTAGTTAAATCTGGGTTGCTTTAATGAAGGGACTTTTAAAGTCCACCTAAGCCCATGCGCTGGTTTTACAAGGCGCTACCCGAAGAGGAGATTGCGTCATTAAGTAAATCAACCGGAGTAAGCTCCGTTATGGCGGAGCTTTTGCTGCGTTCAGGGCTTAATGCTGCTGAAAAAGCAGGTACGTTTTTAAATCCTACACTGACGGGGTTATCAGATCCGTTTGAAGTACCAAGACTTTCAGAAGCAGCTTCTCGTTTAGTTAAGGCGATTTCAAAAAAAGAGAAAGTAATCGTACTTGGTGACTACGATGTAGACGGTGTGACAAGTACAGCGCTACTGGTTACAGTGCTTCGCAATTTTGGATTATCTCCAAGTTTTGTTGTACCACGTAGAGCTGAAGACGGCTATGGTTTATCTCGTAGCGCAATTGACCGTGCTTTAGAGCAAGGTAAACCTGATCTTTTTATCGCGCTTGATTGCGGTACGAATTCACATGACGAAGTGGATTATCTGTGCTCCCTAGGCATGGATGTTATTGTGGTGGATCATCACCGCTCGAAGGAGAAAGCCTTGTCGCAAGGTATTCTAATTAATCCTCATATTCATGAAAATAGTGAGGGTAAAGATGCAGCTTGGAGAAATCTTTGTACGGCTGGGCTTGTATTTAAGCTCATGCACGGCCTCTTAAAGCATTTAAGAGAGATTCAGCATCCAGTTGCTCTTTCCTATAAATTAAGAGATCAGCTCGACTTAGTTGCGATGGGTACCGTGGCAGACTTAGTTCCTCTGATGGGAGAGAATCGTATCTTAGCGAGCAATGGACTTCGTATATTAGCTCAGACACAGCGTCCCGGGCTTCGCGCTTTAATGGAAGTAGCAGGATTAAAACCAGGACAGGAGATTATGCCTATGGATATCTCCTATAGACTTGGACCTCGTATTAATGCCTCAGGGCGATTAGCAGATGCCGCACTTTCTGTTGAACTCATGGTCAGTGAAGATACGCGGTTTTGTTATGAAACTGCGCGTCAGCTCGATACGTTTAACCGTGAAAGGCAAGATATTGAGCGTCAAATGACAGAGCAGGCTGATGCAATCATTGAAAAGCACTATGTCGATAACCACGGTATCGTCTTATATGAAGACGGTTGGCATCCTGGAGTTGTTGGAATTGTAGCAGGTCGAGTTACTCGAAAATACAATAGACCGTGTGTAGTGCTCGGTAATGATGGTGGACTTGCCAAAGGTTCAGGCCGAAGCATTGAAGGCGTTAATCTTGTCGATGTTTTAGGTCGTTGCAGTGAACACTTATCCAGTTGGGGTGGGCATCCAATGGCAGTAGGTGTTTCCTTATCAAAAGATAAGATTGATACCTTTAGATCTCTTTTTACTGAAGCTGTTAAAATTTGTTCTGGTTCAGATCTCGCTGAACAAAGTGTGGATATATCCGCGTGGATTAATGTAAATCAAATCAAGGAAAGCTTGATGCAAGAGCTTGAGGCACTGCATCCATTTGGTCAGGGAAATCCAGAACCTGTTTTTGGAATAAAGAATGTCGTTTTAAAACAACGCCCTGAAGTGTTTAAAGAAATACATTACCGATTTACTCTCCCAGATTCAGCAGGAAAAAAAATTCAAGGGGTAGCATGGAAGCTAGCAAAAAAACTACCTCCTACTTCGGTACCGATAGATTTAGCCGTTGGCCTTCACTGGAATTACTTTAATGGTCGTAAGCAACTCCAGGTAGAGATGCTTGATTGGCGTAATTCGATCTAAATAATTTTAGAGTTTAGCTATAGCCGACGAAATTACTTCACAGGCTTTATCAATGGCAGATCCTTCGTGTGCTGTACTTAAAAATCCTGCTTCATACGCACTTGGAGCAAGGTAAACACCATGATCTAAACACGCATGAAAGAATTTTTTGTACTGGGTAGAATCAGAAGCAAGTGCGCTTGTATAATCGGTCACTGGCTTATCATTAAAGAAAAAAGAGAACATAGATCCACATTGTGGAGCTTGAAGACCAAGACCTTTTGATTTTGCAGCAGTAAGTGCTGCTTTACTTAATTTTTCTCCTAGTGCGTGTAATCGCGAGTATGGATTAAGTTCTTCAAGTAGTTTTAGAGATGCAATACCTGCTGATAATGCGAGCGGATTGCCACTGAGTGTGCCAGCTTGATAGACAGGACCTAGGGGTGCTAAGTAATCCATGATTTCTGCTTTACCACCAAAAGCTCCGACAGGTAAACCACCGCCAATTATCTTACCTAAGGTGGTTAAATCGGGTGTTATATTTTCCAATTCTTGCACGCCACCTTTAGCTAAACGAAATCCTGTCATTACTTCGTCAAATATAAGAAGAGCGCCATGTTTTTCAGTCACTTCTCTTAAGTGCTTTAAATACCCAGGTTTGGCTTGAATGAAACCAACGTTACCAATGTAGGGTTCTACAATGATACAAGCGATTTGATCTTTGTAGGTTTCAAATGCTTCCGTGACACTGGCTGGATCGTTGTAGGGTAGTACAAGAGTTTCTTTAGCGAATGATGCAGGGATACCAGCGCTATCTGGATTTCCATGGGTTAGTGCACCCGAGCCTGCTTTTATTAGTAATGAATCGGAATGTCCATGGTAGCAGCCTGAAAATTTAATGATCTTATCTCGTTTAGTATAACCACGGGCTAAACGTATTGCTGACATAGTAGCTTCCGTACCGCTACTACACATACGCACTTTTTTAATCGATGGTACAAAACGTGTGATTAGTTCCGCCATCGTTACTTCGAGTGGATTTGGGGTACCAAAGCTTGTGCCTTTTTCTAGAGCCTGAGCAATTGCTTCTTTAATAATGGGGTGATTATGGCCATGGATAGCTGGACCCCACGTACATACAAAGTCGATAAGCTGTGTGTTATCCGCTGTAGTAAGATAAGCGCCTTTTGCCTCTGTGACAAAGAATGGAGAGCCTCCAACGGAACGAAATGCACGTACGGGCGAATTAACTCCACCTGGAATTAATTTTAGTGCTTTTTGAAATAGTTCGTCAGAGCGCGTGCTTGTCATAGAAATAAATTAGTTTTTGTAACCTTGGACAATGGGAATGCGACGACCCACGCCGAATGCGAGTGGCGTAATTTTTAATCCAGGTGCAGCTTGTTTACGTTTATACTCACTACGGTCCACTTTCCGCAGAATGTCTTCTACAAGTGATTTATCAAAGCCCTTAGCTGAAATGGCTTTAATATTTAAACCATCTTCGATGTAGAGTTTCAAAATAGAATCTAAAACAGAGTATTCAGGGAGTGAATCTTGATCTTTTTGGTCAGGACGTAGTTCCGCGCTAGGTGGCTTGTCTAGGGTAGATTGAGGTATTGGGGCAACTTTACCTAGTGAAACGGCATTTTGATTTATCCAGCGAGCTAAGCTGTAGACTTCTGTTTTGTATAGATCTGATATGACAGCTAAACCTCCGCACATATCTCCATAGAGCGTGCAGTACCCAACTGCCATTTCACTTTTATTGCCAGTGGTTAAAAGGATAGATCCAAACTTGTTTGATAAAGCCATCATAAGAACGCCACGGATTCGTGCTTGGATGTTTTCTTCCGTAACGTCTGGTTTTTTATCACTGAAAGCAGGTTTCAAAGCGCTTTCACTTGCCTCCACACTACTTGATATTGGAATTTCTAAATATTTAATTCCAAGTGCTTGAGCTAAAGCTTTGGCGTCATCTTTTGAGTGTTGAGAGGAAATAACGGAAGGTAGAGATACTCCCGTTACATTTTCAGGACCAAATGCTGCAGCTGCTAAAACAGCTACAACGGCTGAATCTATTCCACCTGAAAGGGCGATCAGTGCTGTTTTAAAACCACTTTTGTGTGCATAATCTTTTAAACCTAAGCACAAGGCAGAGTAGATATCCTCAATATTAGATTCTTCATAGCTTGAAGCGACTTGACGTTCTTGGTTGGAGCTCGCCTGAGGATCTAAGTTTAGAGGTACAACTTTAGTATCCTCGGCAAATGCTGCTAGGCCCATCAGTACATGACCGGAGGCATCGCTTACGAAGGATCGTCCGTCAAAAATGAGTTCATCATTTCCACCTACGGCATTGATATACGCGACAGGGCAGTCGAGTTCAAAGGCAGCGTCGGTAACTAACGTTTGTCTTACATTGCCTTTTTCATTGTGCCAGGGACTTGCGGAAAGATTCACCATTAAATCTAGCTTTGTTTTAGCTAACTGCTTAACAGGATCTAAACCGTGGTATAATCCACGAGTATTAATCATTGGGTGTGTCCAAATATCTTCACAGATTGTAACACCAATTTTTTTACCATCATGAACGATGATGCTTGGCTGTGTCGCTGGTTCAAAATAGCGATCTTCATCGAATACATCGTAGGTAGGCAGTAGACACTTGCGTGCATAGCTTACTACTTTTCCTTCATGACAAAATGCTGCAGAATTATAGAAGGGACGTCCAATTCCTGTGGTGTTGGTTTCTATTGTCCCAATGAGAGCAGGTACTTTACCGATCTCTTTTAAAATTAAGCTCAGCGATTCTTGAACATCGTTAGCAAAGTTTTTTCTAAACAGAAGATCTCTGGGTGGATATCCACATACGATCAGTTCTGGAAAGAGCACAAGTTCTGCACCTTCAGCGACCAATTTTTTGTAGGTTTCTACAATCTTATGTCGGTTACCCGATAAATCACCGACGATAGTATTGAGTTGTGCTAGGCCAAGACGCATAGGTGTATGAAAGATAAAGAGTAAACCGATTTTCTAAAACTGACAAACTACAAGTTTCTTTGTTACAGTAGCTTGCAAGTCCTCTCGTTGTAATAATTAATGCTCAAATTATGCCACAAAGCCGTCTTATCTTAGCCTCTGCATCTCCTAGGAGGTATGAACTATTGGGGCGTTTAGGTCTAAGTTTTGATGTCATTCCAGCCCAGGTTACCGAATATGAGGATCCTGCTGCTGATCCTCGTGAAATGGTTACCCACAATGCCTCGATAAAAGCTGACTGGGTCTCGGAGCGTTATCCAGATGCACTCGTTCTAGGCGCAGATACAACAGTTTATATAGATGGTACTGTCCTTAATAAGCCTGCGGATCTTGCTGAGGCCAAGCGCATGATTCGTAAACTCTCGGGCAAATCGCATACAGTTTATACCGGTATAGCTATACGTAGAAAAAGCGACGGTTTGGCACTTAATGAAGGGGTAGCGAGTGAGGTTATTTTTAAATCACTGAGTGATACCGAAATAGATCACTACTTATTGATGGTTAACACTTTAGATAAAGCTGGAGCTTATTCAATTCAAGATCATACAGACATGATCATAGCAGGGTATAAAGGTTCGTTTACAAATATTATGGGATTACCTGTAGATGAAACGAAACAAATTTTGACCAGATGCGGTCTGTTACCTTAAATACTTTTCCTTTTACGGTAATAGTAACGACTTAACACTAATTTTACTGAAGTAAATGAACGATCTTTTTGATCCTCAATCAACCCATTTAGATTTGGGTGAGGCTCCGCGTCGTTCGCTTCCTTGGATATCGGATGAATCGGATAACAAATCGATTCAAGTCGGTATCATAGGTACAATCTTACTTCATATTATTCTATTATTCATTTTACCGCATATGGCTCGGCTGGGGTATTTTGGAAAAGAAAAACAAAATGTTACCTACACAAAGCCTAAACCTAAAGAGATAGAAATTCCTCTTTCGGCATTTCTTCCGCCGCCACCGCAACCCAAGTCTCCGCCAAAGTTTGTTGAGGCTAATCCAAATGCTCCCGAGAATATACCGGATCACACAACAAACTTTAGTGATAGAAATCAGCAGGTTGCACAGGAGAAACCAACTCCTAATGGACATAATGACCATCCAGCTCTAGAGGGTAAAAAAGATTTTCAATCAACCCAGATTGTTTCTGGTCGTCTTGATAAGCCACAGCAGGAAGCGCCACCTGTAACTCAACCCGCTGCTCAACCTAAGGCTGCTCAAGCAGCTACGGAACGAAGAGAGCAAAATCCACTTGCAGGTAATGAATTTAAGAAAGCGGATGACAAAGATGGATTTGGATCTAACTCGGGTAAAATTGCAGAGAATAATGCAAACGTAAATGAGCGTATTGCTGGTGCTAAACAAGGTGCATTAGTACAAACACCAAATGCTCCTGCTGCACTCATTGATCCAAGGCATCCTCAACCTCGTAAAACATTAGCGCAGCATGTTAGACCTGCTATCTTTGCTGAAAACAAAATAGGTACTTCAAATATTGGGCCCATCGCGGTTGATGCCAAGTGGAGTAATTACGGAGTTTATTTACAGCGTATGATCGAGACTGTTCAGATCGAATGGGAGCGAATTTTGATAGCTAGTAAGGTTTATCCTAACTCTGGAAGTTACGTTCAAGTGAAGTTCATCATGAATTCAAAAGGAGAGATTTCAAAAATCGTTCGAGTAGATCCTACCGGAGCTCCTTCCGACGCTGCAATCCGTGCTTGTGAAGCTGGTATTACTGCTCGTTCTCCTTACGGTCAATGGACAGAAGATATGATTGCTGTTCTTGGTGAACAACAAGAGATGACCTTTGTTTTTTATTACGAGTGAGTACAGCTCAGGATAGTCACTGGAAAAGTTTACCGCTTGGAAAAGGGGTAGAGCTTATTGCGGCTGATGCAAATGGACTAGCTGCATTTAATAAACCTGCTGGAATTTTATCCCATCCTAATAAGGCTGGAGAAGAAGTGCGTTCATTGCTCAATGCACCGTATGCCATAGATGGTGAGTTTTACCAAGTAGCTGGTGGCAGACGTATCTGGTTACTCAATAGACTAGATTCCGCTACATCTGGAGTTATTCTCCTTACAGCTAGTGAAAACTTAGCAAAAATAATTAGAGAATTGTTCAAAGGTAAGACAGTTTACAAAAGTTACTACGCAGTCGTATTTGGTAAGCCGCAAAAAGCTACAGAACTGTGGCGTGATAGATTAGCTATAGAGAAGAAGGCAGGTCAGATAAGAACTTCAACAGGTCATATTCCATCAGAAAGTAATATGAAGCTTAGTAAAAGTTGGAGTACCTCATCAGGCACGGTAAGCCTAATTCAATTAGAACCTAGAACGGGTAGAAGTCATCAACTACGTGTTCAATGTGCAACGCGTCACTTACCGATCATAGGTGATCAAACCTACGGTGATTTTAATAAGAATAAACTATTTACGAAATCAACGGGTAGTAAGCGATTGTTTCTACATTCTTATGAGACTAAGTTTACCTATCAATATGCAGGTAAGCCTCATGTGTTTAGTGTAAAAGCTGAAATTCCAGCGGAATTTTCGCAGGGTTAGTTTCGATAAAAGAATGCCACGACTCTGGACTGCGAATCATCGTGCTAAATTTTGAGTGCAAGAAGCCGGGTTAGGTGATTGGATAAATACTCTATATGATCCTGCCTAAATCTACACAATTCACTGCTGAGCAACTAAAAGAAGTAACAGCGATTGTTAAGGAGTTTGGATGTACCATTCAGCCTATTATTGGTGCAGCGCGTACGATTTATGCGATTGTTGGTGATGAACGTGATGAGCTCATGATCAATCGCCTCGAAGGATTGCCTTACGTAGAGCGCATAGACCGCATACAGTCATCATATAAATTAATGGATAAACGATCAGATTTATCCTCACATCGTATAAAAATTGGTGGAGTTACTTTAGGTGAGGAGCTTTTTGTAATCGCTGGTCAGTGTACGATTGATCCTAAAAATCCTCAGTACTTTATTGAAACGGCTCATGCTGTTAAAGAAGCTGGTGCTAATTCACTGCGAGGTGGGGTATGGAAACCTCGCACTAATCCTTATAGTTTCCAAGGTGACTCTAAGTCTTTAGATATTTTGATGGAAGCATCCCGTCAGACAGGGCTCCCTGTAGATGCTGAAGTTATGGATGAAACTCAACTTGAGTTAGCTCTTGGAGCAGGAGTTAACATGCTTCAGATAGGTGCTAGAAATGCCCTGAATTATTCGTTACTAAGATCAATTGGTAAAGCTATCGCAAAGAAGGATACGGTTGTTCTGTTGAAGCGCAGTATTCACATGGGACCAATTAGTGAATTTATTTCTGCTGCAGAGTACATAGCTGCATTCGGAAATCCTAACGTCATTTTATGTCCACGTGGTACGACACCTACCTTAGATGCGTATCGCAATCATCCGGATGAAAGTATTACGCCTTTACTAAAAGAGAAGACCTGGGCTCCCGTTGTCGTGGATCCTTCTCATTCGGTAGGTAAAGCTGCCTATGTACCAGCCTGTGCTTTAGCAGCTGTAGCATATGGTGCAGACGGTTTATGTATCGAAACTCACGTTTCACCCGCACAAGGAATTGGCGATGATCCAAAACAAGCGCTAACACCTAAGGTATTAGCAGAAACAATCAAACAAGCTAAGGCGCTTTGGAAATTGCGTCACAGTTAATCAATTTAATTTACTCACTACTGTGACTCCTACTAACGCAATTAAACTTAAAGCAAATGCAAAGCCTCGCGTCCTTCAGGGACATCCGTGGGTATTTGTTAACGAAATCGAAGCACCTATCTCTGATGAATATAATGGAGAGTTAGTTGAGTGTCGTGATAGATCTAATCGGTTTTTAGGTGTAGGTATTTATAATAGTAAGTCTCAAATCATTTGGCGTAGACTTGAAAAAGATAGGGTAGCCCTAGATGAAGCCTACATCCGAAAGGCTCTTACCTCTGCTATTTCAAAGCGAACGGAGTCAGTAACTCGTCTGGTTTGGTCTGAATCTGATGGTTTACCAGGCTTAGTCGTAGACCGATATGATACTACGTTAGTTGTTCAAATACAGACTCTAGCTCTTGAGAAGCGATCTGCTCTTATAGGATCGCTACTTAATGAATTAGTAAAACCTTCAGAAATTGTATTTAGAAACGATGCACCTATAAGGCGGTATGAAGGATTGCCGCTAGAAACGCATACGTTCTCCGGAGGTCCTTGGGAGGCAAGGTGGGTTAAGATTGATGGTTTTGAATACTGGCTAGACCTTCAATTAGGTCAGAAGACAGGATTTTATTTAGATCAACGTGAACAACACCGCCTTATTGCTTCGCATGTGGAACGTCTGGTTAAACACGGTAAATCAGTACGTCTTTTAGACGCGTTTTGTAATCAAGGACCTTTTGCAATGCATGCAGCGCGTGCTGGTGCAAGTGAAGTACTAGGACTTGATAGTGCAGAAGATGCAATCACAGCTGCAAAGAAGAATTCTATTCAAAATAAAGTAAAAGCTGATTTCAAATGCGTTAATGTGTTTGATTGGTTAAACGATCCTGCCCGAAATACAGAAGCTTTGTGGGACATCATTATCTTAGATCCGCCACCATTCGCTAAATCCAAAAGTAAAATGGAGGGCGCTTTGCGTGGATATAAGGAGATTAACTTGAGAGCTATGCGCCTGTTAAATCCAGGTGGAATTCTAGCGACCTACACATGTTCTCATCATATGCAGGATGCGGATTTACGCGGAGTGATTTCTGCAGCAGCAGCAGATGCGCGCAAAAAAGTACATATCTTAAACTGGTCTAATCAGCCTAGTGATCATCCCGTTTTGGTGACAATGCCTGAAAGCGAGTATTTAAGAGGATACGTGCTTCAAGTTGAATAATTCAAAATAAAAAAAGCGCTTCCTATTAAAGAAGCGCTTTTTTGTTTTAGATAAGAATTACATCTTACCGCCGAAGATTGCGCTTTCGCCCAATTCTTCTTCGATACGGAGGAGTTGGTTGTACTTAGCAACACGGTCGGTGCGGCAAAGTGAACCTGTCTTGATCTGACCTGCATTTGTAGCAACTGCAATGTCAGCAATTGTAACGTCTTCTGTTTCGCCAGAGCGGTGTGAGATGACAGCTGTGTAATTAGCTTCTTTAGCCATTTCTACAGCATCGAATGTCTCTGTGAGAGAACCGATTTGATTTACTTTAACCAAGATCGAGTTAGCTGTACCTGTATCGATACCTTTCTTTAAGAAAGCTGTGTTAGTTACGAAAAGATCGTCACCAACTAACTGAACCTTTGAACCTAAAGCGTCTGTTAACTTCTTCCAGGTATCCCAATCGTTTTCTGCGCAACCGTCTTCGATAGAGATAATAGGATACTTAGCACAAAGCGCTTTGTAGAATTCTACCATTTCATCACCTGTTAGAATGCGCTTATCAGATTTTTTGAAAACATAGTGCTTTTTGTCAGCTACATAGAATTCACTCGCTGCTACGTCTAAAGCTAAAGCGATATCGGTGCCTAATTTATAACCAGCATTTTTAACAGCTAGAGCAATAGCATCAAGGGCTGCTTCAGCGGATTCTAACTTAGGTGCAAAACCACCTTCGTCACCGATCGTTGTCGTTAGACCTTTATCTTTTAGAACTTTCTTTAAAGCGTGGAATACTTCGCAGCCGTAACGTAGTGCATCGCTAAATGAACGAGCTCCGATAGGCATAATCATGAATTCTTGGAAATCGATTGGAGCATCTGAGTGTGCGCCACCGTTCATGATATTCATCATAGGAACAGGAAGTACTTTAGCATTAGGTCCACCAAGATATTTATAAAGCGGCTGATTAGATGCGCTTGCAGCAGCTTTAGCTACAGCCATTGAAACACCTAAAATAGCATTAGCACCTAAGTTAGCTTTCGTGCTTGTACCATCTAGTTTTAGCATGGCGCGATCAATACCAACTTGATCAAAAGCATCATGACCAATGAGTGCTGGTGCGATTTTTGATTTAACGTTAGCAACAGCTTTTTGAACGCCTTTGCCACCATATCTCTTTGCTTCGCCATCGCGAAGTTCGAGAGCTTCGTGCTCACCTGTGCTAGCGCCTGATGGAACAGCTGCACGGCCAAGTGCGCCGCCTGCTAATTTAACATCGACTTCGACGGTAGGATTACCACGGGAATCGATAATTTCGCGTGCTGTAACGGAACTGATGGTTGTATTCATAGTAAGATCTGTAAAAGCTGAAAAGGATCATTAGAAAGGCCCTTAGGCTAGAATTAAAGACGAAATCTTTAAAAAATTTAAGATTCTTGGGCTTTAAGGCCTAAAGATTACGTTTTTAGCCCTTAGAAAGGGTCAAAAAGGTGTATTCTAATCCGTTATAGCTACCTTTATGGCTTTCAAGTTCTTTTGAAAAGCGTGTCTTCCAAGCTGGAAAAACTCTATCTCCATCAAAGTTTTTATGAATTAAGGTAAGATATAATTTCTCAGCTTTAGGATGTTTTAACGCTTCATCATAAATAGATTCACCACCGCAGATAAATATTTCACCAGAAAGTTTTGATGCTAGATCTAGTGCTTCAGTAAGTTTTGATACTGCCGTTGCTTTAGATCCTTGGGGTAGAGGAGTTTTTGTTAATACAAATACACGTCTATTTAGGTCTGTTGCGTCTTTCCAAGCATCAAAACAAATACGTCCCATAATAACGATTTGGCCTGCAGTTTTTGACCTAAAATAAGCTCTATCCTCCGGAATAATCCAAGGAAGTTTTCCTGCCTTACCGATGATGCGGTTTTCTGAGCAAGCAACAATGAGACTAAAAATTCTCATCGTTATTTACTTTTTGAAGGTGTGATAAAAGGATCTATATCGTTTTTTACTGTAGGGGTACCAATTTCAACACGACCTTCTTTGATGACTGGTCTATTTAAACGTGCGGCAGAAGTCATTTCTCGACCGAAGTAGGGACCAGCATTCAGTGTTAATGCAAGAATCGAATCGTTCATGGTTAAACCAACAGAATTGGTACTGATTTTGGTTTTCCAATAAAGTACTTTTTTCTGCTTTAATGCACTTTCGAAATCATAGGCAGAAGCGATGATATAATATCGATTTGTGTAGCATTCATCGACAAGCCAGCGTGTGTGTTCGTCTTTATTCGCGAACGATTCTAGGGTGTTATGTTGTAACGCAGTTAACATTTGCGTCGCAAACGCAGTACCACCAATTAAAGCTGCTCGCTGTGCTAGTTCTGATATTTCAAGCGGATCTGGAGTAGGTGGATTTGAGGGATCTGCGCCATTTACACCCATTGGATCATCAATCGAGTGTCTTAAATTAAAAGAACCCCATCTAAAAAATATAACGAGGCTGGGTTTGTGTTTAGGAGTGTAGGGAAGATAACCGTTTGTTCTTAGTGCTTGAACCATCGCTTTTTTAAGAGCGTCTCCTTTAGGAGGAATTTCACCAGCAATTACCTCACCTTCTTCTTTCATCCCGGAATCTCCGGCAATGTAGTATACAGGTTCATCAGGGGTTACCTTCTTAAGCTTTTTCCCGGCTTGAGTAAACTCCGTGAGAATTACGACATCTACTTTAGGATCCTTTTGAAAACTTCTAGGAACAAATGAGAAATTAGATTTTTCCCAAACGGGATTCGTTTGGTCGATTTCTTTTTGTGAATATGCAGTGCATACAACGAAAATACAAAGGAATGAGATAATACTTGTGATTTTCATTCGTGGTAAAGAAATCTAAAATTATAAAAAAAGCATGCCGTTTAAGGCATGCTTTTAAAAGGTAAGATTAAGCTGTTACAATTTGAACTGATACTAATTCAATTCGGTCAATTGGAGTGCTTTTTTCACCACCATTTGACTTGGTTGGTACATTGGCAATTTTTTCAAGTACATCGTCACCTGCTACCAATTCGCCAAAAGCAGTATACTGACGATCTAGAAAACGTGCATCACCGTGGCAGATAAAAAATTGACTACCTGCTGAATCAGGATGGGCAGAGCGAGCCATGGAGATGACGCCACGGACATGGCTCTTCGTGTTAAACTCTGCTTTGATTGTATGGCCAGGTCCGCCAGTACCAGGCATTCCACGTTCTCCGGCTTTCGTGTTTGGGCATCCGCCCTGGATCATGAAACCTTTGATGATACGATGGAAAGCGGTTCCATTGTAAAAACCGTTTTTAGCTAAGGTTTTAAAATTTTCTACAGTCTTTGGTGCAACATCTGGCCAAAAAGAGATAGTCATATCTCCATAGGAGGTCTTAAGAATTGCACGTTCTGATGTTTCAGCTGGTGTACTCATAGTAAGACTAGCAAAACCGGCTTACGATTAACTGCAAGCCTTTGAAGTGTATTTCGCCAAGCTAATCACTGCGTTTGCTGTATGGCCTAAAGAGTGCTTCTCGACTTTCTTTAGTTATTTTTTGAAATGCTGGATTTGGAAGCGATTCGATAAACAGTCTTCCATAGGGTTTTGTAAGAATTCGGCTATCTAAAATGGTTATAATTCCACGATCATTTTTACTGCGTATGAGTCGTCCAACACCTTGTCTAAATTTAACGATACAATCGGGTAGTGTAATTTCGTTAAACGGATTAAGTCCCTCTTCCTGTAGACGATCTGAGCGTGCTTCTAGGATAGGGTGATCAGGTGGATCAAAGGGAAGGCGTGTGATGATCACTTGAGAAAGTGCATCACCAGGTATATCTACACCTGTCCAGAAGCTATCTGTTCCGAAGAGTACGGCATTACCAAGGGAGCGCATCTGATGCGCTAATTCAGTACGCGATAGACTATCTCCTTGGGTGAGTAGTTTTCTGCCATCCTCGGCAAATTTAGGTTCAAGATCTTGAGCAATCGTACGTAGATCACTGTGACTTGTGAATAAGACTAGGGTACCTCCAGTTACTTTTCGCGCACAAAAATAGATATAGTCCGACAGAACTTGTATAGAAAGTTTAGCTCCTTGTGGTGTGGGCAGCGGCACATCGCTTGCAATATACACGCGCATGTTTTGCTCATAATCAAAGGGTGATTTAACAAGCATGTGTTTTGCTGAATCAGCACCAATCCGCTGAGCAAATGGCTCAATTTCACCCGCTATTGCTAAAGTAGCACTTGTACAAATAACACTCACTCCACAGCCAAAAAGATAACGTCTTAATTCAGGAGCTACATCGATTGGTGCGCTTCGTAAGATAACGGTCGACTGATTTTTACCTGCTCGTTCAGCCCAGTATACGTGCGTTTTATCTGTGATTGATAGCCAATCATTGATATTCGCTTGGATGCCTTTTAACCGAGATTTATGCTCAAGCAGTTCATCACGTTCACGTCCGTCTTCAAGTGAGTCAGCAAGTTTCGCGACAAAACTATGTAGGGCTTCTAGTGGACCATCTATATTTGAATCAAGTTCGCTTACTTCACGTGATCTAACGATTGGCCGAGTACTAAGATAATGCTCATCAACCCTAGAAAAGAACGCTTTAGAGGCTTCAATCACATCGTTGACACGTCTTGCTGCGTCCGTGCCTCCCCGTTTTTTAAGTAATCCCTTTTTAGTTCTTGGGTTATAGAGCATTTTTAATGAACGCTCGATTCCATAACTACTAAGAGAAAGGCCAAAGTGATCTGTTGCTACTTCTGCGACAGTATGTGCTTCATCTAAAACAAGAAAATCTTCAGGGAAAAGTATTCCACGTTCTTCGTGGGTTGCGCCTTCCGATTTAGCTCCTCCTGATTTAATTAATGAAAATAAAAGGGCATGGTTCAGAATTATGACATGGGACTCTTTTAAACGAGCACGTGCTTTATGGTAGAAACACTGGGTGCCGTCACAGTGGCGTCGTGAGCAGGATGAAGAATCGGAATTAACCATGTCCCATACTTCCACTTTAGGTGCAGGACGTAATTCATGCCTAATGCCATGTTCTGTTGATTCAGACCAATCGGCTATACGCTGTAATTCTTCATATTCCGCGTCACTAAAGAGACCTGCTTTTTCAGCAAGTGCATGAGCAAGACGTGTCGTACATAAGTAGTTTGATTTGCCAAGTAAAACGGCAGATTTGAAATCTGCGTACTTTTTTAATTCAGGTACTTCGTTAAATAATCGACGACAAAGAGGAAGATCTTTCGTTTCAATTTGCTCTTGTAAGGAGATAGTGTGCGTAGAAACAAGCATTTGTCTGGATTGATCCATTGCTTGAATTATTCCAGGCACAAGGTAAGCCATTGATTTACCAACGCCAGTACCTGCTTCAAAAAGTAAGTTATTATCATGACTAAGCGCATGAGCGATAGCCTTGGCCATCATTTCTTGCTCAGGTCGGTGTTCCAGAAAGAGTGGATCACTCAGGTATCCGCCGTCGCTGAAGATAGAATTAACCAAGCGCGGAGCCTCAGATATGGGCTTAGCATCTCCGTTATCTTCAGTTAGGCTTATCATAAAATAATAGGTATAAACGAATGAATCTTATCGCATTATACGCAAATGAATTTGCGGTAAATTAAGAGTATGCTCTAGTATGTACATTAAGTAATGAACTCATCTGTACCTAGTACTGTTTCGTGGGCTGATCAGTTAGCTGATTTTCTTAAGTCCACTCCCGGTATTAATGCAGTTAGGGTGGATCCACTTGCGCACAAAATCTCAGTAGCAATATTAGGCTCTGCAGATGTTACTACGTTGGAAACAGCCCTAGTTGAAACCGTTAATGCAATCGAAACGAAATTGATTGAGGATAGGGCTCCCAAGGTACCTCGTGGATATTCAATTAAACGAGACGGCAGTGCCGTAGTAGTTGGCCGAGAGTCGTGTTCTACAGCAGAAAGTTTATGGTTATGGCGCGAAATGCAGTGGCCTGAAATAACAGCCGAGCCAACTGCTGAAGATCAGGAGTGGAGGGTATTAGCACTCATGGCGACACTCTGCGGTGTATTTGGTATAGCAGGATTTGTTACGGAACATTACTTCGCATCAATCAATTGGCTTTGGAGAAGTTTGTTTTTAGCGGGCGTCATTTCAGGCGGGTGGGATGCGTGCGTTGATACATACGAGAATCTAAAAAAGAAGGAAATTGATATTCATTTCCTCATGTTAGCGATAGCATTAGGTGCTATCTCAATAGGAGCTTGGGGAGAGGCCGTGTTACTGCTTTTTCTTTTCTCAGCATCCGGTGCTATGGAGGAATATTCGCTTTACCGTACCCAGCGTGAAGTAGGTTCATTACTTAAATCTGCACCAAAACAAGCGAATCATATTTTGGAGAACGGAACGGAAGTGTCGATCGCTGTTGAAACAATAAAATTAGGTTTCATTCTTCGCGTTAAACCGGGTGAAGCATTTGCTGCCGACGGAATTATTATTACAGGCAAAAGTGCAAGTGATGAATCTGCACTTACAGGTGAAGCGCAGCCAGTGACTAAAAACAAGGGAGATCAAGTGTACAGTGGTACGCTTAATTTATGGGGTGCGGTTGATTTTGAAGTAACTAAACTTCCATCAGAAAGTACGCTTCAAAAAATTATACGCTTAATTCAAACCGCTCAGAAGCTTAAGGCTCCTAGTGAGCGTTTCACGGATAAATTCGGAACTCCTTATACCTATATCGTCGTTGGTTCTGCTACCGTAATGTTTCTTATTTGGTGGTTAGGATTTGGTCTTCCTGCGTTTGCAAATATACCAGGAACGAGATCCGCTTTTTATAGGGCCATGACTTTCATGGTTGTAGCGAGTCCCTGTGCACTCGTACTTTCGATACCTTCTGCCATACTCGCTTCCATCGCTTGGGGAGCTAAGCATGGCGTCTTATTTAGAGGTGGGGCAGCGATAGAAAGTTTAGCTGATATAACAGCGGTTGCACTTGATAAAACAGGAACTTTAACAACAGGTGATTTAACGGTTATTGGGTGTGAAAGTTTTCCAACAGGTAAAGAAACGCAAATATTAGAAATTGCGTATAGCCTTGAAGCCAAATCGCAGCACCCAATAGCACGAGCGATTGTAAAATACGCCAAAGCTCAATCCGTAAGAGAATTAGCAGTTGAGGAATTTCAGTCACTCACAGGGCAGGGTGTTAAAGCTAAATCTGAGGGAAGTACACTTGTCTTAGGAAGACGTGAATTACTTGAAGTAGGACCTCTTGCTAGCTGGTCTAAACAGTTACCTCCTGCACCCGCAGATTTAAGTGAGGTATGGGTAATAGGAAAAGATCTTGTAGGTCGGATTTTATTAAAAGATCAAATCCGAACTGAATCGAAATCAGTTCTTAAGCAACTGAAAGATAGTGGTGTTAGAACCGTTATGTTAACAGGGGACCGTAGTCACACCGCTGAAGTCGTTGCACGTGAATTAGGACTTGATGAATTTCGTTCCGGTTTGTCACCAGAAGCTAAAGTAGAGGCTATACAAATATTAAAGAAACAAGGCTACAAAGTCGCAATGGTGGGAGACGGAGTAAATGATGCACCTAGCCTGGCCGCTGCTGATGTGAGTGTCGCAATGGGTGCACGCGGAAGTGACGCTGCACTAGAAGAAGCGGAAGTTATTCTCATGCACGATAGAATAGAAAACTTTCTAGAAGCTCGTTTCTTAAGTATTCGTGCACGAAAAATTATTCGTCAAAATTTAACTATCTCACTTGGTGTTGTCTCTATCATGGTTATAGCTACTGCTTTGGGCGCAGTACCATTAGCTATAGGTGTAGCTGCTCATGAAGGCAGTACAGTGATTGTATGCCTTAATTCTCTTCGCTTACTATTTGGTAAAAATAGGTAGTAAACTTAGTCTACTATCCAAACCATATCGCCAGCTCGTACTTCTTCATATAATTGTACGATATCTAGATTTCTCATCACAACACATCCAGCGCTTAGTGGTTCTCCTACTTTGTCGTCATGATTAGTACCGTGAATATAGACGTAGCGTGAATAGGTATCTACATCGCCACCTTGGTTGACACCTGGTTCTAGACCACGAAGCCACATGATCCGGCTAGTTATCATGTTATCCACTTCTTTTACTTCAGAAAAATGTCTACCAGTAGGCACGCGGGATATGAAGACCATACCTGGGGGTTGCCCTGCACCAATACGCTCGGCAATTTCATGTAAGCCGCGGGGAGTGCCGAGTGAATTCTTTATATTAGAAGGTGGTTTCTTCGACGTTGATATACCGTAGCTACGGACAAGCTTGCCTTGATTATAAAATTGCATCGTTCCATCGGAAATGCGCACAAACAGAACTCGTTCTGTTGGCTTGATACCGAGGCTAGAACAGATTTTACTAAGCGATTCAAAATTCATGAGTAATACGTCAAAGTTAACAGTAGGTATCGTTGGGGCGACTGGAGCTGTAGGTCAAGAGCTCCTGCAACTTTTGCACGCTCGGCAATTTCCTTTTGCTCAACTTAAGCTTTTTGCTTCCGCTCGCTCAGCTGGTAAGCAAGTAAGTTTCCAGGGTCATACCTACACCATTGAAGAAGCTAAGGTGGGTGTATTTAAAGACGTCGATGTTGCTTTTTTTGCTGCTGGTGGACCAGTTACTCGCGCACTTGCTTCTGATGCTGTTCAAGCAGGCTGTTTAGTGATCGATAAGAGTTCGGTCTATCGTATGGACCCAACTGTACCATTAGTGATACCAGAAATTAATCCTGAAGCTTTAAAAACGCACAAGGGTATTATTGCTAACCCGAATTGTTCAACAGCTGTAACGTTGATGGCTCTATGGCCACTGCATAAGCAGTTTGGTCTTAAGCGCTATTTTGCTTCGACCTTCCAATCCGTTTCAGGAACAGGAGCTGAGGCTGTTAAAGAATTAGCTGATCAAATCTCAGCTCATAGTTCAAATCAGCCATTACCTCGCAAAGTTTATCCTTACCAAATTGCATTCAACGCAATCCCACAGGTCGATAGCTTTGGACCAAACGGATATACCGGTGAAGAGACTAAGATGATGCAAGAAAGCCGTAAGATTATGGGCCTTCCTGAATTAAAGGTTTCTGCTACCTGTGTTAGAGTACCAGTAGTTCGTGCTCACTCCATTTCAGTTAATGCTGAATTTGAACGTCCTGTAACGGTTGAAGCCGCAAAAGCCGCGATTGCAGCATTTGAAGGAGCTGAACTGGTAGATAATCCAAGTCAGCAAAAGTATCCAACACCCTTAGATTTTAGTAAGAAGGTGAAATGTGGTGTTGGCCGTATCCGTATCGATTCTGCACTAGAAAATGGCTTAGCTTTATGGGTAAGTGGCGACAATTTGTGGAAAGGCGCTGCTTTAAATGCCATTCAAAATGCTGAATTAATGGCCAAAACAGGCCTTTTGAAGGCAAAAAAATAATAAATATTTATCATTAATCGCTTGTCATAAAAGGTTAAGGTGACATTTCTGTACGAGCTTGAGCTCAAAGTAATTTATCTGTAAGGTACTTTACTTAGGTTCATTAGGTAACGGTGGGGTAGCTCAGCGGTTAGAGCAGAGGTTTTACATACCTCGGGTCGGGGGTTCGATTCCCTCCCTCACCACCATTTGGTAATCAATGGTTTATGTAATTTTGCCACAAAATTACCAACCTTTTAGATGACCGTAAATCTTTGAGCCAAAAAAATTGAGCTTATTAAGATATATTCGGAAGTTACGTTTTCAAAAACTGTTGCTCAAGCTCTTCATGTTGAAACTGGAATTTTTTGGCGTTCTTCGATCTTAGCTTTTTCAAGTTCTCTAGCTTCCATTGAATAGCTGGCATATTTTGAAGATGTTTGAACGGTAAAAGTGACCAATCAGGTTTTATTTGAACAAGCGATAATAAGAATTTTCTATGGTTTATTGTCAGCGCTTGGGGTAACTCTTCCATAAGTTTCTTACGTGTGTTGTTCAGTTCCTCTATGTTAATAGGCTCTGAGGTCATTCCTATGAAGTCATTCTTGAAAGTTTCTTCCATTGGCTGAGGAGTGGAAAACAATACTTCGTGTATAGGCCTATTATGGCCTGCAAGATAACCAACAAAACAATCCAAAATTTCCAACGTAAGCCCATGGCTTTCGTACATCTTTAATACATCGAAAATATCTCTGGGGTGCTGTCTGTCCATAGCTGCAACCAGTTTGCTACCATAGAGCTCAGAAGGTGAAAGTACGGGAAGTTGAATATTTTTTGAAAACAACTTTTGTGTTTTTGTTGAGAGAGATAAGCTTTGCACCGGAAGCATAGTTCCACGAAATATGAAATTAACTTCGACTTTGATTTCTACTTCAGGACTGGAAATGATGATCTTCACTTCAGTACCATTATGTATTTTTATTATATGTGCCTGATATCCCATTTTCATAATCGCTGATTCTATGCGATTAAGTTCTTGAGAAATTTCTTTCAACGCAGTTTCCCGATCAGGGTTGTGATCGATGAAGACTACATCAATATCCACAGATAACCGCGGTAGATCTTGTACGAACAGGTTTATAGCCGTACCTCCTTTCATAGCGAATCGAGTTGTTTGAAATACTGTGGGCGCAATATCCAAAAGCAAATTGACCGTCTGCACGTATGCTGGATTCATTTTTTGAGCTGAAGTATTTTTTTATCCCGAGTGAATGCAATCCAACGGTTTGAGCTTCCGAGTCGCTCACTATGTTTTCGAGCTACATCGACCCATGTTAAATCAAAATTCTCTGCCATCATCTTTGCCAATCTTACCACTTTGACTCGCTTGGTATGTAGCAACAAAGTTTCTAAAATTTCTGGACGCAAATTACGTGTACTTTCTACCAAATTCGTTGTTTCTTCCAATGATTGATATTTGCCTGTATCACTAAAAAGTTCCAACAAAGCTCTTTCTGGAATAGACACCATAACTTTGGGATTTCCACCAGGTAGGGGAGCAAGGCCGAATCCTTCAGGTAATTTGTTATCAAAGATTCTGGTAGATTGATAGCTAGCATTGAATAAATGAGTAAACCAGTTTGGTAATTGTCCTGGTTTGCGACCCCATAGATTCATTCTTTCTTGAAACGCGACGTTGTGAAGAGTGCCACGCCACGCTAACGCTGTTTTTCCGCCAACGTGTAAATCTGGAATTTCCTCGCTGAGTAGTGCTAGGGTCTTGTTCTTATCTAATTTCGCATTAGGCACTTGATACACACCTCTGCCTAATCTTTTGAGCCATCCTGTTTTTGCTAGTCGTGAAGCGGCTGAAGTTTTTAATCCCATTTCTCGTAAGTCATTGGCACTATATGGCGTATCCCACTCAAGCTTACTCAGGAGAGACTTGATTGAAATATTCTTAGTAGATATCATTAGATGTTATTAATCGTAAATAATTCAAACAAACACAAGATAATATACCTAAATTGTTTGAAATATTATCATTAAATTACTTTTAAAGTTATTTATTAAAATTATTTCAAACATATACGTATAGGTTACTGATCTTAGTTTATCTCCATCGATTTGATTCAATCTCGGTCAAGCTTACGTGTTTAGTAGTCTTATATTTAAAATATTAAATATTTCATAATTTATTGTATCTTAATTAATTATAAAATTTCTTATTTCGCTGACAATAATCCTAAGTCAATATTTAGCATTTTTAGTTACGTGTTTAGTATGTCATTTGTAATTTGTAATACTTAGAGTAAAGCAATGCGTGTGAAATACAGGTCGATTATGCTTCCTTTTTAGGGCTAAGCTTGGTTGATTGTCCAACTACGTTTGTTGTTCAGCTATAAGTGTTAATGCACCTAGTAGCCGTACATTAACGAGCGTTAGCTTCGCTAAATTAAAAATTTAACTTTTAACCATACATGACAACCCACAGGCACACGATCTGCGTACTTGTTGAAAACAAGTTCGGTGTACTTGCGCGCGTTGCCGGAATGATTTCCGGACGCGGCTTCAACATTGATTCACTCAATGTTGCTCCCACACATGATGCTGTCGTTTCTCGAATCACGATCGTACTCAAAGGTGATGACCAAGCATTGGACTTATGTATGAAGCAGCTGCGTAAGTTGATTAATGTCATTGAGGTTCTAGATATTAAAACAACTCAAGCGATCGTGTATGAATTAGTTTTAGTAAAAGTTAAAGCTGATGCAAAATCGCGTGCAGAACTTTTAAAGATAGCGAACGAATTTGAAGCAAAGATTGTTCATGACGCTTCCGATCATCTTATCATTGAAGCTACTGTTGAATTAGACAAATCAACCGAGCTCATAGCCCGTGTTCAACCTTTTGGAATTTTAGAACTCGCTCGTACTGGTCAACTCGCCATGCAGCGTTAATTTATAACACTTTTTTAAAACCATGCCCGCAAAAGTATATACCGACAAAGACGCCGATCTAGGCGTATTCCGCAATCAAACGCTCGCTGTTTTAGGATACGGCTCACAAGGCCATGCCCACGCGCTAAATCTTAAGGACAGCGGTTGTAAGGTCATTATCGGCCTTTACCCTGGTTCAAAGTCACGTGCTGTAGCAAAGAAGCATGGCTTTAAAGTATACGATACTGCTGAAGCAGTTCGTAAAGCTGATGTAATCATGGTTGGTCTGCCAGACATGAAACAGGCTAGTGTTTATAAATCAGACATTCTTCCTAATTTAGCACCAGGTAAGACGCTATTATTTAGCCACGGTCTTTCCGTACATTTCGGTCTTATCAAGATTCCATCAGACGTTGATGTAATCATGGTTGCTCCAAAAGGACCAGGTCACATGGTGCGTCGTCTTTATAGCGAAGGCAAAGGAATGCCTGCACTTATCGCTGTTGGCCAAAACAAGTCCGGTAAAGCGAAACAAAATGCTTTAGCATGGGCTAAGGGTATCGGTTCTACACGTGCTGGTGTTCTCCAAACGACATTTAAAGAAGAAACAGAAACAGATCTCTTCGGTGAACAAGCAGTACTATGCGGTGGTGCTAGTGCACTCGTACAAGCTGGTTTCGAAACCTTGGTAGAAGCAGGTTATCAACCTGAAATGGCTTACTTCGAGTGCTTACACGAACTAAAGCTAATCTGTGATTTAATGTACGAGAGCGGTATTGCAGGTATGCGTTTCTCAATCTCTGAGACAGCTAAATACGGTGATATCACTCGTGGTCCTCGTGTTGTAAATAAAGCAACAAAGAAGGAAATGAAGAAGATTCTTACAGAGATCCAAGACGGTACCTTTACTCGTCAATGGGTTAAGGAATACAAAGGCGGTCTTAAGAACTACAATAAGCTCCTTAACAAAGGTGCAGGTCATAAGATCGAAAAAACCGGTTTATATCTCCGCAGCATGATGCCTTGGATGAAGAAGAAAAACATCAAGGGCGTACAAGCTAGCTACTAAGTGAAAAAGTTTAACCTCGCAACCCGTAAGAGCCCGCTTGCCCTTGCGCAAAGCGAGCTTGTTGCAGCGCATGTTCGCGCTGCATTACGGGTTGAGGTTGAGCTAGTAAAAATGGTTACGACAGGAGACCGTCAAACAGAGTGGTCTTTAGAAAAGCAGGGCGGTAAAGGACTCTTTACGAGCGAGCTAGAGGTAAGTTTATTAAATAAAGAAACAGATCTAGCGGTACATAGCTCAAAAGATTTACCTGGTGAGGTCATGTCAGGGCTTATTGTTTCGGGTTATATGCCACGAGAAGATGCCCGCGATGTTTTGGTTATGCGTGAAGGACTCGCAGAAGTTAAGCACGTCGCTACCGATAGTCCACGAAGACGTATTCAAATTTCCTTACTTAAACCTGATACGCAATTTACAACCATTCGTGGTAACGTAGATACGCGTCTAAGGAAAATTGCGGAAGGGGCAGCGGATGCTACGGTTCTTGCTAGTGCAGGCTTAAAGAGACTTGGTATTAAAAGTTGGCCAGGCTTAGTCTTTAAACCATTTGAACTTTCAGAAATGGTTCCAGCAGTAGGCCAAGCAGCTATTGCGATTGAAACACGCAAAGAAGATGAAGCGTTATTTAAACCGATATTTGACGCAGCTACCGCGAAAGCGCTCGGCTTAGAAAGAGCAATTCAGGCTCAACTTGGTGGTGGATGTCAAAGCGCACTCGGTGTTCATGTGAAAGGGAGTACGCTTTATTTCTTTCACGAAAAAACAGGTATTAAACAAATAGAGTTAACTGAATCTGACTGGGATAATACGCTTACAAGTGCTGCGCGCATTTTAAAACAACTTGGATTTTAGTATATTTTTAAAATAGAGAATTTTACTGTATGGCATTTGATTCAAAGTTTCCTCTTTTAAATAAACGCGTAGTACTTACGCGTTCAAAAGAGCAGATCTCTGACTTAAAATCTAAACTAGAGCTTTTAGGTGCTGAGGTAGTGGAGCTACCTGTGATTAGTATTACTAAAGAAATAGATAAACACAGTTTAGCGGATGTGATGCTTGAGTTAGGTGGATATGATTGGATTGTGTTTACGAGCATTCACGGCGTTACCTATTTCTTTGAAGAATTTCGCCGCATTTTTGATGATATTAGATCTTTAGGACTGCTGCGTATTGCTTGTGTAGGTGAGGGTACTGCACGCGGTGTTGAACAACTGCATCTCAAAGTAGAATGTCAGCCTAAAGTAGCTACTGCTGAGGCACTCGCTAATGCATTAATAGATACAGGAAGTTTAGATAGTGCAAAAATCTTAGTAATTACTGGAAATTTAAACCGCGATACTCTGGTAACAAAATTAGAGGCAGCTTTGGCAATCGTAGACAGACTTCAGGTTTATAAAACGGAAAAACATGAAGTAAAAGATGAGCCCGCTCTGAAGGATTATGTATTAAAAGGCGCTAATGCTGTTTTATTTGCTAGTTCATCTGCAGCACAGTTTTTTGCAGAGCAAAGTAGCTTTTTAACCTTAAAAGACGGAGCTAAGAAACCACTTTTTGGATCTATAGGACCTCAAACAAGTGCTACATTAAAAAAGAATTTAATGAGCGTAGATTTTGAAGCAGAAGAACCAGGTATTGATTCCTTTGTAGCGTCGCTTGTTAAAAAACTAAGTAAATAACCTCACCTATCATGAAGGTACCTTTTCTTGATTTATCAATTCAGCATAAACAGCTGCGTACTCCAATCCTTGAAGCAATCACGGCAACCTACGACGCTAATCGTTTTTGTTTAGGTAAGGACGTTGAAGATTTTGAAAAAACTTTCGCTAGCACGTTCGGCTATTCTCATGTGCTTGGTATGAATAGTGGTACAGCACCACTTCATGTAGCGTGTATGGTAGCCGGATTTAAGGCTGGAGATGAAGTAATTACATCCCCATTTACTTTTATCTCTTCTGCTTGGGGTATTTCGTATGTAGGAGCGACACCAGTATTTGCAGATATTGAGGATGATACTTTTAATATAGATCCTGTAAAATTAGAGGCTGCAATTACACCTAGAACAAAAGGACTTGTTGTCGTTCATTTGTTTGGTCAACCAGCGAGGATGAAAGAAATTTTAGCAATCGCTAAAAAACATAATTTATTTGTTATCGAAGACTGTGCTCAAGCTGTAGGTGCAAAATACGAAAATACCTCGGTTGGGAATTTAGGGGATTGTGGAACGTTTAGTTTTTATCCGACTAAAAATCTTGCAGGTTGTGGAGAGGGTGGAGCTTTTGTTTCACGCTTTGAAAGCAATCATATACAGGCACGTCAAATTCGTGTGCACGGCTCTGATAAACGTTACTACCATGATATTATTGGTGGTAACTTTCGTATGGATGGTTTCCAAGCTGCCGCTCTGAATGTTAAATTGCCACATCTAGCGAGCTGGACCGAACGTAGGCAGACAATTGCTAGTATGTATCGTGCTGGCATTAAATCAGTTGATATTAAATTACCTCAAGAGATGGCTTATGGTGCTAGTGTTTATCACCAATTTACGATTAAGCATCCAAAGCGTGACTTGTTACGAGCGCACTTAACTCAGTTAGAGGTAGGCACAGATCTTATATATCCTGTGCCACTGCATCTGCAAAAATGCTATCATTACTTAGGTTATAAGAAAGGATCCTTCCCGAAGGCAGAACTGAGTGCTGAAACATGTTTAAGTTTACCTATTTTCCCCGAATTAACAGATGCTCAAGTTGAGCATGTGATTAATAGTATTAATTCATTCTAAACTTTTGAGTTATGATCGATGGTATTCGTTTGAAAGTATGTGGTTTAACGTCGCTCGTTGATGCTGAAGCAGCTGATCAAGCAGGCGCTGATTATCTAGGATTTATTTTTTATCCTAAATCACCACGTTATATTAATCTTGAGAATTACTCCGCATTCTCGGCTCGTTTACCTGCAAGAAAAAAGGTGGCTGTGTGTGTTGAGCCAACGATGGCTGAACTGCTTAATTTACAGCGTGCTGGATTTGATTATTTTCAAATCCACTTTAAGCATGTTGTACCGGTCGCTGTTATTGCTGAGTGGTCTAGACTAGTTTCCTCAGATAAAATCTGGTTAGCACCGAAGTTACCCCAGGGGGAAGCTTTTAATTTAGCCTGGTTATCCTATACTAAAACAGTTCTTTTAGATACCTATCACGCAGATGGATTTGGTGGTTCTGGTGAAACCGGTGACTGGAAAAATTTTGTACAACTTCGTTTAGAACATCCACATATTCAATGGATATTGGCAGGTGGTTTAAATCCAACGAACATCGCTGATGCACTGCGCGCTACAGCCGCTCGTGCAATTGATGTTAATAGCGGTATAGAATCAGCTCCCGGAGTTAAGGATGCTAAACTGCTACAAGCATTCGTTGATGCTATAAAAAAGAAGTAATCTAATTAAGGCAGTACGGTAATCGTTGCTGTCTTAATATAATCTAAGTTTGGAAATTCTTTTTGCAGATAGCTATTTCCAATTCTTTCAATTTTAGCTTGGTCAGGTAATTCGCGGTCACCTGCATATAAGCTATCAACTACTTCTATACCTTTGGATATGACTCCGATACCTGCAAATCCAACTTTATCTAAACGTGAGTTGTCGGCTAAATTGAAGAAGACTTGAGTAGTTCTTGTGTCTGGATCGCCTGATGCAGCAAAACTGAGTACACCACGTGTATTAGATTTTTTTACTGGATCGTCCTTCATGGGGATATTCCATGCTTTGGTCATAGCGGGTGTTGATGCCACACCGAATTGAACTACGAATCCAGCTACCACTCTAAAGAAACGGCTTTCTGTAAAGTAACCGGCTTTAACTAAATTGTAGAGACGATCTGCTCCGATAGGTGCGTCTGAGCGATTAACATCAACAACGATTAAGCCCTTGGAGGTATTGAAATTAACCTGAAACTTAGCAGGTGCTATTAATGCAGTTGGCGGTTTAGGTGCCGATAAGCAACCAGCTAACATTAACAGTGCTACAAAAGGTAGGATTAAGCGTTTCATGTATAGTATGAATTAAATTAAAACTGAATTCCCTCAAGTTGAAGAAGAAAACGCTTCGCTTTTTCTCCAAAAGCAAAGCCTGTTAGTTCCCCGGAAGCACCGATAACACGGTGGCAGGGTATGATGATAGCAATAGGATTTCTTCCAATTGCTCCGCCCACAGGCCTGGGAGCTGATTTTACTTCGTTTGCTATTGATTTATACGTAGCAGTTTTACCGTAGTCTAATCGTGTTAAAGCTTTCCAAACTTGAGACTGAAATGAGGTACCAATGGGGCTTAGTTTTAGGGTAAACTTTTTGAGTTCTTTATTCAGATAAGCATCAACTTGGGTTTTAACGAAGCGAGTTTTTGCTGGATCTAATCTCGGTGATGAAACTTTACTGCGTTTAGTTAACAGTGTGTGGGTACTCAGTGATAAGCCAATAAGCTCATTTGATTCATTCACCTGAACCGATATTTCACCTAATACAGTCTTAAACGTAGAGTAAAATGTCGGTATATCATTTACCATAGCTGTAGTCAGAAAAAGAATAATAAAGCTTGTTCCCTTACATGCCTGGAAAACCAGGGAATCCGCCTTTACCTTTCATGGAATTAAGCTGACGCATCATCTTCATCGCTCCGCCACCTTTCATCATCTTCATCATCTTTTGCATCTGCTGGAATTGTTTGAGTAGTTGATTTACGTCTACAATTTTTGTTCCTGAGCCATTTGCTATACGTTGTCTGCGATTACCATTGATGACACTTGGGTTTCTTCTCTCCTGAATGGTCATTGATTTGATAATAGCCTCTGCACGTGCCATTTCTTTTTCAGGACCATCACCTAATTTGATACCACTCATTCCAGGCATCATTCCAATTAAGCTCTGCATGGATCCCAGTTTCTTCATTTGCTGCATCTGTGAGAGGAAGTCTTCGAGATTGAAGTCTGCCTTCTTGAGCTTTTCTGCCATTTTGGCAGCTTCTTTTTCATCGATAGTTTCCTGCGCTTTTTCAACTAAAGAAACTACGTCACCCATGCCTAAGATACGTGACGCGAGACGATCAGGATAGAAGATATCAAAATCTGTGGTCTTTTCACCGGTACCAACGAATTTAATACCAACACCTGCAATTGATTTGATTGATAAAGCTGCACCTCCTCGTGCATCTCCATCTAATTTAGTTAGAATTAATCCTGTAAGTTGTAAGGAGTCGTTAAAAGCTTTAGCTACATTGACAGCTTCTTGACCTAAGGCTCCGTCTACTACGAGGAGGATTTCATCAGGCTTAATTTCTGAACGTAATTTTTTTACTTCTTCGATTAAATCCGTGTCGATTTGTAGTCTACCTGCCGTATCAAACAAGATTGCATCAGATCCTGTAGCCAGCGCATCACTTAGAGCTTTTTTACCAAGGCTAGGTACGTCTTTTGAGTTTCGATCTGCAAAAAAACCAAGCTCTTCTTGTTTAGCCAATATCTCTAATTGATCAATAGCAGCAGGACGATAAACGTCACAGGCAACAACACTTGGTTTATAACCACGTTTTTTAAGTAGTTTTCCTAGTTTAGCTGTAGAAGTCGTTTTACCTGATCCATGCAAACCAACCAGCATAATCTTAAGCGGACGATTACCGCTTAACTCCGTAGAGCCTTCTCCAAGAAGACGTACGAGTTCATCATTGATGATTTTAACAACTTGCTGACCTGGAGCTACGCCTTTTAAAACTTCTTGGCCTACGCATTGTGTTTGAACGCGTTCAATAAATTCACGTGCTACTTTAAAATGTACATCAGCACCGAGAAGTGCTGTACGTACTTCTTGGAGAGCCTCGGCCATATTTTCAGCCGTGAGCGTTCCAACACCTCTAAGATTACGTAATGCCAGACTTAGTTTATCTGTAAGCGATTCAAACATGGTTTGTTCTATTGGTATCGGTCTATAGCCGGGCGTCAACAACCGCTCGTCATAAGCTTGAAGTTATTCATAATACGCTAGTTAGTGCTATTTTATAGTCTGGTCAAAGAGCTATTTACACCTGATACTGTAAATTGGCTATGTTTGGCTAACCGTATTAGTTAGGTAAGTATAGCTATATCAATAACTCATAAACTAACGTTTCCATGAATCCTATACTCAAGCTCCTCATTGAAGGTGGTCAACTCTCCACAGCCCAAATGGCTGTTGTAGCAGGACTATCTGAAGCGGACGTGAATAAGCATTTGGAAGCACTTAAGAAAGATAAAATCTTCTTGGGATGGCGTCCTGTGCTCGATCTATCGCGTGAAGCGGTGGCGGGAAACGCGGTACGAGCTGTTATTGAAGTACGTATTACACCTGAGCGTGGTGGCGGTTTTAATCGTTTAGCTCAACGGCTAAGTCATTTCGATGAAGTTGAGTCCTGTTATCTCATGTCAGGATCTTACGACTTACTTATTTTCATTACAGGACCAAGCTTACAAAAAGTAGCAAGTTTTGTATCTGAAAAATTATCTACCTTGGAAGGTGTGTTATCTACAAGCACCCATTTCATGTTAAGATCATACAAAGAAGGAGGCTTCTTAATTGATGCTCCTGAACAGTCCTCAGGGAGACTTACTGTTGCACCGTGAAAAATAAATTAGCACGACACGTCGTTAATCTTCCTAAGTCTGGAATTCGTGATTTCTTCGAAATTGTTTCGAAGATGAAGGACGTTATTTCCTTAGGTATTGGTGAACCTGATTTTGATACACCTTGGCATATTCGTGAAGCCTCAATCTATGCATTAGAAAAAGGTAAAACGCATTATACATCTAATCTAGGTACGATCGAACTGAGACGAGAAATTTGTAAGTACGTTGAGAAAAACTATAACGTTAGTTACAAACCTGAAACCGAAGTCATCGTTACAGTAGGTGTTTCTGAAGCGATTGATTTAGCACTCCGTGCCCTTATTAATCCAGGGGAGGGTGTACTGTTTCATGAGCCTTGTTATGTCTCTTATTCTCCAAGTGTAGCTCTTGCTTTTGGTGAGGCTATTCCTGTGGAGACAACGGCGAAAGATGGATTTGCGCTCAATGTTGAAGACATTGCAAAAGCGTGGAAACCAAATTGCCGTGTGCTTATGATGAATATGCCGTGCAATCCAACAGGTGGCACGTGTGATGTTGAGCGTCTTAGAGCGATAGCTAAATTTGCTGTTGAAAAAGACCTCATCGTTTTAAGCGACGAAATTTATTCAGAACTTGTTTACGAAGGTACGCATACAAGCATTGCGAGTTTTCCAGGCATGAAGGAAAGAACCTTGTTTTTACACGGTTTTTCAAAGGCATTCGCTATGACTGGTTTTCGTATTGGATATGCCTGTGGTCACCCTGATCTCGTGGAGGCGATGATGAAAATTCATCAATACTCTATGTTATGTGCACCAATCCTTGCTCAGGAGGCAGCTCTTGAAGCGCTCATTCGTGGAGAAGATTCAATGAAATCTATGCGTGAACAATATCACCGTAGACGTGATCTCGTGGTAAGACGTTTTCGCGAAGCTGGTCTTTCCTGTCATTCACCTAAGGGTGCGTTCTATGCATTTCCAAATATTACCGTCACAGGTTTAAGTGAGAAGGATTTCTCCTTTGGCTTACTTGAAGCAGAAAAAGTGGCTGTAGTTCCAGGAACTGCTTTTGGTAAAAATGGAACGGGCTTTGTCCGTGCTAGTTTTGCAACAGGATATGAGCAACTCATAGAAGCTTGTGATCGTATCGAACGTTTTGTTCAGACAACTGCTTCTAAGAAGAAATAACATATATTCATGTCACGAACTGTAGCTATAGTCGGTCGTCCCAATGTAGGCAAAAGTCGCTTATTTAACCGACTCGCACGTAAAAAAATATCTATTGTTCATGACGAACCAGGTATCACCCGTGACGTTATCTCAGCCGAAATAGCTGATGGTAAATTCACACTGCTTGACACCGGTGGCTTAGGCTTAACCGGTGATGAAGGTACACTAGCAATGGCAGCTGCCTCAGAAGTGCAGGCAGGTTTTGCTATTGATGCAGCTGATATTATTTTATTTGTGATTGATGGTTTAACTGGCGTTATCCCACTGGATGAGCGCATTGCTATGCGTCTACGCAAAGCAAAGAAAAAGGTAATCTTAGTAGTTAACAAAGCAGACTTTAATGATGAAAAAGTAGATCTCGCTGCCGCATACCGTCTAGGATTTGGCGAGCCACTACGTATTTCTGCTGAGCATGGAAATGGTGAAAGTACACTACGTGAAGCAATCTTAGAAAAACTTGGCCCTGTTGAAGAAGATAATAAAACGAAGTCTGCAACAGATCCTATATGTTTTTGTTTTATCGGACGCCCTAACGTAGGAAAATCATCCTTAGCTAATCGTTTTCTAAAAAGTGATCGCTTAATAGTAAGTGATGTAGCGGGAACAACACGTGATGCAGTTGAATTACCGTTTGAATTTAAAGGTAGAAATGGAGAAATGTATCCATTCCGTCTTATTGATACTGCAGGTATCAAGGCAGCTGCAAAATTGGCATCACCTGTTGAATATTTTTCCCGTTTAAGATCACTCGATGCGATTCAAAAAGCAGATGTTGTATATCTAGTTCTTGATGCGCTTGATGGGGTTACCCTTCAAGATAAAGCAATTGCAGGAGAAGCATTAAAAGAGAGAAGACCTATTGTGATTGTTGTTAATAAATGGGACTTAGTTCGTAAAGCTTTTGAAAAGGGTACCGGTATTGGTAAGTATAAAACTGAACGTGAGTACCGGGAAGCGTATGAGAAAGCACTTTTCGATAGACTCTTTTTCACGCCAGGGGCGCCGGTTGTATTCGTATCAGCAGTCTCGGGTTATGAAGTAGACCGTATGCTTAACGCAGCGGTACAATTAAACCGTACGCTCGATAAGAAATTACAGACCTCTTTATTAAACGCTACACTAACACACTTAACTGAGAGGACTCCACCTCCTGCTATTGGTGCTAGAAGATTTAAAATTTACTACGCTACACATACGGGAAATCGTCCTTTTAGAATTAAACTATTCTGTAACCGAGAAGAGAAGCTATCTGAATCTTATCGCCGTTATCTTGAACGTGGTTTAGTTGAAGAGTTTGGTTTGAACGGTTGCCCAGTGTATTTTGATTTAATTGGAAAGCCGCGCGAAAGTAGAGCAGGTGTTGCATTCCCAAAAACACATGAAACTGACGAGGATTAAGTATAAATCGTACGACGCATTAAAACTTACCCATGGATCGTTAGAGCTCATGGTGACCACATCCTGTGGACCACGCGTTATCTCTTTGAAAAGTGCTCAGGCTGAGTCGGTAGGAAATTTATTTTATGAGTTTCCTGAACCTCAGAAAAGATATTTAGGGCAATATTTAAGAGGCGGTCATCGCTTATGGCACGCACCTGAAGATTTAGTTAAAACCTACTTGCCTGATGATGAAGCACTTCACGTTAAGCTTAGTGTAGATGGGGTATCGTTAACACAGCCAATTGAGAAAAAAACAGGCTTAGAGAAATCAATCCAAGTTAAGTTTGTTTCAAAAAACACGGTTAAAATATCCCATACGTTAAAAAACAAATCAAAGAAACCAATTACACGTGCTGCATGGGCTGTCACCATGCTACCACCTAAAGGGTATGGGTTTTTTACTCTGCCACCCAAGGGTGATCATGCTAAGGGAGATTTGTTACCTACTACTGTTTTAATTCCATGGACCTTTACTGATTTTTCATCACCTGTATGGGATTACCATCAATCCTTTATCGGGGTAAATGTAGCAAAAGCTAAGAATCCTCAAAAGTTGGGTATATATAATTATCCTGGTATCTCTGGTTATTGGAGAGAGGGGGTAGCGTTTATAAAATACGCTAAACCAAATTTAGGAAAACCATATACCGATATGGGTTCTAGTTTTGAAACATTTACCAATGGTCAATTTTTTGAATTAGAGACGTTGAGTGATTTGAGAACGCTTAAAGCTGGTCAGAAAATAGTACATACTGAATATTGGACTGTGTTAGCTAATATACCTAAGCCATCGAGTGATCGTGTATTTACTAAGCACATTCAGGCACCCATTAAAAAGTGGGTAAGTCATTTATAATGATTCTAGATAAAGCTTATTAGTATCTAAGAACCTTACTTTATTTGTGTTCATAGAATTGGTACTTATCTGAATTTAGTGAGCTTGCGAGAACTAAGCTACCTGCGTATAGTATGAATTATGAAAGTTGTATTTATGGGCTCAGATGCGATAGCTCTTCCTTTACTGGAAGCGCTTATCCGTGATTTTGCTCAGGAATGCCAATTTGTAGGTGTTTATACACAGCCAGACAGACCAACAGGGAGGGGACAGAAGATTGAGCCAAACCAGATAAAAGGTTGGGCCTTAAGTCATGGGATTCCAGTTTGTCAGCCTGAAAAATTTAATGAAGAGGCAAGACTTAGTTTAGCTCAGTTAAATCCAGATATGGTTTTAATTATGGCTTATGGTCACATCCTAAAAGATCCCGTAATTCAGACTCCTACGTTAGGGACATTTAATTTACATACATCGCTTTTACCAAAGTACCGTGGGGCATCACCGATACAAACTGCAGTAGCTGAGTCAGAGAAAGAGACAGGGGTTAGCTTGATGAAAATTGTACGTGAATTAGATGCAGGACCAGTTGCTGATCAAGAAAGAGTAATGATCGATGTGCTTGATACAGCACTTGATGTAGAGCGTAAACTAGCATTTGCCTGTATTCCACTTGTTACACGCAACCTTTCAAAAATTGCTCGTAAGGAAATTGAATTTAAGGAACAGGATAAAAGTAAAATTAGTTTTTGTAGGCGATTAACAAAAGAGGATCAAAATATTGATTTCAACTTTTCAGCCTCAGTACTTGCTTCTCGAATCAATGGATTAAATCCATGGCCTAGCGCTAACTTTATCCTCAACGCGCAAGTGATTAAAATTGGCCAAGCAGACTCTTTAAATTCTCCGATTCATACCGATAAACTTCCAGGTACCGTTCTGGGATCAGACGACTGTGGATTACTTATTCAGTGTAAAGAGGGAATCTTAAGGCTTCGTAAATTACAGCGCCCTGGTGGACGCATGCTTAGTGCTACAGAGTTTTTACGAGGATATCCTGTTGAAACTGGTGTAGTCCTTGAGTCTAAGAGCATGCGTGCCTTGGTTTCGGATTCCTTTTTTACTTAATTTCAAAGTCTTGTTATCTAGCCGTCCTTTTATCAGACTCTTAGTTATGTTTTATAGTCGGTTCATTGTCGTATTTCTCTGCCTAGCTATTGCTGCTAAAGCACAGCAAGCTGCCTCTTCCTTAGACGTAGCCAATCTTCGTGAAGATATGCATGGCTTATCCGATAAAATAAACGATTTAACACTCAAAGTTGAACAGCTTGAGTCTGAGAATGCTCAACTTAAGAAGTCACTGTCGGGAACTAGCCAAAACTACGTTACCCAGAATCAGCTAAGTGATGTTATCGCTGAATTAAAATTAGCAATCCAAGCGAGTTCTCAATCAACCAAAGACGATATTATTAACAAAGCTACGGCTCAGCTTGAAACGGCAGCGATAAAAAAAGTCGTTATTTCACCCGATTCTACCGGTACGCAATCAAGTAAATCTAGCTCTGGTGGTTCATTTAGTACCGACTTCCCTAAAGAGGGTGTTACCTATGTCGTCCAAAAGGGTGACACATTAGCTTTGATCGCTAAGAAAACCTCTGCTAAGGCTAGAGATATTATTAACGCGAATAAAATCAGTGATCCGTCTCGCATTTACGTGGGACAAACGCTTTTCATCCCGGGAGCTAAATAAACTATGTCAACGCCAGCAAAGTCTCGTTTAGGTAGAGGTCTAGGAGGTTTAATTGCAGCTGCAAAACCAGCTCAAACCATGGTAGTGCCTACACCCGAAAAAACAGCTCCTGTTGCTGCTACAAGTCAGCCATCTGCTTTGGGATTTCAGGAAATTTTAATCACTCAAATTGAACCAAGTCCTTACCAAGCGCGTAAGGAGATTTCTGATGAGCAACTCAGAGAGCTTTCTGAGAGTATTAGAAACGAAGGTCTACTTCAGCCGATCGTTGTGCGTAAAGTGGGTGATAAGTTTCAACTTATCGCGGGTGAAAGACGTTGGAGAGCTTTCCAACTACTTAAACTTAAAGTGATTCCAGCCCGTATTGCAGAGGCAAATAATGCATCTGCTGCGACACTAGGTCTAATTGAGAATTTACAGCGTGAGGGATTGAATCCAATGGAAGAAGCACTTGGCTTTGCTAGCTTAGTGCGTGATTTTGATTTAACCCAAGAGGTAGCTGCAACTCGGGTAGGTAAAAGTAGGGCAGCTGTTGCTAATGCGCTTAGACTCTTATCCTTAGACGGTGAAATTCAGGGTTACCTCAGTAAGGGCTTACTTTCGCCAGGACATGCTAAAGTTATCCTCGGAGTTGAAGATCCGGGCCATAGACTTATTTTGGCACGCCGGGTTATAGCTGAAGGCTTAAGTGTGAGAGCGACTGAAAAACTAGCCTCTACAGCCAAAACAACCCCGTCTAAAGGCACTCCATCCAAGAAAAAGGGGGTATCAGCCGCCGATGCTGCTGCTGTGGACGGAATTCAACGCCGTTTGACGTCCCATTTAGGTGCTCGGGTAGCCCTATTACATACCCCAAAAAAGGGTCGTATAGTTATCGAATATCGTGGAAATCAAGACCTTCAGAGAATTTTAGAGAAATTAGGGGTAGAGGCTTAATTTACCCCTAACTGTGCTAATCGCATTGACAGTAACGGTTAGTGTGATGCGATAGACCCTTTATATCATGAGCATCCTACTTGGAATCCTCACTTTCGCACTCGTTGTCGTATCCTTATTCCTCGTCTTAGTCGTCCTTATGCAAAAGGCGAAATCTGACGGTGGTGTTGGCGCAGCTATGGGTGGCGGTATGGCAGAGGCTACGTTTGGTGCTGAAACAGGTAATGTTTTAAGTACAGCGACTATTCGTGCTGCTATTCTTTTCTTTATTTTAAGTATCGCGCTGTATCTTGGCCGCCTTTACCAGCACAAGCATGCTACCGTTACAACAGGTGGACTTCCAACAATTGAAGCTCCAGCAGCACCTGCTAAGCCAGCAGCTCAGGCTCCAGCAGCACCAGCTGCTCCTAAAAAGACTCCTTAATTTAAATGCAGGGGCGCCAATTTATGTTGTTAAACATAATATGGCATCGTCTTTTAGTTGTAAGTTGTGTGCTTTGTTTAATCAGTGCGCATCAGCTGTTTTCTCAGGACTATAGCAGTTCCGTTAAGCTAACAGAGCCTGAAGCGAGAGAAATTATATCAAAATTTAGGGAAGCTAGGCCTGCAGCAGCTTACTATTTTGAATTTTCACTTAATCAAATACCTAGAAAAGGGGACACAGTACGCATTCCAGGTAGATTATGGGCATGGCATAATGAGCGTGGTAGTATTTGGCGCCTTGAAATCAATCCTGGTAGGCCAAATGAATGCCATTACTTGATTCAAAATGGTCAAAACCCAGCACTTTGGAGTTACAGTCTGATAAATAAGGCTGAATTGCCACATCCTGAGCTAATAACGAAACCTTTTATTCCTGATTCAGAGGTGAGTGCCTTTGACCTACAAATGCCTTATTTGTATTGGCAAGATATTCAAGTTCTAGGGCTATCAAGGATGCGGGGTAGACCTGCCTACCAATTTCTCTTTAAAGCCCCTGATGGATTTAATTCAGGCGATACCTCAATAGCTGCAGTAAGAGCGTATCTGGATACGCAGTACAACGCACCGGTACAAACAGAAGTAATCAATAATACTGGTAAAATCCTTAAAACATTGATTCTAGGTGACTTAAAAAAAGTACAAGGGCAGTGGATACCACGTAGTATCGATATGCGTAATGAAGTTACTAGAAATAAGACCCAATTTGAGGTTACAGCGGCAGTTCTTGGTATAGAGATTAGCCCGGCTATTTTTGACCCGGCAAACTTAGCTTCTTCAGTCCGTGTTCCAGCTGAAAGTGAATTAACACGGTTTTAGTAAAAATAATTTTATTTTTTTAATTGGACAGGTCTGTATTCAAGAACATACAACAGACCCTTACTTAACTCATTTCTATCATGGCTAAAAACAAATCAAGTTCCACAGCTCCTGTAACATTTGATCTTCCAGAAGATCTTCTTTCAAAAATCGAATCAGTGATGAAGAAAAAAGGCTTCAACTCTATCAGTGAAGTCATTCGCGCTGCTCTCGATGTGTGCGATTTTAACAGTTATAAGAAAGACGAAAAGGACCATAAGCAAATCTCCGTACGTCTTTCCGACAAACAGCGCTCAACCTTAAAGCGCTATTCCAAGAGCAAAGGTGCTAGCGTAGGAGAGCTCTTACGTGTTGCTATCGATGAAATGTCCTTAAAAGGACCTTCCCGTAGCTAAAGTTAGCTTATCTTAAGCAATTTTTAGCTCCTAGAGGCTTGCGTTTAGAGCCCGAGGATTCTTGTCTGGAAGACCTACATTTTATGGCTTCTCCAGCACCTCTCTCATCCTGGGCTTTAAACATATCGCCTTCTCCAACGCTTGCTATTGATGGCAAAGCGAAGGCATTACAGGCCGCAGGCGAAGACGTCTGCGGCTTTGCTGCAGGTGAACCCGATTTTGATACACCGGAGCATATTAAGAATGCCGCTATTGAGGCACTTAAAACGGGTAAAACAAAATACGCTGCAAACCCAGGTATTGAACCCCTACGCCAAGCTTTAGCTGCAAAATATTTAGCAGACTATGGTCTTAAAGTAGCTCCTTCGCAGATTGTTGTAAGTCCAGGTGGCAAGTTCTCCTGTTACTTAGCTATTTTAGCCGTTTGCTCTCCAGGAGATGAAGTGATCATACCTGCACCTTATTGGGTCAGTTATCCTGAGATGGTTAAATTAGCAGGAGCAGTACCTAAGTTTGTTCTCGCTACAGATAAAACAGGATTTCGAATCACAGCTGCACAATTAGAAGCAGCAATTACTCCAAAAACAAAACTCCTTGTTTTAAATTCTCCTTCAAATCCAACAGGTGCAGTTTATTCCCGTAAGGAGATTGAGGACATTGTAGCAGTCGCATTAAAGCATAATTTATACATTCTCTCGGATGAGATTTATGAACATCTCGTATACGATTCAGAGAAGATGGTATCACCTGCAAGCCTAAGCCCAGAGGCAGAAGCTCACACTATTATTGTTTCAGGTTTTTCTAAAACATATGCGATGACAGGGTGGCGTTTAGGTACGCTCGTTGCCTCAGCACCTATCGCAAAAGCAGTTGCTGAGTTGCAAAGTCAAATGACATCAAATGCGACCACTTTTGGTCAATATGGCGCTCTCGCTGCATTAGTTGAAAAAGAGAAGACCCAGGCCTCGCTAAAAGTTATGTTAGAGGCGTTTGATCGTCGTCGTAAATCCCTACACGCTGAACTCAATAAAATACCAGGTGTATCCTGTGTATTAGCTAAAGGTGCCTTTTATCTATTCCCTAATATTTCAAGTTTCGGACTCAGCTCTGCAGAATTCTGTTCGAAGCTATTAGAAGCTGAAAAAGTAGCTGCCGTCCCAGGTAGTGCTTTCGGTGCTGAAGGGTATCTACGCTTAAGCTATGCAACGAGTGATGCAATTATAGCAAAAGGCGTGGAGCGCTTAGCTCGTTTCTGTCGTACACTTAAAGCTTAATATTTAATTACTCCTACAATTATGGCATACAAAGACGTAACTCCTCCTGCTGGTGGCAAAATAACGATTAACAAGGGAAAGCTTAGCGTTCCTGATCAACCAATCGTTCCCTTTATCCGTGGTGACGGTACCGGTGCAGACATCTGGGCTGCATCCGTACGTGTTTTCGATGCAGCAGTAGCTAAAGCCTACGGTGGTAAGAAAAAAGTTTCTTGGTTCGAAGTTTATGCAGGTGAAGAATCATTTAAGAAGTTTAACAACTGGCTACCAGATGATACGGTAGAAGCATTCCGTGAATACCTCGTTGGTATCAAAGGACCTCTTACAACTCCAGTTGGTGGTGGTATTACATCACTCAATGTTGCTCTTCGCCAACTACTTGATCTTTACGTCTGCTTACGTCCTGTACAGTGGTTTACAGGTGTTCCAAGCCCAGTAAAGCACCCTGAAAAAGTAGACATGGTAATTTTCCGTGAAAACACGGAAGATATTTATGCAGGTATTGAATTTACAGCAGGTACACCTGAAGCAGCTAAGGTGTTGGATTTCTTAGCTAAAGAATTTCCAAAACGCTTTGAAAAAATTCGTTTCGGTACAGAAGCGAAAGCTGCTTCATTCTGGCAAGCTGTAGGATCACAGGATGTTTCCAACGAAGTTAAAGTAGGCGTTGGAATCAAGCCAGTCAGTGAATCTGGTAGTGTACGTTTAATTCATAGCGCTATTGCTTATGCAATTAAGCACAAGCGTAAGAGTGTTACTCTTGTCCATAAAGGTAATATCATGAAGTACACTGAAGGTGCTTTCCGTGATTGGGGCTACAATGTAGCTAAGAAGTTCTTCGGTGCTGTTGAAATTGATGGCGGTCCTTGGTGCAAAATTCCTGAAGGAAAACCAGGCGCTGGCTTAATCATCAAAGACAGTATTGCTGATATCGCATTACAACAGGTTCTCACACGTCCAACTGACTTTGACGTAATTGCTACCTTAAACCTTAACGGTGATTACCTATCAGACGCACTTGCTGCTCAAGTAGGTGGTATCGGTATCGCACCTGGTGGTAATATCAATTACATTTCAGGTCACGCTATCTTTGAAGCTACTCACGGCACTGCACCAAAGTATGCTAATAAAGACGTCGTAAACCCTGGATCTGTTGTTTTATCCGGTGAAATGATGTTCCGTTATATGGGATGGGACGAAGCTGCTGATTTAATCGTTAAAGGATTAAACGGCGCTATCGGTTCAAAACGTGTAACGTATGACTTTGCTCGCTTGATGGATAATGCTACTGAAATCAAATGCTCTGCATTTGGTGACAATATCATTAGCCATATGTAAGGCATTTAGTTTTTAAAAATAATCCCGCTAATGATGGCACCCACGAAGTATTTCGCGTGCGTTATCCTAGCGGGATTTTTTTATGCCCAGTCATTTTCTTCAAAAGTTTTGGCGACAGAAGAATATCCTTATGCAGTAAGCTTAAAGGACATACAGGCAAGGGTAGAGGCCTATAAAAATAAGATCGGTGATAAAGCAGGTGTTCCGGATACAGAGGATACTTACATAAAAGTTCCTGCTAAAGCTCAGTTGATTAAAGTAAGCGCATTGGATTCAGCCTTTAAAATCATACCTGCTCTCATAAAACATGAGGAAAAGAATTGGCAGCCAGGTGTTAAACCAGCGAACTTTAAGTACCCACTGCGATTACCAGCATCAGCATTGGACGCAGAAGTGTATGCGTTAAAATACAATTTTGGTGATAGATCCCTAAATCAAACATCAGCCAATCACATTGCTAACTTTTTTATATGGACGCAAAAGGAAGCAGGAACAGGCGTTTATCCTTTTCCTCTTTCAGAATCAGGTAGTGGAGCTGCTTTTAGCGCTGTTACACATTTTATTTCTGAAGCAAAAAAACAAAATAAACTTTCTGAAGTTATTCATAATGGATGGTTATGTAATGATTTAACAGATGGTGGACTGCAGTTTGATAATGCAGAAGTCGGTAAAGCGATGTTCGATCTTTATGAAGTTACACATGACGCAGAAATTCTTGCATCTGCTGTCAAAGCAAGTGACTGGGCGTTAACGCATACCATTGTAACTAATTGGAATTATAATGCCTTCAGTGTTGGTTTATTAGCTAAGGCATATGCAATCACAGGTAATCCCGCGTATTTAAATGAAGCAAAGCGTAAAGCAATATTAGGTGTTATTCCAGGACAGTTAAAACAAGGTACTAATACAGGGCGCTGGGTAGATCAGCATAATGCTAAACCAGCATATCATTACATCATGTTGCAGGCTTTGACCGAACTAGTTGAAGTAATGCCTAAAGATGATCCTGCAAGAACTCAAATTATTGAGTGCATTCGGTTAGGATTGATTAATCGAAACCATGACTTTCTCACACGTGGAGCACCTACAAAAGAAAAAGCTCTAACAGCACTTTTAGCAGTCAAGCGAGT
>DAISZL010000025.1:0-12707 GCA_036824825.1 Opitutaceae bacterium
TAGGGCGTAACGGTTCAGGATTACAGTTTCGTCCTAAATGAAGCATCCAATTATTATTCAAGGGGGTATGGGTATTGCGGTCTCAAGCTGGAGCTTAGCTCGGGCGGTTTCTAAAGAAGGGGAGATGGGAGTTGTATCAGGAACTGCGCTAGCAACCGTCTTTACACGCAGGCTTCAACTTGGCGATTTAGATGGCTCCATGCGCCGTGCTTTAGCCCATTTTCCATTTCCAGAAGTAGCTGCTCGTATTGAGGAAAAGTATTTTATTGAAGGCGGTAAAAAAGAAGAAGCTCCCTTTGCTTCCGTTCCTATGCCTACACTTAAACCGAGTGATGCGCTTACGGAATTAACCGTTGTAGCTAATTTTGCTGAAGTGTTTTTAGCAAAAGAAGGGCATACAGGTAAGATTGGTATTAACCTATTAGAGAAGATCCAACTCCCTAATCTTGCTTCACTGTATGGGGCAATGCTTGCGGATGTGGACTATGTTCTGATGGGTGCCGGTATTCCGCGTTCCATTCCTGGTGTTCTAGATAAATTTGCTGCAGGTCTGTCTGCAGAATTAAAAATTGATGTCACGGGAGCACAAGAGGGTGATCATTTTGTAGCTACCTTTGATCCTAAATTATTTGGAGATACGGTAAGACCTCTTAAACGACCTTTCTTTTTAGCAATTGTATCTTCGGCTACGCTTGCTCTGACATTAGCAAAAAAATCGAGCGGCAAAGTGGACGGCTTTGTAGTCGAGGGAGATAAAGCAGGTGGGCATAATGCTCCTCCGCGTGGTATCATGCAGTGCGATCCTTCAGGACAACCTATTTACGGCGAACGCGATATTCCTGACCTTGTTAAAATTAAAGAAATTGGGCTTCCTTTCTGGCTCGCGGGTTCGTACTGCCGTCCAGAAAAGCTTAATTCGGCGTTAACCTTAGGTGCCGCGGGGATTCAAGTTGGTACAGCGTTCGCGTTCTGTGATGAGTCAGGTATCGAAGCTAAATTAAAACGTGAGGCCATTGCTGGAAGTCGCGCTGGAACAACGCGTGTCTTTACTGATCCGATAGCTTCTCCCACTGGCTTTCCATTTAAGATCGTTACCTTATCCAAGACACTGGGTGAAGCGGCTAATTATCTCAAACGTGAGCGTATTTGTGATATGGGATACTTACGGGAACTCTTTAAAAAAGCAGATGGAGATATTGGCTACCGCTGCTCTGCTGAACCATTTAAAGATTTTCTTCGTAAAGGTGGATCTGAGGCAGGAGCAACCGGAAGAAAATGTCTCTGCAATGGACTCGCAGCTACGATTGGCCTGGGTCAAAAACGAAAAGAAAGTAGTGAAGGCGCTATCGTGACTGCAGGTGATGAATTTACAGATATCGCTCGATTGATTCGTGAAGGTATGGATAGCTATACAGCACTGGATGTAATCAACTATCTACGTAGCTGCTTAGACTTACTTACTCAGCCAGCAGCCGCAGCTCTTACTTAATTTATTAGTAATTTAAGTGAGGACTTTTCCTTCTTTTAAACCAGCTCCATAGGCTTCAAAGACGAGCTTTATTTCATCTCGGGTTTTACGAAACGCATTTAAAATTTCTTCCTCTGTACCGGTAGCATGTGCTGGATCATCAAATCCCCAGTGATGTCTGTTTACTTGACCAGGAAAGAGTGGGCAGGCTTGGTCTGCATTCCCGCATACGGTAATAACCGTGAAGATCTGGTCAGTTAAATAGAGCTGCATGCTCTTCGAAGTGTGGTGTGAAATATCAATCCCTATTTCTTTCATCACCTGAATCGCTTTAGGATGTACATAGCCTGCAGGTTTAGACCCAGCACTTAAGACTTCGACTACGTTACCTGCACAGGCCTGTAAGATACCATGGGCCATATGGCTTCTGCAGGAATTTCCTGTACATAAGATCAGAACTTTTTTCATGTGCTTAAGGATATCTCTTTATTGGATAGTATTAGATCTGTTTTGACTACTGTATAATATGAGAAGTCGTGCCACTAAATCGTTTCAGGATTTTTTATAAAATATGGCTTAAAAATGCGAAATCTTTTGGGCTGAAAGTGGCAGTTAATCCTTAGAATATGCGCAGTATCGCAGAGTAAAGGTGGTATCATAGTCTAAAGTTAAATCCCTTACGATTATGAATAATGAACCGATTCAAAAATTAGCCAAATTAGTTACTAAGCCTATACTAAGGGAAAATGTTATAGATAAAAAGTTGCCGTCTCTTAAGAAGTCACGGTTAGCTCTTAAATCACTCCATACCAGAGTAGAGGATGGTCTAAAGCGTGTTGCTTCAGAAACAGCTCCTCAACGGATTAGATCCAGACAAGGAGAGCCTAAGACTAACCGTAACGCGCATGTGCGTGTTCCTAGAAGAACGAGTGAAACGTCTTAAGTTGGAGTAGCGGGTTTTTACGGGTTAGAGGGCTTCCAAGTATACCTTATCGCGTCATTATGCTCAGGCATGGCTATTTGGCGTGGAATCTTCATCGAGTCTTAAGGTAAGAGCGGCTATACTCATCTATAATAAGCATAATAGCCCCAGCACGATGAGACGAATATCTATCAAGTATAGCCTTGGACTTTTGATTGTATTAAGTAGCCAGTGCGTTTTTATATCTCGGGTTAAAGCGCAAGACTACACGGAGTCTAGGCGTGTACCTAGCTGGTTTAAGGAATCGTTTATTTCAGAAACAGCTAGCCAGGAGACTAAGCTGCCTGATCAAATTGCGATATATAATGCGTTCTCACCCACGGTACGTACACGTTGGGATGAGCATAATTTTTACATAGAATCTAACGGCATACCGCATCACCGTATGATGGTTGGTATCACCGCATGGCAGCAGCAAGTTCCTTTGCCTCAAAATTACACGGGTAAAAATGCTTGGTCGATTCCGCTAAAACCTGTACCCGCTGCAAAACCCCTTTCTGCAAAAACACATTTTTTTAGAGGAGCGATTGCACTCGCAGCAAATGGGGTTCCTATTTTCAATCCTATTAAAAATGATGGAGTAACGGACACGTATCTAGCTGGTGAATTAGATGAATTTGGTGGGCATTCAGGCAGGGCAGACGATTACCATTATCATACTGCTCCAGTCCATTTACAAAAATTAGTCGGTGAAGGTAATCCGATTGGCTATGCACTCGATGGTTATCCCCTCTACGGATATACAGATCAAGATGGAACAACTCCTAAAGACTTAGATTCCTTTAATGGTCATACAACAAAAGCTTTAGGCTATCATTATCATGCTACCAAGGGATATCCTTACCTGAATGGAGGATTTCATGGCCAAGTCACCGAAAAGGGTGGTCAAGTAGATCCACAACCTCGTGCTCAGGGACCACGCGAAGCAACCGAACCACTCCGTGGAGCAACCATCGTTAATTTTACTGAGATGCCGAACGGGCATTCTTTACTCACCTACGTAATAAACAACGACACGTATAAAGTTGAATATGGTCCCACTAAAGAAGGAAAAATAGTTTTTATTTTTACTTCCCACGGAAAAACCAAAGTAGAAACCTATGAGCCAACAAGGCAAAGACGTCCAAGACCACGGGGTGATGATGGAGAACCTAGACGTCCAGAAGATAGGCCTTAACTAAGACTAAAAACGATGCGCTACTGTTTTATTTTAATTAGTCTTTTTTCGTGGGGCTTTGCACAGACGAGTGAAAACGAGATAAATCATAAACCGAATTTTATTGTCATTCTGACTGAGGCGCAGGGTTGGTCTAATACGTCTGTTGCCATGGATGACCTAGATCCTGCCTCACAGAGTAAGGTCTTTAAAACGCCTGCAGTAGAACGCCTTGCCCGCGAAGGAATGAGGTTCGCTTTAGGATACGCTGCTTCACCGCGCTGTACTCCTTCACGCGCTGCTTTATTTACAGGGAAAAGTCCTGCGTTTTTACATATGACCTTTGTGAACGGTGGACGTGAAAGTGATTTTTCAAGAACGGGAAGTAAACTCATTCCACCCGAGCCAATTCTAGAACTCCCTAGAACGGAAAAAACAGTCGCTGATTTACTTAAGGGTGTGGGTTATGCAACCGCCCATTTCGGAAAGTGGCATGTGGGACGTGTCGATCCCTCGAGACATGGATTTGATTTCAGTGATGGTCCAACGAGTAATGGTGGACCAGATAATGTAGCAAGTCCAAATCCTAAGGAGGCCTATGGTATGACAGAGCGAGGAATTCGTTTCATGGAAACGATGACAAAGAAAAATCAACCCTTTTACTTGCAACTCTCACACTATCCTAATCAAGGTCAGAAAAGTAGGGATCCATTAACGGGAATGGTTCGTGATTCTGCGGAAGTAGATAAAACGGTGATGCAGGTATTGGATGCAGTCGATAAACTAGGAATTAAAGATTCAACCTATATTATCTATACCTCGGATCATGGAGCACAGGGTAGAAATCTGAACGAACCACTCAGTGGTGGAAAAGGTTTTGTTTTAGAAGGTGGATTAAGAGTTCCGTTTCTTATTCGTGGACCAGGAATTAAAGCAGGTGTTGTAAGTCATGTACCTGTAACTGCGATGGATATTCTACCCACCGTTCTCGATTTAGCTCATCTGTCGAATAAAGTCCCGCAGGGTGTTGAAGGGGGTAGTCTTGAGACTCTGCTGCATGATCCAAGCGGCACGCATCCTGTGAGCCGTGGAAGAGAAGCGTTAGTTTTTCATTTTCCTCATTACGATCACGGAAATTTCGGACCTGCCACAGCCATTACTATTTATCCCTATAAGCTCATTAAAGCCTATGAAACTAACCACTTATGGCTGTATGATATTCGTAAAGATCCAGGAGAGAAAAAGGATTTAGCTAAAGAGTTACCAGTTAAAGTCGTGGAATTAAATCGCCGGTTAACTCAGTACTTAAACGAGGTGAATGCACAATTTGCTCAGGTGAATCCAGAGTATGATCCTTCGAAACAGGACGATCAGAGGGTGGAAAAAAGAAACGGTGGAAGAAGAGGTAGGCAAACGAATGATTAACAAAACGTCACTTACTGGTTTTTTGATTAGCCTAGTGTTAGGCGCTTCTCTTTATGCTCAAGGCCAAGACAGGGGAGGGCGTGGCAATGACTATGGCCGAATGCCAACCTTAGCTTTTAGAACGGATGTGCCCAAACATCCGTATGATATTATTTTGGGAAGACCCACCGATCATTCCATTGAGTTAAGTGCTTTAGCTTACACAGAACTTTCAGGTTGGGTTAGGTATAGGTCATCTCAAGATAAGGTAGAACATGAATCAGCGCATGTGGTACTCAAAGCCGGTAAACCTTATTCGTACGTTCTGAAAGATTTAGAGCCTAATACAACTTATACGTATACGTTTATTACACAAAACGCTGCAGGAATAAAAATGGTGAGTGAGGTAAATACATTTTCTACAGCGAAAAAACCAGGTGCCGAGTTCACGTTCACCGTCCAAGCAGATTCTCATCTTGATTTTGGAACTGATCCTGACGTGTATATTAAAAGTCTTAATCAAGCAGCAGCATCACATCCCGATTTTCATATTGATTTAGGAGATACCTTTATGACGGATAAAAGGAATCGCTATGAGGATGCCTTCCCGCAGTATCTGGCTCAGCGGTATTATTTAGGACTGATTGGAAAAACGGCTCCCGTTTTTATGGTACTTGGTAATCATGACGGTGAAGAAAATAAACGAGCAAGAAATGGAACAACAGGTATGGCTGTTTGGGCGAATACGATGCGGAGAACGTATTTTCCTAATCCTGTACCAAATGAATTTTATACAGGAAGTAAGGCTACACTTAAGCCGCAAGAATACCGTGAAGATTATTATGCTTTTACCTGGGGAGCTGCCCTCTTTATTATGCTAAATCCTTTCTCTTACGGAGAAGGAAAAGGCAGGTCTGCTGATAATTGGTCAAGGACACTAGGTTTAGCTCAGTATCAGTGGTTAGAAACAACACTTAAAACGAGTCACGCGAAGTATAAATTTGTGTTTCTACATAACTTAGTCGGAGGTGAAACACCCGAAGGGCGAGGCGGCGCTGAAGCGTCACATTTTTTTGAATGGGGAGGACATGACTTAGATGGTAAGGATACTTTTAAAGAGCATAGGCCTGGTTGGGATGCACCTATTCATGATCTATGTGTAAAGTATGGAGTTTCGATTGTATTTCACGGTCATGATCATTTTTATGACAGGCAGGAGCGAGATGGTATTATTTATCAACTCGTTCCTCAACCTGGGCACTCCAAAGCAGATAACCATTCAAGTCCTGAAGAATATGGGTACAAGTCAGGCGTTATCCAAGGGGCTTCAGGTGTAATACGGGTACATGTTTCTAACGAACATGCTGTAGTTGAGTACGTGAGAGCTTATCCAGCTAAAAGTGAAAATAGTCGCTATAAAACGGGTGCTATAACGGATAAGTACTTATTAGAACCTCATCGGTAAAGTACGCTAATTATAAAGTGCTCATAAGTTTTGATTTAGATACTAGATAGCTCAAGTCTTCGTGTCTTTTATGTTATAATATTATACCAGTATTAGTGAAGAGGCTTGTCTAATACAGGTAGAATATTATCCTAATTGGTGTAATTTTTTTTTTTTAATTTACCCCTCTATGATTCACTCTTGGCACGCATACTTAAGTAGAGCTTTAAAATGTATCTGTGGCTTAACTAATGTTATTTTTAGTTTAGTGCTTTTGATAAGTACTTTAACGTATGGTCAGACTTTATCAGAAAAAGAGGTATCGATAGATAAATCCCCTGAACTTGTTATTACAGCTACACCAACATGGATGTCTGAATTCAATTACCGTGGTCAGATGATTGGCGGCAGTTCCTTTATGGTACCTATCGATTTAAATTACGGTAATTTTTCGTATGAAATCTGGGCTGCCTCTGATTTAAGCATACGCTCAAATCAAGAAATCGATTATTCGGCTAATTATTCAATTAATTTGGGTGGTGATATCTTACTTAAGCCGGGTATTACGATATATACCTATCCTAAACAAGACTCTGAATTCGGCTTTTATAACGATTACAATGGAATTGGATTAGGTTATTATTCAAGTGAGTTAGAGCCTAATGTAGCTTTAGAGTTCAACCTTGGTGATGTACATATGGCACCTCAGATAGCTTATGATAGACAAGTTAAGAGTACAACGTATGAGCTAAATGCTGATTATGATTACAAAGTCAGCGCTATAAATTCGAAAATTAATTTCTTTGTAACAATCGGACAAACCTATGTTGCAAATGCGAGTCTTGTACGTTTACCACCTCGAGTAATTGAATCCTTCTCATATTACACTGCTGGATTTTTAGTGCCCTATAAGCTAGCTAAGCATTTTACGATAAAAGCTGGTTGGCAGTATGACTATGGCAGTGGCTATGTGAAACGTGAAATACGGCCAGTTCAGTATCTAAAAATGCCTTTAAGTTCAGGCGCTGTGTCAGTGCAAATTGAAGCAAATTATTAAGACCAATTGTGGTTAGGCGAAATCTATAGACGTGGCACACGGCAAATCCTCACAGCTGAGTTCAGAAGAAAGTAGATCATTGGCTCTACTTGAAGGAGATAAAGTCGACTCATTCATACGTAATGAAACACTAGCTGATATATTTCAATCTACGTGTTCTATTTTTCCTGATAAGATAGCTATTATTTCTGGTAAGCGTACGGTCACATACAAAGAATTAGATTTATTAAGTACGCATGTAGCCGCTTATTTAAACGCTGTTGGTATTGGGAAGGGTAATGTAGTCGGATTATTTTTGCCTCGCGGAGCTGATCTATTGATCGCACAGCTTGGAATTACAAAAAGTGGCGCTGGATGGTTACCCTTCGATAGTGATACGCCTCATGAAAGAATTTCCGTTTGTCTAAATGCATCTGAAGCTAAAGCTCTCTTAACATGTGAGGAATTAGCAAGGACACTTAACGGTGTAGTAACTAAGGTTCTTACCTTTGAAAGTCTACTAGCAAAAGAGTTGTTAGCTGTTACTCAGCATGCTGATTCGAGTGATATAGCATATATAATCTATACTTCGGGATCCACGGGCACCCCTAAGGGAATATCAATTAGTCACGCCAATATCTGTCATTTTTTAAGAAGTGAAAATGCTGTTTTAGGTATTTTAGAGACAGATAAAGTTTATCAGGGCTTTTCATGTTCTTTTGATATGTCGTTTGAGGAGATATGGATATCCTACCTAGTTGGTGCATCTATCTGGGTGGCTCCCAAAGCGATAATAACTGATCCAGAAGCGCTCGCTGAATGCTTAAACCGAGAAAATATAACGGTTTTACACGCAGTCCCTACATTATTATCACTGATTTCTGATCCCCTAAAAAAGCTCCGCATAATTAACGTCGGCGGAGAAGCTTGTACCCAGGCATTAGCTACGAGGCTTTTAAACGAAAACCCAAATCGAAAATTATTTAATACCTATGGTCCCACTGAAACAACTGTTAGTGCAACCGTTGCTGAATTAAAACTTAATGAAACGATTAATATTGGTAAGCCATTACCAAATTATGGGGTTATAATTTTAAATGAATCGAAAGAAGTATGTTCATTAAATGAAGAGGGACAGATAGCAATCACGGGGCCAGGTTTATCACCCGGTTATTTGCATAATCCTAAACTTACTTCAGATAAATTTATCTTTTTTAATGATCCTATTTCGCAAGTTTCTAAACGTGTCTATTTGACAGGGGACTTAGGTAAAATTGATGAAAAGGGGAAGGTGTATTGTATTGGACGTATAGATAATCAGGTCAAATTAAGGGGTTTCAGAATAGAACCAGATGAAATTTCAGCTGCTATTCTTAAGTCAGATAAAATAAAAAATGCAGCAGTTGTTTTAAGAAAATATAACGGAAGTGATGAATTAGTTGCCTTTGTCGTTACATCTGATGGTTCCTCGATAGAGCCAAAGACACTAAAAAATGAACTAGCTAAACAGGTGCCTAAGTACATGGTGCCAGTTCATATAGAGGTACTTCAGGATCTTCCACGTCTTGTATCCGGTAAGGTAGATCTTAAGGCTTTAAAATCAATCGAGTTAAAATTCAGTACAACGAGTAAAAATAAAACACTAGAGCCTAAAAATGAAGAAGAGCGTGTTTTATTTGAAAGTATTGTTCAGTTAGTTCCATCAAGTTATCCTACTGCAGATGCTGATTTTTTTGATGATATTGGTGGCCATTCTTTACTTGCTGCACGGTTGGTTTCCATTATCAGAAAAAGTAGTCGCTACGCTACTTTAAGTATAAGTACGATTTATTTGAGAAGAAAACTAGGTCTAATAGCTGAGGTAATGGCAGAGCTAGCAACGAAACATGTTTCTAGTGATGCAAAAGTTAAAGTGGATGCGTTTAACTACCGAAGATATGTATGTGGATTAGCACAGGCTTGTATCGTTCCACTGTTCATAACACTTAATATTTCAGATTGGTTAGCTCCGTTTTTTACCTATCACTACTTTACTGGAGATGAAGGCGATAGTGTTATTAAGGCTATTGGTTTATCTTTGATCGTCTTTATCGCCTGTAGATTAATTAATTTCTCTATAGCCATAGTAGGTAAGCGCCTACTGACTAGACCGCTTAAACCTGGCCGGTATCCATTGTGGGGTTTGGCATATTTTAATTGGTGGTTAGCAACTCGTTTTGCTGAACTTCCTGATACTTATTTAATCACTTCTACACCTTGGATACGTTTTTACCTAAGGGCATTGGGTGCAAAAATAGGTCAAGGTGCTATTATAGATACTGTCAGTTTTTCAGTGCCTGAACTCGTTACAGTTGGAGACTTTGTTACGATCGGTAACTTTGCAAATATAGAAAATGCAAGAATTGAGAACGGTGAGTTAATCGTTGGTAGAGTGATTATTCAGGATGAAGCTTCTATAGAATCCTATTGTGTTATTGAAGAGAATACCTCTATTGGGAAAAAAAGCGTATTGTCTGGTCTATCTTGTTTATCCGCTAATCAGACAATTGGAGATGAAGAAAGATGGGAGGGAGCTCCTGCCTCAAAGATTTCCAGGGGTAATAGTACTCACAAAGAACGAGTAACGGTTTCTGTTTATAAACATGTAATCATTACATGTACTCTTGGTCTAAGTGCTGTTTTTGCATCGCTTTTATTTTTTATACCAACCTTCCCAGCATTTTTAATCATAGATTGGGTAGATAGTAACTGGTTAGATATTTTTAACAGTAATTATGGGCAAGGGGTTATCTTTATATACATTTTTTTCTTAGCTCTTCCTGCTAGTGCGCTGTTTATTCTGCTTACAATGCTCTTTGCTGCCAGCATAAGACGTATACTTCCTAAAGCTAAACCACAGACATATCATATTTATAGCAGTAAATTTATCCGTAAGAAATTTTTATCACAAATTATTGATTCAAGTTTACGTGAATTGCATGGAATTTATGCATCTGTATTTGTTTCTGGATGGCTTAAATTACTTGGAGCAAAAATTGGAACTAACTCTGAAATATCTAATGCCGAAGGTTTTATACCTGAGTTATTGGAGCTTGGTAATGATTGTTTCATAGCTGATGGAGCCTCTATTGGAGAAGAGGAGATTAATTCAGGATGGATTACCCAAAGTACAACGGTAATTAACGACCGTTCATTTATAGGAAATAGTGCTTATGTTACAGGTGGCGCTAGAATTCCAAGTGATGTGTTAATAGGTGTTCAAACGCGCACGCCTAATAACGAAACGCTACAGAGTGGACAAACTTGGCTAGGTTCACCTGCAGTACTTCTCCCTATGCGAGCTAGTTCACCTGAGTTTGCTGCTGAATTAACGTTTAGACCTTCCGTTGAACGATATATTGCAAGAGCTACGATCGAGTTACTTCGTATCCTTACACCTATATCTTTTGCTATAGCTTTTGGTTATAGTATGGTAAAACTTCTTTTACCGATTGCTGTAAAATATGGATTAAGCGCTAACTTTATAACAGCACTATCGGTTGCAGGTTGTATTTATGCCGTCTGCTCATTTGTTTTTGTATTAGCTTTAAAGTGGATATGTATAGGTAGATACAAACCCCGTGCAGCTCCTATGTGGACTGTATTTGTTTGGCTAAGTGAAGCAGTTACAAGTGTCTATGAATCCCTTGCGGTTCCTAATTTATTAAACTTATTAAGAGGCACCCCAATACTTCCCTTTTTCTTACGTCTATTAGGAATAAAAATAGGAAAAAACGTTTTCCTAAATACGACTGATTTTACCGAATTTGACTGTGTTAGAATTGGTGATGGATCTGAATTAAATAATTGGTGTGGACCACAGACACATCTTTTTGAGGATCGAATCATGAAGATCGGTCTAGTGGATATTGGTAATGATGTATATATAGGTCCAAGAACGATAGTTTTGTACGATACAAGAGTTGATGATCAGGTGTACTTGGGATCTTTATCATTAGTATCAAAAGGTGAACATCTTCCTAGGGCTTCACGCTGGGTAGGTTCACCTGCTAGTTCGTTGAATTAAACTAATAAAATGAACGCAAATTTTATTACTTGGCCAACTTTACCTACAATACCAGAACATGGGGCTTACGTTTTGCTTAAATGTGATTCTAATCAGTATTCAGGCAGTGATAAACATGTATACGCTAGGAAAATTATTACTGAGACATTAGCTGATTGGCTAAGAATTGATAGAAGCAGTATTAAGTTAGAAGAAAGCTATTTAGGACCTGTGTTTTTTGAGAGAATTTTAGACGACTATATCTATATATCTATTTCTTATTGTGGAGATGAAATATGGATAGCTTTTTCACGAGGAAAAGAGATCGGACTCGATGTTACGTTGATTAAACTATTTCCTGAGCTACTTGATGTAGCTAAAATTTATTTTGATCATAACACCCAAGCTTTGATTATAAACTCAACCGCGCCTGAATATAAATTTTCGTATTTTTGGTCACGTTTAGAGGCTAAGATTAAATTAACAAAAAGTAGCTTAACAGAACATGTCTCTAGGTCTTTCCAAGATTCGTTTGTTAGTGATGTAAATGTAGATTCCTTCTTTATTGAGCATGCATATGTTTCTGTCGCTCAATAAAAGACTATAACTAAGTAGGAACTGAGAATTTGTATTCTTAATACATTAAAACTTTAACCTTATTCTATTAAAAGTAGTTTTCTTAAATAGATTAAAAGAAGTTATAAGATGCTACTGATTAATAATTTATAAAATAAGCAATCATTTTAAATCAAATCATGATTAAAATAATGGACTTTATAATGTATATAATTAGGGTGTGCTTTTATGAAATTTGAAACGCAACAACTACACGCGGGCCAAGTAATTGATCCAGTAACGCAATCTCGAGCGGTTCCTTTGTATCAAACAACAGCCTACCAATTTAAGGATTCTGCACATGGTGCTCGTCTTTTCGCACTGCAAGAATTTGGCAATATCTACACCCGTCTTATGAATCCGACAACGGATGTCTTTGAAAAAAGAGTAGCTGCTTTAGAAGGCGGAGTGGCGGCACTCGCAACGGCATCTGGACATTCGGCACAGTTCTTAGCAATTAATAATATTACTACGGTTGGAGATAATTTTGTTACCACATCGCATTTATATGGTGGTTCATATAACCAATTTAAAAATTCTTTTAAAAATATTGGTGT
>DAISZL010000002.1:0-14341 GCA_036824825.1 Opitutaceae bacterium
GCCCTCATCGTCTAGCGGCTAGGACAGCGGATTCTCAATTCGTTAACCGGGGTTCGATTCCCCGTGGGGGCATTTTTATAGATATACTTCTATTGTAGTAGATAAAGGATCAGGCACTCTTGAAGGGAGTCGTACATGAAGCCCATCTGCATCACATTGCGAATCAAGTACGCTCGAATCATTTATAAACTTTACTGAATTTACATGCGATATTCCTTTGACAGTTAAAATCCCATTCTTCGGCCAATCAAACACGTGAAGAAAGAGCCTGTGCTTAGGATCCTTGGCACTTAAGGTTAAACGACCCCAACCAGGTACAGGTAGATTACTTTGTTTAGCACCATATATACTTACTCCATTTAATTTAAGCCAATTTCCAACTATCTCCAAACGTGAGACTGATTGCTCTGGAATTACTCCTTGTCCGGTTGGTCCAACATTTAAAAGTAGATTTCCACCCTTACTAACAATATCGATTAAATTACGAATTACTGTTTGTGGTGATTTAAATTCTTCATCACCTAAATAGTAACCCCAATGCTTGTTTAGAGTCATACAAGTTTCCCAAGGATCCAACCATCCTGATGCAGGTATTTCTTGTTCAGCTACTCGGTAATCACCAAATCTATTACCAATCCGCTGATTTACGATACACTCCGGATTTAAATTACGAATTAAAGTAAAAAGCTCCTTGCTTTGCTTTGAATTAATTTTTTCAGGTGTATCAAACCATAAAATATCAGGATGATATTGCTGCATTAGCTCCTGAACCTGTGGTTTAACTTTATTTTCGTAATAGATGCGAAACAACTTCTTTTTCTCATCAGGAAAATCCCAGGTATTGCTACGCCTCCATCCGTCAGGTTTAATATCGGTTGGACAATTGGGGTCATCCCAATCCCTACCTAAAGAGTAATAAACACCAAATTTAAGCCCTGCATGTCTGCAAGCATCTGCTAATTCTTTGATGGGATCCTTCTTCCAGGGTGTTCTTTTAACAATATTATAGTCACTTGAAGGACTATTAAACATAGCAAAGCCATCGTGATGTTTTGACGTAATAACAATATATTTCATACCCGCCTGTGATGCTATTTTTACCCATTTTTCAGCATCAAACTGAGTTGGATTAAACACATCAGCAATTTTAGCATATTCTGCTCTAGGTATTTTAAGACGAAGCATCATATGCTCTCCTAATCCGTCTCTTAATGAACCATCTGCCGAAGGATAGTGGCATCCCCACTGTGAATATAAACCCCAGTGAATAAACATACCAAATCGAGCATCACTCCACCATGCGAGTCGAGAAGCCGAATTAGCTTCAGTATCTAGTTTTATTAAATTCTGATTAGCATGACTATCACCTGTATCTATTAGTACTTTAGTAGACTCTACTGAATTCTGAGCACATATGCTGTCATTAATAAACAATAAGGCCAAAATTAATAAAAGGAGCGGGGTAATTTTCATTAGTGTAAAAGTACAGTGTTCGTCATTTAAACTAGAATCTTGTAATCTGCATTTATCTTAAACTTATAATTTATTCATATTCTTAATTAACGTGATTTTTAGCACGCAGTAGAGATTCTAAAAAATAATAATCGGCGTAATTTAAAGGTACATCCATTTCACTATTCTTTGGATGATGACCTGTTGCATGCATAAGCAGAAATCCTCCATTTAAACCAACTGATGCTAAGTAGTTCTCGGACATTAACGTAGTCAGCTGCTTCCATGCAAAATTGAGGAATATTTGCTTTTCTGTACCTGAAGAAAAATCGCTAAGCTCAAATAAAGCAGAGCACATTATAGCAGCAGCAGATGAATCTCTAAGTTCATTTGGATTATTAGGTGCATTATAATCCCAAAAAGGTACCCCATCGCTAGGCATCGTTGGATAATTGATAAAAAGTAGTGCCGTCTTTTGAGCCTGTTTTAGATAAGCAAGATTACCCGTTTCTCTATACATCATAGTATATCCATATATAGCCCAAGACTGTCCCCTTGCCCAACTAGAGTTATCGGCAGCCCCTTGATGCGTTCTTTTTTGTATAACACGACCATCAACTGGATTATAATCAACTACGTGGTACGAACTTCCATTCAATCTAAAATGATTGCGTAAACTTAAGTCTGCATGTGCAGTGGCGATTAATTTATAAGTAGAAAGACCTGTTTCACGAGACGCCCACGTGAGTAATTCCAAATTCATCATATTATCAATGATAATAGGATAGGTCCAAGGCTTAGTATCCCATGACTTGATACCACCCACATTTGAATTAAACCGTGTGCTAAGAGACTTAGCTCCATTTAATAAAATGTTTTTATAGTATGGCTCGTGAGTTATCCGATATGCATTACCGCTACTGCAATAAAGCATGAAACCAATATCATGAGTTCCCTGATCAAATTGTTCTGTTTCTAATAAACGCGTATAATATTCAGCATTATTTTTAAACTGCTCATTATTTGTTAGTTCATATAAAAGCCATAATGATCCAGGAAAAAAACCACTAGTCCAATCGCTTGCTTTCACCATCATGCGCTTATTATGCTCAAACGAACGTGGTAACATCTTAGAACCATGTATTTGTTTCAACATCCAAGTATACTGTGAAGATGCTCTAACTATAGCGTCTTTTAAAATCGCTTCCTTAGGAGATTCAGTAGCTGCCTTTGCGCAATAAATAAAAAGAATAAAAAATATACATACGAATTTACTAAAAAATCTATTTAATGAATGATTCATAAGTGCGGGATAATTTACAATGATTACACTTTTAGTTTAAAACCACTTAACTTGGATTAGATTTAAACACACTTGGCAACAGCAAGTTGAACAAAACCATATTTATAAAAATTAAAGTATAAATAAAAGAGATCACACCCACTTTAAGTGCTTAAGTGAACAAACTGTATGAGTTTAATTTAAGACATTAGTCACTCAAGGGATTGATCTATTGCATTTCTTAAATCCAACTTCTTAAATCAGCCTTCAATTCAGAAATTATTCTACACAATAATTGCATAAAATACTATTCATCAATAGAATACAAATTTTTAGTAATTAAGACATAAAGGCATTTTTAATATATAAACTAAAACTTATGCTTAACGATTAAGCATTTAAGTTCATTGAGTTATCTTACCTTAGGCAGATAATTTTCATACCCTAAGTTAGGTATCTAATCCCCCTCTGTTAACTACTTATTACGTCCTTTCTACTTATCAATCTATCCATGGGCTATATTAACCCATTGTACCACTATAAGTCTATTATGGCGCAAGTGTAGTGACAGAATATTACCCCTAAAATAATTACGTAAGAAAAAAAGAAAATGAAACAGCTATCGCTAATACAAATTACCTCCATGAATAAGCCTCATAAAATAACTAGTAAGTATGAGTTAAAAGCTGTTACAAAGTTGTGCACTGCAATAATAGTACTATTTTGCATATGTTTTATTTTAACAAATCTTATTAATGCACAAGTAGCTCCTACGGATAGTAATACCGTTATCCTATCTCCCTTTTCAGTAAATACTGAAAAAGATAATGGATTTGTTGCTACAAGCTCTCTGGCCGGCGGTAGATTAGCATCTGATTTAAAAGATACACCAGTAGCATATTCAGTTATTACAAAAGAGTTTCTTGATGCATTTAATATAACAGATTTAACGCAAGCTGCAGATTGGGCTCCAAACATGACAAGCAATCCTGGTAATAACACTGACCAGGGTTATGGTTTTTCACCTGCGATTAATATAACAATGCGCGGATCTGCCCCGAGTGAATCTAATTATCCAATGAGGGATTTCTTTCCTTATAACTCAAATACCGACGCGTATGCACTGGATCGTTTCGACTTTGCTCGTGGACCCAACTCAGTTCTGTTTGGCGCTGCTCAATTCGGTGGTACTCCTAGTGCAATAACAAAACAAGCACTAGTAACAAAAAATATAAACCAAGCTACATTTCAGTATGGTTCATGGAATAAAATGCGCGTTACATTTGATATCAATCGTCCAATTAACGCAAAAGCTGCTATCCGCCTAGATACCGTGTTAGATTATGGCAATACATTCCGTCAAAATGAGTGGCGTCACAAAAAAGGCATGTTCCTTGCAGGAACTTATAACTTAACTTCTAAATCGAGTATTAGAGTAGATGGCGAATACATAGGAACTTCAGCTAAAATATTCCCTACATCTTTGTTAGATCAAGTCTCTGCTTGGGACGGAAAAACAACAATGTCAGGAGCAGTTTTACCTGCAAATTCCCCTTCCGCTGCAATCCTAGCACAGGAAGGTATTTCATATGGTACAAGTAATGCCAATCCTTCAATATCACCTCTTTGGGTTTACGATCCAAGTGGATTTGGAACATCTAACGTATTAAATTTCGCAAACTTTTTTAGAACGAAAGGTGCAGCAGGTAGTAGTACAGCTGCGAATTCTAATTTTATTGGTGGAAATCGTATAGCCAGTGGATCAGTTAGCTATGCTAATCAACCTATGCTATACGGTTATGATGTTCCAAATGGTCGGTATGATACTGATCTTAGCGGTTCATCATACTTTAACGTACCAACACAAAAAGTTACTAATTTCTGGACAAATAATAAACCCACTCAGTCACAATTAGCACGAGACATAGCATTAACTTATACCCATCAAGTTGGTGATAGCTTATTCTTCGAAATTGCGGGCGATACAAATAAGACATCTGTAGAAGGTAACAATGCCGTAAATCGTGGATTGAATACCGAATATATCGATATCAATTCCGCCTTACCTAATGGTTCGAAGAATCCAGAATATTTACACCCTTATACTGAATTCTGGACTTATAAAAATCTACGTTGGTACGAACTTAGATCTTTGCGCGCTCAAGCTGCATATTTAAAAGATATCAATTTTGGAAAATTACAATTTAGCTTAATCGGTGGAGCTAACTATCAACGACAGGAAAAAAGAAGCTATTTGTATTTGCTTCCTCTTCAAGCTATTGGCCCAGACGCACGATATTGGGATTCCGGACAAACAAGTACTGCATTATGGAATCGCTTGTACTTAGACCAAGGAGGACGTGATTACTACAATACAAATCTCGGACCGATGACCCTTCAAAATCAGGACGGTACATCCGTAACTGCAACACCTCAATGGGTAGTTGATGCTACACGTAAAGATAATACTGCAAGTAACATAACAGAATTTAAATTTATACAAACAGCTACTAATTTAAATTTATTTAATGATAAATTAATTATGATCGGTGCACTACGTAGAGACTTAACCCATCTACAAACACGTAACACTTTAAACCCAGGTGACTACCCAACTGGTTGGGATGGCAGTCAAGTAATCTTCAAACCAGATGCACCAGCTAACTGGTCTACATTAACTTACATACCTAAATCTACTGCAGGTATAGCTACTGGACCTGCTCAACCTGCTGACACACGTCCAAGATTATCAGTAGCAGCTACAAGTAGTACTGCATCAAGTAGCATTTTAGCACAACCACAGTACATTAATGATAAATTTCGAGATGACTACAACCCTCCTGCTTTAGATGTAGCATCAAACACATATTCAACTGGAGCAACCTATAATGTTTTAAAATGGCTAGGAATATACGGAAATGCTTCTACAACATTTAATCCTAATCTGCTTGTTCAGAGAATTAATACTACTCTTTTACCACCTACAGCTGCTCACGGAACCGACTTCGGTATTCGATTAAACACTCTTGATAGACGTTTATCTGTAAGTTTAGGTGCTTATAACTCGTATCAAAAAAATTCTCCAGTTTCACCACCTAGTGGTGTTATCGGTAACTATAATACTATTTATAGTACAGCACCTGTAGGTGATCTAAATCCAGGAGATGGTAATATACGTGGAGTTGGACTTCTTCCGACAGTCGTACGTGATACACAGACCCAGCAATCACACGGCCTTGAACTTGAAATCACGGCTAATTTAACTCGTTCGTGGCGATTATTAATGAATGGATCATATAGTAGATCTTGGCAGTCAGATTCATTTCCAGACACCAGAGCTTATATCCTAGCCCAAGATTCAGTTGCCCGACAAATTTTAACTGATGCTGGAGTACTTATTAGTTCGACAAATGTTGCTTCAATTAATCCATCAGTTAACACACCCACACAGATTAACCAATCTCAAGTTACTAATGCTGTTAACGCATGGAACAGTATACAAACAAGTGTAATACCAAATATGGTTTTAGGAAGACAGAAACTAGCAGGTTCTATGGAGCAAATAGTAAATATTGGAACAGACTACACTTTCAGAACAGGAGCACTTAAAGGTTTAGTTATTGGCATTGGCGCTCACTACAGAGGAAGAAACGTAGTCGGATATCGCGGTTCAGACACAATCGTAAATCCTTCAAATCCAGCTACTACAATACATGATCCAACCGTCGATGCATACACGACTGTTTTCGCAAAATCGTATATCACAGGAGATGGTAGATTAGGATATTCATGGAAATTACAATCTGGTCATATCTTATCTCTCAATCTTAACGTACAAAATCTATTTAATAATACTACACCAAGCTACTTTTTAGACGTACCAGGAGCTCAACTATCAAACACAGTGCTTAGACCACGTGGTGGTGATGTAACCAATATAGCACTTGAAACAGTTCCTGCTGGTTATGCACTCCGAACACCAATCAACTACACATTAGGTTTAAGTATAAACCTTTAATCCTAAAAAAAAGACCCTAATTTGGATTAGGGTCTTTTTTTAGATATTAAATTAAAACTTATTTGTGATTAGTGCTTAGCATTTAGCTTGGGTAAACTTTTACCAAAGTACCACTCCCCTTCAGCTAACATCACAACTTTAGGTCGAATAGGCACCCCAACATCGTTATGTAAGAGTTGAGTTATAATTAAATCTACAGCGTTGATACCAACAGCATTAAAATCTTGTATAATACCAGCTACATCCATTCCGCTATAAACATCTAACGATGCATGCGGATATGAACGAAGCAAACCTGCAAGATCCTTGCGATTCAATAGAACCTCAACTGAAGGAATGATAAGACAATCTGGAACCATCTTAATTAACCATTTCTTTAGACCACTAATATGCATACTTTCATCAACTTGGCATACAAGTTTTAGCCCTTCACGTGAATCTGGATAGTTTGCCAAAAATGTTGATTCCTGGATTTTAAGTGACTGTTCATTTTGATTTTTTAAAATAATTAATGCTGGTCTCTTATATCCCGCATTGAAAACGTTCTGTAAAGTTCTGCGCATTCCACTATATTGATAATGCCCCACTCGATTGAATTCCGGTTCCCAAGGGGTATGGCCTATAATAACCGTAGTAAATCTCTTCCATTCAAAAGATAGTTTTACCGTGGCACTCGTCTTTGATGGTGAAAATACAATACCTGTAATACCCCGAGCTAAAAGAATTTTCTGTAGTCTTTGAACAGACATCCCCTCTTGTTTTAAGAAAAATTGTTCAACATTAAGTCCTAAACCATAAGCTCTTTTAATAAAACTCTCTATTAATTTAGTAAAAAAATAATTTTTGGATAACGATTCGGGTGTATCTTCAAGCCAAATAAAGCCTATGGTAATCCAATTCTTTTTAGAATACTTAGAAAAACGAACTAGTGACATTACCGATCTAATCAAAGGATTTGTACGATAACCTATACTTTTAGCTGAAGCTTTTACTTTTTTTATAGTCGTCTTAGAAATACGCGGATGCCCTCTTAAAGCCATCGACACAGCTGCAACACTTATGCCACATTCAAAAGCAATTTGTTTAAGTGAAGGAGTATTTTGATTAGAAGGCATATTAGGTAGTAACTAATTCAAAAAACACATATACGAACTTACCGGTTATAATATCTTATTATTTAGTATCGGATAAAAGTCTTTTTAAAGCCTAAGTAATAATAGTGTTAATACAATGAAAACCATTAAAAGTATATTATGCATTCTGATAATAATTTTAAAATTACAAGAATTAAGAGGATCTGTACTAAATAACACTTACGATGTCTGCGTATATGCTGCAAACGCAAGTGGTGTCATGGCTGCCGTTGCAGCTGCTCGTGAAGGCGCTAGTGTAGTTATAATAGAACCAAGTCGATGGCTAGGTGGAATGACTGGTAGCGGACTAGTTAATGTCGATTGGGGTCGACAAGAAACTGTTGGTGGATCTGCAAGACTAATATTAAAACACAATTACAACGATCCTCAATATCGAGACTGTTACGCTGAACTTATTAAAAAATATTCTATAGTAGTTATATTTAACCATAGAATAATTAACGTTAATCGTGATAAAATAAAGATTAGTTCGATAGATCTAGATTATGCACCATTTGACGAATTAGGTTGCCCACCAGCCTTTGCAACAAAGCAAAAAGATTTAAATATTCATGCAGCTGTATTTATCGATTGTTCGTATGAGGGTGATATCATGGCCAAAGCAGGGGTTAGTTATACTTATGGAAGAGAATCCCGTTTTGCCTATAACGAATCGCTTGCTGGCAGTGAAGCACCGATGAGCATATACAAAATTGATCCGTATAAAATACCAGGTGATTCAAAAAGTGGTCTTATTGCTCTTTTACAGAATCAAGATAACACAAAAGAAGGTGATGCTGACAAACTTACGATGGGATACGGCTTCAGATGGAAATACTCTTATTCAAGTGATCAATTACCTATAACACCAACCAAGGACTACGATCCTGCTCAATTTGAATTATTCAGACGGGCTTTTAAAGATCATGTTGATATATTTACCGGCAGGAGAATGCGCGGTAAATTAGGGGCATGGGAGCCATCGAATGGATATATATACTCACTAGTCGTAGGCAATTTAGCACGGGCTTTATTCGCCCCTACCAATTATGGAAGCAATTCTAATTATCCTGATGGCGATTATGTAACGCGCGCTAAAATCTGGAAGGATCAACAAAATTACATTCGAAACCTTACCTATTTCTTAAGAACTGATCCTAGCGTACCAGAGAAACAGCGAAAGATTGCAGAACGCGTAGGATTACAAAAGGGAATGTTTGATGATACATCAGGCTACCCTCATCAACTTTATGTTAGAGAATCAAGACGAATGATTTCTTCTTATATCCTAACACAACACGACTTAGAAGGAGAGACGGATCCAAACGATTCGATTGGCTTAGCATCCTATGGATTTGATGAATGGCCCTATGCAACAGTTGCTATAGGTAATAAAGTAGCACTTATGGGCGGATACTGTTCAGAAGTATATTTAGATGAAAAGCACAGAGGTATTTATAAAATCCCTTACCGATGTATAACACCTAAAAGCAACCAATGCACTAACCTACTCATACCCGTTTGCGTATCATCAAGCCATATAGCCATGAGCTCAATACGCATGGAGCCAGTTTGGATGATTCTTGGTGAATCAGCAGGTGTTGCAGCTTCTATAGCCTTGAAGGAAAAAATAGATGTTCAAGAAGTAAGCTATGTAAAACTTAAGCAAAAACTTTCGTCTCTTTATCAAATACTAGAAAGACCTGATTTAAAAAATATTAATAAAAATTGAGATTACCCCTTCGGGGTAACCTAATATACTAAACTAAAAGAGCCGCTTTAATAGCGGCTCTTTGATAAATCTTCTGTAAAATTACATGTTACTTCAAATTCCACGTACATTCATCGGTATAGGTTTTACCTCCAATTATAGCTTCAGCATGGATAGTATTAGTACCTTGCTTTAAGGTAATAGCTTTCCATACAACAGTGCTATTATCTACAGGCTTCTTACCTAAGGATGCGCCATTTACGCTCAATTCTACTTCATTTGCATTGGAGTAGATCTTAACCGTAGTAACTGGATTTGTCCTTGTTACAAACCGTGAACTGGTAACTCGAACAACAGGCTCTGAACTCCAACTTGCTTTATAATAGTAGAATGCGTCTTTGCGCGTCTTACGATCATAGCTTACAAGTCCCTTATCATTACGTCCAGGCGTGTCTCCTTCGTTACGAAAGTCAGATGCAAAATCGAACATATTCCATACAAACTTTACCCAAATATATGGACGTGCATTGAAGGCCTTCCAGGTTTGTTCGTGGTAGTAACCCTGATATTCTTCCGGATGGACCTTAGTAAAAGCATTAGCTCTAGGCGAATTCATTGGTACAGGCGGCTTCTGTGAATAATCAACATCTTCATGCTGGGTTAACGCTGCACCTGCTCCGTATTCACTCACTCCGATACACTGGGATGGATAACGAGTGTGTAAACTATCTAAGAATTTACCTGCGTCACTAGGCTCACCGTAGTACCAACCGAAGTATTTATTGAAAGCAGTTGTATCGGTATACCAGCGCTGAGGTTGACCTTGAAACGTTGCTTTAGCCATACCTGGAATGTTAAAGGTATATTTTTCTTCCGTGTGATATGAAGCATAAGTCGTTAAACGTGTAGGATCTTCTGACTTTGCTTCAGCATGTAATGCTTGAATTAAGCGTTCTGCTATCGGACCATAGACACCAATACCTTCGACAAATTGTTGATTATAATCAGAATTTTCATTTCCGCAGCCCCAGAAGCATATCGCTGGGTGATTGTAATTTTGACGTATTAACTCACGCATTTGATCGAGCGCATTATTGAAAAATTCTGCAGAAGGAAGCGCTTCATCAACAAATGGCACTTCCGACCACATAACTATACCGGTTTGATCTGCTTGGTTATACCATAACTGAGATTGTTGATAGTGAGCTACACGGATAGCAGTAGCACCGACTTCTTTAATTAAATTAAAATCTTCCATGTCATCTTCTTTAGAAATAGCCCAACCCTTATTGATACGATCCTGGTGACGGGCCACTCCATGTAGATCAAGATGCTTACCGTTTAAAATAAAACCCATATTAGGATCTACTTTAAAATATCTGAGGCCTAAAGGTTGTACGATTGAATCCGTTAATTGATTTTGTGAACTGAGTTCAACGTTAGCATGGTACAAATAAGGGTCACTACGGCCATTCCACAAATGCGGATTCAATACCGTTAGAGGAATCATGACTTTTCCTTTACCTTGCGCAACGAGTTGAGCTTCTGCATCACCTTCTGTAACGACTTTATTAGCCGCATCTAAAATTTGAATATGTACATGGGCTGAAACAGCGCTGTCTGTATGATTTGCGACCTTAATCGTAGCCTCTACTTGTGCCTTTTCATCGGTAACAAGTGCTTCTTTTAAATACACGCCAGGAGACGCATAATCCATAGTCTCTATCTGAACAGGATTTGTAATGAGAAGAGAAAGATCACGATAGATACCTCCGCAGAATGTGAAATCGGCTGAGTGCGGAATACTTTCATTGTCCTCATTATTTACGCGTACTGCTATTAAGTTAGATTCACCAAGGTGTAGGGCCTTAGAAATATCAAAACGAAAACGTGCGTTACCACCAATGTGTGTACCTACGAGAATTCCGTTTACGAAAACATCTGTTCTACGATTAGCTCCATCAAATTGAATATAAACCTGCTTACCTTGCCATGCTAGATCCGCTTGGATCGATTTTCTGTACCAACCTGTACCGCGGGCATAATCGCCACGCATCATGTTTTTGGTTGGATTTTTTGTTGTAATTCCATCCTGACCGTCAAAGGCATTCCACGTGTGTGGTAAATTGAGCGTAGTCCACTGTGATACATTATAAGACACAGCTTCTGCACCAGATAAATCTCCGTAGGCATACTGCCAGCTGGAATTAAGGTTCACTTCATTTCTTACTTCTGCACGAACCAACGATAAACAAGAAATAAAGACGACAAAAAGAGCTATTTTTCGTTTCATGATGATAGTTGAAGTTAAATAAGAGATAAAAAAAGCCCCCAGGTTTCGGACCTGAGGGCTAAGATTTAAATTAACGCAATTCTTATAAAGAATAAGTTACTGAGAACTTAACGTTAATTGGAGTACCAGGAACAATTACGTTTTCACTACGTGACGAATAGATGTACTTCTTGTTGAGAAGATTATCGATCGAGACTGTGTACTTAATGTGCTTGCTGTACTCATAGTTGATTGTGGAATTAACGATAGTACGTCCAGGAATATATCCCCAGAATACTTGGTTAGGTCCATCAGTGATAGCACGCTTTGATTGATAGTTTTCACCTAAACCAACTTGTAGGCCCTTAAAGTTGCCATCTTTGAAGTTATAGAGAGCAAAGATACTTTCGGTTTGTTCAGCTGTGTTATCAACTGGAATAGAACCGTAAGCTACAGTGCCTGTACCAGGCTGTTTAAAGGTTGCGCCTTTGAAACCATCATAGGTAGCACCAAGAATTGATTTAGCACTATAGTTAGCAAAGGAACCCATAATGTATAGGTTTGAAGTTGCTTTCCAAGTCCAGTCACCGTCAAAACCACGTGAGATAACACCAGGAACAAGAACGTTAGGGTTAGCTGGATCAAGTGGGAATGAAGGTACAGTGTTGTTCTGTTGTTGAACATCAAAGTAAGAAATATCGAACGTGAAACGGTGATTGAAGAAATCATTCTTAATACCGACTTCATGTTGGAATCCTTGTTTTGGAGGATAAACGGAATTTGGAACACCGTTTAAAGTACCGATACCGTTAACAGAGAAGTTTTGGTTATAGCCTGTGAAAAGACTTACACCAGGAGCAACTTTAACAACTAGACCATATTGAATAAGGTTCTTGTTTAAGTTGTATGGAACACCAGACCACTTACCTGTGAGGTAATTCCAAGTACCACTATAAGTACAAGCACGTGATAGACCATAGCTTAAGATAACACGGTCATCAACGAGCTTAAGTGTTTCAAGAGCGTAGATACGATTTTGTAAGGATTGACCCTGTGTATATGCACTTGGAGTAGTATAGTTGATTGGTGCTGTCATCGTGACAGGAGTTTGTGGTGCATAAGGATACCACGCAGAGAAGGTTGATGCATTTACACCTGTTTTCCATGTTTCAGATGAACTTGGGCTATTGCGGTGTTCACCACCAACAAGGAAGAGTTCATTGAAGTATTTACCAGAGTAATTGTAGTTAAGGTCTGTTTGAATGTCATTATAGATGCTATGACCATCGTCAGCATTAACTGTATTACGAGGAATTGGGCCACCGGTGTATGTGCTAGGACCAGACCATGCTGGTTGACCTGCTGCTGGAGTTGTACCAACACCTGCGTTTGTCCATACGTTTGAACCTTCAGTCCAAGTAGGAGCAATAGCTTCTAAACGATCAGAACGGTAAGTAGCACGCATTGCACGAGCACTCCAAACCAAGTGATTATTGATACGTGTGTTGTATGAACCCCAAAGACGGTGTTCACCGTCATGACGCCAATTGTAAGGAGCTGGAAGATCTTGTGTGGATGTATATGGTACATCGATCATCTTGAGCGTACGTGGATCAATTGGTAAACCGTTATAGGATGGCCAGTTTGTTTCCAGCGCTTCATACTTAATTTCTAACTTTGTGTCAGAGTTAAACTGGTAAGCTAAAGCTAATAAACCAGTAAAGCGGTGCATATAGGTATAATCGTAGTAGCCATTGTAATACGTTTGGCTCGCGATTAAACGGTAAGATAAACGGCCATCTTTTGTGATTGGACCAGTTGTATCAATGTAAGCTTTGTTACCTTCAAATAAACCAGTTTGTAATGTGATTGAAGTGCTTGGCTTTGGGGAAGCGCCTTTAACCATCTTGTTGATAATACCACCTGGGCTACCGTCAGCAGCTAAGAAGATTGCGGATGGACCTTTAACGATTTCGAAACGTTCGAAAACAACGCTATCTAATTGAGCACCTTCACCAGGAGCAAAATTATCTTCATAGTCAGCGTCACCCGTGAAACCACGGATATTCATACGACCTGAAGTCCAGTTGAGTTGTCCATTTTGACCACCACCAACATAATTAAGCATATCGCTCATCATGGATGGATTGATCGCTTGTAAGAATGAATTATTCAGCACCTTAACGGACTGAGATAGTTCTGAAAGATCTACTGCGATACGAGTAGAACTTAGTGCTGAGGTACCTGCATAATTCGTATCTTTTTCAGATGTAATTTCGAATGCAGGCAACTTAACAACTTCACCAGACGGAGCTGTATCCGCCTGAGCTGAGGCCTGTTGGGCCTTAAGCGATAATACCATAGCTAAAGCTACGGCTAAACTAGCAAGAATATGACGTAATTTCATATTATATTTCAAACAAGGGTTTTACTGACAGTAGGGTTAGGTAACAAACTATCTACGAGAGACAAT
>DAISZL010000002.1:14441-66380 GCA_036824825.1 Opitutaceae bacterium
ACGATTTGCGCCCTAATAGCTGAGGATTCGGGCCATCCTGTCACACTTGATACATACCCTAATCGCGTACGCCAAGGTATGAAAGAACGTGCAGAACAATTAGGTTATGCAACCGATTTACTAAATTTAAACGATTTTCCGACCAAAGATCAAATAAACCGAGTACTTATTAATCGTGGTATAGAGGGTTTAGTGATCCTACCCCTGCGCTACATATCAGACTTAACAGACCGCATCAGCTGGGATCATTTTTCAACAGTAGTAGTTACTTCAGCACTTCAAGCACCTAAGTTTCACTCCGCACTACCCAACCATTTTGATAACGTAACCAAAAGTGTAAATCAGATCATTGAATTAGGTTATACTAAAATAGGATTTATAACACTAAAAGATTGGGGAAGACGAACTCTGCACAGATGGGAAGGTGGCATCGCATGGCATAACTGCTTCAGAGAATCACCCCAAATTAAAATTTTTTCCGAAACATTAACCAATCCTACTGACTATGGAATTCTGATCGATTGGTTATCCAAAAATCAGTTTGAAGTAGTTATTGCTGAACCTCTCACCCAGGTTCCGTTTCAAGAAATTTTCAATCAATTGCCTATAGATAAAAGACCGCAGATAATAACCATGAGCTGGCCAACCCCTTTAGCAATTGCTGGTGTTGATCAACTTCCAGAACTCGTAGGCAAAGCTGCAGTTGAAATTTTGGATGGCTTAATTGTACGCGGTGAAAAAGGCATTCCTCAAATTCCTTATGCCACGATGATTGAAGGCAAATGGGTTAAAGCGGATTTAAAAGATATAGTGAGTAGAAAAAACTCCGCTAAAACGAGTAGTCGACGAGTAACCTAAAACAGCAGGCAGTACATCATTTTAGGATTCACGAAACAAACCTTTCATATTGAAGGTCATAACACAGTAATTTTACCAATTCAGTGAAATACGCACGTCCTTTCATTTATCTTTTAGTATTACTTGTCATTGCAGGCGGAGTTTTAGTTCTACCTGCTTTTCAAACATGGTATGCGAATTACCAGTTAGATAAATTAGGTTTTAAAGATACCTCTCTTAATTTCATTTCAGCAAGTTTTGGAAAATTATCGATCGAAGATTTTTCAATCAAAAAAGATAATGCGGTGTTCACACTACCTTCCTTAGATGCAGAACTACCCATATCAGAAGTAATTAAAAACAAATCATTTCATATTAAACAACTTGAAGCCAAAGGCTGGGTTTTAGATTTAGCACCAAACACGAAGAATCCTAATGCTGTATCACTTACCAGTGCGTTAGAGTCACTCGCTAAATCTTCACCTATACCTCCAGAGCTCTCAATCGACAACATACACCTTGAGGGACAAATCATCCTTCCTGGACTCGATAATCATCCTAAAATTCATCTACAAGTAGAAGTTATCTCTGGAACCCTAAATCCAGATGGTAGCGGTAAACTTACTATCAATTTATCTACGATACTTGGGGACCCAGAAATGTTAATTAACGGATTTAGGTACCAAGGAGATATCTCGTTTAAGTTAGATTCACATCAGCACCTAAGCGCATACGCACTCAGTGGCGTATGCGTACCTACTGGAGCAGCTTTTCCTGACGGCAAATCATTTACGCTTAGTATCAAAGAAACCGATAGTAATACTAAAGAACATACTATTGTAAGTAATATATCAATAGATTCACAACCTGTGTTAACACTTCAGGCATTATGCGATTCAACTTATTCACACGTATCAGGAACGTGGACTATAAACACTGATCAATCTGTACTTGGAAATTTCATAACGACTAACCCTCTCCCCCTGTTCTTTACCAGGGGTACTGGTTCCTATGAATATAACTTTAAAACAAAAATTCTAGGTTTAGATGGAAGTTTAAAAACACGTTTCGATCATCTCGAGAATCTTAGTCAAGACCTACGTACGGCAAACCTAAGTCTCGTAAGTTCCCTGTTTAAATTACGTATTACACCTACGGAGATATCGATCGATAAACTATCAGGTGACATAAAAACAACCCAAGTGATTGCTACTTACGAATCAACGAGGGCTATAGAATTAAATAAGGACAACCTTAACCTAAAATCTCAACTTTTAGATACCGACATATTCCTCCTTCATTTAAATGCGCTGCCAATAAACTGGCTTAATTTTTACAGTAGACCACTTATCCTTACCGGTGAAAGTGTATCAGGGAATCTAAGCATACAAAAACTAAGTGCAGGATACAAAATTACTACACTAAGCCCACTCACTTGCCTAAATTATAATATAAGTAGCAGTAACAACCCACTGCTTTCATCACTTTCAAGTAGTGCAGAATTTGAAATGACAACTGCGTCAGATGGATCGCATTATATATTCAAACAACTAGAAGCAAGTTTAGGACAAAATTCCGTTTTATCGTTAAAAGGCACTGCATTTAAGGCGAGCGATCCTGAGCAAGCTTCACAATTTAATGTTAAAGTAAAAAGCCATCTGCAAACAATTGCATCTTATTTCAAATCACCTTTTTTAACTGATATAAAAGGTGACGTAGTAGAAGGCGATGTAACAGGCAACTTATCCCAAAATCAAACTACACTTGAAGGGCATCTAGCACTTAAGGGTCTAGATTCAGCAATACTGATTAATCTATCACCCAGAATAGATTTTTTTCCAAATCATACAGAATCTCTCTTTTTACCAATTACTGTAAAACATGAGGACGTAGTAAGCGACCTAACCATTGAAGGATCACTTAGCCATGAACAAAATATTACTGCCTTTGAAGCTAAATTCACAGGCGACAAAGTTAATACTCAAGATTTAGCACTCCTTAGTCCTTGGTTACTTTTCGATCGATCCCAACTGAATCGAAAATTAAACAACCATGAAGCCTTTTGGGGAAATTTATCAGGAAAAGTACTCTTTGAATTTTCTCACCTAGTCACACCTTCAGATAAATTTAATGAATTCTCAGCACTGTTTGAAGTGGAGCCTGACCACATTCACATGAAAGGCGCTCGCGGAATTCTACCAAGTACACACAGTTTCACATCTGAGGGCACAATCTATTATTCTAAAGATAAAAATCCAGCATACCGCTTAGAAGCAAAAGCTACGACCAACGAATTACCAAGTGCAGAATTTTTAGCGAAACCAAAAAAAGGATTAGAACCTATTTTTGAAGGAAAATTTTCGTGCGATGCTGATATAGTAGGTCAAGCTAACAACCTCCCAGAACTATTCGCATCTAATACGAAAACACTACATCTCCATAGTACGAGCGGGATACTGCGTATCCTTAAAGTAAATATTGGAGATACCATAGCTCAAACTGCTTCAACCATGCATGACACACTTGGTACCGTTGGTCAAAAAATGGGATCCTTCCTTGAGCTCGGTGATCGTCTTAAAAAATATCAGGAGAATGAGTTAAGTCAGAATGCAGAAAACGCTCTCGAAATAACCAATGAATTTTCTGAGTTTGGTTACGACACCCTCAAAGTTGATGCCGTTGTATCACCAACAGGTAAAGTACAACTCAACGACTTACATATCACATCCTCTGACTTAACGATTACAGGTGGTGGTACGATTAAACCTACCCCAACCAATTTTTGTGATGGAGCATTAAATCTTAGCCTAAAGCTTTATGTAAAAGGCAAAGCTGCAGATTTATTAAAAAAAGCAAACCTTACAGCATCTCTGTCACCCCTTCCTGGTTTTACTCAACTTAATCAAACAATTCAGATTAAAGGTACGCTTAATCAATTAGACTTAAGTCAGTGGCATGATATGCTAGGCAAACAAGCAAATATACCTGATCCAATTGGAACAAAACCAAAGCAAGAAAAACGTAAAACGCCTAAGGAGATTGAAGAATCACGGACCCTTCGAGATTCTGAGTTGGGACTTTTACCCCAATAAGATGTACTCGGTAAAAACCGCGGTTACTATGATTTGACAGTGAAAAATGAAGTTTTGCTTCATGCTTTGATTCGTCTCGGCTAAACACACCTAACAACTGCTGCTTACTATCATCACCGGTATAGCTTAATTCAAAGTTAAGATCTTCTTTCAAAGGATACCCGTAGTATATAAAAGCATCGCCCTGCTTAGATATTGGATCGAAAACAACTGCACCGCTTAGTGTATTTACACGCTTTGATTTTGAAACGAGAAGATCAACTTTGAGACGATCTTTGAATGACACTAGCTCTTGAACTTCTCTTGCATGAATAATGGACTGAGCTTCTTGGAGATTACGAGCAGACTGAAGTTCAATAGTTTTAAGAGCTAAATCATTCTCTAAACTTTCACGTTTAAATAATTCCTTAAAATAAAAAGCTCCCTGATAAAGCGATACGACCGCAAAGAGAACAACCATAAGCCATGCAAAGGAAAGGCGTGATTGTGATTTTTGAGCCATAGAGGGATTTCTTAAAAAAACGAATACCTCTATCCAACGCAACCCTTGTCTAAGTATCATTAGAATAACCCACGAATCGAGAGATAGCTTGAGCTATAGGGAATAATAACTTTCTTTTACTCTTCATACATGGCGCCCTCTCACACTTCCCCCACTGGCAATAACTCTCCAAGACGGATTCTTTTAGCCAGTTTAGCAGGTACGGCTATTGAATTTTTTGATTTCTATATTTACGCAACTGCATCGGTTCTTGTTTTTCCAAAACTCTTTTTTCCCACATCTGATGCGACTGCTGCCACCCTGCAATCTCTAGCTACCTTCGCATTAGCCTTTTTTGCTCGCCCAGTCGGTTCAGCACTCTTTGGTCACTTTGGCGATCGTTTTGGCCGTAAAGCAACGCTCGTTGCAGCCTTATTAACAATGGGGCTTTCAACGGTTGCGATTGGATTTTTACCTACTTATAGCTCCATTGGGACACTCGCCCCAATACTCTTAGCTTTGTGCCGACTAGGGCAAGGATTAGGCCTTGGCGGTGAATGGGGCGGTGCAATCTTACTTGCTACAGAAAACGCTCCTCCGGGTAAACGCGCTTGGTATGGTATGTTTCCTCAGCTCGGCGCACCCGTTGGCTTCATATGCTCAGGTGCTATCTTTTTAATTCTGTCGATTTACCTAACGAACGATCAGTTTATTTCCTACGGCTGGAGACTACCTTTTATTGCAAGTAGCGCACTTGTCTTTGTTGGCCTTTATGTACGATTAAAAATTACAGAAACACCAGCGTTCCTTGCAACCCTCGCTGAGAAAAAACAGGTTGAAGTTCCTATGCTGACCGTTTTCACCCAGCATTTCAAAGCACTCGTACTTGGAACTTTAATCGCAGTTGCTACGTTTGTTTTATTCTATCTGCTTACCGTTTTCTGCCTCTCATGGGGAACTGCTCATTTAGGTTACTCACGTAATCAATTTCTTATTCTACAAATGATAGGGGTTCTGTTTTTTGGTATAGCTATACCTTATTCAGCTCATCTAGCAGACACCCACGGAAGAAGACTCACCCTAATCCTTGTATCACTCAGTATCATTCTCTTTGGTATATTTTTAGGATCACTTTTTAGCGCTGGGACGCTTGGCGTACTACTGACTCTTATCATTGGCTTCAGTCTCATGGGTATGACCTACGGCCCACTTGGTACCCTACTCTCAGAACTGTATCCAACTTCTGTTCGCTACACAGGCTCTTCGGTAAGTTTTAATATGGCTGGCATCTTAGGAGCATCGCTTGCTCCCTACATCGCTACCACTCTTGCTGTTAATTATGGGCTATCAGCGGTTGGTTATTACTTAAGTGGCGCAGCACTGGTAAGTCTCATTGCTGTTAGTCTCATTTCAGAAACTAAACACAGTCATTACTCAAGCCACTAGACCTTAAATTTTTCTTTCCAAGTTTGAGCGTTGAATCCAACGAGCATTACTTTTCTAGAAACAAGAAAAGGTCGCTTTACTAAGTTTCCATTACTTTGAAGTAAGGCAAAAGCATCTTGCACTGAAAGTGTATCAAAGCGACTTGCCATATCCATGGCTCGGTAATCCATACCGGAAGTGTTAAAGAGCTTCTTTAAACTCACGATCGATTTAAGCATCGCATCTAATTCTTCAACACTTGGAGGTGTCTCACGAATCGGAATTTCTTCGAACTTAATTCCTTCTTGTGTAAGCCAGTTAATTGCTGACTTACACGTACTGCATTTACTGTAGGTATAAATTTTTACCATTACCTACTTACAGCCTATTAGCTGGTTAAAATTTCGTCAGCTGTAAAGAAACGAGCTACTTCTTTAATGCCGTTTTCTACGCTATCAGAAGCGTGAACAACATTAACCATCATATCTGAACCGAAGTCGCCGCGAATCGTTCCCTTAGGAGCCTTGCGAGAATCAGTTGGCCCGAGCAAGTCTCTGACCTTCTGAACCACATTATCACCCTGTAAAGCCATGACGATCACAGGACGTGAACTCATGAAAGTTTCGATTTCTGGGTAGAAAGGTAAATGCGCTACGTGTGCATAGTGCTCACGTAAAACGGCTGGTTTTAAGCGCGTTAGTTTACAACCAATGATGGTGAAACCGGCTTGTTCGAAACGGTTTAGCACCGCTCCGACATTACGCTTTTCCATACAGTCAGGTTTAAATATAATGAGGGTTTTCTGCATACGAACTAACAACTATAGAGAAACTCCCCCAATAAGGAAAGCACGTTTTTGTAACCGATTGGGCCGTATAAGGATAGCTAATCTATCCAATTTAAATGATCAAAACGGCTTAGCACGCTGACAGAACTGAAGTGGAACACCCCACGGATCACGCATCATAACTAAGAATGATCCATCTGGTAAGGTTTCTTCCTTAAAAAGCGTTGCACCCGCTGCAATGAGACGTTCCTCGACTTGCTTTGCATTCGCTGCAACAAAAGCGATATGAAAATTAAGTGGCGGCATGGATGGATAATCAGGAACAGGTACGGTTGTGTTTGAGTATAACTCAATAACTACACGTCCCGTTTCATCCGCTAAAAATTTTGTATAAGGCGCTTGCTCAATACTACGCACAATACTTAGGCCTAGATTTTCAACATACCATTTTGTTGTAGTACGTACATCTGGTACATTAATAGCGAAGTGTTCGAATTTCATAAATTAAGTTAGAATAAATTGAGCAATACGATCAAGCACGGTTGAGTCACAGTCTTCTAAAACATAATGTCCTATATCAGGTAAGTACAGGGACTGCGCATGCGGATATCTTTCTTTCCACTGATTATAGTAATAATCGTTAAAGCAAAAATCCTTACCTCCCCAAACGATGAAAACCGGGTGGTTCTTAAACTGACTTAACCCCGCCTCAATCGTTTCAAGCATCTTACGACTGCGTGACGTAGGCTGCATCGGGATGTCTTGCACAAAAGCATTCACTGCTACGCGACTGTCCCAGGAATGATAAGGTAATAAATAACCCGCTTTCACTTGAGCTGACATTTTATGCTTAGCCATAGCCATCCAGGTTGCAGGCCAAGCAAAACCATTTAGAGCGCGAATAAACCAAGGACCAAGGACGGGAATTCTACAAAAAGCGATGCGTTTAGAAAGTACTGTCGAGGTAAATGCAGCCGTGTTTAATATTACGATTTTACCAACCCTGTTTGGATGACACACAGCCCAACCCATGCCAATAGCACCACCCCAGTCATGTACAACCAAGTGTACTTTTGTTATTCCGAGTGAATTTACGAGTAACTCAATATCATCAATACGCGTTTTAAGCGTATAGTTATAATCTAATGGTTTATCAGAAAGTCCCATACCGATATGATCTGGGACGATACAGCGCATCTTACCAAAAATTTTAGGAATTAATTTTCTGTAATAAAAAGACCAAGTAGGATTTCCATGCAGCAGTAAAACAGCCTCTTTAGAATCAGCACTACTTCCCTCATCTAAATAGCTCATTTTTACACCCCAAGGCGTAACAAAAGTACGAGGCTTATAAGGATACTCTTCTTTTAAAAAATCTGGAAGTACGTGATTCATTACCATTCAACTCCAAGCATCATACAATTAAGACCACTGCCAATTCCGAATAAAGCAACGCGGTCTGCAGGATTGATGGCATTAGCCTCAAGCGCTTTTGCAAAAGTCACAGGTAGTGAGGCAGATCCCATATTTCCTAGTGTTTCAAAGGTTGAAAAATCTTTTGCTAGATCGATACCGAGTGCCTCAAAAATTCTACGTCTATGAACAGCACCCACTTGATGTCCTATGTAACGATTAATCATCGTATCTGACCAACCAAGCGTTGTCTTAAAAGCGTCCCAGGTCTGTGTCACAAGCGTAACTCCTGCTTCAAGCAGTTGCTCAGAATCGGTTTGCATAGCAAGACCATCACTCCCCTCTGAATCACCTTGGCAGAGTGCACTGTGATGCGTTGCTGCTTTAGCAACACCACCTACTAAGCGAAGTGCTTTACCTGACACGAGTGAGTCATGGCATAAAATGGCAGCTACGGCACCACACCCAATCGTTAAATTAGCAAAATAGGGTTTTATCTCATTTCGAGTAAGCTGTGTTTCACAGAGGTGTTTAATCGTATGATCAACTAACGGTCTTCCATTTTCTGATGATACAATCATAGCACATGTTATCTGCCCTGATTCAATCATCGAGGCAGCTACAGTCATGGCATTTAAAAATCCCAAGCAAGCATTAGAGATATCAAAAATCTGAGCTGAAGCAGGAAGCCCAATTTCTGCATGCGCAAATGAAGCCGTTGCAGGCTCAAGCATATCGCGACATACCGCTGCATGAATAAAGAGTTCTACTTTATCTTTAGATAACTTGGATTTTTCTAAGACAGCCTTACCCGCTAAAGCACTCCCATGTGAGGGTCTTGTTTTTAAAGGCCAACTACGTCTTTCCTTAATACCTGTCATCAATTCGAGTCTTCCAACAGGGAGATTCAAGCGTTCATAAACCTGACTTAAACGCTGCTCAATCATAGCGGATGATAAAACTTCATCCGGTAAAACATAAGCAATGGATTCAATACAAACGTGAGAAAAATGCATACGTTTCGTATTTAAGTTTGTTTTGAATCTGTACGCATAGCTAGGCGGATTACTTCTTGATCAAAGTAATTACTGCCGAGTCCTGCATCTACAATGAGTGTAGAACCATTAATCCCACTACTGCGTTTACTAAGTAAAAATAAAGCCGTGTCCGCTACTTCTTGCGTTTCTAGATTCCGTTTTCTAAACGTAATTTTTTCAGCAAAGAGGTAACTTTCTAAATATCCAGGAATACCAGCAGATGCACTCGTTTTGAGAGGACCAGATCCAATCACATTGAATCGCACTGCTGTATCTGCACTAAACGATTTCGCTAAAAAGCGAGCACACGATTCAAGCGCTGCTTTGATCGGTCCCATGTACCCATAATTATCAGGAGTCACAATAAGTGAAGATATGCCTAACGTCACAACCGATGCATCTGAAGTGAGTTGGCTTTTAAAAGCGTTCGCAATTTCAACCAATGAAAAAGCAGAAATGGAGGCAGCCTGAAGAAAATCAGCTCTCTTTGTCTCGTGAAACGGCTTCATTCCAGACGCGTAATTTGCAAAAGCTATCGAATGAACAATCCCATCAATTTTTCCTGCATGGGATTTTTTTATAGCCTCAGCTAATTGTGCAATGTCGCCCTCTTTTTCTACATCACAGATATGTACGACTTTATCTGTTAACAGGGTTTCTAGGGACTTACGTCTCGCTTCAGATCGTACGCTATAAATAACTCGAGCACCTTGCTCTTCAAGAGAGCGTGCAATAAACCACGCGACGCTGCGCTTATTCGCTACGCCAAAGACTAAAAATGTTTTATCTTTTATGCCTAGATAGTCGGCCATGGTTATACTTTAGCTTCAGGTGTTTTCCAGGCGACTGCGAAATCAACAGTGAGTACACGTTTTTCGCCGGATTTGACCGATCCTGTCATCATGACAAAGCCGCCTAGGCTTTCTTTCTGCTTCACTTCAATCAGAGTAGTTTCTCCTGGAAACACGGGATTTCTAAAACGAACATCACCAATACGAGCTAAAAGAGGCACCCCAGGAGTACCCTGCTTAGCAAGATGACGTGAGAGAAACAAGGCACCCGTTTGAAACACGGACTCACAAAGCAATACACCCGGTGTTATAGGAGCACCCGGATAGTGACCCTTGTAAAAATCTTCATCTGCACGCCACGTCCGTTTTGCTACTAAACCGTTTTCGTCCTCAGACACGATTTCATCTACGAACAGAAACGGTGGACGATGTGGAATTAAATCTGTGACGTTAGTTGGCATAGATAATTACGAGGTCGTGGTATGGCGCAGGTGTCGATCTATTTTATTAGCTACGATTACACCATAATTCATGGTTCCTAGCCAGCCTGACATGATAATCCCTACTGATCCTGCGTGATACATGCCAGGGATTTGCTCAGGTAAATCCATAGAAACCTTAAGGCCTTCAAACTTCGTTCCAAAGGTGGTACCTCCGACATGCGTAGTATACCGCTCAATCGTCCTAGGAGTAGCTGCTTCCTTCCAATCAATCTTTTCTCGAACACCTGGAATATATTTTTCTAGAGCTGTGATTGAATCCTCTATCAAACGCTGTTTATTGGCTTCATAAACTTCGTCTGACATTCCCTGCCAATCGGCATACTTCGCGTTAATACTTGTAACGACTGCATAGCGGTCTAGGCCAGGACGTGTATCTGGGTAATAGACTGAAAAGGTACGACTGGATGTATGAATACGTGTTAATTCGTCGCTATCAAAATGGGGGCTTTCGGAAGTAAAAAGGATATCCCCCACGTGCGGTATCGTTTCGCCTTTTTTGATTCCGAGGTAAACCTGACACGCGGTTGAATTTAATCTAACTTTCGATGCATCGCTTATAAAATTTTGCGATAAATTTTCCTCTCCAATTAAGCGAAAGAGTACGTTTTTTAAATTAGCATTTGCTAAGACTGCCTTTGCACGAATAGTGCGACCACTCTTAGTAACAACACCACAAGCAATCGTCTTATCACCGTCCTTTTTAAGCAGGATCTTCTCAACTAAAACCTTTTTTCTTAACTCAACACCATTTTTCCTTAGCTCGTCTGTCATTTTTTCAACAAGCAAATCTGAGCCGCCTTGGAAGGTGTAGATTCCAGCGCCCATAAAATTGGTGAACACAATCCCATAAGCGATTGCTGGATCATCAAGCGAAGAGCCGTTAGCAAAACTGATAGGTTCTAAAAGTAAGCGCTGAACATCATCTCTACCCGGAAAAAAACGATTAAAGAGATCACGAATCGTCTCCTGATTATTATCGTAAAAATTCATTGCTGCTAGATACGCATAGAACTCGTCTACCTTTGCTTTATCTACGTGCAGTTCTTCGACAAGCACTCGTGTGTAATCTTCCTTAGTAAATGTGGTCTTCACATTCATCTGAGGATTAATAAAGCGAATATCCCTCAGTGGAACGATTCTATCGGCAATATCTTTCGTCCAATACTTACGACAGGACTTAATCATGCCGATTGGAAATCCATGTAGTGAGATATCAAAAATATGTCCCCCTTTACGGGTAAACCAGGTCGCTAAGCCACCAAACTGATAGTGATGCTCGAGCAGTAGCACTTTCCACCCTGCCTTGGCTAAATAGTTAGCTGAGGTCATTCCAGCCAGTCCACTGCCAATGACTATGACGTCATACTCATCATTCACTCCTTTTAGCCAATCGTATGCCATAAGAGACAAAGACGTAGATTACGCCTCCACTCCTTTCGTAAGTATATGCGTATTAGCCATAGTGATACCACTAAGCATCGCACCAATAATACCAAGAAACCCTTGGTCCGTACCGCATAAATACAAATTACCGACAGAAGTAACACCAGCTACATTCTTAGTAGGTGAGCCGTAAATAGCTCCATTTAAGTGCCCCGTATACCGTTTAATCGTCTTAGGTGTAAACATGTCATGCTGCACCAATGACTGTAATAAGGCTTCACTCTTACACTGGGGATAATAGCTGAGTACCCGGTTAAGCATCTTATCATACCAGTCTTTCTTAGCCTCCACATAGGTTTCACGCGGTAGTGCAGCCCAGTGTGAATAGTTAGCAAGGCATGTAATTTTCACAATACCTTCAGGCATTGTGCGCTCACTCCCAAAATTAAAATGATTGGGGATACAAACAACGCCGCATCTTAAATCGATCAAATCTTTAGGCTCTGAGTAATCGAGTTTTTCAGAGTCATTAAAAAATAACGCTGTTTCCTCAGTAAAACCTAATTCAGAGGGCTGATTTTTATAAACCGAAATGGTTTCGGCAAAGCTGATTTTTCCTAATTCCACGTCCTGCTTTGAGTGTGCAGGACTACCCTCTGTGTAATTTAAAAGCGCCTGTGTTTCTAAAGCACCAATTGAAGATAAAACAACATCCGCTGTAATTTCTTCATCTGAATCGAGCGTAAGTGCTGAGACTTTACCTGACTTAATGGTAAGCTTTTTAACACCGCATTTCATACGTCTTTCTCCACCACCTTCGCGGTACTTATCGATTAAGACTTTGATTAGCGGTCTAATTCCATCAAATGGTCTCGCTAAGCCTTCCAAAATGGATGCCTGAAAAAGCATAGCAAACTGCGTATAACTCATGTCGCCTTCTTGGGCAGAACCGTAAAATAACGGTACACAAAGAAGCATATCCTCTAAGAGCGGATTATGAATAAATTCTTTGATCACTGATCTTGCAGAAACAAGCGGCGCACTGGGTGAATAGTCCGTAGCTTTAATTCGCTCTACAAGCTTACGAAGCCCATCTACTTCATTTGGAAAACACTTAGCTACTTCCGATTCAAAGAGTGAAAATTGATTGCTGAAGTTTAGACTCACACCCGTCTTACCACCAAATGTAATTCGCGAATAGCGCTGCTCACACAAATCAAGTTCTCCTCGATCAATGCGGAGTTGTCTTAAAACACGAGCCAGAGCAGTTCCACGTACACCATGAGGAACAAAATTGGTTACCGCATGAAGACCTACATCAAATTTACGGCCATTAATGCTATAAAAACTATTGAGCCCGCCTGGTGCATTATGGCGTTCAAAGATACATACCTTCTTGCCGAAGTGAGCCAAGCGAACGCCAGCAGCCAGACCAGATAATCCAGCTCCTAAAATAACGACGTCGTAGTGCGAGCGAGAGTTCAACGCTTCGCTTCAAGCGCGTTGAACTTGGGTGTCAGATATTCAGCGCAGCTATCTAAGGATGCTAATCTACCGTATTCAGCTTCTGGCACTTCAATGCCATGGCGTTTTCTTAACTCCATAACAATATCAAGGAAGTCCATGCTATCGAGTTGGACCTGATCACGCAGCTTTACATCACTCTTTAAGTTAGAGAGATCTTCATCTGGTGCGATATCAGCGATAATATCTAGTACGGCTTTCTTTGTTTCGTCGTTGGTCATGGTCTATTAGCGAACTTACAACTATGCCACATACTTACGAACGATCAACGTAGAATTTATGCCTAACATACCGAAAGAATTGTTAAGAATTGTGTCTACTTTAGCTACCCGCTTAGGCGTATTAAGGACTAAACCGGCTATATCGCATAAAGGATCAAGATTTTGCACATTTATCGTTGGATGGACGATAGAATCGCTAAAAGCTGGTAAATTACCGGCCAATTCTAGGGCTCCGGCAGCTCCCATGGTGTGTCCAATGAAGCTTTTGGTGTTATTTATAGCCGTTGTAGGGCATCCTTCCCCGAAAACAGCCCTAATTGCCTCACATTCTTGAATATCCCCCTGAGGTGTCGAGGTTGCATGGGTATTCACGATATCCACGTCCTTTGGCTCTATTTGAGCGTGTGCGACTGCCCTACGAACGCACTCTGCCTGGCGTGTAGGATTTGGTAAAACATAGTCACTTGCATCACTATTTACGCAGTAACCCGCAATTTCACCGTAGATTTTTGCGTTACGCTTAAGGGCATCTTCTAGACGCTCTAAGGTATAAAGACATCCACCCTCGGAAACCACAATACCGTTACGATCTTTATCAAAGGGACGTGAAGCTTGAGTTGGATCAGCATGTGCCGCTAAAGCGCCTTGGGATTTAAACCCAGCAAAAATACCAAAGGTATGAATACTTTCACTTACCCCACCACAAATCGCAAAATCAACCTCTCCTAATCGTAACATCTGGGTTGCATGAATAATTCCTAAATTACCTGCAGCACAGGCAGCTCCAATGGTATAAGCAGGACCTGTGATACCTAAATTTAAAGATACTTCACCTGCTGGGTTATTAGCGACCGTTCGTGGGTTATGATAATGTGACCAAAATTTAGTATCATATCCAAACTTAGAAATAGCATAGACTTCATTTTCAGTCTCAACATTTCCATGCTCTGTACATCCAATAAAAATACCTACACGGTCCGTAGAACTTTGAGAAAAGTCCATACGGCTATCTGCCATGGCTTCACGAGCACAGTAAATACTAATACTGCCAGCACGCGTTCCTACACGGAGTTCTTTTTTCTTTTGGTGACGCAGAGGATCAAAGCTACAAACCCCTGCCGGATGACGTCCCATATACCTTACATCGATTGTTTGAACTCCAGAAACTCCGCCCAAAAGGTTCCTACGAAATTCCTCTAAAGAATTTCCGTTTGGGGCTGTTAACCCTATACCAGTTATGACGATTCGCGTTGACTTCATGTATGAGACGTAAAGCAGATACTAGCTAAATCGATTTTTAGGCCGACTTAAAGCATTTAACGAAGGCTTGTTTTTCATGCAACACAATGACTAACTAATTCAATATCATGAACGTACTCGTTGCCGGAGGTGCAGGATACATAGGAAGCCACTGCGTAAGACAGCTTATAGCAGCAGGTCATAGGCCAATTGTTGTCGATAATATGATCTATGGCCACACCAAGGCATTACTTCAAAACACCCCTTTTTATCACGTTGATCTGCTTGATGAGACTAAGATCACTGAAATCTTAAAGGCTGAAAAAATAGATATCGTTATCCACTTCGCCGCCTTTTGCTATGTTGGCGAATCCGTAACCGATCCCCTGAAGTATTATAAGAATAATGTATCAGCGACGGTTAGTCTTCTAAGCGCGATGCGCTCTGCTGGCGTTACTCAATTTGTCTTTTCATCAACCTGTGCAACCTACGGCACCCCAACGACACTCCCTATCACCGAAAACGCACCGCAAAAGCCAATCAACCCTTACGGTCAGACAAAACTAGACGTAGAAAATTTACTCAAAGCACTCTCCCATGCTAATGGTCTAAGTTTTGCAGCATTTAGATACTTCAATGCAGCAGGCGCAGCTAGCGATGGAAGTATCGGAGAAGATCACTCGCCAGAAACACATTTAATTCCGCTCGCTATCGATGTAGCACTTGGAAAAAGAGCACACCTTGAATTATACGGAACAGATTATCCAACGCCAGACGGCACATGCTTACGCGATTATGTTCACGTCGATGATTTAAGCCGAGCGCACATTGCTGCATTTGAGAAATTGAAAACACCTGGGACGCAGTTATTTTATAATTTAGGTACAGGAAAACCGACTTCGAATCGCGAAGTAATAAGCGCGATTGAACGCGTATCTGGTAAAAAAGTAACCATAATAGAAAAACCAAGACGTGCAGGAGATCCTGCCAGCCTCTACGCAAATTCGTCCAAAGCTATTCAAGAATTAGGATGGAATATCCAGTATCCTACCATCGATTCAATTGTTAAAACAGCTTGGGCTTGGCATTCCAAAAACCCAAACGGCTACGCTGACAAATAATCTTATTTATTTAAAATTTTTTGAAGTGCGGGCTTAGTAATACCAAGTAAGGCTGCAGCCCCTTTAGGATCCTTCTCGTGAGCGCGTGTTGCCATTTCTAAAGCAACTTGCTCCATGATAGGAGAACCTGATTTTTCGAAGTGAGAGTAAACAAAATCGAGTGCTTGTTTAATTGATAGCTCGGCTGGACCTCCAACACTTTCCGCCTCTGGTGAGTATGATGCATCAAGCGACTGAATTTCAGGCGGTAAATCTTTAACAACAATTGCATCCGTTTGTGAAATAACAGCACTGCGGTAAATCGTGTTTTCTAGTTCACGTACATTTCCTGGCCACGTATATTTAACCAGTAAAGCCATCGCCTCAGGAGCAACTCGGCTGACTTTTGCTTTACGCTGCTTGACTAAGTTTTGTAGACAAAAATCAATAATCTGAGGGATATCCTCAGGTCTTTCACGCAGTGCAGGCATTCTAATACGAACAACATTTAACCGGTAATACAGATCCTCACGAAACAGTTTCTGCTTCACCATATTTTCTAAGTCTTTGTTTGTTGCAGCAATGATACGGACATCTACTTTAATGGTATCTGTGCCACCTACTCGCTGAATTTCACCCTGTTGCAAGACACGTAGAATCTTAGTCTGCGTTGCAAGGGCCATATCTCCAATTTCATCCAGAAATATTGTACCACCGTCACAGAGTTCAAACTTACCTAAACGCTGACCCGTTGCTCCTGTAAACGAACCTTTCTCGTGACCAAAGAGTTCACTCTCGATTAAATTATCAGGAATCGCTGCGCAATTTACGGCAATAAAAGGTTTATTTAAACGGTGACTATGCTTCCAAATCGAGCGAGCAACAAGCTCCTTACCTGAGCCACTCTCACCAGTGATCATAACTGTTACATCACTTGCTGTAACTTGCCCAATCGTTTTAAAAACATCCTGCATCACAGGAGATGAACCAACAATACCTTCCTTATAATCCTCAGGATTAATGATTGGTTTATAATCGGAAGCCGCATGAACATCTGCTCTTAGTTTTAGCGCCTGTTCTACAATTGAAATGATCCGTGCAGGATCAAAAGGCTTCATAATGTAATCGAACGCGCCATATTTCATCGCTTCGATTGCTGTTTGAGCCGTTCCAAAAGCAGTCATTAATACAACGAGCTGTTTTGGATTAGCAGAGCGTATATGTTGCAGGGTCTCTATGCCACCCATGCCACCCATTCTAACATCTAAAAAGATAAGGTCCGGGAATGGTCCTTTTTTAACGGTAGCTACACCGATTTCACCACTCGCCGCTTCTTTAACGTCAAATTTCTTTGTCGTTAAAACACGCGATAATGAATAACGCACTTCCGTATCATCATCAATAACAAGGATAGTTGCGGGCTTATGGACTGGATCAGACATAGAAGAGGAATTAACCAAATACAAAAAGTAGCGCTGGCGAAATACTAAAGTATAGGTTTATCTTCTTAAGCGATGCTTACGTGGTCAATTAAGTTGTTTAAAATTAGAGGCATACAACTAAGCCTGCACTATAGCTTTTTCCTGCTTTTAGCGTTTGCAGCATGGGAAGGCTTCTGGGACGAAGGCTTTCATGGACTTATTTGGAGCTGTTTACTCTTACTTTCATTTTTTAGCTGCGTCGTTCTCCACGAACTAGGTCACTCACTAACAGCTATGTACTTTGGGATACGGGTTCGCCGGATTTTACTTATGCCGATTGGAGGCATGGCTGAATTCGAAACAATACCCAAAGAACCTAAAAAAGAATTATGGATCACGGTAGCTGGTCCTCTGGTTAATGCTGCCATCGCACTTATACTTATTCCGTTTTTTTGGAATACAGGAAGCTTAGTATCCCTAGATAATACTACTTCATTTATGGGACTACTCAGGAGTCTATTAGCAGCTAATATTATCATGGGGTCATTTAACTTAATCCCCGTATTCCCCATGGACGGTGGCCGAATCGTAAGAGCGCTACTTGCGACTTACTTTCCCTATACAAAAGCGACCTTTATTGCAGCAACACTCGGTAAAGCTCTCGCACTCATCGCTATTGGCCTTGTCCTCTTTTACCCAGACAGGATCCCCTTCTTATCACCTAATCCTTTCATGATGATCATCCTCTTTAGTTTTATCTTTTTTGCAGGAGAATCAGAGTACCGCTACTTAGTAAGACGTGACAAAGAAGATCAGTACATCAAATCACTTATAGAGCAAAACCGAACACACTTTGAGGCTCTTCCACCTCATTCAAGTGAACCTCCACCGCTTTAATACCCACTTAGGAGTAAAAAAACTCCTTGCCTAGGACCACGGCTGTTTAGTCTAATGATTCTTCAAGTAAGTGATCGGGCTCTTAGCTCAGTTGGTAGAGCGCCTCAATGGCATTGAGGAGGTCACCAGTTCAAACCTGGTAGGGTCCACCACTACAGCGAGGTAGATAGTTAATCTACTCACTTTTTCTGCTATAACCTAGCACGCTACTAAACTAAGGCATCTAGATTCGTCTTCTTAGGATACTGATTTTGCATCTCCTTAATTTGCTGCCCGTAAGTTGGTGGAGGATTTGGATTTCGATAAAAGACTCCAGTATAAAGCGATGTGCCATATTCTTTCGCGAGTTCCATGGCTCTAAGATGATTGGTGCTATCATGTCCTTCTGCTTCTAATTTACGTACCTTTGCTTTCTGTGCTTTCATTTGGTTCTCAGGATCACCAAACGTTACACACGGTGATTGAATATTAACAAAAGCAAATCCTGGATAACGAATCGCCTCTTCAATTAATTTAGATAATCCTTCAAGATCAGCAGGAATACCCTGAGCTACAAAGTTCGCACCATATGCTAGTGCATAAAGCAGAGGATTCACCGGTTCATCAATATTCGCATACTGAGCAGCTGGTGTTTTTGTTCCACGAGCAGAGGTTGGAGAAACTTGGCCTTTGGTTAAACCATAGACCTGATTATCCATCACAAGATAGGTTAAATCAGGATTACGTCTTATTGCATGCGGTACATGTCCACCACCAATTGAGAATCCATCTCCGTCTCCTCCAGCGACCAAAACTAACAATTCAGGGTTCGCCATTTTAATCCCTTGTGCGATGGGTAATGCACGACCATGAACTGAATTAAATCCGTAAGCGGTTGTATATCCAGGGATGCGGCTTGAACAACCAATGCCTGATACAAACGCGATTTCATGGGGAGGTCGTCCAATATTTACAAGTGCACGGTACACTGCAGCAACGACACCATAGTCACCACAGCCTGGACACCAAATAGGCTTTAGGTCGCTCTTGTAATCTTTAACCGTGCAAGAACATGACTTAGGTGCACCAATATTATCTGAGTCTGGGGCTATCATATAAGATTAAGTAAGTCGCAATAATGAGAATTGAATTTATCCGTCTTAGGTTGTCCCATAACACGAATAAGTTGAATAATTTCACGTGGTGAAATCCGGTTAGCTCCACTCTTTGAAACGGATGTAAATTGCTTAGGCACATTAGCCCACATCCGGATAATACGATAAAGCTGACCTTGATGTGATTGTTCAATAACCACACAACGAGAAAGTGACTTAAAGAAGTCATTAAAAACTTCTTCAGCTATAGGATATAAAAGTTTCGGTATAAGTAACTTCACCTTAATTCCTTCAGTGCGTGCTACTCGAATAGCTTCTTGCGCGATTCCTGCAACATTACCCCACGCAATCAGTCCAATCGTCGCATCACGATCACCCTCTATAATAAATAAATCTTCCCGTTGTTTTAGAGGATTAAATTTTTGCAACCTCTTTTCATTCATCCGTGAATGCATTTCACCGTTAGATGAAGGAGCACCTTTCTCATCATGCTCAAGCCCTGCAGCTAAATAATTACCTCCAAACATACCGGGTCGACTAATAGGGCTTACTCCCGTCTCTGTAATCTTAAACCTCTGATACGATTTGAGTTCTTCCGCATTTGGTTCTAAACGGTTCACAATTTTTAACTGTGAAACATCTATAACAGGTAAGATACCCTTACTTTGAGCGATCTCCTGATCAGAAAGAACAATGACTGGGGTTTGATACGCTTCAGCGATATTAAATGCTTCAACCGTAGTTGGGAATGCGTCTGCTGCGTTGATTGGCGCAAGTACAGGTCTTACTGTATCACCATGTGCAGAAAAGACTGCTGTAAATAAATCTGCCTGTTCTTGCTTCGTCGGCATACCCGTAGAAGGCCCACCACGCTGCACATTAATACAGACAAGTGGAAATTCAGCGGCACTCGCTAAACCTAGTACTTCCGTCTTAAGTGAAAATCCAGGACCAGATGTTGCTGTCATTGCTTTCTTACCTGCATAGGAAGCACCAAGGACTGCAGCAACGCCTGCAATTTCATCTTCAGCCTGTAAACAGGTTCCGCCGTACTTCCAAATTTCTTTCTGCATGTACTGCATGATCTCACTAGCAGGAGTGATCGGATATCCACCAAAAAATTGGCACCCAGCATAGAGAGCTCCACGTGCACACATTTCATTACCATCGGAAATAATGCGTTTATTTTTCTCTAAACGTGGCTTATCAAGTTTCATATGAATACCAAGTGGATGCTCTACAGCATAATTGCGTCCAGCTTGATACGCCTTTAAATTTCCCTGCAAAATATCCTCACCTTTTTTCGAGAACTTTTTTACAATACCATTAACAATACTTTTTTCAGGTAAGCCAAACCACTCAGTAAGAAGTCCTAAAACAACATTGTTTTTAGCCTGTAATACACCAGCCGATTGCATAGCTAAATCTTCCATAGGAGCTTCAAACACACGCTCCAATTTTACATCCAGTGGTATATCAGCAGGTGCAACCCCACTCTTTTTTTCGTAAATAACAACCGTGTCCTCATGCACCGAGAGATCCCCACTAAAGCGTAAGAAAAACTCCCAGTTCAGTACTACCGCCACATCTATTTCACCACCGGAATTAAGTACCGGATTAGGAGATACACGCACCCGACAGGATGATTCTCCACCTCTAATTTGAGATCCGAAGCTCTTACTAAGAAGAGCGTAATAGCCCTCCTCAGCAAAGGCGCTTAGTAACGACTCCCCAGCTGAGACGATGCCATCACCGCCAGAGCCGGCCATGCCGATAATCAGATCTTGCATAACTTATGCTCCATCGTTGCCAATTGAACTAGTTGCGCAGCTAGATTCTGCCTCTGCTGCTAATTTGAGTTCTTCAGGAGTGGTTGGCTGCTTAATGACATATGAGCGTCCATCATCCGGATTACGCGCAAAGAGATTTGGCGCGATCACACGGCATTGATCACAATCAATGCAGGATGAATCAACGTAATAAGCACCAGTAGCATTTTCGGGGTTTCGATCAGTTAATGTAGCCATGTACGCATAATATGCTCTATTTCCGATTTGAGCTACGCATCGATTGGAGTTTGTTGTGCATTTCTTACCAAAAGATCACATAATGTTATAGCTAAGTAATCACTTCTCTTCTGTAAGGTATTGGCACTACAGCATAATTTGAGCAATTAATGAGCATATTCTAGCAAGATGCGTTGAGCCAAAAGTGCAAAAATAGCGCATTATCAGCATAATTTATATGCATTCGCTGTCTTACTCATTCTTGATTCTACTACTAGCGGTAGCTGTTGCATTCCCCTTATTTCTTCTGTCTGTAGCACGCCTGTGGTTTCTGTTTTTCCAACCACAAAAACCAAATCGTGAAAAAAACAATGTCTATGAATGTGGACTTTTCACAGAAGGTAACGCTTGGATACAGTTCAAAGCCCACTACTACCTCTACGCCATCATCTTTTTAATCTTAGATGTTGAAATTCTATTCCTATTACCCATCGCAGTAGCGTTCAAAAGCCTACCCGTAGGAGCACTTTTAGTTAGTTTATTTTTCCTAATACTCCTCGCAGAAGGCCTCATTTGGGCCTGGAAACGTGGCTACCTTGAATGGGCATGAACACAATTACCGACGAAGAAAAAAAAGAATTACGTAAAGCTGGTGTACTCGTTACATCGCTTGAAGAAATCTACAACTGGGGTCGTAGCCACTCCGTATGGCCACTGCAATTTGGTCTGGCATGTTGCGCAATTGAAATGATTGCAGCCTCCATGGCACGTTTTGATATCGCTCGTTTTGGCTCTGAAGTGTTTCGCCCCTCACCCCGTCAAGCTGACCTACTTATTGTATCGGGAACGGTCACAAAAAAAATGGCTCCTCAAGTCATTCGCCTTTGGAATCAGATGCCAGAACCTAAGTACTGTATTGCCATGGGTGCTTGTGCAATTTCAGGCGGGCCCTTTCGTCAGGGCTATAACGTTCTTAAGGGTGTAGACCGTTTCATTCCTGTTGATGTGTATATACCAGGTTGCCCTCCTAAACCTGAGGCACTGCTTAACGGCTTAATTACGCTGCAAGAAAAAATTAAAAATCAAAAAATATCAGGAGATAACGCAGCAAGACACTTACGCAGTGATACCTCGTGTTATTATCCAGTGCCTCGCTTCGGCGAGCATGACTTAGAGCCACCTTACAATCCAGATGTCTGGAAATGTCCCGTGATAAAACAGGAGCCAAACCCTTAAGCCTTTGCCCTATGGAAAATCTTGAGACAATCCAGTCCCAGCTAAGCCAGGCATTTAGTGATGCTTACATAACACTTGTTCCAAATCCTATTCTAGGAGCGCAAAGCTCACTTTTAATTGATCCAGTACACGCAGTTAAAATTGCAAACTACTTAAAAACGACCCCTGGCTTGCAGTTTGATTATTGCTCAAATGTAACCGGCGTAGATTGGTTAGCTAAAGATATCACAGAACCTATTCCTGCAGGCTCAGCTCCGGGAACAGTTGCGAATTTAAAACGTCTTCACGAAGGCTATCTCGAAGCAGTGTATCACCTATACTCAATGCAGTTAGGTCATGGTCCATTAGTCTTACGCCTTCGCACTAAAAACCGAACCACAGATACAACACTTCCATCATTAACACCCGTGTGGAGATCAGCCGAATTTCAAGAGCGTGAAATCTATGATCTATTTGGAATTACTTTTGAAGGGCATCCCGATCTAAGACGCTTACTTATGTGGGATGAATATAAAGATTTCCCAATGCGTAAAGACTACTCGGAGCCAGATGACTACGAATGGGAACCTACGGCTCACGGTGCGATTTTAACAAAGGCCCAAGCTCATCAAAAAATACCTACTCAAACTACGGAGGTAATCGTATGAGCATTATGCCTGAAAACTCATATCTAGGTCGTACGTCAGAAGTACAAGGCGATATTCTCGAAGTATCTATGGGACCACACCATCCTTCAACACACGGTGTATTCAGAATGGTCGCAACTTTAGATGGAGAAACGATACTTAAATTGAAGCCAGTATTCGGTTACTTACATCGTAACCATGAAAAACTAGCTGAAGGAACAAGTTACTTAGGCATTATGCCTTATACCGATCGTCTCGATTATCTCAATTCGATGACAAATAACTGGTCCTATGCGTTGGCTGTTGAAAAGTTGTCAGGTCAAGTTGCGACAGAACGAGCAGAATATGTAAGGGTTATTCTTGCTGAATTAAGTAGATTACAAAATCACATTTGCTTAGCTGGTTTTCTACTTCAAGACACAGGTGCTAGCGGTACACCTCTCATGTACGCATTTAGAGAGCGTGAAAAAATTCTCGATTTATTCGAATCACTCAGTGGCTCACGCATGATGTGCAATTTCCAACGATTTGGAGGTTGTCGCCTAGATATCCCTGAAGATTGGATCGAGAAAGCAAAAATAATCGTAGAAAACTTTCGTGTCTTTCTTGATGAGTTTGAAGCTCTAGTCACGGGTAATGAAATTGTTCTTAGCCGCACGCAAGGTATCGGTATCCTAAAACCCGACTTAGCAATCAACGCAGGGATAACAGGTCCTGTCCTTCGTGCCTCGGGAGTAAATTATGATTTAAGAAAAGTAGATGCTTACGGTATTTACTCACGCTTCGATTTTAGAATTCCTCTAGGTAAGTACGGAGATACATATGACAGATACATGATACGCGTTTTAGAAATGCGTGAATCAATCAAAATACTCGATCAAGCCTTCGCTACACTTCCCGCAGGTCCTATTATTGATCCTAAAGCAAAGAATCGTGGTCTGCGTCCTAAAGTAGGAGAAATCTACAGTCGTATCGAAGGACCTAAAGGAGAAATAGGATTCTATTTAATCAGCGAAGGTGGCCCAAACCCTTATCGCTATAGAATCCGCCCCCCCTCTCTCATCAATCTAACAACACTCGAAGACATGTGCTTAGGTCAGTCCATAGCTGATGCTGTCATTATTCTAGGCAGTATCGATATCGTCTTAGGTGAAGTTGATCGATAAAACCATTTAACCACTAACCCATAATTACCATGTACGGTTTTGGATTAATACGCGGTTTAATCGTAACAGGAAAAAATTTCGTTCAGTCCTTTTACAATCCTTCGCGTTATACGACACAGGAATATCCTGAAGTTAAATCAACCCCTCCAGAAGCTTACCGAAGCTTTCCTTTTCTAGTCACAGACAGTGAAACAGATCCACTTGGAGCACTTAGATGTGTTGCCTGCTTAACCTGTGAAAAAGAATGCCCAGCACAGTGTATTTTTATTGAGAAAAGTAAGGATAAAAAACCAGATGCTAATGGCCGCCCACAATTCTATCCCACTCAATTCATTATCGACTCATCAGTATGCATGAGTTGCCAGATATGCGTTGAAGTATGTCCATTTGATTCCATCAAAATGGACAAAGTATTTGAAGTCGCCGTTTCTTCACGATTCGAAAATTTATTACTGACACGCGATAAACTCACTAAGAGTAACCAATACTTTCATTTGATCAGTCCAAGTGAAGCACAAGAAGTTGATGATCGGTTGGCTGCTGAACGTAAAGTAGCTCAGGAAAAAGCAGCCGCTCAAGCTAAGGCAAAAGCAGAAGCCGCTGCACTTGCAGCACAAGTAAAACCAGTACCTGCACCATGAGTATGCTCCCAATCTTACAGACTCAGGATCCTTATTTGGAACGCCTACCGCTTCTCTTACGTGAAGCATTCACTCACTATCTACCTGAGCCTTGGCACACACTGAGTAATCAACTCATATCCATCGTTGTTATTTTATCCGTATTCGGACTGCTATTCGCAATCCTTACACTGGCTGAAAGAAAAATATTAGGTCATGTACAAAATAGACCAGGTCCAAATCGAACGGGATTTTTTGGTATGCTACAACCGTTTGCCGATGGGATTAAAATGCTCACTAAAGAAGATATCGTCCCCGTAGCAGCTGATCATGTACTTCATCTCTTAGCACCAGTCAGTCTTCTTGCCGCTTCGATACTTACCTTTGCTGTTATTCCTTACGGGAAAAACTTAGTAGCACTAGATATTAATACCGCTGCATTATACTTTTTTGCCGTAGGTTCAGCAACAGAGCTCTCGGTATTTATGGCTGGTTGGTCGAGTAATAATAAATACTCCCTACTCGCAGCTATGCGCGCCTTAGCTCAGCTCATAAGCTATGAGTTACCGCTCATCATCTCGTGGATTCCGGTTGTCATGGTCGCAAGCACACTCTCACTAACTCGCATCGTTAGTCTGCAATCAGGTTATAGTTTTGGTGTTCTTCCACACTGGTATGTTTTCACACCTTGGGGATTTGTTGCTTTTGCCCTTTTCATGGTATCGGCTTTAGCAGAGTCAAATCGCTCTCCATTCGATTTACCTGAGGCAGAAAGTGAATTAATCGCAGGGCATCTTACAGAATATAGCGGTTTTAAATATGCGCTCTTTTTCATGGCTGAATATTTTGGCATGACAGCACTCAGTGGCATGGCAGTAAGTTTATTTTTAGGAGGATGGAATGCACCTTCCCCGTACTTAACCTTCATACCTTCATATTTGTGGTTCGCAGTGAAACTACTATCACTGCTCGCCGGATTTATGTGGATAAGAGCAACCTTCCCACGCCTACGTATTGATCAACTCACCCGCTTTGCATGGAAATTCCTCGTTCCACTTTCCTTAATTAATCTTGTTACTACAGCTTTCTGGATTCTTAGCCAAAACTGGGGACACCTCTATTTTATACCGCGACTCATTATTACCCTCATTCTGATTGTCGTTCCTTACATACTTTTAAGTAAAAAATTAGGACGTGGCTACGCAGTAAGAACCTACTCCTACGCACCCCAATGAATGCAACACTACTTATTACAATCGGTGTAACTCTCATCTCATCTGCGGTAGCGCTTTCGCTACGCAACTTAATTCACAGTGTCTTACTCTTAGTTATTACATGGATTGGGATATGTGCTTTCTATCTCATCTTTAACGCAGAATTCATAGCTTTTACCCAGCTACTTGTCTACGTGGGTGCAATTTCCATGGTAGCACTCTTTGCTGTGTTATTAACACGAGTTGCTCCTAGTACGAATCAACGGAATAAACAGTCAGTAACTCGGTTTATTTATGCTCTCATTACTGGGCTAAGCTTATTTAGCCTCATGGCTTTTGCCGTACTGCATACCGATTCGCCAAAAGAGAAAGTAGAAGCACTTCCCGCAACGGTTTATTCAATCGGTAAAGAGCTTACCGAAGAGTACGCACCTGCTTTAATGATCACCGGCTCTCTTCTCACACTGGCAATACTTGGTAGCGTTCTACTCGCAGCTCATTCACCTCAATCAAAGGAGAACTCATGAACGATCAAACCCTGAATCTGTGCCTACTGTTCTCTAGTGCACTTTTTTGCATAGGTCTAATTACTACCTTATCTCGAAGTAGCACGATCCTAATTCTACTTGGCATTGAGCTAATGCTTAATTCTGCAAATATTAATTTTATCGTATTTGAGAGAACACAGCCTGACGTAAGTACAAGTCACGGAACCCTATTTGTTCTATTTACAATAGCTATCGCTGCTTCAGAAGCGGCGGTCGGTCTAGCACTTTTAATTGCACTCTTTAAACACCAACGCTCGGTGGTGATTGATGAGGCTTCCCAACTCAAAGGCTAAGTTATGACACTATCTGCAACTTACCTCTCCCTTATCCCTCTTTTACCGCTTTATGCTGCTGCATTAGGCGTACTATTACCTAAGAAAAATAAACACTTTGTAAGTAGCCTAGCCATCATAGCTATGGCTACTTCATTTATTATATCCTTATTTGCACTAAATCAGGCACTAAAAAACACGTCGATTCATAGTACCTATAATTTCTCTTGGTTCAATCTAGGCCAAGAATCAGTTCGTATTGGTATTCTACTCGATCCATTGACTGCGTTTATGGCAGTCATGGTCACATTTATCAGTACACTTATATTTATATTCAGTACGTCCTACATGAAGGAAGACGAAAACATGAAACAGTTTTTCTGTTTCTTAAGTTTTTTCGCTTCTGCCATGTTGGGAATTATTATCTCTAACAGTCTACTGTTATTATTCATATCCTGGGAATTAGTTGGTTTAGCATCCTACTTATTAATTGGATTTTGGTTTCATAAACCTGAAGCTGCTGCCGCTGCTAAAAAAGCATTTCTTACTACACGTATTGGTGATTTAGGATTCCTACTCGGTATTCTTTGGCTCTATCATACCTGCGGTACACTGCTTTTCTACGATCACGGTCATGGCATACTTGAACACCACGTGTTGGCTAGCATCGCAAGTCAAGCAACCATCTTTGGCCTACCTCTAGTAACAGCTATAGGCTTACTTATATTCTGCGGTGCTGCAGGAAAATCTGGTCAATTTCCGCTTCACGTTTGGCTTCCTGATGCAATGGAAGGTCCAACGCCTGTCTCAGCCTTGATTCATGCTGCTACCATGGTTGCAGCAGGCGTATTCCTGATCGCTCGCATGTATCCCCTAATGCAAGCAGACCAATTCATTATCGCCACTCCTTTTCATACCTTGACCGTAATCGCTTTTATTGGCGCTATCACAGCACTCTTAGGTGCACTCATCGCGGGTTCTCAGTACGATATTAAGCGAGTACTCGCATACTCAACAATTTCTCAATTAGGCTATATGATGATGGCGCTTGGGCTTGGTTCATGGCTTGCAGCTATCTTTCACTTACTGACCCACGCCTTCTTCAAAGCATTATTATTTCTCGGAGCAGGTTCAGTCATTCACGCATCACATCATGAACAAGACATGCGTAAATTAGGTGGCTTAAGTAAATCGATGCCCATCACCTTTGCTACATTCTCGATTGGCATGCTGGCATTGTGCGGGTTCCCCTTTTTATTCTCAGGCTTCTGGAGTAAAGAAGCTATTATCCATGCTGCCTATGAATGGCCTGTATCCATTTTACCTCTCATCATTAGTCTTATATCAGTAGCTCTTACTGCGTTTTATATGACGCGCTTAATGGGCGAAGTATTCTTCGGAACTTCCAGGGCTGATCACCACCATCATACGCACGAAAATAAAGCACAAATGACGGTTCCTCTCAGTCTACTCGCACTATGTGCTATCGCTATAGGATTTATAGGAACTCCTAGTTGGCCTTGGCTACAATCAGCGCTCAATGGGACCCCCGTTGAAGCTGAGGGACTATTTAAAGGAGGTATCGTGATGTTAGGATCCATCCTCTTGGTCGCAGGTGGTATTGGCTTAGGATGGGTTCTATATATCCGAAACCTACGCACGAATGCGCACGAAGAAGATCCTCTAGAGACAATGATTCCAGGCACGTTTAAACTCTTAGGTTCTCGTCTTAAAATAGATGAATTTTACACGGCTACGTTAGGCAAACTAAACACAGCCTTAGCAATTCTATCCAATGGGTTAGATCGCTACGTTTGGGATTTATCTATTCAAGGTTTAGCCAAACTCGGTCAATTAAGTGGGTCCATCAATTACGCGATGGATGAAGAAGCACTCAATCAAGGCTTCAATGTAACAAGTGAGAAAATACGCCAAAGTGGTGTCCAGTATTCCAAAGCGCAGTCTGGTGAAACTCACGGATATTTACGTGTATTCGCAATCACGGTTGTCATCTTAACCCTCCTAATCATCACCCTGTGGTCCTGATCACAAAGCAAAAGGTATATTTCTAAACGACATATAAGATGAATCATTTTCCTATACTTTCATTTACCATATTTGTGCCCCTTTTAGGAGCGCTGGCTTTAACACTGCTCCCAAACCTTAACGAAAAAGCACTCAAGCAAGTAGGTTTATACCTAAGTCTCTCAACACTCTTATTTGTAGTTCTACTATTAAGGCAGTTTGATCCAACACAAAGCGGCTATGCCATTACGGAAAAATATGCCTGGATTCCATCACTTAAAGTTAACTTCAGTTTAGGTCTTGATGGAATAAGTTTACTCCTCATTGGCTTAACAGCACTCATTAGTCCGCTTTGCATTTTAACCCTACCGAAAACAAATACCAACAGTCGGTTGTATATACTCCTTTTTTTAATTCTACAAAGTGCAGCGCTTGGAGTTTTTCTTACTTTAGATTTCATACCTTGGTTTTTATTTTGGGAATTAAGTTTAGTGCCATCGTACTTTTTAATTAAACTGTGGGGAGGCTCTAACGCAGCTAAAGCAGCCTATCAATTTGTGATTTATACCATGGGTGGAAGCGCATTCATGCTTTTAGCGTTTGCAGGTATATACTTCAAAACAGGTACATTTAATTTTGTAGAACTTACCGAATTGGCGAAGTCAGGAGGACTCACACTCTCACTCGCAAGCTTAGGCCATACATGGACAGTTATTGTATTCTTAGGCGTCTTTATTGGTTTAGCAGTAAAAGTTCCTCTTTATCCATTCCATACGTGGCTACCCCTTGCCTATTCTGAGGCTCCAACAGGAGCTTCCATTTTCATGACAGCTGTCATGTCTAAGATGGGGGTTTATGGCTTTATACGAATTCTTTGGCCGCTTTTCCCAACACTGCTCCACCGAGCGTCAGGATTCCTCGTTTGGCTTGCACTAGCTGGTGTTGTGCTTGGTGCCTTTGCTGCCATTCGACAAACAGACATTAAACGCATGCTTGGTTATTCATCAATAAACCATCTGAGCTACTGCCTACTCGCTCTGTTTTCGATTTCAAGTATCACACCCGAGTCTGCAATGGGCTATGCACCTATAACAGCAGCGTTTGCGGGGCTACTCCTTCAACTCTTTAATCATGGTCTCTCAGCCGCAGCCTTATTTTACTGTGTGGGTTTTATAGAATCACAACTAAGTACGCGTAGTATAACAGAAATAGGTGGAATCAGAAAAGTAGCACCTCGGTTAGCTGGATTTAGTGGAGTTGCACTTTTCTGTTCACTAGGTCTTCCAGGTCTTAGCGGTTTTATCGGTGAATTCCTAATCTTCAAAGGCGTCTGGGGAATACATCCGATTATATCAACAATTGCGTGCCTTGGATTATTTGCGACGGCCTACTTCCTACTCACTTTCTGGCAAAACGTTTTTCACGGTGCTACCACGGAAAATGTAAAATCAACACTTAAAGACTTTACCGCTTCAGACGTTCTAACACTCGCACCTATTACCCTACTGATGATTTTACTGGGTATACTCCCCAGTATTCTCATTCAATTATTTAACCCACTTATTCAACACTGGGCTAGTTCTCTTGTATTACCATGAACGCTCTACCCTGCACAATTTACCTTTCATTTACGGGTGCATTACTGACACTCTTAATTGGAAAACGTTCAGCACTTGGAGCTCGCATAGTCGCGCTAGCAACCGCACTCCTTGGCCTAGAAATAACCCTGAGTGCTGCATTGAGTTACATACCAAACCCACACGGGTTAACAACTTTAGTTAATACTCCTTGGATTTCTCAATTAGGTATTCACTACTACCTCGCCGTAGATGGAATTAGTCTAACGCTTCTTATCCTGACCGGTTTAGCAACAACAGCAGGGATTCTCTTCTCATGGAATATTCAAGAACGTGTTGGAGAATTCTTTGCTCTATATCTCGTTCTTATTGGAGGCGTCTACGGTGTTTTCATGAGTGCCGATGCATTCCTCTTTTTTGTATTTTATGAAATAGCAATCGTACCTAAATATTTCCTCGTAGCTATTTGGGGATCTAAAAATAAGGAATACGGCGCTATGAAACTTGTTCTTTATTCATTCGTTGGTAGCTCCTTAGTACTCGCAGGTCTTATCTGGACATACGCAGCTAGCGGAGCATCGAGTTTTGGCCTACCAGATTTAATCCAAGCCTCATCTCATTTAACTCACATTCAACACATAGAAATTTTTGGTCTAATCTTTTTCGGATTTGCAACACTTGCCGGTTTATTTCCACTGCATACCTGGGCACCAACGGGGCACGTAGCAGCACCAACGGCAGCTTCCATGCTACTGGCGGGTGTTGTCATGAAACTTGGAGCGTACGGATGCTTACGTGTCGCACTCCCCTTGTTTCCTCAAGCGATTGATTTTTGGCAACCGATTATCGCGTGTCTTGCAGTCCTAGGAATCATCTACGCAGGACTCATTGCTCTCATCCAGGAAGATTTTAAATATGTGATCGGTTATTCCAGTGTTAGTCACATGGGATTTGTTATTTTAGGACTAATCTCGTGTAACTTAAAGTCTTTAAGCGGAGCGGTACTTCAAATGTTTTCTCACGGTATCATAGCAGGACTGCTATTCGCTGTCGTTGGACGTATGGTCTACGAGAGAACTCACACACGAAACCTAAATGAACTTAAAACAATGGGTCTAGGTAAGCGCCTGCCTTTTGTTGCCTGCGTTTTTGTGATTGCTGGATTAGCTTCGATGGGAATGCCTGCATTTAGTGGCTTTCCTGCAGAATTAACCATTTTGATTGGAACGTGGAAAGTGTCTGCAGTGTGGGCTACAGCAGCTGCCGTTGGTATTCTTATATCAGCAGCATTTACGCTACGTGCGATTCAACTCGCTTTTTTCTCCGACGCAAAGTCAGTCACTTCTGCAAATACTCATGCTTTTGCACCGATTACACTCCCGGAAAAATTAGGCAGTATTCTTCTTATAGGAACGACACTCATCATCGGTTTAAAACCAGACCTACTTTTCAATTTAATAAACCCAGCACTCCAATCACCTTATTTTGAAAACATAATCAAAGGAGTAACATCGTGAACTTTAACTATACACAACTCCTCTTAGCCTTTAGCCCAGAAATTACCCTTATTATTGGTGCATGCCTTGTGCTGGGAGCTGATTTTATAACACAAAAGTCAGTCCCCCTAAGCCAACGCGTCACACAGTCGATTCTGGTAGGATTAATAACGTTAGTCGCTGCGGGTTACTTAAGTTATACAAGTAACCAAGCTTTAGATATACCAGGTATTATCACATTCGATCCTTTAGCCTATGGATCGAGACTTTGCATAATTATATTAACAACACTTGTTGTATGTTCTTTGGGTGCGACTCCAGGTCGCACTCAACCAGCAGAATACATATCACTCCTCTTGCTTGGAACATCAGGATTAATTGTCATGCCGGCTGCGCAAAATATTATCCTTGGATTTCTCGCTCTCGAATTAGCAAGTTTGTCTCTCTATATTCTTACCGGATTTGATCGTACACGCTCCCGTTCTTCCGAGGCAGGTATGAAATACTTTATCCTAGGATCAACCGCTGCCGCATTTCTTCTTTTCGGCATAAGCTTAATTTACGGTGCAACGGGTTCTGTAGATTTAAACTTAATAGCTTCTCATTTAAATAGCCACCCACTCACGCCACTCACTAAAATTAGTCTCATTTTTATAATTGTTGGATTTGGCTTTAAGACAGCTGCTGCCCCATTTCATCTTTGGGCTCCAGATGTATATGAAGGAGCACCTGCAACCTCAGCAGCATTGATTTCATCTGTATCAAAGCTTGCAGGCTTTGCCTTCTTTACACGTCTACTTTCACTTGGATTAGCACCTTTACGAGGAAACTTATCTTTTAAAGATAGCTCTGCAGGTTGGCTTATCTTACTGGCTGTACTAACCCTCGCTTCTTTACTGATAGGAAATCTTGGAGCTCTGGCACAAACCAACATACGTCGATTACTCGCTTACTCAGCAATCGCCCATACCAGTACACTAATCATCGCACTGATGATTTTTAATACAACAGGTGCTAGTTTAATTATCTATTACACACTTACCTATGGATGTGCGTTAATAGGTATCTTCACCATTCTTGGACTTCTTGATCCTGAATATAAATCTGGATTAATCACCGATCTCGCAGGTCTTTCAAAGCGCTCTCCTTTATTAGCAGGATTGCTAGGCTTATACACACTGTCCTTGGCAGGTATACCTCCTCTCGCAGGCTTCTTTGGTAAATTCTTTGTATTTACCTTCGCACTTAAATCGCAAGGCCTATCGAGCCCACTAGGTATACTTGTCTTAGCAGGTATCTTATTTAGCGCTGTAGCGCTTTATTATTATCTTGGTATACTTAAGCAAATATTTGTTAAGCCCAGCACCCAAGCTCCACTCACTATCAAATTAAATGTAGCTACTCTTGCTGCATTAATACTTACAGCACTAGTCATTGTTGTACTAGGTATCGCCCCTCAACTTATAGTAAACTAAGTATAGAAAAAATTAACCAAGCAAAAAAAAGGCCTTGAATAATATTCCAGGTCTTTTTTTAATCTAACTCCAAGCTTATGGAGTTGGTGGTTTAGAAACGATAGCATTTGCTCCTAGAACGGGAGTAGCCGCTACTTTAGTCGTAGGTTCTGCCAAGTGCTGATATAATCCGTAGTGCACCTTAAGTTGTGCTTGAGCTTCCCTACCTAATTCAGCTGCTTTTTCTGGTGCGATATTCTTTAGAATCTCAAAGCGTGACTCTGTAGAAGTAAACTTTTCTAAATCTAACTTTGGAACTCCAGAATCTAATTTTAGACCTACTTCACCACGAGCTGCCACGCGTGGATCATATCTAAATAATGGCCAATAGCCCGAATCCACTGCTTGCTTTTGATGATCTAAGCCCTTGTCGAGCGAATAGCCATGAGCGATACAATGCGAATAAGCTATCACCAGTGCAGGACCATCATAACTTTCTGCTTCTCTTAAAGCTAAGAGTGTTTGGTTATCTTTAGCCCCAAACGCGACGCGGGCAACGTACACATGCCCATATTGCATCGCAATGAGTGCGAGATCTTTCTTTGCTACGGCTTTACCACCAGAAGCAAATTTAGCTACCGCAGCCATAGGAGTCGACTTAGAGGCCTGACCACCCGTGTTTGAATAAACCTCGGTGTCTAAAACTAAGATTTTAACATTCGCACCACTGGCTAGCACATGATCGAGACCTCCGTATCCAATATCATAGGCCCATCCATCGCCGCCCAATATCCAAACGGATTTTTTAACTAAGTCGTCAGCGGCTTCTAATAAACGTTTAGCTGGAGAAGTAGTGAGTGCCGCTAGCTTCTCTTTTAACGTAGCTACACGCATACGCTGAGAGGCAATACCTGCTTCACTGGATTGATCTGCATCCAATAATGATTGAGCTAGATCAACTCCGATAGAATCAGACAATTCTTTTACTAATTCCTTAGCTGAACGACTACGTTGCTGAACTGCTAAATGTAATCCAAGTCCAAACTCTGCATTATCTTCGAAGAGTGAATTTGCCCAGCTTGGTCCACGTCCCTCTTGATTAGCACAATAAGGCGTTGTTGGTAAGTTTCCACCGAAGATAGATGAACAACCTGTAGCATTAGCGATCAGTAAACGATCTCCAACTAACTGAGTAAGAAGTTTAATATATGGTGTCTCACCACAACCGGCACAGGCCCCAGAAAATTCAAATAATGGAGTAACAAACTGAGTTCCTTTGATTGTCGTGATATCAACGGAAGCTCGATCTACATCGGGAAGCGACATGAAGAAGTCCCAGTTTTTCCTTTCTTCAGCTAAGTTATCCAATTGAGGCACCATGTTAATGGCTTTATGCTTAGGATCGGCTTTATCTTTAGCGGGACATACCTGCACGCAAAGTGTACAGCCAGTGCAATCTTCAGGAGCCACTTGGAGGGTATACTTCTGATTTTGATGTTCTGGGGAACGAAACGCAGTGGATTTAAATGATTCAGGAGCGTTAGCTAATTCTGCTTCAGGAAAGAATTTAGCGCGTATAGCAGCGTGCGGGCATACCATCACACATTTGTTACATTGAATACAAATGGATGAATCCCACTTTGGAATCTCTAGCGCAATGTTACGCTTTTCATAGCGAGCTGTTCCTGTAGGCCAGCACCCATCACAGGGAATTGCACTCACAGGCATAATATCACCCTGCTCAGCTAGTAACTTAGCAGTGATATTACGAACAAAGTCCGGTGCATTCGAATACGTAGGTGGTATTGTCGCAAGTGATGTTAAATCTGCAGTCTCAGGTATTTTAACTTCATGCAGTCCAGCAAGTGCAGCATCAACCGCTGCATAATTCATTTTAACGATCTGTTCACCTTTTTTGCCGTATGTTTTATCAATTGATTTCTTAATATGCTTAATTGCCTCATCTTGTGATAAGACTCCAGACAGAGCAAAAAAACAGGTTTGAAGTACGGTATTTGTTCTTCTACCCATACCGCTTGTTTGAGCAACTTGCGTTGCATCGATAACAAATAATTTAAGCCGTTTTGATATGAGTGTAACCTGCCACTCACGCGGTAATTTTTTCCACGTTTCTTCTGCACTGTAAGGCGAATTAAGCAGTACGGTAGCACCAGGAGCTGCATACTTAAGCACATCAGTTCTACCAATAAAATTAAATTGGCTGCAGGCTACGAAATTGGCACTTTGTATAAGATAGGGAGCACGAATCGGATTAGGACCAAAGCGCAAATGCGATGTAGTCATAGATCCAGATTTCTTTGAATCATATACAAAGTAGCCTTGAGCAAAGTTAGACGTCTGCTCACCGATAATTTTAATCGAATTTTTGTTAGCACCTACCGTTCCATCGGCACCAAGACCCACAAACACACAGCGCCGAACGTCTGATGCCTCAAGATCGAAACTAGCATCCACTGCGAGTGATTTATGGGTTACGTCATCAATAATTCCGACTGTAAAATGATTAAATGGATTATCTTGTTTAAGGTGATCATAAACAGCTTTCGCCATGGCAGGCGTAAACTCTTTAGATCCTAAACCGTATCTACCACCAATAACGCGTACATTCGAATCTGATTCAGCGATTGCACTTTGTACGTTTAAATAAAGAGGCTCACCAAGTGATCCCGGCTCTTTGGTTCGGTCAAGTACAGCAATCGATTTTACTGTTTTGGGTAACGCTTTTCTAAATGCTTCAACATTAAAGGGCTGAAATAATCTAACTGAAAGTACACCAACCTTTTCACCTTTCGATTGAAACCAAGCTACAGTTTGAGCAAGTGTTTCAACACTACTTCCCATCGAAACAACAACCCGCTCTGCTTGAGGATCTCCTGTATAATCAAAGAGATGGTACTGACGACCCGTAACCTCAGCAAACTTGTCCATGGTCTCTTGCACTATTTTAGGGAGTTGATCGTAAAATTTATTTACCGCTTCCCTACCTTGAAAATAAACATCCGGATTTTGAGCTGTACCACGAAGCGTAGGACGATCTGGACTCATTGCTCTTTCACGAAATGCGTTAATATCATCCTCTGAAATAATCCTCTTTATTTCATCATTATTTAATAATGAAAGCTTAGTGACTTCATGAGATGTTCTGAAACCATCAAAGAAGTGAATAAAGGGAACACGTGATCTGTAACTCGCTACATGAGCTATAAGCGCCAAATCATGCGCTTCCTGACCAGAGTTACTACACAGGAGCACACATCCTGTAGCGCGGCATGCCATGACGTCTTGATGATCACCGAAAATAGATAAGCCTTGTGCTGCTATTGCTCTTGCACTGACGTGCATTGTAAACGGCAAGAGTTCACCTGCTATTTTATATAAATTTGGAATCATTAACAGTAGCCCTTGCGAGGCTGTAAAAGTCGTTGTTAATGCTCCCCCTAATAGCCCTCCGTGCACTGTACCTGCCACACCTGCCTCTGACTGCATTTGTACCACACGAGGCACCTGACCCCACAGGTTTAATTTTCCAGCAGCTGCCCATTCATCACACGTCTCTGCCATCGTGGATGACGGAGTAATAGGATATATGGCTATTAGCTCATTTAAACGGTATGCAACAGAGGCCACAGCTTCACTTGCATCACACGTTACATACGACACGGCAGGAGTAGTTCTAAGACTAGGCATAATAATAACTTAACAGTGATATCTAAGAGAGTCTTAAGTATGCCACTTTATGGCCCACCAATCTGCGCAGTTATTGTCTTTTACTAAGCAAGAACTTCCGCATGAGCACAAAAAACGCGTAAAGCTAACAACCCATTCTCAAAACTACTAAGGCTACTTTGAAGATATGCTTATATACATAATGTCTATTTATAACAACACGTTGACAACCATACAAAATGACATACAAATGAAATACATGCCTGATATATTTACAGTTAGATTAAGCAAAGAAGAACAAAGTGTTCTCGAAAAACGCTCAAAAAGAGCTGGCATGAAAAAAGCCACTTTTATTCGCAAGTTAATACTTGATGAAGAAATAGTGACAGGTAACGACCTCCTATCCTGGGCCAACAGAAATGCAGGAAATGAAAAACTGCGTATTTCTAAAGTAAAATGAAAAACTGCTTACTAGACTCTTCATTCGTAATAGATCTATTTAATGAAGTAGCAGATAATCAACGTGGACCAGCACATTTGTGGCTAAAACGAAATTCTAATAATACACTATGGGTTTCTCCTATAACCTATGCGGAAGTTTTAGAAGGCGCTAATGACGAACAATTAGTTAGAGAAGCTTTCAGAGCATTTAGATGGCAAACAATTGGAAAGCAACAAGCTGATCGTGTAGCGCTAAATCAGCGTAGGTCGAATAAACGGATGGGAGAAAACGATGCATGGCAAGTTGCGATAGCAAGCTGTATAGATGCAATTATAGTTGGTCATGACTCTAATGCTTTTTCTCGTCTTGGAACAAAGTACGAGGATTACCATCTTTAAAAATAAAAGTATGGTTTAAAGCTAATGCCGTCTTTGTCTTATAGTGATCAATTTACTGAACTAAAAAGTCGAATTTCTGGAGACTTATCTTGGGATAAATCGAGCAGACTTCTTTATTCAACGGACGCGTCTGAATACCAAGAAATGCCTCGTGCTATTGCACGTCCTAGCTGTGACACTGATGTAAAAGCTATTATTGATTTCGCAAACACTAACCAGATAAGTGTTATTGCACGGGGTGCCGGCACTTCTCTAGCAGGACAAGTTGTAGGTGGTGGAATCATCGTTGAGACTAGTCATGGATTAAATCGCATTCTGAGTTTAGATACGTCTAAACGTACCGTTCGTGTACAACCGGGTGTCGTAAGAGATGAACTTAACCGATATTTAAAACCTTTCGGTCTCTTCTTTGCACCTGAAACCTCCACGGCTAATCGCGCTACAATTGGTGGCATGGTTGGGAATAATTCATGCGGCGCTAATTCAATTGTATACGGTAGTACGCGTGACCACTTAGTTTCAGCACGCGGTTACTTAAGTGATGGTACTGAAGTTACATTTAGCGCACAGGATAACAATTCGTTCAAATCAGACTCAGTAGATAGCTCTTTAAAATCTACTATCTACAAAACAATCTACACCCTTTTAAGTGACTCCCAGAATCAAGCATTAATCACTGAGCATTTCCCAAAGCCCAGCGTAAAGCGTCGCAATACAGGTTACGCACTTGATTCACTGCTTGATTCACACCTGTTCAATACAGCGTCCGATAAACCGTTCAATCTGTGCAAACTAATTGCCGGATCTGAAGGAACTTTATTTTTCGGAGTTGAATATGAACTGAACTGCGAACCATTGCCTGCCGAACCCGCACTTCTCTGTGCTCATTTCTCATCAGTTAACGAAGCCCTTAAATCAGTTAATACAGCATTAAAATATAAACCTAGTGCCGTTGAATTGATTGATAAACATGTACTAGATTGCACGAAAGAGAATCTTAACCAAATTAAGAATCGCTTTTTCATTCAAGGTGATCCCGGTGCAATTCTCGTAATCGAATTACGCGATAATGACCGTAAAAATATTCAAGACAGAGCCGCTTCTTTAATCGAAGTATTTAAGCAAAATAATACAGGTTACGCTTACCCTCTCTTGTTTGGTGAAGACGTATCAAGGGTCTGGGATTTAAGACGGGCAGGCCAAGGATTACTTTCTAACGTTGAAGGCGATGCAAAGCCTAGAGAAATTGTAGAAGACACGGCAGTAGCCGTCGAAGATCTACCTGCCTACATTGAGGAATTTGATTCTCTTATGAAGGGTAAATACGGAATAGCCTGTGTTTACTATGCCCATGCTGGTGCAGGAGAACTCCATACACGCCCCCTCTTTAATTTAAAAACTAAAGAAGGACTTCACATGTTTAGGGCTATTGCTACAGACGTAGCCGCTTTAGTTAAAAAATACCGCGGTTCCCTCAGTGGAGAACATGGAGACGGCCGCTTACGTGGTGAATTTATTAGCTACATGGTTGGCCCTGAGTGCTATGCCATGATGAGACGAATCAAAGAAACCTTCGATCCTAAGGGTATACTGAATCCGGGGAAAATTATAGATACCCCGCCTATGGATACGTCCCTTCGCCATAGCCATATAGATGCTACACATGAATACAAAACGAGCTTCGATTTTAGTAAGTCTGGCGGTATTTTACGTGCTACAGAAAAATGCAATGGGTCTGGTGATTGCTTAAAATCTCACTTAACCGCGGGAACCATGTGTCCAAGCTACATGGCAACACGAAATGAAAAAGATTCAACACGTGGACGTGCAAACTTACTACGTCATGCATTAAGTCATCCTAGTAAATCAGATGAGCCTTGGACAGAACCTGGATTGGCCGAAGCGATGCAGCTATGTCTCTCCTGTAAAGCCTGTAAGTCAGAGTGTCCATCCAGTGTCGACATGACACGACTAAAAGCAGAGTGGCTAAACCAAACACATCAAGTACGTGGTATACCACTGAGATCACAACTCATCTCTCGTTTTAGCCAGATACAGCGCCTTGGAATGATTGCTCCCTACGTTTATAATTGGGCTATCAGTAATAAGCTAACCGCTAGCGTGATTAAAAGGAGTACTGGGTTTGCTTCTAAGCGGTCACTCCCAAAACTAAATACCTTTACGTTTAAAACATGGTACAAAACCCATGTAAATAAACCAGGAAGCAACTACGATAAAAAAGTTTATCTTTTTTGCGATGAATTCACTAACTATAACGATGTTCATATTGGGATAAAATGTGTAAGCCTACTTAACCAACTCGGCTATTATGTTGAAATTCCTCAACATACCGAGAGTGCCCGTGCATCACTTTCAAAAGGAATACTTACCCATGCAAAAAAATGTGCTGAAGAAAATATTTTAGCCTTTAGATCACGTGTTAATAAGGAAACTCCGCTCATAGGAATTGAACCCTCTGCTATCTTAAGTTTCCGAGATGAATATCTGGATTTAGTAGATCCTTCACTTAAAGCAGATGCCATAAACCTTTCAAAAAATACATTTCTTTTTGAAGAATTTATCGCCCTAGAAATAGACCAAGGTCGCATCAATTCCGAAGCATTTATCGAAGAAAAAAAATCTATCTTAGTTCATGGTCATTGCCACCAAAAAGCCCTATCAAACATGCAGAGCGTGATCAAAATGCTTAGCCTACCTAAGGGGTATCAAGTAAGCGAAATCCCATCAGGTTGTTGCGGCATGGCTGGATCTTTTGGCTACGAAAAAGAGAATTACCAAATCTCAAATCAAATTAGTGAACTTGTTCTTTTGCCTGCTATCCGTAAAGTATCTGAAGCAACTATTATTGCCGCATCGGGAACCAGTTGCCGTCATCAAATTAAGGACGGAGTAGATAGAACTGCATTACATCCTATCGAAATTTTATTTAACGCACTTAAGCCAGTTTAGGAGAATGTTGTAGTTCGAGTTGGCTACGCAGTGCCAACATAAACAAGTCAGGATTATCGACACTAAGGAGTAAACTTTCTGCACCGATACGCGGGATATAAACCGTGCGTTTTTTATCTGAGATAAATACAAGTGCACGCTCCCCGCCGCGCAATGCGTACTCACCAGAATAATAACCAGGAAGCCCTGTACCCCAAAGTTTCCATCTCAGTGACTGAGGTACTTTTCGACTGATATCTATAAGACACATTTCATTTAATTTTAATGATGAAAGTGCAATCGTATCTCCAAACATATCTCCTTTTATTGCAAGATGTGTGGGTGTTATTTCGTAGACGACTTTTTTTGAACGATCAAAAAAACGTAATAAAAATGAAGATATAAGATAAAGCCCTATACCAAAGGTGAGGCCAAAACGAAACTGGTGCGCAACAAACGCAATACAAGTAAAGCTAAGGAAAGCTACACCAAGTGCTATACATTCACGAAAGATTGCCTGATTTTTATCTTCAGAGCGTGCAATTAAGAAACGATGCTTCATTTACTCTAAAAAAATTACATTATTTAACCTGAATACACAAGCATGAGGCACTATGTATTTAACTCGCTAAATGAGACACTTTAGCGTGTTCTTATTGTATGCCTTTTAAGCAACTCGGCCTATCCGACATCATTTTACAGGGAGTATCTGCCGCTGGCTATACTGAGCCTACACCTATTCAGTTAAGAGCCATTCCTGTAATCCTTGAGGGCAAAGATCTCATAGCCTCCGCTCAAACAGGTACAGGCAAAACCGCGTCCTTTGCTTTACCTATTCTTTCTAAATTAGGTTCTCACAAACCAGGTGGACCGCGTGTTCTCATTCTTGAACCAACGCGTGAACTTGCTGCTCAAGTTGAAACCGCGTTTAGAGATTTCTCTCGTTTCACAAATTTAAGAGCAACCGTACTTCATGGCGGTGTAGGCTATGGAAAACAGCGTAACGAACTACGCAGTGGTACAGATGCTGTTGTCGCAACCGTTGGTCGGTTAATGGATTTCATTAAGGACGGAACTTTAAAATTAGCTACGATTGAGGTTCTCATTCTTGACGAAGTAGATCGCATGTTAGACATGGGATTTATTCATGATGTAAAAACAATTATTCAGCGCTGCCCACCTAAACGCCAAACACTTTTTTTCTCAGCAACAGTACCTCCAGAAATTAGCCAAATTGCTTCGTTTGCGCTTAAGAACCCTGCACGCATAGAAATTGGTGTCGCTCGATCGGTTAATAATTCAATTACACACGCGATCTATCCAGTAGCACACGAACAAAAGTTTGATCTACTCTTAGCACTGCTAGAAAAAACAGATTTTGAAAGTGTACTAATTTTTTCACGCACAAAACATGGCGCAGACCGTATAGCTACACGTTTAAGAGGCAAAAATCACAGTGTAGCCGTACTCCACGCAAACCGTTCACAAAATCAAAGAATTGAAGCGCTCGAAGGTTTTAAGAGTGGTCGCTACGAACTCATGGTTGCAACCGACATTGCTGCACGAGGAATCGATGTAGCAGGTGTTTCTCACGTCATTAACTATGATGTACCTGAAAACCCTGAAGACTATGTGCATCGTATCGGAAGAACTGGCCGTGCTCTGGCTGTAGGTGATGCCTATACCCTTTCTACACCAGAAAATGAATCTGATGTTAGGGATATTGAGCGCTTTATTGGTAAGCAAATTCCACGACTTAAACTCCCTGGCTTTGAATACAAGGCGTTAAGTGTAGTTAAGGCCGTTGCCAAAGTACACCAGGCTTACCAGGGCCGTAGAGCAACCAAACAACCCCACGGTAAGCCTAAATTTGGCGGTCGTTGGAGGCACTAAATTACATCCAAGCGAACAGACCTGCTATTTATCTGTTCGTTTTGTGTTAAAAGATTATAAATAGCTCTTTTTTTCGTGCTTTCATGGTACAAAGTGGTACACATTTACACAGTACCCCTACTACATACTCCATGACTAGGCTCTTAGCTGCAATTCGTGTCCTTTGTCTAACACTTGTCGCATGCATTTTCATAAATGCACTGCATGCTCAAACGGCACCTACAATAACGACCCAGCCGTCTAGCAAGACGATCAATCAAGGGACTTCTACGACCTTTACAATCGTTGCGACTGGTACCTCATTGACTTACCAGTGGATGTTTAATGGTTCTGCCATTACAGGAGCTACCGCAACAAGTTATACTATCGCTAGCCCAACCCCTGATAATGCTGGTAATTATACCTGTGTTGTTACTTCAGCTGGTACCGCAAGCACAACAAGTTCAACGGCTACATTACTTATTTACGTTCCCTACGTAGTACGAACTATCGCTGGCTCTGCCTATGCCATGGGATCAGCCAACGGAACAGGCTCCGGGGCAACCTTTTTAAGCCCCCAGGCATTAGTGGCAGATAGTTCTGGAAATCTTTATGTGGCAGATACTGGTAACAGCGTGATTCGCAAAGTAACCCCACAAGGCGTTGTTACAACTTTTGCTGGAACTCCGGGAGTTACCGGTACTACAGATGGACCAGGTTCAGTAGCATTATTTAATTACCCTTGTGGTATAGCTATCGATCCAAGTGGTAACCTTTATGTTGCAGATACCTATAATTGCACCATTCGCAAAATTACACCTGCAGGTGTTGTTTCAACACTCGCTGGACAAGCGCCTACAGCTGCAATTCCAAGCCCTATCAATGCAGGTTCAACAAATGCTACAGGTACCTCAGCTAAATTCAACTTTCCACGTGGTGTAGCGTGTGATGGAGCTGGGAATGTTTATGTAGCTGACACGATTAACGGTGCAATTCGTAAAATTACCTCTGCTGGGGTTGTAACGACAATTGCTGGCTCTGCAGCTAACACGGCACAGAGTTTAGATGGTACTGGTACCGCTGCTCGATTCGACTATCCTTATGGGATTGCTTCAGATGTAAGTGGCAACCTATGGGTAGCAGATACCTCAGGACAAACCATACGTGCCGTTACACCTGCTGGTGTAGTTACAACGCCTGCTGGCCTTGCTGGAAATGCGGGAAGTGTTGGCGGAAAAGGTAACATTGCACGTTTTAATCAGCCGGCTTCCATCGCGGTTGATAGCACAGGCAACCTCTATGTTGCAGACCAAGTAAATAGCACGATTAGAATGATTTCACCTAGCGGTGCCGTTTCAACACTTGCTGGTTTAGCTGGAAATGTTGGCCAAACAGATGCAGCAGGTTCCTCTGCTCGTTTCTACAATCCTTTTGGTATCGCTGTTGATATCGGCGGAAATGTTTACATCGCGGACACACAAGGTGAAACAATCCGTATCGCTACACCTCAAACACCAGATCTTTTCGCACCTACGATTCAAACTCAACCCGTCGGATCTACGATTGTACAAACAAACTCATACACCTTCACCGTTGTAGCAAGTGGCAATCCACTTCCTACCTATCAATGGATGCTAGGTGGCGTACCAATCCCTGGTGCTACCGCTTCAACGTATACGATCGCAAGTGCTCAAGGTACAGACGCAGGATCTTACAGTGTTGCAGTAACAAACTCTATCGGAACAACGAACTCTAATTCAGTAACACTTAACGTTACCACAACCCCTGTTATAACCACTGCACCCACAGCTACGACGGCATTAACAGGAAGCACCGCCTCATTAACCGTAAGCGCTTCAGGTAACGGCTTGGGCTATCAGTGGTATTATAATAACGTGGCAATTAATGGAGCAACAAGTGCTACCTTAAATCTAACCAATGTCTCTACGTATCAGCGTGGTAATTACTCAGTCGTTGTTATGAACGCAGCAGGTAGTGTTACCTCAATAGCAGTACCACTTACCGTTTCAAGCAATGCACGCTTAGTTAACCTTTCAACGAAAGCCAATGTAGGAACAGGATCATCCAATTTAACTGCAGGTCTAGTGATCGCAGGAACAGGTTCAAAAAATTTACTCTTACGCGGGATTGGACCAACGCTTTCAAACTTCGGTGTTACAGGTGCATTAGCTAAACCACAGTTAACCCTGTACAATACTGCTTCAACAATCTTAGCCACCAATTCTACATGGGGTGGTACAACTGCGTTAAGTAATTTATTCAGCCAGGTCGGTGCCTTCTCCCTTGCTACAAGCTCATCTGATGATGCGTTGGCACAAACTCAGTCTGCTGGTGCTTATACTGTTCAAATAACAGGAGCTAATGCTACGACTGGTATTGGCATGGCGGAAATTTATGACGCCGATACCGGCAATCCATCTACACGGCTTGTTAACATTTCATCCCGTGCGAACGTAGGCGTAGGCCCAAGTGCTCTTGTTGCTGGTTTTGTTATTTCAGGAACTTCCTCAGAAACTGTACTGATTCGTGGTATAGGTCCTACCCTTGGTACCAATTACGGATTAACCGGTGTACTTGGTAGACCAAGTATTATTGTACAAAACTCCGCAGGAACTTCCGTGGGAACAAACTCTGGCTGGGGCGGCACAGCAACCTTATCACAAATCTTTAGTGCTGTTGGCGCATTCTCTCTACCAACGACCTCGGTAGACGCAGCCCTTGTAGTTACACTCGCACCAGGCGCATATACAGCAACCCTAACCGGTGTAGGTAGTACAACCGGTATAGGATTACTAGAAATCTACGAAGTCCCTTAAGACCTCTTAGTAACGATAGTGCTCAGGCTTATAAGGGCCTTCTGCAGGTACGCCTAAGTACTGAGACTGCTTAGGTGATAATACAGTTAGCTTAACACCGATCTTTTCTAAGTGTAAGCGAGCAACCTCTTCATCCAAGTGCTTTGGTAAGCGGTATACACCTGCTTTGTAAGTTGTTTTGTTCTTCCAAAGATCGATTTGAGCAAGTGTTTGATTTGTGAATGAATTAGACATCACGAATGAAGGATGTCCTGTAGCACAACCTAAGTTTACTAAACGACCTTCCGCTAGCATATAAATGCTATTACCACTGCTAAAGGTAAACTTATCATACTGAGGTTTAATGGTTACACGTTTAACATCACTTGCTTCGAGTAAACGAGCATACTGAATTTCAGTATCGAAGTGACCAATGTTACATACAATGGCTTGGTCCTTCATCTTGCGCATATGCTCAAGCGTGATGACATCGCAGTTACCTGTAGTAGTAACATAAATATCAGCATGACCTAATGTGTCTTCAACGGTTTTAACCTCAAAACCTTCCATGGCAGCTTGAAGCGCATTAATCGGATCGATTTCTGTAACAATCACACGAGCACCGAATCCACGTAACGAGAAGGCAGAACCTTTACCTACGTCACCGTATCCGCAGACACAAGCAACCTTACCTGCGATCATAACATCGGTCGCGCGTTTTAGACCGTCAGCAAGCGATTCACGGCATCCGTAGAAATTATCAAATTTTGATTTTGTTACAGAGTCGTTTACGTTAATCGCAGGAACCAAGAGTTTTCCTTGTTCATGCAACTGATAAAGACGGTGTACACCTGTTGTTGTTTCTTCGGAAACACCCTTCCAGTCATTAACAATCGTATGGAATATGTTTGGTGATTCTTTGGCGATGCGTTTAAGCAGCGCTTTAACAACACCTTCTTCTTCCGTTTCAGAAGCAGAATCAACCCACTTACTGCCATTCTCCATTTCATAGCCTTTATGGAGTAAGAGCGTCACGTCACCACCATCATCAACAACGAGTTCAGGACCTTTGCCACCTGGGAACAATACTGCTTTCCATGTGCAGTCCCAATACTCAACGAGGGATTCACCTTTCCAGGCAAACACAGGAACTCCAGCTTTAGCAATTGCTGAAGCTGCGTGATCTTGGGTCGAAAAAATATTACAAGAAGCCCAGCGTACATTAGCACCCAGTTCTACCAGTGTTTCAATAAGTACAGCTGTTTGAATTGTCATGTGCAGAGAACCTGTCACACGAACACCTTTGAGAGGCTTTTCTTTGCCGAACTTTTTTCTAACCGACATCAAACCTGGCATTTCATGCTCGGCGACATCAATTTCTTTGCGACCCCACTCAGCTAGGCTAAGATCGCGTACTTTAAAATCCTGAAGTGACTGTGCAGTAGACATAATAGTAAGTTCTAATGATTATTTTGCAGCGTTAAGTAATTCCTTAACTTTGTTCGTCTGCTCCCAAGGGAGTTCTGCCTTACCAAAATGACCGTAGTTAGTGGTAGAACGGTAAATTGGACGTAGGAGATCAAGCTGCTTAATGATTTGCGCTGGTTTAAATCCAAACACTTGTCTTACAGCGTTACTGATCACCTGATCAGGTACTTTTGATGTACCCATCGTGTCCACACAGATACTCACAGGTTCTGGATATCCAATTGCGTAAGCAACTTGTAGTTCACAAACATCCGCTAAACCAGATGCGACAACATTTTTCGCTACCCAGCGGCACATGTATGCAGCAGAGCGGTCAACCTTGGATGGATCCTTACCGGAGAAAGCACCACCACCATGACGACCCCAGCCACCGTACGTATCGACAATAATCTTACGTCCAGTTAAACCCGAATCACCCTCTGGTCCACCGATAACAAATCGACCCGTTGGGTTAATTAAAAACTGTGTTGAGCTATCTAACATCGAAGCTGGAATGACTTTCTTAATAACATTCTCGATTAAGAAATCACGTATCTCTGAATGCTTTGCGTTAGCTGTGTGCTGAGTAGAAATAACTACGTTTACTACTTTTGATGGCTTTCCATTTTCGTAGCGTATGGATACTTGTGATTTAGCATCAGGACGAAGCCATGGCGCTTGTCCACTCTTACGAAAACGGGTTACTTCACGACCTAGACGATGAGCAAACATGACCGCTGAAGGCATGAGTTCAGGCGTCTCATTACATGCATAACCGAACATCAAGCCCTGATCCCCTGCTCCTTGTTCTGCTGTGTCTTTACCATCCACTGCACGCGCATCTACGCCTTGTGCGATATCTGGCGATTGACGTGTGAGTAAATTATGAATGAACACGCGGTCCGCATGAAACACATCGTCATCATTAACGTAGCCAATGTCGCGAATAGCACCGCGTACAATTTGCTCATAGTTTAATTTTGCGGATGTCGTGATTTCACCAGCAATCACCACTTGATTTGATTTAACAAGTGTTTCGCAAGCGACACGACTTGTTGGATCTTGCTCTAAGCAAGCGTCCAAAACGCTGTCTGAAATTAAGTCAGCAACTTTGTCTGGGTGACCTTCACCAACAGACTCGGATGAAAATACGAATGAATCAGCCATGGTAGTATACCTGAATAAACCCACCAGACAGACTTCCTGCAAGTATAATATCAACGTATACCGATTATATGATACGTATTTATAAATACTTATCCAACAAACACTTAATTTATAACGTCCTTAGCGATATAGCGCAGTTGTTGGAGTCGCTGTTAGCACGTTGTATTGACGAATTGCCAACTTCCACCAAGCAGACAATCCCTCAGGCGGATGACTCCATAATTCACGGTGGAGCCAAATTAAAGACTCTGCATCTAGCAAGATAGCCATCTTCTCCTTAAGCGTGAAGTCTTTAGGACCATCTCTGAGGAGTCGTTGACGCAATTGCATAAACCACTCCCGTGATTCAACACTTGGCTTACGCTGACGTAGCAGCGCGATATGCATGGCATTAATATATGGATCTAACACTGCCTGCATAAGTCCATAATCTGCACGCAGTGGCTCAAACGGTGGCAAGTGTCTGTAACACTCACTCATGTTTTCACTTAGCTCCGTTAATTCACGTGGTGGAGCGGATTCCTCAGGTGTTAAGAAAATACCTGCATCTCTGGCTGCTCTTCCAACAACCGCTTTACTCAGCAAAATGGAAAGCGGAATGGAACATACAAGTCCTGCTATAACGGGACTTAACCACCAAAAATAAGAGGGTAAAACTAAATAAGCACCAATTCCCCATATAATACCTAATACGACTTGTGAGCCGTGTGTAATAATCGCCTCTCTCCAATCCGTACCGTCCTCATTTGCTTGTCTATTCTGAGTAGCCCAAGACACGCCCTGTCCAAGAAGCGTGTACACTACAAAGCGCGAATTAAAGACCATATTAATTGGTGCAAGGAGTGTTGAAATAATCAACTCAAGTAGCGTACTTAAAATAAGTTTAACTCGGCCTCCGTATTTTTTTACTTCATCAGGATTACCTAACACGGCCGTAGCACTTACAATTTTAGGCGTAAATAGTAACACCATAGTAAACACAAACAAGGTCAGTGCTTCAGGAACTTTTATGTGGTAACCAAACAGCGACGTGGTGTCAGGCATTCTAAAAATTCCAACTTTATCGAGCTGCGCTTCATTCCATGCGTTAACTAAACCTAAAGCCAAAAAGAGCATCCATAAAGGGGATGAAACATAACCCAAAACACCCATAAACAAATGAAAGCGACTCGCCGGCCTAAACCCTCTGGCCGTAAGTAACCAAGTGTGCTGCATGTTACCTTGGCACCAGCGTCTATCCCGTTTTGCGCTATCAATAAGTGTCGGAGGACATTCCTCATAACTTCCATCTAAATCATGAGCAAGCCAGACAGCCCAACCCGCTTTCCTCATCAGTGCTGCCTCAACGAAATCATGTGATAAAATTTTGCCACCAAAAGGTTCTACCCCTGGCAGTCCTGGCAAAGCACAGTGTTCCATGAATGGCTGAACACGAATGATTGCATTATGTCCCCAGTAATTACCGTCATGTTGCTGCCAATAATTCATACCCGCTAAAAAAATGGGGCTATATAGCCGATTAGCAAATGCCTGCATTCTCGCATACAAACTCTCGCCATAAATAAGACGCGGAGCTGTTTGAATGATACCTACTGTTGGATTTTCTTCCATCATCGCTACTAATTTTACAAGCGCGTCTCCAGTCATTACGGAATCCGCATCGAGAACTACCATGTAGCGATACCTTTTTCCCCAGCGCCTTAAAAAGTCAGCAACATTACCTGCTTTTTTATTAATTGCCTGTCTACGTTTACGGTAAAAAACATTACCAAAACCGCCAACTTGTTTGCATAATTCTATCCAAGCTACCTCTTCTTGAATCCACTGATTAGGTTTATTCGAGTCACTTAAAATAAAAAAATCGAAATGCTCCATTCGTCCTGTTGCTTTTACAGACTCAACAATGACACGGATGCCTTCAAAAACTCGGCTTACGTCTTCATTGAAAACTGGAATTATGATTGCGGTAGGAGCAAAGCGCATGTTCTCCGCTTTAGGCAGAGTTTTCATAATACGAGAACTATCCCCACCACGGTTGATCACATAATAGCCAAACATTGCTGAGCAAAAACCGGCAGCAATATGACCAAACATAATCACAAACAAACCAAGAAGTACGATTTGGACGCGGGTAATGCCATCACGCCAAAAAAGGTCAGCCATAAACCAAGTAGCTACACTGGTTAAAAAGAAAATAGCCGAAAAGAATACAAAGCGTCTTCGAATCAGACGCTTTTCACTCATTTCAGAATTAAGAAATACGTTCATAGGCGTGACTTAACGTGTCATACGGAAGATAGCGATGAGTGCTCCCAGGAAAATCACCCATAGTATCAACGTTTTTACGATTGGCCATTTACTCACACGCTCAAGTGTATCCCCTGCGGCCTCTGTAATAATACCTAAGTCAATAGGACGTGGGACCATACTCGATAATGACAAGTCAGGACCTGCTTCGAGTGATCTCTCACGCATACTAGATACAAACTCGTGTGGTAAATCCTTAGTCTGTAAAAAAGCGTAAGGCCATTTAGTTGGACCGTCGCATAAAAGAAGGGCTACACGTCCATCAACAGCAATACGCTCATGAGGTTGTTTCGGTGTATTTAAAATAAAGGAAAACCACTCATCCATTTTTTCCTCGATTACTTCAGCAGCAACCACCACTGGCTCTAACTTCGGATTAGCAGCATGACGTGCAGCTGCCTCTTTCATCACTAATTGTAAGAGTTGCAATTGATGTAGTCTATTGTCGATACGATGCGCACGAATATAGTCTTCAACTCTTCCGTAGGCAATATTCCACGCTTCCTCAGTTCCTGAAGCAGGAGGAAGCGTAGTGGACATATCAATAGAAATGACAGGTTCGTTACTCATTCCAAAACCATTAAGGCTGCCACAAATAACTCCACGTTTCAGTTAAGATACCCGAAGGACGTCTTAAATAACAACGTAACTCAACAGGACGATTAGATCCATCCGGTTTAAGTGCTATGTTTGCTCTCCAAGAACCATCCAGCGGATTACGCTCTACAGCACTATGAACAAGGGTTGCACCATAACCCGCCCAAAAAACCGCTTGAACGGGAGCATCTGCATCGATTTTTTTGAAATTAGGTCCGTCGAAATCGACAACAAAGCGTTCTAAATCTTTTTCAAACGTACGCGACTTACCATGCCGCGTAGAAGTTACATGCGCGAGTGGTGGCTGGGTCTGATTCATATTCCAGCGCAGTACATATTGAAGATCGATTGGCTCACCTGCAGGTGGAAGATTTTCAGGAACCCAAAATGCGACGATATTATCTCCTGTCTCGTCAATTGTTGGAAGCTCTACAAGACGAACACTCCCCTTACCCCAATCGCCAATCGGCTCAACCCAAGCACTAGGTCTAGCATGATAATTTGCTTCTAAATCTTCGTAAGCGCTGAAGCGACGCTCACGTTGAATTAAACCAAAGCCGCGTGGATTAAGATCGAGAAATGACATGACGCGAATACTGCGAGGATTATCGAGTGGTCTCCATAGCCATTCATTGGATCCAGTATGCACCATCAATCCATCAGAATCATGCACCTCTGGTCTGTAATCATCCGTCTGCTCGTTAGAATTTTTACCATGCCAAAACATACTCGTTAATGGAGCAATGCCAACA
>DAISZL010000002.1:66480-69609 GCA_036824825.1 Opitutaceae bacterium
GACCACGCACATCACCAAGCGCCTTAAAAGATCCAGGACCTAAAATACCCTGCGCGACTGAGGAACCAAGTGCTACAACAACCGTTGGTTTAACCACTTCAATTTGAGCTTTCACGTAAGGCATGCAGTAAACTAATTCTGCCGGAGTTGGTGTACGATTAGCTGCCTGTTCACCTTCGGCGTTACTTGCAGGCTCTGGTCTAAAATGAAGGACACTGGCAAGATAAACAGATGCACGTGTAAGGCCCATACCAACTATCATACGATCCAGGAGCTGTCCTGCAGGTCCAACAAAGGGCTCTCCTTTTTCTTCCTCTTCGATACCAGGTGCGTCACCTATAAATAAAATCTTCGCATCCACGTCTCCGCAGCCAAAGACCATGCGCTTTCCAGGTTTTATCTGCGCCTTAGTCACGGGATCTTCGAGCATAATCTGCTCAAGTGCCTTTAATTTTTCTGCCTTACTACCTTCTGGAAGTGTAAAATAAGGAGCAACCGGAAAGGATACATTTTTTAATTTTGAAGTAGCTACAGCTTCTTTAGCTACCACCACTTCTGCCTCAACTTTAGGAGCTACTGGCGTATCACGCTTTAACTGACTTACGTGTGCTTCTACAGCGCTTCGCAGCGCTTGTAGGCTATCCTCAGATACATCAACTGTACTTACGCCAGATGCTTTTATTCGGCGCAGTTCATCAGTTAATACATGAAGGGCTGTAAGCATACGTTTTACGCTTTATAGGCTAGGAGTTTTTCCACGTATTTTCCGAGTAAATCAAATTCGAGATTCACCGCGCTACCTACCGAAAGCTGCTTTAAATTTGTAACTTCCAAGGTATGCGGAATAAGCCAAACAGCGAAACTATCATGATCTACTTCAGCTACAGTTAAAGATATACCACTGATCGCGATACTGCCTTTATGTACGAGATATCTTCCGTAGCCCTTAGGTACTGAGACTTTCAAATACACGTCCTTACCGCGGGTTTCAAAGATCTCAATTTTACCTACCCCATCAATATGCCCAGTTACAAAATGACCACCCACTTTACCATCAAAGCGTAAACTTCTTTCTAAATTTACATCCATTCCCGCTTTAACATTACAAAAATGTGTTACACGTCTTGTTTCTTCTAAGATATCGAAGCGTATCGAGTTCTGATCAAACTCGACAGCAGTTAAACAGCATCCATCTACAGCAATACTATCTCCAAGGCTTAAACCCTCGAGACAACGCTTTGCCCGTACGCGCATGTGCCACGCTTGTGCAGATTGCGTAAATTCAAGAACATGACCTGTTTCTTCGACAATGCCTGTAAACATGTAAGACCCTTATTATGAGCAGGCTTCATGCTTAGATGCGAATCCAATTAAGACAAAATAAGATCAACTATAAGTCATTGATCTAGTGCAACTTAACACGAAGAACTGCTGTCTCAGTACCGCGACTTACAAGTAGAACAAATTCCTTACGCTTAAGATCGTTTTCTATGACCGTTAATTTTTTTATTACCTCTGCAAACGAGTCTACTGGGTTGCCATCAATTTCTTTAATCCAGTCATCAGACATAAGCCCAGACCCATCAATAGCACTATTTGATTTTATATAAGAAACAATCGCACCCGAGATCGATTTTACACTCGTCCTGCGTTCAATCGCATCCGCATAAACAAATTCTCTAACGGTCAAACCGAGTCGTTCAAAGTATTTTCTATCCGCTTCACGAATCAATTTAGGCTCATCGCCTAAAACGACCGTCAGGTTAATTCGATTAGCACCGCGCAGTACGGTTAGTTTTAAATTATCTCCTGGTCTATGTTTTAACACTGAGCGCTCAACATACTCCGTGGATACACGGTCAGGACGAAACCGTGGTAAATCAACGGAATCTACTCCCACAATAATATCGTGAGCTTTCATACCCGCTTTTTCAGCAGGACTATCCTCTAAAACTTCACTCACAACGACACTCGATTGATTAGAAAGCCCTAAAAATGAAGCAGCTTCTCGGTCAAGAGGCTCTAAGCCATATGCTCCAAACCAAGCTAGCGGTCTACCACTCACATGCTCAGGACGTCTATCTAATAAAGGGAGTACTTCGTCACTTACCAAAAAAGCACTACTCTCTTCTACGTCCACAAGCATCACAGGAGAACCCACACGGTCCATCTTAGAAAATTGCAAATACGTCTGTGCAAATGAACTTGTTGCAAGACCAACAAAATATCCTGCTTCATCAAAGACAGGTAAACCTGGACCTGCTATTTCTTGTTGTGCAATTGCTGTTACCTGAGGAAGTGACTCAATAATTGCGATATGACTTTGCATTAAATAGGGAATGAAATCTTCTTCTTTATTTCTCAGTCCTATACCCCAGACAAAATCAGAAAGACCAAGCTTTTTAGATGTCTTTGGCGCCATCCACTTAGTAATAGGTATAAGTTCAGACGCCATAAGCTTACTCACCTTTACGTAGTGCCACCCTGTATACGAATCCTGCCCAAGATATGTCGCAGGACTACCAACTGCTTCTCCTGGAACATAGGCCCTAAAACGACTTAAGCGTTTAGGATCAACCCTTACACTGATCGCTGCTGATGGCAAAATAACCGTTCCTTCGGAATCAATTGCAACACCATAAGCTGTAGACATTCTCCTCTCGTCTTCAGTCTCCGTAACATAATCAATCGCTACAACACTTTTGACGCGTTCAGCCCACATATCAGGAAGTGACGTCGCAAGGAGTTCACGTTTTACAAAAAGACTTAAGCCAAGGAGTATAACTAAACGTAAAATTTTCATGGTTTTATGATAACAAATGCAACGCGGCGATCCTTCTCTACTTCAAGCAGTGTTGGCTCTGGTTTTTTTGTAAATAAATCATGTGCAGCAGTAATTACATCAATGGATGTAATCTGTGTACGATTAATGGTTGTGATAATATCGCCTCGTTGAATTCCAGCCATATCTGCTGGGAACCCAGGCTGAACACCAATCACTATAACACCGTTTTGATCATTGCGTCCGTGCTCACGTGCATAAATACGAGAAATCTTACGTACACTCAGACCCCATTTATCAAAAGCTCTTTCTTCACCAACACTTGTCTCGAGCATTTCAGTCTTAAC
>DAISZL010000002.1:69709-109349 GCA_036824825.1 Opitutaceae bacterium
ACCTCTTTAGCTGTGTTACTGGGTATCGCAAAGCCTAGGTTATTTGCTCCGGTGTAGCCACGTGTTGTAATTCCAATTACTTTTCCATCTTCGGTGACAAGCGGTCCACCCGAATTTCCCGGATTAATTGCAGCATCCGTTTGTAACCACGTGTTAAATAAGCCTGTTTCATACCCATCTTCATTTCTCTCAGGATCAAAGTACTGACTCGTATTTGAGATAATGCCGCGAGTAACCGTACGTGTTAAACCAAACGGTGTACCTACAGCGAAGACTGTTTGGCCTGCAAAAAGTTTTGTGCTGTCAGCAAAGGATGCGTGCGTAAAATGCAAATGGCGGCGCGCAACTTCATCCATATCCAGTTTAAGTAGCGCAAGATCAGTCCAATGGTCCCAGCCGACGAGTTTTGCCCCTACATTTTCTAAACTCGATAGCGTAACCGATACTTCAACGGCTTTTGGGCTAACGACATGGGCATTCGTCAAAATAAGCCCATCTTCGGTCAAAATGACGCCAGAACCTATACTGCCATCAAAATGCTTCGTTCCCCCTTCATAATTGACCTGCCTAACATCGATACGAACGACCGAATTTAGCAGTGCCGAGAAGCCCCGGCCCATGCCGGCAGCCTCTAAATGCCCTAAATTAGGCCCAAAGAGGGCTAAAAGGAGAAGTAAGGAAAATGGAAGGAACCCTCCCACAGGAGTTGACCGCGCGGATGAAAACTTCACGATTGATTGTTTAAAGACATGGCTACCAAGTGCAAAGACTATAACTTTCAAGAGATTGAGCCTCACTGGCAATCTTTCTGGGATGAAAATGCTTCATCGCGTGCGGTCAATACCGCAGCGGGTCCTAAATACTACATATTAGATATGTTCCCATACCCCTCAGGTGCGGGATTACACATAGGACACCCTGAAGGTTATACAGCAACTGATATACTCGCTAGGTATAAGCGCGCCAAAGGCTTTAAGGTTCTACATCCGATTGGTTGGGATGCTTTCGGTTTACCCGCTGAACAACATGCGATTAAAACAGGTACCCCTCCTGCAGAAAATACGCAGAAAAATATAACCAATTTTAGACGTCAAATTAAGGCCCTTGGTTTTTCGTACGATTGGGAGCGTGAAATTGATACCACGGATCCGAAATACTTCCGCTGGACCCAGTGGATATTCTTAGAATTATTTAAACGTGGTTTAGCTTATGTGGATGAACGCCCGGTGTGGTGGTGTCCTGAACTTAAGGCCGTTCTTGCTAACGAAGAAGTCGTTGATGGCAAAAGTGAAATCGGCGGACATCCCGTAGAACGTAAGAATTTACGTCAATGGGTACTACGCATCACTGCGTATGCAGATCGCCTACTCAGTGACTTGAAAGACGTGGATTGGCCAGATTCCACAAAGCGCATGCAGGAAGCGTGGATTGGTAGAAGTGAAGGTGCAGAAGTTTCTTTTGCACTCGAAAATTCAGCATTAGGTTCACTGAAAGTATTCACGACTCGCCCAGATACGCTTTTTGGATGCACGTACATGGTGCTAGCACCTGAACATCCTTTAGTTGCTTCTCTAACACTCGATTCACAAAAAGACGAAGTAACCCGTTATCAGAAAAAAGCTTCATCCAAAAGCGACTTAGAGCGCACAGACTTAGCTAAAGATAAGTCGGGCGTGTTTACAGGAAGCTATGCAATCAATCCACTCACAGGACTCAAAGTACCAATCTGGGTAGCTGATTATGTGCTCATGGGTTACGGTACAGGCGCGATCATGGCTGTTCCAGCACATGATGACCGTGATTACGATTTTGCTAAGCAGTACAACTTAACGATCACAACCGTAGTTGCCGAAAAAGCAGACGGTGTTTTTGAAAACGGAAAACTTTTCACAGAAACAGGTTTTGCCGTTAATTCTGCTAATAGTTCACTTAATCTAAACAACCTCCCCACTCTCGAAGCCAAGGAGAAAACCATTCTGTGGTTAGAGGCTAATGGATTTGGTAAGCGTACGATTAATTACAAACTGCGTGACTGGTTATTCTCCCGTCAAAGATACTGGGGTGAACCCATTCCAATCGTCTGGGTTAATGAAAGCGATTACGCAAAAGCAACTAAGCTTGCTCCACATGCAGTTCCACATAGTCCGGTTACCTATAAAGAAAATAACGTAACCCACTACGCACTGTCATTACCGCAAACAGCCCTACCGCTCGTTCTCCCCGAGGTTGTTTCCTATGTTCCAAGTAGCACTGGAGAAAGCCCTCTCGCTAACGCCACTGACTGGTTAGAAATTTATTTTAATGTTTTAACCGGAGAATCTCAGGCTGTATCAAAAACCTCATCTCTGCCTTCGGGTGAAGGCTGGGTAAGAGGTCGCCGTGAAACAAATACGATGCCTCAGTGGGCTGGCTCCTGCTGGTACTACTTACGTTTCACGGATCCAAAAAATTCAGAGATTTTCGCCTCTAAAGAAGCGCTTAACACATGGGGAGTACCGGATATTTATATCGGCGGTGCAGAGCATGCTGTTCTTCACTTATTGTACGCACGTTTCTGGCACAAAGTTCTCTTCGACTTAGGTGTTGTTCCGACTAACGAACCATTCCCTAAACTTTTTCACCAAGGAATTATTCTAGGTGAAGACGGAGTAAAGATGTCAAAGTCACGTGGCAATGTGGTAAATCCGGATACGGTTATTGCCTCACACGGAGCCGACACACTTAGACTCTACCTCATGTTCCTAGGACCGCTCGAGGATATGAAACCATGGAATCCTCGTGGCATTGAGGGCGTTCACCGCTTCCTACAAAAAGTATGGCGTGAATGCTTAACCGCTGAAGGCGAAGTTAATCCAAAATTATCAGACTCAGCTGAAGATTCTCCTGAAATTAAAAAACTACTTCATGAGACTATCCGTAAAGTTGGTTCTGATTTAGAAACCTTACGTTTCAATACGCCAATTTCTCAGATGATGATTTTAGTTAACGCATTACAAAAAGCAGAACGCGTTAATAAAAAGACACTCCTCTCATTCCTTCAACTGCTAGCACCTTATGCTCCGCACGTTGCTGAAGAGTTATGGTCACGCTTAGGAGGTGCATCCCCAATCCAATCAGCTCCTTGGCCAGTATTTGATCCTTCCGCCTTTGCTACCAATGAGCAAAAGCTAGTATTCCAAGTTAATGGTAAACACCGCGGCGACCTCATGGTTAAAGCTAATCTTACCCAAGATGAGGCTATAAAGCTTGCCCATGAGCACGCTAAAGTGGGCCCACATCTAACAGGGAAAACTATCAATAAAGTCATCTACGTACCTGGCAAAATCATCAATCTTGTGGTATCTTAAAACTCATAGCGCACGGGGAACTAATCCCTAGGTGCGCTACTCATACTACTATTATGTTACGCTACTCCTATTGTTTAAGTTTAGTCGTATGTATTTTAAGCAGCACCGGATGTGCTGAAACTACCATGAATAAACAAGATCCTGCTTCGTGTGCTATTGATGGCTCAAAGTCAGCTTGCGGCTTACCATCAAACGTTGTCATCGATATGGCTAAAGCTTCGGTACAACATACGGATGAAGAATGGAGAAAGTTATTAACTCCAATTCAATATCGTGTGGCACGAACCCAAGGCACTGAACGCCCATTCGATAACCCTTACTGGAATAACCACGAAGACGGCGTATACTTTTCTATCTGTAGTGACACGCCATTATTCGATAGCCGTGACAAATTTGATAGTGGCACCGGATGGCCTAGTTTTACCCAAGCAATTGAACCACGATTTGTAGAAGTATCGCGTGATACGAGCTACGGCATGATTCGTGATGAAGTTCACTGCACGGTAGATGGCTCACATTTAGGACATGTCTTTGATGATGGTCCAGCTCCTACAGGTAAACGCTACTGCATCAATTCGGCATCACTTAAATTTATGCCAAGAAAAGCATATGAAGCTTGGGTAGCTTCACACAGTAAACCTAAAACAAACTAGTTTATGCTTAGATTATTTAGTTTAATATTAATTATGACAACTGTAGCTACATCTTCAGCTCTGAAAGCAGATAGCGTAGTTCTTGGCGGTGGCTGTTTCTGGTGTCTAGATGCTGCTTACCAATTACTTCCTGGCGTAACACATATTACCTGTGGCTATGCAGGTGGTACTAAGTCAAATCCTACGTATGAAGAAGTATGTACCGAAACAACGGGTCATGCAGAAGTCGTCAAAATTGAATTCGATCCAAAGAAAGTATCCTTAAACGACATCCTCAGTTATTTCTGGCATGTACACAATCCAACCCAAGTGGGTGGCCAAGGAAATGACATGGGAGATCAGTATAGATCTATTATTCTCTACACAAACGAAGATCAAAAAAAGACAGCCGAGAAATCTAAAGCTGATATTGCTAAACAATTTGATGCACCCATTACCACAGAAATTGTTTCTCTAAAACATTTCTGGGCTGCCGAGGATTACCATCAAGACTACTTCACGAAGCACCCTAATCAAGGCTACTGCTCTGTGGTCATTAGACCCAAGATTGATAAGTTAAAACACATGCTCAGTGGACAAAAGTAATGACTCTCTCTCAGCATCTTCCATCCGATTTTGATAAATCAAAGCCTTTAGCTTTGATTGCTGGACAAGGTGTGTATCCTAAGATCATTGCTGATACAGCACGTAGCTCTGGAGTTGTCGTTAAGTTAATCGCTGCAGAAGACGAGACAACAAACGAATTAATCAACAGCTTTAGCAAAGAAGATCGTGTTATTTTAAAAGTAGGCCAGATCGGTAAAATGCTAGATGCGCTTGAAGATTTCAAAGCCGGATATGCGATCATGGCTGGACAAATCACGCCTCGTAGACTCTTTCACGGACTACACCCTGACTTAACAGCTGCTCGAATTCTTTTTTCCCTAAAACGAAAAAATGCTGAAACGATTTTTGGAGCGATTGCAGAGGAAATTAAGAAACGTAACGTGCTTTTACTTGATGCACGCTCCTTCATGGATGAGCACTTAGCAACCAAAGGGTCCATTACAAAAGGTTCATTCCCTATCGAGCAGGATAATATCGAACACGGTATTTTAATCGCTAGAGAAAGCGCACGCCTAGACATTGGCCAAGGCTGTGTCGTAAGAAAAGGAACTGTCCTTGCTGTCGAAGCCTTTGAAGGAACCGATGAAATGATTAAACGTGCAGGTACGTTTAAAACGGATGAAGCGTTATTTGTAAAAACGGTAAAAATCAATCAAGACTACCGTTTTGACGTCCCTTGCTTTGGTGAAAAAACACTGCAAACCATGCATGACGCAGGCATTAAAGCAGCCGCACTCGAAGCTGGTCGCGTTATCCTTATTAATAAGCCTGAGGTTGTTACATTAGCTAATAAATTAGGCATTAGCCTTTACGGTTATTAACCTATAGCCTCCTCCTTTATGCCAAAAGATTTTGTAGCAATAAACGTTAAAGCAGTCATTCCAACTGCTAACGGCTCTGCTGTATTCTTAGGCAATGAAGACAAAACATTTGTTATTTATGTCGATCACCACGTAGGAGCTGCCATCCAAGGTACCTTAAATGGCGTAAAAAAAGAACGCCCACAGACCCATGATTTAATTGGTTCTATATTTTTAGGATTAGGCGTTACCTTAGATCATGTCGTTATCAATGACGCAAATGAAGGTACATTCTATGCACGCATTTTCTTAAGAATGGAAAATGAGCTAGGCAAAAAGCTCTTAGAAATCGATGCACGTCCAAGCGACTCAATCGTTTTAGCATTACAAGCCAATCGCCCGATTAGTGTAACCGAAGCAGTCTTTGAGCGCGTTGAGGACATGACCGAAGATTTAGAGCAGGCCTTGAAGCAACAAGCTAACCTAGACGACAGTTTCGAAGAGGATGAAGAAGACGAGGACGATGACTACGAGGAAAACGACTCCTCTGATACATGAGGTCTCTTCCACAAACCATTACCGCTGGACAACCTCTAACGGCACTTGCTCCCATGCAAGACGTTACAGACCTAGCATTCATGAAGGTCATTGCTCACTACGGGGCACCGGACTACTTTTTTACTGAATTTTTCAGAGTCCATACGCAATCAAGGCCTGAAAAACATATTTTAAAATCGATCGATCAGAATAAAACAACACGTCCTGTTTTTGCTCAGCTAATTGGTGAAGAGATTGAGCACATGGTACGTACAGCTTTAGAAATATTAAAACATCCTACCGCTGGGATTGATTTAAACTTAGGGTGTCCTGCCCCTAAGGTATACAAAAAGAATGTGGGTGGTGGCTTACTCAGAGAACCAGAAAAGGTAAGAGAAATTATTCAGCACTTAAGAGCAGCTGTACCAGGCTTATTCACTGTAAAAATGCGTCTTGGGTTCAACGATGAATCCGCTGCTGAAAAAATTGTAGAGATTGTAAACGATAACGAAGTTAACCTACTCACAGTCCATGGTCGCACGGTTAAAGGCGGATACCGAAGTGAAGTTAATTATGACGCTATTGCAGCAGTCGTAGCTAAAGCGAAGTGTCCTGTGTTAGCTAATGGAGATGTAACATCTCCTGCTAAAGCTCAGCATGTCATTAATCACACAAAGGCAGCCGGAGTTATGATTGGTAGACATGCCATTCGAAATCCATGGATTTTTAAACAATGCCGTGAGGCGTTTGCTGGTAAAGCACCTACTCCTGTAACTTTAGGTGAAGTTGATGAATATATTAAGCGTCTTTTTGAAGAAACGAGTAATCCTGATTTTCCAGAATTAGCCCACGTGAACAAAATGAAAAAATATCTCAATTTTGTTGGGCAGAGCGTAGATGAAACAGGTGCTTTTCTTTATGATATGCGCCGTGTTACAACACATAAAGAACTGATGAGTGTTTGCGCTAAACACTTACTCGAAAAGAAAGAGAAGGTTTTTAGTTTAGAGCCTTACCCAGGTGTTATAGCACGACCTAACTGCGAAGCTCCAACTTCCGATAGTTGCTCTTTAGACTCAATAACGGCTTAAAGCTTGGTTATTCTAAGCCAAGTGCCTTACGGCCTTCAGCTGAGATCATTTGCGGTGCCCAAATAGGATCCCATACAATATGAACCTTTGCACTGCTGACTCCAGGTAGTGCTGCAATTTTCTGCCGTGCATCTTCAGCGATAACAGGTCCCATTCCACAACCAGGTGCTGTGAGGGTCATCTTAACATCAATAACTGCCCCTGAGGCTGTTTCCTCAATCGCAAGATCATAGATAAGTCCTAAGTCTACAATGTTTACAGGAATCTCAGGATCAAAACAGGTCTTTAAAACATCCCAAACATGCTTTTCAGCTAATTTCTCCGAATGAGAAATACCAGCACTAGATACGTCATCTGAAAGGACAAGTCCATCGATAGCACTCGCATCTTCTTTAGCGATACGCACTAAACCAAAGTCTGTTCTGACAGTAACGTTACCACCTAAAGTCTGAACTACAAAAACTTCTGTACCACTTGGTAGTTGTGTAGGAGTCCCTTGTGGAATTTGCGTAGCTTTGCAGTCACGAATTAATCGATAAGTTTGGGACATCTTAGTGCGTAGAAATTAATAAAGGCATACGAGCATACATTTCCTGAGGATCATTGTAACTCTTAAGTTCATGTAATTGAGCTTTAAGTGTTTTTTGAACACTTCCGAGTACACCCTTGGATTCTGATTCCTCTGGTAGAGACTTGTTAAGCAGTTCAGCAATCTTATCAGCGATATCCTTTTTTTGAGGATACTGCTCGATACGGTAGTTCTTTGGGAGCTTTGCTTCCTTAGCAGCATAGTTAATTGCATCAGCTAAACCACCGAGTTGATCGACAAGACCAATCTTGAGCGCCTCTTTACCAGTCCAAACACGCCCTTGAGCAATCTCTTCAACAAAGGCAGGATTTAATTTTCTACCCTCAGAAACTTTAGCGATAAATTGGCCGTACATCCAATCGACCATACGTTGAAAGACTGCAATTTCTTCGTCTGTTTTTGGCTTAGAAATGGTCATGACATCAGCAAACTTGCCAGTCTTCACACCATCGAATGTGACACCAAAATCGTTGGCTAGCTTTTGAATATTGAAATGAATACCAAAGACTCCGATGGAACCTGTGATAGTCGTAGGATCAGCAAAAATGCGATTACCGTAGGTTGATATCCAGTAGCCACCTGAAGCAGCATAGCTGCCCATAGAAACAATCACAGGTTTTACTTCTCGAGCTAAGCGCAATTCACGTTGAATCATTTCTGCAGCCGATGCACTACCACCAGGACTGTTAACACGTAAAACAATAGCTTTAATGGAATCGTCTTCACGCATGCGTCTAATTTCACGTGAGAATGACTCAGAACCGATATCGCCCGACTGCCCTTCTCCATCAACAATATCACCTTCAGCATAAACTAAACCGATGGCTTCTTTAGCTGTAGAAATATCGCTCTCTTGGAGTTTTAAATATGAGCTAAATGAAATTTGTCTAAAAGGATCCTTAGTACCTGCTTTGCCCGTAGCTTCTTTAAGCTCCTTGAGTAAAACATCTTTGTAAATTGCTCGGTCGATGAGATGACTCGATAGAGCTACTTCTGGACGGATAATACCTTCCTTATCAACGATAGACTGAATTTGATCAGGGGTTAATTTGCGCGCCTTAGCTACATCGCCCACTAAACTACCCCATAAGCTATCGAGTAAACGTTTCGTATCTTCCTTATTTTCAGGACTCATATCCTTACGAGTATAAGGCTCTACATAAGATTTATATTTTCCATGTCGTGTAACTTGAACACCAACACCGTATTTTTCAAATAAACCAGCATAGAACATAGGCTGAGTGGCTAAACCTGGCATGAAAAGCATGCCGTAAGGATCCATATTAATCTCAGTGGCTACGGACTCTATGTAATAATCGCGTGTATCAGCTGATTCTAGAAACGCCTTAATTGGCTTACCTGAGGCTTTAAAACGTAAAAGCGCTAAACGCATTTCACTTAATGCAGCAAAACCAGAACCTAGCCCAGATGGGTTAAATGAACCAACAAGCAGAAGACCTTTAATGTGAGAATCTTTACTTGCACGATCTAAACCACGCGTGACGGAGCGTAACTGCAACGTCTCAAGTCGTGTGGATGAAAAATCACTAAAGTCGATTGGAGGCGGAGCGTCCGTAATATTTGTTGATAAATCCAACACAAGGTATGAATCCTGCTCAACTTTAGCCGATGAAACTTTGGCATGTTTAGCACCCACTGAAATGATCGCTCCTATGATACCAACGACCAAAAGAATGCCTATAAAGCAGAATATAATTAAGGCTACAAGTGAGCCTAACATGGAAGAAATGAAGGTCTTCATAGAATGTAAAACTTACGCTACGAAACTGGTTAAAAATGGCAATTCCATAGATATAGACTTATCTTTTAAATGAAACACGTTGCTTAGCCTAAATGTCTTGGTTTTATTCATAAACGTTCATGAACGATCAAAAAGATCTCCTCACAACTAACCGTAAAGCTTTGACCATCAATTTAGATGGATCGAAGTACGGTACATTTGCTGAAATTGGAGCAGGCCAAGAAGTTGCCCGCGTTTTCTTTCAAGCAGGAGGCGCATCGGGAACGATAGCTAAGACTATTTCTGCATATGATATGGTCTTTAGTGATGCTATCTATGGAAAAGCATCCCGCTATGTTTCTCAGGATAGATTAACCTTAATGTTGGATCATGAATTTGGACTCTTAAAAGAACGTTTAGATTCAATTCGTGGTAACAGTACAACCTTCTTTGTGTATGCTGATACCGTAGCAACAAAAAGCTTCAAAGGTAACAACGAAGCACACGGATGGATGGGTGTACGCTTCCAAACTGAACCGCATGGCCCAACCAATGATATCATAATCCATGTAAGAATGTGGGATAAGGAAAACGTGCTACAACAAGAAGCACTTGGAATTATTGGTACCAATTTAATTTACGGAGCATTCTATTACAGAGATAATCCGCAAAAGTTTATTCAATCACTTCTGGATAACTTAAGTTACGATCGTATCGAAGTGGATATGATTGAATTTATTGGACCAGCTTTTCCAAACGTTGATAACCGACTGCTATCAATGCATCTTGTCCAATACGGACTTACAAATGCCGTTCTGTTTGGACCAAATAAAGCTGTATTACAACCGTCCGAAGTATTTCACAAAAAAGCAGTCTTGGTTGAACGCGGCAGTTTTAGACCTGTAACAAATGTTAATGTCGATATGCTCAACTGTGCGACTGCACAGTTTGTCCAGGAAGATTCCGTAAAAAGCAAAGATGTCGTGATAATTGTAGAAATCACGATGAATAATTTACTCGCTGACGGGCAATTAGACGTACACGACTTTCTATCACGCGTAGACTTACTTGGTGAAATTGGACTAACCGTCCTTATATCGAATTACCCCGAGTACTATCGCCTAACCTCCTATTTTAGACGTTATACAAAAGAAATGATCGGTGTAACGATGGGTATTAATAACCTGCTAGAAATATTTAATGAAAAGTACTACGAAAATCTAGCAGGTGGTATTCTTGAATCATTTGGCCGCCTCTTTAGAAATTCCGTTAAACTGTATATCTATCCTATGCGTCAGGAAGCCTATGATAGTTATCTAGCCACTGGAAATCCTGCTGGAGGAAAATCGCCAACAGGAGAGAATTCTTTTGCTTCAAACGTGCTTATCACAGCTAGAAATGCCAAAGTAAGTGATCATTTACGTAGCCTGTATGAGCATTTACTCCAAAATAATTACTTAGAGTGTATCACCGGATACGACCCTACCGTGCTAAATACGTTTTCACGGGATGTTTTATACCGCATTCAGCACAATGATCCTACCTGGGAGCGTATGGTTCCCTATCCTGTAGCTGATGCAATTAAACGTTTACGTTTATTTGGCTATAACGGATAATTTATCTTCAACCTATTAATTCTGTGCGCTTCTATAAATATCACGCCCTAGGTAATGATTACATCGTATTAGATCCAAGTGATTTCCCAACCTGGAAAACACCTTCTTTAGATCAAATTCGTGTCATTTGTCATAGAAATTTCGGTGTTGGGTCTGATGGTATTCTTTGGGGTCCACTTCCAACAAAATCTGGTGCATTTGGATTACGTATTTTCAACCCAGATGGATCAGAAGCAGAAAAATCCGGTAACGGAACGCGTATTTTTGGACGCTACTTATTTGATCAAAAAATCGCTAAAGGAACCCAATTCCCAATTGAGACCCCAGGAGGTATTGTAGAGGCTGTTGTCAAAGACAACGGCAAACTCCTAGTCATGAATATGGGAAATGTAAGTTTCTCTAGTGAGAAAATTCCTGTTGCTGGTAATGCACGTGAAGTCATTAACGAAAAAATTGAAGTACTAGACAGAACCTTTACTTTCTGTGCTGCAACGATCGGTAATCCTCATTGCGTTATTCCACTACCCGAAATTAGTCCTAAGCTCGCTCATCAGTACGGACCAGTTCTAGAAACACACGTTAATTTTCCAAACAGAACTAACGTTCAGTTCATGCAAGTATTAGATCGTAACAACATTCGCATAGAAATCTGGGAACGTGGCGCAGGTTACACATTAGCATCAGGAACAAGTTCAAGTGCTTCAGCAGCTGTAGCTCATCGTCTAGGCTTAGTTGACAAAAATATTACCGTTCACATGCCAGGCGGTAAAATCGGTATCGAAATTTCAGGCGACTTTGCAATACGCATGACGGGTACAGTTAACCGAGTAGCTATCGGTGAGATGCAACCTGAGCTATTTGAAGTTAAAGTATAGAATTACTTAGGTTTTAGTATTCTTAGGCGTTCCTGTGCTTAACGGAACCCAAAGCTTGTTGAGCACGAATCAACTATGCCTGAATATTCAATATTTCAGGCAAAAAGATAGCATTTTATCTCAAATGTAGGCTGCTTATAGGTTGCTAGCTTACTTAAATTATATAGGTTAAATACCTTAGTCATGGGTCAATTGCCTCAGGAGTCCAACCACTCTTTTAAAAGCACAGAATCGCTCGATTCAGCTATTCTTCATCTACTGATGGAGAAAACACCCGATCGTATTTATTTTAAGGATTTAAATAGTAAATTTGTACGCGTTAATTTTGCTCATGCACACTGGTTAGGTGTTCAAAAACCAGAAGAAGTAGTAGGAAAATCCGATGCCGATTTTTTCTCTAAAGAACACGCAAACACAGCACTCGCCGAAGAAAGAAAAATTATTGAAACAGGCGAACCTGTCGTAGGGAGTATTCAGCATATAACAAAACGCGATGGAACCTTAGCCTGGGGCTCTACAACAAAAATGCCGTGGAGAGACCCTAATGGAAATATCATCGGTACCTTTGGAATCACCCGCGATGTAACTCATGCTAAGGAGGCGGAAGAAAAACTCATTCAAGAGCATAATCTTTTAAGAACGATTATAGATCACCTGCCTTCACGTATTTTTGTTAAAGATAAAAACGCAAATTATCTTTTAAACAATGAGTCGCACTTAAAAGAACTGGGCGTTAACTCACAGGATGAAGCCCGTGGTAAAGGCGTAAACGATTTTTACTCAGGTGAACGAGCTGAACAAGCAATTCAAGATGACGCATCTGTACTCACCCAATCTCAATCGATCCTAAATCAAGAGAAATCAAACTTTGGTCCCGAAGGTAAAGAACGCTGGTCACTCACAACCAAGGTACCGTTCAAAAATTCGCAAGGTAGCGTTATCGGACTTGTTGGTATAAGTCATGACATAACGCAGCGTAAAAAAACAGAACAAGAACTAAAACAGAGATCTGAAGCGATGGAAGCTGATCTGCTCATGGCACGTCAGATCCAACAAGCATTTATTCCATCTAGGTACCCTACTTTTCCTAAAAATAGTAATCCGGATAAAAGTAATTTAGCATTCTCCCATTATTACCAAGCTGCAGCATCACTTGGTGGGGACTTTTTCGACCTCATCTCAATTTCTGATACAAAATGCGGATTTTTTATATGTGATGTAATGGGCCACGGTGTACGGGCAGGTCTACTTACAGCAGTTATACGTGGTGTAGTTCAAGAGTCTTGTCTTAGCGCTACCGATTCTGGAAAAGTTCTTACAGAAATTAATCGCAATCTCATGCCAATCGTAGCTGGAACAGGACAACCTATTTTCGCTACCGCTTTTTTTGCTATCATAGATACCATTGCAAAAACAATAACCTATTCAAACGCAGGCCATCCTGCACCCCTTATACTAAATAGTGCAGACCAAACAGTGACACGTTTAACTATTTTAGACCCAGAGCCAGCAACAGGTTTAATTGAGGATTTTAATTACTCCCACCAGAGCATTGCTTTTAATTCAAGAGATACACTCATTGCATATACAGATGGTATAATAGAGGCATCCAACTCAGAGGGTATCCAATTTAGTGAAACGAAACTCATCGAGTTACTTAAAAATCACCCTAACTTAGCAGTATCGGATTTAACTAAAAAAGTTATCACGTCTGTTCAAGAATTCACTCAAAGAAAAGACTTTGATGATGATATTTGTATCGTAGCAGCTCATTGTAAATAACTCTTAATTTTTACCAACGAGCTAAGGAACTTTATACCTTTTCTTAAGTCTTTCATCTAATTACCCCTTCGTGAAAAAAGTTTTTTTATATCTAGTAATCCTAAGTGCTTTAAAAACTTTGGGATTAAATGCTGCAATAACTCAGACAGAATCGCGTAGAGAATTTTCAGGTAGTATTCACTCGGTCATGGCTGCAAGTAGCTCAGAACATGGCCAAAAAGGTCATCGACCAGCTCTTGTATCAACGGCTCTCAGCTCTGCTCAACTTTCTACAGCCATGGAATTTGAGATTGCATTAAAAATGCATAATCTTCCAGAGCTTCAAGAGCGCGTCGCAAAGAATGAAAAAATAACACCGACCGAAATGGCTGCGAAATATTGGCCATCTGAAGAAGAACACAAACTCGTACTAGACTGGGTTAAAGCACAAGGCTTTGAGGTTGTTAGAACTGATTACAATCATCTTGCTGTTTTTGCTAAAGGAAAAGTTTCTGATGTTCAAACAGCACTTAAAACTCAATTTGCTCGTGTTGCTTACAATGACAGTGAGTACACATCAGCAGTGGTCGCTCCTAGTCTACCTACATCACTTGCTAACGTTGTAGTTGGTATTCACGGTTTACAGCCTCATATTCGCATGACTCCACGGCATATACTCATGCCTCAAGCCAGTGGAACAAACGCTCCTCCGTATCTTCCAGCACAAGTCGCTACAGCATATAATGCTAATGGCTTAAATTATAACGGAACGGGACAAATCATTGGCATCATTAGTAATGCCTATCCTTCAAGTTCAGATTTAAATAAATTTTGGACAGCAGCTGGTCTTACCATACCCGCAAGCAATATTGTTCAAGTAAACGTAAATGGTGGTCCTGCAGTACCTGCAGATCCTAATTCACTAGCAGAAGCTAGTCTTGATGTTGAGTGGAGCAGCGCACTCGCACCTGGTGCAACAATCATGGTTTACGGTTCAAATATTAATGATCCAGCCGGTTTTGATAAAACCTATCAGCAAGTCTACAATGATGCTCTAACTCATCCGGGATTTTCACAATTCTCCATGTCTTTTGGAGAAAATGAAACTGTCGTTGAAAGCGATTATTTAGTCATTGAATCACAATACATGGCAAATTTAGCAAGTACGGGCATGACTGTACTTGCAGCTTCTGGTGACGGCGGATCAAACCCCGATCCTAGTACCGGCAGTTATTCAACGACTGCTCCACTCGACGTATCGTATCCTGCAAGTGACCCGTGCGTAACAGGCGTTGGCGGCACACGTCTAGTACTCACCTCCGCTGGAACTGTAAGTAGCGAAACCACATGGGTTGATTCTGGCGGTGGTTATAGCCACTACTACAAAAGACCAACTTGGCAAACCGCTCTTGGCATAACTGCTGGCACTTACCGATTAAGTCCAGACGTAGCTGCAATTGGTGATCCACAGACAGGAGCTGTTGTTTATATCAATGGTGTTTCTCAAACTATTGGAGGAACAAGTTTAGCAACTCCTGTCTGGGCTGCATTCTGTGCTTTAATCAATCAAGCACGTTCAGCTAACAAACTTTCATCCCTTGGTTTTTTAAATCCAAGACTTTATCCTCTAGCTAATAGTATAGCCTTTAGAGATATCACGCTTGGTAATAATGGAAACTATTATGCAGGTACAGGCTACGATTTGTGTACAGGCATAGGATCTCCGAACGTAGCTAATCTAATTCAAGCAACGTTTATTGAAGCAAACCAAGCTCCTCAAATTACCACTGCAGTAACCAATCGGTTCACAACACTTGGTCAATCCGCCTCATTCGCAGTTTCAGTTGTAAGTCCCACTCCGCTTAGCTACCAGTGGCAAAGACAAGCAGCTGGAACTAACACGTGGAGCAACCTCACGAATTCAAGCACCTATTCAGGTGTTACAAGTAATATACTCATGGTTAGTTCTACGACACTTGCTATGAGTGGTGATCAATTTAGATGCGTCACAAGTAATACCAATGGCAGCACTACGAGCTCAGCACTCTCATTAACTGTTAGTACGACAGGCATGTCGACACTCGCAGGTTGGCCAAGTGCTGCAGGCTTTTTAGACGGTACAGGTTCATCCGCCCGCTTTGATTCTGATGGCGGTATCAGACTAGATAGTGCCGGAAATATTTACGTAGCTGACAGTGTAAATAATGCTATAAGAAAAGTTACCCCAACAGGTGTAGTAACTACTCTGCTTGGTTCATCTGGAAACGCCGGATCAACGGATGGCGCCTTAGCTACAGCAAGTATCAATGGACCTGGAGGTGTTGCCGTAGACAGCTCTGGTAATGTTTATATCGCAGACAGTTTAAATTATACCATTAGAAAAATTACCCCAAGTGGTACTGTGAGTACACTAGCAGGAAGCGCGGGTCTTAAAGGGAAAACAGATGGCGTTGGCACTGCAGCACGTTTTGAAGATCCAGAAAATTTAGCTGTAGACGCAAGCGGCAATGTATGGGTAGCCGATGGACAAGGATGCACCGTTCGTCAAATTACACCTAATGGCACAGTCACAACGATTGCTGGGAAAGCATTATCATCTGGAAGTACTGACGGTATTGGAACAAGTGCACGCTTTGGCACCATTCTAGGAATAGCTGTTGATCCAGCGGGAAATGTTTTTGTTTCTGATAGTTCAAACGCTACAATAAGAAAAATTACTTTGAATGGCTCTACTGCGAATGTTACCACAATTGCAGGGTCTGCTGGCTCTACAGGAACCGTAGACGGCACAGGTAGTGCCGCTCGTTTCAATATGCCTTCAGGCTTAGCGGTAGATGCACAAGATACAATCTACGTGTGCGACTCCAACAACGACACAATTCGTAAAATAACATCCCAAGGCGTAGTAACAACAATAGCAGGAAGTCCCGGAGTTGCAGATAGTTCTGATGGAATTGGTTCTGCTGGACATTTAAATAGTCCTGGAGACATCGCCTTAGATCAATCTGGTAACTTATACGTTGCAGACTTTTTCAACAATACAGTTAGAAAAATTATACCTACAACGTCTCCCATAATTTTATCAACAACACTTAATCAGTCTCTACTATTAGGTTCTACAACAACCTTAAGCGTTAACGCAACCGGTATAGCCCCACTCACCTACCAGTGGTATTTAAATGGCGTTTTAATTCCTAGCGCTACTTCAAGCAGTTACCTTATTTCAAACTTCCAAGCATCAAATGCAGGAACTTACACGGTCAATGTAACTAGCCCCACAGGCGTTACAACGACTACTGCAGCAATCTTAAGTGTACAAAACCCACGTTTACTTAATCTTTCTGCTCGTGCTACAGTGAACGGCACTACAGCTGCCCTTACTGCTGGATTTGTGATTAGTGGCACTGGAACTAAAAATCTTCTACTTCGCGGAATTGGACCTGCACTATCCAACTATGGAATAACAACCGCACTCTCAAAGCCCCAACTCACCTTTTATAACAGCTCCGCACAAATCATAGCTACCAATTCAGGCTGGAATAATTCCTTAACTTACGGATCCCAAAGTTTCCAGACACTCGCTAGCCAAGCCAGTGCTAGTACTATGAGCTCCGTGGGTGCATTTGCCTTAACACAAGGTTCAGCAGACTCAGCAGTGCTCGCGAGTTTACCTCTTACTCAAGGCAATGCTTATACCGTACAAGTATCCGGCATGAATAGCACAAACGGTGTAGCACTCGATGAAATCTATGACATGGATTCTACCAACGCTTCATCACGTCTGATTAATATCTCTGCGGGTGCAGTGACAAGTGGTGGTGCAAACACATTAACCGCCGGCTTTGTTGTTGGCGGTACAGGAACTGAAAAAGTGCTTATCCGTGCTGATGGACCAGCACTCATACCGTATGGAGTAGCAGGTACTCTCGCACAACCAGTTCTCACAATCTATGATGCATCGGGAAACATCATTGCAAGTAGCACCGGCTGGAGTAACACCCCTGTTATCGGAAATTCACCCGTCTTATCAAGTGTCACTCAAGCTACCTCAAGTATAATGGCCTCTGTTGGGGCATTTAGCTTGGGCGCAAATAGTGGCGATTCTGCCTTAGTCGTCAGCGTTCCTCCTGGTAATTACACAGCGCAAGTGACTGGAGTTTATGGAACCACTGGTTACGCCCTAATCGAAATATACGAAGTCTCGCAGTAAGACTTAGGAGTAGCTGCGGCGAGCTTCTAAAGCGCTCTTAAGCGTTACTGCATCGGCATACACGACACCACCACCACTTGGAATACCAAACCCAATACGGCTAACTTTAACGGTATTACCAGCAGGCAACTGCTCTATAAGGTAATGACAGGTTGCTTCACCTTCTACATCGTTAGCCAATGCGAGTACAAGTTCGTCTATCTCTTTATTTTCAATACGAGCCTGTAAACTTGAAATATTTAAATCGTTAGGCGTAATTTTTTGAGACGGTGATAATTTACCATGCAGTACATGATAGGTTCCGCGCCATGCTCCACTTTTTTCGAGCGATACTAAATCAGGAACATGTTCAACCACACAGACGTGACGACTATTTCTACGCTCATCTAAGCAGATAGAACATAAATCACCTTCTGCAATATTACCGCACTTCTTACAACGGTGAACACTACGAGAGGCTTCGGTTAGTGCTGCAAGTAAAACAGGTAACTGCTCAGGTTTTTCTACAAGTAGATGCATCGCTATACGCTCTGCAGAGCGGTAGCCCAAACCAGGCAGTTGCTTCAACTGCTTTTGTAAATTTTCAATAGCTGACATGCGTTAGAATAAACCAGGAACTTGTAAACTGGATGTTACTTTCTGCATTTCAGCGTCGTGATAAGCCTTTGCTTGATTAGCAGCATCATTCACAGCCAAGAGAACTGTATCTGATATAAGCTTTGCGTCTTCCTTTAGAAATTCGGGATCCAGTGTCAGGCCTAAGAATTTACCTGTTGCTGTGATTTTAATTTTAATTGCACCCCCACCCGCAGTCACATCGATTTCCTTAGCTTCGAGTTGGGTTTGAAGCGTCTCAATTGAGCGCTGCATTTTCTGTGCTTGTTTGAGTAATTTTCCTACGCCGGCCATAAAAGTATATGTATGTTATTAGGTTTAATATGAGTGAAACGATACCCAACAAAACCGCAATAATTGAATATCCAATGGCTTGCGGCATCCTCGGTTGATCGCTTTAGTCTATATTAAGCAACTTATGTCATCTTCTGTACGTGTTTTAACCGTATTAGCACCCGATTTTGAAGAAATTGAGGTCGTTGTTCCTGTAGACCTCATGCGTAGAGCAGGTATCCACGTAACCGTAGCGTCCCTGGATGGATCACTCGATGTGAAAGGTCGCAGTGCTATCACCCTTAAGGCAGATACATCCCTAGATCAGGTACTTCATGAGCCCTTTACATGCTTATTTATACCAGGCGGCCCTGGCGTAAAACAACTAAGAGCAGATCCACGCATCCCTGAACTAGTTAAAGACTATTTTAAATCAAATCGGTTGATTTCAGCGATCTGTGCAGCTCCCGTTATTTTAAAGGATGCAGGAGTCCTTAAAAACAAGCGCTTTACAGCACACCACTCAGTAGCCCATGAATTCGATACACCGCTAGGTACTGAACCCGTTGTAGTCGATACAAACTTGATCACTTCACGTGGTGCAGGTACAGCTCATCCCTTTGGCTTAGCCCTCATCAAACACTTAGTTTCTGAAGAAAAAGCAAAAGAAGTCGCTCAATCCATAAGCTACTACTAACATTGAATTATGCGCACCTATGATTTTATAGCAATTGGTGGTGGCAGTGCTGGATTTAATGCTGCACGCCTTGCCGCTCAACTAGGCCTTAAAGTCGCTGTGGTTGATGGAGCAAAGCAATTAGGAGGTCTTTGCATTTTAAAAGGATGCATGCCTTCAAAGACATTGCTCCACACGTCCCACCTCCTTCATCAGACGCGCAAAGCAGATATCTTTGGTTTAAAAATCGGCAAAGCAGTAGCCGATATGAAACGAGTAAATAGTCGTAAGAATAAAATCATTGATGAATTTGCCTCATTTCGAGACATGCAGCTGAGAAAAGGCATGTTTGATCTTATCCGAGCCCATGCATCGTTTTTAACAAAAGACACGCTACAATTATCCACGGGAGAAAAAATTCGTGGAAAACATATCTTAATTTCCACCGGATCTAAAGTTTCAGTCCCTCCGATTCCAGGCCTTAGCACCACTCCTTTTTGGACAAGTGATGAAGTACTGAACTTAGATTTTCTACCGAAAAGTGTTATCGTTCTAGGAGGTGGAATAGTTGCTTGTGAATTATCCCAGTACTTACAGCGCATGGGCACACAGGTGACCTTAATCCAGCGCAGTGAACACTTACTAAGCACCCAGTCCAAAGAAGCTGGCGAAACCCTAGCAAAGGCCCTTTCAGATGAGGGAATGGCTGTATTTACGGGAACGCATATTACCCAGATCGCCAAGAAAAAGAAATTAATTGAAGTAACCTTTACCCACCAAGGTAAGACCCTCACTAAAAAAGCAGCGTACCTGTTTAATGCCCTTGGCAGAGAACCTCTACTCGAGAGCCTTAACTTAAACCAGGTAGGGATAAAACTAACAGCAGATGGCCGTATTAAAACCAATCGCTATCAGCAAACAACCGTACCTAGCATTTATGCAGCGGGTGATTGCGCGGGTCCTGTTGAAATCGTTCACATTGCAATTCAGCAAGGAGAACTCGCCGCTCGTCATGCAGCGAATGTAAAAAAACTTAAACCCGTAGATTACACAAAACTCTTAAGTGTTGTTTTTACCGATCCTGCTGTAGCAAGTATTGGACTTTCAGAAAAACAGCTCAAAGAAAGTAAAACTAAATATTTATCGGCTTCGTATCCCTTCAATGATCACGGCAAGTCGATCTTAATGGAAGCTAACTACGGTTATGTTAAAGTTTTAGCAGAACCTAAAATAGGTAAACTCCTCGGAGCTGAAATCGTAGGCGTCGAAGCCGGTGAATTAATCCACGTTTTTACAACAGCACTTAGTTTGGGAGCAACCGTACGCGACATGCTGCAAGCGCCGTGGTATCACCCTACACTTGCTGAAATAGTTACCTACCCACTCGAAGAAATCGCAGATCAAATAAAAGCTTAAGCTTTTACGAGTGCTAACAAGTCAGGGAGTTGAACGCGGCCTTCATAGATTGCTTTGCCCACAATTACGCCGTCTAAGTTTGGATATTTCTTAGCTAGATTGTTTAGATTACTGACATCATCCCTCACACTGACACCACCTGAAGCAATGACTCGGCAGCGTACCGTCTTTAGCATCGCTTCCTGTGCTACTAGATTAGGTCCTGTCAGCATACCATCTGTACCAATATCAGTATAAATAAGCGTAGAAACACCTATATCGTCCATACGCTTAGCCATGGTGAGTGCTCCTGTATTAGTGGTATCTACCCAGCCTTTAACAGCTACTTTGCCATCTTTGGCATCAATACCAACTGCGATTTTATCACCAAAAGAAGCAACGAGTTCAGCAACGAAACTTTCACTTTCTGCAGCACGTGTACCGATCACAACACGTGAAACTCCCATAGCCAAAGCACGTTCCACTGACTGCTTTGATCTAAGGCCACCACCCAATTGAACACGAAGACCGGTAGCTGTGATTGCTTTTACAGTGTCTAAATTTTTTGGCTCACCATCAAAGGCTCCATCTAAATCAACAACGTGAACCCATCCACTTCCAGCCTGCTTAAAACCCTCTGCAACTAATACAGGATTTTCAGCATACACTGTCTGTTGATCAGCTTTGCCTTGGATGAGACGCACGCAGCGGCCGCCTCGAATGTCAATTGCAGGATATACGATCAAGCGGCGTCTTTGTTGGTTTCGGATTTACTGATGCGCTTTAAAGTTGGTTTACGTTTACCCGCAACCACTGCTGCATCAATTACAACTTCTGAAATATCTGTTCGTTGTGGAATTTCATACATCACTTCGAGCATCAATTGTTCGATAATAGCACGAAGCGCACGAGCACCTGTTTTAAGTTCAATTGCTTTGAGAGCGATTGCCTTAATTGCATCCGGAGTAATACGTAAACGCACTCCATCGATTGCAAACAACTTAGAGTACTGTTTAACAATCGCATTTTTTGTACGCAGTAAAATCTTGGATAAATCCTCAACCTGCAACTGATCTAAAACGGATATAACCGGGAGTCTTCCAATAAATTCTGGAATCATACCAAAACTGACCAAATCTTCTGGTGCAATTTTAGTCATGATTTCAACCGGCTTTAATTCATGATCCTCTGGGTTGGCATGAAAGCCAAGTGAGCGCTGGCCAGCACGCTTTTTAATAATTTCGTCTAAACCAATAAAAGCACCGCCACAAATAAAGAGAATATTCGATGTATTGATCTGAACGTACTCCTGATTCGGATGCTTACGACCACCCTGGGGAGGAACATTACAAACGGTACCTTCTAAAATTTTAAGAAGTGCTTGTTGAACACCTTCACCGGAAACGTCACGCGTAATGGATACATTACCTGTGGAGCGTCTAATCTTGTCGATTTCGTCGATATAGATAATTCCGCACTCAGCACGTTTTACATCGTAATTAGCGTTTTGAAGTAAACGTAATACTACATTTTCTACGTCTTCACCTACGTAACCTGCTTCCGTTAACGTTGTAGCATCCGAGATAGCGAATGGCACATCGAGAGTACGAGCAAGTGAACGAGCAAGAAGCGTTTTACCTGAACCGGTTGGTCCAACCAAAAGAATATTACTTTTCTCTACTTCAACATCACTAAATTCTGATGAGACTGAAGCTACTTCCTTACTGAGATTACCAGCATCGAAATTTAATCGCTTGTAGTGATTATATACCGCTACAGATAAAACTTTCTTCGCGTGATCTTGCCCAATGACATGATCATCAAGTACGGCTTTAATTTCTGATGGTTTCTTTAAATTAAAGGCAGGTTTTGATTCTGCTACCGGTGTTTTAACTTCTTTATCGATGATGGTCTTACATACCGTAACACACGAATCACAAATATAGACACCTGGACCAGCGATGATCTTCTTAACCTCAGATTGCGACTTACCACAAAATGAGCAGAGCGTCATGCGCGATGATTTTGCCATAAAAAGAAAATCTAACGCTTACGCTTTAGGTTGAACAACGAGCTTTTCTGCCTCGCGAGTCGATTCTACAACATGATCTACAATACCGTACGTCTTAGCTTCGTAAGCACTCATGTAGTAATCTCTGTCAGAATCTTTTTCGACTTCTTTAGGTGTCTTACCTGTGTGCTTTGCGATGACTTCGTTAAGCGTTTTCTTCCAACGTAAAATTTCACGTGCAGCAATTGTGATATCAGCAGCCTGGCCACCTGCACCACCCGATGGTTGGTGAATCATAACACGGCTATTAGGAAGCGCAAAACGCTTACCCTTAGTACCTGCAGCAAGTAATACGGTACTCATGCTAGCCGCCATACCTACACAGTAGGTAACGACATCACATTGTAGAAAGTTAATGGTATCATAGATAGCCATGCCTCCTGTGACAACGCCACCCGGTGAATTGATATACAAATGGATATCTTTCTTAGGATCTTCCATTTGTAAGAACAAAAGCTGAGCTATCACTACATTCGCAACATTATCATCGATAGGTGTACCGATGAAAATAATTCGGTCCTTAAGGAGACGCGAATAGATATCCATAGACCGCTCTCCGCGGCCTGTATTCTCTAAAACGATTGGAACGTAGTAGCTCACGATTAGTTACTAGATACAGTAGCCTTAGAAACCAGAAAATCAACTGCCTTGTCGAAAATGATCGATTCCTGGGCTGCGCGAAGTGCTTCACGGTTGTTACCCAAGTCTTTAGCAATCTTCTCAGGACGTTGACGTGTGCGATTAGCTTCGCGGTAAATGTAGTTATCGAAGTCACGATTTTCGATCGTGATTTTCTCTTTCTCAGCAATCTTAGAAAGAATGAGCTGTGTTTTAACACGCTTTTCAGCGGTCTTCTTAGCACCTTCTACAATTGTCTTCTTATCTTTTTCAATTTCTTCAGAAGAAACTCCGCGGCGCATATTCTCTTCGATAAATTGACGTAAGATACCCTGTGTTTCGTTATCAACTAAACTATCAGGGATGCTAACTTCCGTTTTGTCTGTGAGAATATCCAAGACCTGACGGCGTTGTGCCATCTGGTTTTGATATTCTTTTTGCATTTTTAAATTAGCACGGATCTGTGTCTTTAATTCTTCGAGATTAGCAACCTGATGTGATTTAAAGAACTCTTCATCTAAAGCTGGTAGCACGCGCTCACGAATTTCGAGCACTTCAATTGCATAGCTAGCATTTTTACCAGCAAGCGCTGCAACGGCATTAAAATCAGCTGGGAAGCTGATCGAGATAGTTTTCTTTTCACCAGTTGTAGCACCAACAAGTTGCTTGGATAGACCAGCTAAGTGACCTTCATTAGCACCTTCTACTTCTTCCCAGGTCATAGGCACTTTGCCATACAGCTGTTTATCAGGAACTAAGTCTGCGATTGGTTTACCATCGAGCGTTCCTTCATAAGAAAGTTTTACGTAATCACCTTTTTTAGCAGGTGTTGAAGATTGCTTGAAATCGGCTTTATCGGTGCGAAGTGCTTCAACCATCTTTTCGACTTCATCTTCACTTGCTTCAGTCTTTTCCGATTTGACTGTTAAGCCAACGTACTCAGGGAGAGTAAAATCAGGGCGAACATCAACGGTAATTGTTACGGTAGCACCTGAGCCTAGCTCAATCGTACCTTCGTCTACATGAACAATGCTCAGTACGTCTAATTTTTCTTTTTCGAGTGAGCTCGAATAAGCTTTTGAAACAACCTTCTGCTTTAACTCATCAGCAAGCTCTTTTGTGAACTTACGTTTGATCATTTCAACAGGAGCCTTGCCTGGACGAAAACCAGGAAGACGAGCTTGTTTTACGTATTCAGCAAGAATAGCTGAATGCTCGGAGTCGACCTCGGTTTTATCGAGAGTTACAACTAGGCTTTTACGTGTAGTGGATGTGCTGGTGAGTTGTACGTTCACAGTTAAATTCTTAATGCTTTGATCTTTAGACGAATGGTTAAATGTAAAGGCTTCAACGGCTCGGTCAATGCCCGATTCAGAGCTTTTGTTAAGCCCGTAAAGGCTTGCCTATCATAAAGATCCAGCGTTATATGATCTATAATGAAGAGCTTAAGCCAACTCCTAAGTAACGCTCCCTTACTTATTTGCGATGCTAGCTCGAGTAAGATCCAAGTTGGCTACTACCAACAACCTGACTCCAAAGGTGTTTTTGCAACCAGTAATGAAGAGTCTGGTGTTGGACTGTTTACCTGTATCGAGCAGTTAAATTGTAACATACGTGAAGTAAAAACATTCGTTTATGCGAATACGCCTGGATCAATTTTAGGAATTCGAACGGTAGCTATGGCACTGCGTGTTTGGAAAACCTTAAGTACCAGTGAAACCTATTCCTATAACGCCTTAGCGCTCTTAGCAGAGGCAAAAGCCAATCCAGAAGTCACCTATATTGCAGATGCTAGACGAGATAGTTGGCATACCTACAAGCACGGTGGACTAGCTGCAAAAGTCGCTACACCGGATTTAAAAGCGCCTCTACTCATACCTGAAGGCTTTAGATCATGGAGTCCACTGCCGAGCGAAGTTGCGACTACTCCCTACGTGATTGAAGAACTATGGACGCGTGCGAGTAAGATTCCATTACTCACACCATCAGAAAATCCTGACGCCTTTTTGTATGAACAACCTTCCTATGCGACTTGGGAGCCACAAATTCATCAAAAAAGTTAAGCTTCTATACGTTATTTCAAATTACATTAATCGCTTTATTAGATATACTTACGTAATATCTATTTAATGTCGTTAGTGTCAGCGACAAATACTCTTTTTTTAAGCTTACTTGTTCCGGATCACAGTGAAACGTTCTCAGTAATAAAGCGTCTTTCTGTAAGTACTTAAACTAAGTAAAAACTATTTACCGCCATGGCGCTTACTCTTGCCCCAGAGACAGCTTGGAGTCGTTTACCAGATTCTCAATGGAATCAAGATGCAGCACGTCATCTCTTAAGGCGTGCAGGATGGACTGCACTTCCCGGCGACGTTGAGCGCGCAACCAAAGAAGGCCTAAGCGCAACACTCGATCGCTTATTCCCAGACACAGTTCCAGTTTTTAACCAGCCACGTCAAACAGCACACATGGTTACTGAAGCAGAAGAGCTTCAGGAAAAAGTACAGGCAGCAAACGAAGAAGATAAACGTCTTCTCTACCGTGAGTTTCAACAGAAATCACGTAATGCTATTGTGGATATGACAATTCACTGGATGCGATACGCAGCTCGCCCAGATAGCGCTGTATTCGCAAAGTGGATTTTATTTTTAAGCGATATCTACGTCGTAGGATATGAAAAAGTACAACGTGCTCCGATGATTTATAAGCACTTTGATATTATTTCACGCTACGCATTTGCTCCTGCTCCCCTCTTAACAAAAGCCATATCACGCTCCCCAGCGATGATTCAATATCTCGACTTAAATCAAAGTCAGAAAAAGGCTCCTAATGAAAATTTTGCACGTGAGTTATTCGAACTCTTTACATTAGGAGAAGGCAACTACACGGAAAAAGATATTAAAGAAGCAGCAAGAGCTCTCACGGGTTATCGATTAAGAAAAGGTAGCGAATTATATTACCAGCCTAACCAACACGACACGGGTCTAAAAACAATTTTCGGAGAAACAGGTAATTTCAACGGCGATGATGTTATTCGCCTAACGTACAAACAGCGTGCCGCTGGTGCTTTCGTTCCGCATGAGATGGTGAAATTCTATCTCAGTGATACCATGATTGATAAGAGCTATCTGTATAGCCTAGGCGATCAGTGGAGAGCTCAAGGTTACAGTCTCCAGTGGTTAGCAAAAACCTTCTTTGGCAGTACCCTGTTTTTTGATCCTAGTTTCCGCGGTGAATTTATTAAAAGCCCTATTCAGTATTACATGGGCTTAGTTCAGGATCTCAATTTAGACATTATTCCTGTACCACGACTTGTAATAAACCCCTTACGTCAAATGGGTCAGGTATTATTCGATCCACCTAATGTACGCGGCTGGGTTGGAGGTCGTAATTGGATTAACTCATCCTCTCTTGCTGCTCGTCGTAGTTTAGCTGAATCACTCTTTGCCCCTTTCTATGAGGCTGGACTTAACGAAGATGAAAAACTCGACGTCGCTGCCGCTCGTGCTCAGGGACGTGGCGTATTTACTGTGGAAAACTCACGCTTTCAGAGTATTCTTTCATTAAGCCCAGAGGAAATTACCCAAAAATTAACCACAGGCCTTCTTGCTCAGAGTACATCCCCTGCGTTAAAAGAATCTATTACCAACTATATAGCATCTGCTGAAAATGTACCAGGTGAACGCTTACGCCGCGTTAAACGCTCTATGGTATCATTAATCTCTTCCCCTCAATACCAACTTACTTAATCTCTTTTCACCATGGCCACCAATACCCCACAGTCATCAATTCCTACCACGCGCCGTGAATTTTTGCGTAGCTCTGCCACGAAAGGCATAGGCCTACTAGCGTTTAGTCAGTTCGCTCCATCGTTCTTAGTAAACTCGACGTTAGCACAAGCACCAAAAGCTGAAAAAGATCGTAGCATTCTTGTACTCATTCAATTAGCCGGTGGTAACGATGGACTGAACACGCTCGTTCCTTTTCAAAATGATGACTATTACCGCTTACGTCCAAATATCGGTATAGCAAAAGACAAAGTCCTTCGCCTCAGTGATACAGAAGGATTTAATCCTGTCTGCGGTGGCATGCATAATCTCTTTAAGGATGGAAAATTAGCGGTCATTCAAAACGTTGGCTATCCAAACCCAAATCGCAGCCATTTTAGATCGACTGAAATCTGGGAAACAGCCTCAGACTCTGACCGTGTTGGAGCAACCGGTTGGATCGGACGTTACTTAGATAACGCTTGTTCAGGTACTCCAGAAGGAGATCATGATCCTGTCGCTATTCATGCTAATACGCTCAATGGCGCACCTGAATCGTTTATCGGAGAAAATCCCCACGCAACTTTCGGTCTAGGCGGTTATGGTCCAAACAGAAAAGATGCAGAAGAAACACGTCGATTGCTCGAAACACTCTCAGGCAGCCCAAGCGGCGACCACTCAAGTGAAAGTTTCTTAAAGCACACTTTAATGGATTCGCTTGTGACTGAAACAAAGGTGCAAAAAGTAATCAATGGTTACCGTACCCAAGCAAACTATCCTACTACCCCATTTGGTAATTCATTAAAGAATGTTGCTTCACTGATTGCTGCTAACCTACCTACACGCGTTTACTTCGTAACCTTAAACGGATTTGATACGCACTATAATCAGATCGCTACACAAAGCCGCTTACTCACTGAATTATCTAATGGTCTAGCTGCTTTCCAAAAAGACTTAGAAGCACACAAATTAGATAATCAAGTTCTCACAATGACCTTCTCTGAATTCGGAAGAAGAGCCAGTGAGAACGAAAGTAAAGGTACCGACCACGGAACAGCCTCTCCTTTATTTGTTATGGGCAGTAAGGTAAAAGCAGGACTCCATGGTACCGCACCGCTTCTAAATATACCTAAGAATCAAGATATCACTTTCAGCACAGACTTTAGAAGTGTCTATGCTACGGTTCTTGAAAAGTGGTTAGAGAACCCCTCTGAAGCAGTGCTTGGAGGTAAATTCTCTACTCTAGGATTTGTCTAATTATTTACCGATTGCGTGAGTTCTAAAGCCAATTGCGCTTAGACTCTTTAAATCAAGAATATTACGACCATCAAAAATAGATGCAGGCTTTTCCATGTCTGCATAAATCTTTTTGTAGTCTAAAGTCTTAAATTCATCCCACTCGGTTACAATAGCGAGTGCACTAGAATGCTTTGCGGCTTCATAGGCACTGGATGCAACAATAAGCAGTGGATTTTCTACACCAGGTCCAAGAACTTCCGAGCGAATAACTGATGCAGGAACCTTAGGATCGTAAACAACCACCTTAGCTTTTTCAGCTAACAAATCTCTACAAATAGCAATGGCAGCTGATTCACGGGTATCGTTTGTATCTTTTTTAAAGGCAAACCCAAGTACGCCGATCTGTTTTCCAGCAGCTGAATTATAAAGTGCTTTAATGATGCGCTGACCAAAACGACGCTTCTGCCAATCGTTCATGGTAACAACACTCTCCCAATAAGCAGCAACCTCTGGGAGATTAAAATGCTCACAGAGGTAAACAAGATTGAGAATATCTTTTTGGAAGCATGAGCCACCAAAGCCGACTGATGCTTTCAAGAATTTAGGACCAATGCGTGAATCACGTCCAATAGCACGTGCTACTTCATCTACATCTGCACCGGTCGCTTCACAGAGAGCAGAAATAGAATTAATTGAAGAAATACGCTGAGCTAAAAACGCATTAGCAACTAACTTTGATAATTCAGATGACCACAGATTTGTACGTATAATTCTATCATCTGGCACCCAGCGTGCATAAACGCTAGCTAAGGTTTTAATTGCAGCTTCACCCTCTGGCGTTCTTTCACCACCGATTAACACACGGTCAGGTTCAAATAAGTCTGCAACTGCAGTACCTTCAGCCAAGAATTCTGGATTTGAAAGAACTTGGAAACGGCAACCCTTAGTATTCGCTGAGAGAAGATCCTTAATTGTTTCTGCTGTTTTTACAGGGATAGTAGATTTCTCGACGATAATTTTATCCGTGTCTGCTACTTCTGCGATAGTACGTGCTACAGATTCAATATAGCGTAAATCAGCAGCTCTACCCGCTCCTACACCATACATTTTAGTAGGGGTATTAACGGCCACAAAAATGATGTCTGCTTTTTTGATGCAGGCTTTTACATCGGTTGAGAAAAATAGATTTTTTCCACGCACTTGTTTTACAACTGCGTCTAGACCTGGCTCATAAATAGGTAATGTATCGGAATTCCATTCAGCAATACGTGCTGAATTCATATCAACTACAGTAACTTCGATATCTGGGGCTTTAAGTGCAATAACAGCCATCGTTGGTCCACCAACGTAGCCGGCACCGATACAACATATTTTCATAGTAATAGAGGTAGAGTATTCCCTAATAAGTGGGGTTTATAAAAACAACACAGGTTTTATGCCGGTGTTGGAGCGGCCGTTACATTGCCTGGAGGATGAGACTCGGTAGCAGCTGGTTGTTCAGCTGCTTTCTTTTCATCTTTTTTATCTTCAGGTTTTGTAGGTGGTGCAACGATTACAGGGGTGCGAATTTCACCAAACTGCAATAGTTCCATCACATGCTTTCCTTCAATCGTTTCATATTGAAGTAAGGCTTCAGCAATCTTGTTTAAGACTTCACGGTGCTCTTTAATAATAGCCGTAGCACGTGCGTATTGCTCAGTGATGATGTTATGAATTTGTTCATCAATCCGGCGTGCTGTTTCTTCAGAAACATTTTCATTACGTGTAATTTCACGTCCTAAAAATACGGTGTCTTGATTATCTCCAAATGCAATTGGTCCAAGTGGACTCATACCCCAGTCACAAACCATGTGACGAGCGATTTTAGTTACATGCTTGATGTCGCCAGAAGCGCCACTGGAAATATCGTCTAAGACTAATTCTTCAGCGATACGACCACCAAGTCCCATCGCAATTTGATTAAGCATACGCTTCTTAGCCTGGGTGAGTTGATCCTTCTTAGGGATAAACATGGTGCTACCTAGACTACGTCCACGTGGGATAATCGTTACTTTATGAACGGGTAAATTACCATCGTCTAAGACTGCCTGTATGAGGGCATGACCAGCTTCATGGTAGGCGGTGAGTTTCTTTTCCTCATCATCCATTAAGCGACGTCTTTCGCGACCGAATTGGATTTTCTCGCGGGCATCATCCATGTCGATCATCTCAACACGCTTCTTACCTCTACGAGCTGCGAGTAACGCACCTTCGTTTAAAAGATTAGCTAGATCAGCACCGGATAAACCAGGTGTTCCACGAGCGATCACTGACAAATCAACGTTCTCAGCTAGATTAATTTTCTTAGCATGAACTTTTAGAATTTGTTCACGACCTACGAGATCAGGAAGATCTACATATACCTGACGATCAAAACGACCTGGTCTTAAAAGCGCACTATCAAGTACGTCAGGACGATTTGTTGCAGCGATAATGATAACACCTTCCGTTGTATCAAACCCGTCCATCTCAACTAACATTGAGTTTAAGGTTTGTTCACGTTCATCATTACCACCCCCTAGTCCAGCTCCACGCTGACGACCTACGGCATCGATTTCGTCGATAAAGATTAAGCAAGGTGCGTTCTTTCTTCCCTGTTCGAACATATCACGAACGCGCGATGCACCAACACCAACGAACATCTCAACGAAGTCAGAACCTGAAATACTAAAGAAAGGAACATCTGCCTCCCCTGCGACTGCTTTAGCAAGCAAGGTCTTACCTGTACCTGGAGGTCCAACCATGAGTACACCCTTAGGCATACGGCCACCCATCTTGGTAAACTTCTTTGGATCTCTTAAGAAATCCACGACTTCAGAAACTTCTTCTTTGGCTTCATCACAACCTGCTACGTCTGCAAAGGTTACTTTATTTCTATCACGATTAAGTAATTTAGCACGGCTCTTACCGAAGGTTAATGCACCTTTGCCCGCTTGCTTGAGTTGACGGACAAAGAGAAAATACAAGAGCCCAATAATTAAAATAAAGGGAAGTAAGTTCATTAAGATCTGGCTAAACATCGTTGTTGAACGAGGTTCCGAGAAGACCTTCGTCTTACGTAAAACATCCGCGTTATTTTCGCTTAGACCACCTTCAGCATGAAACGACGTAGTTTTAACACCACGCTCATTCAGGAAAGTAGCTTTCTTAAATTCACCTGTGATAATCGCAAAATCGCGACCGCCTGAGCTGTCATAATGAATGACGCCCTCTTTCACATCCCCTTGTTGGCTGCGCTCAATGACATCTTGGATTGTCACAGTAGCTGGGCTACTTTGTGAACTTGGTGACCAATAAAGAAGCGTCAAAGCAGCCGCCACAATTGCGAGCCATATAAGCCATACCTTAGGCTGCATGCGATCGGGAGGAAGGCTGTTTAAAGGACGACGTGATTTTCGTTTTTCAGTCTCAGGCATTTATAGAGTGTGAGTGAGTTACCAAGGTGAATGTTCCCTAGGGATAAGTCAACTCAGGCAAGCCACCTTTCTTAGCTTATCTAAAATAACACAAGAAACTAATAAATAGCTATTTACGAAAGAAAAGCCACTGGCGATTAATTACAGCAAATCCATGTGGTCCAAGGCTCTGTTTTGTAGGCACCCCTGCCATGACTGCGCTTAAGAGAGATTCGAAGCCTCTGGCGGAGAGTCTTCCCAAATCTTTCTGACGGTTAAGCCACAAATACAGTGCCCTGCGACAAACCGCTTTCGGCATACCTTTAATCCGCTCTAACTTTAATTTTCCTGCAGGACTAATGCACTTTAAATTTAGAACCCACGTATTAATTGCTTCATCATCTTCTTCTAAAAGCATCCGTGAGTAGGCAGCTCCGCGTAGTGCGTCCCTACCCGATGCTTCAATCCATACAGGAATAACGGAAAGTCTAACCCTATTTCTAAAATAGGTGTGAGCTGCATTAGAGCGGTCCTCACGCCAAGAAATCCCTACTTCCCTAAGTGCTGTTTTTAATTCCTGCTTTTTTAGCGTAAGCAGTGGTCTAAGTAGTGTTGGAAAATGAGGCTCTTCGTACAAAGGTCTAGGAGCTGCAAGTCCCGCGGTACCACTACCTCGTGCGATACGCATAAACAGTGTTTCTGCTATATCATCCTGCTGATGCCCAAGCCAAAGTGTATTACTTTTTAATCCAGGCATTACTGAATTAAAAAAGCGAAACCGCTCATCACGTGCCATCGCTTCATTAGGTTTATCAGGTGGAGAAGCCCAGTATCCTGCCTTAAATTTAACACCTAACTCTTTAGCAACTGCCTTAGCAAAGCGTGCATCTTCCCTAGAAGCCTTTCCACGCAAGCGGTGATCAAAATGAAGTGCAGCTAAGTGTTTTCTTTTTTCAGGCCAGTGAGCCCAAATAAGCAGTAACAATGCAAGCGAGTCAGCCCCAGCAGAAAAAGCAACCGACCAAACATCCTTAGGTTTTGCTGCATTAGCCCAGGCAACCACCTTACTATGAAGCTGGGCTTTAGGAATACGCTCAGCCAAAGCGAGTGCTTTTACTTTAAGATCATGTAAAGGAAATGACTTAGGCATGATCTTAAAACAAAAACCTAAAACGATTAATTAAACGCTAAGTACTCTTTTCCAAAGTAAGGAACGAGAGCCTGAGGAATTTTAACACGACCATCTGCTTGAAGATTATTTTCTATAATCGCTGCAAGAACGCGAGGAACTGCAAGTCCTGATCCATTAAGTGTATGCACTAATTCAGGACGACCCGTTTCTTTTGAGCGGAACCGGATCTGAGCACGGCGTGCTTGGAAGGATTCAAAATTACTGCAGCTAGAAACTTCTAACCAACGTTTCTGACCACCAGCCCACACTTCTAAGTCATACTTTTTTGACTGTGAAAATCCTAGATCTCCGCCGCACATCAGGAGTACGCGGTATGGTAATTCTAATTTTTTAAGTAAATTTTCTGCATCGAGTCTTAACTTATCTAATTCATCATAACTCGACGATGGGTGTACCCATTTTAACAGTTCTACTTTATCAAATTGATGTAAGCGATTTAACCCACGTACATCTTTACCGTGTGAGCCTGCCTCACGTCTAAAGCAAGGGGTGTAAGCACAGCGCTTAATTGGCAATTCTGCTTCATCAACAATTTCATCTCTGAAAAAATTGGTGAGTGGCACTTCAGCGGTTGGAACAGCAAATAAACGATCCGGTGTTGTCTCGTACATCTGCCCTTCTTTGTCTGGCAGTTGTCCCGTAGCGGTAGCACTCGCTGCATTAACAAAAATAGGCGGATTTACTTCAATGTAACCTGCCTTTGCATCTTCATCTAAGAAGAAACCTAAGAGAGCTCTCACGAGGCGTGCAGCATCACCAACATAGAATGGAAAACCAGCACCCGTTACTTTTGAGCCACGGTTAAAATCAAATAATTTATCAAACCCAGGAACATCATAGTGAGCGACAGCATGCGGTGATACTGCTGAAACATCTCCGTGCGTTGCATAGACTACATTCTCTTCAGGACTTGCTCCTTCTGGAACACTGGAATGAGGAATGTTTGGAATGGAGAGCATATGCTCACGCAGTGTCTCTTCGGTTTGCTTTAACGATACCTCTAATTCCTTAACCTGGGCTGAGACTTCCTTCATCTCTAAGACTTTTGCCTTAAATTCAGGTGAGCCTTTAGGCATAGCAGCCATCTCATTATTGGCAGCCTTTTGCTTTGAGCGCAGTGTCTCCACTTCTTGAAGCTTTGCACGCCACTCAGCATCAGCTGCGATGACAGGAGCTAAATCAACATCGAGATGTTTTTTAGCAATAGCTGCTCTTACGAGCTCTGGATTTTCACGGATTATCTTTGTATCGAGCATGGAAAATTACGATTTAGAGTTAATACCTTCGCGGATTTTCTTAAAACGAGAATAAACTTCTTTAACAGTAAGTAGCTTCAAATCTCCAACGGGAGCTTGAATAACAAAATGATTAGGAGCAGTCAGTGGATACGGTCCAAATAAACGTGGATCGGTGGGACCGAAAATAGCTAATACTTTTACACCTAAAGCTGCTGCTAAGTGCATCGGACCACTATCGTTAGTGATGACCCAGTCTGCTCGTTTAATGAGTGCTGGCAGTGAGACTAAACTTGTATTTCCCGTGAGGTTTAAAAACTGACTTGGAGGAAATGCCGAACGCTCATGGATGTACTCACTTCCTGCCCAAATTACTTTCCGTGTTTTATCTTCTCTAATTAATAATTCGGTTAATTGCTTAAAACCACCCCACTTCTTTTCTTCACGGCGTGAATCAGGAAAAATAATAATAGGTTTTGTTCCTGTCTTACTATCAGCGAAAGTAAGGTTTAATTTTTCAGCAGATCTAAAATGTAAGTTCCCCTTAAGTTCAGGCTTAGCATCTAAAACAGGGCAAAATTGTAGCAAGATATCAACTGCGTGACTTCTACGTCCACCCTCTGGCAGTGGTACTCTTTTTTTGTAAAATAAATGAGCGCCCTCTCTGCAGTCAGAACGACCTACTTTTAATTTACCGTGAGCGCGGGATGTCATTAATCCAGATCTTAATAAACCCTGAAAATCGAAGACATAATCAAACTTAGTCTTACGCACTTCTTTCATGAGTTTAAGAAACCCTTTAGTACCACCGTGACGGTCGAAAACGTAAACGCAGTCTACGGCGTCACAGGCCCGAACGATCGGTGCAAACACATCTCTTACAATCCATGAAATCCTTAAGTCTTTGCACTGCGCTTTTAAGGAAGTAGCTACTTGAAGCCCATGCACAATATCCCCTAAAGAGGAAGGCTTGATGATGAGCAGTTCGGTCATAGGAGTGGAGACTAAAAAATGAATATAATAAAGATACGTAAGTCAGTCCAAATCATTTTTTAAGGCTTTGCAGAGCCCCCCGACTTCTCCAGCTTAGTAACCGTATGGTTTTCACCCTCCTTAAGGTCCTTGGTTGGATTATTGCCCTTACACCGGAGTGGATTCTACATGCCCTGACGCTCGTTATCGCTGAACTGATCTACTGGGCATCCCCTAAACGAAGGAGACTCATCTTATCCAATCTCCACCACGTCTACCCAGATAAACCAGGTATCTGGCATACGAAAATGGCAAAAACATGCCTAAGACGCCTCACGGAGACGGGTTTCTTATCACTTGCGACACCCTATTTAAGCGAAAAACGCATTCGAAAAATCGCTCACCTATCAAACAATTATAAGACCTGGCTTACCCAAACCAGTGCAAAGACAAAGGATGAACAAAAACCGGTCGTATACGTAGGCATGCACTTAGCTTTGTGGGAAAGCCTAACCTGGCTCCCCCTCTTAAGTCCTGTAAAAATACCGGAATACGGAATCATTTTCAGACCTCTTGATAGCGAAAAAGCAGACGACTATGTTCGTACGACTCGTGGCAGGTTTGGAATGAAGCTACTTTCGCGAAAAGAAGGATTTGCCCAAGCGATGCGTATTTTACGCGATAAAGGCTGTATCGGTATTCTGATTGATCAAAACGCAGGTATGCAGGGAGCCCTCACCACCTTTTTAGGCCGTGTTTGCTCCACCACAGAATTACCTGCAGTTTTAGCGACTAAGTTTAACGCCGATATCCGCACGTTCTTCCCGCGAAGAACTGGTTTCTGGCGTGCAACCTTTGATTCAGAACCGATCATCCATGACGGAACGTCTCAAGGAATCACGATTGCCATCAATCAGTGGTTAGAAAAAGCACTCGAAGATGAAAATTTATCAGCAGCTTGGCTATGGGGTCATGACCGCTGGCGTCATCAAGATATGCCAAGTAAACGTCTACGCTTAGAAAGTAAGCGCGATTTACTAAGCGATGAACTAAAGCTACGTAACTTAGAAAACCTACCGCGAAATACACGGCTTTGGATTCGGATGCCAAACTGGTTAGGAGATGTCGTCATGGCCTTACCGTTAATTCGCGCAATCCGTAAAGCACGCCCTGATGCAGAAATTCATCTCTTAGCAAAAGGTAGCTTTGCTCACTTACTGGATAAAGTAGGATGTGCTGACTATGTGCATGCGCTCCCAAAACAAAATATAAGTTATTTTAAATCTTTTTGGCGCTTAAGAAAAACCTATCCCGATGTATGGATTTGTTTAACCAATTCAGTGCGAGGCGATATTGAAGCTTGGCTTACACGCTGCCCACAACGCTTCGGTATTAAACGTGTTTCTAAGTCACGTCCTCTTTTAACTCATACCTTTAACGTTCCGGCTAGTTTTGATGAATCAAAACATCATCAAATAGAATTATGGAATCAGTTCCTAGCCCATTTTGGATTACTAGAAAATCCCGTCACGACACCTATTTTTAGCACAGCACATAACGCTCAAGGCCCAATCGCTTTACTTCCTGGATCAGAAAATTCACCTGAAAAACGCTGGCCTGTAGACTATTTCAGAAAATTAATTCAACTACGCCCTACTGATCAGTTTGTTATCTTGGGTACACCAACTGATGTACCAATCGCAGATGCGATAGCAGCTAACATGGATAACCGCGTTACAAATCAGTGCGGAAAGACAACGCTACTTGGATTTGCTGAAGAATTATCCAAATGCCGACTTGTGATCAGTAATGATTCAGGCGGTTTACATCTTGCTAACGCGCTAGGAGTACCAGTCATTGGACTCTATGGTCCAACTAATCCAGTGAGAACAGGTCCTGTATTCTCTAGTCCATTTATTCTCGCTCAACCAGTGGGCTGCCCTGCAACTGGTGGTAAGCCACTGAGTGAACTAACGCCTGAAGCAGTCAATGCTCTGATTTTAACTTAGAAAAGGCCCGTATCTTGCTCGTACACTAAAATATTGCTGCCTCCTTGGAACGTATCATTAAATAGTCATCTTCCCCGTGCCTCTTCTTACTGTTACCAACTTAAAGACTTACTTTCATACCCGAAGTGGCATTGTGAAAGCTGTAGATGGTGTAAACTTTAACATAGAACGTGGTGAAACGCTTGGGATTGTAGGAGAATCAGGTTCAGGCAAATCAGTTACTTGCTACTCCATGATGGGGCTCATTGCACAGCCTCCTGGAAAAATTGAATCTGGTACCGCTATTTTTGATGGCATTGATTTATTAAACTGCAGCCCCGCTCAAGCCCGTTCAATTCGTGGGAAACGTATATCGATGATCTTTCAAGATCCGATGACTTCCCTTAATCCCTATCTTAAAATAGGAGAGCAATTAATTGAACCGCTACTCATCCACGAAAAAATCAGTAAAACCGATGCGCTAAAACGCGGCATTGAAATGCTTGAAGCTGTAGGCATCCATGATGCGAAAAATCGCATTAATCAGTACCCGCATGAATTTTCCGGTGGTATGCGTCAGCGAGTGATGATTGCAATGGCACTGATCACAAAACCAGAACTCTTAATCGCAGACGAACCAACGACAGCGCTCGATGTAACCGTACAAGCTCAAATCTTAGAACTCATTTCTAAGATGAAAAAAGAGTTAAACATGGCGGTCATTTTTATCACACACGATTTAGCGGTTGTTTCCGGCTTATGTGACCGTGTTCAAGTGATGTATGCAGGGCGCATTGTTGAGACAGCACCTACGCGTTCTATTTTTTATACACCTAGACATCCTTACACGAAGGGTCTTCAAAAATCGATCCCAGCGAATCAGCCTAAAGGAAAAGACTTATATACAATCAAAGGGCTACCACCGGATGTTTCTAAGCCACTGCCCAGCTGCGCATTCGCGTCTCGGTGTGAATTTGCAACAGAGCGCTGCTTAGTAGAACCAATGCCACTCTCTGTCGATAACGAGGGACATTCCCACACGTGTTTGCGTGTTCACTTAAACGAAATTTAATCCTGTGGCTGAAACCATTTTAGAACTTCAAAACGTAAAAACCCATTTTCCTATACAAAAAGGATTTGTTTTTAAGCGTTTAGTTGGATCAGTGAAAGCTGTGGACGGTGTATCACTGACTTTAAATAAAGGTGAAGTGTTAGGCTTAGTTGGAGAATCAGGCTGTGGTAAATCTACCCTTGCTAGAACAATCCTCCAATTACTCCCGACAACCGAAGGACGTGTTCTTCTAAATGGAAAAGTGCTAACGAACGCATCAAGTAAAGCGATCAAAGAAGCACGTCGTGAAATGCAAATGATCTTTCAAGATCCTTATGCATCCCTCAATCCTCGGAGAACTGTTTTTGAAACACTTGCCGAGCCACTCAAGGTTCACGGCGTATGCAAGACAGAACAGATACCAGAGCGCGTAGCATCACTTCTACAAACGGTAGGTTTATCGCCTCGGTTCATTCATAAATATCCACACGAATTTTCAGGGGGACAAAGACAACGTATCGCGATTGCGCGTGCCCTAGCGCTTGAACCTAAACTCATCATCGCAGATGAACCCGTATCGGCGCTCGATGTTTCCATTCAAGCTCAGATATTAAATCTTCTCGCTCAGTTAACCCGCCAAATGGGTTTAAGTCTTGTATTCATTGCTCACGACTTATCCGTTGTAAAACATATCTCAGACCGAATTGCGGTAATGTATTTAGGTAAAGTTGTAGAGCTTGGTTCGGCAACCGAAGTCATCGAATCCCCTAAACACCCGTATACTAAAGCGCTGGTGAGTGCGATTCCTCAGCCAAATCCAGACTCAGAAAAGAATAGACAACGCATTATGCTTTTAGGTGATCCACCATCCCCTATTAACCCACCGAAAGGCTGCGCGTTCCATACCCGGTGCAATTATGCTACCGAAGCCTGTTCAGCGAGCGTACCAGAACTTACATCTTTTGAGGGTCGCTTTGTCTCGTGCAGCCGAATCCGTGAAATCTAAGACTGAACGATTGCTAAACTGAGCTAAACGGTTTAACTCAGGCTTTAGTATGAAGCTTACGACTAGCCTTAGCCTTCTTATCCTTAGCTTAGTTCTACTTGTGCCAGTAAGTCAGGCTCAAACAGAACCTGGATCAAAGCTTGATCCTACACAATTTAAAGAGACAACGATTGTGCATTTATGGGCAACCTGGTGCTCAAATTGCAAAAATGAATTAAAAAGCGGCGGCTGGAAAAAAACGGTAGAAGCAAATCCAAGTACGCATTTTATTTTCATGACGGT
>DAISZL010000002.1:109449-137084 GCA_036824825.1 Opitutaceae bacterium
GATTGCAGCAGTAAGTGGTAATTAACTGTAATTAATGTCTCTTTTAGCCATACAGTCGCTTAAAAAATCTTTTGTTACCCCAACGGGTGAGAAAAAAGTTATTGTCGATATTCCCCACTTTTTGCTCGAGCATGCTGAGCAGCGTGCACTGCGCGGCGAAAGTGGCTCTGGTAAAACTACTTTTTTACACTTAATCGCTGGTATCTTAGCTGCAGATGAAGGGTCTATTTTGATTGGGCAAACGGATATGGCCCGTTTATCTGAATCGGAGCGTGATCGTCAAAGAGCCTTATCCTTAGGATATATTTTTCAGACCTTCAACTTACTCCAAGGTTATACCTGTTTAGAAAATGTTCTCTTAGGTATGAGTTTTGCGGGCAAAGCAGATAAAAAGCGTGCATCGGAAGTACTCGACCGCGTCGGACTTTCTCACCGTCTTAATCACTACCCGCGCCAATTATCAACCGGCCAACAACAGCGAGTTGCTATTGCTCGGGCCCTTGTAAATAAACCAAGGCTGATTCTTGCGGACGAACCAACAGGCAACTTAGATCCCGCAACAAGTCGCGAAGCACTTCGTCTCATTAGAGAAACCTGTTCAGAAACAAAAGCTGCTCTCTTACTCGTGAGTCATGATTCTCAGGTACTCAGTACGTTTGAAGGCGTGCAAGATTTTAGCCTACTAAACAAAGCAAGTAACGAAGGCGGTGCGAAATGAACTTATTTCAAATCGTTTTACGTAATCTTCGTCAGCACTTACTTTCGACAATTATAACTGCGCTTTCGATTGCGTTAGCAGGTGGTCTACTCATGTCGATTTGGTCTGTAAAACAACAGTCTGAGCAGACCTTTACACGCGTAAACAGCGGCTTTGATGCCGTTCTAGGCGCACGTGGTTCAAAACTACAACTCGTCTTAAATTCTATTTTTCATCTCGAAGCTTCTACCGGAAATTTAAATCAAACGGACTATGATTACATACGGCGTCACCCTACCGTTAAACGAGCGATACCTATCGCTGTAGGTGATAACTTAAAAGGTTACCGCATTGTAGGAACCGTGCCTGAACTCTTTACTGATATCGAATACGCTCCGCATCATACCTACACACTCCGTGAAGGTAAATTATTTGATCCTACAAAAAAAGAAGCCGTTCTTGGTGAATTTGCTGCTCACCAATTACAACTCAACGTTGGCGATACCTTTCACCCGTTCCACGGACTGGCCTACGATCCCCGTAATCAACACCCTGAAACATATATCGTAACAGGAATACTCAAAGCATCGAATACCCCTGCAGATAAAGTCATATGGATACCACTTCATGGTCTACAAACCATGGGAGGCCATGATCCCAAAGCCGCTAATGATATAAGCGCTATCCTCATTCAGCTACGCTCTCCTACTTCAGGTTTCGTTTTAGATCTTCTCTATAACAAACAAGGTAATCGCTTAACTTTTGCATGGCCGATTGGAGCAATCATATCAGATCTTTTTGGAAAAATAGGTTGGTTTGATAAAGTACTTACACTGATCGCCTATTTAGTGGCACTTGTATCTGCAGCAGGTGTACTCGTAGCCATTTACAATTCGATGGCTGCGCGTAGTCGAGATATAGCTATATTAAGATCCCTCGGAGCACATCGTAGAACCATTTTAGGAACAATCGTCCTCGAAGCTGCAACGATAGGAGCTTTGGGCATGATACTCGCGTTTATCTTTTACTTCGGAATCCTTAGCTTAGTGAGTGCTATTATTCGAAGCCAAACGGGAGTCATGTTAAATATATTTAGTTTCGACTTCGTCATGATTTGGGCTCCAACCACCATGATTGCTTTATGCGCATTAGGTGGCTTAGTACCTGCCCTCAAAGCATACCGAGCAGATATCGCTTCGAATTTAGCCCCCGTTTCATAAACAAATGAAACTGCGTCTGCTCAGTGGAATTTTGTTAGGATTAGGTTTACTGCTAAGCGGCTGCACAAAATCCAAAGAAGTAAAAGAAATCGTAATCCATCAGCACCATGCGCCTCACGGAGGAACTGCCGTTGTTCTTGGAAACGAGTTGTGCCATTTAGAAATTGTTCAGGATACGGAGGCTCACACGCTTACTGCCTATGTACTCGATTCAGAAATGGAAAATTTTGTACGTATCGAACAACCTACCGTTGAATTACAATTAGCGACTCAAAAGCTTGTTCTGCATGGGGTAGAAAATTCAGCAACGGGCGAAAAAGTAGGAGATACTGCAGAATTTCAGCTCACCTCAGATTTCTTTTCCAAAACAACGACATTTGACGCCGTCATAAAGTTGATTAAGGTAAATAACCATACCTTTACAGAAGTTAGATTTAACTTCCCAAACGGAAACGATCGTGACTAAGCCTCTACACACACTCTTTTTAAATACACTAGCTATTCTTCTAGCTAGTTTAGTATTTATTTTAGGGTTAATGGCTGTAAGCCCAGATGCCCATCACTTCGTTCATAGTGATTCTCATGAGTCAGGTCACACCTGCGCTGTTACCCTGTATAACCAAGGAACGACACTTGTAACCGCCACTTTTTTTACCCTGCAAAGTCAGACTTTCTTAGTCGGAAACGTAGTAAAACCTCAGTCTTTATTTCTTAAAACTTCCCTCTACGTGATAAAGCCAGAACGTGGGCCACCCTCGTTAAGCGCTTAAATCGTCACGTAAAGTCTAACGCATCCATGCGTAGGCTTATTATGAGAGTTACTGCTTAAAGCAGTAGTAAAAGGAAGTATCTATGATTTCTCGCATTAGTTTTATATCACTTTTCATCGGTTCAGTTCTGGGATTAAACGCCCAATCAAATACGCCTTCAAAAGCCCAAGATGATCAGACGATCAAATTGGACGCCTTTGTGGTGTCAGATTCGTTGGATGTGGCACGCGAAGGGATTGTCCCATCGCTTGGTGCTACCTCCTACGAAATCGGAAAAATGCAACTTGATGCTGAATCACTAGGAGGAAATGGAAGTTTTAATGAAATTTTACTCCGCGTTCCTAGTGTTGTTGAAGACTCCTTTGGCCAAGTTCATTTACGCGGTGAGCATGCCGATTTACAGTACCGCATTAACGATGTACTTCTACCAGAAGGCATCAGTGGATTCGGCCAAGAGCTTGATATTCCTTTCATTAAATCAGCATCCATTCTCACGGGCAGTTTACCTGCACAATATGGTTATAGAACGGCTGGCGTTGTAGATATCCATACGGAAAGTGGTACTACCAATATTAAAGGCACCTTAAATACCTTTGCAGGAAGCCATGATACATTGAAATTTACCACTACGGGAGGTGTGCAAAACGGAAAGCTAGGCGGCTTTACAACCTTAAGCGCCGAAACTAACAACTTAGGAATTGAAAATCCTGAGCCAACGAAGCAAGCAGCGCATGACAAAACCTACCAAGTAAAATTTTTTACGAATTTAAACTATGTGATCGATGCTACGAGCCGACTTTCCTTCATGCTTAGTGACTCAACAGCTACCTTTCAGATTCCTAATTCTGCAAATCAAACTCAAGGCTACACCTTAAAAAACACCCCATCCTTTAATTCGCTAAATCTTAATGAGAATCAGACCGAGTTTAATGATTATGCAATCCTAGCCTATCAAAAATCGAGCGGAGATTTTAATTTTCAAGCCTCCTTATTCACTCGTTACAGCCTAACTCATTTCACACCTGATATTGCAGGAGATCTTATTTTCAACGGCGTAGCAAGTGACGTACATCAGGACTTAATTAGTAACGGTCTAGAACTCGATAGTAAGTGGGATATTACCACAAACCACACCTTACGTTTTGGATCTTTCTTAGCCACGCAAAACGCAAACACAAAAACAAACAACGCGGTATTTCCAACGGACAGCAGCGGTAATCAGTCCAGCAGCACGGCATTTTGGATTCAAGATTCCCATCACCGTCTTGGATGGCTTATAGGAGTTTACGGGCAAGATGAATGGAAATTGCCTAATAATATTACGCTCAATGCAGGACTACGCTTAGATACCTCGCATGGAGCACAAAATGAGTCACAAATAAGTCCTCGCATTAACGCGGTATGGCAGAAGCGAGACGACTTAAGTTTTCATCTTGGTTATGCAAGGTACTTCACACCTCCCGCACTAGAATTGGTTGATACTCCTAATTTAGCGAAGTACACACATACAACAAACGCGACTGAAGTGCTTACGAATAGTTCAATTTCAGCAGAGAGGTCACACTACCTCGACTTCGGTTTAACGAAGCAACTCACACCAACAATAAGTCTTGAATGGGATAACTATCTAAAAAAAGCGACCCACCTACTCGACGAAGGTCAATTTGGACAGGCTGTTGTTTTTAACGCTTTTAATTATACGTACGGCGAAATTTACGGCTCAGAAATAAGTCTTAATTACACCACGAAAAAGATTACCGCTTACCTGAATGCTGCTGAAGGTAGAGCCTACGGAAAAACTATTTCCTCGGGTCAATTTGAATTTGATCAAGAGACTTTAAATTACGCAGCCAATCACCGTATTGCGCTCGACCACGAACAAGCGCTCACCCTTTCAGCAGGCGTATCCTATCACTTTACCCACGATTTACTCTATTTTGATTCACTGTATGGCAGTGGTCTAAGAAACGGCTTCGCGAATACAGAACATTTAGCCGCTTATTATCCTGTCAATGTTGGCTATGAGCATACCCTTAACTTGAACCATAAACGTAGCTTAAGCATACGCCTAGATATCGTTAATCTCTTTGACCAGGTATACACCTTACGCGACGGCTCTGGAATTGGTGTATTTGCTCCACAGTACGGAGCACGGCGCGGCTTCTTTGCTAGTGTTAACTACAGTTATTAACGCTTACTGATTTGTCTGAGCGCTTCGTAACACGCTATACCTGCTGCAGTAGATAAATTAAGGCTACGCAGTGTTGGATCAGCCTGAGGTATCGTAACTCGGTTTTCTCCTACATAGTCATGAAGAAATGCGGGTGCCCCAGCTCCTTCATTACCAAAGAGTAAACCATCTCCATCCTTAAATTCGACATCCCAGTACGACTTAGTCGCCTTGGTTGTAAATAGCCACAACCGCTTTGGCGCTTCACTACTTAGCTTAAAACTTTCCCAGTCTTTGTGATGAACAATATCGAGCGTTTTCCAGTAATCCATACCAGAGCGTTTCAAATGTTTATCCGTCACCGTAAAGCCGAGTGGATGAATCAAGTGTAAGCGACTTTTTGTAAGTGCACACATACGCCCAATATTCCCTGTATTTTGAGGAATTTCGGGACGATATAATACGATATGAAGCATACCCCTTACTTAGAAAAAAATTAATTTATAACCTCTACAACAAGTCCCTGATTATCGACTTCAAGAACGCGTGATTCTGAAGTTACTCCAACATCAGAAAACGCTTTTTGCATAGCATGAGCTACACGAGCTCTACTTTCTGTCGTAGCGACGCATAAAACACTCGAGCCACTACCACTGAGCCAGCCTGTAAAACCACCAGCTGCAACGCCTGCTGCAATAGCTTCCGCTCCACCCTTAATTTTGGGTAAGCGGTACGGCTCATGCATAAAATCCCCAGCACTGAAGCGCAGTTTTGCATAATCCCCACTAGCAAATGCAGCTACTAAGTAGGCTGCACTATTAATACTTTTTACCGCATCAAAATATGAAAGTGTAGAAGGCAGTACACCACGTGACTCCTTTGTCAGTAATTCACTACTTGGAGAAACAACAACAAACTTTACACTAGGTGGAACGGGATAGCGTATCGTATCTAAGTACTGGTTAGTTTTAGGATCGCACCGAGAAACACAAAATCCACCTAAGATTCCCGCACTCGCATTGTCCGGATGACCTTCTAGTTCAGTCGCTAAACTTACCCACTGGTCACGCGTTGTGCCAGCACCCGTTAATTGATCTAAGCCTGCAATAATGCCTGCAATGACAGTCACACTGGAACCAAGTCCACGAGCAGGAGGCACATCACCAGTTACATGAAATGAAAATCCGATTGCGGGAACTTGAAAGGTTTTAAAAAACGCACCAGCGGTCGCTTCTACCATAGCTAGTCCACGTTTATCAGAATCGCTTTGAGGTAAAATCTGAAGCCCTTCCTGCTTTGTGAGCGTGACTGTGTTATACACTTTGAGAGCAAGACCAAGTGTATCAAAGCCAGCACCACAATTCGAAGTACTGCCAGGAACCTTAACTGAAACTGTTTTGGGTGATGAACTCATGTACGTCTGGCCTTTAAGACCTTAGTGATCTCACGCACTTGAGCCTTCTTTTTCAAGTCTTCACGCTTATCGTAATTCTTTTTTCCGGTACAAAGTCCCAATTCTACCTTTAAAAGCGCTTCTTTAAAATAAAGCCTTAAGGGAACTAAGGAGCGTTTCCCTACGAGAACTGCCTCTGTAATCTTTTTGATCTGATGCTTATGCATGAGGAGCTTTCTCGCACGCCTTGCATCATGATTGTAGATATTACCAAAGGTGTAGGGATCAATGTGGGCATTCATAAGCCACAATTCCCCTTTATCTGGCCTAGCAAAGGAGTCGCTGATTTGAGCACGCCCAGCACGTACCGATTTCACTTCAGTGCCTGTTAAACGAATTCCCGCCTCAAAACGCTCTTCAACAAAGTAATCACGGAATACCTTAGCATTCCGGATTTCCGTAAAACGGCCTTCGTCGTTGTTTTTTGCGGCCATAAAAATTCTAGTATCCGCAGATTAAGCGAAAAATGGAAAGGGAAATTTAATTCCCTTTAAAGTAAAGCTCAGAACCTGTGTTAGCTATTAGCTAACAGCTTCTTCGAAGCTAATCTTATCTTCGATTATTTCGCGTAGGGCGATATCCTCTGGAGAAAGTTTTTCTAGGGATTCAACGAGTGGACGATTTCCACGTTTTAATTGTTTAACGCGGCGTGAGACCACATTGATGAGGATATTTGGATCCTGGATCTTAGCGAGGGCCTGTTTGATGTAGTCGTCTCTCATAGTATTTGCCTAAAGGGTTTAAAGTTTCAAAAATGGGCCCACTTCGTCAAGATATTACTATAGACAAGCCTGAGTCATAATTCCTTCTACTACATGTATATTGCGTGGACTACCGTTTCTAAAGTTTCAGAGGCTGAAGCAGTTGCAAAAGAAGCTATATCTCAGGGTCTAGCTGCCTGTGTGCAAGTAGAACCCATAACTTCCTATTACAACTGGGAAGGAAAACTTGAAGTATCTTCCGAATATCGTCTGTGTTTTAAGTGTACTGACAAAAACCTTAAGTCATTGGAGCAGTTAGTTTTAGGTAAACATCCTTATAAAACTCCTGAATGGATATGCGTAGAAGTTACGCATGCCTCAGAAAAGTACTTGTCATGGGTTGAAGGCAACTCTACTGCTTAATCCTTTAACTCGACACTTACTACTCTTTTCACGCCATGTCCCAACACAAAAGTCTTCAAGGTGCCAGCGGTATCGTTCGTAAACGCAACGTTTTAAAGCGTTTTGAACGCGTAGAAATTCTTAAGAAACGTGGCCAATGGAAAGAAGGAGACCGCGTTCAAGGTCTTCGTAAAACAAAACCTGGCGTTTAAGCTGGGCCTTTGCCTAGCAGCTCGATGCAGTCATTTTGATTATGCACGAACTGATTAATCGCCTGATTTCTTGGTACGTTACTTCCCTGGATACAGGGGGCTATCCTCTCGTCATTTTATTAATGGCGATTGAGAGTTCAATTATTCCTGTACCAAGCGAACTCGTTATTCCTTTTGCAGCTTATCTCGCTCACAGCCATGGCAACATGAGTGTGACGGGGGTTGTTATCGCTGGTGCAGTTGGATCCTGGATTGGAGCAACTGTCATGTACTGGGTATCCCGTTTAGCAGGACGCCCACTCGTACTACGCTACGGTAGATATTTCTTTATCTCACAAGACAAAGTACAACTCGCAGAAACGTGGGCCGCACAGTACGGTGTGTTTGGTATTTTTGCATCACGCCTCTTACCCGTTGTTCGTCACTTAATCGGTATTCCAGCTGGTATCGTTCGTCTCAACTTTACTCAGTACTCAATTCAAACTGTTTTAGGTTCAACGCTTTGGTGTGCAGTACTCGCTTTTGTCGGAGTAGCCGCTGGTAAAGATCAGAACTTAATTAATGGCGACATGAAATCGATCACCGTATGGTTATCGTGCGCTGTACTGGTTCTATTTGGACTATACTACTTTTTTGTTCATCGCTCGATTAGTCAAAAAAAGTGATCTAAGTTTTAGGATCATTTTAAATGACTAAGTGGCTTTAACGGTATAGCCTAATTCACAAGTCACTTACTGGTATGTCATTTGCGATCGAGATTTCAGAGGAAGTAAAACAAGCACTCGCTCAGAAACGTGGTGTTGTAGCATTAGAGTCGACACTCATTACACACGGCCTTCCCTACCCAGACAATGTAACTACGGCTCAGTCCATGGAGGATGCTGTTAGAAGTTCTGGCAGTATTCCAGCTACGATTGCGATTATTAATGGCGTAATAAAAGTTGGTATTACAAAACAAGAGATTGAATTTTTAGCTAAGCTACCTTCCGACAAGGTACGCAAATGCAGCAGAAGAGATCTTCCTATTGCTTTAGCTCAAAAAGATAATGCTTCAACAACCGTTGCAGGCACTATGATTATTGCGCACAAAGCTGGCATTAAACTTTTTGCAACTGGCGGCATAGGTGGCGTACACCGCGGAGCTCCTAACGATGTATCGGCAGACTTAATTGAACTAGGTAGAACACCGGTAGCAGTGGTTTGCTCGGGAGCTAAGGCTATTCTAGATTTACCACTAACTGCTGAATTTTTAGAGACACAAGGTGTTCCACTGATCGGCTACCAGGTAACCAAGCTGCCAGGCTTTTACACTCGCTTAACCGATATAGAGGTTGATGCCAGTGTACAAAATGCAAACGAAGCTGCTCAAATTGTATCTGCATCTCAAAATCTAGGTTCAAGCCAAGGCGGCTTAATTATAGGTGTACCTATACCTGAAGCATACGCGCTTCCTGAAAACGAAATGAATATCGTAATCGAGAAAGCGATCAGTGAATGCTCAAGCTTAGGAATAAAAGGTAAAGCTGTGACTCCCTTTCTTTTAAAACGCGTGTCTGAATTAACTGACGGCGTGTCACGGAAAGCAAATGTAGCACTTTTGATCAACAATGCTAAAACAGCTGGTCAGATTGCTCATGCATTAAGTCTGCTGTGATAACACAAAAGTCCGTCTTACTAATTAGATTTTTTAAACATTCCTATAACTATAAACCTTAGTTATCAGGTTTTTGCCATGGAACTTGACCACCGCGCTGAATATTTACTCTAAGTGCTTTGGCTAATTTTTTAGTTATATCAGGATAAACTTTAGCTAAATCTTTTGTCTCAAGCGGATCTGTTTTAATATTATATAATTCAATAGGGGCAAATGGACTATCTTGTATAATTTTCCAGTCGCCGCTGATTAACGCTTCAATTGTTTTACCGCCATAAATGTCAGTTCCTTCACGACGGCAGAAATATAATTGACGATCATAATTAGCATCATATCCACCAAGTAGTGTTGGTAAAAAACTAACTCCATCAATACCAACTGGAGTTTGCGTATGAGAAACTTCACATACTGTGGCAAAAATATCCATAGTAAGTGTTCTTCGTTCGGTAAAACTTCCTGGTGCTATCCTACCTGGCCAACGAGCACAACCTGGTACGCGTAACCCACCTTCAAACATATGCTGCTTATCTCCTCTCCAAGGACCATTGTATCCTCCATATTTTAATACACCTCCATTATCTGAAGTAAAAATAACTAAAGTATTTTGAGTAAGATTAAGTGCATCTAGTCTTTCTAAAACTTTACCAATTCCTGAATCAAGATGCTCAATTAACGCTACCATACGCGCCCTTTTATCTGTAATGCCAGGTGAACGAGCCTTAACACGATCCAACCACACTTTAGGAGGCTGAATAGGTTCATGCGGTGCATTATAAGCTAGATACATAAAGAACGGCTTTTGCGATGCAGTATTTTGATCAAGATAATCACAAGCCCACTGCGTAAACAAATCTGTAGCGTGACCTTCAGGATTTATAGTCTCACGATTATGTCTCATATAATTCTGCCCATTACGCAAATGCGTTGTATAACTATCCATCATATCTCCTAGAAAACCTTTAAACTCATCAAAGCCTCTATCATTAGGAAGATTAGGTGACTCAAACCCTAAATGCCACTTACCTATAATTACTGACTGGTAACCATTTACTTTTAGTACATCGGGTAACAGCCGAGCTTGTGGAGATAACCACCCCCAATTATTTTCAGATTCACCCCTAATTACTCCAGGAACACCAACTCTATCAGGATATTTGCCTGTCATTAGCGATGCACGCGATGGAGCACAAACACATGAGTTAGCATAAAAATTAGTAAATGTAATACCCTCATGAGCAATCCGATCTATGTTTGGAGTACTTATGTCCTTAGTTCCAAAACCTGAATAGTCACCACGACCTAGATCATCACATAAAATGACAACTATATTAGGATGCGTGTCAGTAGCACTAGCAGATCGAGATAACAGTAAAACGTATGCGACAAATATTATGCTAAATAATTTCATTCGCACTAATTATAAATTTATTAAAAACCATATAAAGAGGCTGGATTATCTCGTAATACAAGATTTTTATCCGCATCTGATTGAATCCAACGGTCCAAAGATTGGCGGGCACTTATGTAGGTTGAGGCCATCTCAAACTGAGTATGAGGCCAATCACTACCCCACAATAAACGATTGATGCCTACAGCATGTTTCAACAAAGATATAGCCTCTAGAGCAACTAAATCACCACGACCATTTGGACCGTTTCTGTAAGCACCAGATAGCTTGACCCAAAGATTTTTTGATTCACCTAGTTTGAGCAGAGATACAAAACCTGGATCATTAACACCTAGCTTAGGATCAGGCCTACCAAAGTGATCTACAACTACTTTTAAACCTGCTGCTATTAGTGGTTTAACAATTAATGAAATATCTTTAGCTTCACGGTGCACATCTACCGACCAATTTAAAAGATTTATATTTTTTAAAAAAGTAGGCCAAGGAGCCTGTGCAAAATCAGGAATCTTCGCTTGGACTAAGTTAAGACGGATACCTACTACACCCTGAGCAGCTAACTCCTTCATTTCACCAAAAGTACTCGTAGGAGGAATAACAACTATGCCACGCAAACGTTTACTATACTGATTTAAACCTGAAACTAAGTACGAATTATCTGTTCCAAGAAAGCTAGGCTGAACAAGTACCGCATTTGATATACCATTACCATCGAGTAATTGGATATAGTCATTCACTGTAGCATCGTACTCAGGGACATATCTCGCATTCGCTGCGATCTTCAGTCCTCTTTTAAAAATATGCGCATGTGTATCTATCGATGCGTTTGATGGCAAAGAGTGACTTAGATCTGATGCGTTAAGTATATTTCTCATTGATAGAGCACCTACTGCTGAGAGTAGTGAGACGGTAAATGTTCGACGATTAATATGATTATCAGTCATTTTTCTGGGTTGATAAAAGCACCGTTGCTTTGGTTTCAGGCAAAAATAAAATTGCTATGATAACCACAGTGTATGCAGCTGCAGCGTCGATTCCAATAGCAGTACCAAGTGGCATTGACTTACTCATATTGCCAACCAACCAGGGAAATGCCGCTGATGCAATACGTCCAAAATTATAGCAAAAACCAACTCCTGTGCCACGTATACCCGCAGGGTAAAGTTCATTAAAAAGAGTACCAAGACTTGCTGGTATACCTGCAGCAAAAAAGCCTAATGGAAAACCAAGAACAAGCATCACGTGATTCGATAAAGGAAGTATTAAATAAGACAGCACAGTAATGACACAACATACTGCAAAAAGTATAATAGTTTTCTTCCTGCCTATTCTGTCTTGTAGGTTGGCACTCGTTAAACAACCACATCCAAAAGCAATAATAATTACGCTTAAATAACCTCCAGTACTGAGTATAGATAAACCTCTCTGAGTCTTCAAATAAGTTGGTAGCCATGTCATCAATGCATAATAACCACCATGTGCTCCTAAACCTATAAAACCTCCAACTAAAGTAGCTCTTAGAACTTTTGGTGAAAATATTCCAAATCCGATTAATATATTTTTATTTTTTTCTTTCTTTGTAATTGGTTCAGGTACTGATCGCTGAACATATATGACCAAAAGCGCAGGAAGAAGGCCTATAGCAAACATTACTCTCCAAGCAAATATTGGAGGTAAAAAAGAAAAAATAAGCGTATATAGTAAAACCGAACCACCCCATCCCCAAGCCCAAGCACTTTGCACAGAGCCAATCGCTCTACCTCGTAGCTCAGGACGCATTACTTCAGCTAGTAAGACTGCACCAGCAGCCCATTCACCACCAAAACCTAAACCCTGAAATGACTTAATAATAAGTAACTGAGTAAAAGACTGAGTTATAGAACTTAGAAAAGTGAATACCGAAAACCAAAGTATAGTTAGCTGCAATAACCTAACACGACCAAATCTATCTGATAAAGCGCCCGCTAGCCATCCACCAATTGCAGAAGATATCAAGGTAACGCTAGCCAGAGATCCTGCTTGGCTAGAAGTTAATGCAAACGTTGAGATTATCGCCGGTAATGCCAGACTAAACATCTGACTATCTAGTGCATCTACTGCCCAGCCACCAAAGCATGCCCAAAAAGTAAGCCTCTCTGTTTTGGTTGTTTGATTGAACCAGCTAAACATAAATTTTTAACTTAATATCAATATTTAATAATTAAATATATAAACCATGCACTCATATTAAAAATATGAGCACATGGTAAAATATTATAGATATCAAAACTTAGCTTCCAGCGTCAGGACTGCTCTGCCAGGCAAACCTCTAACTTGGTTCGCAGGTTGGTATACGATATTTGACATATTTTGCCAATTAACTGTAGCACTCATGTGCGTACTACCTGCATTCCAATTATAACCCAAGGCACTATTAAATAGACAGTAGCTATCAAGTAAGAGTGAAGGATTTTTATTATCACCCATACTTGGGCTCTTATAATTAATGCCAAATCCAACCCAAAAGTTTTTCATTCCTAGATACGCAAAGTCGTATCTTGTCCAAAGATTAGCCATTGTTTTAGCTGAATTTTGTGGATGCGCTCCAAGATAATAGGCATACCCTAAAGGCTCAACTATATTACGTATATCCTCTTCAGATACACTCGCAAACACTTGTAAGTCATCTATTGGAGAATAATTAATTTCAAACTCTGCCCCTTTAGCGCGTACATTTGTACCTTGTATAATTTGAACAAAGGTTGTGCCGTTAATAACTTGGTTTAATTGCGTGATATTATTATCTTGTTCAATCTGATACACAGAAACAGTTGATGAAATACGTCCATTCAAGAAATCACTCTTAGCACCAATTTCATACTGCTTACTGGTTACCGCAGATGACTGACCACCTATTACAGAGCTATATACACCGTTTACGTTTTGAATCGACTGCGTATAAGCCTGTGTAGGAATAGAAAATCCTTCACTTAACGAAGCATAAACCATTAAGTCAGGAAGTAACTTATAACCCATACCAAATTGAGGTGTAGTAGCAGAAGCAAGCAATCCTCTACCTATCGTGGATACACCTGTAGTTGGACTGACCGTAGTAGTTTGCGTTCCAAATCGTGCATAACGCTCGCCAAATAATAACAATAAACGATCATTAAAGAAACTTGCATTAAGCATTCCAAATACACCTGCATCACTAATAAAACTTTGGTTATATGTAGATGGCGCTAAAGTAGAGGGTATCGCATACTGAGTATTTGATTCATGGTTTATAAAATACGTTGGGCTTTGTGGATCAACATCCCAGGTCTGATAATAAGGACTAGCTGCGGTACCAGAATTTTGCTGAGTTGTTGAATCATCATATACTTTTTCATACGTTACACCAAATAATGGCTTAAATGTAGCTCCCCTAAGCTTATACAAACCAGCTAAATTACTCTGGATATTGATTGTATGGCCCCAATTGTTTTGTAGACGTACACGACGAGGTAGCACCGCAGGTGCTGCTGTTCCATTTTGCGTCTGAAAAGCATTAGCATTATCGCTCAAAATCTGGCTTGCAAAAGCTACATAAGAAGCAAGCTGTTGCGCTGTAGACATTGCAGTCCAGCTAGGAGAAACTGACCATGCTGTACCACTATACTGCAGGGATCCAGGAGGTGCTAAATATATAGCATTTACACCTGTCATCAATTGTGACGAGAAATTAGAGTTGTAATCAAAATTAGTTTTAGAAATCCAGTGATCAGATACTTTGAAATCAACTTCTGTAGTATAAGAAACATTTTTTGTTTCTCTATGATCACTCGTAGCTGAATAATTAAAAGTTGTAGGCAACTTTCTGTAGTAAGGTAAATAACCTGGATCAGCAGCATCTTGATATCCTGCAAGAGCATCTACACCTACCTTATTAGTTAATGCAGCAGATGGTGATGGCGAACCTACCGCAGTATTAAATGAAGATACGATACTTGTTGGCGTAGCAACTTCTACATTAGGATAATATAAAGCTGGTGGAGTTTCAGCACGAATTAGATACTGAGCTGTAAGAATAACAGAAACTCTTGAACCCAAGTTTAAAGTTAATGTAGGAGAAATGACCGTAGTCTGAGCTTTTGATGGATTAGCAAATTGACCCTCAAATGTCTCAGCTGCATTTAATCTAAACATCAATTTATTATCAATTATCGCACGATTTAAATCAATTTGGCTACGACTATAAAGTCCTGTACCACCTTCTACTGTGATATTGGTAATCGGTTTTTGCTGCGCACGTTTTGTGATATAATTAACTGTACCGCCAGGTTGTGTTGAACCATAAAGCAGTGATGAAGGTCCCTTAACGACTTCAACACGTTCAATCGTAATTGGATCAATATAAATATTTCCATATTGCGATTCGTAAAAACCGTCATGCTCTGGCGCCTGTAAAAATCCACGTATATCAAATACTTGAGAACCAGCATTAAATTCACGTGACCCACTAGCAACACCTGCCGAAAAAGTTGCTATTGACATCAAATCTTGAGCCCCAGTGTCCTGAATAAATTGTTGCGTGAATGCTGTAATAGAAAAAGGTAAATCCTTAATCGCTGTATCGATACGTGTAGCAGAAACTGAATTACTTGCACGGTAGCCATTGTCTTTTGTCGAAGATACTTGAAATGAAGGAAGTACAACGGACTGTTCACTAGCAGCAGAATCGATCGAAGCGGCACTTTGGGCGAGGCTTGCATTGATGAATGCTGAAACAGCAAGAATATATACTGAAACTTTAATGAAAAGTCTCGAGACTGGATTATTTTTGTTAGATTTCATACGGGGTTTAAACATATATATGACTTAACTTTGAAACATTGCAAAGGCATTTTTTTATACATATAATGTCAATTCTAAATCCTAAAACAGAAAGTAAATATATTATTATACTATTGCCATAGATTAACTTATGTAATTTGATAATCCTAAAATATAAAAATGCCGATAAGTATCTCATATATATTTTAACTCATATATTTAACTCATATAAACATTCATATGTTCTATAAAATACTATGAAATCTGGACAAAAAACAGAATCCGAAAACATAAGATTACCACTCTACGATAGATTAAGAGAAGTATTTGAGCGGAAAATTTCGCAACGTGAATGGCGTCCTGAAGAAATCATTCCAAGTGAATCCGAATTAGCGAAAGTACACCGCGTTTCAATTGGAACTGTACGTAAAGCGATCGATTCACTCGTTACAGACGGCCTTCTTGAAAGATTTCAGGGCAAAGGAACCTATGTAAGACGTGCTCAATTCAACTCTTCTCTATTTCGTTTCTTTCGCTTTCACCGCGAGGAAGGAAGCCATCAGGTACCCTCAAGTATCATTCTAAAACGTGAACTCAGTGACTTACCACCTGCAGTTGCATCTGAGATGGGACTACCAGCAGGACTACCAGCGATTCATTTATCACGACTGCGACTAATAAATAATCTGCCTATATTACTTGAAACAATTTGGTTACCTAAACATAAATTTTTTCAACTTTTAGATATCAATCCCCAAGAATACGGAGATCTTTTATATCCTATATATGAAAAATATTGTGGCGTAGTGGTAGCATCCGCACAAGAAACACTTACCGCAGAGAATGCATCTGAATCTCATGCACAAACACTTGGACTTCAAACAGGCGCATCCCTGATTGTTATCGATCGTTTAGCTATGGCATACGACCGCGAACCGCTTGAATGGCGTCGTTCTAGAGGACCAGCAGACAAATTTAGATATCATGTTGAAATTAGGTAGTTAATGAAGATAAACGCACCCCAACTACCCTTTAGATTCATTTCAGCAATGAGTCTAATTATAGTTCTGATTGTATTGTATTTCGTAACTGTAATAAAACTACAAGCAAATGATATTACATTTCCGTTAAAGTTAATTCAACGAAATGCAATTTCTGCCGGCGAAGACCATAGTCTAGGAATACTTAAAGACGGATCTGTTATTGCATGGGGGTACGATTATCACGGCAGAGCAAAACCACCTGAGTCCTTGCATGACGCCGTAGCTGTAGTAGCAGGTGCAAAGTTTAGTTTGGCGCTGCGATCAAACGGAACCGTTGTCGCTTGGGGAGAAAATGCTAATGGTAGAACCAATGTACCGAAAAACCTAAAACATGTAATCGCAATTACTGCAGGGCCCAATCACGCACTTGCACTTTTAGATAACGGAACTGTTGTTGGATGGGGAGATAGCACTGATGCAAAGATTATAGCTCCAAAAGGACTTGATCACGTAATAGCGATAGCTGCAGCAGCTACCTACAGCGTTGCTTTAAAATCGGATGGTACCGTTGTGCAATGGGGAAAAGAAACGAAGCCTGTACCTGAAAACCTAACTAACGTGATAGCGATAGCTGCAGGTAAGGATTTTACAATCGCACTTAAATCAAATGGTACTGTTATAGGATGGGGAAACTCTTTCTACAATCAAAGTACACCACCTGCTGATGCTAATCATGTAATAGATATCGCAGCCTGTGAAGAATCTGCAGTCGCACTCAAAAATGATGGCACATTAATTGGCTGGGGTCGTGGAAAACACCCTAGCAAAGATATTAAAAACGTTATCTCTATGTCAATTGGAGCTACGCATGGCTTAGCTCTCTGCTCTGATGGACATATTTATGGATGGGGATTTAACTACAAAGGTAAAGCCACTCCACCTGGACGTGTACAATTTGCTACCTTAGAAAATAGTAACTCATCTTTGATTAGGATAAATCCAGAAAGCAGCCACCCTGAGGATTTAGTCGACCCGATGATAGCTGCTCAGACTGAGGAGCCGGATATTAGCCATGGCTCAGATATGCCTGGCCCATGCTTACCCCATGCCTCAATTTATCCAAGCCCAGAAACTTTAAATCCTCAACCAAGCGGATATAAGACAACAGAACCAATTGTCGGATTTGCACAACTGCACACATTAGGCACCGGCGGTAACCCATCTTACGGCAATTTTCTAATTACCCCTCGGATTGGCCTATACGATATTTCGCAAGAATATGGGTCCAATAAAAACAATGAAGTTGCAAAAGCTTATAGCTATGAGGTCGATCTACTTAGAGATGCAATTCATGTAGAAATAGCACCATCTATTCATAGTGCTATTTACGCATTCACTTTCCCTAACAGCGAAAATGCTTATTTGACATTAGACGTAGCTCGTAAAATTGGAGGAGATATAGCACTTGATGCAGGAAGTGTAGAAATTGACTCAAAAACTGGAATTATTACAGGAGGCGGTACCTACTCTAAGAACTACAATCCACAGCCTTTTAATTTATATTTCGCTGCTAAAATTAGCACAGCACCTCTTGAATCAGGAACATGGACGGCAGAAAAAATTAGTATGGGAAATTCTCTATCTGCAACTCGTGGTCAATCACTGGGAGCAATTCTACGCTTAAGAACTATCGCAAATAAACCAGTTTACATGAAGATTGCTGTATCATTCACCTCTTTAGAAAAAGCGAAATACTGGTTGGAGAAAGAAATTCCTGACTGGAATATTACTAAAGTTAAAACAGAGGCTAAATCAATTTGGAACAACTACCTATCACGTATTAAACTTGAAGGAGCATCCGACGAAACAGAAAAAAAGATATACACCGCATATTGGCATGCGATGATTCAGCCACGTAACAGAACTGGCGATCTACTTGGCTATAATGAAACAGAACAACTCTGGGATGATCACTACACTTTATGGGATACCTGGCAAACGCTCTTCCCATTTCTATCAATCGTAGATCCACAAACTGTAACAGATAACATTAATGCTTTCATTACTCGTTTTGACCATAACGAGTCAAAATATGTAGCTGAAGCATTTATAGACGGGCATGAATATAAAATTGGCCAAGGCGGAAACGAAAGCGACAATGTAATTGCAGATGCATTTGCCCGTGGTATTCAAGGGGTCAATTGGTCCAAAGCTTATCTACTTTTAAAACATGACGCACAATATGCACGTACTGAGTGGTACAGAGAACACGGCTGGGTAGCAAATGACGAAAAGACAGATTACAGTTACCGAATGAAGTCAGGGTCTGGTACTTTAGCCTTCGCTTATAATGATTACCTTACATCAAACGTAGCTCTAGCTCTTGGCTATAAAGAAGACTACAAATATTACCTATCACGTTCACATAATTGGGTTAACATATTTGATCCAAATGCTAGTAGTGAGGGGTTTAATAACTTTGCAAGAGGTCGTAATAAATCAGGTGAATTCACAAAAATAAAACCAATAGAAGGCTACAACACTGACTTCTACGAAGGAACGAGTTGGGAATATTCATTTTCTGTACTAGGCGATACTTCAGGACTAATCAAATCCATGGGTGGAAAAGAGATGTTCATTAAACGCCTACTCTATGCGCTCAATCACAACTATATCGATTTCACAAACGAGCCTTCATTCAGAATTCCGTGGCTATTTGATGCAGTAAACAAGCCTTACTTAACTTCATACTGGGCGAACCAGTTCCTTCTCAAATATCCTGGTAAGTACCTACCCGGAGATGATGACTCAGGAGCAATGAGTTCACTTTATATTTTTCTAAATGCAGGAATCTTCCCATTAGCAGGTCAAAATATCTACTATCTTCATGGAGGCAGAATACCAAAGTTAGAATTTCATCTGACTAACAACAAAATTTTCACTATAATATCTAAAGACGCTTCAGATCGTAATATATACATTCAAAAAGCGTCTCTTAATGGGAAACCTCTAAACGAGCCTTTCATTCATCATATGGATATTATCAATGGTGGCACACTTAGCTTTGAGATGGGGCCATACCCATCTGACTGGGGTACTCACGGTGCGTTTAAATTTCAAGAAGCACTTGAACAAACTAGACCTAATCAATAAGCACCTAAGTCAGTTAAATAGTAATAGTTAAGCGATATCTTAAGTTACATTGTACACCATTAACGTCTATAGAGTATTAATTAATCGGGCTTGCTAAAACATGCTTTCATAAGTACCTGATAATTAGCGCTCGCAGGCGTAGCACAATGGATAGTGTAGCGGTCTCCGAAGCCGTTGATCTGGGTTCGACTCCCAGCGCTTGCACCAATTCAAAAGCTAAAATTAAGCTTAGTTCACAGATGAAAGCTATAGCCTTTAAAACTGCTCAATCAAAGCTAAGTAAAATTATAGATTCTGTAATTCTAACCAATAAACCTGTAAAAATTTCGCGCAGAGAAAAGCACCAAACTGCAGTTGTTATTTCGAAAACAGAATATAAACAGTTACTCGAAACAAGTTATCTTTTAAATAACACCAAGAATGCTACTCGGCTTAATCGTGCAATTAAAAGCTTAAGCCAGTAGATCAAAATTAGTGCTCAAGCTGATGCCCTTTTTTCACGAGACTCTCTTTATTAATCGCATTCAGTTTGTCTAAAACACCAGCGAGTTTACGCCGTTTATCCTCAACTTGAGAAAACATTTCTAGCTGGGACTCACCTTCATCAACTCCAGAGATACGCACACTCACAAGTCTTAGTGCCAGTTTTCTCTGCCACACTTCCTTAAGTAGTGGTCTAACCAAAGGATAAAATTCAGATTCAAGATCTGTTGCGAGTGCAAGACTTTGACCATGCGATGCTACTGAAAAATCTGGGTACCTTATTTTCAAGGTCATGGTTCTAGCCCTTCTACCCTCAATCCTAAGTTTATTCATGAGTGAATCGAGCATGCGTTTAACGATACGCTCGACTGCTTCAAATTCACTTAAGTCCACAGAAAATGTTTCTTGCTCCGAGTAACTTTTTGCCTGCGCTTCTTCAGTCTCAACTTTGCGCGTATCTTCGCCTCGCGCCATACTCATTACTTCACGCCAATGTGAACCTAGTATCGATTCCAGTTCACTCTCAGACCTAAGAAATAAATCCTTTATAAAGAGAACGCCCTGTTCTTTTAAATACTGCTCAGTCTTCACTCCTATACCAGGTAGTTTACCAATAGAGAGTGGATACAAAAATTCTGCTTCTTGCCCAGAGGGAATGACCACAAAGCCTTTGGGCTTTTTTAATTTAGATGCGATTTGAGAAACTAATTTGTTTGAGGCTATTCCCATCGAAATAGGAATTCCTAATTCATTCATAATTCTTACCTGCAACTTACGTACGGCAGCCTCAATTTCCTGAAGTGATTTAAAACCACATGGCGTTAAGTCCAAATACCCTTCATCAATCGAATTTCGCTGAACATACGGAGTAAGTGTTTCACATAAATCAAACATCTTATGTGATACCTCAGAATACAAACCAGGAGTTACGGGGATAAGAATCAATTCGGGGCATACTTTAAGGGCCTTACTGGTTGGCATAGGTGTGTAGATACCCTTTGCCCTAGCTTCATAGCTTGCAGAAGCGATAATGCCACGCTCTCTACCCCCAACGGCGCAAATCTGACCTCGTAGCCTAGGATCCTTAGCCTGTTCGCAAGCCACAAAAAAGGCATCTGCGTCGAGATGCACGATGAATGGGAGCTCTGCCATTGGTTTAATTCGTTAAATTGGATTGTTGCCTAGAAGCCTGATTTTTAACAAGATAGATAACCATGACCGAAGACCACAAGCCTACTGAAAATCAGGAGCCAAGCGATTTCATTCGTGATATCGTTAAAGGTCATATTGCAGAACACCGCTATCCTCAAATCATAACGCGGTTTCCTCCTGAGCCGAATGGCTTTCTGCACCTAGGTCACGCTAAATCGATCTATCTAAACTTCGGTATAGCCCGCGAAAACGGAGGCATTTGTAACCTCCGCATGGATGACACTAATCCTACCAAAGAGGATATCGCTTACGTAGAATCTATCATTAAAGACGTTAAGTGGTTAATCCATGGATGGGCTGACAATGTTTTAGGTCTCAAAGCTCCAGGTCAAAAACCAGAAACAAAACTCATTAATGGCAAAACGGACTTCCATAGTCAGGCTGTAATGACTGGTACGAACCTACAACCCTTTTACGCTAGTGACTACTTTGATCAAATCTATGCTTATGCCGTAGAGTTAATCAAAAAAGGCCATGCCTACGTTTGCGACTTAAGCCCAGAGGAAACAGAACTCCACCGCGGCTCTCCAGATAAACCAGGTAAAGACAGCCCCTATCGCCAAAGACCGATTGCCGAAAGTCTTGATTTATTTGCACGCATGAAAGCGGGCGAATTTCCAGATGGAGCACGGACTCTCAAAGCAAAGATAGATATGTCTTCGCCAAATATTTGGCTAAGAGATCCTGTCCTTTACCGCATTCGTCACGCATCACATCACCAAACAGGCTCAACCTGGTGCATCTACCCGATGTATGACTTTGCTCACTGCTTAAGCGACTACATTGAAGGCATCACGCATAGTATTTGTACTCTCGAATTTGAAGTACACCGCCCTCTCTACGATTGGATTTTAAATAGTTTAGAAGTTCCTCGTCCTCAGCCTCATCAATACGAGTTCGCGAAATTAATTCCTAGCTACACGATTGTTTCTAAGCGAAAGCTGATTCAATTAGTAAACGAGAAAGTCGTAAAAAGCTGGGATGACCCTCGCCTACCAACACTCTCTGGATTACGTCGCCGTGGAATACCAGCAAGTGGACTCCGCCGCTTTGTGATCGGTGTTGGTGTAACCAAATACGATTCATTAACGGATATTGCCGTTTTTGAACATGCGATTCGCGAAGAACTTAATCAACTAGCTGAGCGCCGTCTTGCAGTTCTAAAACCAATTAAATTAATCATCACGAACATAGCTCCGGGTGAATCTTTTATTTGCAAAGCAACGAATAACCCGCAGTCAGAAAATTCGACAACTCGCGAGATCGCCTTCACTCGTGAAATCTACATTGAAAGTGATGACTTCGCTGAAGTTCCACCACCGAAATATTTTAGATTAAAACCAGGTGGCGAAGTGCGTCTTAAGTACGCATGCATCATTAAGTGCAACGAACTCATCAAGGACAGTTCAGGCAAAATTACGGAAATTCATTGCACAGCTGATATGGATAGTCGCGACGGCCTTCCCGGCTCTAATCGCAAAGTTAAGGGCACAATCCACTGGGTAAGTGCTACTCACTGTGTCGATGCTGAAGTGCGCCTTTACGACCGACTCTTCACCTTGGAAGAACCTGATTCACAAGGGGACTTCATGAAAGCGATCAACCCGCATTCACTCGAAGTAGTCACAGCTAAAGTAGAACCATCGCTTAAGTCGGCAGCTTTAAATCAAAGCTATCAGTTCGAGCGCTTAGGTTACTTCACGCTTGATAGCGAAGATTCAAAAGCTAACGCGCTTATCTTCAATCGCACGATTACACTCAAAGATACGTGGGCTAAATAAGTTTAGCTCGCTAGCGTCTTTTTCATACGGTTTAGGACGCGTTCACGTCCTAAAATGCGAAACATAGCGGTCAAGCTAGGTCCTACATTTGTACCTGAAACAGCAAAGCGTGCGACTGCCTGATAATCGCCAAAACCTAAATTATTTTTAGCAGCTAACGCTTTAATCGCTTCCTCCATAGCCGTATCACTTGTGAAATCGGCGTGTGATAAAACGTCTATTAATTCCGTAAGACGTGCTTTAGGATCACCCTTCCCCATCACCTTAGCTTTAACTTCAGGAACTTGGATATAATCTTCCGTAAAGAAGTAAGCGGTGTACTTAGGTAATTCTTCAGCCGATTTAATCTTTGGCTGACTTAATAGCATAACAGAATCAAAATAGGATGAATCCGCTGAGAGAGCTGCTACTGCGTTAGCACTGGTCATGATTGTTTTAGCAAGTGCAAGATAACGGTCTTTAGGTAGCTCCAAAAGATATGCCATATTCATATGCGCTAACTTTTTGTCATCGAAGCGCGCATTACTCTGATTAATACCCGGTAAATCAAAGAGTTTAATAATTTCTTCAATAGGCATTTTCTCTCTGTCATCTCCTGGATTCCATCCAAGTAAGCATAAGAAATTAACAATAGCCTCAGGCAAATAGCCGCGTTTACGGTAATCTTCGATTAAAGCACCTTGATCTCGTTTAGACATCTTACCAGTACCCACCTGCTTTAAGATAAGGGGTATATGTGCGTACGTAGGAACGGGAGCTTTAAAAGCCTTAAACAATTCTACGTGCTTACTCGTATTTGATAAATGATCCTCACCACGAATCACGTGCGTGATTTTCATCGTGATATCGTCCACCACATTCACAAAGTGAAAAACTGGATTTCCATCGGAGCGAACAATCACAAAGTCCTCATCTTCGACACGCTCTACTCTACCACGAATTTTATCATCAATAACAGCAGGTGTATTCTTAACTTTAGTTACTGTTTTTTTGCGGTGCTCATCATACACCTCATAACGCTCACCAAGGAGTTTAAAATAAATAGCCCCATCTTTTTCATAGGTTCTACCCGTATCTTTTAGTTTCTGAAGATACTCTTTATAAATAGGCGCACGTTGGCTTTGTAGATAAGGACCATAGTCACCGCCAACCTTAGGTCCTTCATTCCAATTAAGCCCAAGCCAGCTTAAACTTTCATAGATTAACTCTAAATATTCATCTGTGTTACGTGCTTGGTCCGTGTCCTCGATGCGCAGAACAAACACACCGCCCGTGTGCTTAGCATAAAGCCAGTTAAATAACGCAGTTCGGGCACTTCCAATATGGAAGAATCCGGTTGGACTTGGAGCAAAGCGTACGCGAACCTGGGACATAGTAAAAATATCTTAACTACTGAATTGAGATTTTCCTAAGGATGGTGACCTTATAGAAGCTAAGATTTCAGTGAAAACCACTCCGCTTGTCAAAGATTCACTCTACCAGCTACCTCTGAATATGGAGGGGCTTATTGAGCGTTATAAGACTGCAGCTAAAAACCATGGCTTCAGGTGGGATACCTTTGGTGAACAAGGCCCTTATCCACTCTTTAGTCTTACAAAACGAAGTGCCGGTATCAAACCCCGCATCTATCTCTCGAGCGGTATCCATGGAGATGAACCAGCTCCTCCCTTAACCCTACTTCATTTGTTAGAGTCTGGATTTTTTAGTGATCAAGCCACGTGGTTTATTTGCCCACTCTTAAACCCGCAAGGACTGATCTTAGGAACACGGGAAAGCCCTGCGAAAGCCGATTTAAATCGCGCCTTTAAGGAGGTTATAGAACCTGAAACAAGAGCCCACGTTGCATGGCTTTCTAGACAACCTAATTTTCACTTAACTTTCTGCGTTCATGAAGACTGGGAGGCTAAAGGTTTTTATTTATACGAATTAAATCCGAATAATAAACCAAGCTTAGCAGAGACCATGCTTCAGGCTGCTAGAAACCATGGCCCAATCGATCACAGTCCTGTCATAGATGGCCGTGAAGCACACTTAGGCATTATTCGTCCCGACACTAATCCTGAAAATCGAGAACTCTGGCCTGAGTCCATTTATCTTTTAGCACGGCATCATTCCGGAATTCATTACACCTTAGAAACTGCTTCAGCATTTGAACTCACTCAGCGTGTTGAAACAATGGCTGCTGTTATCTCTGCAGCTACGCATGCTTTTAAACGAGTGCGTGCTTAGTACAAAATGCAGTTAGATCACTCGGGAGTGGAGCTGTGAATGTCTGATTCCACCCGGACGGCGAAAGATCAATATGGGAGCAGTGTAGAGCTTGCCTCTTTAAAAGTAACTTTTCCTCTAAAACGTCCGACCACCCATGATGAACAAAGTCGATAAAGTACTGGGCATCTGGTCCGTACATTTTATCTCCCACTAAGGAATGATCGATATGCTGTGCATGCGCTCGTATTTGATGCTTACGACCCGTCTCAGTAACTACTTTTGCTAACGTAAAACCATGAGAAACCTTAAGTGGCGTAAAATGCGTAATTGAGGGTTGTCCATCAGGCACTACAGCAAATTTCATATGCACCACACTTTTTAAATCGTCACCCAGGGGTTCGTTGACGGTCGTTGGCTCATGCATTTCTCCTGTTAATATAGCGATATACTGCTTAGCTACTTCCCTCTTTTGCATCGCTTTTTGAAGGCGTGACGCAGTGGGTGGATTTTTAGCAAGAACAACCACTCCACTTGTTTCACGGTCTAAACGAAAAATCAAATGCACTACGTCTTGTTTTAGATATTCACGTACGGCACCTACGAGACTAGACCAAGGACCTTGCTTCGAAGGATGACACACAATGTCACCTGGTTTATTGATAACAAATAAGTTTTCGTCTTCGAAAATAATCCACGATTTGAGTTCTTCCTCAGTCATCATGGTTACAGGACCCTGCTTCAAACGCCTTGGCCAAGGACAAGACGTATGAATGAGTTGAAGTGGATCGACCGATTCCATTAGCGCTTTACGGTATTGGTTCTGTAACGCGCAATAACGTACGCAGAAATTTTAGTAACGATAACCCGTGGAAATAAAGAACTCATATTTTTAAGTAGGCGATTCTTCCATCCGGTAACAATAAACGCTTTTTTCTTTTTTAATGCCTGTATCGATTCTTCAACAACCTCATCCGAGGTCATACTCATACCAGGAGAAACACTGCCTTGCGTGAGTCCTGCTCGTTTAAAAAATTGGGTTGAGGTAGGCCCAGGACAAACCGCCATCACATGAATTCCATGCGATTTTAATTCTGAATTCAGTGCTAGACTCCAATTAAGAACAAACGCCTTCGTTGCTCCATAGGTAGCAAGCCAAGGCGTTGGCTGAAAGGAAGCAGTCGATGCGACATTAAGTACTGCCCCACCTGATTTCTTTAAATAAGGTAAGAGTAAACTCGTTAAGTGAATCATTCCCTTAATGTTCACGTCAACCATACCTAAATTTTCCTCAAGTGAGATATCTGCGTACTGACCATAAGCACCGAAGCCGCTATTATTAATGAGAAGTATTGGGCCTACCTTAGGCTGAGAGTCTAATTCAAGACGAAGCACCTTAAATGCTTCCTCAATCGCAGAACCTACTGATAGATCGCAGGTAATATGCTTAACAACATTAGCCCTATTTTGGCCAAAATATGGCGTACGAGATAGGTTGCAAATGAGCGCATCTGGATTAGATTGTATTGCGTGTTCAAGATAGGATTTACCAATCCCAGAAGAACCTCCGGTTATAATGATCGCGGAGAAAGTTTTGAACATATCGTGCGTAGAGGACATCTAACTAATCACGTTAATGATCTTTTTGAGCGGGTCGAGAATTCGCTCATATTAAACAAAACAAACGGTAGCACCATGAATAGACACAATAATCAAGAACTGATCGTCTCTGGTATACATCTCGAATTAACCCCTTCTTTGAAGGAGTTCGTACGTGAGAAAACCGAACGATTATTCCGTCACGAGGAGAAGATAGTTCGCCTCAGAGTAGAGTTAGAGTGCGATTCAAAGCAAAGCGTAGCCACTCGCTTCAAAGCAAAAGCTCACCTCGTTATCCACGGTCCAGATATGAATGCTGAGATCGAATCTGACGAACTCCACAAAGCGATCGCTTTAGTGGTAGATAAGCTAGACCGCATGCTGCGTAGACGTTCACGTTACTTTAAAGTTAGACGCAAGGATACCCACGATATCGAATTTGAGTCTGGGATACCTAAAACGGGATAATAAACGACCAAAACTCTAATCTTAGCCACTACCTTTATCGGGTAGTGGCTTTTTTACGCCTAGGCAACTACACCTCTATCAGTAAGTTATGAAATTAAGGAGAATCTAGATCCTTGCATTTCGCGCTTGCAGTTCAAGGGATTTATCTGTGTTTTCAAACCTTCTGGAATGCACCCGTAGCTCAATTGGATAGAGCGTCTGACTACGAATCAGAAGGTTGGGAGTTCGATTCTCTCCGGGTGCACCAGCTAAGTGGATCCTAGAAATTAG
>DAISZL010000003.1:0-126709 GCA_036824825.1 Opitutaceae bacterium
GTTTGCCATCAATACTTTAAGTAAATGGCGGGATGGACGGGACTCGAACCCGCGACCTATACAGTGACAGTGTATCGCTCTAACCAGCTGAGCTACCACCCCTAAATGACTGAACGCTAGAAAGTAAGTCTCAGAACGCTTGAGTCAAGCTATCCTTAGCTGGTTTTTTGCTTAAATTAAGCTCTTTTAAGCTAGCATGCTTAGCTCTTGATAGGCATGACTAGCGTACTTTACCTTTTAGTTACATATGCGACGGTAGCTCAGCCGGATAGAGCAACGGTTTTCTAAACCGTGGGTCGAGAGTTCGAGTCTCTCCCGTCGCACCACTTTCCAAATTCTGGTGCTCTAAATAGCACACAGGGCATACAAATTACCTTTGTCAGTTTTGCACCAACCTCAGTTGCAAATATATAATTACGGTACACAGTAACCTTTCGTTACCTATCCTTAAAAACGTCTTAATTAATCTATGAACCTCATTAAACTTACCCTACTTGCAACGTGTTTATGCTTAATCGCACTTCCCGCTTCAGCGCAGCAAAAACGTTTAAGCCCACACGAAACGATCAGTAAAGTTATCGGCACTAAGGCAGATGCTAATCGTGTCACCATCGTTTATGGTCGTCCTTATTCAAAGTCTCCTAAAACAGGTGAATTAAGAACCGTATGGGGCAATCTTGTACCTTGGGATAAGGCCTACCGTTTAGGTGCAGATGAATCAACTCTACTCCTCGCTCAAAAACCAATTACAATTGGATCTACAACAATTCCAGCAGGCGCTTACACCATCTACTTAGTACCTTCTGAAAAAGGCACATCTAAACTCGCATTTAGTTCTACCTTGGGAACATGGGGTGAACCCGTTGATGAAGCCCATGATGTTTGCCGTGTAGATGCACAAAAATCAGAACTAGCTACAGATGTACCTCAATTAACGATTAAAATTGAATCCGTACCTGCAGGCGGTGGCGTCATTAAGATTTCGTGGGAAAAGACTCAATTCGCAGTTCAATTTACGAATAAGAAATAACTAGTCTTATCTCGTGAAGCGCTTTCTTCTAGCTGCCCTAGTAGTGGGTACGCTAAGTAGTATTGGTATTCCTCGGCTTTTCAGTGACTCACTCACACCCAGTGAGTCACAAATCATAGCCCATGAATTAAGGTGTTTAAATGAAACGGGAACTGTTCTGTACATAGCAGCACACCCAGATGATGAAAATACGCAACTCATCACCTACTTTTCTCGCGGTCGCAATTTAAGAACCGCCTATCTTTCGTTAACTCGCGGTGATGGGGGTCAAAATTTATTAGGCCCAGAATTTGGCGATAGTCTTGGCGTTGCACGCACACAAGAACTGCTCGCTGCACGCAAAATTGACGGAGGTGAACAATACTTCACACGTGCACGTGATTTTGGATATTCAAAGGACTACCTCCAAACATTAAACAAGTGGAATCACGAAGAAGTACTCGCTGATATAGTACGGGTTATTCGTACAGTACGCCCTGATATTATTATCACGCGTTTTTCGCCTGAACCAAGCGGGACCCATGGCCACCATACAGCGTCTGCTTATTTAGCTAACGAAGCTTTTAGTTTATCTGGCGATCCGAGTAAATTTCCTGAACAACTCCAAACACTAAGCCCCTGGCAAGCTCGCAGACTTTTTATAAATACAGGCTTACGAAACAACGAATCTAATAAGGACAGCTCTTTAATCGCTCTAGATGCTGCAGGCAAAGATTCAGATACTGCAGAATCTTTTGGTTCTCTCGCTGCGCGAAGCCGCGCTATGCACAAGACTCAAGGCTTTGGAGGCTTTAGTGCAAATAACTTTAATAGCCGTCATCTTGAGTACTTTAAATTACTTAAAGGCGACAAAGCAGAACATGATCTCTTCGATAATATTGATTGCACGTGGTCACGCGTTCAAGGAGCAGAAGGACTAACTACAGCAATCAATCAGATTATTACATCCTATGATCCTAAGCACACCGAATTAAGTGTACCTAAGCTTCTTGATGTAAGAGCTCGTCTTTTAACACTAGAAAAATCACCTCTTACGGAAAATAAACTCACCCTCTTAGATGAAATCATCACACGGTGCCTAGGACTAAAACTGAATGTTGAAACACCTAGCTCTCAGGTAATACCCGGAGAAACCTTACGACTCAGTTATTCAGTATCACTTAAAACCAATCTACAAACCGTTACCTGGCTTAGTGTTTACTACCCTTCCTTAGACAAAAAAGAGACGGTTAATCAAAATTTATCACAAACGAAACCAGCAGAGTTAAATACATTCGCTAAAATTCCGACCGGTGCTGCCTTGAGTCAGCCCTACTGGTTAGAGTCAGTCAGTGCTGGTGGAATGTTTCATGTAAACAATGAACATTTAATTGGTAAGCCTATCAATCCACCTAGTTTACCAATCGACTGTGAGTTTGAAATCGGAGGACAGAAAATTCATGTCCTTACCGAGCCGCATGAGACAAAAATTGCGAGTAACCAAACAAAAACCCAAGCTCCCGTAATCATCGTTGCACCTGTATCACTGAGTTTTGCAACACAAACCTTACTCGTAGAACCATCAAAGGAAAAATCTGTTGAGGTAGATATAGAAGCCACCCGTGATAACGTATCCGGTGAATTATCCTTAAGCCTTCCTCGTGACTGGGTCATTTCACCGAAGAACTTATCCTTTAGCTTAATTAAAAAACAGGATCACACGAAATTAACGTTTACTGTGAAAGCACCCTCAGTGACATCGATTGCTACACTGACAGCAACCGCTTTAGTAAATGGCGTAAGCTATAATCGCGGTCGTACATCGATTCACTATTCTCACATTCCTGAGCAAATCCTGTTACCGGTAACAGCAATTAAAGCACTGAGTATTGATTTAAAAATAAAAGGTAAAACAATCGGTTATCTACCCGGTGCTGGTGACACAGTTTCTCAATGTCTTGAGCAAATGGGCTATACGGTTACGCAGCTTAACCGTGAATTACTTACATCCGATAAAATTAAAACCTTTGATGCGATTGTTATCGGCGTTAGAGCATTCAACACACGTAACGACTTAGATAAAGTGATACCACTTCTGTGGGACTATATAAAAGCAGGTGGTACAGTCATCGATCAGTATAATACACCCAATAGTCTTAAGGTAGACCAATTTGCTCCTTACACTTTAAGTCTTTCACGTGACTTACCTAAGTACCGAGTGACGAATGAAAATGGACCGGTTATAATCTTAAATCCTCACTCACCTGCTCTTACGTATCCTAATCAGATCACAGCAGATGACTTCAAGAACTGGGTACAAGAGCGTGGGCTAAATTTTGCAAGCTCCTGGGATGAAAATCACTTTGAAGCAGTTATTGCTTGTAGCGATGTAAATGAACCACCACTCAAAAGTGGTTTACTTATAGCACACTACGGGAAAGGTGTATTTGTTTATACGGGACTGTCCTTCTTTAGACAATTGCCTGCAGGAACACCTGGCGCCTATCGTCTGATGGCTAATCTCATCGCCTTAGGTAAGAACTAAGCCATGAACAATACGGAAGAAACAGGCCTACCTTGGTTTAAATCATGGCGTGGTATCTACCTTACGGTTCTAGGAATACTGATACTTTGGATTGTGCTACTTACCCTTTTAGATAAGTACTATTCGTGAACTCGGTTGATTACATCGTACTCCTTGGAACCTTACTCCTCATTGCCGGGTATGGCATGTGGCGTACACGTAAACAAAAAACGCTTCATGAGTACCTTAAAGGAAACCATGATACAGCTTGGCTTACGATTGGTCTCTCTGTCATGGCCACTCAGGCCAGTGCGATCACATTCATATCTACACCAGGCCAAGGCTACGAAGATGGTTTAGGATTTGTGCAAAACTATTTTGGTGCACCGCTAGCTCTCATCATCATATCAGCGATATTTTTACCCTATTATCGAAAATTAAATGTCTATACCGCTTACGAATTCTTAGGAAAACGGTTTGATAAAAAAACAACACTCCTTGGTGCAACACTGTTTCTTATACAACGTGGCCTTGGTGCAGGAATAACGATCTATGCTCCTGCGATTGTGATATCAACCGTTATGGGATGGGACTTAAATGCTACGATTATTTTCAGTGGTTTACTGGTTATAATCTACACGAGTTTTGGGGGTAATGAAGCAGTAAACGTAACCCAAAAATACCAAATAGGGATTATTTTTATTGGGATGTTTGCTGCCTGTTTCATCATCCTTAAATCAATGCCCGAACAGTTAAATGTATCGAGTACGTTTGCTCTTGCCGGTCTCTTTAATAAATTAAACGCAGTGGATTACTCGTTAAATCCACACAAGAGGTACACGCTCTACTCCGGTATTTTAGGAGGCATGTTCCTCGCTCTCTCCTATTTTGGAACAGATCAGTCTCAAGTTCAGCGCTACCTATCCGGCTCATCCCTGCGTGAAAGTCGATTAGGACTTATGTTCAACGCGATCTTTAAAATACCTATGCAGGTATTTATTTTAACAATCGGTGTATTTATTTTTATTTTTTATCGTTTTGAGAGACCGCCACTCTATTTCAATTTGCCTGTGTGGAACCAAGCTTTAAGACAGGATAAAACAGGCAAACTAAGTGCCTTAGATACAGCCTATACAAAGGCCCATGAGAAAGAAAAAACGTCTATTAAGGCATGGCTAGATACACGTAATTCACCAGGCCACTTAAATGTAGATGAAGCGAAAGCGAATGTACTCAAGGCTCATACGGATACGCAGGCTATTAGGACAGAGGCCACTCAACTACTTGCCAAGTCCCATATCAAAGGTTCATCAACCGATGCAGATTATGTCTTTATAAGTTTTATCATCTCCTATTTGCCTCACGGACTAATCGGTCTATTGATAGCAGCTTTTTTTGCGGCCGCTTTATCTTCCAAAGCTGGCGAGTTAAGTGCACTGAGTACATCTACCTTTATCGATATCTACTTACCCTTAGTAAAAACTAAGCCCAACGACACAAAGAGTTTAGTCTTAACCAAATTATTTACTGTCCTCTGGGGTCTTGTAGCAATGGCTTTCGCCCTCTTTGCATCACTGACAGAAAATCTGATTCAAGCGGTTAATATCGTTGGTTCTATTTTTTATGGCGTGGTACTTGGTATCTTTCTTGTCGCCTTTTTCTTTAAAAAAATTGGGGGTACTGCTGTTTTCTGGGCCTCCATTATTTCACAAATTCTCATTTTTGTATTCTACTACACCCTCTCTATTTCTTACCTGTGGTATAATCTGATTGGATGCGTCTTATGCATTCTCTTTAGTTTCGGGCTAGAATATATCGTACCAAAAAATAAAAGTGAGAACGATCTAGCATGAACGAGCCAATCATATGCTTTGGACAGCAGCCATGCGGATTTTTTCCGAAGCGTTTTCTTTATTCGAAGATAAAAACTGCGTTACGTTTACAGTCTGAAATCGGAGGAAAAATTATATTTTTTTGTCATGATAGTGATCATGACTTAAGAGAAACACAGACCCTTCTTACCAATCTAAAAGACGGAAAACAAAAAACCTTCAATTTTACTTCTGAAAATCAAATTCAGAAAAAATGGTCACCCCTGTATTTAAAACGCATTCCCCATGACTGGGCATCACAGACAGCCCGTCAATTACCGGCTTATGTTGATAAGGATCTCGTGACTGCATTCAAACAGTGTAAGACTCAGGATGTAGCAAGCTTTTGTCTCGAAATGTATGAAGCCATGGGACTTCTCAAGCATATCACGGTCATGCGCTCAAGTGATCCTGCCTTTAGGAAAGAAGCCTGTGAAATTAGTGACTATTTCATAGACACCCCTTATCAAGGCGAAGTAGTTCGTGCCCGTAAACACGGCGATAGATTACAGCTTCATGAAGGCGGTAGTCGGTATATTGATTTAGATCCTGTTATCTCTAATAAGGCGATGATTAGCCCAACTCGTGATACCCGGCTAGTCTGGATGCAATCTGTGATACACTGTACCCATTATATTGCAGGTATGGGTGAAATTGCTTATCTTAATACACATCAAGCACCAGAGATTACTTTCGTTAGCCGCGACCCAATCGACAAATCCAATGAAGCTTACACGCAAATCGAAAGCTAAAGGTTCCATACTTATCTTTGGAGCACATCCAGACGATATTGAATTTGGATGCGGAGGTATTGCTGCTTCAGAGAGTTTAGCAGGTAGAACCTTACACTATGTCATTTGCTCTCAAGGAGAATCAGGAAGTTTTACTGATTCAAAAACACGGCAAAAAGAAGCTGCTGCAGCCGCTAAAATAAACCATGCTCACCTTCATTTCTTAGAACTAGATGGAGATGCAAAACTACAAATTCAAACCCGCCACTGCTTAACCCTAGCTAAGGTGATTAGAAGTCTTTCTCCAGAAATCGTTCTTTGCCCTACGACCGTTAAAAACCAACATCCAGATCACTACAAACTAGGTGATATGGTTCGCGACGCGGCTCGACTAGCGAGATACGCAGGACTTGAAGAATTAAAGGGATTTAAAGCGCATAAGATAAAACATCTCTTCTTCTATGCGCTCTCACCCAGTGCGGAACCTACCCATAAACAGCCGCTTCACTACGATATATCTTCGTCAGGTGTCTTAACACGTTGGAAAAAGATGATGCTAGCTCATAAATCCCAAGTTAAATCAAAAAAGTATGTAGAGCTTCAACTTTCTCGAGCTCGCGTAGCCGGACTAAGCTCAGGATTAGAGTATGCACAAACTTTATTCTGTGAAGATAATCTCGTGATATCTACCCTAGATACATTCACATCCAGTGCTCGCAGCTTCTAGCATGCTTAAAATTGGCATCACCTGTTATCCCTCAATTGGAGGTAGTGGCATACTTGCCTCTGCTCTAGGTGAAGCCTTAGCCCTTAAAGGACACGAGGTTCATTTCATAAGCTATGAGCGGCCAATACGACTGCCCAACATAGATAATAATCTCTTTTTTCATCCCGTTAAAATTAGCGATTACGATTTATTTAAATATCCTGATTACACCTTACCCCTTTCAGTCAAAATGGCTGAGGTCGCAACGGCTCATTCGCTTGATATTCTGCATGTCCATTATGCTGTACCGCATGCAACCGCTGCCGTTCTAGCTAAGCAAATGATCAAACACGAGCGACTCCCTAAGATCGTTACTACGCTACATGGAACAGACACCACCCTCTTAGGAAAAGATCCTGCCTATGGACCAGCGATTCGCTATGCCTTAGAGAAGTCCGATGCTGTAACTACTGTTTCACATTATTTAGCGAAGGAAACACACCGAATCATTGGCACTACGCGTCCTATCGAAGTCATATATAATTTTTTCGAACCCAAAAAAGTAAGTAAGTCACGAGATGCAATTCGTGAATCACTTGGGATTAAAGACGAAGTTGTCCTGTGCCACGCTTCAAATCTGCGTCCAGTAAAGCGTATAGACCGTCTCCTAGAAGTGATCGCAGGGATTAAATCATCGAAACCATTTAAACTACTCATTTTAGCAGGTGGTGATTTTACAAATTACACACCCCTTCTTAAAAAGCTAAAACTAGAGAATAAGGTAATCGTTGTAGATAACGTCCCTATCATAGAGGACTACTTAAACGCGTCTGACTTGGGCATTTACACCTCTGACTCAGAAAGTTTTTGTTTAGGCATATTGGAAGGTATGTGTTTTGGTAGTCCAAGTATTGCAACCCATGTCGGTGGGATACCGGAAGTTATTGAAGAAAATATAACTGGTATCACCTCTAGTACAGATAACGTAAAAGGCTTAATAGAAGCATCAGAAAAACTGATTGATAACACAGAACTTCGTCTTTCACTGGGAAGTGCAGCTAAAGCGCGCGCCAAAAAGTTATTCTCGCGCGATACAATTGTTTCTCAGTACGAAGCAGTATACTACAAAACGCTGTCGTAATGAGCGAAGCGATTAGAGAGCTGGCTCCTCTGCTTGAGGTGTAAGAGGTATAGCAGGATTATGGGGTGCGAAAATACGTTTTAAAACAACATCTACCATATCCACTTCAGAGCCTCCAGTAACCGAAGGTCTAAAATAACTATCTTCGGCTACTAATTTTTCTGGACGAGCCGTTGATACCTGCAGATCGAGCTGAATCATATAGGTCGTAAAATCAAACGTCCAACGATCATGATAACGTATGATGCAGTCGGCGTTCTTAGGCAGCATCGTGATAGGCCCATGGGATGCATCATAACCTAACTTGATCAGTTCACGGGTTATAATGGTATCGATACCACGTCCATCCGTTAACGTGTGCACAATATACGGATGCTTAAACTGACTTAAATTTACATTCTTTGCTGTTCTCGAATCCACATGCGAACAGGAGGATGCACAAATTAAAATAACGACTAAAAGAATAAGTTTGTTCATTACACAATTGCTACCGCTATTATTTAAGAGCCCGAGTGTGAACAAAGACTTAGATTAGTCGAGCCACATCACCCCAAGTACGGCTTGTGTATGAACGACTTAAGTGAGCTATTTTTACTCAGTTCTACTTACTCGCTTATCTTAAGTACGATTTTACCGAACTGGCCACCTTGCTCCATAAGATCGAATGCTTGCAAGGCGTTACTCAGTAAAAAGACCTGACTCACGACAGGCTTAATCGATTTTTCATCAACAAAGCGTATCAACGCTTTCCAATCGGCAGGACTTCCCATCGTTGTACCTAAGAGTGATAGTTGCCTCCAAAATATTTTTCTTAAGGTAACACTCGTAGGATTTCCACGGGTTGCTCCATAAAAAGCTATACGTGCACCACTCGCAGCAGCATCAATGAGATCATTTAATCCGTCTCCACCAGCACTATCGATAATCACATCAAATCCACCTAACTCTTTTACAGCATCCTCAGCCCATCCTTTTTTCGTGTATAAAAAGCCTCCTTTAGCGCCTAACTTTACAGCCTGATTAATCTTAGCTTGTGAACTTGAAGTAACCCAAACCGAGGCACCCATCGCTACTGCAAATTGAAGCGCAAAGACCGCGACTCCTCCACCGATACCAGAAATTAAAACCTTATCTGTTACTTTTAACTGAGCTCTCGTTGTTAAAGCTCTCCACGCCGTTAATCCTGCCAGTGGAAGTGCCGCAGCTTCCTCCCATGTCATACTAGGAGGCTTTACTTCTAACTGACTTACAGGAACACAAATAAATTCAGCTAAGGTTCCAAACCGAGGAAGCCCAAGTATAGTAAACTGATCTGATTGAGCTGACGTTTTATCACCCCAGCTAAAAGCAGGATTAATGATCACGTCTTTACCTATCCATGATGAATCAACGTGATCAGCAACCTCCACCACTACCCCAGCACCATCTGAGCCTGGAATACAGGGATACTTAATTCCTGCGTACTGTCCTTTTTTTATCCATAAATCGCGGTGGTTGAGTGCTGCCGCTTTTAAAGCGATCAACACCTCACCCGACTTTGGAACTGGTTTACTTACAGACGAAACGTCACAAGCATTTAATGCGGTTAATTGGACAGCGTGCATAACGGTAAATAGATGGGTATTACCCTACTGCAATAATTAGTTTCTAGCAAATTTACGCTTAATTAATCCGACTAATTCGTGAGCGTCTTCAATTTTTAAAACATAAAGAAACCCAGCATAGACTGCGATAGCACTAGGGATAATTCCGAAGACAGAGATCATTCCTTTCGCAAACATCGTTATGTTGAGCGTATCAACATAATGCCACAGTCCAGCTACAACACCTGCCATGATAGCTGATGCTACTAGTACCTTAAATAAACTAATCCATAGTGGTCTAAAACTTAAACCAGGTAGTTTTTTTACGAGTGCGTACTGAAGCAGTACCGTTTGAAGAATAATCGCTGTTGTGCTAGCAATAACAAGTCCTCGAACTCCAAACGCGTGCATGAGCGTAATACTTAAAATTACGTTAAGTATAAAATCAATCGTCGCCACTTTGACCGGTGTCTTAGTATCCTTAACCGAGTAAAATGCTCTGATCGTTAAGTTGACGACAGAGAAAAATGGCATTCCCAATGCAAACAAGGCAACAAGCGTTGATAAATCACTCGCATTATCAGCAGTAAAGTGCCCATGCCTATAGATTAAACTGACAATGGGATGACTGAGTAAAACAAGCCCCACAGCAGCAGGGACATTAATCATTAATATAAGGCGAAGTCCCTTTCGAAAATCCTCTGCCATAAGATCAAATTTCTTTTCTACGGCATGTTTAGCAATCAGCGGATAAACAACCGTTGAAACGGCAATCGCAAATACACCGATTGGGAATTCCATGAGGCGATTTCCCATAAAGTAAAAAGTAGCAGATGCATCATCCAGTGAGAATGCTAAGAAACGTGATACAGCAATATTGATTTGGTAAATAGCAGTACCAAATATTCCTGGCGCCATGAGTAGTGCTATCTCTTTTACGTGCGGTGATAGTTCAAGAGACAATGATGGTCTCCACCCCTCTCGCATTAAGATAACAGCAGGGACAGCGAACTGAAAAAAGCCTCCCACTAAAACACCAGCACAGAGCCAGTGCACTTGTCCGAGTGGCGTATGAGCAAAATGAAGACCAGCTCCACCGATTGAGGCAATCATTGCTAAATTAAGCCACGTAGGTGACAACGCAGGCTCTAAAAAATGATCCAGTATGTTGAGTGCTGCATTAAATGCTGCAGCTAATGCGATACAGGCAAGATAAGGAAATAAAATGACCGTTAAATCTGCTGCCAAATACCATTTACTTTCTTGTCCTGTGATTAGCCGTGCATGACTGAATACAAGCATAGCAAGACAGGTAAGAATTCCAGTAACACACAGTAACCAGGTTGTGATTTGAGAAAGTAACTTAAATGCGCCCACCTTGCCCTCTTTATGTAAAGCTTCTTGAAACGTAGGAACGAAAGCTGCCGTTAAGGACCCCTCTGCTAGAAGTCGTCTAAATAAATTAGGGACAACAAAGGCAGTCAAAAAGGCAGAGTAATAGGCACTCGCTCCGAAAACAGCAGCACTGAGCGAATCACGCACCAAACCCAAGATACGAGATACCACAGTCAAAAAAGAAACGACACTGATATCTTTTAGGCGTTTGGACACAGTCGAGTTCGTTAAAGTTTAACTATCTTTCTTTTTTGTTTCTTTCGCTGGAGCTTTATCCGTACTGGAAGACTTCTTATAATCCGTAATATAGAAACCGCTTCCTTTAAATATTAGCCCAGCTCCACCACCAACGAGGCGTTTGACGCCAGACTTCTTGCACTTAGGACATATCTTAAGCGGTTCATCCTTCATGGATTGATACTGCTCAAACTCATGTCCGCATTTAGGGCAGGCATATTCGTATGTAGGCATAGATCCTATTAGAAACAGGAATCGGCTTAGGCGGAAGTCGAAATATTTACTTAGCCTATGCCTTGCCAGGCTACCTATTTAGGCATAAAACATAAGCTTTATGAGTTTTAAAGAAGCTTTAGCTAGCTACGTAACCCAAACCGAGGGGGCAATTGAGCGCCACCTTCCTAAGGCTACCACGCGACCTGAAAGGCTTCATACTGCCATGCGCTATGCCATGCAAGGGGGCGGTAAGCGTCTTCGTCCCGTTTTAGTGTTAGCTGCCAATGACTTCTTTGATTCTAAGGCGGATGCTAGCCCAGCAGCCGTAGCTATAGAATGCGTTCATACCTACTCCTTAATCCATGACGATTTACCCTGCATGGATAACGATGACTTAAGACGCGGTAGACCAACCGTTCATAAGGCATTCGATGAAGCGACCGCTTTACTCACAGGTGACGCACTACTTACCTACGCTTTCCAATTAATTAGTCAGAACTATTCACCACAGACCGCCCTTAAACTCGTCCAAGAACTAAGCACGGCATCAAGTAGTGAAAAATTAATCGGCGGCCAAGTAGAAGACTTACTTGCCGAAAAAAGAACCGATGTATCAAAAACTGACCTTGAATTCATCCATCTTAATAAAACGGCTGCTATGATTGAGTGCTCACTTGTTTTAGGAGCTACCATTGCACAGGCGTCCGCACCTGATATCGAAAAAATTCGTAGCGCTGGTCGTCATCTAGGATTAGCGTTTCAAATTATCGATGATATTTTAGATGTAACTTCCGATAATGCGACACTCGGAAAAACAGCAGGTAAAGATGCAAAGGCAGGCAAAACAACCTTTGTTTCTATGTACGGCCTAGAGCAGTCAAAGCAGCTAGCTAAGAAAACATCGAACGAAGCAATCGATGCATTTAATTCACTGAGTAAGAGTTCTCGTTTCTTTATAGAGCTTACAGAAAGCTTATCTAAGCGCGTCTATTAACACGCTGCCGTAGCTTACGGGAGTGAACTTACGTAAGCTACAATAGCTGTAATATCATCATCAGAAAGTTGGCTTACAACGGGCTGCATTTGCACGGCAAAAGCACCTTTTCTTGTACCCTCTTTCATATCGTACATTTGACGAGCTAAATAACTAGGAGATCTGCCTGCTATAGCAGGTGCATCTTTTAAACCCATAAGATCAGGACCATGACAGGTTGCACAGGCTACTGTTCTGCCGGGAATTACTTTACCTTCGATGCGTCTTTCACCACCAGTTGTGACGAGATCCTTTCCCTTACTTAAACTGCCTTTTGGCACATAGGCTATGAATCCAGAATGTGGATTTCTCAACCCTTGCGCCTGTTCTTCATCTTCTGGAATTTCAATAATGCGACCAGCGATCGGCTCAGTGAGCTTTTTTTCTAAAGCTAAATATAAACTATTTTCGATATGCGTTCTTGGAACGAGATCCGTTTCAATAACGTGCACCCACCTAGTCCACGGTATCGCAGCAAAATAGTTTGCCGCTGCAACTTCTTCTTCTTTTGTCATCGCCTTAGCGAGAGCAATCATCACCTGCGTATTTGCTTTACGCTTATCGTAGCTATTACGCATGCCATGCTTAAAATCTTCCAATTGTCTTATAAAATAATCAACCGACTGACCTGAAACCGGTGCATTTTCAGGTCTGCCACGTCCTGTTGGTAAATGACAAAAAGCACAAGCATAGGCTTTATCTCCCAGACTCTTAGAGCCGTGGGAAGCGATATAAGGCATGGGAGGATGCTCTAAAGGAAACCAATCAGCTACATTACCTCCATAATGAATATCTATCGTAGAGTATGAAGCTGTACTGCCAGCCACGTGGAGCGGCCTATTCTGTTCTTCAATAGATTTACCTGCTTTAGGCTTACGACTTGGAACCGAAGGTGCCGGTGGATGATCCGTTGGCTTTAGCGGTGTTTGAAAACCATATGCCCATAAAGGTTCAGCTTTTAGCTGAATACTCACCGATAGTACTAAGGTAAGTACAAGTTTTTTAAAAAATGAATTAAACACCGTGCTTTGTAATAAATGCTTTAATCAGTGCTGGATCTGCTTTGATCAGCGTTTTTACGATAGGACGTGTTTTTAATTTTTCCAGTATAAGATCTTTCGGCTCGATACCTAATGCCGATTGAATCGTATCTGGAAACTTTGCAGGGCTTGCTGTGGCTAGCACGATACTTAGTTTACCCTTGGTGTGTTCCTTAAAACCACAAGCCGTATGCGGGTCTATCACAAGGCCGTACTGTTTATAGACAGATTTAATAATATCTGGAATTTCTTTATCTACACAGCGTGAAGCAGAAAATTCTCCAGCCTTAAATCCCGGAAGAACAAACGATCCTTTCGTTTTAAATTCCTGCATCGCTTCTCTCACCTTTACCGAGTCTGCGTTTAAGCGGTAATACAACAAGCGCTCAAAATTAGAAGCCACTTGTATATCCATGGATGGAGCCAAGCTTGGTTCAACCTGACCTACTTTATATTCTCCCGTATTAAATAAACGGAATAAAATGTCGTTTTGGTTCGTTGCTACCTTAAAGCTTCCAATAGAAACGCCCATTTGGGTTAAGAGCCACCCGGCAAGTACGTTTCCAAAATTTCCTGTAGGAACAACAAATTCGACACGGCTACGATCAGCCTCTGGAATTTGTAACCACGCATACAAATAATACACGCACTGCGCTAAAACGCGGGCCAAATTAATTGAATTAACAGCTGAGAGCCTATGTTTAATTCTAAAATCTTGATCTGCGAAAATTTCTTTTAATGCAGCTTGGGCATCATCAAAGCTTCCATCGATTGCGAGTGCATAAACATTATCCGCACCAAGACATGCCATTTGTCTTTCCTGGAGTGCAGATACCCTACCGTTAGGATATAGGATAAAGACTGCGGTGTTGGATTTACCTAGTAAGCCATGTATCGCTGCAGCACCCGTATCACCCGAGGTTGCCCCTAATACATTAATCGATTCGCTCTTCTTACTGCACAGGTAGCTGTATAAATTTCCTAGGAGCTGTAAGGCAAAGTCCTTAAAGGCAAGTGTAGGACCATGAAACAATTCAAGTACGTATACATCCGTACTTAATTTTTTTAATGGTGCGACGGCTGGATCAGTAAAGGTCGTGTAGGACGATTCTACAATTTGCTTTAAATCTGCTTCCGGAATATCGGTCGCAAAGAGTTTCATAAACTCGTAGCATAGCTGCGAGTAACTCAGGCCTTCCCATTTTTTTAGATGCGATGTGAGGGACGGAAATTTTTCAGGTAAAAAAAGTCCCCCATCAGGAGCCAAACCAACAGAGACAGCCTCACTAAAGGAGTGCGGCTGAGTTTGACCTCGTGTTGAGATATAGCGCATCGCTAAATCCGACTTTTTACTTAGAGCGTATCAAGCTTGAAAGCTGCATGAGCAACACGTGCTGCTTCATCTGCTTTATCAAGTGCGATCGCTACTGTAATCTTAATTTCTGATGTACTAATAAGATCAATATTAACACCTGCTGCAGCAAGTGCCTCAAAAAGTGTAGCAGCAACACCACTGTGTGTCTTCATACCAACACCGACAACGGAGAGCTTAGCGATTTGTCCATGTACGGATACTTCGCCGCCACCTATTGCCTTAAGTACAGGTTCAATAGCGCGAACAGCTTTACTGCTGTCACCTTGAGGTACTGTAAAAGTTAAATTAGCCACACCCTGGCGACCAATATTTTGGACAATCATATCAACGATGATACCTGCTTCAGCAAGTGCACGGAACACTTTACCAGCTGAGCCTGGCTTATCGGCAATGTTACTTACCGTTACTTTAGCTTGGTCTTTGTCGACAGCAACGCCGCGAACAACGACTTTTTCCATATAAGCGACTTCTTCTTTCACGATTGTACCTGGGTTATGATTAAACGAAGAGCGAACTTCAAAAACGACGCCATATTTTTTGGCAAATTCTACTGAACGAGACTGCATGACTTTAGAACCTGACGATGCAAGTTCTAACATTTCGTCATACGAAATTTCATTAAGTTTACGTGCATTTTTTACAACACGAGGATCAGCAGTATATACACCGTCTACGTCTGTATAAATTTCACAGGTATCAGCTTTAATTGCAGCTGCTAAAGCAATTGCTGTTAAATCTGAACCACCGCGTCCAAGCGTTGTTACTTGTCCATCAGCATTCATGCCTTGGAAACCAGCAACAATAACGACGCGTTTCTCTTTTAAATCTTTTACGATCGGTGAAGCATCGATATTCTGAATCTTAGCCTTAGTAAAGGAAGTGTCTGTTACTATACCTGCCTGTGCTCCTGTATAGCTGACTGCTGCAACACCTATACCCTGCAAAGCCATAGCGACTAATGCGATTGTTTCCTGTTCACCAATCGAAACAAGTTGATCCAACTCTCTCTCACTTGGTTCAGCACATACGGCTTTAGCACGTGCAATCAACTCGTTAGTAACACCAGCGCGGGCTGATACTACAATCACAAGCTCATGACCTTCGTCGTGAGATGCTTTTACGCGTTCAGCGACTTTCTTGATTCGTTCGACATCTCCTACAGAGGTGCCGCCATATTTTTGAACAATACGTGCCATGGATAGTTAAATTAATCTGTAAAGTTTCCTATGCGTAAGACAAGCGGTGTTTCAAGCACACTGCCTAAAGCACTTAATCGCTTTAATGCCTTACCAATCGATTTTTCGTTAGTTTCGTGTGTCGTAAGAACAAGCGAAGCTGCACCAACATGGGCAGGATTTTGAATCATGGTCGCAATACTTACTTTATTCTGTGAAAGTACACGTGCGACTTTAGCTAAAACACCTGACTGATCCTTCACGGTAAGACGAATATAGTAGCTACCTGTAATACGTTCAAGGGGAGCTAACGTACAACCCTTGGTATTAGGTTCATAGGACTCACTGGTAAGATGGGTGCCTTTACCATGCTTAATTAAAGCCACTGCGTCTGCGATATCACTAATCACAGCACTTGCTGTCGCATCTTGACCAGCACCACGACCAATATAATGCGTCGTGCCTACAACATCACCAGTAACTGCTACGGCATTAAATACGCCACCCACACTAGCAACGACACTATTCACCGGGAGCAAGGTTGGATGTACACGAACACACAGTTCGTTAGTTGAAAAATCACGGGTAATGACAGCAAGTAATTTAATGCTATATCCCAGTGTCGCTGCATTACTTAAATCAGCAGGGCTTAAGCGATTAATTCCCTCTACAATCATTTGGCTTGGTTTTACCCACACTCCATGAGCTAACCACGCAAGAACGGATGCCTTATGTGCTGTATCCCAGCCTTCTACGTCAAGCGATTCATCCGCTTCAGCATACCCTAATTCTTTAGCCTGTTTTAATACGTCACTGTATGGTAGCCCACGTGAACCCATCTGGGTTAAAATATAATTACAGGTACCATTTAAAATTCCGTAGATACGTGAAAACCGATTTGCGACTAATCCTTCACGTAACGCTTTAATGATAGGAATACCACCTGCAACACTTGCTTCAAAAAAGAAATGGCCACCAAACTTACGTGCAGCTTCGAAAATTTCTGCACCGTGATCGCAGATAAGCGCTTTATTAGCAGAAACAACAATCTTGCCGTGCTTAAGTGCAGCAAGAGTAACCTTACGCGCTAACGCAGTTCCGCCAATCAGTTCACAGACAACGTGAATCGAAGGATCATTCGCAATTTCTAGAGCGTCTTCTGTGAGGAGTTGCTTAGATACTTTTACGCTACGTTTCTTGTTAATATCATTAACAGCAATACGCGTAATCTTAACTTCTGCACCTAGTCGCTCGGTTATATCAGCACGTGACTTAACTAAATGCTTGTACACGCCTTGGCCAACCGTGCCAAAACCACAAAGTCCAATATTTACGCTAAGAGATACCTTCATGAAATTATTTTTTGCTCCAACGATTTTCCGTTCCATTGAGCAAACGAACAATATTTGCACGGTGGCGGATGATGATAAAAAGAGAAGACACAATACACATCACAATCAGTGCTGGTTCTTGATGTGTGAAGTAAGCAATCACAGGAAGAACGATCGAAGCACCAATACTTGCTACAGATACATAGCGAGTCGCATAAAATAGAATTACCCAGGATGCTAGCGATATCGCTGCTAGTAGGGGCATCAGTACAAAAAATCCACCCGCTGCAGTTGCTACACCCTTCCCTCCCTTAAATCGGGTAAAACACGAGAAACTATGGCCTAATATAGCACATATGATAGCTACTAGACTTAGTCGTAATACATCATGTGGTGCTGACCAAATACACTGAGGAAGATAAACCGCTGCAGCTCCCTTCAGTGCATCGAGTAAAAAAACTAAATTACCCGCATTTTTACCAACAGAGCGTTTTACGTTCGTCGCACCTGGACTCTTACTTCCAACTTCAAAAATATTTACTCCATTTGCTCGTGCAACAATCCACCCAAAGGGTAATGCGCCTAGCACATACCCGATGAATGCTGCACTTAAATAGGAGGAAATCATGAGTTCAGATTATAGCTGTACAAACTTAGCTAGTTTAATTGCAGGATTACCTTTAATTTCTGCTCTCGCATTAGCACTTGGTTCATTATCTACGCGAACAACCATGTATGCTGTACCACCTGGTGTGATACGACTTAGTGACATGTCAGCGATATTTACGCCGTCTTTACCTAAGATAGTTCCAACGGTTCCAACCATACCTGGTTTATCAAGGTTTTCTAAAACAAGTAATTTACCATCAGCTGCCACTTCGACATCGCGGCCATTGATTTCAACAATGCGAGGTTCGTTTGATTTACCAGCAAGCGTTCCAACCGCTGAATATGCGTTTCCATCTGGAGCGATCGCTTCAACAAAAATAGCTTCATTATAAACGCTGTCTCCCGTTGATTTAACAACCTCAGCTTGAATTCCTAAACGCTGTAACATGAAAGGAGCGTTAACAAAGTTAACTTCTTCACCACTGATACGTTTCAAATAGCCACGCTGAATTGAACGTGTCACAGAATTTGCATCTAAGTCTACAATCTTACCGCTATAAGTAATACGTAATTTAGCGATTTGGCTTGGTGCAATTTGTTGAACGAGTGTACCTAACTTAGCACCTAGATCGAGATAAGGAGAAAGAACCTTAAGAGCGGTTGCATCGATCGATGGCATATTAACGGCATTACGAATAACACCACCGTTTAATACGTCTGCGATTTGTTCAGCGACCTCTACCCCAACGGCGTCTTGCGCTTCAGCTGTAGAAGCACCTAAGTGAGGAGTGAGTACTACGTTTGGCAATTTGCGTAGTTCACTATCCTCAGCGAGCGGTTCATCTTCAAATACGTCAAGGCCTGCAGAGCCTACATGTCCCGATTTGAGAGCAGCGATGAGAGCTGACTCCTTAATGATACCACCACGAGCACAATTAAATAAACGAATTCCCTTCTTCGTTTTAGCGAGTGCTGCTTCATCAATTAAATATTTAGTATCATCCGTAAGAGGCATGTGAACGGTGATAAAATCTGCCTGCTTTAAAAGTTCATCAAGCGTTACAGACTCAACTTGAATGGCTTTAGCGCGTGCTGGTGCAAGGTAAGGATCATAAGCAAGAACACGCATCCCAAAGGCTTGTGCTCTTTTTGCTACTTCGCCACCAATGCGGCCTAATCCCACGATACCGAGTGTCTTCTTAAATAATTCTACTCCAGAAAAACTCTTACGATCCCACTTGCCCGACTTCATTGAAGCAGCCGCTTGAGGAACGGGTCTAGCACCGCATAAAATATGAGTAAAAGTAAGTTCAGCAGTAGCAACGGTATTACCAGCGGGCGTGTTCATCACAATAACGCCACGCTCAGTTGCAGCATCAACATCAACATTGTCTACGCCAACTCCTGCACGACCTACTACTTTAAGTAACGGAGCAGCAGCAAAAACTTCTGCTGTAATTTTAGTTTCCGAACGAACTGCGATCGCATGAACATCACGTACTAATTCCAATATCTTTTCGGGTGATGAACCATACGCCTCCACAACATCAAGACCTGGCTGCTGACGCAGATAGGCAACTCCCTTAGGTGAAATTTTATCGGCTACTAATACTTTCATACGAGGAACCTATAAGGAAAAAGTCCATCAGCCCTTCTAGCAAGGAAAAGCGGTAAAAGAATAGTTATATAAGCAATTAATAGTTATAACTTTGAGTGGATATCAGACAAATTATGTTACTTAATAACCATTTAATCACGACTTAGCTGCGTCAAATTGCCCTAAATTATTTGGTAGTATGAGTATCCTAACTGTCGTAACTTACGTCTATTCAATTTCATGTGGATCGTCCGCCTAGCTCTCAACAAGCCCTACACCTTCACGGTTATGGCGCTTGCCATCATCATTTTAGGTCTACTATCGGCACTTAGGATGCCTAAAGACATATTTCCGGCTATTAACATACCGGTTGTAAGTGTCGTGTGGAGTTATAACGGACTAACTCCTCCTGAAATGGAGCAACGTATCGTGACTTTAGCAGAACGTTCCATAACTACGACTGTGAATGATATTGAGCACTTAGAGTCTCAATCACTTTTAGGATACGGTATTATCAAGGTATACTTTCAACCCAATGCGAGTATTGAAGCTGCAGTTGCACAAGTTACAGCGATTAATCAGTCCATTCTAGCCCGTATGCCACCAGGCATCAATCCGCCTGTTGTTATTCGATTTAACGCTACGAATGTACCGATTCTTCAACTAGGTATTTCAAGTCCTACGGTAGCTGAACAAGCGCTCTTCGACTTAGGTTTAAATTCAGTACGTATTCAACTTGCTACCGTACAAGGAGCTGCTGTTCCTATGCCGCTGGGAGGTAAGGCACGCCAAATCGATATCGATATTGATCCAAAGTTGTTACAAGAAAAAGGTATTACACCTGCTCAGGTCAGTGCAGCGATTAACGCTCAAAATCTTACCCTTCCTTCCGGTACCGTAAAAGTAGGTAACCGAGAATACGGCGTACTCTTAAATAGCAGTACCAACCTTGTATCTGATTTATCTAAACTACCTATCACCGTTATTAATGGCGCAACAATAACCATTGGAGACGTCGCACAAGTCCGAGACGGATTCCAACCCCAGACTAGTATTGTAAGACAAAATGGGCACCGCGGTGTATTGATCACAATCATGAAAAACGGTGAAGCATCTACCTTAGATGTCATTTCACATGTAAGACAGGCCCTTCCTCGCATTATCTCGACTATTCCGCAGAGCGTTAGCCTTGTACCACAGTTTGACCAATCGATATTTGTTAGTGCAGCACTTTACGGAGTAATCCGTGAAGGCATACTAGCAGCACTACTTACAGCAACTATGATTCTACTCTTTTTAGGATCATGGAGAAGTACACTTGTAGTCGCTTTATCTATACCTCTTTCTATTTTTTGTTCTATTATTTGTCTTTCGATTCTCGGCCAAACAATAAACGCAATGACTCTTGGAGGACTTGCGTTAGCTGTTGGTATTTTAGTCGACGATGCAACCGTTACCATTGAGAACATTGAACGTAACTTAGGTCAGCACAAAACACTTATACAAGCGATCCTCGATGGTGCCGAGCAAATCGCAGTCCCTGCTTTCGTTTCAACATTATGTATCTGTATTGTATTCGTTCCTATTTTCTTCCTTACCGGTGTAGCTAAATTCCTCTTCTCCCCACTCGCATTGTCCGTCATTTTTGCGATGTTAGCTTCTTATCTATTATCGCGTACCGTAGTTCCAACATTCGTACACTTTTTACTCAAAGGTCATGCCGGAGCAGGACACGAGGAAAAACAATCAGGTATTATTTGGGAAATTCATACACGTTTTAATAACAGGTATGAACAGTTTAGAAGTCGTTATGTAAAAGTTCTTCACTGGTGCTTACAGCATACAAAACAAGTTGTGATCATCATGGTTAGCCTCGTCTTGATTTCGGGTGTACTCGCTACATTCATTGGGCGTGATTTCTTTCCTAAAGTAGACGCTGGTTCATTTAAGTTACATGTACGTGTACCCCCAGGAACACGCATAGAAGAAACAGAACGTGTCTTTAGTAAAGTTGAAGATGTAATTAGAAAGAGTATCCCGAAGGACCAACTGGTAGCTATCGTAGACAGTATTGGTCTTCCTAACAGCGGTATTAATATCGCCAATAGTGATTTAGCTACCGTAGGGGCAGCTGAAGGAGATATTCTCGTGTCCTTAAATCCAGAAAAACACGATTCTACGTTTAAGTATTTAAGTGATATACGCTCAGAACTTATTCGTGGGTTTCCTAGCTGCCAATTTTTTGCGCAAAGCTCTGATATCGTAGGTCAAATTTTGAATTTCGGATTACCTGCTCCTATCGATGTACAAATTGCAGGAAAAGACAGTGCAAATAATTACGCAATAGCCCAAGAGCTCACCAGACGTATTTCCCAAATTCCTGGTGCTATTGACGTACATATTCACCAAATAGTAAATTCCCCAGCATTCCACGTTGAAGTAGATCGCACTAAAGCAGAGGGTCTAGGTCTAGGTCTTAATACTGTAGCAAGTAATCTCCTCATATCTTTATCAGGCTCAAGCCAAGCTGCTCCTAATTTTTGGGTTAGCCCAGAAAACGGTGTTCAGTACTCGGTAGTAACACAAGCACCTCAGTACAAAATAGACTCCCTAGATGCTATTTTAAATATACCTATTAGCAGTAAGAGCGACATTCAAGTACCTCAGACCCTACGCAATGTTGCATCCATTACACGTACAGAAAGTCCTGCTGTAGTTAGTCACTACAATATTCAAAACGTATATGACGTATATGCTAATGTTGAAGGTAAAGATTTAGGATCAGTTGCAACTCGTGTAGAAAAACTACTTCCTGAATTTTCTGCTAAATTAAAACGAGGCAGTTTTATCACCTTAAGAGGACAAGTTCAGAGCATGAAGGATGCATTCTTGGGCTTAGGTATAGGTATTATTTTCGCAATTGTACTGGTATACCTACTCATGGTTGTAAATTTCCAATCATGGGTTGATCCACTTATTATTATTATGGCTCTCCCAGGAGCTATCTGCGGTATCATTTGGGCCCTCTTACTGACTCATACAACCCTCAATGTACCATCAATGATGGGAGCCATTATGAGTATTGGTGTAGCTACAGCTAATTCTATTTTAATTGTAACGTTTGCTAACGATTTAAGAAAAGAAGGTAAAGATGCAATGAGCGCAGCCCTTGAGGCAGGCTCAACACGCTTACGTCCTGTAATGATGACTGCACTAGCAATGTTAATAGGTATGCTTCCGATGGCTTTAGGCATGGGTGAAGGTGGCGAGCAGAATGCTCCACTTGGTCGTGCAGTTATAGGAGGCTTATCACTCGCTACAATCGCTACCCTACTATTCGTTCCTGTTATTTACGCTCACCTTCGCAAACACAGTGCTCACAGACCTGAGGAAGAAATTCAGGAAGAACTAGACGAAAAGTCTATTACCGATCCAACACATCCATAATTTATGAAAGTAACCACGTTACTCATCTCAACGTATTTAATCTTAGTTACACTTGTAGCTACTACTCCACTTAATGCAGAAAGTGAGAATCATACACTTGCTGTAGTTACAGTTACCGCTGCAAAAAAAGCATCGCGGTTCCAAGAAATAACTCTTCCTGGAACTCTTTCAGCAATTAAAGACACCTCCATACGCGCTAGAACTAATGGCTATATCGCAAGCTACGTTGCAGACATTGGTGACAAAGTAAAAGAGGGCCAATTATTAGCTACGATTGAATCACCAGAAACCGATCAAGAGTTAAATCAAGCGCTAGCTAATTACGAACAAGCAAAAGCAAACCTAGCTTTGGCTGAAATTTCTGCAAAGCGTTGGAAAAAGCTTGGAGCAGAAAATGCAGTCTCAAAGCAAGAAGTTGATCAGAAAGAAGCTGATTACCTAGGAAAGAAAGCAGACCTAAATGTAGCTAAAGCTAATGTTAAAAAATATCAGGATTTAAAAAGTTACGAAAAAATTACCGCTCCTTTCAGTGGCTATATCTCTGCAAGAAGTGTTGATATCGGAACCTTGATAAATGCTGGATCAGGACCTGAACTCTTCCACATAACCCAAAGTGATATGTTACGTGCCTACGTAAACATTCCTCAAACAGCAGTGCGCAATATCACGAATGGACAGAAAGCTGATATTCTTATTGCTGAATATCCACACGCTGTGTTTTCAGGTACCGTTTCTAGAACATCAAGTGCGCTTGATGCAAATTCTCGCACTCGCCTAATCGAAGTACTCGTTCCTAACCAAGAGGGAAAAATTCTCCCGGGCATGTATTGCCAAGTTCAGTTTAAAGTACCGCAAGTAGATCCAGCGATTATTATACCATCGAATAATGCTATTATACGTGCAGAGGGAACACTTGTCGCAATTGTAAACAAAGAAAATAAAATTCACTTACAACACGTCACTTTAGGTCGCGACTTTGGAACTGAAATTGAAATCTTAGATGGCCTTAAGGATGGCGAAAACATCATTGATAATCCAAGTGATTCCCTTCAAGAGGGACAAGAAGTTCAAATCACTAGCGCTCAGAAACACTAAGCATCATGGCTCGCCATTTCTACACTAGCTTAGCACTAGCACTAATTACGACTGGATGCGCAGTTGGACCAGACTATGTAAAACCTAAAGACATAGTTCCAGTCACTACATACAGCGAATCTAGCCCATGGAAGCAAATAGCTCCTAAAGACACGCTACCCAAAGAGGGATGGTGGCTCATTTATCACGACACGAATCTGAATAATCTAGAAAAAGAAGTCGTTGAAAATAATTCCAATCTTAAGGCATCTTATCAGCGTTTTCTACAAGCAAGATCCATTGCTAGAGCTAGTGCTTCAAACTTAGGACCATCCTTTGTAATACAAAGTTCAGGTGGCCAAGTTAATTACTCTGGGAATAGACAGACGCAGCCACACTCCACTGCCCTTCCTTATAACACGAATACGTATGATCTTCCTCTAGATTTAAATTATGAATTAGATTTATTTGGAAGGGTTCGGCGCAGTGTAGAAAGTACCAAAGCTTTAGCTGAAGCAAGTGAAGCCTCATATCGAAATATACTTCTAAGCATCGAAGCTGAAGCTGCACAGGATTATTACACTCTACGCTCTCTTGAAACACAGCGCCACCTCTTGCAGGCTGCTGTAGAGGGACGTAAAGAAGAACTAGCACTTGTCCAATTGCGTAAAAAAGAAGGTGCGAGTAATGAACTCGAAGTATACCAAGCACGTACACAGCTTGATACTGCGTTATCAGCACTGCTTAGCACTCAGCAACATATAGCAACCTTACGTCATGCTCTAGCAACCTTAACTGGTAAAACAAATGACGCCTTTGCATTGGAAATTACGGAAATAACAGAATTGCCTCCCGTAATACCTATTGGCTTACCTAGCGATTTACTTGAGAGAAGACCTGATGTAGCACAGGCAGAAAAGCAGTTAGCATTTACTTCAGCTCAAATCGGTGTAGCTAAGGCAGCCTTTTATCCTAATATCAAACTAACAGCTGCCGCAGGTTTTAACAGTACCTCTTTATCTACGCTGTTAAATAGCTCCAGCAAAGAGGGTTTCATATTACCATTTATAACTCTTCCTATTTTTACTGAAGGTCTAAATAAAGCGAATTATGAACACGCTAAAGAAGCGTACGCTGAAGCTCTATCAAACTATAAACAAAGTCTTTTATCAGCTCTCGAGGATGTTGAAAATGGGTTATCAGACTTACGCTATCTCAATGAGCAAGTGATGATATCACGTGACAATGTAGATGCCTCAAAAAATGCCTCAAATTTATCTCTACTTCGCTACAAACAAGGGGTTGCTAATTACTTTGAGGTCGTAGATTCGGATAGAACAAGTCTGCAGGCTGAGGTATCCGATAGTCAGTTGATTGCACAGTACTATATTGCTCATATTCACCTTATTAAAGCGCTTGGCGGTGGCTGGTAAAAATACTTGGCATTCATAAATCGCGTGAGTGTTAAACCCAAAAGAGATCTAAGATTTGATTCACTTCGCGGATTGATGATTTTGTGCATGACAGCAAATCATCTACCAACTCGTTTACGCGCGTTAACCGATGAATCCTTAGGATTATTCTCAGCTGCAGAGGGTTTCGTTTTTCTATCTGGCCTGATGGCTGGCTGGATATACTCACGTAAGTTACGTGAAACAAGTCAGGATGTCCTTTTTAGTCAGTGCCGTGAACGTGTTAAAACTATTTATTATTGGCATCTAGCTGCATTTATCAGCTGCCTAATTTTAGTAGTTATTTCTTCTCACTTGTTTGGCTTTGCATCACTGAATACGCCGCGACTTTTCTACCAAAATCCCCTATTAGCCATAGGACTAGGTGCAGTTTTTTTACATCAACCAGGACTCTTAGACATATTGCCTATGTACTGTGTGATGTATGCCTTACTACCTCTCATACTTAAGTGGATAGAGGCAGGATACCGTTACACGGTACTTATAATTAGTTTCAGCGTATGGCTAATTACTCAATTTGCGCCACCGATGGACACCATATCTTTCTTCCCTGTGGTGCTAGGCTCATTCAATCTCTATGCATGGCAGTTTATTTTTATCTTAGGCGTATTAGCTGGTAATAGTAGACTAAATAAGAGCGAAACGCTTAAACCTAGATTAACGATTATCGTAGGGGCATGTATTGTTGTATTAAGCTGTTTAAGTATTCAGCATTTAGGCTGGCGTCCTCTTTGGAGTGATCAGTTCTTTGGTGTTTCTTTAAATAAACCAGCTCTAGGTTTCTTGCGACTTACTAATTTTGGATGTGTAGCATACCTCGTCGCCTTACTCGGCAGTAAATTCCCAAATCTATTTAGTTGGCCTAAAATTGCGTTTCTTGGAAAACACTCAATTGCTGTCTTTGCAACTCAAAGCGTAACAGCCATGATACTGCTTCAATTTGAAAAGTTTTTTACATCCCTACCTGGTGACATTATTTGCACCTCTCTCTCGATAGCATTTTTATATCTCGCAGCTTACATTCGAGATCTATGGCAAACTAAGCCTGTTAAAAACGCTGTCTAACCAACCTTACTTTTATTTAAGTACATGATATCCGAAAGACTAAAAAGCCAAGTTCAGTTCATCTTGGAAGTTGATAAGTTGAAAGAAATTTTCAGACAGACTATCAATACACAAAGTAAACGTGCAGAAAATGATGCCGAGCATTCATGGCATTTATGCTTAACAACTATAGTTCTAGCAGAACATGCCAATCTACCTAACCTAGATGTACTTAGAGTATTAAAAATGCTCATTATACATGACCTCGTTGAAATCGATGCTGGCGACACCTTTGCTTACGATACAGCACGCATGGAAGATCAGCATGCACGCGAAGTTATTGCTGCAAATCGCATCTTTGGTCTTTTACCGAGTGATCAAGCCATAGAATTTAGAGCCCTATGGGATGAATTTGAGGATAAAAAAACTCCTGAAGCTCGTTTTGCTTTAGCTATGGATAGATTTCAACCTATGCTACTCAACTGCGCCACGGAGGGTGCGGCCTGGAAGAGGCATAAGGTAACAGAAGATCGCGTCTTGGCACGCAATGCACCGATTGCCGATGGCTGCTTACCCCTATGGGAATACGCAGTAGATATGGTTAAGAGAACAGTGGCATCAGGTCATCTACCTCCTGCCCCTCCAAAATCTTAAGATAAATCTCTAAACGAACCGAATTGTGCATCGAATAGTCGGCGGTATGTATGAACAATCATACCATCGGTCAATCCGGACAACCAGTCGCAGATCCTACGCGCCTTCATTGACTCTGTTTTTTCTTTATTAATTAAACTACCCACTTGAGGCGGAAGTACATTTATAACACGACCCTTTTTGATCACGTAGTTTTTCCACGCAGTGTCCCACAATTCAACAAGAACAACGCGAGCTTTGTGTTCCATCTGTTGTAATTGAGGACTTTCAAAGATAATATCGTTAGCGATGCGCTTATAGATAAGTGCCTCCTGTTGAGCCGCGTCATCAACGATTAGTTGATATCTAAAGCGATTGGTGCTCTTAGCCAAGAAACCCTCACGCTTTGAAATACTACAGGCCTTAATAAAGTCTCCGATTTTTTGTGAAAACACACTCTCTAAACGATCGTTCTTAATCGCGAGCAATAAGCTTCTTATAATTGGGTCTTTTACAGGATCATATCCATTATGATCAGCCCAATTTTCAATGTGATCGTAGGTTAAAAATCCAGCCTTCACCCCATCTACAATATCGTTGAGTGAATAAGCTGCATCATCAGACCAATCCATAATTTGGCATTCAACACTTTTAAATGCGTTAAGCTTATCGCCCTTAAGTAAAGAAGCTGGAATTTTCTGACCACCCATAACGAAACTTCTTACACTTTTTTGAGAATCATAAATAAAATGATTTTCTGGACGTTTAGAAAATTCACTAAAACATTTTTTGTATTTAAGAACACCATCAAGCAACGCGCGCGTTGGCTTCATACCGTGAACACCTTCACTAGTTTGATACATGGTATCCGTCAGTAAATGAAGCGTCTGGGCATTACCCTCAAATCCTCCATATGCTTTCATTAACTCCTGTAGTGTTCTCTCACCTGAATGGCCAAAGGGAGGATGACCTAAGTCGTGCGCCAAACAAACTGCTTCCACTAGATCACTATCGATATAAAAAGAAGCATTCAGAGACTTAGAAGTACTTTGTAAATACCTGCATATCGAACGACCAATTTGTGCAACTTCAATAGAATGAGTCAAACGCGTACGATAAAAGTCATATTCCCCTGACAAAAACACCTGTGTTTTTGACTGCAGTTTACGAAATGCATGAGCATGAATGATTCGATCACGATCAATTTGAAAAGCATTACGATAATCCGTATTCCGCTCTGACCCATAAGTTTCACTGTCAAACGAGTTATAAAATTGATTTGTCATTAATGGGATGAATACAAATGGAAACTATCCGTTTTTAATATCCAATACAAGCCTGTGTAATGGTCATATGAACTGAGATTAAACGTTGTACGCTATTGAATCTTAGGAAATAATACCAAAATACCCACGAGCTATGGCAGAAACTAATCTATCTCCATCAGATTTTAAGAAATTAAAAATTGCTGCTATCAAAGCATCAAAGAATGCTTACGCACCTTACTCAAAATTTAAAGTTGGTGCAGCTATACTGACTTCTTCAGGAAAAATTATATCAGGATGTAATGTAGAAAATGCTTCCTATGGGCTATGTATGTGCGCCGAAAGAAATGCTATCAATAGCATGGTCGCTCTAAAAGAACGTCGCCTCAGTTGCGTTGTTGTATATACACCAACTAGTAAACCTACAGCACCTTGTGGTGCATGCCGCCAGGTAATCAGTGAATTTGGTTCACAAGCACGCGTGATTAGTGTCTGCAAATCAAAGCAGCTAATTGATACGTCAATAAAATCACTTCTGCCTGAAGCGTTTGGACCTCGTGACTTAAAGTAAGCTTTTACTTACTGAAAAAATCACGAACGCGAGCTTCTAGTTCACTGCGTGCTATTTGTTCTTCAGAGCGCTCAGTCATGTCGCGTAGTTTAACACTACCACTTGCCAATTCTTCGCTACCAAAGATCAATGTTAATTTAGCACCACTCTCGGCAGCTGACTTAAACTGCTTACCAAAGGCTAAATCCTTAAAAGGATACTCTACGCTGTATCCTAGTGCTCTGAGGCTTGCTATAGCCCCAAAAGCAGCTTTGCGCTCAGCTTCACCACCAATCACAACATAAATATCTGGTGAACGCACAAGTGTTGGCATTAAACCGCGTGCTTCGAGTAATAAACTAAAGGTCATATCACCAATAGCGAATCCAACAGCAGGTAAATCTGGGCCACCTAATTTTTTTACTAAATTATCGTAGCGACCACCACCAGCTAGCGCACGTAGTTCTCCCTTGCGGTCAAAAGCTTCAAATACAAAGCCTGTATAATACGCAAGACCACGAACAACACCTAAATCGACAGAAACGAAGTCAGATAAACCCATCGCGCTTAATCCATTGAGCACCTTTTCCCAGTCCATTAAACGCTGCGATAACTTTTCGGAGGCTGCCTGTTCGGCAACCAGGGACTTGAGTTCATCTAGTGATTTTATCTTTAAGAAACGTAAAACATTTTCTTTGAGTGATGAATCAAGTGCCCCAAATTGAGTGATGTAGGCTTTAAATGCATCGTCTCCGTATTTTTCGTACTTATCGATTGCACTCAGCATCGCCGAAATTTTTGACTCATCTAAACCAAGACTTGCTAGATAATAGACCCAAACATTTCGGTCGCTTAGTCTGACATAAAAATCTTCTGCAGTTAAGCCAAAGCCTCGCATGCATTGGATAAGTAAACCGATTAATTCAATTTCTGCCTCAGGGCCACTTTCACCAAAGATATCCGCATTAAATTGAGAGAAGCAACGACCTCTGCCCTTTTGCATACGCTCATAGCGATAAAACTCCGCAATGCTATACCACTTAATAGGTCGTTTAAGTGAGCCCGCTCTTTCACCAACTAGACGACATACCGTGGGCGTCATTTCTGGTCTAAGCGCAACTTCACGTCCACCTTTGTCTGTAAATGAAAACAGTTGCGTCTCAATTTCTTCACCTGATTTAGCACGGTATAAATCTAAAGGCTCTAGTACTGGAGCATCGTATTCAGCGAATCCATAGGCATTCGCAGCCTGACGCCATAAACGAAACACATGATTTCTACGTGCTAGGTCGTCAGGATAAAATTCTCTAAAACCGGGAAGCGTCTGAAACTCGGGCATGAATTATATACTGTGTGAACAGATAAAAATAAGAGCGAATTAAAAAAATTCGCTAAACACTACCAAAACACATCAAAGAAACAAACCGTGTTTCTTTATTCAGCGCTAGGAGCTGGTGGTATTTGGATTTGAGTTAAATCCAATTTCTTAAGTTGTTGCTTGAGAATCTTACCGGATTTAAATTTTACTACAGCGCGCTGAGGGATAACCACTTCTGCTTCTGGCTTATTAGGATTACGTCCTACACGCTGCTTGCGCACTTGTACTTCTAATACGCCGAAATTTCTTAACTCAACATTACGACCTTCTGATAATGCTTTCTGCACAATATCAAGCGTTTGCTGAACTGTGTCTACGATTTGCTTCTGTGGAAAACCTGTCTTACGGTAGATTTCCAGTACGACTTCGCGTTTGGTGAGGTTCGTAGACATTGATTTTCCCTTTAGTTTCTGCGTTTAGATTTTGTATAAAGTATTTACAGAATTCTAATTACGTCAATAATAATGGCTTAAGTAAGAATAAATAATGATAAAACCCGAATCAGCCGCTGTAAACTCTATGTTTTCGCGTATCGCAGCGCGCTATGATATTGCTAATAGGCTACTTAGCCTAGGTTTAGACCTGCACTGGCGCAAGCAATTGGTAAAGTCTTTAAAGTTACATAAACCGTTAACTGTATTAGATTTAGCTACGGGAAGTGGAGATGTTGCATTCGCAATTTCAAAGAATTTACCCAAAACTGTAAAAATCACAGGCATGGACTTTTGCGAACCCATGCTAACTGAAGCCAGGGTTAAGCAATGTGCCATTTCGTCCGCCTCAAATATAGAGTTTACCCAAGGAGATGGACTTAACCTACCCCTCAACGATAGCACTTATGACGCTATAACCATTTCATTCGGACTTCGAAACATGGCTGATAGAGCTCTGTCACTACGAGAAATGAGGCGCGTACTTAAACCGCGAGGTAATCTATTTGTACTCGAATTTTCGCAGCCTTACTTTTGGTTTAAACCCATTTATTTTTTCTACCTTCGCTACCTTTTACCTTACATAGCTGGTATCGTAACGAAAGATCGCGAGGCATATGTATATCTTAACAAGACGATTGAAAGCTTTCCAAATCGTTTAGCTTTAGAAAAAGAAATTTTAGCAGCTGGATTTTCTAGTGTTAAATCCACTGCCCTTTTGTTTGGCGCGGTAGCACTGCACGAAGCAAAAAATTAATTTCTAAGAAATTAATTAAACGACTTACCGCAGCCGCAGGTACTTTTTGCATTTGGATTTTTTATTTCAAATCCTTTGCCATGCAGACCATCGTCAAAATCAACACTGCATCCACTCAAGAATGGTACACTCTTAGGATCTACAACAATTGAGATCCCTTCACTTTCAAAAATTACATCATCCGCTTTGGCTGCTTCAAAAGACATTCCGTACTGCATTCCGGAACAGCCACCATTTTCAACAAGCAGTCTTAGCGGCGCATCTGGTGTTTCCGAATTCGAACGAAGTGTACGAACTTGAGCAGCAGCACGTGGTGTAAGTAAAATCATAATTGAGTTCTAAAATAATCTAACGACTCAATTACTGTATTCACAGAAAACAAATCAGCAAGAAAGAGGTCTGTTTTAGCAAAACTCTTCTATTAATTAACGATTCTAATAATATACAGCAATTTTCAGGCCAATTTAGACTGAATTACTTGCGGAAGGTAAAAATCGGGTATTAAATGGCTTTGGGTGAATGCCAAACTACAACATGCCGTTTATGACACAAGGAGAGTCACTCCCCTATGAGTGGCCCATCCCTAGGTCATGGCCTGCAGCAAAGGCAAAGCCAATCGCTAGTCCTAGCGCCCCAACTAAGACAATCTCTTAAGATATTGCAGGTTGGTGCTTTAGAGCTTCGATCCGTGATCCAAGAAGAGCTACAATCTAATCCAACAATTGAAGAATTGCCTATGGAAGGCGTTAACTTGGATGAACCTTCCAACTCGCAAGAGTACGACTCAGAATCTATTCCTCAAGACACCCTCAATACGTCCGAAAGCGTAAAATCGGATGAAATGGATTTTTCAAAAGAATTTCAAATTCTTGAAAAATTTGATGACGATTGGCGCGATACCCCAGGTATTACGTCCAGAACCTACACCGCTGAAGACGCTGAGAAACGCCAACACTTTTTTGATTCCTTAGTAAGCGAGGCTTCCCTTCAGGAGCATCTCATGCAACAAGCTGAAGTTTCAGATTTAACTGAAAACGAGCTCAGTGCCATGCGTCATTTAGTAGGTAGTTTAAATGAACAAGGACTACTGACTCAAAAGCCCGCAGATATAGCACTACAAACAGGTATACCTTTAGAAGATGTACTCAAAGCCGAGAGCGTTTTAAAAACATTCGAACCACTTGGCGTAGGCAGTAGCAGTTTAGCGGAATGTTTACTCATTCAACTCGCTGCAAAAGGTAGAGCTGAATCACTGCCAGGAAGAATTGTACGCGATCATTTTGACTTACTCACCCGTCGACGAATTCCAGAAATCGCTCGTAAATGCGGAATCGCACAAGACGATGTACAAGAAGCTATCGAAGAAATTGGCCGTCTCGATCCAGCCCCAGGTAGACGATACACAGAGGACATTAACCGCGTCGTTATAGCTGATGTGATTGTCGAAGACGATGAAGGTGAATGGAAAATCACATTAAATAGCGATTACATTCCTAAACTGCGCATATCGAATACATACCGCGAAATGATCGCACGCGGTAAACTCACAAAACAAGAAGGCGACTACCTACGTGAGCGCATACGCTCTGGAAAATTTCTCATAGACTCAATAGAACAACGCCAACGCACAATTGAACGTATCACTCGAGAAATTATCAAAAATCAAAGCGATTTTTTTGAAAAAGGTGTAGCTTATTTAAAGCCACTTACCATGACTACGATTGCAGATATTGTAGGTGTCCATGAGACAACAGTAAGTCGAGCAATCGCTAATAAATACATTAAAACACCACACGGTGTTTTTGAATTTAAATATTTCTTTACCCCTGGTTACCAAGCTGAAAGTGGAGCCTCTGTATCAAATACAAGCGTCAAAGAAATGATCGCAGATCTTATTAATGTTGAAGATAAAGCTGCACCTTATAGCGACCAAGAATTAGTTAAAAAGCTGCAAGCTAAAGGCATCAAGATAGCACGTAGAACCGTTGCAAAATACCGCGAAGAACTTGGCATGCTACCAAGTAATTTAAGACGTGATTATAAATAATCTATAAACCTAATCCAGGTTCTATAGATATATTATAGCCGTCACTTTTAAGACCCGCTTTATCCACATAAGCTGCAAAGGCGATCATAGCTGCGTTATCGCCTGTGTGCTCACTACGTGCAGCGTAAAAAGGAATCTGAGCCCGTTTTGCCTCAAGCTGCATGCTAGTACGAAGTAATTTATTATTAGCCACCCCACCAGAAAGTCCCAGACTCTGGTAGCTGGTCAAACTGAGTGCAGCACGAGTTTTTTTAATCAGTGCATCAATCACCGCCTGTTGATAGCTAGCACATAAATCACGCATCTTAGCTTCAACCTCTTGTTTACTCATAGCCTCAAGCGTATAGCGCAAACTCGTCTTTAAACCTGAAAAACTAAATTCAAGTTCACTCTTCTTTTCCAAGCCACGTGGAAAATCAAATGCAGCTACATCTCCCCCTAATGACTGTTTCTCGATTAAAGGCCCACCAGGATAACCTAACCCGAGTAACTTAGCTCCTTTATCGAGAGCTTCCCCTGCCGCATCATCCCGAGTTGATGAAATAAATTCGATTCGTCTCTGCTTTGTAATACGACACAAAATGGTATGGCCACCAGAAGCAATAAGAGCGAGATGAGGCAATGCTTGATCTAAGAGCTCATCAAAGTGAATAGGATCACTATGATGCATATCAATAAACGGAGACCATACATGCCCACGCATGTGATTAACTCCGACTACAGGTATTTTCAGTGCTAAGGCGAGTGATTTGGCAGCCGCAACACCCAGAGCTAGACATGGAGCTAGCCCTGGTCCGTACGTGACTGCTACCGTTTCTAATTTTGCACTACCCCACTGCGATTTACTTAATTCAATGAGTGGGCCTAATTCCTTCACATGCTCTCTTGAGGCTAAATCAGGAACAACACCACCATGCTTACCATGAAGCGCTATCTGTGTGCGCACCCATTCTCCTTTGATACCAGTTTGAGGATCAAATACGGCGACTGCCGTTTCATCACATGAACTTTCTATCGCAAGTATCATCAGGCTGATTTCCCTAAAGGTATTCCACTAAATTCACTATGCTTATGTACTGATTTTTTAGTCATCCAAAAAACTTTATGACCTGTGCTCGACGTTTTTAAATTTCCTTTTTCAGTTTCTATTATTTTTTCTAAATCATAAAGCTGAACGCCTTTAAGCACATCAAGGGCAGTTAATAATTGAGTATCTTGAATTGGTTCAAAACCAAAGTGTTCTTTAAATTCCTTAGGATCAGTAATATCCTCACGAGACACTTGCCTATTGATTTTAGCATCATCTTCTGCAGATAAAACAACTTCAACGTGAGGTGAAACACCTTTTTGATGAATAAGTTTTCCATTCGGTGTATAGTAATGAGCAGTCGTTAATCGTAGTGCCTCTCCGCTCGCGAGTTTAATGATCGTTTGCACAGAACCCTTACCAAAAGAGCGCTCACCAACTACTATTGCTTTACCTGTATCTTTAAGTGCACCCGTCACAATTTCTGCAGCACTCGCAGATCCCTCATTAATTAAAATAGCCACAGGCATAACTAGCGCCTCACCTTCTGTTTCAGATTTAAATTCCTCTTTATCGGTAGGTTTTCTACCTTGGGTATAAACGATCAAATCACCCTTTTTAAAGAAAGGTTCAGCAACTTCCACTGCTGCATCTAACAATCCTCCTGGATTATCGCGCAAATCTATCACTAACGCTTGTATATTTTTCTCAAGCAGTGCGTTAAGTTTTTTCCAAAACTGTTCACCGGTATTATCTGAAAATTCTGTAATACGTAGATAGCCTATATTTTGATCTAAGACTTTTTCACCTATCACACTGTTTACGTTAATAATTTCACGCGTGATATTAAAACTAAGTGTCTTATTCAGTGAGGGTCTAAATACGGATACAGCAACATCGGTTTTTGGTTTTCCACGTAACCGTTCAACAGCTTCCTGCATCTTTGCTGTATGCTCGACACTAAAACCATCAATCGTGGAAATATAGTCACCACGTTTTAATCCTACTTTATCACTCGGAGCATTAGGCGTTACAGCCACAATCGTTAAGTGACCTTGATGAAGTTCCACCTCTATTCCCACCCCACCAAATTTTCCATCCAGGTCTTCTTCAAATGCTTTATTATCTTTTGATTCCAAAAATTCCGAATGAGGATCTAAACTTTCAACCATGCCGTGCAAGGCGTAGTGAGCGAGTTTATCATAACTTGCTTTATCAGCATCTACATAATTCTCGTTTACAATACGAAGCACACCCTTGACGGAGGTAGAGGCCTTCTCGAGTTCATGCCCGGGGAATAATCCCCATAAGAGCGCAAGCGGAGCAACGCTTAGAAAAACTCCTAGGCTTAAGCGTTTAGCAACTGAAGCGTTATGTATGCCCTTTAGCATAGTTTGAAGTGTGACAATGCCTTGAAGATTGTAAACATTACGCCACTTCCCTTTAGTAAGTTTATCGTGAGTGAATTAAACCACATTTCAGCACATAAGCCGGACATCTATGAGGTCCTATCATCTGAAATGTCAAAGGGTGACCTCTCCTTTGAAAAATTCATGCAGCTTTGCCTCTATCATCCAACGCTTGGCTATTACACAAAGGCGCGTAAACGCATAGGGCTTAACCAAGAAGCTGATTTCTATACAGCAAGTAGTTCAAACCCTGTATTTGGCGAATTAATTATCGCTGCCTGTAAAGACTTGCTGAAAGACAAACCTATTGGTGACTACACGTTCGTAGAACTTGGCGCAGAACGCACCCTAGATAATCCAGCTAAAGCGAACGGTATACTAAGTTCACTCACTCATCCTTTTAAAGAAGTCATCTCCATAGGAAACAATGACCAGATGTCACTCGAAGGTCCTTGTGTCGTTTTTTCCAATGAGCTTTTTGATGCACAACCGTTTAGACGTTTTAAATTTATTAATAATCAGTGGAGAGAATTAGGAGTCAGTTTACGTGACGGTATTCTCTGTGAAATAGAATTACCAACCCCGGTGACTACTGATTATTTACCTAAAAGTGCTCCCGAGGGATATCATATTGATTCCCCTGAACTTTCTGTAGCACTACTCAAAAAAATTACCTCTCAACCGTGGTCTGGGCTCTTTATAGCCTGCGATTATGGTAAGAGCTGGGAAAACCTGATTCACGAAACACCGCAAGGGACAGCTCGTGCTTATTATCATCATACCCAATCCAATGACTTACTCGCCAATCCAGGCGATCAAGACCTCACCTGTCATGTGTGCTGGGATTGGCTCATGAATGCCCTAAAAGAGGCTCAATTTGACTCCGTAAGCTTACAATCGCAGGAAGCTTTCTTTGTAAACCATAGCGGATCCTGGATTAGCGCAGAAATAGCCAAAGAAGCAGGTCAATTTAGCCCTAAAAAACGCTCTTTGATGCAACTTATTCACCCCTCTCACCTCGGAGCTAAATTCCAGATAATCAACGCTTCACGCAGTTAAAATGTCGAAAATAGTATCTTTTGCCCTTGCCAGCAGCTAAACCAAACTTTTACATAGACCCTTTTAACAACAGGAAACCACCATGGCTAGAGTCTGCGCAATCACAGGTCGTCGCCCCGTCAAGGGCAACATTATCAACCGCAAGGGACAAACCAAGAAGAGCGGAGGCATCGGCACGCACGTGACGAGCATCACTCCTCGTAAGTTCCGTCCTAATCTCCAAAAAGTGAAGGTAAAACTTCCTAATGGTGGCACAAAACGTATTTGGGTATCCGTAAAGGCACTCAAAGCAGGTTTAGTTCAGAAAGCTTAAGCTTTCTTTTATCATTTCCTTTAAAGCTAGAAGAGTAACTTACTCTTTAGCTTTAAAGTCCTCTAAATACAGCGGCGGCGTTTTGACCGCCAAAGCCTAGATTGTTACTGAGTACGGTACGTACTTTTGATTCACGAGCTTTGTGTGGGACATAGTCCAAATCACACTCTGGATCAGGCTCTGTTAAATTGATGGTAGGTGCTATGTGCCCTGTCTGGATTGTCTTTACTGCAATCACAGATTCAATACCGCCTGCTGCGCCAAGTAAGTGGCCAGTCATGGATTTAGTCGAACTCACAGCAAGTTTCGATGCATGATCACCAAACACTTTTTTAATCGCTAGGGTTTCAAAGCGGTCATTGTAAGGGGTCGAAGTACCATGCGCATTGATGTAATCAACCTCGGTTGTATTTACCTGGGCTGACTCAAGTGCTCTACGCATAGCAAGTGATAGTCCACGGCCTTCCGGATCAGGCATCGTGATGTGATGCGCGTCGCTCGTTGCTGCGTAGCCTACTAATTCACAGTAAATTCTAGCACCGCGTTTTTGTGCGTGCTCAAGGGATTCTAAAACTAGAACGCCAGCTCCTTCTCCCATAACAAATCCATCACGTCCTTTATCAAAAGGACGACTCGAGCCTTGAGGATCATCATTGCGAGTACTCATGGCTTTCATTGCGCAAAAACTTGCGTAGGCAAACGGTGTGATTGCTGCCTCTGCTCCACCAGCAATCATCACATCAACTTCTCCACGGCGAATACAATGAGCAGCTTCACCGAGTGCATGCGTTCCAGAAGCACACGCTGAAACTACACCGAAATTAGGTCCACGTGCCCCATACTTAATCGCTACAAGCCCTGAACAAATATTTCCTATCAGTGCTGGAATCGTGAAAGGGGAAATCTTACGAGGGCCTTTTTCTGCAAGCACCTTAAGCTGTGATTCGTAGGTGTACATACCACCTATACCAGAGCCAATCATAACGCCTACTCTATCACCATCTATTGCTTCAAAATTAATACCGCAATCTTCAGCAGCCTGAGTTGCAGCTACGTATCCAAAATGTGTATACCTATCATTACGGCGTACTTCTTTTGGATCCATAACTTTAGTTGGATCCCAGTTTCTTACTTCAGCACCTATCTGACTTGCATAAGGTGATGGATCAAAAAGGGAAATACGATCTATGCCACATTTTCCAGCAAGTAAGCTTGCCCAAAATGTATTAACATCGTGGCCTAGGGATGTAACAACACCTAGACCCGTAATAACAACGCGACGACTAGAATTCGAAGGCTGCATAGCCCAGCCAACTTAACGTGGCCTGTGGAGCTAAATTAAGCCTGACCAGCCTTAGCCTTGATATAATCAATGACTTGGCCAACGGTTTGAAGCTTCTCAGCGTCTGATTCAGGAATTTCTCCCTTAATCTCATCTTTGAATTCTTCTTCAAAAGCCATAATAAGCTCAACGGTGTCGAGCGAATCTGCACCTAAGTCATTAAGAAATGAAGCCGTTGGTGTGATCTGATCTTCGTTAACATTAAGCTGGTTAACGATAATCTCTTTGACGCGTTGTTCGATTGATTTTTGGTCTGCCATTTTGAATGGATCTTGTTGATAGCGAGCCTTCACATAGCCATGCCCCCGTCAACCGCAAAAACTTGTCCTGTAATATATCCTGCCTCTTCTGAGCATAAAAAGGCGGTCATATTTGCTATATCTGAAGCCTCCCCAAATCTCTTAAGTGGCACAGCTTCAAGGACTTTTGCAGCTATATCGGGCTGATTTACAAAGTCGGTAGTCATATCTGTCTTAATAAACCCAGGAGCCACCGCATTTACCGTAATATTTCGGGATGCGAACTCTTTTGCGAGGGTTTTGGTCAATCCTATCATACCTGCCTTGGCAGCAGAATAATTAGCCTGCCCTGCATTTCCCATGACACCACTCACGGAAGCCATGTTAACAATACGTCCCCAACGGGCACGTGTCATTGGACGAGCTAAGTGTTTTGTCCAGTGAAAGCAGCTGGTGAGATTAGTAGTAATGACATCATTCCAATCCGTATCACTCATTCTGAATAATAATCCGTCACGAGTAATACCTGCGTTATTTACTAAGATATCAATCGCAGGAAATTCTTTAAGCAGTGACTCGCAGGCCTGAGCAACCGCTGCACCATCAGCCACATCGACTGCCAATGCTTTTGCTTTTCCACCGGATGCAACAATAGAAGCTGCTACAGCCCCACATGAATCTGCTGATTTTGATACGCATATAACCGTGACACCGTGTTTAGCTAGTGTCTCAGCAATTGCTTTACCAATACCACGTCCTGCGCCTGTAACGAGAGCTGTTCTATTATTAAAAGTAAGCATGTATAGGGATAGATTTCTCTAACCCTAATCGCTTCGCTTGTGACTCGTCAATAAACGTCGCGTTGATACCTGCGGTCTTTTTTCAGCTCTTTAACGAAGACAATTGCCTCTTCCGGAGTTAAACCACCCTCTTTTGAGACAATTTCATGCAGAGCCTGATCTACGTCTTTAGCCATGCGTTTTGCATCACCGCAGACATACAGATGAGCCCCCTTACTTAGCCACTGCCATAGCTCCTTAGATGCCTCACGCATTCTATCCTGCACATATACTTTCTTTTCCTGATCGCGTGAAAATGCCGTATCTAATCGAGTGAGCACCCCTGATTTTAAATACTGAGCCCACTCCTCTTCGTAGAGAAAATCGGTTTTACTGTGCTGATCACCAAAGAATAACCATGCTCTACCACTCCCTGGTTTCGCTGCTAACTCCTGGGTAAACGCTCTAAATGGAGCAACTCCCGTTCCAGGTCCAATCATAATCACATCCTTAGAACGGTCTTCGGGTAATTTGAAATGTGAGTTTGTCACAAATACCGGAATCGGTGTTTCTGCTAAACTTACTCGGTCTGCTAAAAAGGTAGAACATACACCAAACCGTTTACGGTTATTAGTCGTATACCGCACAATCGCGACTGTGAGATGAATGTGTCTAGGACTAAAAAGAGGTGAAGACGCAATCGAATACAAACGAGGCATAAGCCTACGCAGATTATCCACAAATTCTTGTGGTGTTAGTTTTGCGCTCGGAAAACTCTGAAGTAAATCAACAAAGTGACGCTCTTCTAAATAAGCCATCGCCTGTGGTTTTGCCTCCGCGAGAAGTAAAGCGTCTAGTTCAGCTTTTTCTTTTTGATCGGTTACTTTAGAACCAAGAAGGGTTAGAAATTTTAAAGTTGGACCTGAAAGTGCAAGTTTCGACGTGAGGGCATCCTTAAGAGAAATTGGCTCCGTCGCCTTTGGTAGCATGACAGGCTCAGATCCGGTTGCACCTAAAGCTGCAATCAGCTCCACAACATCTTCGGCTCTGTTCGTTGAGTAAATACCGAGCGAATCCCCTGAGGCATAGATTAAATCACTTCCTGTTAAATCAATGACGAAATGCCGCGTCTCCTTAGAGGATCCTTCCTTATTGAGCATTCTAGCTTCAGTAGCACGGGCCAAAAAAGGGTTATCTTTTGTATAGAGGGAAGAGGTGGTAGCTTCAGACATTACTTAAAATCTAGTCAAAATCTTAAAAAGTGAGCAAGCGCCAAGCCTAAGCTAATATTGTTATATTCGATGGCAAAGCTTGCGCATAGTGAAGTTTTTGAGTGCTCTAGTTACTGTCATGGAATCATCAGAAATACGGGTACAAAAATTGATTGCAGATGCCGGAATATGTTCACGGCGGGCTGCGGATGCCCTGATTTCACAAGGTGAAGTTTGGATTAATGGAAAAATCGCTGTCCTAGGACAAAAAGTAGATCCAGAGGTTGATAAAATTACCGTCTCTGGAAAACCACTGCGCAAACTCTCCCAGCCTAAAATTACACTGGTAGTTAATAAACCACGTGGACTAATTTGCTCTAACAACGATCCTTACAATCCAGATACCGTTTTTAGTATTCTTCCTAAAGAATTACGTAAATTTCGTTTTTTCTGCGCAGGACGTTTAGATAAAGACAGTGAAGGGTTACTCGTCTTAACGACAGATGGTGAATTAGCTAATCGCTTAATGCATCCTTCAAACCATGTGGTGAAGCGCTACCACGTCAGTTTATCTGAACCCTACCCTGTACAACATTTACCAAAACTAATACGCGGGGTTGTGGTTGAAGGAGAACGCTTGAAAGTAGAACGTGCTACCTTAATTGGTGCAGGAGCAAGCAAAGCATCCACCGAACTCGATGTGCACATGCACCATGGCAAAAAGCGTGAAATTCGTCAGCTATTCACCGTCTATCGCTATGAGGTAAAACGACTCCGCCGCTACCAAATTGGAGCAATTCGCCTACAGGGAATCCCATTGCGCGGAGGCAAACAACTCTCTACAAAAGAGATCGAAGCTTTATTCAAATCTCCACGTACACCACGCGGGGAACATACTGTATCTTCAGACACTCATACCTAAACCTATGAACTCGCGTATTCGCTTTTCAGTTTTAGCCTTACTCTTAACTGCAGGAGTAGCCTTCGCTACTCCAGTCATGCAGCCTACAGCGATCTTATCAAAACCAGATGCATCTGGCGCACCCTTAGGTGTTGTGACAGCCGGTACTGAACCAGAGGCTGCTCCAGCAGGTGAAACAGCTCCTGAAGGCTGGATGGCCGTTAAAGTCGCAGGTCCTTTTGATTTATACATCGAAAATAAAGATCTAACTAAAGCACTCGATCCTAAAGCAGGTAGCCCACTTCGCTTAGAACCAAAGGCAGATGCTCCTGTGGTTATGTTAGCAAATAAAGGAGATCCATTAACTATCACCGGATTACGTGGAAAATGGACACGCGTTAAACTCAATAAGGATTTAGTGGGTTATATCCAAACATCCGCCGCACCTCAAAACACCGCTCCTCAAACCGGAGCACCAGTCGTTGCAACTCAAATTCCTGTTTCTATCGCACCAGGTAAAGCGGCAGACACAGAACAAAGTGATTCAAAGACAGCACAACCACGTTATTTCGAAGGTAAACTGCTCTCAACCCACCACACTTTCAGCCTCCACGACTCAATTTATAAATGGGAAATTCAGGATGACACAGGAAGTCGTGTTGCCTATCTCGATATTTCTAAAATTACTCAAACCGAACAAATTGATAGCTACGTAGACCATAAAATTCAGGTTTACGGTGTTCCTCGTCTTGAAGTAGGTACGCAATCGATCGTTGTATCAGTCGAGAGCTTACAGCTTAAATAATTTTTATGCAATTAATTGACGGCAACGCAATCGCCGCCGAGATCATTTCTGAGCTCAAAACAGAAGTCGCACAGTTAAGTGGACGTAAGCCTTGTCTTGCGCTCGTACGTGTGGGTGATGATCCCGCTTCCGTCTCTTATGTAAAAAAGAAAGAAAAGACTGCTGAAGAAATTGGAATCGAAGGTAAGATAATCTTACCACCCGTGACCATTACTCAGGCTGAACTTGAGTCACTCATCGTAAAACTAAACAACGACCCTTTAGTTGATGGTATTTTAGTTCAATCACCTCTTCCCGCTCCTTTAGACGAGAAACAGGCATTTAAAAAAATCAGTCCAGAAAAAGACGTAGACGGATTTCATCCAATCAATCTTGGAAAAATTGCCCAAGAGGATGACTCTGGTTTTGTTTCCTGCACTCCCGCAGGGATTATGGAACTACTGAGCCGCTCAAAGGTGAGCATGAAGGGTAAACACGTCGTCGTTTTAGGACGCTCTTTAATTGTTGGAAAACCTGTTGCACTCTTAGCGCTACAAAAAAAAGCTGGGGCAAATGGCACCGTGACGGTGTGCCACTCAGGTACCGAAAATTTAGCGAGTATTACAAAACAAGCAGACATCCTCATTGCAGCAATTGGTAAACCAGAATTTGTTACGCAAGACATGGTAAAACCAGGCTGTGTTGTTATTGATGTTGGTATCAACCGTGTTGCTGATGCTACGAAAAAATCTGGCTTTCGTTTAACAGGCGATGTGCATTTCCCGAGTGTTTCCCCACTCACGTCTCATATCACACCTGTTCCTGGAGGCGTTGGCCCAATGACTGTCGCCATGCTAATGAAGAATACGGTTAAAGCCTATAAGAACCACGCTACTGCTAAATAAATGAAAGCTGTTGCATTCATAGGAGCTGGAAACATGGCAAGCGCCATGGTTGAGGGACTACTGAGTAAAAAAGCACTTAGCGCACATTCCATTAAGTGCCTAGGTGGAGCAGGTACGACAGCGACTAACTTAGCTAAAAAAACGGGTATCACTCAGGTATCAACCGCTGAAGCATTACTTGCAGATACAGACACCCTAATTGTCGCCTTTAAACCTCAACACTTAGCGTCCCTAGGCTCTCACTATGCAAGCATCACAGAAGGACGCTTAATCGTATCAGTACTTGCAGGTAAACGTATTGAAACGTTAGCAGCGATATTTCCTAAAGCTCGAAATATCGTGCGCTGTATGCCAAATACCCCAGGTAAAATTGGAGCTGGCATCACAGGTTGGTGTTCAAAGTCAGAACTTTCAACTGATGATCAAGTAGCGGTGGCTAATCTCTTAGGGGCTTTAGGGAAAGCCGTACATATCGAAGAGAATCAAATGGATGCGCTTACGGGAGTAAGTGGAAGCGGTCCAGCCTATGTATTTGAATTTGCAGCAGCTTTACGTGAAGCAGGTATTGAGGCTGGATTAAGTAAAGATACTTCAGAGACACTTGCTATTGAAACCTTACTTGGTGCAGCGAAGCTTCTAGCCAGTGAGAATAAGCCAGCTGAAGTCTTACGCGATCAAGTGACCTCCCCTAACGGAACAACATTCGCAGGGCTTAAACGCTTAAGTGAAGGCAGTTTTAGACATTTAATCAAAGAGACGGTACTTGCTGCTAAAAAAAGGTCTGAAGAACTTTCTAAATCATGAGTGCACTTGATGGAAAATTACTTGTTACAGGTGGGGCTGGCTTTATTGGTAGCGCCCTTATTTGGGAGCTTAATCGCCGCGGATACACCGATATCATTGTCACCGATTTTTTGGGATCTGATGAAAAATGGCGTAATCTCACACCACTAAAATTCACGGATTACGTCGAGGCAGGCACTTTTAGATCTACGTTAAACTCAAATCCTACAGCTTACGGAAAATTTTCAGCTATTTTTCATTTAGGCGCGTGCTCAGCCACAACTGAAAGAAATGCCGCTTACTTGGTAGATAATAATTTTAATGTAACCAAAGAACTAGCCTCTTGGTCCCTAACTCACGGTGCTCGGTTTATCTACGCCTCATCTGCAGCTACTTATGGCGACGGAAGCCAAGGAATGGATGATAAAAATCCTGATATCGAATCGTACAGACCGCTTAATATGTACGGCTACTCGAAGCAAATGTTCGATGTCTACGCTAAGCGTAATTCATGGCTTAACCAAGTCGTGGGACTTAAGTATTTTAATATTTTTGGTCCAAACGAAGACCACAAAGCAGATATGCGCTCCGTTGTGCATAAAGCATTTCAACAGATAAGTACTACAAACCGCGTACAACTGTTTAAAAGTTATCACCCAAATTACAAAGACGGTGAACAGGAACGTGATTTTCTATATGTAAAAGATGCAGTCAAAATGACGCTTCATTTTGCTGATAAAGGCTTAGGTAAGTCAGGACTTTACAATATAGGATCAGGTGAAGCTAATACGTGGCTTACCCTTACCCATGCAATTTTTGCTGCATTAGGTAAAAGACCCCAAGTCGACTTTATCGATATGCCTGAAATATTAAAAGAAAAGTATCAGTATTTTACCCAGGCAGATACTTCAAAACTTAAATCAAGTGGCTATACTGAGTCAGCTACCCCTCTTGCTGAAGCAGTTAAAGATTACGTTCAAAATTATCTCGCAACAGATAAGCGTCTAGGAGCGTAATTTTTAAAAGCGTAGCCCCACGCTTTATGAATCAAATTAAAAAGTTTATTCTGATCATTGGTTTAATGATCATTTTCCCAACGATGCTTCACTACGCAGTAAGCACGTTTTATCCAGAACCTAAGGTAGAACAATTCATCCAAGCACCCCTACCTGCGGATAGAAAACTCACCGCTGATGAACGCTTAGAGAGGCAGGCAGAACGGACACGCTTAAACGACGAACGAAAGGAAGCCAATGCTGCATTCGCTGTTCGTTTATTTTGGGTAGCTGTACCGTGTGGACTAATCGCTATCGTTATAGGCACCCTGCTTAAAGCCCAAGCACTTGGCTCAGGCCTGATGGCAGGTGGAATTATAAGTATTGCTGAGGGCTATATTCGTTACTGGCCCCAGTTACCGGATTATCTGCATTTCATTTCACTACTCTTAGCCTTTATCCTTTTAGTCTATATTGGATATAAAAAATTAGATAAACCAGAAAGCCACACAAGTAACACACAACCACCCCATCTATGAAAAACCTTCCGCTTTATATCATTGCTACGCTTGGGATTGCCGTCTGTCTCAACGCTCAACCTAAAATTTCAGAGGATGAAAAAGCAATTTGGAATACAGAATATCGCTGGACTCAGGCATTAATTAAAGGAGATGCTAAAACACGTGGTGAGATAGAAACGAAAAACTATTCTCTGACTGAACCAGGTGGAGATATCAACTCACGTGAGGATGATATTGAAGAATTAACTTCGGGGCGCATGGTCTACAAATCGCTCAGCATGCATGAGCAAAGCCTAAAACTTTACGGTAGTACTGCTATTGTTACAGGACGACTAGCCGTTTCAGTGATTGCTGATGGTGGACCGCTCGAAGGCGTTTTTTCTTTTACTGATACCCTCATTAAAGAAAATGGTGTCTGGAAAAAAGCGGCTTCCCATGTATCCCAAATTGGAGCTACATCAAAACTTGCTACCGAGCCTGTACCACGTGAAGGAAAATGGGTTAAGCGCCATGAAGGATTTGTTAAAATTGCAGCCACTGAAAAATGCGAAATCTTATTCTTAGGCGACTCTATCACAGATAATTGGCGTCTAGCAGGTCGTGGTGCAGAAGTGCACAAAAAACACTGGCCAACGACAGCAATCGTAAACCTAGGAATTAGCGGTGACCGTACCCAGCATGTACTCTGGCGTTTACAAAACGGGGAAATTGGCAACTTACACCCTAAGGTAATTATGCTCATGATTGGTACGAACAATCTAGGCCTAGAGCGCGACTACATCACAAGTCGCACTACTCCGGCAGAAACTGCCGAAGGAGTTAAAGCGATATTAGCTCTTTTACGTAGTAAATTCCCAGTATCTAAAATTCTACTCTTAGCTGTCTTCCCACGCTCACACTTACCTACTGACGAGGTTCGATTACAAGTTAATGAACTTAATAAGTACCTAGTTAATTATGCCGATAATAAGTCCGTTTTTTACCTAGATATCGGAAATGGCTTTCTTACGAAAGATGGCGTGTTAGAGCCATCCATTATGCCTGACTACCTCCATCCAAACGCAGCAGGCTATGAAATATGGGCTAAGGCCGTAGAAGGTCCATTAGCCCAATTAGCGCAGTAAATAACGCTTTCCTTTAGGAAAGAGCGTTTCTGCAGTAGGCAACACACTTGGCTATTTCAGCCATACGTGTTGAGCCTTGTGGAACTTTGTATTCAAACTCGATTGCTGCCATGATTGGCCACTTATTATCGCTTATTAGGCGTAAGACTTCGGCAATAGGTGTATCTCCCTTACCGAATTCAGTATTTGGTCCATCATGCAGTGTACGATCTTTGATATGAATATGAGTAATCTTATCATGATGCTTTTTCATGAAAGCCACAGGTGAATAGTTGTTACCTGCAATAAAGTGTCCGATATCTAAATTAGCACCGTTATACTTAGCTAGATCAAAACCAGCTTCCCACATCGCTTCCGTGACAGCTGTATGACCGTGATAGCCTACTCTTAATTCATGTTTATCAGCGAAAGTACCAATACGTTTAAGATCTTTTTCATTAATAGAGGCGCTGCCTTCTTTACCGAGGATCGACATTTCGCATGAGATTGCACTTGCACCTAATGTTTTAGCTAATGCAAAGAAGTAGTTAAGTTCTGCATCTGACATCGCGTAAATATCATCTACTTTTAGAACAGATATCGTTACGCCTGCATCATTCCATTTTTTACGAAACGCTGCAGCCTTTTCTACTGTAACACTTTCACGCCAAGCCTGCATCTTAGCTTTATCAGCGGCAGCTAGTTTGCGTTTACCGTACACTGGACAACCTAAGAATTGTTCAACAGGTTGAGCACGCAGTTCTACAAACGATACTCCTAATGCAACTACATTAGCCAAAGTTTCATCACCAGACATGAAGATATTCCCGAAGCTGTAAGGAACATTAATTCCTATCTGCACACCTTTTACTGTCGAATTTGGTTTAGCAGCTACATCGGATGATGAACCGTATGCTTTTAAGTAAGACAATAAGCCAGCTGCTGGAACAGCCATGAGGGCTAACTTTGCAAAGTCGCGACGTGAGTAGTTTGCCATAATAATTTATAGTTTATGCGTTAGAGGTAATGGGGAAGCTGATAAAATCCTCTACGCTTAGAATTGGCGCAAGCGAAAATATCTGCTTTTAAGGCCGTATAAAGTAGGTCGACATAGGTCTAAGATTCAAACATGGTAACGGTGCTCTAAAATCACCTGCGTAGCCCCACCCAAGTGAAAACCAATACCCCACCTAAGCACTCTTATCTTCATTCTAAGTCATTTCCAAAATCCATATGGCTTGTGCTATTCTCGGTATGGATTGGAACGATGGTTGCTATGTTAAGCCCATGGCTTTCATGGCATCACCATCCCTTAGAAGGCTCACTTATCCAGGGCGTTATAGCCGCAATAATTGCCTATACAGTAGGAGGCACCTTCCTCCTTTTGATAAAATCTGAGTCCTCTGTAGAAACAGAAAGTAAAAATATTTATTATATACCCCGCTTGGACCACTTGCGCTTTCTCGCAGCAAGTCTTGTCGTACTCTATCATTACTTTCACATGAATATCAGCCCGGAAGCTAGTGCTACAAGCTTAGCCGGTAAACTTATTAGTCAGGGTTCAAGTGGTGTAGATCTATTCTTCGTATTAAGTGGATTTATTTTTGGAACGATTTCCTACGAAAAAAGAATCAACTACGGAAGTTTTTTAGTCTCACGCTTATTTAGAATTTATCCCTTATATATCTTTGCTGTTACAATCGCAGTTAGTACGCACTACAATCTATTCAGCGCCCTCGATTGTGTGATGTACCTCTTTCCATTTCTTCACGTAAATCACATAGCTGGAAACCTAAATGATTTTGGGCAATTATGGAGTATTGGACTAGAATTCCAATTCTACCTCATATTTCCATTTCTCGCTGAGTTCGTATTAAAATTTGGTTATCGCTACTTGTTAGCACTTGTTTTCTTAGCATTAGGCGTTCGTCTGTTTTACTTTAACCAAGCAGGATCAGTGAGAGATCTTGTATGTTGGTCTCTTATTGGCCGATTTGATGAATTTGCTATAGGCATTTTAGCCACTGCGGTTGCAATACGTCGCCCCAATTTTTTTAAAAATCCGCTTCATATTATAACCTCAATTGCAGGTGTCATTCTATGCTTATATTGGTTAGAATCCTGGGGAGGTTACCATCATGGAAGCACCTCCGCCTTATGGATAGTCTGGCCTAGTATAGAAGGATTAATTTGGGCTTACCTCATTCTTAGTTATCTAAGATGTAAAATTAACATTCCAAAATTCCTAAATGAAAGCTTAGCCAAACTTGGTCACTTAAGTTTTTCGATCTACGTCATGCACGGATTTGCTGTATTTCTCACCTTTAAATATTTTGGCCAAGCACAGTGGATACAAATCAAAGAAACCAATAGTATATTAATTGGCACACTCATTTGTATACCACTGTCAGTGATTATAGCCTTCCCAACGTTTCACTTTATAGAAAAACCCTTCTTTATATTTAAGAAAAAATATACAGAACCGGTTTCACGAAACCACTAGTACGCCCTATAGCGTACTAAGGAATGCTATGAGTTGGCTTTGCTGGATAGCAGACAACCGTGTATACGCTTGTGTTGAGCTTGTACCCTCACCTGCATGACCTAAGATTGCCTGTTGTAACGTGGTTGCTCTGCCATCATGCATAAAAAGCTGACGTACACGAATCCCCCATAAAGGCGATGTCCTCATTTCCTTAGTACCAGCAACTCCTTGAGCAATGCCATCAGCAGATGATCCCATATCATGGAGTAATAAATCAGAATATAAATTAACATTTTGATTTGCTAATGCAGTGATCGAATTAGGGCCTGTATTTAACGTAGGCGTATGACAAGCAGCACACCCAATCGCATCAAACACCGCTCTTCCTGCAACGGATACTGGTGTTGAAGGAGCAGGCACTGGAGGTGCTAGATAACGCATATAATTCGTTAATCGATCAATTTCAGAAAGCCCAGTAACAACACTAGGCTGATCTTCAATCGGAGCAGAAAGACTAACAAACTGCGCAAGTAGCGTTTCATTTCCGTCTGGCGCTGCCGCTTTAGGGAAAAGTCGATTAGTAACACCGATCTCATTATTTAGCGCATCAGCACTAAATCCTAACAGTGTTGCGTGCTGGTTTTTCCAACCAAATCGACCCACACGAAGCTGTCCTGTAGAAATATCTGTAATCCATGCTACGCGCCCTCCTATTCCAGGAGGTTTAGGCCTTGCAGCATTCGCCACAATCGCACTGTCAGGAATCGCTTCAATTAATCCTGCTCCATAAAGTGGAGTCGTTAAACGAAGTGAAGTTACATTAGCATTAGCTGGCACTTTTTCTAAAAGACTCGGAGCAATCGCTCGTGCATGTAATAAAGACCCATCCTCTGCTATGAGTGGATCAAATCCAGTCGCTGTTACTTGACCAAAGCGAGTAACGGTACGTCTACTTGAGCCACCTGCTGATGGATTACCATGACAGGCTAAACAGGATGAATCGTTAAATAGTGGGCCTAGACCCGTTTGCGGTGTTTCTGCTACTTGAAAATCTAAAAACCCTAGATTTGCACTGCTTTGCTGAGCAGCTGTAGCTCCCGCGATAATCTGACCAAAAGAACCAGATGTAGCAGGTAAAGGAGCTGGTGCTTGAGGAGGCGCTGGTGGTAGTGGTTGAGCTACGAGTATAGAAGCTGAAAACAGGCCATAAACGGCAATCAATTTAATATATAATTTAATTTGGTTCATCTTCATTGCGCACACATTACCACAAGCAACATGAAGAGAGCATGAAGCAAAAAAACCGAGTGACGCATTAAAGCCACTCGGTTTTCTAAAAGATAAAATTGAAATTAACTCTGAGGTAACGCTCCACGCCAACCTGCTTGCCATTGCTTCATGAGATCAGCAACTAACTTTTTATTCTCAGGATGGTTTGCAATGTTTACGTTTTCTTGAGGATCGGTTTCGTGATCATAGAGCTCAATCGCATCTACTTTAGTATGATCGTTACGACCTACCCATACCGTGAAACGGTAACGCTGTGTACGCATCGAATAACCCATGAGTGCTCCCGCGCCTGTCTTGCCTGCAGCGCGTGGGTACTGACTAAATGCAGCTTTCTTCCACGACAACTCTGGATTATCGAGTAGTGGTTTAAAACTATAGCCTTCAACTGTTGATGGTACAGAGATTCCAGCTAATTGAGAGAGTGTTGGATAAATATCTACAAACTCAACCAGAGCACTCGAGTGCATACCTTTAGCTTTCATACCTGGTGCAGAAATAATCAGAGGGGCATTGGTATCATTCTCTACGTTAGTATGCTTACCCCAGCCAGAATGTTCACCGAGCTTCCAACCGTGATCACCCCATAGAATAACGATCGTATTTTCTCTGAGTCCTAAACGATCTAATTCAGCCATCACACGTCCTACCTGAGCGTCCGTATAACTAACTCCCGCAAAGTAAGCATGCTTCAATCTACGCGCTAAATCATTAGAAAAAGGACCTGTTGCTGGAATGCCATGGTAATGCCTAATTTCGCCATCATTTGGGTTAACTGCATAACTAGGTGAGTCTTTGGCCAGAAAAGGATTCGGTGCTAAAGCAATTTCAGATTCATTGTACATATCCCAATACTTTTGCGGAGCTACCCATGGTAAGTGTGGCTTAATAAAGCCTACAGCTAAGAAGAATGGCTGATTACGGTTCTTTAATTCACCTAAGGTCTTTACAGCCAAGTCTGCAACTTTGCCATCCTGATACGTGTTATCAGGTACATTAGCGTGTTCGTAAGCTGGTCCACGTGTGCCTGGGCCATCTTCCTCTGCATCCTTAGCAGATTTCTTTTTCTTGCCTGGCTTTGTCTTAGCGAGAGCTTGTTTAACCGTATCATCTGGTTCACCCTCTACCTTAAGAGGACTTACTGCTAAACTTTCTGGTAAAACATAGATTGGTGCTGGAGGTGTTACCCATGGAACGGTCCAAGAAGCTGGATCATTGTATCCTACGTGGAATATTTTGCCCATACCTTGAACAAAATAACCATTGTGCATAAAGTTCTGCTGTATGGTTACCACATGCGGTAATGCTTCTCTAAAATGCGTTACCAAATCCCATACTTTAGTCGTATCAGGACGAGTTCCAGTGAGTAAGCTCGAACGAGAAGGAGAACAAACAGCCTGCTGACAGTAAGCATGATCAAACACTAAACCACTCTTAGCCAGAGCATCTATGTTTGGTGTTTTCATGTATGACTTACCGTAACAGCCTAATTCAGGACGTAAGTCGTCAACCGCAATAAAGAGTACATTAGGACGGTTTGCTGGTTCTGCATTTTGCTGAGCAAAAAGCGAAGGAACAAGTAAAGCTAGTAAGACAAATATGCGCTTCATAAATATAATGGGTAATCTAAAAAACAATATTACAACTACACAGTAAGCTTACCTCTAACGAAAGTGCTAAATCTAAGCATTTTGTACGATAGACATATACGTAGCTAAAAAAAATCCCAGAGTGGTTACACCCTGGGATTTAATGATCTAAATATACGCTATAAATTACTTAATGCTTAAAAGCTCTTGAGAAGTCCACTCCTTGCGATCACCCGCTGCTGCACGAATACGAGCGACAGTTTCAGCAGTGATAGCAGGTGCTTTGTTGCCCCACTCTTGTCTTACGTAGGTAAGTACATTAGCGATTTTCTCATCGCTCCAGTTATAGCCAGAGCTACCAAACGCAGGCATTGCAGCTGCACCTGGATAAGATACACCACTTACTGTAACTTGACCCTTTAGGCCTTGTAAAAGAATGCGTACTAAACGCTCTTCTGATCCTGTAGCCCAGTCAGAATTAGCTAAGGGAGGATAAACGCCTGCTATACCTTGACCTGTTGGTTGGTGACAGGTGTAACATGCGCCTGGGGAATTAAATAGCTTTTTACCTGCAGCAACTGGATCTGCTTTAGCGACTACTTCACCACCAGTGTGTGGTAGTGCCGTTTCATTATAAATAGCATTATTAAAGTGACCGGAGTAACGATTAACATAGGTCGCTGCAAAAAGGATGAAGCTACTTAAAACAAAGAGCATCACAAGTGGGCGTACACTTAAGTTACCACCATCATCTTGTTTTGTCCCTAAAGCTTTTTCGTGAGCATCAAGAAGTTGAGCATCATCATTAATTGCCTGCTCAAAACGAGGATTATTGTTTGATGAATGACTCATTTTTCACCCTCCCCTTTAACATCAGCCACAGGACGGGCTTCAGGATAATCATAGGTGGTATTCAAACTTAAGAGATAAGAAACGAGTTCTTTAGCACGTTCTGTAGGAATTACTTCAAAGCCAGCATGCGGTCTTTGTCTTCCAGTTAATTTAAGTGCATCAGCAGATGGCTCACCTTGAATCTTATGGGTTTCGAATAAAAACGCATAAGAAGGCATTGCGCCGTGACCGTGATATAATAATCCCATCAAATCTTCTTGGTCAGGTGCACTTGGTTTACGACCAGCTAAATTAGTAAGATCTTGGCCAAGTCGTGATTCACCTAGTTGAACACTCTTTTGATAAATATAATCACGGGCTACACTTTGACGCTCACCCCAACCACGATCTTGATCAGAACCAAAGCCTGGACGGCGAACTTGTTGGGTATGACAGGAAGCACAACCCAAGTCTTTGTAAACAAGAGCTCCCTGCGCTGCTAGTCCTGATGGACGAGCAGGATATGTTGCGCTGTCAGTATCGTCATAATATCCAGCGAGAGAACCCAACTGGGCATTTGATGCGACTACGATACCAAGCCAGGAAATACCTAGCGCAGCAACGAGACCTAGAAAAAATAAAGAACCATTCTTCATGAGGTTACAGCTCCTTTCTTTGTCGAATCACTTGTGCAACAGCAGCATGTGATCGTTGTTTTAAGAAAGTTAACAGCGAGTAAAATGCTGCTCGTTAAAAGGAGTAAATTACCTGCAGATGCTACAAGTAGGTATGGCTTCATTTGCACAGAAATATCTGAGAAGTTTACCTTAGCATTCGCGAGAGCATTGCCTTGTACTAAACCTGCCGAAGCGAGACTTAATACAACAATAAGAATACCAACAGCCGATAAAACAAATTGTCCTTTAATTAAAGCACCTGATGACCAAGCACTACCCTTTAAGCGAGGTACTGCGAAATAAAGTGCTCCAAATAACATCATCGATGCACCACCGTAGAGCGCTAATTGTTTTTGAGCTTCTTCGTATACGGTAAACTGAGTGATTGCAGCATAAGCGCGCATAGAAGTAAGCGCATCAACAAATCCACCAGCGACATAACAAATAAGTCCAATGGCTACAAAACTGAGAGATACCGAGCCACCTTTGAGCGAGGGACGAAGGTTTAAGAAAACGATAATGTAGTGAAACGTTAAAGTAACCGTCATCACAATAGCGACTGAGGATATCCAAGCTGGAATCGGTCCGCCTATTAAATGACGAGCACCAGTAAATCCACCGACAACGAGTAACGTCCAAAAACCTAAGGCTGCGGTATCATAACCAGGCAGTACCTTACCGCTTAAACGAGGCACAACGTAGTAGGCTGCTGCAAGAGCGAGTGGAGCAATCCAAAGTGTCCATAGACCTTGTGCATACCAGCCACCAACAATCGCCTGTAAAACACCGCGCACAGGAGCTACCTCAAGCATGATGTAGGCAACAGAGAGTAACCATGGAAATAAAAATAGTGCTGCAATCGCATACCACTGAGAAGCGTACATCATCTCACGGCGACGTCCTGTCCAAGCGAGTAAACCAGCAACTGCTATTGCACCATAAGCAATAATCATCAGTGGCTGTACATATCCAGGCAGCTGATACATGGATATTGAAGTTAAATCACCTAAGGCTAATCCGCATACTGCAACTAAAACAGCGATATTCCAGAATATGCCTCCAACAAGCACCCAATTACCACCGCGTAATTTTTCGCCTGATAAACGGGCTAAAATCCATACCGCTAAGCCTAAGCCAGCATTACCTAACCAACCGTAGATAAATGAAGTCTCTGCCATAGCATGTGTACGTCCATAGGAGAACACAGGACATTCAGCCAAAAATTGAGGCGTGTGCAGTTGAATCGAAGTAATCAGAGTTAACAAACCACTTACTACGAGCCATAGGATAGATGAGCCTAGGAGGTAGAGTAAGGGTGTACGCCCTGATACATCAGCTGGAGTTTGATCAGCTGAATCTGCACGAGAGGTTGTCGATGCGAAGGTCATTTCGATGAATTGGAAGCGTTCGTTTCGTTAACGTAGAGTTCCATCGCTTTTTCGATTGGAAGTTGTACAGAGCCTTTTGACTTATCGATCCAAGCATAGCTTGTAGACTGTTTTGCTTGTTTATCTTTAAGCTCAGTCAAATAAGCACGGCGAGCTTCTGGTGTAGCCTTCCATGCAAGCTCTTTAGCTAATTTTTCAGCAGCTACATTTTGTGGAGCTGGTGGAATATGTGATAAGTAAACCCAGCGAGTGAGAATACAGAATACAGAAAGGCCTAGTGCTACAGCGATAAGCGCTGACCACGAAACAGGACGTGCGGGGATTGAAGATGAATCACTCATGGAATGTTAAGGATTCAGAAATACGAGGATCTCTAATTGGAATGATTTTTGTCGTTGGAAAACTCTTTAAGTAAGACCAAACGCAAATACCACCAATACCGATAGTTGATGTAAGTGCCCAAACTAAACCGAGTGAGAAGAATGGGAGTGGATTACCTGCGGAATCTTTAACTGCAGGAAGTATGTTCCAGCAAAGATCTATAAAGATAACACCAAGAATCCAAAGAGCGATACGACGAATTGGAGCTTTGTTAACTTTGCGAGAATAAGAAAGAAGCAGTAAGAAAGGTACTAAGAAGTGACCAAATACAAGTACTAAGCCTACTCCCCACCAATCACCGTATTCACGTAAGTTATACCAGAATGTTTCTTCTGGAACGTTAGCATTCCATATGAGGAAGTATTGAGAGAAACTGATGTATGCCCAGAAAACGGTAAAAGCGAACATCATCTTACCAACACTATGCCAGTGATCGGTATGAAGAATTCCTTTTAAATCTCCACGGTTATAGAGCCAAACCATGATTAAAATCGTGCAGGAATAGGCACCACGCATACAGTTAGCGAAATACCAAACTCCGTACATGGTTGAGAACCAGTGATACTCTAAACTCTTAATCCAGTATACAGCAGCGAATGTTAAGGTTAATCCAACAAGTGGAATACCGAAACCAGCTGTCGTACGATTCATCTTAGTCCACTTTGCATCACCATCCACGTCTTGCGTGAAAGAAGCTTTGCGTAGACGGCATGCGATCCACATCCAAACAACAAAGAATACAAGTGAGAAGATCGTGAAAGCATTAAGGCTTAAGAATGAAGACTTCTTTGCATAGATAATATCCTTAGCAACCGTCTTTCCTTCACCCTCTAATATGTGACTTGGATTCATCCAAGGCCAGATCGTATCCTTAGCTCCAAACCATGTTACGAGTAAGAGCGGTAAGAATAAAATGAATAGCCACTTGAATGCGCTAACTGCGTGCTCAAATTGACGACGTACAGCAGTAGACCACTGAGCATCAAATACGTGATGGATTAATATAAGAAGTAGAAAACCAATCGCGATTGCACACCAGTAAGAAATACCCACGAGCCAGCTTGTAGCTACAATGTGAACCGGTGAAACAAGTAAACCCAAAGCCGTGAAAGCAATACCTGCTAGTCCGATTGTGAGTGCTTTACCAGAGGCTGGAGCCCCTGCTGAATGTGAAGAAGTGACCTCGTGGTTACTCATTTGCTAAGCTCCATTTTGACTTGCGCAGGCACGTCGTTAATTGTTCCGAGCTGTGCGCGCTGTAAGGATCTTACATACGCAACAATTGCCCAACGATCTTTAGGTTCGATCTTATCTGCGTAACCACTCATCTGATACGCAGGGCCTTTACCATTCGTGATTACATCAAAAATGTCCCCTTCTGGTAATTGGCGAATACGATCATCATGATAGCTAGGTGTTGCACCCATGCCGTAACGTTTAGTTACTCCATTGCCATCACCTACATTACCGTGACAAGGAGCACAGTAAATTGTGTAACGCTCTTTACCGCGTTGTACAAAAGCGAGATCGACTTTGATTGAAGCTGGATAACCACGAACCCAAGAACCGTCCTGTGATTTTCCTAAGTATAAAGCTGAATCATCTTCCGTGAATGGTTGGCTGTGAGCTACAACACCTGATGGTGGTAGACGATCAGCTCTGCCATCCGAAAAGAAAGCGAATTCACCTTGTGTACGTACCTTTGATGTGAACTTCATTCCTGGGAATAAAGTATCTGGAAATACATCAATTGGAGATTTCGTGAAGTATCCACCTCTTAGTCCTAAAATGGACAGAGTCAGAACAACAACGAATGCAGTGATTAAATATACGTTACGCATGGTGCTCAGGCTTCGAGTTCAGCGATTTCTAGTCCGCCTGCCTCAGCTAAGAGGGCACGGGTGTTAGTAGCATCAAAACGAGGATCACTTGTCTCGATGACGATAAAGAATGAATCGTCCGTAGCTCTATGTATCTTGTCGTACTTTAAGACAGGATGATAAAGCAAGGTGAGTTTGTTTAAGAAAAACATTCCACCAATGGTAGCAAAAGCTGTGAACAGAATGGTCAATTCGTAGGACACAGGGAATGCAAATAAAGGACTGAATAAAGGCTTACCACCTACAATTAATTTGTAGTCGTAAGCATTCATCCACCAGATCATGGACATACCGGTACAGAAACCAGTGATGCCTCCGGTGAGTGAGAAGCGAGGAACGATTGAGCGCTTAACTCCCATCGCGGTGTCTAAACCGTGAATAGGCATTGGTGTTAAGCAGTCCCAATTTTTGTAGCCCGCATCGCGAACTTTTTCAGCCGCGTGGTATAAATCACCAGGCGTATTGAAACGAGCAATTAGACCGTAGGGTTGTTCAGCCATGGTCAAGCGTGTGGGTTATGGCCGCTATGAGGATCGGCCTGGGGGGTTACTCCCTTAATTTCAGCCATAGCCATCAGCGGGAGGAAGCGGATGAATAAGAGGAACAATACAGAGAATACTCCGAACGTTCCAAAGAAAGTGAAGATATCGACAACGGTTGGTGATAAGTAACCCCAACTTGAAGGAAGGAAGTCACGCGTGAGCGATGTACAAATAATAACAAAACGCTCAAACCACATACCTAAGTTTACGAATAACGAAAGTACCCAAACAAAGGTTGTATTGTTACGTACTGACTTAAACCAGAAGAACTGTGGCGTAATAACGTTACAGCTAATCATGATCCAGTAAGCCCATGCATATGGTCCGAATGCACGGTTAATAAATGTGAAGCCTTCGTATGGATTACCGCTATACCATGCGATAAAGAATTCCATCGCATAAGCATAACCTACCATCGTACCAGTCGCTAAGGTGATCTTACACATACAGTCGATGTGATACTGTGTAATAAGATCCTCTAGTTTGTAGATAGCACGTAGAGGTAGCATCAAGGTGAGCACCATTCCGAAACCGGAGAAGATAGCACCTGCTACGAAGTAAGGAGGGAAAATCGTTGTATGCCATCCTGGAATTAAGGATACAGCGAAGTCGAACGAAACGATCGTGTGAACGGATAACACAAGCGGTGTAGCGATACCTGCTAAAATGAGATATGCCATTTCGTAGTTGCTCCAAGCACGAGCTGAGCTGCGCCATCCTAGTGCAAAGAAACCATAAATCTTAGCACGTGTTTCACGACCAGCTAAAGCAAAGCGGTCACGTAAGGTAGCTAAGTCAGGAATTAATCCAACATACCAGAATAGTACAGAAACGGTTCCGTAAGTTGAAACTGCAAACACGTCCCATTCAAGAGGTGAACGGAACTGAGGCCAAATCACATTATAATTTGGGAGTGGGAATAAGAACCATGCATACCAAACACGACCAATGTGGAAAACAGGGAAAATACCTGCGCAAACAACAGCGAAGATAGTCATCGCTTCTGCAGCACGGTTAATCGATGTACGCCACTTTTGACGAAGTAAGCACAGAATAGCTGAAATAAGTGTACCAGCGTGACCGATACCAATCCAGAAAACGAAGTTAACGATAGGCCAACTCCAATTTACTGGGCTGCGGTGACCCCAAACACCTACACCCGTTGCAACGAGGTAAGTAATGCCGGCTACCGTGAAGCATGCCATAAAGCATGCCACACCAAAACACCACCACCACCAGGCAGGTGTTTTACCTTCAACAATGCCGCAAATTTTTTCGGTGATCCATGCGAAGTCACGGTCATTATCGACCATCTTAGCGCGTGGAAGTGAGGCTGGTTTAACCTCACTTAAAATTGCGGGAGCGGAATGTTCAGATGCGTGTGCCATTAGCTCTTAGCCTCCTTCTTTTCTGATCCAGCTGATTTTTCAGCTGATCCCTCACTCTTGATATCGTGTTCGATACGGCTGAGTGGGAGTGATTTGTAATCAGGCATACGTGGATTTGGATTACGTAAACGTGCGAGATAAGTCGTACGAGGACGTGTATTCAAATAGCCTAAAAGTGCATAATCTTGCTCGCGTGATTTTGCGATTGATACCGCACTCTTTGGATCGAGAAGATTTCCGAATACGATGGATTGAGTTGGGCAAGCCTGTTGGCAAGCGCTATTAATCATTCCATCTGGTACAGCAACATCACCTGGACGGCCTTCGCGTGTAGCTTGGACCTTCCACTGAATCTTGCCGTTTTCAATACGTTGAACGCAGTAAGTACATTTCTCCATCACACCGCGCATACGGATTGTGACTTCAGGATTCTTAGCCATCTGAACGAGCTCAGGCATACCGTGCTCGCCGAGTGGTCCCATGTACAAACTATCAAGTTTCTTATCGTTCCAATCGAAATAATTGAAGCGACGAACTTTATATGGACAATTGTTTGCGCAGTAACGGGTACCAACGCAGCGGTTGTATGCCATGACATTTAAACCTTCATCGTCATGAACCGTTGCATTAACAGGACATACCATTTCGCACGGAGCGAGTTCACACTGCATACAACCAATCGGTTGTAATGAAACTTGTGGATCCTCTGGAATTTCGTGATTACCAGCGCCACCGAAAGCGGCACCGTCGATTTTTCCGTCAGAATAATAACGATCTAAACGAATCCAGTGCATCGAACGACCACGGATTGTTTGATCACGGCCAACGATCGGAATATTGTTCTCAGACTGACATGCAACAACGCATGCGTTACATCCGATACAGGTATTAAGATCGATGCTCATACCCCATTGATGTACGCCATCAAAGGTAGGAGTTTTATAAAGTGAGTTACCACGAGGGATTTCAGAGTTACGCTGTGCAAGCGTCATCTTTTCGCCTTCTGGACCGATATCCGAAGGAGATTCTGATTCCATACCAACTTCTTTTACAAAGCCTGGATTTTCACGGTATTCACTTAAGTTTGCTTCACGCACGAGATCACGGCCTTCCATGGACCAGTGTTCTTGTGTATTAGCTAAAACTTGACGCTCACCTGTAAGTGTTAAGGTAGCACCCGTAGCAAATGCCATGGCATGAGATGCTCTGAGTGGATAAGCATTGAAACCAATATTATCCCCTACTCGACCAGCATGTGTGCGGCCATGTCCAACCGGAATAACAATCGTGTAATCTGAAAGACCAGGTTGAATATGAAGAGGTCCGCGAATGGTACGTCCATCGAGAGTAATCTCTGCGACTCGCGCCATCTGCTTACCTTTTTCAAACTCTTCTGTTTCGTCGCGAACAACTTGAAGAGCTGAACCTTTAGATGTGATACCAAGATCTTTAGCTAAACGTGGGCTAATCCAGATAGCATTATCCCAAGCAATTTTGGTGATTGGATCAGGACATTCTTGTAGCCAACCATTGTTAGCAAAACGACCATCATCAACTTTGCTATCAGCAGCGAAACGAACTTCTAAGTTTGTTTTTGATAGTGCTACATGCTTTGGAGCTTTAGCTACTAATTCAGCTAAACCTTCTCCGTTGTATTCAACAGGAACTCGTGGGTAAGAAGAATCAGCTAAAATACCATCGTGTAAGAAACGATCAAACGCTGTTGAAGAACCATCGGTTAATTTACCAATCGTTGATTGAACAAGGACGTGTGAATCCGTTTCTGATTCACCTAAAATACGAGCGAGTACTTCGATTTCAGTTAATCCACCAAAAAGTGGGTTAATCATTGGCTGAATAGCAGCAATAGTACCATCAACCGTACGAGCATCACCCCAAGATTCTAAATAGTGAGCTTCAGCAATATTAACAGAAGCAAGTAATGCTGTCTCATCTAAGCGATAACCTAAGCGGATGACTTCGCCTACTGACTTTTGCGCATTTGCCCAAGCTAAGTCTGCTGGTGCATTAAAGACAGGATTACCGCCTAAAATAACAAGCGAACTAACAGAGCCTTTAGCAATTGCAGCTGTAACGCTAGCAAGTGATTTCGCTTTGGTTTCTGCGACTTCTAAGAATTCTACAGTAGAACCAATATTACCTAGGGATGCGTTAATTGCATACGTAATTGCATGCACGGCTGCTGGAAGATGAGCTCCTGCAACAACTAAACCGCGACCTTTGTTATTGGATAAATCTGCAGCACACTCTTCGATCCAACCTGCTTTAATATCTAAACCTTGAGCAAGTTTATCGTAGGAAGAATCACCTGTTATCTTAGCAGCTAGAGCTGCTGCAAAAGCCAACATGTGAGAACTTGCTAAGCGAAGGCGGTGATCTGCCATACTACCTGCAAGTGTGAAACTACTTTCAGCAACATACAGACGATTCATATCATCGTCTTTCGATGTTACACGGCGGCCTTTAGCAAATTCACGAGCGTAGAAAACGCTGCCTGCTTCTGATTGGAAGAAATCGGAATCAATTGAAACAATACGCTTTGCTTTACCGAATTGATAAACAGGTTTTACCGATTTACCAAATACAGCTTGTGCTGCTTCAAGTGGTGCTTCGTCAGAGATTGGTTCGTATTCAGACCAAATTGCCTTCGGGAATTTCTTGTGCAATTCACGTACTAAACGAGCACGCGTTGGAGATGATGACTCTGTAGCAACAAAAGCAAGACCTTCACCTTGATTTGCTGAATACTTTTCATTCAGTGATGAAAGAATTTGATTAACTGCAGCTGCATCAATCTTAGCACCATTTTGATAATGGCCAGTTGTGCGATCAGGATCATAAAGATCAAGCAGTGAAGCTTGAGCTATAAGTGAAGTACCGCCGCCGTAAGGAGCATACGAAGGATTACCTTCGATTTTTGTTGGGCGACCTTGGTGTGTTTCAGCTAAAACTGGAAACGCCGATTTACGTAGCGGCATTGCCGTTGCATAATAAATAGGTAAGCCCTGAATGTAGCCTTCAACTGATTTACCGAAAGGTAAAATGCGAGTTTCTGGACGGCGGCAACCTGCCATTCCAACGCCACCTAAGGCGAAGGAAGCAGCCATAATTTTTAGAAAATTACGGCGATCTACCCCATCGATGCTCGAAGCACCTTCGGGGAATTCACGCTCGAGTTGAGCTTGGAATCCAGGCGAGCCCTGAAGCTCGTCTAAACTACGCCAATAATTTGGGCCACTCAGCGCACGTGCGGAAGGGGCGGGATGTACGATTTTGCGTTTCATCGATGGCAGCCTGAACAGCTTTGAGGAGGATTGACCTTCCAGTCATGGACAAATTTTTCACCCATCTTGCGCTGTTCAGCTTCGCTAGAAGCCTTCCAGTCAAGATTAGTTACTTGATCACGTGGGCGGATATGTGCCGCAGGATCACGGTGACATTCTAAACAAAATCCCATGGTGAGGGACTTTGCTTCACCGACTACTTCCATCTGGTTGATTTGACCGTGACACTCTACGCAGCTTACGCCGCGTGCAATGTGAACGGAGTGATTAAAATAAACGAAATCTGGTACACGGTGAATTTGTACCCATGGTACAGGTGTGTTTGTTTCGTAGCTCTTACGAACAACTGCCAAGAGCGGACTATTTGGTTTAATAATCTTATGGCAGTTCATACAGGTCTGCGCTGTTGGCAGATTTGCGAAGCCAGATTTTTCAACGTTGCTATGGCAATAACGGCAATCAATGCCTAATTCGCCAACGTGCTTAGCATGGCTATAAGGTACGGGCTGAACTGGAGCGTAACCGACCCGAGTATACTTCGGAGTCATGTAGTAGGTAACGGCAGCAGTTGCTAAACCCGAAATAACAAACAGATAAATAATAATCTGTAGCGGGAGCCGGTTTACTGATTTCGGGAAGTGCTTCGACATGATACAGGTTTCGTGTGTCGCTTGTTTCAGTGAGTTTGAGTCGTGTTAATCAATTATTGCACAAGATTGCGCACAAGATGCAGTGCATAATCTGTTTGTGGTTATTAAAGGATAGAACACGGCTAGAGAAAAGAGTGACAATTCAGATCCAAAACAATGGATCAACTAAGGTATTGTAAACCAAAATTTAGTGAAGAAAGTGAAATGCCCACATCATTAGTAAGACCAACACCCTCAATCGCTTATTCTAATACCTAGAAGTTTTGCTTAAGTGGTAAAAAATAGCACAAAAAACGCTTACTCAACGAATAAGCCATCCCGCATAGGACGCCTTACGTCACACCGAGCTGCTATTTCTGGATTATGGGTCACTAAAATAACCGCTTGGCCGTTTTCTTTAGCAAGTCGGGTTAAAAGGTCAAAAACGATGCCCGAATTTGTAACATCCAAGTTACCGGTAGGTTCATCAGCTAAGATAATAGCAGGCTGATTAGCTAACGCTCTAGCAACTGCAACACGCTGCTGCTCACCGCCGGAAAGTTGAGTACCTAGTCGATGCGTTTTTTCCCCAAGTCCCACTGATTCAAGAAGTTGCGTAGCTCTAGCAACCATCTGATCCTGGGTTAATTTACCCAACTTACGCATAGGCATCATTACATTCTCTAAGGCTGTAAACTCAAGCATCAGAAAATGAAACTGAAAAACAAAGCCAATATGCTGACCACGAGCTAAAGTCCTCGCTGAATCTTCATCATTAGACATTAGCTTACCATCGATATAGATCTCACCTTGATCCGGCTTATCCAGAAGCCCTAATAAATAAAGAAGGGTCGATTTTCCACACCCCGAAGGCCCTACGATTGCGTAAACTTGACCGCGGCGAGCCTCAAAAGAGACGCCCTTTAGAACATGCACTCTCCCCTCACCCTGTCCTAAGTACCGGTGAAGTCCCTTACAACTTAAGACAATATCGCCTTGATGAGCTTGGGTTATACTCATTGTGCAGTCCCCCGGATAATATCACCTGGCTCTAAACGAGCAGCTCTACGTGAAGGAACGAGACTAGCAATCATCACCATCACAACAGAAATAAGAACGGCCTCGATGTAGTAACTAATAGACCACGAAACAATGAAGGTATTGGATTTGAAGAGTGTACTAATTTGAAGAGGTACGCGAGATACCGCATACGTTCCAACAGCACCTAAAATACATCCTCCAACGGATCCTAGTGCTAACACGATACCAGCCTGCCACAAAAAGATTTGGGAAATGTCTTCACGGGTATAACCCATAGAGCGCAAAATCGCGATGTCCTTTGTTTTTTCAAGTACGATCATTGCAAGCGTATTAAACATAGCGAGTGCAGCGATGAGGGTAAACACCGTGACAGTTATACCTGTGGAGATAGAGAGTGCTCTAAAAACACCGAGCCACTCTTTTTGTCTATCCTGCCAACCTCTCACACGGTGATCTAAAACATCTTCCATCCAAACGGAATCGGCCTGTGCCCTATTTGCGTCCGCTAAACTTAATTGAAGATATGATGCGCCTGTTGGCTTTTTAAGGAGAGAGCGAGCCTGCTCCATCTTTAAGAAAAGACGTACCTTATCAATATCCTCAATCCCCGTTTCATAAATGGCACTAAGTCTAAAACTGCGCGTTTGTCCGAGTACTTCGAGCTGAAATACATCCCCGACATCTAAGTGTAATCTATCTGCCATGACTCGGCCAATTAAGGCACCATCCGGAGCAGTTCTAAATTGATCGAGAGAACCTTGTACAATCTGAGAACCTAGATCTGTTACTCGCAAATGATCATCAATATTAACACCGAAAACTTGTACGATATCATCCTTAAACGAACTGCGTATCGTGACATAAGAGCCATGCAAGACTTCCGATACAGCCGTAACATTAGGGAACGTCATAACCGTACGCTTTAACTGTTCTGGGTAGTCAATTCCTTCTAAATACCGGCGATATTGCACCTGAATTTCAAACGGAGATCCGTATCCTCCTGCACTTAAACTTTGAATCGTAGCTTGTCTTCTATCTTCAACACGGGCAGCGCCGTCTGAACCAAGCACGGCTTTAATAAAAAAACTTTCAAAGCCACGCGTAGCTGACTGAGTAATTACGAATAATCCTACGCCTAAAATAATACAGGCAAGGCTCATTACCATCGAGCGCTTCTTTGCTGTAAGAAAACGTAGGGCTATGCGAAAATTAGGAGACATGAATTAAGGCGTACTTAGTCATTATTACTTCCGCTCTTTCAATGCATCGGAAGGCATTACCTTAACAACCACTTTATCACCGTCATGAAACTTTTCGAGTTCATCCACTATAACTGTTTCACCCGCTTCTAGTCCTTCAGTTATTTCTGCGCCAGATGCCCATACGAATCCACGCTTAACACGTCGCTCTTCAATGGTTCCATTTTTTACTACCCACACCGAGTCACCATTATGACTAAATAAAGCACGGCGAGGAACGATCGCTTTTGCTCTGTGACTATCAACCACTAAACTCATTTCACCATTGATTCCTGGTACAAGCGGTTGATTTTGATCGGTTTTAACTTCGAGGTAAACAATGTGACGCTGTGTTTCTGCATCAGCTGTAGGTAATATTTGTACAACCTTACCTGAAAATTCAAATCCGCCATAGGGAATAAAGGTAACTGTAGCTTCGTCTCCAACTTTTACTTTAGCGAAGTCTTGTTCACTGATCTTACCTTCAACAATTTTGTTTTTAGTAATTAAAGAAGCAATCGCTTCAGCAGAGGCAATTAAATCCCCTGGGTGTTTATATACCGTTGCAACCACGGCATCAAAAGGAGCTGTGATTGTCATTTTTTCTAAACGATTCTTAGCAAGTTTTAGCGCACTTTCAACACTCTCAATTTCGTGACGACTATCAATTTTCTTTAACTCCACTCTTTGCTGTAAGCTAAGGTAGCTACGTTCCTGTGCAGCTAAATCTGCAGCTGGGTAAGAGCCGAGTTTATTTAAACGGCGATAGTTCTCTAAATTAACATGAGCACTTTCGAGTTCTAGATCACCTGTATGATCCTTAGCATAACGATCCTTAGCAGCTTGTAAGTCGTTTGTCTGTTTTTCGATTTCTAAAAGTAACTCTTGCGGGTCAAGACGTGCTAATACGTCCCCTGTCTTAACTTCTGCACCAGGTTTTAATTTAAAATCTGCTGCAGAAAGTCTACCACCCTCCCCACTTTTTAATTCCATACTGTATTCAGGAATAACAGTTAGATTACCAGGACGAGCATCAACCGCATCTGCAGAAATAACTATTTCTGCGTAAGCAGTAGGACGCATATTGCGAACTATAAGGTAGGCACCAATACCTACAATAATCAGAGCGATTAAAATCTTAACACCTAGTCCAGAATTACGGTTTGATGCGGGCATAGCTTGCAGGGATTAATTTTAGAGCAGGATCGGCATAGACAAACGAAAGATAATCACACCAGGTGTTATAAAAATCACCACGCATGCTGTAAGCTGTGGCTTGCATGTTATAAAATCCAGATTTTTGAGAAGTAGCTGTGTCCTCAGAAATATTACCGATCTTTAATTCGTCAGACATTTGTTCGTAAGCACCTTTTACGATTGCATAGCGCCTTTCATTGATTGCTAAAGCTCTCCATGCAAAACTAACACCACGTTCTTTATTTTGAGCTAAGCTAAGAATTTCATCTGTCTTCTTAGCCAAAGCCATTTCACTTTGGCGTTCACGTAGTAACGCTTCACGTTTTCTATTACGTGTAGAAAAGCCATCAAAGATATTCCAACCTACTCCGATAGAATACTGCTCCTGTAAGACAAAGGACTGGCTAATTGAATTACCTGCTACTGTAACAATGTTATTCTGATTTAAACCTGCTGATAATCCTACCATCGGTAGCTGTGCTACACGGTAGATTTTATAATTCAACTTTGCCTGCTCTACTCCTAGCGAAGCAATTTGAATATCTAAATTGGAAGCAGCATGTTCAGAAAGGAGTCCACTGAGTAATTGTTTTGCAGCATTCGCTGAATAACTTGGCAGTGGAATTTCTATAGGAATAGATTCATCTGTAATTTCATCAACCCCGACTAAACGTGCAAGGGCATGTCGTGAAAAGTCATAGGATAAACGCTCGCGGTCTGCATTTAAACTTCCGGCTTCATACTCAATTTCTGGTCCCGCAATTTCATTAGAAGAAATAAGCCCCTTACTTAACTTATCTTGAGCAAGGGTAAGTGCTTTTTTACGAATATCTAAATCGAGTAATATATTACGCATCCTTACTTTTTCCTCAATCAGTCCTAAGTACTGACTACGGACGGTACCAATGAAACCTAGGTACCCTTGAATGTACTGCTTACGAGCAATGAGTGCAGAAATATTCTGAATTTGTAATTGGTTTTTTAAAGCGCCCCAGTGAAACAGTGGCTGACTAACCGATACGCCGTAAGAGGTACCAACAGCAGCACCAGCAGCGAGGGAATTCAAACCAACACCTGATCGGGTTACACCATAATTGCCACCCGCACTGGCACTTGGAAGCATCGGAGAAATACCCGTGTACATGCGCTGAGCATCCGCAACAGCAATATCGAGCTGACGAGAAATCATTTCTGGCGACTGCTGCAGTCCATGTGCAATAAGAGCCTTCAGCTGAGGAATTGAATCTTCTGGCACCGTACCAGTGATGCCCACTTCCTGAGCATAACTTAAACTAGCTGCAGCAATGCTAAGAGCTAAACCAGCTCTCAATAATCCCATGCAAACTGCCGTACGTACACGTAAAGTCATCGTCCCAATAGAATAAAAAGTTAACTCCTAGATCGCTCGATTTTAGCCTTTAAGGCAATATATAAATAAAGCGCTAACTCTAGGATTCTTATAGCTTTAAGACAGATTTAATAGAGCTAAAGAACAGATCTTTTTGTTTATCTTTATGTGAAGAGCACTGCTTAAGACTTAAGATAAATTCGTTTAAGCCAGATCCCTCAGCCGTAGTTGGATACAACCGAAGTGGATAATCAGAACCAAACACTAAACGGTCGCTTATCTGCAACAAATCCGACCACGTCCTATCTTTATATAAAAGCGGTAATGCTGCGGTATCGAAATACACATGCTTATTCTCAAGAACAGCTGGAAACTTTATAGGGAGTAAACCACCCAAGTGAGCGAGTATAAACGTTGTGTTTGGAAATGCTTTAATCAGGTCAACAAACGCTTCTAGAGGCGTTTCTACATATCCTGGGTAGCGTTTACTCTCAGGATCACTTACATGAAGATTAAGTGGTAAATGATATTCCGTAGCACCCTCGACTAAATCAATAAACCGAGAATCCTTAAGCGTAAGCCCCTGTGATTGAGGTGACAATTCACCCAAGCCACAAAAGCCGTCCTCTTTTAGCTGCTTAATACAGTCCTTTAGATTCTTACTTGATGGATGAATACTTGCAAAAGCACTCAAACGGTCCGGGTACACTTTGATACATTGTTTGTAAAAAGCGTTTTGACTATCGCAGGAACTTTGCGTCTCCCAGTACCACCCAAGGAGCACACTGCGCTCAACCCCTGCTTCATCCATACTCTTGAGTAGATCACTCACCGAGGGAAATAGCTGCACCATGCTGCCATCTTTTCTTTTTCTCGTGCACAAAACTTCCCAATGATTCTCACCGTTTAAACGCGCCCACCCCGAAGGATCCTGATTGATTTCAGGAGGATACAAATGAACGTGCGAATCAATGATTGAGTGCATACTTTTTAGAGCAAGTCACTCACAGTAAAACTAAGTTCAATTAACAGCTGGATAGCTTCCAAGCCATTTAACGACCGGACAGAATTTGCGAAGATCAGCGATCGCTTCTTTCATCTTTGGATCATCGAAGTGGCCACTCACATCCAAGAAGAAGTTATATTCCCAAGGACGTTTCTTACTTGGACGTGATTCTATCTTGGAAAGATTAATGCCGCGTTCAGCAAGTGGCATTAACATTTTAAGTAGAGCCCCAGAATGCGACGCAGCCTCTTCTCCTAAGGAAACAAGATAGCTACTGACATCGTTACCACCACCAACTGGTCCAGCTGGTTTACGTGCTAGGATAAAAAACCGCGTTGTATTATCTGCCTTATCTTGAATGTTACGTGTGATAACAGGCACACCGTAATGAGCAGCTGCTAATTCTCCAGCAACTGCAGCAGCTGTTGGATCCTCTTTCGCTATTTGAACAGCACGCGATGTACTTGGTGCGTCAATAATTTGTGCGTGAGGCAAATGTCTTTGTAGCCAATGACGACACTGCGCTAGAGCCTGATCCTTCGAATATACACGCTTAATATTATCGAGTGACGACTGACTAATTAAAGCATGAGAAATCTCCATGTAGAGTTGCCCAACAATCTTTAAGTCACTTTCAACAAAGCTATCGAGTGCTTCTCTCACACTGCCTTCTGTAGAATTTTCGATAGGAATTACTGCAACGTCTGCTTCTCCTTTTTCTACAGCAGTAAAGATATCACTGATAGTCGCCATTGCATGATAGTCCACACTTGCTCCGAATTTCTTTATCGCAGCTGCATGGGTATTACTTGCTTCAGGTCCTAGGTATGCGACTAAAAGAGCTTTTTCTAACGCAATCGCGGCTGACATGATTTCGCGGTAGATCGCTCTTAAAGCGTCATCCTTGATCGGTCCTTTATTCTGACCTGTTACTTTTCTAAAAACAGCATCCTCTCTTTCAGGAACATAAATTTCTCCACCCGACTCCCGTTTGATGCGTCCAATTTCTGCAGCCAAGGTCAGGCGCTTATTAATAATGTCCACTAACTGCGCATCATGTATATCGATCTGCTTTCTTAAAGAATCGAGGTCCATAGTATTATTCAGATTTAGGTGCAGCAGCTTGATCAAGCGATAATTGTTCCACAGGAAGACCGACATCCTTATCGGTTAGTTTCTGAGTTTGAGAATTTGTGACTAGCCACTGGTCAATTTGCCTAGAGCTTAAAACGTCAGAGGCAGGAAGTTCGTCCAAGGATTTAATACCGATATATTCAAGAAACGCATCGGTTGTCCCATATTGAATAGGTCTTCCCGGTTGATCTGCTCTTCCCGTAATCGTGATTAATTCACGCTCCATCAGCTTATTAATACCCGCTTCAGCAGAGACACCGCGGATCGTTTCGATTTCTTGGCGAGTGACGGGCTGTCTGTAAGCTACGACTGCCAAGGTTTCGATTGAGGATGGGCTTAGTTTTACGGGAGGTGGTTCTTGGCGAAGTGCTCTAATCCAACGACCAAAACGAGGATGAGTGACTAAGCGGTAACCAGAGGAGCCTTCAATCAGAAGTAGCCCATCGTCTTGAGCTTTAAGTTCAGCCGAAATCGCATCCATAGCCTCTCTTATCTGAGAGCCTGTAATAAGAGATGGCACCTCTTGATATAATTCTGGGTCATCTAAAGGATCTGCTCCAAGGGGAGCCTCTGCAGTTTCCTCCGCAGGTGGCTGAGGTTCAGCAGCGGGTTGAGCTTCTGCACTAGCAGCCTGCTCCACCAAGTCAGGTGTCGCTTTAGCGAGACGTTCATGGAAGCGCGTAAAGGTATCCTGAATATCTTTAATAGAAAGAGGCTGACTCGTAGAGAGCAGTAATGCCTTAAGAACTCGTTTTAAATTAAAAGCCATGGGTTAATATTAAGGCCGGTATTAGCGGCTATACTAGGTTCTAGCGTAAAAGCTATGAAGCAACCAAGAAAATCTTGGACACCCCCACTTAGTTTTGGTCATAATAGGCCCCTTAACCATGAAAGACACCCAGGATTCGATGCGTAGCTTCTCTTCAATTGTGGTAGATGGCCCCGATAGGGCTCCAAACCGCTCTATGCTTAGAGCCGTAGGCTTTACCGATAAGGACTTTAAAAAGCCTATCGTAGGCATTGCCTCTACCTGGAGCATGGTCACGCCATGTAACATGCACATCGACGAATTAGCCAGAGAAGCGGGTGCAGGAACAGACGCTGCAGGCGGAAAATCGATCATTTTCGGGACAATTACGGTATCAGACGGTATCAGTATGGGTACCCCTGGTATGCGCTACTCACTTGTTTCCCGTGAAGTCATTGCAGACTCCATTGAGACCGTAGCTGGCGCAGAAGGCTTTGACGCTGTGGTAGCGATTGGTGGCTGTGATAAAAACATGCCTGCCTGCGTTATGGCGCTCGCTCGTTTAAATCGCCCAGGCGTATTCGTCTACGGCGGTACGATTCTTCCTGGCATTCATCCTGGCACCGGTCACGAATGCGATATCGTTTCGGTATTCGAAGCAGTCGGTAAACACGCAAACGGTGCATTAGATGATAAAGGCTTAAAAACAGTAGAATCTTGCTCTATTCCAGGACCAGGTTCCTGCGGTGGTATGTACACGGCTAACACCATGGCATCCGCTATTGAAGCACTCGGTATGTCTTTACCGCATAGCTCAGGACAAATTGCTATCAGTAAAGAAAAGAAGGAAGACTGCCGTAAAGCAGGTGCAGCTGCCCTAGCCTTACTTAAGGCGGGTATCACACCTAAAGACATCATGACTCGTAAAGCATTTGAAAATGCAATTACGGTATCAATCGCTTTAGGTGGTTCCACAAACGCGGTGCTTCACTTACTCGCTATGGCGCATACGATTGGCGTAAAGCTAAGTATCGATGACTTTGAGCGTATCGGCAGAAAAGTTCCTGTCTTAGGCGACTTAAAGCCATCTGGAAAATACGGCGTATCTCACCTATGCCGCATCGGTGGTATTCAGCCGCTCATGAAAATGCTATTAGATGAAGGCTTACTACACGGCGATTGCATGACAGTAACTGGCAAGACAATTGCAGAAAATCTAAAAGAGGTAAAACCGTATCCAAAAGACCAAGACGTAATTAGACCTTTCTCAAACCCAGTTAAGAAAGACAGTCACTTACGTATTCTTTATGGTAATCTTGCTAAAGAAGGCGCTGTTGCAAAAATCTCCGGTAAAGAAGGCCTCATGTTCAGCGGCAAAGCAATTGTGTTCGAATCCGAAGAGAACGCGCTTAAGGCAATTCTCGATGGACGTGTTAAAAAAGGCCATGTGATTGTTATTCGTAATGAAGGACCACGCGGTGGCCCTGGTATGCGTGAAATGCTATCTCCTACGAGCGCAGTCATGGGTAAAGGCTTAGGTAAAGATGTAGCCCTTATTACTGACGGACGTTTCTCTGGTGGTAGCCATGGTTTCGTCGTTGGCCACATTACACCTGAAGCAGCAACGGGTGGACTCATTGGTGTCGTGAAAAATGGAGACCCGATAACAATCGATGCTGTTAAAAACAAAATCACGTTAGACCTTCCTCAATCTGAAATTTCCAAACGCTTAAAAGCATGGAAACCAAAGAAGAAGACTGAAACACGTGGCGTACTTGCGAAGTACGCAAAATTAGTCACGAGCGCTTCACACGGTGCTGTAACAGACAAAGACCTTTAATAACGAGTGATCCTATGAGTACCTGGAATCGGTTTAAAGCCAACTACTACACCAATGCTAATCTAGGCGTTAGTTTAGATATAAGCCGGATACCGTTTCCAGATACCTTTCTAGCGAACATGGAGAGTGCCATGCAAAAAGCGTTCGTCGATATGGCAGCACTTGAAAAAGGTGCTATCGCCAATCCCGATGAAGCACGCATGGTAGGTCACTACTGGCTACGCACGCCAAATCTTGCAGCAACGCAGGGACTAGGCCTTGAAATCACAAAAACGCTCGATTCAATTACCGATTTCACAAGTCAGGTTCATCAAGGAACGATTCAGGGACCTAAAGGAAAATTCACCGAGGTACTTGTCATTGGTATTGGTGGTTCAGCGCTTGGTCCACAATTTGTTTCTCAGGCGCTTGGCCACGGATCAAAAGACAAGATGCGTGTACACTTCTTCGACAATACAGATCCTGATGGATTTGATAATGTCTTAGGTGCCCTAGCTCCTAAATTAGCGCAGACACTGGTTCTTGTTATTTCAAAATCAGGATCAACACCTGAAACGCGTAATGGTCAGATCGAAGCGATCAGTGTCTTTAAAAAAGCAGGCCTTGATCACACGGCTCACTTTGTTGCTATCACGGGAGTAAATTCAAAACTGGATCAAATAGCTTCTAAAGAAGGTTGGCTCGCTCGCTTCCCTATGTGGGACTGGGTTGGTGGACGTACCTCTGAATTCTCAGCAGTTGGACTTCTGCCTGCTGCCCTCCAAGGAATTGATATTAAGAGCATGCTCTCTGGTGCTTCTGCGATGGATGCTGAAACACGTAAACCTGTTACACAAAATAATCCCGCAGCTTTGATGGCACTGATGTGGTATTTTGCAACTGACGGAAAAGGCAGTAAGGACATGGTTGTATTACCTTACAAAGATCGTCTGCTTCTTTTCTCACGTTACCTGCAACAGCTTGTCATGGAATCCTTAGGCAAGGAACTCGATTTAAAAGGTAATCTCGTTAATCAAGGCATCTCAGTTTACGGAAATAAAGGCTCTACCGATCAGCACGCTTACGTCCAACAACTACGCGAAGGTGTTAATAATTTCTTCATGACATTTATCGAAGTACTTAAAGACAGAGAAGGTACTTCACTCGAGGTAGAACCAGGTATTACTTCGGGTGATTTTCTACAGGGATTTTATCTAGGAACTCGCCAAGCCTTAAGTGAAAAAAATCGTTCATCTATTACTGTTACCTTAAATGAAGTTACTCCCTACTCCGTTGGAGCACTCATTGCCTTATATGAACGTGTTGTAGGCCTTTATGCTTCACTCATTGGCGTTAATGCTTACCACCAACCTGGTGTTGAAGCTGGAAAGAAAGCAGCCACAGCTATTTTAGCACTTAAGCCCCAAATTTTAGGAGCCTTGAAGTCATTCGCAGGAAAACCTGTCACGATCGAGACCCTAGCCTCCCATATTAATGCAGATCCAGAACTATGCTTTAAGATTGTGGAACGCTTACAGCTTAATGGGGTCGTTAAAAAGCAATCTCAGTCGCCGTGGTACAACTCTACTTATACCTTGTAAGCTGACTTGCCACAGCCACGTAATTTCTTTACCTCTTTTATCTACTTAACTCATGCAATCGATCAAGACCCTCATACTCACCGCACTCCTTGTATCGATCGGCGCCCTCATCAGCGGCTGCTCGATTCAGACAGCCAAGGATTCCTCCATTCCATGGAACCGTCCTGCTGATTGGGAAGGTCAAATTCCAGGCATGGGTACAGGTAACAGCCATTGATACGCGACAATCCTTCGCTTAAACCACTTGCGGGCCATCTTTATGTGGTCGCAACGCCGATTGGCAACTTAGCCGATCTGACTGAACGCGCTAAATCGATTTTAGAATCGGTTGATTTAATTGCGTGTGAAGATACTCGTACGACTGGTGGCTTACTCACCCATTTAGGAAAGCGCGCCGAACTCATTGCGTATCACGAACACAATGAGCTCGAAGCTGCTGAACGCATTGCCGATCTCTTAGTGAGCGGTAAATCTGTAGCTCTTGTAAGCGATGCTGGAACACCAGCTATAAGTGACCCTGGCTTTCGCCTAACCCGCGCCTGCCGTAAGCGTGGGATTCCCGTTGTGCCAGTACCAGGACCGGTTGCATTTGCTGCCGTACTCAGCGCAAGTGGTTTACCCAGTAACGGACTCTTATACGTTGGCTTTTTACCACCTAAGACCAGTGCGCGTGTGTTATTTTTTAAGAAACATAAAGAGTTTCCTTACACGATCGCTCTGTATGAAAGCTGTCACAGAATTAGCGCAGCTGTAGATGAAATTGTTCAAGAACTTGGCCCAACACGCGTCATCACAGTTGCAAAAGAAGTAACCAAACTACACGAAACGTTTTTAGTAGGAACAGCGCTTGAGGTACAAGCAAAGCTAGCAAAACTTACGATTAAAGGAGAATTTGTTCTACTTATCGCTCCAGAAGACTTTGTAATTTAATTTATGTCTACCGCAGCAGTAATTGATATCGGAAGTAATACGATTAAAGTACTGGTAGCGAGCAAGACTGAATCCGTAAGCACCCCTACCTTACTCAAGACAAAAACGATTGAAGCTAGAATCAGTAAAGGCATAAGCCGTACGAATCCGCTTCTCACCACGGAGGCCATGCAGCGTGGACTTAGCGCTGTGAAAGATTTACTCCAAGAAGCGAGCGTTTTTAATCCGAATCACATTTTACTTGTTGCAACCAGTGCTGTACGAGATGCCCAGAATGGAGCTTATTTCCGTGACTTAATTTTAAAAGAAACAGGACACCCAGTTCACATCTTAACGGGTGATGAAGAGGCAACAGGGATTGGCCAAGGACTACTATGTGACCCCAATTTAAAGGACCTGACGCATTTCATGGTCTTTGACTTAGGGGGTGGCAGTTTAGAATGCTTAAATTTTCTAGACAGAAAAATAACGAATCAAGTAAGTCTCCCATTAGGCTGCGTACGACTGACTGAACTGTTTGTTAAAGATAGTGCGCTTGCATTCAATGCACACAAGGCCGTCCATGATCATGTTGTTAACACGGTCCAAGTAAGCGGCTTTAAGTTCAGCCCCCATTCAGTCGCCATTGGTACCGGTGGAACCTTAACGACTGCACGCTTAATTTTAGCAGCAAAAGAAGGTAAAACCTTAGACAATTCCTCCTCTCTCATAACTTTATCTCAGCTTAAACGATTACATGCCGAACTTAGTTGTTTGCCTTTAAAAGAAAGACTTTCAACTCCAGGACTTCCTCAGGGCAGAGCGGACGTATTTCCAGTAGCACTTCAGACACTGATTAGCCTAGCAGAACTTGGTAGATTTGAAACCTACCACCACTCCCTATACAATTTACGCTGGGGACTCGTAGCAAAACTCTTAGCTTGAGCGAAGCGCCTTAATCGCTTTCTGAAAATCTTTAGGTAAAGGAGCTTTAATATCCATGACTTTACCAGTCTTAGGATGTACGAACTTAAGATGCTCCGAGTGTAGCATGACGCGTTTTATTTCTGGTAAATTTTCACGCTGCTTAAAACCGTACACGGTATCTCCCAGTAGTACATGACCGAGCGATTTCATATGCACACGGATCTGATGGGTTCTTCCTGTAAAAAGAATACAGCGAACTAGGGACGCTAGTTTACCAAATTTTTCTACGACTACCCAATCTGTACGCGCACTGCGTCCACTACTCGAAGCAGCTTCAAAGGTCATCATGCGGTGACGGTGACGTGTATCACGACCAATATTTTTACGTATACTACCGCTCAGTAAATTAGGAACTCCATGTACGAGTGCTAAGTATTCTTTATCAACTGTGCGTGCCGCGAATTGCTCAGCAAGGGAACGGTGCGCTTCATCATTTTTAGCTACGACCATAGCTCCCGATGTTTCTCTGTCTAAGCGGTGAACAATACCAGGTCTTTCTACCCCACCGATTCCACTTAAACTGCCTTTGCAATGAGACAGAAGTGCATGCACTAACGTGTCATCTTTCGTTGCAGCACCGGGATGCACTACCATGCCTACTTGTTTATTTAAAACCAAGATATGCTTATCTTCATACAATACATCGAGTGGTATATCGCGCGCCGATAAATCAGACGCAACAACGTCAGGAAAAGAAAATGAAATGACATCCCCTGCGTTTACGTTTTGCTTTTGCCCAATCACTTTATCGTTTACACGAACACACCCTGCAGCAAAAGCGCGTTGAAAGGCAGCACGGCTATGTTCCTGAAATGTGCTCGCAAGAAACTTATCCGCTCTTTGGCTGCGAATACCTGTAGGGATAGTATGGCGAATTTCTTTCACGTGGCTTGATACTGCTTAAGCTTACTACGCAGGGTTGCAAGAGTAGACGCTTTTACTTTTTCCTCAACCTGTGCAACTTCCCAGCCAGATTCGATAAGCTTCACGAGTTCCTCGACTGAAAAACCACCTTCTTCGTATAAAGCGAGGTATTCATCAAGTAAGGTATTAGCAAAGCAAAGTGGATCATCTGTACTCACCGTACATCTGATTCCCGATTTCATAAAGGATCTAAGGGGATGCGTCTTGATCGATTCAACGACATTAAGTCGCACATTACTGATTGGACACATATCAAAGGTAACACCCTGATCCCGTGCTAGTGCAACGACGGCTGGATCCTCAATTGCTCTCACGCCATGCTGAATACGTTTAACACCAAGTAATTCAATTGCTTCACGCACCCGTTCAGCTCCACCAAATTCACCCGCGTGGCATTTAGTAATTTTTCCTGCAGCCTGTAACCGTTTCCACACACCAGCGGTCCAAGGCAAGGTTGGCATACCCTCAAAACCATGAAGATCAATACCTGCTAAATCATCCCAATTTTCTAGATCATCAATCACTGTTTTAAGCGCTCCCTGATATGCGTCGCGGGGCATACCAGTAAAAATCTTTACGGTAAGACCTTTTGGAACTGCAGAGCGAATAGCTGCAATAATCTCTTTACCAGGTATTCCTAAAAACTGCGTTACTGGCAGATGGAAACTGGTTTCCACATACGTCACATTAAGAGCTGCGTGTCTCTCAAACATAACACGTGTTGCCTCATAATAACGCTCAGCTGTATTAAACCAAGGCAGAGCATTATCTAAGAGTATACGCTCAAAATCTGGAAACGTTTTGTAACGATAATGAGGTGCTCGAAAGTCTGGATTTAAGGGATAAGTCTCAGGTTTCCAGGCATGCAACAGGTCGTACGGAAGAGCCCCTTCAACATGCAAATGCGTCTCTGTTTTCGGCAGAGACGTTAAAAATGCACGCAGTTGTGAAGAAGCTGGCACTACCCTTTTTTACCCAAGAGGTATTCTGGGTTTAATTTATGCAGTGATTTTGGAACAAACATACCGTCTTTACGGATCAGCTTTCCATCAAACCAAATTTCACCACCGCCGTATTCTGGACGTTGAATACAAACCATATCCCAGTGAATCTGAGAACGGTTTCCGTTATCACACTCTTCATACGCTTGTCCTGGAGTAAAATGGAAGGATCCTGCGATTTTCTCATCAAAGAGAATATCACGCATTGGCTCTAGAATATGTGGATTAAATCCAATAGCGAATTCACCGATGTGACGTGCTCCATCATCGCTATCCAAAATTTCATTCAACTTCTTAGTATTATTAGAGGTTGCTTCAACAATCTTACCCTTTTTGAAAACAAGTCGGATATTATCAAATGCAATTCCCTGATAAACCGTAGGTGCATTATATTGAAGAACACCTTCAATCGAATCACGCACAGGGCAGGAATACACTTCGCCGTCTGGAATATTGCGTAAACCACCGCATTCTTCTGCGCCAATACCCTTAATCGAAAACGTTAAATCAGTGCCTGGGCCTTTAATCTGCACGCGGTCTGTTTTCTTCATCAGATCCGAGAGTGCTTTCATTCCAGGAATCATGCGTGAGTAATCAAGTGTACAGACTTTGAAATAAAAGTCTTCAAACGCTTCTGTACTCATGGAAGCTTGTTGCGCCATGGCAGGAGTTGGCCAACGTAGTACTACCCACTTTGTTTTACGAACGCGGTAATCAAGTACCGGTTTCATATGACGGCTAACGAGTTTTGATTTCTCAGATGGCACATCGGAAGCTTCAAAAATATTTTCAGAACCGCGTAATGCTATATACGCATCCATTTTCTGCATACGTGCTAATTCAATTAGAGCATGCGGTGCAACCTGCTCATCTACCGCTTCGCGATTTAATTCACGTGAAATACGGGCCTTATTCAAATTCACGTAAGGATAAGCTCCTTTACGGCGAGCTGCACGGATAAGAGAAATGACTATGGCGTCAGGTACATCAAACGCATCGATTAAGACGCGTTCTCCTTTTTTTAATTCTGTAGAGAAATTAATGAGTCCTTCTGCAAGATCGTTATAGCGCGTATCTATAATCATAAGCTAATACTAGACCCGATTTTAGCCCTACCGCGCAATAATAAATACGATGCTAAAGACTCCTTTTTAAGCCTTATCTTGCGGGAAACAGATACGACCTACGGCTTCATCAAAGTCGGAAGCACCTCGAATAATTTCAATCTCCAAGCGCAAATAGTAAACAGGTAACGGGCCATTAAGGGTTGAGGTTAATCGCACCGCATCTTTTTCGGTCGTCACCAAACATTCTGCACCCTCTCGTATCGCTGCTTCATAAAGATGCTCTAAGTCTTCTGGTTGGTAGCGGTAGTGATCTAGGTACCGTTCACGTCCCATCACCAAGGCACCCAAATCACGTAAGAACTTTTCAAAACTTTCTGGAGTAGCAATACCACTAAAAGCAAAAATCTTACGGCCCTTAAGCCAATCGAGTGAATGAAGACCCAGTGGATCTTCTCCTTTTAAATCACACCTTTGAAGATATTTAGGCTTATGCGCACACTCGATAATATCCGCATCTGGATTGTGCTCAGCAATCAGGGCTTCTAATTCCGTGTCACGCTGACCATTTGATTTCGTTAAGAAAATGTAGTTAGCACGGGATAAATGTTTTACCGGTTCACGCAAAATACCACGGGGCAATAGTTGTCCGTTACCAAACGGATTTGTTTTATCAACTAAGAGTAAATTAAGCCTGCCCTTAAGCGGTAAGTACTGAAATCCGTCATCTAAAATTAGCGTATCACAGCCATATTTTTTTACCGCATAGGCACCTGCCTTCACACGGTTTTTATCAACCAAGACAACAACTCCGGGGAGATTTCGAGCAAGCATATAGGGTTCATCACCCGCTTGTTCGCTATCTAGCAGCACGTGATTTCCATCACTGACAACACGTGGTGGCGGCTCCTGCGTATGAGAAATTGAGTACCACCATTTTTTCCATAATGGAGGCGGTTTACTTTTATATCCACGACTGAGTATGGCGACTTTACGGCCACGGTCTCTTAGAGCTTTAGCAAATTTCTCTACCACAGGTGTTTTACCCGTTCCACCTACCGTTAGATTTCCAACCACCACAACCAAACAGCCTAAGGGATGATCATGGAGAATGCGTCTACGGTAGAGCCAAAGTCTGAGCTGTACTACGCCATTAAAGATCCAAGACAAACCTTCTAAGAAAGCCCCCAGCACAGCTGCACCTGTATCTGCCCTGCGACCAAGCACCACATCCACCGTGTAGAGTTCGGCAGCTTGTAGTTTCTTTTTTATCCAGTTAGCAGGCATGCAGTAATAGAAAACTCACTAAGCTTATAAGCAAAACCTATAAGCGAGTCAGTACCCTTCAATCAAGGTTGACGCTGAGGCTTGGGTAAACTGTTTTCTTATATGAAACCAATTTTTATATGAGCTACAAACTCTTCATTCCTGGCCCTATCGCCGTTTCGGCCAAGACACTTAATGCAATGACGCAGCCTATGATCGGACACCGTAGTACCGATTTCGTTGCTCTTTATCAGTCACTACAGCCTCAGCTCCAAGAACTTTTCGGCACCAAAGACCCGGTTTATCTTTCAACGAGTAGCGCTTGGGGTGCTATGGAAGGTTCTGTACGCAGCGTTACTGCAAAAAAAGTATTAAACTGCATGAACGGTGCATTTTCCGATAAATGGAATGATGTATCACTACGCTGTAACTTACAGGCAACTGCTCTCAAATTTGAATGGGGTCAACCTGTAGATCCAGAGGCTGTTCGCAAGGAACTCGCAACCGGTGCTTATGATGCTATCACTTTAATTCATAACGAAACATCGTGTGGATGCATGAGTGATTTACCTGCAATCATGGCCGTTGTACGCCAATTTCCAGAGGTAATTTCGATTGTTGATACCGTAAGTTCATTTAGCGCGATGCCTATTCCTAAGGATGAACTTGGTATCGATATTATGATCACAGGTTCCCAGAAAGCACTCGCAATGCCACCTGGATTAGCACTCCTATCCGTTTCAAAGCGCGCTCTTGATCGTGCTGCAAAAATACAAGGACGTGGTTATTATTTCGATTTAATCGAATTCCAAAAAAATCACGAAAACGGCATGACACCAAGCACACCTACCTTGTCACTCATCTATGCTTTAAAGTCTAAACTTGAGGACATATTGAGTGAAGGCATACAGGCACGCTATAGCCGCCATGCTAAGCTAAATCAGATTGTTAAACAGTGGGGACTTTCCAAAGGCTTTAAACTTTTCCCTAAAGAAGGCCATGGCTCGGTATCCCTTAACTGCTTCGCTAATACCTTAAATATCGATTTAGCGGCTTTTAATAAGATCCTAAAATCTAAGCACAAATTAGTCATCGATGGCGGATACGGTAAACTCAAAGGTAAGACATTCCGTATCTCAAATATGGGTGACGAAACAGAAGCTACGATTGCTGAACTCATCAAATCGCTTGATTCAGCCTTAGCAGAAACTCCAAAAGTTGCTGCTAGCTAAGTATTTACATACTTTTTGAGACACAAAGCAGACCTTAAACAGGTCTGCTTTTTTATTATGTAACCTATTGTCATACATAATTTTAAATCACTTTTAGGTAGCTACATGTAACGGTATATAATAAGGCAATTCTCAGAAAAAATATTTTAAACTTTTTTTAGGGCACCCAAGAGAGGCCTATTTTCACTCTAGAAAAGGGTCTTTTAGACCCACCCTTTTCTAAGTAGGTCTAAAAACAAGAGCTTGCACTGCCTTTATCAGGTACACTAAAGGCTCACCCTTCAATGAAGACACTTATCATAGCCGAGAAACCCTCTGTTGCTGCTGATTTAGCACGTGCCCTCGGTAAGATTCCCAAAAAAGGCGATCACTTTGAAAATGACGAATATGTGATCACTTCTGCTGTAGGTCATTTGGTTGAGCTCCTCATGCCTGAGGATATCGATAAGAAGCTTTATGGGTTTTGGAGACTTGAGACCCTACCTATCATTCCTAAGAAGTTTGAATTAAAACCTATCGAAACATCCAAAGAACGTTTTGATGCGGTAAAAAAACTACTCGCTCGTAAAGACATCAAAGAAGTAGTCAATGCTTGTGACGCTGGTCGTGAGGGTGAACTCATTTTCGCTAATATCTACCAAATCACAAAATGTGAACTTCCTGTAAAACGTGCATGGATGCAGACCATGACTAAGGAAGGTATTCAAGAAGCATTCCAAAATTTAAGAGACGGTGATCAGATGGCAGGCTTATCTGATGCAGCACGCTGCAGAAGTGAAAGCGATTGGCTCATTGGTATTAACGGAACACGCGCTCTCACCAAACGTATGTTTGGTTCACGTACAGGAAATGTTGCTTCGGTTGGTCGCGTACAAACACCAACGCTTGCGATTATTTTTAATCGTGAATTAGAAATTAGAAATTTCAAACCACGCAACTACTGGCGCATCACAGCACAGTTTGATATTGCTAAAGGCTCTTACGAAGGTCTCTACCAAAGACCAGACTTCAAGAAGTCAGAAACAGACGAACATGACCGTATCGATCGCATCTGGGAAAAAGCATTTGCTGAATCCGTATACGCCGTCTGCCAAGGTAGTCCTGTAGCAGAAGTAACCGAAGAAAAGAAAGGTAGCACTAACGCTCCTCCTCGTCTTTACGACTTAACAACACTTCAGCGTGAAGCAAATAACCGCTTTGGTTTACCTGCACGCCGTACGCTCCAAATTGCACAAGCCCTTTACGAACGTCATAAGTTAATCACTTATCCTCGTACAGATTCTCGCGCACTCCCTGAAGATTACATTCCTACTGTAAAATCTACCTTAGAGGTACTTGGTGGTGATTATGCAGAACATGCAACGAAAGTCCTTAAAGAAGGTTGGGTAAAACCAAACAAGCGTATCTTTAATAACACTCAAATTTCAGATCACTTTGCGATTATACCAACAGCGGTAGAACCAAAAGAGCTCGAAGACATGGAAGCTAAAATCTTCGATATGATCGCACGCCGATTTATCGCAGTATTCTATCCTTCTGCAGAATTTGATATCACCACACGACTAAGCGTTGTGAAAGGACACACCTTCAAAACCGAAGGTAAAGTTCTTACCTTCCCTGGTTGGCTTGCAGTCTATGGTAAAACTACGATCGATGATGATTCGGTAGATTCAAAATCACTGCCTGCGTTAAGTGATGAAGATTATAAGAACGGAAAATCAAAACCTGCTTCCGCAAAGACAGTTGATCCAATCCTTCATAGCGAATCCACAAAACCACCACCACGCTACTCAGAAGCTACCCTTCTTTCTGCGATGGAAGGTGCTGGTAAATTAGTGGATGACGAAGAATTAGCAGAAGCCATGAAAGAACGTGGCTTAGGCACCCCTGCAACTCGTGCTGACACAATTGATGGTCTCATCAATCAAAAATACATCGACCGAGTTCAGCGTGAACTAATTCCTACAGCTAAAGCTGAGCAATTACTTCAATTCTTAGCTGCAGTGAAAGCAGACGCACTAACCAGCCCTGCCATGACTGGCGAATGGGAATTCAAGCTTAAGCAGATGGAGCAAGGTAAATACAAACGACCTGACTTCATTAAAGAAATTATTGTACAAACCGAAGGTATCATTGAGCGCGTAAAAGGCTTTGAAGAAGATGATACAGCGGCACGTGTAACTGAAATCATTTCGCCTACGGATAATAAGCCAATGCGTGAAACCCTACGTGGTTTCAAATCGCAGGACGGCGAACTCATGATCTACAAAGTCATCGGTGGTCGTAAGATGGCTGAAAGTGAAGTCACCGAATTACTCACTAAAGGACAAATTGGACCTTTAGACGGTTTCCGTTCTGCAAAAACAGGAAAAGCCTACAGTGCTATTCTAAAATATAATGCGGAAGAAAAGAAAACAGAGTTCGTATTTGACGGTCAACGTGATGCAAGCGGTGGCATTAAAATCGATCTAACAGGTATTCCACCACTCGGTCCTGCTCCGGCACAATTTGGCGCAGGTGCTGAAATCTTTGAAACACCTCAAACTTACCTCATTCGTAAAGTTGAAGGAAATGAAGAGAAGATTCTCGTACGCTGTTCTAAACGTATTCTTTCGCGAGATGTTCCACGTGAACAGTTTATAAAACTAATTGAGACAGGAAAAACAGACTTACTTGATAAGTTCTGGAGTCAAAGAACACGCCGTCCTTTTAGTGCTATGCTTGTTTTAAAGCCAGATTGGACAACCGGTTTTGAGTTCGCTCCACGCGCACCAAAAGACCCGAATGCTCCTAAGAAAGGCTTGAAACGTAAAAAAGCTGCGGCAAAAGATGAAGGTGCAAGCGATGCTTAAAAAGCATCGTGAGCAACTTTAATTCCCCTCACACGTCTTACCCCTTACCGTGAAATCTAATCGCAACTTCTTCATTGCCGTCTTAGCACTCTTCCTTGTTGGCAGTTCTGTACTTGCTTTAAAACAGTACCAAGAACTTATCGCGCTACGCGCTAAACTTTCTGCTGATAATAGCGCTGATCTTCAAAAGCGCTTAGCAAAAGCAATGGATGAATTGAAGAGCCTGCGTGATAAAATGGCTACAAGCCAAACACGTAAGGCAGATGGCTCAGCAGATGATTCTGCTGATGCAAATGGCGGAGCTGGTGGTGACCAAGGTGGTCGCAGAAATCGCGGCTTTGATGCATTCCGTGAAGCCATGAACAATCCTCAGTTCCAAAAACTGATGGCAATGCAAGCTAAGGCACAACTCGATTCTCGCTTTGCTCCTCTCTTCAAAGAACTCGCTCAAAGCGGCTTAAGCCCTGCGCAAATTGATCAATTTAAAAACCTCTTGGTACAAAAACAACAAGCGATGGTAGATGCCTACCAAGCTGCTCGTGAACAAGGTATCAACCCTCGCCAAGATCCTGCAGCCTTCAAACAAATTGTAACTGACGCTCAAGCCTCCATTGATCAACAAATACAATCCCAGCTAGGACCTACCGCGTTTTCACAATTTGAAAGTTATCAAAAAACACTTCCTGACCGCAACGTAACCACGTCACTTCAGCAATCATTAAGCTATTCCTCTGCTCCCCTTACGGACGACCAAGCTAATTCGCTTATTCAAATTCTAGCTCAAAATCAGCCTCAAAAATCGAACGCAAATAATGGTGGCGGCGGCGGTATGATGGGCGGCGGCGGTCCTGGCGGTGGAATGGGCATGCTTATGGGTGGTAACCAAACTGCAACAATTACTAATCAAGCAATCCAAGCAGCCCAAGGTGTACTCTCTCAGCCTCAAATTGATGCCTTAGTCCAAATGCAGCAAACTCAACAGGCTCAACAACAAATGCAGAAATTAATGCAAGCTGCGCAGGCTGCAGGTCGTAAAAAAGGCTGATAGGGCTATAAGATATTGGCTTAAATAGCGCTTGTCGTCTGTGGGTTTAGGCACGTAATGTGCAGGTGGATATCTTTATACTACCATGATCGTCACAACCGCTCAGTTGTTCAAGCACGCCTACGGCAAATATGCTGTTGGCGCGTATAATATCAATAATGCCGAACAGGCTCTAGGTCTGTTTAGGGGATGCGTTCAATCACAGTCCCCCTTCATTATTCAAATTTCAAAAGGTGCGCGCAAATACACTGATAAGCGCATGCTTGAAGCGATCATTCGCACTGCGGGTGATATTTATCCTGAAGCAATCTATGCTGTGCATTTAGACCACGGTGACGAAGAAACTTGCTATGATTGTATCGAATCTGGTTTCTACAGCTCAGTCATGATCGATGCTTCTCACGATCCTTTCGAAAAGAATGTCGAAATCACTAAGCGTGTTGTTAAAGCCGCTCATGCTAAAGGCCTATCTGTTGAAGCAGAATTAGGTATGCTTGGTGGTGTTGAAGAAGACATCAGTGTTGATGAAGGAAATGCCTGCTTAACAAAACCTGATGAAGCTAAACTCTTCATCGAGCAAACCGGTTGCGATTCTTTAGCTGCTGCTATCGGAACGAGCCACGGTGCTTATAAATTCTCCGGCCATCAATCACTTCACTTTGAAGTAATCGAAGGTATCACAAAATTGGTACCAAATTTCCCACTCGTAATGCACGGAAGCTCCAGTGTACCTCAAGATGAAGTACGCCGCATTAATGCTGCAGGTGGTAAATTAGGTAGCGCAGTAGGTGTTGATGAAAATGAATATCTACCAGCTGCAAAACGTGGTGTTACAAAAATCAACATCGATACCGATGGTCGTTTAGTATGGACCCGCGTTCACCGTGAATTCTTCCGCGACAAGCCAACAGAATTCGATTTCCGTCCACCAGGAAAAATATTCATGGACGAATACGCTAAGTTCATTGCACACAAAAACAAAATGCTTGGTGCAGAAGGCGTACTTTCAGACTTACGCAAATCCTTAACGAAGTAAGACCTCTTACTTCCTAACCTTTAAAAGCACGCCTTAATTGGCGTGCTTTTTTTATGGCAACCAAGGGAAGTCTTCAGCCTTAGGTTTACGTTTTTGTCTTTGAGCACTGTGGAATTCTTTAGCCTCTTCACTCATATAATACATGAGTGTCGCGTTGCCGGCTAATTCCTGAACACCGGATTGACCGTCAAGTTCAGCGTTAAAAGCACTCTTTAAACAACGAATTGCAAGCGGACTATTGCCCATAATTTCACGCGCCCAGGTTACACCCTCTTCTTCTAACTTAGCTACAGGGACAACCGTATTAATCAGTCCCATATCAAGGGCTTCTTGCGCTGTGTATTGACGGCACAAAAACCAAATTTCTCTGGCTTTCTTCTGACCTACAAGACGAGCCAAATAACTTGAACCAAAGCCACCATCAAAACTACCCATCTTAGGACCTACTTGGCCAAAGATAGCATTATCTGCAGCTATGGTAAGGTCACAGACTACATGAAGCACATGTCCGCCACCGATTGCATAACCTGAAACAAGTGCAATCACGACCTTAGGCATGGAGCGTATTAGTTTCTGCAAATCGAGCACGTTAAGCCGTGGAACACCGTCACCTCCAACATAACCTGCTTTGCCACGGATACTTTGATCACCACCTGCGCAGAAAGCGTACTTACCATCGGTATGTGGACCAGCACCTGTGAGTAAAACAACACCAATTTTAGGGTCCTCTCTTGCATCCGTGAACGCTTCAATCATTTGCATGATTGTTTCAGGACGAAATGCATTACGTTTTTCAGGACGATTAATCGTTACCTTAGCGATCCCTCCTTCTGTTTTTTCGTAGAGAATATCACTGTAGGTTTTAACGCTCTTCCAAACAGTTTTCATAAATTATAAATAATTAGTATTAAGAATCAGAGAGATGATCTGTGAATTCACCAAATTGAGAAGCTTCAGCAAATAATTGCTTACGCATAGCAGCATCATTTTTACGATTTGTCTGAACTTCAAGCAGTCGAATTCCGGACGTAGGCAAGTTAGCGATTAAATCCCTAAAGTGATGCCAGTCTTGTACCATCGTGTATTCTACCCCATGCGCCGCCGCAATTCCTGAGAAATCTACCTGCTGTGGTGTTGCAAAATATTCTTCAAAAATAGGATCAAATTTAGCAACAGGTAGGTGTTCAAAAATTCCACCGCCCTGATTATTTATTAGAACAATCGTTAAACTACCGCGTAATTTTCTATGAAGGAGAAATCCATTAGAATCATGTAGTAAGGCCAAGTCTCCTGTGAGTAAGACGGTTGACCTATTATCATGAGCTACACCAATAGCGGTAGAGAGTGTGCCATCAATTCCGTTAGCCCCACGGTTAAAGAAAGGCCTAATACGACGACTTTGTGTAGGCCACACATATTCAGCATCTCTTACAGGCATACTACTTGCGATATACAGAGGCGTTTCCTCTGGTAGATGACGTGCGAGTAGCCATACCGCTTTAGTTTCAAAGAGATCTAATTCTGCTTCTAAGCGGGTATCAATAATCGCCCGCGCGCTCGACTCATAAGAGCGCCACATTTGATTATAACCATTTGGAGCAGTAGCTTCAGGTAGCGCTGCTATGAGGGCACGCATAGAAACAGGAATATGTTTCGTAGAACCGTGTAGAGCATCCCTATTATCTGGGCGTCCAGTAACGATATACATTGGCGCTTTGCTCGTTTCTAACCAACCACGTAAGACTTTACTGGTTGGCCACCCTCCAAGGCACAAAACGACTTCTGGCAAGAGTCGTTCAGCGGTCGTAGGATTGCGCAAAATCGCATCATACGTTGTCACCTGATTTAGTATCATGTGCGAATAATTACGCGCAGGAGACAAGGCGTCGGTTAAAATAGGCCAACCTAATTTACGAGCAATCTCACCAACAGATGCAGCAAAAGACGCAGGGTCACGCGGCTGAGCAGGACCTACCACAATCAGTCCATGCACATCATTTGAAAATTGCGGTACACGACTTACTTGCTCAACGGCAGGAGCAGGTGTTATGTGATTAAAAAATTGTGACCAATTCACACTTCCAGAAACTACATCTGTAGAATTATCAGATATAGGAGCAAGCGGATCACGAAATGGTGCATTTAAATGAACAGGTCCTAAATAAGGAACACTTGCGCGGGTACAGGCATGAGCAACGGTTTGACGTAAGTACTTAAGCAGCGACTCGGTAGCCTCTGGTACTGCTAGTTCATGATGGAAGTTTACGTAGTGACCAAATAAACTTTGCTGATTAATGGTTTGTCCTGATGCACAGTCACGCATTTCTGGAGGACGATCCGCAGTAATCACAATTAAAGGAGCCCCACTCTCATAAGCTTCTATAATTGCTGGATAATAATTAGCCCCAGCTGTTCCACTGGTACATAAAAGAACAACAGGACGTAAATATTGACGCGCTAGACCAAGAGCAAAAAAAGCTGCAGATCTTTCATCTAAAACAGGAATAGCCTCTACACCGGGATGCTGAGCAAGCGCAAACGCAAGCGGCGTGGAACGAGAGCCTGGAGATACTACCGCGTAGCTGACCCCCATCCTGATGAGTGTTTCAACAAGAACACTGCTCCATAGCGAATTTACGTTTCGAAAATCGAGAGTTGGCTCAGACATAGTATTAGTGAATCAAAAAGGGTTAAAAAAATCAAATATGGCTTAACTTAATAAGGCCTCATGCATGGCTTTAAACTTTAACTCTATTTCGTTAAATTCATTTTGCTCGGAGGAACCTGCCACAATACCAGATCCCGCATAGGCACGTGCTTTATTTTTCTCCACTAATGCAGAGCGTAGTCCTACGAAAAATTCTCCTTCTCCCGATGCATTTACATAGCCAATAGCACCGGCATATAGCCCACGAGAAAAACCCTCAAGTAAACGAATTTGAGAAACGGCTATATCTCTAGGCATGCCACCTACGGCGGGTGTTGGATGTAGTCTTTCAAGTATATCAAATAAACTGACCTGAGCTGTGCGCTTTGCCTCGATAGGCGTGTGTAAGTGCTGAACATGGGTATAGCGATGAATACCTGGTTTTTCTGAACGAGTTACCACTAAACCTAAACTAGCTAAATGAGAGCAAATCGTATCTGCAACGATAGCATGCTCACGTAGTTCCTTATCATCTTTTTGAAGCGTTGAGGCTAGAAATGCGTCCTCACTCGCTGTAGCACCACGTTTCACAGAACCCGCGAGCGCCTCAGTATAAAATTTATCCTTATCACCTTTAATTAAGCGCTCTGGACTTGCACCGATAAAACTTTGCCCACGTTCATTCGCTACCGAAAAAACGTAGCACTGTGCAAAGCGCTGACGCAGTCCATTTAAAATACGGAGCGGATGAAACTCATTATTGCTCTTAAAATCCTTAGCCCTGGCTAAAACAATTTTCTCAAACTCTCCCAGCTTAATTTTTTCTAAGCTTAATTTAACAGCAGATTTGTACGCTACCTCAGAATTAACATCACTTACCTCTACATGCTGTACTCTATCAGATTTAAAATCCGGCTGTGAGTAATCAAATGAGCCAAATTTACTGTGCGCTTTTAAAAGACGCTCTGCCTGCGCTTTAACATCAGACGTAGCATCAACTAAGATATTTGCTACAGCAACTGTGACCCCTTGCTCGATACCCACTTGCCAGCGAGGAACAAAAATAGATGCAGCCTCAAAACTATCCGTAGCTTCTGCTTCATTTAAAAACGAAAAAGCACAGAAAAAATGAGGTCCTGAGAGTGAATGATTAATATCCCCGACCGATACCGCTGTAACTAAGGTTGATTCTATAAAAGCTTGGCACTTCTTAAATCGGTCACTTCCTGATGCAGTATACGTTAAGACAGCCTCGGCTCCTGCTATCGCAATTCCCTCACTTGGGCGCTCAACATAAAAATGGCGCTCCTTAGCTTCAAAAATTGATTCTAAAACAGCGAGTGGATCTAACCCATCAACTTTGAGTGAAATACTAACGAGCAGTGACGACTTCTGCCTACGAGCATCTAGTCGGCACTCCTCTAAAAAAGTAATAAGTTTTTCAGGACTACGATTCGTACTAAGATCTATCGGTAACGTAAGCATCGTAGAAGTACGTTTTGGCTATTACTTCTTAGGTGCTGCCTGGGCTGGCTGAGCTGGTTGTGGCCTTGGGAATAAAACAAGCGATTCCGCTACTTTACTTCCAGCAAGCGTACCACTCCAGTGCAGTTCTTTATTCCAATCTGCTCCAGCACTTATACCTAAAACAGAGTAAATCTTATCGGAGGTAGCAGGCATGACGGGCTTAATCGCTACACCAGCAAGTCTAAGCGACTCCGCCATCGTCGCGAGCGTTGTTAAGAGCAGCTGCTGATCTTTAGGATCCTGTGATTTACCTAACTTCCAAGGCGCTCTCTTTTCGATGTAAGCGTTAATTGATTTGATGAAAATAAACAGCTTCTCAAGCGCATGATGAAACTGGAATGTTTCAAACAAAGCTAAGTACTCAACTCGTGTTTTTTCCCACAATTCTTGCAGTTCTTTTTCATGCTCTTCTGCAGGACCTGCCTGTGGCACTTTTGCTTCACTGAAACGATTAGCCATGTTCAGCGTACGATTAATCAAGTTACCTAAATCGTTTGCTAAATCGCTATTGTAACGAACTAAAAACTGATCACGTGAAAAATCACTATCTTGACCTACATTCATTTCACGAATCAGGAAGAAACGAAAAGCATCTGCTCCAAATTCTGTAACTAAATCAAGTGGGTTTAATGCATTACCCGTACTCTTAGACATCTTTGAACCGCTCTGTGTCCACCATCCGTGGGCAATAATGCCTTTAGGAAGTGCTATCTGTGCAGCATGCAGCATGATTGGCCAATACACCGCATGAGGCGGAACAAGAATATCTTTACCAATCACGTGCCATGCGGCTGGCCACACACCTGGTTTATCAGCGACTGCAGAGTAGTAATTTAAGAGCGCATCAAACCAAACGTAGGTTACGTAATTCTCATCAAACGGAAGCGGTATACCCCACTCAAGACGCTCTTTAGGACGGGAAATACACAAATCGTTGAGCGGTTCTTTTAGAAATTCTAGAACTTGTTTTTGGCGATATTTAGGAAAAATGAAATTCTCATTTTTCGTTAAAAATTCGATAAGCCAGTCTTGGTGTGCTTTTAATTTAAAGAAGTAATTCTTCTCGATAATTTCAGTTACTTCACCAAAAATTTCAGGCCACGAACCATCAGGATTTCTATCCTTTTCCTGCAAGAATTGTTCCTGACGAGTACTGTAGTAACCTTTATATTCTCCTAGATAAATATCTCCTTTATCAAAGAGTTGCTGCAGCACTTGCCTTACAATTTTCTTATGACGCTCCTCGGTTGTACGAATGAAATCATCATTTGAAATAAGAAGCTTAGGCAAAATACTTTTGAATTCTGCACTCACTTCGTCTGCAAATTGTTGAGGCGGTATTCCTTTTTTACGGGCACTTTGCTGAACTTTTTGACCGTGCTCATCTGTTCCTGTTAAGAAATGAACGCTATCACCCATGAGTCTACGGTAGCGTGCAATAACGTCGGTAAGCACTTTTTCGTAGGCGTGACCTAAGTGCGGCGAACCGTTCACATAATCGATCGCTGTGGTGATATAAAAGGACGGCATAGTATGAACCGACCACTAAAGCGCACAAAGGCCTGAATGTCGAAGATTTTAGCGTCCTAAAAAGGCCGCGCATTCAGTCCACGCTTTAGCTCTATGACTTATCTTATTCTTTTGATCTTCAGTTAGTTGCGCAAATGTATGAGTATACCCAAGAGGTACAAACAATGGGTCGTAGCCAAATCCTTCACCCCCCTTAGGTTCATGCAGTAAATACCCCTCTGTTTTACCTTCGAAGGTGTACTCTAAACCATCTGGTGAAATAAGGATAAGTACACATATGAAATAAGCGCCCCGCTTACCTTCTGGCACAGAGGCCATCACTGAAACTAATTTTTCTAAATTGGCCTTAGCGTCTCCACTCGGTCCTGCGTAATACGCTGATTCAACACCAGGCAGTCCGCCTAAATAATCAACACACAGTCCACTATCATCTGCTAAAATCCAATACGGCGCAGGTACAAGTGAGCGTAACGCACGGGCTTTTTTTAAACCATTTCCGATAAAGGTGCCTTGATCTTCAATGACTGAAGGCATGCCGCCAAACGCCTTCGCCGACTCAAGTGAAAGCTCCGTTTTCGTAGATAAAGCGAGTGCTTTAAATTCTGAAAGTTTATGTAAATTTCCGGAGGCGAGTACGATTTTCAAACGAAATTACTCCAAGCTAAATGATGATTCATCAATCTGTAATTTCTCTGGATACTGCACTTTACCACGAATGAGAAAATCGTTTTCCAAGACTTCGTGTTTCACATCCGACAAGCGAAGCGCTTGAGCAATCTTATCGATACGCAAGCCACCAAATTCTGGTTTAGCACGTTCGTCTGCTAAGAAAACAGGCGCTACATAATGAAACAAATAGTCTATCTGCCGGCATTGGACGAGTTCACTTAAAAGCGAGGATCCCCCTTCAAAAAAGACTCCTGTTATATTATTTTCGATACACTTCTTTTTAAATTCCTTAAGACTAACTCTCTGATTTTCAGACTCACATATCCATACTTGGACACCCAAACTTTTTAATTTTCGAACATAGCCGAGTCCACCATGCTGAGTCGTAACAACGATTGTTTTTTCTCTAAAGTTGTCCGTGTAAAGTGCAGGCATTGCACGGTCATTAACGGTGCGTAAACGACCATCAAAAACGAACCTATAAGGACACCAATCTTCTTCTCCAGGAAGACGTGCTGTAAGACTTGGATTATCTTTAGCAACCGTTCCTGCACCAACGGCTATAGCAGGGAAAAGACGTCTCCAGCGGTGAACATCAAGTCGTGCCCGAGTAGAGGTAATCCACTTTGAATCTCCCGAGCGTGTGGCTGTTCTTCCATCGAGAGTAACAGCAGCTTTTGCGGCGATTAGCGGTTCACCCTTCGTTATCCAGTGATTAAAAATTAAATTTAAATCTTCACACTCCGAAGCAAGTACGCCGGAGGTAACTTTAACCCCTGCTTTTCGAAGAACACTTTCCGCATTTCCTGAATGTTCTCTATTCGGATCCGTGGCTCCGAAAACTACCTGCTTAATACCGGACTCAATGATTGCGTCAGTGCAAGCTCCCGTTCTTCCATGTGTGGAACACGGCTCAAGTGTTACATACATGACCGCTCCACTTTTTGGCTTTCTGCCTAAGAGTGATAAAGCAACTCGCTCAGCATGAGGGCCACCGTCCTTAGCATGAAAACCTTCTGCGACAATAGCACCATCCTCTACAATTAGAGCACCCACCATTGGATTAGGATGCGTTCTACCCCAACCTTGCGTAGCAAGATCAAGCGCTCTGCGCATGAAATGTTCATCCAGTGCGTTAGCGGACATACCCGTAAGCCAAACGTTTTTTTTAAATCGTTAAAGCTTAAAGAGGCTTAACGTAAGGGTTCGTTGCTTTTTCTTGGCCAACGGAGGTTTCCGGACCATGCCCAGATAAAACCCGGGTCTGATCACTCAGCGTATAAATCTGGGTTCTAATCGAATGGGCTAATTGATCAAAATCTCCCGTTGGTAAATCCGTACGACCGATGCTGCCCTTAAATAAGGCGTCACCCACAAAAGCTGCATTAAGGAGTGAAAAATAGAATAAAACATTCCCTGGGCAGTGGCCTGGCACATGCCTTACCTCTACCGTTGTTCCTAATGCTGAAAGTGTATCACCTTGGTTTATCCAACAGTCCACATGGACTGGGGTAAGCTTAATTTCACCATTTAAAAACTTACTCATGACTGAGGGTGACTCGATAAGGACTTTATCATCACTATGGGCACTTACTTTGGCTGAGGTTGCCAAAACGACTTCAGCCGCACCTTGGGTATGATCCCAATGGCCATGGGTTATCCATAATTCGGTCAATTTGCAGCCATCCTTAGCCAAAAGGGGCTTAATTTTAGCCCAAATTTCACCTGGAGCGTCAATTAACACCGCCTCCCCAAGCTTAGGCTCTGTGATGAGATAGGCATTGGTTTGTATAATACCGGATGGCAGCTGGTAGACGTTCATTACTGCGAACAAAACTGCAGGTTTTGACCCGTTGCAACCGATTTAAAGCGATTTTTTAGCCATGAAAACCACCTTGCCAGCAATACCCCTAACCTGCCACGTTCTTACCTCCTGTTTAGACATCTGTTACGGCCTCCTTTTCAGCCTAAACCACAGATCCTAACTAGGTATCAAACTCTTATAACCATTTCTCAAAAGCCATGGCACAAACTACGTTAAAATTCTCTGTCCTAGCAGGTGACTATATTGGTCCAGAAGTCATGACCCAAGCTCTACGTGTTCTTGAACACGTAGCTAAACAGGACAATTTAAAATTAGACTATACCTTAGCAGACGTAGGTGGTGCTGGAATTGATAACCATGGTAAGGCTCTACCTGATTCAACTTTAAAGATCTGCGAACAAAGTGACGCCATTTTGTTCGGATCAGTGGGTGGACCAAAATGGGAAAAACTACCACCTAAAGAACAACCAGAACGTGCAGCACTTTTGCCACTTCGTAAGCACTTCACTTTATTTGCTAACATACGTCCTGGACTTTTGTATCCAGAACTTTCTGACGCATCTCCTTTAAAAAGTAACCGCATTCCAAACGGTATTGATATCGTCTGTATTCGTGAATTAACCGGTGGTCTCTATTTCGGTCTTCCAAAAGAAACGACAACCCTACCAAACGGTGACATTCAAGCCGTTGACACCATGGTTTATCGTAAATCAGAAATCGAACGCATTCTTGATACTGCGATCGCTACAGCTAAAGCACGTAAGAATAAACTTTGCTCAGTCGACAAAGCAAACGTACTAGAAACTTCCGTTTTGTGGAGAAAAACAGCTACTGAGTACATTGCTAAGCACGCTCCTGAAATTGAGTTAAGCCACATGTACGTAGACAACGCAGCTATGCAACTAGCGCGTGACCCAAATCAGTTTGATGTATTCGTAACTGAAAACATGTTTGGTGATATTTTATCCGATGAAATGGCCGTTATTTGCGGCTCTCTCGGCATGCTATCTTCAGCGTCCTTAGGTGCTTCAAAAAATTCACTAGGACTACCTTTTGGATTATTTGAACCAGCAGGTGGCACAGCTCCCGATATTGCTGGCAAAGGCATTGCAAATCCTTGCGCACAAATCTTATCCACGGCTCTCATGCTTCGCTATAGTTTTGGTCTAAACAAAACAGCAGCACGCATTGAAGCAGCTGTTAAAAAAGCGGTCACCAGTGGAACCCGTACTGGTGATATCGCATTCGGTGGCGCCTCCGTAGGCACGAAAGCCATGACAGATGCTATCATCGCCAATCTCTAACGCTTATTTTTCATGACATCCGCAGACATTAGAAAATCATTTTTAGATTTCTTTGCAGAAAAAGGTCACACCCTTGTGCCCTCCTCCTCGCTTTTACCTGATTCACCCGGGCTTCTCTTCACGAACGCCGGCATGAATCAATTTGTTCCTATTTTCTTAGGTTCAAAGCAACCAGACGTTGCTAGCTGGGCTGGTGTAAAACCAGGCAAGAATACACGTGCTGCGGACACACAAAAATGTATACGTGCTGGTGGTAAGCATAATGACTTAGAAGACGTAGGATTTGATACCTATCACCATACCATGTTCGAAATGTTAGGTAATTGGTCCTTTGGCGATTACTTCAAAAAAGAATCCATTGAGTGGGGATGGGAATTAATTACTAAGCGCTGGGGAATTCCTGCTAAGCGTTTATTTGCTACCGTTTATTCACCCGATAAATCGAAGAACGATCCTGCCGAATTCGATAAAGAAGCTTATGATATCTGGGCCGCTATCTTCATCAAAGAAGGTTTAGATCCAAAAGTTCATATCGTTAATGGAAATAAAAAGGACAACTTCTGGATGATGGGTGAAACAGGTCCTTGTGGGCCCTGTTCAGAAATTCACTTTAATCTTTTAGCAAGCGATGACGAAGTTCAAGGAAGAGCACTCGTTAATCAAGGCTCCCCTCGTTGTATTGAAATTTGGAATCACGTTTTCATCCAGTTTAACGCAAATATCGATGGAACCTTCTCTGCCCTACAAGCAAAGCATGTAGATACCGGTATGGGCTTTGAACGCGTTGCTGGCATCTACGCGACTACCCAAGGGTTCAAAGATTTCACAAAAGATCCATCCAACTACGCAGCAGATGTATTCAGTCCCCTATTCACAAAGATCGCTGCCCTGTCAGGAAAAACATATACAGCAACGGTTCCACAGTCGCGTGAAAATCTGAGTGAACAAGTTAAAATCGATATCGCATTTCGCGTCTTGGCTGACCATGCACGCTGCGTAAGCTGCGCCATTGCAGACCAAATTTTACCCGGTAACGAAGGCAGAAACTATGTTGTAAGACGTATCTTACGACGCGGTATTCTCTATGGTACAAAACTAGGTCTTAAAGTAGGATTCTTTGAGCAACTCGTTACTCCAGTTGTTGAATCCTTAGGAAGTGTTTTCCCTGAACTCGTTCAGCAAAAAGACATCATCTGCCGCGTAATCCGCTCTGAAGAAGAGTCATTTGGAAGAACACTCGATCGTGGTCTCGCCATCTTCAACCAGTTTGCACAAACAGCAAAAACAACGACCGTTCCTGGCACGATTGCTTTTGAACTGTACGATACGTACGGCTTTCCGCTCGATTTAACTCAAGTCCTAGCTACAGAACGTAATCTCACGGTAGACCAAGTTGGGTTTGAGCAGGAAATGCACAAACAGCGTGAACGTGGACGCTCTGCTCTCAAACGTGAAGTCGTTGTTGCAGCTAAAGAGGGTGAAGTCGCTGCTGAAATTATTCCAACTACCTTTTTAGGTTATGTATTACCTAAGGAAAAAGTTAAAGCTAAGGTAACTGAAGTAATCAAAACAGACGAAGCTGCCTTTGTTACTTTTAATCAAACTCCTTTCTATGCTGAAATGGGTGGCCAGCTAGGTGACCATGGAAGCGTAAGCTTTGGAACTACAACGGTCGCTATTGTAGATACGCTCAAAGACAAACAAGGGAGACATTTACATAAGTTAAATCATGCAGAGGCGTTACCAACTGTAGGTAGCGAAGTAGAACTCGTTGTAGATCTAGCGAGAAGACGTAGCATTCAACGTCATCATACTGCAACTCACTTACTAAATTGGGCTCTGCGTAAAGTCTTAGGCACCCATGTACGTCAGGCAGGTTCTCTCAATGCAAGCGACCGCTTACGTTTCGATTTCTCACACTTTGAGGCGCTAACTGAAGCTCAAATTAAAGAAGTAGAACAACTCATCAATGGCTGCGTTTTAGATAACGCTCCGGTTCTTTCCTACGAAGTTGACTTTGATAAGAAGCCTGAGGGTACCCTCGCCTTCTTCGGTGAGAAATATGGTAAAGTCGTACGCGTGGTTGATATCGGCGGCTATAGCCGAGAGCTCTGCGGTGGAACCCATGTGCTCACAACCGGTGAAATCGGTCTAATCAAAATCGTCCATGAAGGTGCTGTCGCAGCAGGAACTCGCCGTATCGAGGCAGTTGCTGGTGACGCTACGGTTGCTCTTATTTTAGAAAACGAAGCGAAGCTACACAACCTAGCCGCTCGTTTAAAAACAACGCCTGCAGATCTTGAGCGCAGGTTTGAACAATTCGTAAACGAAAAATTAGAAACTGAGAAAAAGCTAAAGAGCTTCGAGCAAAAGGCTGCTGCTGGACTAGCGGATAGTTTAGCAGAAAAAGCTAAAGTGAAAGACGGCCTAAAGTTTATAGCTGCTGTAGTTACTGTAGAAAACCAAGAGGCACTACGCGCTCTTGGAGCTCAAGTAATCGCTAAACTAGGAGAAGGTGTTGTCATGCTAGGTGCAGCATTTGCGGATAAAGCAGGTGTTATCACTTTCTGTAGTCCACAGGCGATTAAAACAGGACATCAAGCCGGCAAGATCGTCAACGAACTCAGTCTTAAACTTGATGGCAAAGGTGGCGGCAAACCTGACTTCGCTATGGGTGGTGGTAAAAATCCAAGCGCTCTTGAATCTGTTTTCAGCAGCTATAACAACTAACCGATGAGCAGTTTGAGCACGGCTAACACGTCTTTTGAGTTGATTTGCATTCTTGCTTTCAACTCGAACAACCAGCTTGCCGTGAGGAAATTAGGTTCAAAAGCAGGACTTCCGTTTACAGGGACTGACCTGACGATGGCCGTTTCACGTCTTGAGTCATCGTTTACCATACACACAACTCCTCGGGAAAAATGTGTAAGTGAAGCGGGTGGCAGAACCTACCGCGTTTATTTTGTTCAGGTAGAGGGTAATTCTAAAGATAGTGAGGTAGAATTTTATACGCTTGAGACACTTCAAAAGACGCCAGAGTCACTCGCCCCCTCTTTAGCGGTAATACTCCCTCGGCTAGAGCCTTATCTTGCTGAGATTCCTTATCTTCACTTAGGTGAGAATGATTTCATCTATAAATTTAGACCTGAAAAAGAACGTAATGCTAGAGCCTACGTTCCTGATGCAGAGGCTGGTGCACTTTATCAATCTAAACTCTGTCTAGCGATTAAAACGCTAGCAAGACGACACGAGCGCACGGCTGACAATCCCGTACACCTTAATTTTGGTCCTATTCAATACGTTATACCTAGCCATTTTGGATTTTGCTTAGGTGTAAAAAATGCGATTGAACGCGCCTATGAAACGCTATCAGAAAACCCTAATCGCAGGGTTTTCATGCTTTCTGAATTAATTCACAATCCTTTTGTAAATGCAGACCTACTCAAACGTGGTCTTAAATATCTCCAATCCGAAAAAGGTATTCCTTATGGAGTAGATGGAACTACCGAGTCCCGTCCCCTCCTGTGGGATACACTCACACCTGATGATATTGTTATCATACCCGCTTTCGGAGCCACGGATGAAGACAAAATTAAACTCGTTAAAAAAGGTGTCGCTGTATTTAACCACGACGCAACGTGCATGCTTGTAGAAAAAGTATGGAAAGCAGCACGCGTCTATGGACGAGAAGGCTATACGGTTGTTATTCACGGTAAATACGAACACGAAGAAACAAAAGCGACATTCTCCAATACAAAGCGCTACGCCCCTGCTGTAATTGTCCGCAACTTGGAGGAAGCTCAGCTACTTGGACAAATCATTAAATCCAAGGACTCTAAGTTAAAAGAAGACTTCTACCGTATTTTCGCAGGCAAACATACCCCCAACTTTGATGTAGATAAAGACCTTGAGCGTATTGCTGTCGTTAACCAAACAACCTTACTCGTAAACGAAACACGTGAAATTATAGCTCATCTTCGTGAATGCTTTAGCGCTCGTTACGGAAGTGATGAGGCAAATGTACGTGTAGGTGGAAGCGGTAGATCTGACACCTTATGCTATGCAACCCAAGTTAACCAAGATGCACTCGCTAAAGCTCTAGAACAGGAAGTCGATGCTGCGTTTGTCATTGGAGGCCGTAACTCATCCAATACCTATCAGCTTTATCGCCTCTGTGCAGAGAAATTAAAAGATAAAGCATTCTTCATCCAAAGTGAGGAAAATATTCACTCGCTTGAATCTGTAGAACATTTCGTTTTTCCAGCTAAACATTTAGATACTAGCGCTAATCGTTTTGTGACTAAGCCACTTTGGCCCGAAGGTTTGAGTAAAACGCCGCATAAAATATTAATTACAGGCGGAGCCTCCTGCCCTGATGGAATTATTCAGCAAGTAATTCACCGAATTAACAGCTTTGTACCTCCTCAAAGTCTACGAACGATAGATGAAGTTTTAAAGAGCCTTGAAGTTTCTTAAAAAGAACTGATTTTTTTAGGTGCATTAGAGTAAGATAGTGATCATTTTAAGTTTCACCCCTTTTTAGAATTAATTCCCCATGATTCTACCTCTTGCAGCACTTGGCATTAGAACATTAAACAGCCTCGATTACTGCATCCTACTTGCTTACTTTTTATTCAATATAGCTATTGGACTTTGGATCGTTCGAAAAAATAAATCTGAGAACAAAACTTCGTCCGATCAATTTCTACGGGGTGCAGGAAAAACAGCCTGGTGGGCAGCAGGTATAAGTTGGTTTGCAACAGGTCAAAGCAGTATCTCGGTTATGGCTATACCAGCCACGACCTACTCAAAAAACTGGCTTTCCTTTGGTTCTACCCCTGCACAGAGCATTGCTACTGTCTTAATCGCTTTTGTTTTTGTTAGCCTTTTAAGGAAGTTAAATATCACCACCTTATTTGAATACTTAGAATCACGATTCAGTCGTAAAGTAAGAGTACTGGGAGCCATCCTTACCTTGTTATTAAAAATACTAGGCCGTATCAGTGTTGTGCTCTTACTTCCATCGCTTGCTTTGTCCCAGGTGACTGGACTTAACGTATATGGGAGTATCATTTTAATTGGTGGTGTTACTATTGCGTACGCTATTGGCGGCGGATTTGAGGCCGTTATTTGGACAGATGTTGCCCAGTCTATTATCTTATTTGGCGGTCTCTTCTTTGTGATGTACCAGATTATTCACGGCGTACCTCATGGACTCTCGGGTATATTCGCTGTGGCAGAATCGCATCAAAAATTACAGGCAACCTCATGGGCCTTAGATTTAAATCAGCCAACCATATGGGTGTTTATAGGAATGAGTCTTGGAAGCATTTTTCAGCAAGTGGGCGACCAACCTCTTATGCAGCGTGTTTTTTCTACTCCGGATGTAAAATCAGCACGTAATAGTGTTCTTTTAGGAGCTGTCCTCTCAATCCCAGCAGCCCTTTTCTTTTTCTTTTTAGGCACTGCCTTATGGGCATTTTATCAAATCCATCCAGATCGTTTAAGCGCATTACCTACCTCTGATGCAATCGTTCCATACTTTATAGTTAACGAATTACCTCACGGTTTGATTGGACTCATAGTCGCTGGAATATTTGCCTCCTCAATGGGTACTATCAGTAGTGTCATTAATTCAACAGCAACGATAGCCAAAATTGATTGTTTCGATCTACTATACCCCAATAAGAGCGATAAAGCTCAGGTAAGTTTCGCTCGCTGGGCAACTTTCGGCGCTGGTTTTCTAGCCATGATTATGGCTCTGTATATCGCGAGTTTAAATGTACAATCACTCTGGGATCAGTACTTGCAGCTCTTAGCCTTAATTGGTGGCGGTTTACCTGGCGTGTTTGCTTTAGGACTACTTACACGCAAAGCGAATTCTAACGGTGTATTAGTTGGGCTATTGATTAGTATTGTTATTACCTGGTCAGTTCAACACTACACCCATGTCTCATCCTTCTTGCATGGATTTGTAGCAATCGCTTCTACAATTATTATCGGTTATATAGCTAGCATCCTACTCCCTACCAACGATAAAGCTCAGTTAAAGGGCTTAACCGTATGGGACCGGAACGTATAACTCAGTACTATCCAAAACAGAGCACACAAAGCTAAAGCACTAGGAAGTAAATAAAGTACTGCACTTTGTAGATTTCCCGTAATGTCTGATAACTTTCCCACAAGATAAGGCGAAGATAGATCACCGAGTAAGTGGATTACAAAAATAGAAAGCGCCATCGCACTTGCGCGCATACTGATAGGTACGGTTTCTAGAATTAAGGTATTGGTAGGTCCTGTAGATAAAAAAATAAAAAACATCGCGAGTACAAACGAGGCGCTAAAAAAAACGGGTGCAGTAGCTACAAAAGAAAAATAACTAAACGGTACTGCTAAGAGAGCTGATAGAGCTAAAATATATGTATACGCTTTGGGATTACTCTTTTTCCATAAAGTACCCCAAACACCACCCAGAAGTGTTGCAATAAGTCCTGTTACTACGAGCGAAGCACCAAAAAACTTATCCGCTTGAGCCAATGTTAAACCACGTATTCGGTGTAAAAACGTAGGACCCCAGAAAGCAAACGCTCCAAGGGCGAATGTTTGCGCCGTGTAGCCTGCGGTGAGCAAGAGATAATCCGTATATGCAAAAAGTCGTTTGTAGGCGGATATAAAACTTAGCTTCTGTTGCAAAACTATTTCTGACTCACCGATTTCAGTAGCACCTCGCATTGGCTCCTCAGTAAGTAAAAGTAAACTAACCAAAAGAAGTCCAGGTAAGGGAGCTACAAAAAAGACCATCCTCCAACCATACTGTGCAGCAACAAAGCCTCCTAATAAAAACCCAAGTGCCGATCCAACAGGTATTGCAGTATAAAAATAAGATAACACCTGATTTCTTTTGTGCGGCGAATAAACATCCGAAAGCCAGGTAGGACTTAACGTACCGTAACTTGCCTCTCCAAGGCCCACCAAAATTCGAAATACTATAAGCACAACAAAACTGTTCGCATAGCCTGATAAAAAAGTACCTAAGCACCACACAAGAACTCCTATAAAGATGAGCCCTTTACGCTTCATATGATTACCTAGGTACCCGAAAATTGGCGCCGTAAGAAAGTAACCAAGCATAAAACTTACACCCAATTTACCTAGCTGTGCATCCGTTAGTTGGAGTGACTGCTTAATTGGAGTCAAAACAGCTGAGAGCACGTACCTATCCAAATAATTAACCAGATTTAATCCGGTTAATAGTATGAGACTAATCCAAGGAAGCTTAAGACGTGCTAGCTTTGCTTGCATCGTCTAAACGCTAAACAAACTTAAAACTTATAAGTTAGCCCTGAACGCAATCCAGATTGATTAGTAAAATCAACTTTAGCGGAATACGTACCAGTCCACATACTCGTTACGTCATTGTAGGAACCATTGAGCATCTTTGCTGCTCCATTGCCATCGACGTTTTGATTATAGGTACCTGCTTCTTGGTAAAATAAACCTACGTAAAGGCCTGCTCTTTCATTAAGGTCGAACTGAAGCGTTGCATCAACAAAACCACCGAAAAGAAGAATGTTTTTATCTGAAGCAACAGTTTCCACAGTTTGATTACCAGCTGCAGGAGCGAGCACTGAGGTCACAGCTAAATTACTACCAACATAGAGTAGCGCTGGACCTGCACTTAAATTAAAATGTAAACGCTCAGTTGGAGACCAGCTTACAACTGGGCCGCCACGAAATTCAACATAACCACCGTGCAACTTCCAGTGATTAGTAACACTGGTTGTATCTACCGCACTTGAGATTGAACGATTTACTGGAGCATTAGAAATAAGCGTGGTCGTATTTACACTGATTGTAACCGGATTACCTGCTGAATCAGTGATAGCATTACCAGATTGATCGGTAAGAGAAACCGAAGAACTATTAGCACCTTCAGTGGAAGGAGCTTGTGGAGGCGTTTGACCGTATAAGTCGTAAGTATCCGTTAATGTTGTTACATTAGCAGATACCTTAGTCATGTAGGCATCTTGAATATCGTTGATACTTACACCACCGAAGAGCTTCCACGTTAAATTTTTACCGAAATTTAAATTACCCATGTCGCGAGCTGAAGAGAGCTCCATGCCTAATGTTCCCTTACCGGTTTTGGTATGAGTCAAAGCATCCTGAGTTTGAGCAGAATAAATATGAAACTGCATGTAACCATCAGACGTAACTTGGCTGCTTGAATCATACTGCCACTGCTGTGTCTTACCATCTGCTGAAACAGCAACCGAGGAACTGGTACCATTACCGTTATCAATACTTGCCGTACGACCATCTGGGTCTACACGACCATCATTATAAACACGTACAACATTAGGTGCACTAGCGTCTGGCAAAAACTGAGGTGCTCCAATAACACCATTACCTGCAAAGTGAGATTTTACGCCACTGATATAGCGCATACCAAAGTTAAGGTTACTCTTTGGTTGATAGATATATTCATCCAAATTACTGAAATCAGGAATTTCAACCGGAGGCTGCTTATTCTTTTGATCTTCATCATCACCAGCGGTACCACGTCCCTGGGCGTGTAAACTACCTACACAAGCGATACTAAAGATGCACAAAAGGCGTAAAAATTTCATGGAGCTGTTAACAAACTGGGACGTCAATTTTCAGAAAAGGTTCTCTAAATAGTGAAGTATAAACGATTAGACCGTCAATGAGAGATTATACCCTAGAGCCACAATGACGCAAAATAGGTCTATTATGACGATTTCCACTTAAAAACGAGTGTAGTAAGTGGGGGTAAACTGAGCGATATCGACTGTTCTAGACCATCATAGGGTATATCTTCAGACCAACAGGCTCCACCATTACCCTCCCCTGAACCTCCGTAAAAGGCACTATTCGAGTTAATTACCTCCGTCCAAGCACCCTTTTTAGGTACTCCAATCCGGTAGCCATGCCGACTTGCCCCGCCCAGATGCGCTACCACCAAGAAAAGCGTACTCCCAAATGAATCTGACCTTAGATAGCCTACCGTGTTAGCAGCACTATCGGTACAGGATATCCACTTAAAGCCGTGTGCATTAAAATCATTAAGGCTAAGCACTGGTTCCGTCCGATAGAGCTGGTTAAGATCTTTGATTAATAGGCGTATCCCATCGTGATCTTTATACTGAGTTAAATGCCAATCTAAACTACGGGTATAATTCCATTCTTGGGATTGACCAAATTCAGAACCCATAAAAATAAGCTTCTTTCCAGGATAGCACCACATGTGCGTGTAGAGAGCTCTTAGATCTGCCGCTTTTTCCCTAATATGAGCTTGGCCCATTTTCATGAGCATAGAGCCTTTTCCATGCACCACTTCATCATGAGAAAATACGGTAACAAAGTTCTCCGCAAACTGGTAAAGCATACCAAACGTTAGATCACTGTGATGATGACAGCGGTGTACAGACTCTTTCGAAAAATAACGAAGCGTGTCATGCATCCATCCCATGTTCCACTTATAATCAAAGCCTAGACCTCCCTCAGAAGTTGGACGACTTACCTGAGGAAAAGAGGTACTCTCTTCCGCTATCATCGTAACTCCAGGATAATAACCGTGAACTAAATCATTCGTGCGCCGTAAAAAATCTATAGCCTCTAAATTTTCTCTTCCACCAAATCGATTAGGGATCCACTGCCCTTCTTTACGTGAATAGTCCAAGTATAACATCGAGGCAACAGCATCAACGCGTAGTCCATCAATATGATAGCGATCAATCCAAGCTAACGCGCTCGCAATTAAAAACGCCCTTACTTCGTTTCTTCCATAATTAAAAATCAAGGTACCCCAATCCATGTGGGCCCCTTGTCTAGGATCAGCATGCTCGTAGAGATGCGTACCATCAAATTGAGCGAGTGCAAACTGATCACGAGGGAAGTGAGCAGGAACCCAATCTAAAATAACGCCGATTCCTAAACTATGAAGATGATCTACAAAATAGGCAAAGTCTTCAGGTGTTCCAAATCGCTGAGTCGGTGCAAAAAATCCGGTTACTTGATAACCCCATGAACCATCAAACGGATGCTCTGAGAGCGGCATGACTTCCACATGAGTAAATCCAAGTTCTTTAACGTAATGGCCTACTTCATGCGCTAGTTCACGATACGTTAAAACACGGTCACCTTCTTCAGGCTTTCTTTTCCACGAGCCTAAATGAAGCTCATAAATAGATATCGGATGATCTAGGTTACCTGCCTTACGAGAGCGACCTTCTATCCATTCATGATCATTCCAAGTAAATTGCGTTGTACAAACAATCGATGCATTTCCTGGAGGTGCTTCAAAACGTGTAGCATACGGATCTGTTTTAATATGAATCGCAGAGTGCTTATCACGAATTTCAAATTTGTAGAATTCTCCGTCTTTTAATTCTGGAATAAAAAGCTCCCAAACGCCGGAAGCACCCAACGATCGCATAGGATGATATCTACCATCCCAAGAATTAAAATTACCGATCACAGAAACACGCTCAGCTGAGGGTGCCCAAACAGAAAATGCTACACCTTCTACACCCCCTAAATTACGTCTATGAGCTCCTAGTTTTTGATATATGCGGTGCTCATTTCCTTCATTAAATAAATAGAGGTCTTGATCAGACAACGTTGGCAAAAAACAATAGGGATCAGGAAATTCTCTGACTACCCCACTCGCATAAGTTGCCTTAAGTGTATATCTAAAAAGTGCCTTGCGTCTGGGTAATCTAAGCTCAAAGAAGCCTTCAGGATTAAGGCGTGTCATCTCATATGCCTTTTTAGATGCCGATTTAGCATCCTGATCAACCACGCGGCACTCTATAACATCTCTTAAAAAAGCCCTAACCACCACAGCAGTTACTTTGCCCTGTGTCTGTAAATGCATACCTAGCACAGAGTGAGGACTGGTATGTCTCGCTTGAAGCAGGGCTTGAATATCGTCTAAGGATGTAGTCACGGACTGTAAAGTGACTCTATTTGACCTAGAAGATTGATTCAAGGCCTAACGTACGAGCTTGCCTGTAGGGTAAACCAAGTTTTGGCTGATCACAGTGCATTTTCGTACCACCATTCTCTTCTTATGTTTTCTAGCCTTAGTAGGACTAGGACGTGGTGCCTCTGTACCCGAATCCAAACCGAAGGCCACGTCTAACAATTATCCTGTCATCACAGGAGATGAAGCTGAGTTTAATGGAGAGCTAGCAACAGATACCGTAACAGGTCACGCCCAGTGGAAAGGAAAATGGAAAACACACGACTTATTACTCACAGCAGACAAAATTATTTATTATACGAAAAAAGATATTTTGATTGCTGAAGGTCATGTTACCATGACTAGCGCTGATGAAAGACTTTTAGCTGACAAACTAGAATATCACCGCAGTGACGGCTCTTTAACTGTAGATTCCATACGCATTGGAAAATACCCTCTGTATATTCAAGGCGATAGTGCTTTAGGTAACTTTGAATTAATCACGATTAATAATGCTATTGTTAGTTACAGTGACCCAGGCAAGTGGTCACCCTCCATCCGAGCCAAAACCATCATTTATTCTCCAGGACATTACATACGTACGGTTGACGCTTTTCTAGGATTAGCAGGCTCTCGTATCATTCCCATTGCAACTATTCGCCAAGACTTAACAAAGGCAATTACAGCCAACTATTTTAATTTTGATGCTGGGTACCGCTCTTACTTAGGAGCAATTTTAGATGTCGGTTTTCATGTACCCGTATACACCAATTTAAAAGCTGGTGCGGATCTCGGGCTTTATAGTGCTCGAGGTGTTATGTTTGGTCCATCTGCGAGCTATAATTCCAATCAAGGTGAAAATGAATACTCAGGTTTTCTAAAATCTGGTTTTATTCATGATTACGGAAATAAAAAAACCGATATATTAGGAAATCCTATTGGTGCAGGACGTGGATATGTCGACTGGGATCATAGCCAGTCAATAGGTGAAAACATTTCCTTAAACGCTGATATCCATTGGTGGAAAGACTCGGAAGTAATCAGAGATTTTTATCCTAAAGACTTCTACCCTGTTCAAACACCAGACAATACCCTTGAAACAACGTATTCTGGAGAAAACTATTTTGCGTCTGCCTTCATGCGTCTTAACCCCAATACGTTTGACGATATTATTCAGCGCCTACCAGAAATTCGTTTTGATCAATTAACAACGTCTATTGGCGGGGGATTCTACGAGCGACTAAGTGCAAGTATAGTTGGCCTAAGAGAGAAGCCACCCCAGGGTCTTATCTTATCCAGCAATCGCTTCGATGTATTCTATGAAGTTTCACGTCCAATCAACCCAACTTCGTATTTCAATTTTACACCTGTAGTAGCAGGTCGCCTCACCGAATACACAGATAAACAAGGCCCTGTGTTGAAAGGTAATTATTTACGTACACTAAGCGAGATCGGTTTCGACTCACAGTTACGCTCAAGCGGTGTTTTTGATTTCAATAATCCGCTTTGGGATATTAACGGCATTAGGCATTTACTTACACCAATGCTTAGCTACCGGTATGTACCGATCAACAATCATGACTACGGAAGTATTCCTTTAATCGATCGTACAACCTATACGACCTATTTAAAACCATTAGATATTGGCGACTTACGTACCGTTGACCAAATTCCCTATGAAAATACATTCAGACTAAGTTTAAATAACACGATTCAAACACGCGATTCCCAATATGGATCTCGTGATTTAGCGAGTTTAAACTTGGTATGTGATTTGTATAACCACACACGTAGCACCCAACGTGACTACTCTGACATTCATACCGATTTCACCTTAACTCCTGCGCGCTGGCTTGAAATTACCTCTCAAGAAGTATTTAGCCCTACTAATCTCCGCATCAGAGAATTTGAAAGTGGCTTCAAATTTAAAAGTGGTGATAAATGGACTTTAGAATTAGCCAGTGATTTTGTAAGACATGAAGATAACGATTACTTAACGCGCGCAACCTACCGTATTAATGAACAATTCGAAGTGATTGGTTTAGTTGAGTACGGTGCTAGACAACATGTCTTTAATCAAAGATCCATATCGGTTGTTCAAAACTTAGCTAATTTATGGAGACTTGAATATCGCTTCACGGACAACCAAGGACCAAGTCGCGAAGGTCATATCAATTTCCAATTCTTAGTTGAAGCACTGCGCTTTTAGGGCATGGACCATTTCTCAATCCATTCGCGCACGTTCCTAGGAATGCTTGATTCCCTAGAAACGCATTGGCATACCGATCTTAATTTACCTGCAAGAATTGAACGTCTTATTAAGTCAGATAAACGCTTAGGTTCTCGTGATCGAAAGCTTTACCGAGAATTAATTTACACAACTTTACGTTACTTAACCTGGATTGAGCCTGTACTAAAAAAAAATCGTGAACTAGCTGTTCAAACGATAGCATGGCTTAGTGAAGAGACAGCCGCCACAAAACACTTCAAAAAAGAAGCATCCGTAGGTTGGCCACACTCCGAAGAATCCCTAGCAAAAAAAGAGTCAGCGGTTCGTGAAAAATTAAAACTTAGTCACTTACCAGCACTCCTCCCCGATTGGTTAAAAGTAGAAGTGCCAGACGTTTTTAAGACAAGCCACTATGCCTGTATTAATCAACGCGCTCCTTTGTGGCTTAGATTACAGACACAGAACCCTGAGACAGTTTTTGATGAATTTAACTCACTCGGCTGGACGTGGAGTTCGAGTAACATTCTGCCTTACGCACTGAAAATGCTAAGCTATGCCGATGTAACCAAAACAGATGCCTACTTAAGTGGTAAAATTGAAATTCAAGATATCGGCTCTCAACTTATTCTCGAATCAATCGGCTTAAATGAACCAGGTAGATGGCTTGATGCCTGTGCAGGAGCAGGTGGAAAATCACTTCAACTAGCAACGCTCATAGGTCCAAATTCGAAGATTGAATGCTTTGATATTCGCTTAAGTGCACTTGAAGAATTAAACCAAAGAGCACACCGCGCTGGTCTTTCGTTGGTTATTAAAACAATCAGCCAGCCTAGCGGAACCTACGACGGCGTTTTAGTAGACGCTCCTTGTTCAGGAACAGGTACATGGCGCAGGTCCCCTCACCTCAAATGGGTAACAACCCAGTCAAGTATTCGTGACTATGCGCATAAACAGTCCGAAATACTTAGCCAAGCGGCTACACATGTAAAAGTCGGTGGACGCTTAATTTATGCTACCTGCTCACTCTGCAGCCAAGAAAACGAGCAACAAATAGAACATTTCCTCAAAAATAACCCTAATTTTAGCCTCACCCCATTCGCTAAGCCTTTTGGTGGGGAAAATCGTCATTTTGGCCTCTTATTTTGGCCCGACACCCATGATGGAGACGGATATTTCGTGGCCTCGATGCTAAAGATTCGTTGATTTTTTAGTTTGCGGATAACAGTTAGCTTTCAAGACTTATACCGTGGTTCCTGATTCTGACACACGTATCAAATTGCCCGTATTCGAAGGGCCTCTCGATCTACTTCTCTTTCTTATCAGAAAGAATGAATTAGATATCTACGATATTCCTATAGAATCAGTCACCCGTCAGTACATCGCAGCACTTAAAGCGATGCAGGAACTTGATTTAGATTTGGCTGGTGAATTTTTTGTGATGGCAGCAACGCTCATGGAAATCAAAAGCCGCATGCTATTACCAAAGGGCTTGCACGCAATTGATCCAAATAGCGAAGAAGATGATATGGATCCGCGCTGGGAACTGGTTTATCAACTGCTGCAATATAAGAAATTCAAAGAAGCTGCAGAAAAACTAAATGATTTAAGTATTACACGCCAAAACCTGATGGACCGTTACGTTTCATCGCGTGTAGAAAATACATTAGATCGTCCCCTGCAGGCTTTAAACCGCATCGATGTCTGGAACACCTTTAACGTCGTACTACGCCGCTTAGCTGAAAAACTCGTAGTCGGTGAAATCCAAGATGAAGTCGTCACCGTTTCAGACCAAATGGAGTGGCTTATGGGTCGAATTAAAACGGAACGTAATTTTATCTTCTCTACCCTTTTCCCTGAAGGCGTAACCTTAAGACGTCTCGTAGCAACATTTCTTGCTATGTTAGAGTTAACGCGTCTTGGCCAATTACGTATACGCCAAAATGAAGCTTTCACAGATATACACTGCGAAGCTGTAGGTGAAAAAGCACCCGCGTTGGATATTCAAAACGCTTCAATTACAAGCGAATGAAAAAATCTACCAAACCTAAAGGACCAAGTGCAGGACTCCTCGGTGTAGGTCTAGATAACACCGATGGGCACAAACGCATCACTCAAGGTGATAAATTTGCAATCGTTGGTGGCTCTTCAGAAACCCACGAAAAAATGACGGAGACTGTCATTAAAACATTCGAAGAACTTAAAAGCCGCGGTAAACACCTTGAGGCAGTTGAGCCACAAGAACTTGCTGAAATTATTCATAAATCCTCACCCCGATAAACAACTCCCAAGAGTTGCACTTTCTCATAAATCACTTTTATTTTAATAATCATGTCAGAAAAAATTAGCCACCTTACTCAAGATACATTCAAAGCTGCCGTAGCAGCATCCAGCACTCCACTTCTTGTAGATTTCTGGGCACCTTGGTGCGGACCTTGTAAAGCCATTGCTCCAATCCTCGAAGAACTTGCAATCGAATACGGTTCAAAGTTAACCATTGCTAAAGTTAACATCGATGACCACGGATCCATTGCCGCTGATTACAACATTCGCGCAATCCCAACGATGCTTTTATTTAAAGACGGTAAGCTAGCTGAACAAATTGTTGGCATGCTTCCAAAAGCAACCCTCAAAACAAAAATCGATCCGTTCGTAAGTTGAACGCTTTAAGCCTTGTTTAGAACAAGGCCTAAAGAAAAAGTAATCGCAAATAAAGCGAGCAACTTTCCTGTATCCCCAAGTAGCACAATTTGCTCTTGGGGATTTTTACTTTTACTGAGTCGCTTGTAATGTGAAAAAGCTAGGGGTAAAAGGATAAGGGGAATAAATATAGCAGCTGAATATCCTAGGTACCACAAATACACAGGCATAAGAAAAGCAATGAGTTGAGATACAGCAAATTGGGCACGTGCGTAACCACGGCCAAAGCGAACCACGAGAGTGCGTTTACCTGCAAGGGCGTCTGTTTCCATATCGCGGTAATTGTTAACCACTAAGATATTCGCCGTGAGTAAACCAATAGGAACCGCGACTAAAAAGGCATCTAAAGAAACCGTTCCTACCTGGACGTAATATGTACACGTAACAGCAACGAGTCCAAAAAAGATAAAAACAAAAAGATCAGCTAGACCAGTATAAGCCAAAGCATAGCGTCCTGCCGTATACCAAATACCGCAAAGGATACTAGCCACACCTACAGCGATCATCCAGACACCCCCTCGGCTAACGAGAAAAAGTCCCAAAAGAAAGGCTGCACTAAATACAAGTGCCGTAGCACTGCGCATAGCCTTTGGTGTTACTAGACCAGAAGCTACTACACGTTTAGGACCAACGCGATTGTCCCCATCGGCACCTTTTTTAAAATCAAAGTAGTCGTTAGCGAAATTAGTACCGATTTGAATGAGCAGTGAAAAACCAAGAGCAAGTAAAGCAGCCACACGGTCAAAATGCCCTACTTTGAAAGCAAGCGCAGATCCCACCAGAACAGGCGATACAGCGGCTGGTAGTGTCTTAGGCCTAAGTGCTAAGAACCAGACCTGTAGCCTGTTTAGCTTTTTTAGCTCATTCATTTAATTGTAAAACCCGTAAATAAAGGCACCTCAAGACCTACGAGTTGAGGTAAGCGCTCATATATATCTCGGTTCGTTTTCTTGATAAAATGAGCCATGCGTTCTTCTACGGCTGATATAAACGCTTCTAGTTCATCCTGCTTACCTTCTGCTTCAATATGAACGCGTCCATCTGCTAAGTTTTCGACGTAGCCCGAAACATCAAATTCACGAGCGACTTCCAGGGCGGCGTAACGAAACCCCACCCCTTGTACTCGACCTTCAAAATAGGCGTGTGCATGATAAACCTCAGCCATGAGCTAAATCTTGAGAGCAAAGTATCCCAAAAGCAACCTATGAAGCTGGCTAAGAAAATACGATTTTCGTTTGCTTTTTTTGTCTTCTGAAGTTTCTTTCATTTTAGCTAATGGATAATTCTAATTCTGATAGTTCTTCAGATAACGAGTGGGAAGATCGCGGAGATGTCGCTTGGAATGAATTTGATTGGGAGCGCTATCTCAGAGAGCAAGATAAAGCGATAAAATGCTATGCTGATTTTTACGAAAAGCTTATCGACAGAACTGATCGCATTGATGTCGTAGCTGAAAAGATGGGCTGGGATAATGCTGAGATTATTGAAGAAGAAGATCCGACCGAGGAAGCCCTGGCTGAGTTTGATGACTCAATCGAATTTGAAGATACGGACGGCGTCTATACCCTTCACAAAAACCCTGTGTACATTGCTACCAAAGGTTTATTTTTAGGTTTAAACAAAGAATGGACCAAGCTATGCGCCGAGGGAAAGTCACTTCCAGCTCCACTCGCTATTAGTTATGTGACTTCGCTTCATCAAGGTGAAGAGTTAGCTATGCATGGCATCCATGCCCTAGAATTTGGTGATTATGCCATGGCGATTAGCTTATTTAAGCGGGCCTTAAGCTGCGTAAATAGCAGTATGGGACTCATTAATGCAGATAAAGCTAAGCTACACCCTGAGCTATCTGCTTACACTCCTTTAGCTTACCCAAGACTGTTTGATTTAAGGGAAATATGGCTGAGAGTGATAAACGAGTGCCGTAAAGAGCTAAAACGGCCTATAGATGAAGAGAACTAAGCCTTTAAAGGCAGATTCTACTTGCCCTAAGCGTTGGCTATCCGTTGCCTTATAGAACTGTTGTGGAGGGGTGCCTGAGTGGCCGATAGGGACGGTTTGCTAAACCGTTGTACGGGTAAAACCGTACCGGGGGTTCGAATCCCCCTCCCTCCGCCAGTTTCTTGACTCATAGCCATACGAGAAGCATTGGGTGTCTTATATCCAGCTGCGTTATTAGAAGCCTCAAGTAAGCGGAAAATTTTGTTACTCTAAAGCTAACCAGTACTCGAGCGGTACGTTTTAATTTTCAAACTAAACAATACAAAGTTTAATTTTTGCTATATTTATACTATTTCATTGTTCTTGTTTAATAAACAAGTTATTAGAAATAGTGTGAAAACAAAATCTTGGCAACTAGGCCCTCACCAGAGTCGCCTTCTTAGTTGGTCACAGATGACTGGTGAGATTTGCGTAAAGACTAACACTGTAGCAAACGCTATCCGACTCCCCTTAGAGCGAACGTATGAGCTTCTGGACCGCATGGCTCGGGATGGAATAATTATTCAACTAGCACGAGGACTTTATCTGCTGCCAGAAAAACTACCGCCGGGTGGACTTTGGCAGCCTCCAGCAGAAGTTGCTATATGGTATTATATGCAATCTAAAGAAGCGCAGTGGCAGGAAACTGGATTAGGGGTGTTCAATCATTATGGCTTAATTGAACAGGTATCTAATGTTGTGATAGTGTATAACGATAAAGTTTCAGATCGTCGATTCTTTGGGAAACTAGAAGTAATTTTCATTAAAGTTAACCAAGATCGATTAGGCAGTGCGAAAGAAAAAGAAATTCTTAGCGGAAAACCTGAAAGACAAAAAATCGCAACTCTTGCGCGTGCAATATTTGATGCGGTTTATGATTACAGTCGTTTTCGAACTTTACCTACTGCATACAGTTGGATTGCAGAAAGAAAGACTGATACCGATTTCCTAAACGAATTAGTAAAATGTTCTATAAAATACGGAAATGTAGCTACTAATCGTCGTTTAGGATGGCTATTACAATATTTAGTTATACCTGAAAATATTTGGTTGCCGTTAAAAAAATCCCTTAAGAAAAGTAGCTCATATATTCCAGTCGATCCGAGCCAAATCGCTCAAGGCTCAACTAATAAAAATTGGGGTGTAATTGAAAACTACTTACCAGAAGGTAAACTCCGTGGAAAATATTGAATTAGATGATACACATTGGATTGATATGGTTTACCAAAGTGCTCCGGACTAGATTTAACTAAGGCTTGTTCAAAATTTCGTTATGAAAAATTCAAAATAGATATAGAAACCAATCTATTACCAGTTTTACGTAATGGTGCTGCATCCCAATTCGACATCAACCAAGCATGGAGAATAGTCCAAGATATTTATATAAAACTGCTCAAAAAAAGTGATTTATAGATCAACAAATATAGAGTTTGAATAGCTATTTTACTAAACATCTATACCAATCTTCATCAAATATTAAGGTTTTAAGTGGCATACTCATTACCTAGATCATATAATTGAAATTACTTTTATGCGCATTCTCATTATTGAAGACGAGATAGACTTAGCAAAAAGTCTAGCACGTGGCCTCAAGGACGAAGGATACGCTGTAGACACGGCCAATGATGGAGAAGAAGGCTTATTTAGTGCACTATCTAATGATTACGACGCTATCGTCTTAGATATCATGCTTCCAAAAATCGATGGATGGAAAATTTTAGAAAAATTACGTTCGAAAAAGAAGACTCCGCTATTAATGCTAACAGCACGCGATCAAACAGTAGACCGTGTACGAGGCTTAGACTCGGGAGCTGATGATTACTTAATTAAACCGTTTGATTTAGAAGAAGTACTTGCACGCATACGTGCTATTATACGACGTAGCGCTAATCTTACATCAAACAGTATTACAGTCGGTGATGTAATACTTAATTTAGCTTCTAAAACAGTAACTTTAAAAAACAAAGCTATCGACCTGACGGCTCGTGAATATTCTTTAGTAGAATTTTTAGCGCTTCATAAAGGTGAGGTCATTACACGCACACAACTCTACGAACACTTATTTGATGAGAACGAAAGTTCTCTTTCAAATTTACTTGATGTGCATGTCTCAAAAATTAGAAAAAAATTAGGCCCTGATTTTGTAGTAACTCGCCGAGGCCACGGCTACTGCGTAGGATGAAACTTCCTTCATCCATCAAATGGAGGCTCCAGCTCTGGTACGGCCTCATTCTAATCTTTGTCTTATCCGCGCTAGGATTTGCGGCGTATACTATGCAACGCACACGAACCTATCACGATATTGATGATGAATTAAAGTTACGTACCAATATCTTAAATGAAGCCCTCCACCCTGTTAATCAACGGGGTGCAAGACGTCCTCAGAATCCGCCTCCACCTCGCCGTCAATCCCCTGACACAGAACCTACTGAAAGACCTGCTTTACAATCTCCTCCACCGCCTCAAGCGGCCATCGTGTTTCAACCAAAATCCCAAGATGAATCACTCTTTGGCTCTGAGAATCCAGGCGGATACTATTTTACCATCATCACCCATACTGGCGTAGTCCTTGGTAAATCAAGTAACGCTCCAATACTTGATATCAACCAAATCAACACCTCTGCCTCAACCAAAGGCCCTATTACTCGTACAACACGTAACACGATACGAGAAACACACTTTGTAACACGTATAGGTGATAGCATTATTGTGGGTCGTGATATTTCTAACGAATTAGCACATCTTAAAATAAACGCACTGGAACTAGCTGGCATAGGAATAATAGTGCTTAGTTTAGGCCTGATGGGTGGCTACTGGATAACTGCCCAAGCATTAAAACCTATTATAACCATTAGTCAGACAGCAGAAAAAATATCCGCATCTGATTTATCAAAAAGAATAGAACTATCTCACAGCGAAGAAGAGCTAAGCGCCTTAGCAAAAGTTTTAAATTCAACCTTCGAAAGGCTGGAAACTGCTTTTAATCAGCAAAAGCAATTCACTTACGATGCTGCACATGAATTAAGAACACCGGTTGCGATAATCTTAACTCAAGCCCAGTCAGCACTTAAAAAAGAAAGATCTAGTGCTGAATATATCGAGACAATTGAAGCATGTTTAAGAGCTGCTCAGCGAATGAAACGACTCATCGAATCATTACTCGAGTTAGCACGTTTTGACTCAGGACAAGAGTTACTCACTAAAACACAAATCAGTGTAAATAGTTTGATCACAGACTGCGTCGATCTTGTTGAACCTATTGCTAAAGAAAAAAATATTACTCTATCGCACGCGCCGTGTGAACTAACGATCCATGCCGACTACGAAAAATTAAGCCAAGTGCTGATTAACTTAATCATTAACGCGATTCAGTATAATTCAATTGGTGGAAGCGTTGAGCTCACGGCATATGCGAAGGGCAATAGTTGCATCATCGATGTTAAAGATACGGGGATAGGAATTGATCCTCAAAAATTACAGGTAATCTTTGAGCGCTTCGTAAGACTCGATGAATCACGTAAAGGCAGTAATGCAGGATTAGGTCTTTCTATTTGCAAAGCGATTGTCACAGCACATGGCGGTGCTATCGAGGCCCTAGCTGCTCAACCTACAGGATGTATCTTTAGGGTAACACTTCCTGTCTGAATCTAGTTTAAAACGTTAAATCAAAGAGGTTCTAACCCTCGCTCAATTTCAACACGTCTAGGTTCTAAAAAAGGCGGTAATGCTAACTTTAGTCCGAGCTTATCTTTAGGTTCATCCGCTGCAAATCCTGGCCCATCGGTAGCAATTTCAAATAAAATACCACCTGGTTCTCTAAAATACAGACTCTTGAAATAAAACCGATCAACGGGGCCACTGGTTGGAATTCCGCTATCTGCGAGATGCTCAAGCCAACCCTGATATGCCTCATCACTCGCAACTCTAAAAGCAATGTGATGTACTGCTCCAGCACCTTGCCTTGCGAGTGGCGCATTACTTTCTACAGCGACATGTAATTCAGCTGCTGCTCCGCCTGGTCCCATTTCAAAGACATGCACAGGACTATCCCCTAGAGTATATTCCGAGATTTCTCTCATACCCATAATCGTCGTTAGCAAATGCTTCGTTGGTTTTAAATCAGGTACACTCATGGTAACTGGACCGAGACCTAAAATTTGGTGTTCACTTGGCACAGTACTTTGACTCCACGGATTGCCTTTTGATTTTGAATCTACAACCAGACTTAAGCGTTGCCCTTCAAAATCCTCAAAATCGACACCAAAGCGTGAAGCACGCTCAAAGCCAGCACTTACGCTTATATCAGCAGCCTTTAATCGATCAATCCACCACATGAGACTCTTTTCTGATCCTACACGTAAACCAGTACGGGTAATACTACGCGTACCACGTCTTTCACGGGGTACGGGCCAATCAAAAAAAGTTAAGTCAGAGCCTGGTGATGCTTCACCATCAGCGTAGAATAAATGATAAGCAGACACATCATCTTGATTCACCGTTTTCTTCACTAGGCGCATACCTAGTAGTTGGGTATAAAATGCGTGATTTTTACCAACCTGAGCTGTAACTGCTGTGAGATGATGGATGCCACCGAGTTGCATATCTTACACCATAGCACACTTATTAAAGTCTCCAAATCTTTACTCAAGAAAGTTGCGAATATTCAAAGTTAACCTAAGCTAGAACGAATGCCGCATTTACTCGATCCTATAACCATTAAGTCCGTACGCTTACGTAACCGAATTGGTGTGGCACCTATGTGCCAATACTCCGCAGTAGATGGCGTAATGAATGATTGGCATAAAGTCCACTTAGGTTCTTTTGCTGTTGGCGGCGCAGGCGTAATCATTGCAGAAGCTACTGCAGTTTCTGCTGAAGGCAGAATCACCCCGGGCTGTGCAGGTATTTGGGATGATAAGCATATTGAACCAATGCAGGCGATCACCCGTTTTATTAAAGCTCAAGGTGGCGTGGCAGGCATACAACTAGCCCACGCAGGCCGTAAAGGCTCAGCTGCGGTGCCACAACAGGGAGGCGCTCATTTATCCTCTACGCAAGGCGGATGGGACACTTTTGCTCCAAGTGCCGTAGCCTTTGGCGGCGATTTAAATAAAGTACCCACAGCATTAAGCCTCTCAGAAATTAAACGTATTCAAAATGATTTCGTGAGTGCAGCGAAACGTACCTTGGAAGCAGGTTTTAACTATGTTGAACTCCATGCAGCCCATGGGTACTTAGCTCACCAATTCTTATCACCACTGAGTAACACGAGAACCGATCAATACGGCGGAAGCTTTGAGAACAGAATTCGTTTCCTTATGGAAACTGTTCATGCAGTAAGAAACGTATGGCCTGATAATCTTCCTTTTACGGTTCGTTTGTCTTGCACGGATTGGACAGAAGGCGGTTGGAATATTGATGAGTGTGCTTTACTCGCGCAGCAACTTAAAGCTGCTGGCGTAGATTTAATCGATGCAAGTACAGGGGGTAACTTAGGTACGGCCAAGATTCCCGTAGCTCCTGGATTTCAAGTGCCTTTTGCTGAAAGATTAAAAAAAGACTCAGGCATCTTAGTAGCAGCAGTAGGGATGATTACCCAACCTGCCCAAGCCGAAGAGATAATCGCAAACGGTAGAGCTGATCTTGTCTTACTTGCCCGTGAGATGCTGAGAAATCCACGTTGGCCACAATATGCAGCAAAAGCTCTCGGTAGAGCAACGGATCTACCCCCTCCTATCCAATACGCACGCGCATTTTAAGCATTATACTTTATGAATACACGCACCTTAGGCCAAGGCCTTAAAGTTTCACAAATCGGACTCGGCTGTATGGGCATGTCCGAATTCTACTCGGGACGTGACGATGCTGAATCTATCAAAACGATTCATAAATCGATTGAACTAGGCGTCACCTTTCTTGATACCGCTGACATGTACGGCTCCGGTAAAAATGAAGAGCTCTTGGCACAAGCACTCGTTGGTAAACGAGATAAAGTTATCTTAGCCACAAAATTCGCAAATATGCGTGGCCCAAATGGCGAATTCCTAGGCGTTTGCGGCACTCCTGAATATGTCCGCAAATCATGTGAAGCTAGCCTCACGCGACTCAAGGTGGATGTCATTGATTTATACTATCAACACCGTGTAGATCCTAACGTTCCGATTGAAGATACGATTGGTGCGATGAAAGAACTTGTGACTGCAGGTAAGGTAAGATTCTTAGGCATGTCAGAGGCAGCACCGCAAACCATAAGACGCGCCTTCAAAGTTCACCCTATCGCTGCACTTCAAACGGAATACTCGCTGTGGACGCGCGATGTGGAAAACGAAATCTTAAAAACCTGTCGTGAATTAGGGATTGGATTTGTTGCTTACTCACCACTTGGTCGTGGATTTCTTACAGGACGTTTTCAAACCAAAGCAGACATTCCAAGCGATGACTATCGCAACATGCATCCACGTTTCACAGATGCGAATTTTGATCTGAACTTAAATCGCGTTAAAACGATTGAAGCAATAGCACAGGCCAAGTCTGCAACGGCAGCTCAAATTGCTTTAGCTTGGGTATTATCTCGGAGCACTGACATCGTACCTATTCCTGGCACAAAACGCATCAAGTACCTTGAAGAAAACATCAAGGCAACAACACTGACTTTATCCGAGTCAGAATTGAAAACACTTGATCACGCTTTCCCTGTAGGAGCTACGGCAGGCGCACGCTATGCTGCACACGCGATGCAAGCGCTAAATAAGTAATTTAGCGCTTTTCAACACTACCGACTGCTTAGTTGGTCTGTTTTAGATCAACATTCGTTTTGTCTGCAATGAGTACAGGTCCGTGCTGAGCACTGACTTGTACCTTATTAAGGGTTACCTTTTGTGTATAACCCATACGTAAACCTTTAGGAGCTTCGATTGAAATATTATCCAAGGTAATTTCTTCCGCAGGCATCTCAGGAAGCCCAAGAATCATACCTGCATCTTTAGTTCCATTCACAGCTTTTAGGTTTTTAACTGTAATATTCTTCCAGTGCGGTGTTGTGCGTGTAACGGATTGAGCTTTTTGACTTCCACCATCACTCCCAATGTCAGTAGTCGTACCTTGGTAGTAACTACTAATTACAATAGCTTCACCTACATTACGCATCGTCAAATCTTGATAGGTCACATCTTCAACCAGCCCACCCCTACGACGATCGGATTTAAAGCGTACGCCAATTTCTGTTCCATCAAACGAACAGCGTCTCACAATCATGTGCTTTAGACCTGAGTACGTCTCACTACCTATAGAACAGCCATGGCCATGACCAAACGCACAATCGGTGATTAAAATATTTTCTGTGACTACACCTAGTGGTGATCCTGCTTTAACCGCAATACAATCATCTCCCGTATCTATCGAGCAGTTGGAAATGATTACACGCTTACATGCCGATGGATCTATACCATCAGTATTTGCTGATGTATGAGGATTATAAATCGTAACATGATCAATGGTTACATCTTCACAGAGCATTGGGACTAAATTAAATACAGGAGAATTCGTCAGCGTTACACCCTCAACGCGAACACGTACACAGTGATCAAATTGTACCATACGTGGTCGAGGACTTGTATTACTACTTAAATGTAAACGATTGGCTTCAATTCTAAAGCGCTCCGCTTCAGGCCACCACGCAGGTCCATTTCCGTCGATCGTCCCTTCACCAGAAATGACTATATCATGAGCGTCATGCGTGTAGAGTAATGGACGAAATTTTTTACCTTTTATTTTATAATCATCGAAATGCGGCGAAAATAATATTTTAGCATGAGCAGATACATGAAGATTAATATTACTAGCTAAATCAAAAGGTAATGTATACCAAACGCCTTCTGGAACAACGAGTGTACCACCACCCTTTTTAGTTAATGCACCTACCGCTTGTCTAAAGGCACCTGAATTATCTGTTTTACCATCACCGATCGCTCCGAAGTCTTTAAGGTTAACGCTACCCTCTGGAATAACCGGCTTAGCAACAGCAAAGTCACCTACATCAGCGCATACACGATAAGCGCTGCATAGAGTTAAACTGATACATAACAAGGCATGGTTGAATTTCATAAGTAATGAATCCTGATTAAACCTATTTAACTCTAAAGAAACACATTAGAAGCCTATTAGGCTGCTTTATGTTTTTTAGATTCAACTTCATCGATATACTTGCGAGTTGCCGCAGGAAGATCGTTCCAAATTCGGTATGCAATTATGGCACCTAAAACAGCCCAAGGTGCTATGAAAAGCGGCCACCACTGCCAATTATGGGTTGTAATATATCCAAGCGATACGGATTGGATACCACTGCCTAAGTAGGCAAATCCGTCTACAATACCAGAGCTAGTAGCAGTTGCTTTTCGTCCGCCAAAATCTGTAGCAGCAGTACCTGCCATGAGTGAGGTAACGCCAATTGAGCACATAACCATAATTAACCCCAATATAGCGACGAATATTGGAGCCGTAAACAAGAAGGCGGCCATGACTAAGGAACAGATCGCGACTAGTACAGAGAACATTACAGCTGGTGGCCCACGGCGTGAGTGAAATAATTTATCCGAAATATACCCACCTGCAAAACTTCCAATAATGCCAAACACACAGAGATAAAAACCATAGTGTTCTTGGAAGGTTTCTGCCCCAGGCTGTTTCACTTCATGAGCAAAAATAGGATACCACTGCTGCACACCGTTTCTAAAAAATCCGGAGGTTAAATTGATTGCAGCAATCAGTAACATGAGACGGCTTTTAAAAACCTTAGCGAGTAGCTCTTTTGCCGTATAGACAACATGCATACTTCCAGATGAAGCGTCATGGGTATCGAATGAGGCATGGCCTGCATCTTCTGGAGAATCATTAACGAGCCATAGATCGATAAAGACCCAAAACGCAATAATGAGTGCTGGAATAAAAAATACGGACCAAACGGCATCTGACTTCGTTGCATCTGAGGCAAACACGGTATGAATAAACTGATGCAAATAAGAGGTAGACGTAGATTTTAAACTCGAGGCCTCAGCAATCGACTGATTCCAATCAAACGCAAAATACGTACCCACAGAAATCAACGTTCCAAAGATTGCACCAAAAACACCGCGCTCTCTGACGTGAAACCAATAAGCTTTAACTTTAATAATCGATACAGCTCCGTAACTTTGAAAGTACATGTTCAGTGCATAAATCACCGAGAAGATGAGCACTAAATTAACATGAAGCCTGCCGGTAAGAAGTAAGTAGGTAACAATACCCATAGCTGCATTCGCGATAGATGAACCAACCGCAGCTATAATAATACCAGACTTACCGCCAATTTTATCAACAAGCGGTCCATTCACAAGAAACGAAAGCGCATAAACCCATGTACCTACCGCAAATATAAGACCAAAGTCAGATTTGGTCATAAGTACACCTAACGCATTTTTCGCTACATTTAGGTTATAGCGGCCCATGTATAAAAAGGCGTAAGTCATTCCCAGCGGAAACCAATTCATGAAGCGTGCTACCATAAAGGAGCGTGTATGCTTCAACGGATTATTCCAAAAATAAGCTCCAATTACACCAAGTAAGCATATTCCAATAAGGATGAGAGTCATGGGGATGAGATATAGCTCTAGGGATTTCGCCTAATTTCAATTCAAGGAGCAACCCCTATTTGATTAAGAGCGCCATTTATTAACATATAGCTAAAAAATAATGCTTTTAAGCCTACGTTAGCTGTGCGGTAATTACTGTTTATCCTTTAGCTATAAGACCCTACTGTTACCACGTCTGGCAATGAAAACACGCCCCCTTGGAAATACCGGCTTAAACGTATCCGTTCTTAGTTTCGGAGCATCATCCCTAGGTAGCGTGTTCAGAGCGATTGATGAATCTGAAGGCATTAGAACGGTACACTACGTCTTAGATCATGGGATTAATTTTATTGATGTATCCCCTTACTATGGGAATACCCTTGCCGAGTCAGTCTTAGGCAAAGCTCTCAAGTCTGTGCCTAGAGATCGCTACATCTTAGCTACCAAGGTAGGACAATACAGTGAAGGCATATTTGATTTTAGTTCTAAGCGAACCCTACTAAGCTTTGAAGAAAGCTCCAAACGGCTCAATGTTGACTACATAGATTTACTTCAATGTCACGATATTGAATTTGCAGATCTAAATCAGATTGCTTTCGAGACACTGCCTGCACTTATCCAATTAAAGAAAGCGGGTAAAATAGGTCATATCGGAATCACAGGTCTTCCTCTTAAAATTTTTAAATCGTTAATCGATCGTGTAGAACCCGGTATCGTAGAAACTATTCTCTCCTTCTGTCATTACGAACTAAATGATAATTCTCTCGAGACGCTTATCCCCTATTTAGGCGATAAAAAAATTGGAATTATAAACGCGTCGCCAACGGGTATGGGATTATTGACTGAACGTGGTGCACCAGGTTGGCATCCCGCATCAGATAATATTAGAAAGACCTGCGAATCTGTAGTTTTAGAATGTAAAAAACGTGGCATCAATATCACAGAACTTGCTATTCAGTATTCAATAAGTAACCCAGCTATAGCTACTACACTCGTGAGTAGTGCTAATCCGGAAAACATGAAAAAGAATATTGCGTACGCTAATAGTTCTTTTAATTCCCAGACGCTGCATGAGGTTTTAGAACTATTAAAACCAATTCATAATCACAACTTCACACGTGGCCGTAGTGAAAACCAAGATCCAATTCTCGCCTAAATGAAAACCGTATGCCTTAAAAAGCCTGGTGCATTTGAACTGCTATCGACTGAAGAACCGATACAGAAAGCGGGTGAAACACTGGTAAAAGTTCACCGCGTTGGAATTTGCGGGACCGACATTCATGCCTTTCATGGACGTCAGCCATTTTTCAATTATCCCCGCATCTTAGGCCATGAATTAGGGCTAGAAGTTATTAGTCCTGATCCAACTAACCCAGGACTAAGCAAAGGAGACAAGTGCTCGCTTGAGCCCTATTTTAATTGCGGCACATGTATTGCTTGCAGAGCTGGCAAACCGAACTGCTGCACAAGTTTAAATGTATTTGGCGTTCATAGCGACGGTGGCATGCGCTCCGCCATTTCAGTTCCAACCCATAAATTACACTGCTCAAAAAAACTAAGCTACGATCAACTAGCTTTAGTAGAGACATTAGGAATTGGAGCACATGCTGTGGAGCGAGCAGCAGTAAAAGCTAATGAGTATGTTCTCATCATTGGAGCAGGTCCCATAGGGTTAAGCGTCATTCAATTTGCTCAAGCTGCAAAAGCCCAGGTAGTTGTCATGGATATTTCGGAAAGTCGCCTTAACTTTTGTAAACAATATTTAAACGTAAAAGCGACACTCAAGCCGGGAGAAAAGCAATTAGAGGAATTAAAATCACTGGGAAATGGTGATTTACCTACAGTTGTAATTGATGCTACAGGGAACCCTAAATCGATGGCACAAGCTTTTGATTTTCCTGCACACGGCGGCCGACTTCTTTTCGTAGGGCTATTTCAAGGTGACGTAACGTTTAATGATCCTAATTTTCATAGACGGGAACTCACCCTACTCGCATCTCGCAACGCGCTTCCTAAAAATTTTAAAGAAATCATTCACCAGATAGAATCTGGTATTATCGATACAACGCCTTGGATTACACACCGCTTAACACTGGATCAAATTCCGACTGAATTTAGTAAACTTTCCAAAGACCCATCAGCGATAAAAATCATGGTTGAAGTCGATTAGACTCAACCCGAGTCCTCATCGTGCATCTTGAAGGTCATTTCCTTCATATCGCTACGCTTATCAGGACGGCTAGGCATGTGGGTATGTGCAAATGCTTCGAGTACGGATTGATCGAATTCTTTATTACCGGACGAGCGTATAACACGAACGCGTGAAATGGTACCATCTGAAGCCATGAAAAATTCGATACGGGCTTCTAGTCTATCACTCACCCCAGGAGGAGGAACGTGATTATCTTTAAGCCGTGCTTTAAACATAGCAAAGTAGGAATCGAGTAAATCTTGTTGCTCACGGGTAAGTGCTTTTCCACCAGCACCACCTTTTTTATTTGAGGTAGATCCACCGACTACACCCCCTTCAATACCTTCACCTGTTGCACGTTTTCCACCGTGCTCACGTTGAAACTGCTCATAACTTTCACGCTTTTTCTGATCAGCAAGCATCTTCTCTTGCTGCTTTTTATACTGCGCTTCTAGCTTCGCTGCTTTGCGCTGAGCCGTGCGTTGTACAATTTTTTTGAAATCCGTTTGTGGCGGTTTTTTAACTGGCGCTTTAGTTGCCGGTTTTGGCTCAGGCTTTGGCTCTGGTTTAGGCTCTACAGGAGCAGGAATAGGATCTGGTTTTACCTCTGGCTTTGGCTCTGGCGCAACAACAGGTTCAGGCACT
>DAISZL010000003.1:126809-136756 GCA_036824825.1 Opitutaceae bacterium
AGGATCTGGTTTTACCTCTGGCTTTGGCTCTGGCGCAACAACAGGTTCAGGCACTGGAGGTGTTACAACCGTAGGTTTTGGTATATCTACCTTAATGGGTTCCTCTTTAGGCATAGCCACTGAATCAGGAGCAGAGACACCCACCCCTCCACTGATACCGAGTGCAGGAGCTTCCAACGCTTCGTAATTATCTCCTTTACCAGCGACTAGTTCGAAAACCTTTTTGGGTTCTGGCTGATGCTCACCTACGTAGACACCCAAAAGTAACACGAGAGCAATAATCGCTCCGTGAATGATGAATGATACTACGTAAGCTTGAGGATATCGATTGAGCATCGATTTAAAATACTTACCTGTTTACGAGTCCGACTGTGTGTCGAACGTTGTTCGCATCAAATTAGCTTTTTTCAATTCATCCATGAGTTGAACGACTTTTTCGTAAGGCACTTTTCCATCGCCTCGAATACGAACAACCGGTGGTTTTTTCATTACTCCCCACGTTTGTAGCACACTGCGTAATTGAACTACGCTAAGCGGAGTTTTTTGTGAATTGACATAGAAATTACCCTGCGAATCGATAGAAACCGATTCAAACTGATCAGAGGGATCAGGTTTTTGCTGCGTACTTTTTGATTCAACCGGTAATCTAATTGGAATGGTTTGTTCCTGATTAATCAGAGGAGTTGAAATCATGAAAATAATCAGGAGCGTAAAACCTAAATCGATTAGGTTTGTTACGTTGATTTCAGCAATTGCATGCGAACTGCGTTGCCGTCTAAAAGTGCGTGCCATGGTATGTTTTCGATTAGCTTTCTAACTCAATGCGATCAGCAAGAGAGCTAGCGAAGTTTTCTGCTTCAGTGATCATGGTGCGTGTTTTTGCCTGAAGCATGTTGTAACCGAATAGAGATGGAATCGCGACGAGTAGTCCAGCGATGGTGGTGAGTAGCGCAGCCGAAACACCAGGAGCTAAAGTTTGAATGCTTGCGGTTTGCTGTACAGAGACGGAATCAAACGCAGTCATAACACCCCAGACGGTTCCGAGGAGTCCCATGAAAGGAGCACCAGAAACAATACTAGCTAAGAAAATCATACTCGCTTCATAGCTGTGAATCGTGCGAGCCAACGCACGCTGAATTGCATTTTCAGCTAACTCTAAACGAAAACGAGATGAGTCGATTCCTTTTTCTTTACCGATTGCTGCAGCTCGCCAGTAAGCTTCAAAGGCTTCACTCAGAATTTCTGCATAAGGAATTCCGCGTTTATTTCTAAAGGACTCCGGTAAATCTAAAATGCGACGTTCGTCTTTCAGTCTTTGTTCAAAAATAAGATTCATGCGCCTTAATGCAGCGAGATCATTATTTTTACCAATCATCATAGCCCAGGCGATGACACTAAAGACACCCAAAGCCAGCGTAATTGTTTGACCCACTCCATCGCAATTTTCGAACACCCTTAACGGATTGGCGATTGAGAACAGAGGATTAAAAAGATGTAACGATACCATGATTATTGCTCCTAATTTGGCTTTTTTATAGCCAGCCTTCAATGACTTTCGCCTACCTAAAGCGTCTTTTATTAGCAGGGGCTAAAAGGATAGAAAAAAGCAGGCTATTTAGTTGAACGACCTCAATAAACTCCTAGTATTTTACTGCAATGCCTCACCACGCAAAAAACACTGGTAAATTGATCTCTTTTGAAGGTTCAGAAGGAAGCGGAAAATCAACCCAAATTATCCGCCTAGCAGCTCATTTGCAGAAGCTGAACAAAGAAGTTGTATCCGTGCGTGAGCCAGGCGGCACAGAGATCGGTGAGCAGATCCGAAACATCATCGTTCATAACTCTAAAGGAGATGAAATGTGCGCTGAAACGGAACTCCTCCTCTTTACAGCAGCCCGTGCTCAATTGGTACGCCAGGTAATCGCTCCAGCCTTAAATAAAGGGGCTGTTGTCTTAAGCGACCGCTACCTAGATTCTTCTACTGTATATCAAGGAATTGCCCGCAATCTAGCCTCCGATCCCGTTGAACAAATCAACCGCTTTGCGATTGGCAATATCATGCCCAATCTGACGATTGTGATCGATGTACCTACGGAAGTAAGCCTTGCTCGCATTCGCTTACGTGCCTCGGATGTTCCAGACCGTATGGAGCGTGAAAATGTCCACTTTTATAATAAGGTAAGAGAAGGCTATTTATTCCTCGCTAAGGGAATGCCAGAGCGCTTCTGCCTGATAGATGGCACTAAAACAGAAGACGAGATCGAGAAAAAAATATGGGAAGCAGTCAAAGACCGTCTTTAACGCCTTGGCCTTCCTCATTAGAGGGGACTCCTGCCGTTGCAGTCATTGAGCAAGCTATAGCGAGAAAAAAGCTAGGGCACAGCTTACTGCTTCACGCTGAAAGCCTATCAACCCTTTCTGGTGTTGCAGAGGCAATTGCAGATCGTCTGTTAAATGGCAGCGGCTCCCAGCAGTTCCCTCCTTACGACCACCCTGACTGCTTCACCTTACGCCCAGCTGGTAAAATGAGAATTATTGGTGCGGAAGATACGCGTGAATTAATTACCAAGGTTCAGGTATCATCGAGTATTTCGGAAAATAAAGTCGCCATTATTTTTGATGCGGACCGCATGAATCCCGCTGCTGCAAATATCTTTCTTAAGACACTCGAAGAGCCTCCTGCTAAAACCACGCTTATTTTACTCACGACCCGCCCGTATGCTTTATTAGCCACTATACGCAGTAGGTGTTTACATTTCAGATTTCCTTCAGAGCCTAATGTTGCAGGTGCTTGGGCTAGCAGCGAAGACAGTGGAGAAGATTCAGCAAAGGCTCAGTGGTTATCTTGGTTAGCGGACTACGCTACCTGGCTTGGCAGTATGCCATCTGAATCAATCGATAAGAAAGTAATCTCAGATCACATCTTTACAATCTACGGCTTAACGGCGCGTTTTGGTTCTATTTTAGATAAAGCGACAGATGAGAACTGGGAGAAAAACAAAAGCACATTACCCGAAGACCTTTCAGAGGATGAAAAAGTTGCCATAGAGACTGGTATAGCAAACGGCCTACGTTCCCAATTTTTTGCTGAAATAGAAGAAGCAACAAGAACGCATGCGCGTGTACGTCTTAAATCAGGTGACATCTCGATTCGCCGCAGTTTTCCAAGTGCTATCGAGCAACTCGAACATAATTCAAAACTACTTCGCTTAAATCTAAACGAATCAGCCGCTCTTGAAGACTTTATGCTCAGTTCTCTGAGAATTTGGTCTACGAAATAAAGTCATTAATCGCTTTAAGAAACGCGTCCTTAGAATCCATATGGGGATTATGCCCCGCCTCTTGAAGAGTTACGATTTGCGCTTCAGGGAAAACAGATCTGACAGCTGGCTCATCTTCAATTTTAACGTAGTTAGATTTACCGCCAACAATAAAACACGTTGGTCCTAAGTACTGTTCTGCTGGAGCCAAGGGGTTAGATTCCAAGTGATCAACGGCTTTTGTGATAACATCTAAATTAACTATCCACTGCCAGTTACCCTGAGCAGTCTTCTCAAGATTTGTAACAAGAAACTTACGTAGCGCTAAACTTGGCACATCTGCCTCAAGTACTTTCTCCGCATCTAGACGGGTAGCGATGTGATTGAGATCAATCTTTTTCATCGCAGAGAATTCACTGCGGTGAGCTGGCCAATAATATGCCTTTGGTGCTATATCGATTACTAGAAGTTTGGAGATATACGTAGGATAACGGCATGCGGCAACCATCGCTACTTTGCCACCCATACTATGTCCGAGAATTATCGCCTTCTCGATATGCTGACTCTGCATCCACAAAATCACATCCTCAGCCATAGATTGATATGTCATTTCATCTGAATGGGGAGAAGTTCCATGATTACGTAAGTCTAAGGCGAAAACGTGATAACGCTCAGATAATTCCCGACCTAGGGTTTGCCAATTACGTGAAGATCCCATGAGACCATGCAAAATAATCAAAGGAGGTAGTCCACTACCCCCTAGGTCACGGTGTGTTAATTGAATTGGCATAAGAAAAGTAAACCTTAGTCATATTTTAGAAAATAAAACTACTTTAAAGCAGTAAATTATCTATGTTTTTATAAAAAGAAATAAAGAGATGATGCATTGCTAAGTTTGGTGAATAAAACACCTTAAAATTTAGCCCCCTTAAAAGAGAATATTTCTGATGAAATTAAATTTCAGTACACTAATTTGTGTAGCACTTTTATCTACACTATCACTGATTGGTCAAACCTCCCACCTCTCTAATCTCTCTGTACTAAATCAGAGCGGTACAGGATCTAACGCTTTGACCGCAGGCTTTACCGTAGGATCAGGTCCAGCAAAACAAGTATTAATTAGAGCTATTGGACCAAGCCTTAGCACATACGGGGTAAATGGTGTGATGGCAGATCCCTCTATAACCATATTTGATAGCGCTGGTAATGCGATTGCTACAAACGACAATTGGGATCCGTCGTTAGCTAATATTTTTAATCAAGTTGGAGCGTTCCCACTTCCTAGCGGATCAAAAGATGCAGCCGTCATAGCAACCCTAACTCAGGGTAACTACACAGCACGAGTTACAGGAATGGGATCAAGTCCTACTGGCAATGTAATCATAGAACTTTATGAAGTTAGTGCTAACAGCACTCAATTGGTTAACCTATCTGCATTAACTCAAGTCGGTGGCACAGGAAGCAGTACTGTTACAGCAGGCTTATCTGTAGCTCAGGGAATAGGTTCACGACTTCTACTTATACGTGCAGTAGGACCAACCTTAACAACTTATGGAGTTCCGAACGTAATTTCTAATCCACAACTACAACTGTATTCTGGTAGTAATGTGATTGCTCAAAATGATGATTGGGGTACTCCCGTTGGTCTTTTTGCTGCTTCATCTGCAAATTTAGCATCTGCATTCGCACAAAGTGGAGCTTTTGCTCTACCTACAGGCAGTAAAGATGCCGCAATTTTAGTAAATCTTCCCTCAGGAAATTATACGATTCAAGTAACTGGAGTAAATAGTGTCACAGGTACAGCTCTCATTGAGGCATACGATTTAACTAACAATAGCCAGCAAACACTAGCCTCTCCTAATTCTCCACTTTATTACGCGCAACTACGCCCAACTTCAACCGCTACCAGCTCGACTGGAGGTGGCTATGTTTCAATAACATTTGATTCAACAGGTAACGCACTTGTAACTGTAAACATTTCGAACTTAAGTTCTGCACAGACAAATGCGTATTTAAGATTAACTGGTTCTAATGCATATCTTTTAGGACTACCTACAGGACAAGTTTCGCAACAAACATGGAAAATAGGACCCATAGGAATATATTCCGCTAACGATATCATCAATGCGCTTAATAGCGGCCAAATTTATCTAAGTATAGCTACAGCAAATTACCCAGATGGAGAATTAGTTGGCACACTTGCGCCTACCAAAGGATCACAAACATTTACCGCACCAGCAGCTGCACCTACCCTAAGTGCTAGTTCATTAAATAGTCCTAGCAAAATCGATGCTGCAAGACTCCTTACTCAAGCAACGTTTGGGGCAACAGATACAACGATAGCACAAGCACAGAGTTTAGGTATTAATGGATGGATTCAGAATCAAATGTCATTACCTCAAACGTCGTTTTGGTCGTTAATGCGTAAAAATGCCACTAATTTTCCAACGCCGTTATATAATCCATCAGGTGACCTTAATCCACGGGTATTCTTTTTCTCAGATTTTATATCCGATTGGTCTCAATTAGTTTTAACAGCACCAGATCAATTACGGCAAAGAGTTGCTTTTGCTTTAAGTGAAATATTTGTAATTTCAGGATCAAATGAAGTTCAATGCGAGCCGTATGCAAACTACTATGACATACTTGCAAAAGATGCATTTGGTAATTTCAGGACGTTAATTAATGATATCACGTTAAATGGAGAAATGGGAGTCTATCTCACCTATATACAAAATCAAAAAGCAAACGCTGTTACTGGAACTAGTCCTGACGAAAATTATGCACGTGAATTACAACAGCTTTTTACAGTTGGACTTGTTCAATTAAATCCTGACGGAACATTAATGCTAGATAGTACAGGCAACCCGATACCTACATATAATAATACTACAATAACACAGACAGCAAAAATCCTAACAGGATGGGCGTGGACAAATAAGAATAATAATTTTTTTACAGATCCTACTTTTTCCGATCCAGGACCTGAACAAAAATGGCAACTTTATGGAGTCACAAACGGAAGATTTTCTCCTATGACTATGTATGAAGCATATCATGATCAAACAGCTAAAAGCATTATCAGCCTTCAACAACTTCCTCTAAATCAAGCATCCCCTACTACTATACCTGCTGGAACTACTGGAACTGCAGAATTAAAAATACTTTTAGATACATTATTTAATCACCCAAATACTGGACCATTTATCTGCAAACAATTAATTCAAAAACTGGTAACAAGTAACCCAAGTCCTGCCTACGTTTATAGAGTAGCACAGGTTTTTGCAAATAATGGCAAAGGGACAAGAGGTGATTTAGGTGCAGTAATAACAGCAATATTAACTGATTATGAAGCAAGATCCCCTGATGTTATAAATAATGCAGGATACGGAAAAATTAAAGAACCTCTCTTACGTTTCACTGCTTTACTAAGAGCTCTAAATACATCTGCACCTAATGGTTTATACGTGGATGGCTACTACAATATGCCTACTTACAGTTCGATAAGTTTTGAGCCAACTAACAACCCGACTGGAAATTTAGGTATGCAAATAAACTCCCTAAACGAATCAATCTTCCAGTCTCCTTCAGTTTTTAATTTTTTTAGTCCGTTTTATTCTCCTATGGGAGCAGTATCACAGGCAGGTTTAGTAGCACCTGAAATGCAAATTAGTGATAGTACAACTGAGCTTACTGTACCAAATTTACTGACATCTTTCATATACAAAACTCCTCCTTACGATCCTACTGCACCCTCTCCATCGCCTTACTTGATTAATGATTTTAGTAGTCTAATTCCATTAAGCACGAATCCAAGCAGTCTAATAAGCGAGCTTAACATATTATTCTGTGGGGGAAATATGTCATCTGCCACACAGGATGTTATTACGCAGTCTATTAATAGCATTCCTATACCTTCACCGATTACAAATTATCCAACAGCAAAACAAATTGCTCTGAATGCCTCTTCATCAGGTTTAGTTGCACCAAAAGTAGCTGCACTTGATCCCGTTTCAAATTTAACACTTGAAGCCTGGTTGTTTCCAACCGTTGAGTCTGCAACTGGCTATACATTTATAGCAGGCAAAAGAGGTGACTATGTAGGAGACCCTTATGAAATTTATGATTTACTGCTTATTCCTGGAGGATTTGCATCATTTTCTATATCGAGTGGAGCCGCAGGAACAAGTAGAGGTATAAATACAAGCAAACCATTACCTTTAGGTGTATGGACCCACATTGCTGCCACATATGATGGTTCAACAATAAAAATGTATGTAAACGGAATCTTAGATACACAGACTTCCGCAAAAACAACCATTCCAAGTTTACCAAACGCTCCTTTTAGTATTGCTGAGGGTTATACATCAAGCGGTTCATCAAACTTCTCCGGTTTCACAGGTTATATTTCGCAAGTAAGTTTATGGAACGTTGCTAAATCAGCGACACAAATACAGCAGCACATGACTCAAGGTATACCTACAGACAAAAGCGGCTTAATAGGTGGATGGCTACTAGATGATAATTCCAGCACTCAAGCCACAGACTATTCAGGCAATAATTTAAATCTAACTGCTGGTGCTAATTCGTCACTAAACTGGGTAGCTACAAATGGTACAAGTCTAGACCGAGTCCAAACAGCTATAAACTTAACGATTGCTTCACCTGATGCAGCTTTACAAAAATAACATGCACGCTAAAAACTCAAATTTAAGCAGACGATCGTTTATCCACCAGGCATCTTGTGCAGCTGTTGGAACCGCTGGACTTGTATCTGCAATGTCACAACTTAAAGCTATAGGTGCTATGGCAAGTGATAGTACGGATTTAAAATATTCCGCCTTAGACACAGATTTTAAAGCTTTAGTATGTCTATATCTTGGCGGAGGAAATGACGGTGGAAATACACTTATACCCTACGATTCTACATCATATAGTAGTTATTCGAAAGCTCGCGCAGAAATGGCATTGGATCAAAAGACATTACTACCAATTACACCTAAGACATACAAAGATGGACGATCATACGCGCTACACCCTAATCTACCAGAAGTACAAAACTTATTTAAAAACGGCAATTTAGCGTTCGTTGCTAATGTAGGAACCCTTCTACAACCGACAGACTTAGTTACATATCAAAAAGGGATATCAATCCCATTACAGCTATACTCACATCTAGACCAAACCACGCAATGGCAATCAAGTATTTCCGACCAACCTATTTTTGAAACAGGATGGGGCGGCAGATTGGGAGACTTAATGAATGCAATGAACGTGAATGAGCAAATATCAATGCAGCTCTCACTATCTGGTATGAATTTTTTCCAAATTGGAAAAACAGTTTCACCTTATGCAATTGGAAACTGGAGCGCAACTACACTAAACGGCTACAACAACTCAGGTCTTTCCGGAAATAATTACACTAAACTAAAACAAATCCTTGGTAATTCATATTCTAATATTTTAGGAAATGAATTTGCATCAACTTCATCAAAGGCTGCATCTAGTGGAGAATTCATGGTTGATGTGCTCAAAAGTGCTGCAACATTTAAAACTATATTCCCAAACACAAACACCTCTAAAAATTTACACATGGTAGCGAATTTGATTTCAGTCGCTCCAACTCTAGGTCTGAAAAGGCAAGTTTTCTTCGTAAACATGGGCGGATATGACATGCATGCCTCTCAACTCGATTCACATGTTGCATTATTAACCGAACTAAGTGGTGCACTAAACGCATTTAATGGTGCAATAAATGAATTAGGTATTTCAAACCAAGTAACAACATTCACAGCTTCAGACTTTGGTAGAACTTATGCACCAAATGCATCAGGTACTGACCATGCGTGGGGTAATCTGCAAATGGTTATGGGTGGTGCTGTCAAAGGTGGAGATATATATGGTCAAATGCCAAGTTTAGTTCTCGGTGGACCAGATGACACAGGCAGAGGACGCTGGATACCAAGTACGAGTGTTGATCAATATGCTGCAACACTTGCTAAGTGGTTTGGAGTAAGCGCAACAAATATGTCAACAGTAGTGCCAAATATAGGTAAATTTGCTACCTCCGATTTAGGATTTATGTCGTGAGAAAAATAGCCCTAAGTTTAATAGTTATATCAATTATTGGTTATCTTATCTGGGATAGATATTCTATACTCAAAAACACACCAACATCTTTAGAAAATGTTTCTTCAATTCAGAAACAGTCTAATGAACAAACGGTTGATGCACCTCTTTCACCCAAAGCTAAACATGATCTATTGCTTAGCTTACCAGAAGCTCATCTAGCAGATAATCTAAACGCACCCGCTAATACATTAAGACAAGATATTAGTATAGTCTGCTCCATGCTTACAGCATGGAGATCTATATATCGCAAATCAGGAAATCCTGTTGGAAATAATCAAGATATTGTGCGTGCATTTTTAGGCGACAATCCAAACGGTGTGATTTTTCTTCGTCCCGACAACCCAGCTATTAATAAAAAGGGGGAGCTTTGCGACAGATACGGCCACCCCTTCTTCTTCCACGCCGAGTCCGGTACACATATGGAGGTAAGGTCAGCAGGGCCTGATGGGGTGCTTTTTACCTCGGATGACGTCTATTTCACACCCTGAAGCTTAATTTAGCCCTTAAGATAGCTCAAAAAGTCCTCATTTTTCCATGGAATAGCTCATAAAGAAC
>DAISZL010000033.1:0-2028 GCA_036824825.1 Opitutaceae bacterium
GTATCAGCAGTTATAGCGCGACGTCCTTTCACTATTTCCGTAAGACGTGATGCAGGAATTCCAGTGCGAATACTAACTTCATAATGCGTGAGATCATTTGGCTTAATCCAATCCTTTGCTAAGATTTCACCAGGAGTGATATCAGAGACGTTTATTGTATTTTTCGTTTTCATTATAAATCTATGGTTATGCCTGCAGCGACTGCAGGTATAATTTATAGCGTAAAGTTTGTTATAAGCGTAAGCTCAGATTTGAATAAGAAAACTGTGTATAAAGTTTTAGTTCGTTTTAAAGTTTAAACCAGTTTTTAGTTGGAGGTATAGCTAATGGATAATAATGAGCATCTCGCCACTAAACATACCTATTTTTACAAAGTAGGAATTGCATCACAAGGCGGTGTAGTACGATTAGATACGAGTACAACTTCAGAGCGTTCTACTATAATCACTGGATAATCTAGAAGCGGTAAATCTAAAAATTCCGTAACACCATTATCATAACGCTGTTTAGTAAGAGCTTGAACGGACCCATCTAGCAAATTAACGATTACAGGAGCATTAAATTTTACTCCTAAAACTCTTAGATTTATACGAGCAGGTTTTGGAGTGTATTCCTGTGGCTGCCAAGGCACCCAATAAGCAATCAAGGAATTTCCCTTTGTACTACGATATCCTGCAACTAAAGGGACTGAAGGATAAGCGTCATCATTATCTCCTACTCCAAAGAATTGTCCTACATTAAAAACAGTAACTATCGGTTTTGAAGCAAATTCAATAGGAGCATACCTACCATCAAACACAGCGGTGAGATTTTTATATGCGAAAAATGCAGGTTTTGGATTTAAATCGGGATTACTTAGTAAACATTTTTCATTAACACCGTTACCTCGAACTCGGCGTCCGGAAGACTCTGCAGGATAACCTAGAATAGAATCGATAGGTTTTAACTTAGGACGCTTTTGCCTATCAGTGCGATCACCCCCATCATACAACTTAAAGTAGTTACTCAATGAGCAACGCATAAAATAGGTATCTACAAAAGCTTGTCGAAGAAGCCACTTAGCTTGGACAATTTCTCCCCATGGACTAACACCACGAAAGTCTTTAGTACTACTTGCTGAAGGGTAACCACACTCTCCCTGCCAGAGTTGAAGTTTTGGATTATGTGCTTTCAGAACAGCCCAAGTATCTTCAGCTAAATACATACGAGCCTCGGGTAACGCCGCGTAATTATGAAAAGAGACAACATTTACGTTCTTTAATTTATCTTCAGAAAGAAAACCGGCCACGAATTTCGGGTCTAAGCCAGCCAAAGCCCCTGCAATAATAACAGCGTTAGGCTGTGATGCACGAATCCTCTCAGCAGTAACGCTCACTAGATTACCATAGCTATTCGCATCTGGTGGTGCACCCCAATAGGCGTAATGATTTGGTTCATTCCAAATTTCCCAGTATTTCACTCTATTTTTAGCGTGGGATATGGTTGCATCCACGAAATGTAGCCAAGCTGCAAGAGCGTCTTTGTCTAGAATCGGAGGTGCGGGTTTAACGCCGTAGATAAGGCGCCAATCTGGATCGGGTCTTGGTATAGCCCCAGAGTAGAGTTGATTACCATTACTTATACAAACAAATGGCGTCACACCGTTAGCAAGTGCTGCGTCGATTGAATCATCAATTGAAGAAAAATCGTACTGACCCTTCTTACTTTCAATGATGGGCCATGATGCTTGTAGGCGTGTCCATTTAACCCCTAATATACCTGCTTGCTTAAAAAGATCAGTTTTACCATTTTCCCCCGCTTGCACACCCCAGGGCGAGTTATTGATAGAAACAGAATTAGTTGGCTTTAAGTATCCTAAAGGTTCACCCGTAACAGTGACAGTTAGGTAGATTGAAAAAAGTATAAAGTAAATTTTCATGTTAAATAATTTTAATTAACTATAGAATAAAAATTATAATAGCTAAACAACGCAACTTGAGGTTACCCCGAATTAACGGACAGGGTTTAGGTTATAAAAACCATATAACC
>DAISZL010000026.1:0-9328 GCA_036824825.1 Opitutaceae bacterium
AATAAATACGATTCACTCATTTTGAACGAAATTTCTCCGTAGGGAAAACTACACTCAAAACGGTAGAAACTAAATAAATGCCTAGCGATAAACGTCTTTAATTCGTATTATGAAAACACCTGTAATAACAAGAGGATCAACAAATTTTATATCACTTTTTTTAAGGATATTAAAATTATACGTACCAGTTTTTGTTTTATGTTTCAGTAAATTATCTGCGACATATATTACTTTTTCAGGAGGAAATGGTTCTCCGTTAACGATTACCTTTCCAAGCTCTGTAACCTTCAATGTAACAGGAAATAGTATCACATCCGGCATCTATGTTATTCGAGGGCTAGGTTTGTCGGGTAGTTCTATCTATGGTTCTGTTAGCAGTACCGTTAATATAAGTAAAAATGGAGGATCAAGCTTAGGAGTGCCTGATAGTATTTCCAGTCTTTACGGAAATAGTGATCTACAATCAACAGATGTATATTTTTATTTATTTAGTGCTGTATATCAAAGTGTTGTTTCAGGGGATACATTTGTTCTGACAGCTGGTTCGATTACTACTGGTGGTAATTATGCTGCAGCTCCTCCTGCTAATGGTGATTACACCATGTTTCTTTCAGATAACTATGGTCATAAAATTTCTAATTTCCTTTCTTCTCCCCCTGTAATAACAAGTTCTACCGTAGCACAAGGCTCATTAAATTCGTTTTTTACGTATCAAATTACGGCTACAAATTCTCCTACTTCATATTCAGCTGTAGGTTTGCCTCCAGGTTTATCAATTAATACATCCACAGGTTTGATATCAGGAACACCTCTAACAGCAGGAAGCACAAATGTTAGTATCAAAGCCACAAATGGCGGAGGAGACTCAACCATCGTTAATCTTGTTATTACTATAATGCAATATGCTGCTAGTATATCTATAACTAATACGACGCAGACTTATACTGGTAAACCAATTGCAGTAACTGCAACAACAAGTCCTTCAAAATTAAATGCAGCTACTGTTTATTTTCCAGGATTTAATCCTCCAACAGATGCTGGTACGTATTATGTAACAGTAAATGTTATTGATAGTAATTATTATGGATCTCAGTCCTCCGTACTTACAATACTTCCAGCTGCTCAGATTGTAACTATAAATAGTCCTAGTAATCTTCGTGTGGGCGTTCCAGTAGCTCTCTCATCGAGTTCTACTAGCAACGGACCGATTTCGTATTCTGTAGTTTCAGGTAACGCTAGTATTAGTGGTTCAACCTTAACTGCAAAGGATACAGGTCCTATTGTTATTCAAGCACTTCAAGCTGGTACAAATAACTATCTAGCTGCATCGGCTACTGCTACATTAACTGCTGATGCCTATTCGCCTGCTGTAATAACATCTAGCCCTGCTAATCAGCTTACTTTTGCTGGATCAACTGCAACTTTTACAGTTAATGCAACAGGTACATCCCTTGCGTATCAGTGGAATTTAAATGGTAATCCTATAGCAGGTGCTTCCTCTGCTTCATATGTTGTGACAGCAGCATCGGGTTCATTAGGTAATTATACTTGTACTGTATCAAATGCCGCAGGCTCGGTAACAACTAAAGCCGCATCACTCGCTTTCAATACTACGCATTTAGCTAATCTCTCAGCTAGGGCAGTAGTAGGTTCATCAAACCTAACGGTGGGTTTTGTTTCTTCTGGAACTTCAGCTAAATCAATTCTTCTGCGTGGAGATGGACCCTCACTTGCAAATTATGGAGTAACAGGAGTTTTATCTAATCCTGTTCTTAATCTCTTTAATGGTACAGGTGCATCTTTAGGTTCAAATAGTTCATGGGGTGCCTCTTCGTCGCTGTCTAATTTGTTTACACAAGTAGGTGCATTCCCGTTAACCTCGTCATCAGTTGATGCGGCTCTTAATCAGTCGTTAAATAGCGGTTCTTACACAGCTGTATTAAGTGGAGCTAACAGTTCAACGGGTGCCGCAATGATTGAAATCTATGACGCAGATGTTGCTAACGCTACTTCGCGTTTAGTTAATATCTCAGCTCGTGGTATGGTTGGAGCTGGTGCTTCTGCTATTACAGGCGGATTTGTTATCGCAGGTAACTCTACAGAAACGGTTCTGATTCGTGCTGTAGGACCAACGTTAGCTACTTATGGAGTAATAGGCGTTTTAGCGCAGCCAACTTTATCGGTTTATGATTCAAAAGGCACTTTGGTTGCATCTAATACTGCGTGGGGTGGAACGGCTGCTTTAATCTTAGCTATGACTAAAGTAGGTGCGTTTAGTTTACCTAGTTCTTCAGCAGATTCTGCCGTACTCTTAACCTTACCTACAGGTGCTTACACAGTACAGGTATCTGGTGTTAATGGAACTACCGGTAATGCTATGGTAGAAATCTACGAAGTAAGTAGTCCATAATAACCTCTTCAAGTTACCCACGTAAAAAATCACGAGTCCTTAAAGCTCGTGATTTTTTATGCTCAAGTATTTTGAGCAACACTAATGGCTCGAGTTTGACTAAGGAATTAAATCCACGACTTTGAGTGGCTTATCGATTTCTTTCGTTCCCTTTAAAAAGGTGAACGTGATCGTTTCTCCGGAATCGAGTAGCTTATCGTAGTGAGTGATATCCCAGGCAGATACATTTTGGTGATTAATTTTAATCACTAAATCTCCTGGCTCTATCTCTGAAGCGTCAGCAGGTGATCCAGGAATAACGCCAACGACTCTCCAATAGGCGGGAGTTTTTGCGAAACTAAGCCCTGTACTTTTCTTGCCAGGAATAGAAATTTTAACTGCCTCATCTTTACTAAAACTCATCCGTTTACTTTCAGGATCAAAAGTAAGCGAGAAGTATTTTAAAATGCCTCCGCCGATTGAAGACTGCGTTTCAGTTAATTCTGCAACGGGTTGTTCAATCGTATAGGAACCTAAGGTTAAATTTTCAGCTAATCGGGCAATTTGCTCAGGCCTGTCCCCTGTTAGGGTTGCAACGGTTGGACCTTCCGTTGGTCCATACGCATACGCGGGAGAAACATGATTGGGGTTAAGGCTCAAGGCTTCATCACTACCTGTATCAATTAAGGCTTTAAACGGTTCGTGATTTAACGAAGCCATGACAAGGGGTCTGTCTCCTTCAATCGTAAATGGAACTGTTTTGCCTGGTAGTTCTTCTAAACTACCTAGAGGTCGTAATTCAACGTGAGGGTGAATATAATCAAGCGTAAGAATCGTATGCTTAAACAGTGGAAAGCCTAAGATACCGTCAATTTTTACACCTAGTTGTTCAGACAGGGGCTCACAGCTATAGATTAAGCAATTGATCGTATAGAATTTTGCACTTCCTAGTTCTAAGAGATCAAGGGTGGTGGGTGGTAATTCAGTCGTAGTGCCATCGGCTGCTCTGACAGGCACATCATTTACATCAGCTTGGGCTGCTTCTTTTGACTGATGCGTTTCCGCAAATTCTGGGGTGACTAAATTTACAGAAGAGCCGGTATCGATTAAAAAGTGATAGGTTTCATCTTTTCCTTTTACTTCAATAATTAAGGCATTTCCTTTTAAGGTCGCAGGTAATTTTACAACACGGGATTTTAGTTCTGTCGTGCCTTCTGGACGCCGAGTTATTTCAGTCGTACTGCAACCGGTTAAGGCAAGAAATACCAGAATCGGAAGAAGTAATCCGAAACCTTTAACGAATCGCGCAGAGGATATCTCTGGGATCTGCATTTATTTCGTAGGCTTTGGTAGGGGTAGGGCCATGACTACAGGAGCAATCACGATCAGTGCTGCTATACTGTAGGTATATTCTGCTCCAACCCACCAGTAAACAAGACACGCACTGATAGGACCAACGCCACGAGCAAGTGAACCCAGTGAGCGAAATACGCCTAGCATACGACCTTGTTCCTCAGGCTTACTGTAAAGAGAGACGAGGGCCGATACAGCAGGATTAGCAAGGCCTGTACCTAAACCTAAGAGAGCAAGTCCTGTGTATAAACCAAGGGTGGTTGTAGAAAGCCCAACACATAAAAAGCCAAGGAGATCAGATATGAATCCTGCGAGCATTACTGATTTTTCTCCGTACTTAGGAACCGCTCTTCGAACGATTCCACCTTGAACTATGATGAGGGTAATTCCTAGGAAGGTGAAAATCTTCCACATATCGGTTGGACCATAGTGAAATTTTTCTGCTGCAAGAAACGGCAATGAAAATTCCATGCCTGAAAAGGCTAATGTGAAAATGAAATATAACCAATTCGTGCGTCTTGCAGGACCGACCTGAGAATTCATTAATTCGTGTAGAGGATGTCTAATACGTACGGCTTCGTTAGCACTTTTGTGTGCAGGATCTAATGTCTCTGGGAACTTGGTTATAATCCAAACCAGATTTATAAGACTTAAACTTAACGATAAGAGGGCAGGAATGGAGAACGGATTTACGCCAAAGTGAGCTAAGGTTGGATTGTTTGCACTTAAATCTTTAAACGCAGCGACACTACCTATCGCAGGTCCAAACAGAAATCCTAGTCCAAAAGCGACACCAATAATTCCCATGCCTTTTGCTCTATTTTCACGGGAGGTTACGTCAGCGACTGCTGCGGTCGCGACCGAAAGGTTTCCGGCAAAGCCTCCTCCGATTAAGCGAGCAATCACAAACAAGATAAAGGAACCACTGAAAAACCATAAGAGGTAACTCAGTGCTGTTCCTGCAACCGTGTAGATTAAAACTTGGCGTCTTCCTACTTTGTCTGAAAGAGCTCCCCATACCGGTGCCATGACAAATTGAAGAAACCCGTAGAGTGATCCTAAAATCCCTCCGAAAAGAACGGCTCTATAGTTTGAATGGCTACCCGCTACATGTGCTAACGAATCAATTAAGGAAACAATTCCACCTAAGAGTCCGGACGATCCATCTACTTTTAAGTAGTGTTCTAAGATAGCTGGAAAAAGAGGGAAAACGATCGTGAACCCAAGCAGATCAATAAAGATCGTAAGGAAAATAATCCCTAACGCGGATTTGGAAGTGCGGCCGTTTTGCATAAAAAGTTAAAAGTAAAAAGGATGGAAAACGAACGAGGGACCCTGATAGGGCGCACACGTATGCGTGTGCGCCCTATCTGCTTTATACTGCTTTATAAGGAAGCGGGAAGCGAGCCATCAGTGCATGGGCTCTTTTACCTGCTTCTTCGATAGTACTTACTTCACTTGGTGTACCAATCGCCTTCAGAACGAGATCAATACAGGAAGCGATCTCTTCCATTTCTTTTTCCTTTAAGCCGCGACTTGTCATAGCAGGTGTACCAAGACGAATGCCTGAAGCTTGGAATGGAGAGCGGGTTTCAAAGGGTACGGTATTCTTGTTCGTTGTGATATGAGCAAGATCGAGTGTTTCTTGTGCTTTCTTAGCGGTGAGTTCAGGAAGGTTTCCTCTTAAATCAACCGAGAATAAGTGATTATCAGTGCCACCAGCGACAATCTTGTAGCCGCGGCTAATCATGGCAGAAGCGAGTGCTTTTGAATTCTTAATGACCTGTTCTGAGTAGGCTTTAAATTCTGGTTTTAAGCATTCACCAAAGCAGACAGCTTTAGCTGCGATCACATGCATGAGGGGTCCGCCCTGACTGCCAGGGAATACAGCGGAATCAATCGCTTTAGCATGCTCCTGTTTGCAGAGAATTAATCCACCGCGAGGTCCACGCAGTGTCTTGTGGGTGGTTGTCGTAACAAAGTCAGCGTAAGGAACAGGAGAGGGGTGGTGACCTGTTGCAACAAGTCCTGCAATGTGAGCGATGTCTGCAAACAGATATGCTCCACAGGCTTTAGCGATTTCACCCATCCGTTTAAAATCAATGATCCGTGAATAAGCGCTAGCACCAACCGTGATCATTTTTGGTTTTTCACGCATCGCGGTTGCAGCGAGTTCATCATAATCAATCAAGTGATTATCTTCACGTACACCGTAAGCGACTACTTGGTAAAGTTTACCCGAGAAATTAGCAGGGTTGCCATGGGTTAAATGTCCACCGTGGCTTAAATTCATCGCAAGAATTTTGTCTCCAGGAACAAGCACACTCATGTAGACAGCAAAGTTTGCTTGTGAGCCCGAGTGCGGTTGTACGTTTGCGTGTTCTGCACCAAAGAGTTTCTTTGCACGCTCAATCGCTAGGGTTTCAATTTTATCTACTTGCTCACATCCGCCGTACCAGCGCTTTGCTGGATAGCCTTCAGCATATTTGTTTGTGAGAATACTTCCTTGAGCTTCGAGAACCGCTGGGTAGGTGAAATTTTCCGAAGCGATTAATTCGATATGGCCTTGCTGGCGTTTTAATTCAGCAGCAATGACGGCATGAATCTCAGGATCTAGCGTGGATAAAGGAGCGGAATTTAGCATCGTAAGTCATCTAGAATTACCTCTGCTTAAAAAGCCCGCAAGCCTGCTTTAGGTTACAGCTTAAAAATTCCTCACTCTTAAGACTTTTTAATTAGTCCTTTAAGATATTCAACGAGGGAGGGTAAGGCCTCGACCATTTCGTCACGGCAAGCTTCGTAATGGTTAAGTGGGCAGCCGTAAGGGTCTGGTATCTCGGTATTCCCGTCTTTGGCAAACTGGCGAAAAAGGATGATATGCTTAGGCTGAGGCTCGGCCATGATATTGACCATAGCCATGTGGGACTCGGTCATGCAAATGATGGCTAAGGCGTCTTTAATGAGCTTCTCCGTCAAGGGACGACTGACATGGTTCGATATATCAAGCCCGGCTTTTTTTAAGGCTGTGACGGAATGATTGGTTGCTTTTTCCCCACCGCGTGCTGCTACACCGGCTGATATGACTTTAAGGGATTTAAGCGGTTCATCTTCTGCTTGCAGGGCATGCCGCACCAAGGCCTCGCCCATAGGGCTTCGGCAGATGTTGCCTGTACAAACGATTAAAACATGACCTGAGGTAGGCATGACTAAGAGTAGCAATTACTTAAGGAGCTTTTTTACAAAAGGCAAAAACGCTTTTTAAAAAAGTACGCTAGTTAAGACGCTTAAGTGCAAAGAGTCCTTCAATCGTTCCATACGCACGGATCAGGAGTAAATCGGAGGTCCCGGTCGGTGTTTTTTCTTTGGGTTCCGCTAAAGTCTCATCCTTGGAATCAAGGGTATGCTCTTTACTTAAGCGTTCCTCATCGTCTCGTACTTTATCTAAGGGAGGTGCGATCAAGGCTTCTAAGCGTGTACCCGATTCAAAGGCGTCATAGGCTTTATGGTCATCTACGGAACTTACAGCGACTTGGATTTCTGCAGGGATACGGGATACCTTAGGTCCGATGGTGATTACCCCGAGGGCTTGTAAGTTGGAAGGCTTGTAAGGGATGACGAGATTAAAACTCGTTTCTTCGTTTTCTAAAATAACAACGGGTGTTTTAGAAGAAGCATGACTTCTCACCCAGCTGTATACCTTGTCCGAATCTTCGTCGGACGCTTTTAAATTTCTTAAATCTAAAATGCAGGCTTTGTTTACGGCAGCTTTCTCACTGGGTAAATCGGAAGGAAGCAAGTGAAGTCGTAAGTAGGTGAGGTGAGGATTGAGCACATGCTCAACAGGCGTTCCACAGAGCGGAGTAACGAAACCAAGAACTAAACTAAACAAGAAAGGAAGTTTCACAAAAAGGGTGGTTATTCGCGTTTAAGTTGTCTTGCCCCAATGTCTCTGCGGAACACTTTAGATGGATAGGTAATCGCGTCACAGGTCCAATAGGCTTTGCTTGCAGCTTCTTTTAAGGTAGGGGCTAACGCTACGATTCCTAGGACACGTCCTCCGTTAGAAACGATTTCATCTGACTTATTTTTCGCAGTTCCAGCATGCAGAATATAGGACTTCGGTGGAAGTGCCTCTAAAGGAAGTAGCGTAATGACTTCTCCTTTTGCATACGCTCCGGGATATCCTTTAGCAGCAATCACAACACAGAGTGCTACGTCTGAAATGACTTCTAAGGTGATATTCCCGAGTGTTTTTGTTGCTGCTGCAAAAAGAAGTGCGAGTAGATCTGTCTTTAAGCGTGGTAAGACAACTTGCGTTTCTGGGTCTCCGAAGCGCGTGTTGTACTCGAGTACCTTTGGCCCTTCCGGAGTAAGCATGATCCCGATAAATAAGGTGCCGCGAAAATCGATTCCTTCGTGAGCAATCGCTTTTACGGATGGAGCAACAATGGTTTCATCAATTACTTTGAGTAACTCCTGACTGACAATGGAGGCGGGTGAATAAGCTCCCATACCCCCTGTGTTTGGCCCCGTGTCATTTTCACCGATTCGTTTGTGATCTTGGGCCGTAGGTAAAATGATGTACTCAGTGCCGGAAACAATTACGAGGAGTGAGGTCTCTTCGCCGGTGAGGCATTCTTCAATTAATATAGATGACTTTGATTCCTTCGATCCTGCATTTAAACCGAGGAGTTCTGTTGCTGCTACTTTTGCTTCAGCTGAATGTGTGGCAACCACAACCCCTTTACCTGCAGCAAGTCCATCGGCTTTGATGACGATTGGTCCTGGATTTTGATCAATATAGGCGTGTGCTTTTTCTGGCTCGGTAAAGAAAGCAGCCTTTGCTGTTGGAATCTTATATTTGAGTAAAATTTCTTTTGTGTAGGTCTTGGAGGCTTCTAGACGAGCTCCATCTGCTTTAGGACCAAAGGCTAAGATGCCTACTTTATTTAACTCATCTACTAAGCCTAAGCTTAAGGGTACTTCAGGACCAACGACCACAAAATCAATGGACTTATCTTTAGCTAATTGAACGAGCCCTGAAATATTATCTGCCGAAATAGGGAAGCAAGGAACTTGGGCTTCAATGCCAGCGTTACCCGGTGCACAGATCACACGTGGTTTAATCGGAGATTTGAGTAATGCTGTTACTAAAGCATGCTCTCTACCGCCAGAGCCAACAACGAGTACGTTACGTGGAAGTGTAGGTGTTGTCATTGAGTTAGCTGACAACTGAGTCAGTCTAAAAACAAAAACTCAAGATTAGGTTTATAAAACAGTAAAAACGTTACCTTAGAGGACTTGAAGCCGTTTACGGTAGAAAGCGACTACTTCATCTGGGTCATCCGTAAATAGGATATAATCAGCCATCCAGGCCGGTGCTCGCTTGGTAGCGATCATATGGTCGATCTGGTGCTTTAAGTCTTTAAAGAAGGTGGCGTTAAAGAAAACAAACGGAACCCGGGGACGAATACCCAGTTTTAGATTACACATTTCAATACCGATTTCTTCTAGGGTTCCGACTCCGCCCACATTGAAGATACAAAAATCGGCTACTTCGAACCACTTCTGGCGGAAATGACGGGA
>DAISZL010000001.1:0-3551 GCA_036824825.1 Opitutaceae bacterium
TTCGAGTCCCCCCTTGGGCACCATGATAATGCAGATATAGAATGCATTGCGCCCATAGGAATAACAGTTAATTTTCAGTTTAATGGACAATAGCGCGTTCAATCATCAGACACTTAATGTCGATCCCAAGCAAGGAGAGCGCGAGTATTTTGCCAGAATAGGTGAAGAGGGTAGACGTCATGCTATGGGTAAACCATTTAGTGATGTAAATTGTAGGCAGTATCTGATGAATACATGCGCGATTTTATCTCTTATCCCTGAAAAACCGGCTCGTATTGTAGAATTTGGATGTGGAACGGGCTGGTTAAGTTTAATCTTAGCACAGAGAGGCTTTGAAGTTACAGGTATTGATATTTCTCCGGATGCTATAACAATTGCCAATGAGCTACGTGATCAAAAGAAGCTAACGAATGTTGCTTTTCAAGTAGCGGACTATGAAGAAGTGAAAATAGAGCCGCTTGCTGATTACGTTATCTTTCACGATGCGCTGCATCATGCTGAATCTGAGGACGCAGCAATGGCAGCAGCTTATGCGGCATTAGTGCCCGGTGGTATGGTAATATGCATTGAGCCTGGTGATGGTCATAGTCAATCAGCGGTATCACTTAACGCTGTTAAAGAGTTTGGTGTGCATGAGAAGGATATGCCGCCACGTAAAATAATTTCGTATGCCAAAAAAGCAGGATTTAAGCGTTGGTTAGTATTGCCATGGCCGTGGGATCATTTGCGGCACATCTATCGTAGCACATATGCTAAGTCGATTAATGAAGGTAATATCTATGGCCGAAAAGTATTAGGTTTAATTCGTGCTTTCAAAACGCTTTTTATGCACCGAGCACAAGGCGTTGTGCTAATCTGGAAATAAAATAGTAGCACGAGTTTTCGCGTTCATTATTCCAATATCAATTGGTTGAATACTGTGTTTGAGATAGTTATACGCTCTACAAAAAAATCTACTTTCATAAAGCAGTGTGAGAACGGTTCTATGCTATCCTTGTATATTCAAATATTCCTGATAGCATTCATGTATGAAAATTGGTGTTCCTAAAGAAATAAAAATAGGAGAAACAAGAGTTTCTATGACACCGAGCGTATGTAAACGCTGTGTCCAATTAGGTGCTAAAGTTTTAGTTGAAAAATTCGCAGGCATTAATGCCGGCTTCTCGGATCAAGAGTATGTTTCTAGTGGCGCCGTATTAGTAGATAGCGCTCAAGAAGTGTGGAAATCATCAGATATGATTCTAAAGGTTAAGGAGCCGCTCGCTGAAGAGTATGATTTAATGCAAGAAAATCAGACACTATTTACTTATTTGCATTTAGCTGCTGGCCCCCAGTTGGCGAAAGTATTACTCAAAAAGAAAATTTTAGGAATAGCTTATGAGACGGTAGAAGGAATTGGGGGATCGTATCCTATATTAAAGCCCATGTCTCAAATAGCGGGACGTTTGTCTATTCAGGTAGGGGCTTATTTTTTACAGTCACAGCATGGAGGATCAGGAGTTTTACTCGGTGGTATTCCAGGAACTTTGCCTGGGCATGTTGTAATTATAGGATCTGGAAATTCTGGAGCCAATGCAGTACAAATGGCTGTAGGAATGGGTGCGCGTGTAACTGTTCTCGATACCGACGCACGTAAACTTGAGGTAATCGATGCTGAATATAGAGGCCGTGTTGTAACACTCATGTCTAATCCTGCTAATCTAGAGCACGCGATCGCAGATGCAGATTTACTCATTGGTGCAGTCTTAATACCTGGAGCGAAAGCGCCAATCGTTGTTAAAGCTTCCGTGGTGAAGCATATGAGACCTGGAAGTGTTATTGTAGATATAGCAATCGACCAAGGTGGATGTATTGAAACGATTCGAGCTACATCACACGAGAAACCGGTTTATACGGAACATGGTGTGATTCATTATGCGGTCCCTAATATGCCTGCCCTTGTTGGTAGAACATCAACAATCGGACTCACTCAGGCCACAGAACCTTACGTCGCTTTATTTGCGGAAAAAGGTGTAAAGAAAGCACTCAGTGAGCATAAAGGGTTAGCTCAGGGTATTAATACGCAAGAGGGTGTTATTACCTGTGAGGCAGTTGCTAAAGCACTCGCTTAAGCGGCATTGTTGTATGAGTTGGATAACCTTTGCTTTACTGTCAGCGCTATTTGCAGCGCTTACAGCTGTTCTCGCAAAAAAAGGTGTAGCTGGTATTGATTCGAATTTAGCTACAGCAATACGCACATCAGTTGTTTTTATATTAGCTTGGGCAATCGCTCTGGTAACAACAGATACACGTTCTGTAATTCTCATTTCAAAAAGAACGTGGCTATTCTTGATACTCTCTGGATTTGCAACAGCCTTATCGTGGCTTTGTTACTTTAAAGCACTACAACTTGGGCCAGTATCGAAGGTGGCATCAATCGACAAACTGAGTCTCGTATTCATATTTATTTTAGGAGCTGTCAGTCTTCAAGAATCAGTAACTCTAAAAACATTAATAGGAGTTTTACTCGTTACTGCAGGTACTGTTGTTTTAGCGCTAAAATAGTCGTTTTAGTCGATACGTTTAATTCTGATATCTTTAAAGTAGTATGTGCTGCTAGGGTCGTGTGCTTGTAGTGCGATAGCGCCACCATTTGGATCAATGACGCGCTTTTCGCGGCCTTTAGCGCGTTTAGGAGGATTTTCCTCAGTATAATCAACGACTTGTTTGTCGTTAACCCAAATAGTGATGTGCTTCTCTACAACACGGAACCTGATTTTAAACCACTGGGTTTCATCTACTGGTGACTTTAAGATATCGACTACGGCATAAAGACTACCGGTTTTACGTTGATCACGCGCTTGGTTATTAAGCTGAACTTCGTAGCCTTTACTTAAATGTAGATGAGGGCCTTCGCCCGAGTTTATAGCCGTATGAAAAAAGATACCTGAATTTGCTATGCCTTCTGAACGAACCGTCGCTTCAAGTTCAAAGTTCTTAAAGTTTTCGGTGCCCGTTTTATTGTCACCTACATAAAATAAATGCGACGCTATGATATTGGTTGCGTGAGCTTTGAGTAGGCCGTTTTCTACTGAAAAAGAGTCCGGACGAGTGTTTGCCTTCCAGCCGCTTAAGTCTTTTCCGTTGAATAGCACTTTCCATTCGTCTGCATGAGATTGCTGTAAACCTAAAGAGATAAGAGCTAAGGTAATAAATAGATATTTCATCGGGTGGTTAATAGCTAAGGTAGTATAAAACTAGGTCAAATAATTTGCTAAACCTTATGACGTAAATATATTCTAACAATTACACCTATTTATGGCTAAAATACTAAAGAATCCTGATCTCACTAAATTTCCACCTCGCAGTCCGCGTGTGCGTCTTGGCGGTTATGCCTTACTTCCTCGTATGCTTGATAAAGCTAGAGCGACATTAGCGGGTGTATCAGGTGAATATCATTATAACTGTCCTATGGATAAGTATTTCTTTGATTTCACTAAAATTGATCACAAGGCGTTTCTTGCTCAGGTTAAAAAAGGAGCATCCGATACAGAAATGCTCAAGTGGGTTGA
>DAISZL010000001.1:3651-46906 GCA_036824825.1 Opitutaceae bacterium
TGGTATGTAGCACACGCTGCTTGTAAGCATCATCATGATAAATACAAAGCAGGTTATAAAAGCTCCTAGGTAAACACGTCCCGTAAGTAAGAAAAGAGCACGATTAAAGTAAGGAAGAACGAACATCATTGGAGTTATTCCAAAGAGTAGATCGATATGGATCCATTCTGTAGTCCAATAGACTCTTCCTTTCTTGATAAGTGTGCCATATTGTATTGCTAGTATAACTAAAAGGCCCACTGAATTTGCTAAGGCCATGAGTAATCGATTAAGCCATTCTTTTTGCCCTTCGAATCGATTTCCGATGTTAACACGAATAGAATTGGACAGGTAGAAAACGAGAAAGAACGGAATATATTCTAAGGCAACGATTAGAATCTTCGGAGGAAAGGCTGCGGGGGCTGCAGTGAATATAAAACGATAATCGGTATGAAATATAGCATAGATGCTGAAAAGGACTATGTAGAATATGCCAGTTACACATAGAGCAAGCCCCAGTGTTTTAACTATTTCTATGGCAGATGTTTTTAAGCCAATAGCCTTAGACTTGCGTTCTTGAGGTGTCGTCGAAAGGTTAAAATTAATTATGAAAATAATTATGCCAATAATTCCATTAAGGAATGCCCATAGCATAATTGCATTGTTCATTCGTTCAGGAAAAAACCAAGTCTGTAGCCCCGCAGTTGCTGTAGGGAAAAGAGTGCTTGTCCAGCTGATGGTTTGAAGGAGTAGCCAGGCTGCGATCCCAGCGCTTAAACAAAACGTAACCCAGAAACGAACAGATCCGCTTTTTGAGTGGGGAGGCAATTTTTCAGGAATGGGGTGTACCAAGGAGTTGAACAGTGGTGTTTTGAGTAAGAGGGAGGTGAGAGGAACAAGTAGCCATAAGCCTCCAATCAGCGCTACTAATGTTCCAGCTTCCTTAATATACCAGACCTGACTTTTATCATCTATAACTGATGGTACATTAAATACTGTGGTGAAAAACTGCGTTAAGTGTGAAATAGAGGTTGGATCGTAAGGAAGAAGGGGATGAATCATCGGACCTGTGTTATATACGATCCTTAAGCTCTTGGATTTTATGTCTCCGTATGATTTTCCGATTTGAACTTCATGAATAGCATCTGCGGGACTAAGTACAGCATTCACAAATCGTAGAGCTTCTGGTGCTTTTCTTAAATCTGCATTACCTAATTCGGTACGATAAGAGCCTTCGTCGTGATCAGCGTAGTCTATCGCTACATTAGAATGAATTGAGGTAACGATATCTGGAGTTAAGGTGAGTACATAGCCTCCTACAAAAGCGGCTGCTAATTTAGGTTTGTTTTTTACATCTACTAAGGCAGACGTACTTTTCTTGGATTTTTTTGTTTTAGGGTTGGTGCCTACTTTGTCGCTTAGTAATGAAGCGGTTTGTAAAGTAGCGTTACCACCTGCGGAGTATCCAGCTGCTCCAAGTCTATTTTTATCAACATAGTCGAACGATGGGTCATTCCATACATGATAAATCATGGGAACCAGACCATATCCTTCTAATGAGGCTGAACGTTTTTCTCGTGATGCACTTGATGCACCTTGGCTGTAGGGATCTATAACAATAACCGCAATATTTCTTCTAGCTAATTCAATTGCGTAGCTTCCCATGGCCTCTTTGCTTCTTTCAAATCCAGGACAGATAAAAACCATGGGAACTTGGTTTTTATCTGATGCGCTACGAGGTTTATATAAATCTGCCGTTATCCACTGATCAGATGAAGTGCTTAGTCGAAATCCTGTGACTTCGGTGCTTTGAGAATTGGTCTGTATCCACCAGGCAGTAGCACTGCCTAAAATAATTAATAATAGCGGAACGATGAAGGATTTTAATCCAGTTTTAAGATGGTGCATTAATTTTTTGGACTTAAGAGATCATCTAAGCTTGTAGCCTTAGAATCTAGTTTTTCTAAACGTGGGTAACGTAAGCCGTCAGTATATTGTATTTCTACATTTCTATAGATGTCTCCTGTTCGAACTAATAGCTCTATAGGAGATTTTTTACTAGCTATAACTTCTTTCAGTTCGAGTGTATCAAAAGCGCGAGAATTAACGGCAACGATAGAAGATCCAACGCTTAAGCCTGCATTAAATGCGGGGCTGTCCCAAGCAACACCGGTGATTGCGCCATCTTTACTAAGGACTAAACCAAGTGAGTAAGTTAAATTAGTTCCTTTGTAACGTATTTCTGAGCTCTTTGCGTATTCCGTTTGTGTGTTTGTGTATACGAGTTTGTAGCCTCCGCGTGTTAATCCATCAAGTGGTGCATGCTCTGTAATAAGATCTACTCGTTTATGAAAGAAATCATTCCAATCATAGGGTTGTATTTTATTGAGTAGCTCGATGATTGTTTGCCGTGAGTATGTGACTTCACCGAAGTCTCTATCTTTTATCCCAAAAAAGAGTTTAGCAAAATCATCAAGGGATTTTCTATTATGAGAGAGTTGTCTTAGTAAACTATCAACATCTAGCCAAATAAGTAAGCCCTCACTGTAGTAGTCTTCTGCACGCTGAAAACTTGTCCAAGCCTGGGGCGCACGCTGTGCTATGATTGGATCATTCGTTGTGTCTATCAAGGGACGCCATAGTCGACCCTTACGCTCTTCGTATATCGCTGCAACTTGTGCGAGTGCATCGAGCGCGTCTTGATGACTAATCATTCCAGATCTTGCAGCTAATACCCACCCCCAGAACTGAGTTTGGCCTTCATAAACCCAAAGCAAACTATCTTGCATGGGAGTGTTATAGTTAGGCGTCCATAAATCTTCAGGTCTACGGAATTTACCATTCCAACTATGAGCGTATTCATGACTTAATAATTCATGTGAGCTTAGTTGAGTTTTCCATGAACTAAAATACTGAGAACTCGTGCCATTTTCAGAACTTCTATGATGCTCAAGACCAATGCTTCCTTGATGATCACTCAAAGCGAGGAGGAAGGTATAATGATCGTAATGCTGACTTCCAAAAAGCGCTACTGCTTGAGTGATTAAATTTTTATGTGCTTCTAGGGCTTCTTTACTAATAACTAAATCGCGCGGTTTATCTGCAACGATAGCAAGGGAAACGTCTTTAGATAACGGCACTAGTTTTGAGTTTGCACCTGCAAATGCAGGACTATCGATGAGTATATCTAGGGGTTGCTTCTTATAATACGTTGTAGCTCCATGTATCGAGTCTACTTCTAAGGCGGTATATATTTTCCAATCGGCAGGAATCGTAACAGAACTTTTTACAAATACATTGCGAGCATAATAACCCGATGGATATAGCACGACACTGTTCCATTGTAGGTTAAGCATCGCTTCAGTCGCTACAATGCGACCTTGATTTGATTCAGTAGGAGTTAAGAAATCAAATTCAAGCTTTAGATCTGGATTGCCTGCAGGTACCTGAATATGAAACGCAAAAACATTGAGTGGATCTCTTTTCCATAAAAGGGGTTCGTTTTTTACGCTAACCTTTAAGCCTGCTAGTTTTGAAATAGTGCCAGCAGGGGAATGGTTTCCAGGTAGCCACTGTGGGTACAGTAAGGTGAGAGGACCAGAGGGTGCGTGAGGTATAACTTCAGTTACTTTAAATATTCGGTGCCTGATATCTGTTACATCAACAGACAACTCGAGTGTTGATGGATAAGTCACGTCTTTAACTTCCGGAATACTATTGATTGTTTCTGAAGCTATGGGGTTACTTTTATTACTCGCTAAGAGGACGAATGGAGTTACTAGGAAAAGTGTCAGTACTTTAAGCATAGAATTGGGGTTTTGTTTAATTTATCGTGCTACTGATTTCTGTCGAGTTCACTTACTCGCGATTAATCTAATTTACACTTACTACTAGGGATAGATGGTTGGTTCTTATAAGATTGATGCTTCGATGTAATCGTTTGAAACTAGTACTACTATGAAGCTTTTCCAGGGTAAGGTTGCGATCATTACGGGCTCCAGTCGGGGTATCGGCTTAGCGATTGCTAAGCGTTTGGCTATGGAGGGTGCTAAGGTTATGCTTACCGGCCGTGATGAGGCTATGCTTTCAAAGCACGTCGTGGATATGAATAAATCGGAAAAGCTGGCGGACTACGTTGCTTTGGATTTATCCAAGCCTGATTCTCCAGGGCAACTTGTTGAAAGGACGCTTCAAAGGTTTGGTAAAATTGATATTGTTGTTAACAACGCAGGAGCAACGAAGCGCGGAGACTTTTTGACACTGACTGAATCTGATTGGGCAGATGGATTCGCTTTGAAATTCTATGGGGCTGTACGACTTTCACGCGCTGCATGGCCGTATTTGAAACAAGCACGGGGATCTATTGTTATGATTGCTGGAGTTGGTGGAAGAACTCCTGGGCCGCATTTTACAATAGGGGGATCTGTTAATGCAGCGATGCTCTCCCTGACAAAAGCATTATCTGATTTAGGAATACAAGATGGAGTTCAGGTGAATGCGATTAATCCAGGTTTTATTAGAACAGATAGATTTAATCTAAGACTTAAGACTTTTGCTGAAACACATCAACTAACGCTTAAGGAAGCCGAGCAAGAAATGATTAAAGAAGCGGGTGTAGCAAAAGTGGGTGAGCCAGATGATGTTGCTGCACTCGTTGCTTTTCTTGTTTCTGATGCGGGCAGACTTTTACAAGGCTCGTGCATTGATGCAGATTTAGGGCAAACAAAAACAATTTAGCTTTTAGTAAAGAGCCTTGCTTGGGGTAAGCTTACGAATTTAGAGTAAGTGTATACCCCTATGAAATTACGACTACTGTTAGCTATTATAGTGTTTTGCAGTGCTTTACTTGGACGTGTAAATGCAGAGCAAAAAGCGGAAGTTTTTCCTAAATCTGATCTCATGAAGATCGGAGTGTATTATTACCCAGAAGCTTGGTCTCAGTCGCAGTGGGAGCGAGATATTGCTACGATGAAGTCGCTTAATCTCGAATTTGTGCACATGGGAGAATTTGCATGGGCATTTATGGAACCAGAGGAAGGTAAATTTGATTTCTCCTGGCTAGATAAGGCAGTGGATTTATGTGCGAAACAAGGCATGAAGGTGGTTTTATGTACACCGAGTCCAACACCTCCCGTATGGCTTGCTCAAAAACATCCCGAAATTTTGATGGTAGATAATAAGGGACGTAAAATGATGCACGGCTCACGTCAGCAAGCGACGTGGAGTTCTGATGTGTATCGTCACTATGTAGGTCGCATCGTTGATGAACTAGGTAAACATTATGGAAATAATCCTGCCGTATGGGGATGGCAGTTAGACAATGAATTAAGTCATTATGGAAAAGAGCCCGACTATAGTGATGCTTCTCAGAGCAAATTTAGACTCTGGCTTAAACAAAAGTATCAAACAATTGATGCCTTAAATTCAGCGTGGGGTGCCTCCTTTTGGTCTCAAATGTATCAAGATTTTGATCAAATACGTATTCCCAATGCGGACGAACTAGTAGCTCAAGTAAATCCGAATGCCTTACTGGATTCTCAGCGCTGGTTTGCAGATGAAACAGCAGACTATTTACGCTTTCAGGCAACTACGCTTCGGAGGTACTGTGGAACTAGGCAGTGGATAACTACAAACTATATGCAGTTATTTTCTCCTGCTGATCCTGCACGTTCAGCAAAAGATTTAGAACTCATTTCGTGGACGCACTATCCCGTTCACGGAGATTTAAATGAGGGGCCACTAGGTTTTAGATTAGGAAGTCCCGCTACGTCTTCTTTCTATCATGATTATACACGTTCTCTCAATGGCAATGAAGGTGAAATGGAACTGCAGCCAGGTCAGGTAAACTGGGGAGATGTTAATTCACAGCCATATCCAGGTGCTATACACCTTTGGCTCATGCGTGCCTTTGCTGCAGGATCAAAGCTTACGTGTTCATATCGTTTTAGAGAGGTGCTATCTGGATCCGAACTCTATCACTATGGATTTGTTGGTACGGATGGTGTTACGCCAACGACAGGTGGCTTACAGTATAAACAAGCTGCTGAAGAAATGCAGTTGCTTCGTAAGCACTATACGGAACCAACTAAAATGCCTGCGGATTACGCAGCGCGTAAAACAGGTATGGTCTACAGTATCGATAGTCGCTGGGATGTTGATAATCATAAACAATCCGTACGCTGGAATACGATTAATCACGCTTTACGTTATTATAGAGCGTTAAAATCGATGGGTGCCCCTGTGGATGTAATAACAGAAGATAAAGACTTTAATGTCTATCCATTCTTAGTAGTGACAGCTGACCAAGTTGTGGATCTTGATCTCGTTGCTCGTTGGAAAAGCTATGCAGAGCAGGGAGGTCATTTAGTTATAACCTGTCGCACAGCCCAAAAAGATCGTCAGGGACATCTTTGGGAAGCGCCATGGGCTGGTCCTATTTTAGATTTAATCGGAGCTAAAATAAAATTCTATGACATGCTTCCCTCTCCTTACAAAGCACACGTATCGTTTAAGGGCACCGAATATCCGTGGTATTCGTGGGGAGAAAGTTTAGATCCAAATAAATCAACGGAAGTCCTAGTTCGTCATAGTGATCAATACTACCAAGGAGATCCTGCAGCAGTTACACGCAAACTTGGTAAAGGTACAGTCACGTATGTCGGAGTAGACTCCGCCGACGGCAAATTAGAGAATGCACTTATGCGTGAGGTATTTAACCGTGCTTCCGTTCCCGTTGAAAACTTAGCAGAAGGTTTTTATATCGATTGGCGTGACGGATTTTGGGTAGCTACTAACTTTAATGAAAACACACAGACCGTGCCTGGTAATTCAACAGGGCGCAATTATCTGATCGGTTCTCAGGTTGTTCCTATCGCCGGTGTAAGTGTATGGCAGGATAAATGACTTATTATGTTACGATCGAGTAACGCGGATGTAACGTTATTGAATACACCATGAATCAACGTTGAAGAAAGACATAAATAGTCCTTCTTCAATACTGTTAGTAGATACTACTAGGTTAGTGTGTAACAGGTGTTGGTACGTATAAGACCGCTGAAGGGGTTCAGCGGTCTTTTCTTTTTACTGATTGAGCAACTTCTCTAAGTTAGCTTTTGCTTGCGGGTAGTCTGGTCTTAATTGAAGTGCTAATTTAAATTGTTCTAGTGCTTCATCTTTATGTCCTGTATCGGCAAGGCCTTGTCCTAAGTTATTGTGCGCTTCGGGATCGTTTGGATGTAAGGCAATTGTCGTTTTCCATTCTTCTATAGCACGTATTAGATTGCCCTGCATTGCATGAATGTTTCCTAGTCTGAAATGGGCTTCAGCATCTTTGTTATTATGCTTTAATGCTTCTTCGAATTCCTTTGATGCAGTCGGTATATCGCCTTTGGTCATAGCGATTAAACCAAGACTTGTATGCGCATCGCCATAATCCGGTTTAAGTTCGATGGCTTTTTTATTTTGAATTTCTGAATCGTTAATTTGCTCTAATGCAAAGTATACATTTCCAAGATTATGGTATGAAACTGGATTTGATGGATTATCTTTTATTGCAGTTTTGTAAGTAGCAATTGCTTCAGCTATTTTACCATTTTCAAATTGTGCCGTTCCTAGTGCATTTCGAATGACAGAATCGGTGGGGTTTAAAGCCAACGCTTTATTAAACTGAATAATAGCTTGTTCAGTCTCACCGTTTTTAAGCAGAACTAAGCCTAAGTTATAATAAATTTGAGGATCTTTAGTTTCAGTTGAAACTAGATCGTTGAGTAGCGTTTTAGCACGATCTGTATTTCCTTGTTCAGCTAGGGTAGTAGCTAGTCCTATCTTAGCCTCGGATAACTTAGGGTTTAAGCGAAGCGCTTCTTTGTATTCAGCAATCGCTTCGTCTGGTTTACCAATATCATGAAGTGCTCGTGCTAAATCGTAATGCACGATGGTCAATGATTTAGAGAGGCGTATTGCTTCTTTAAATTCTAAAATGGCATTTTCGGTTTCACCTTTTTCAGCAAGAACTTCACCTAGATCAGCATGTGCTCGAGGGTTGTGAGGGCTTTTTGCTAAGGTATCTTTCCATAGTGTTACCGGATCTGCATACACCAAGTTGCGCTCGATGGTCATGTAGAGAGCTAAAAGACCGATAGCTACTATGATCCAAAGAGAAAACTTTTTAAATATTTTCTCTACACCTAGCACGAGAAGCACACATAGAGCTGCTAGCGGTAAGTACATTCTGCTCTCTGCGATAGGCTGTAGTGCTACAGGCACGAAGCTTGAAGTAGGAGAAAAAATAATAAATACCCACGCGAATAAAAAGCCAAGAGATGGTTTTTTGACTATCAGATATGTGCTTATGCTAAGAATGATGATAAGCGTTAAAGCATAAGGAATAATTAAACCTAGTTCACTCACATAGATTGGACCGTAATCGAAGACGAGCGGCGTTGGTATCAGAGCAAGTTGAAAGTAATGAACGATAGCTCGGCATTCAGTAATTGCATATTCCCATATGCTTACTTTTTGATTAAAACCAATAGACTGATGACTTAATTGAATCATCAGTGCTGCTAGAAACAGCCAGCTCATACTTAGTCCAATATAGTATGCGGTACGCTTGCATATACTTTCACTTATGGACTTTGAAATAAATATCCAATCGTAAAGAAGTATAACAGCAGGAGCTGTTACCATTACTTGTTTGCATGCCATTCCTAAGAAGCAAAAGAGGACAGAAATAATATACCAATATTTAGATACTTTAGCATCTAAGGCTCGTATAAAACTATACAGGGTAAGGAGGTAAAATAGCCCCATTAATATTTCTGCTCGCTGTGAAATATAGGTTACAGCTTCGGTTTGAATAGGATGTATTGCCCAAAGGCTGGTTGCGGCGAGCGCTAGTATCGCACTAGACAAAGATATGTTTTTATCTCGTAAGGTGTTTTCTAATGTTCTTCGAATGATTCCGAATAAAGTCAGGGCTGCAAAAAGATGAATACTTAAATTCACTAAGTGATAACTTAAAACACGCGTTCCACTTAAGGCGTAGTTAACCGCAAATGACAGATTGAGTAGCGGTCTTCCGCTTGGACCAGTGTAAGCAGGTGGATTTAAAACATCCAGAAGTGACCATAAGTTCCTAATCGTAGTATTTTTTTCAATCGCTGGAATATCATCTAGAACAAGCGGTACGTTAAGCGAGTTGAAGTAGGCTAGGCATACAAGGGCTGTAAGTAAAATGACAGCAAGCCAGGTTATGTTTTTAGTCTGCGACTTTGCTTGGTAAGGGCTTGGATTTAAAGCAGGGGCCATCGTCTATGCTAAAAAGTTGAGCATTTATGGCCAAAACGGAAGCATTTTTAGTAGTAACGGGTGTGTCGCATACTAAAGCTAACTATCTTGCTAGATGATTAAGTTGATAGACTACACTTAAGCTATTTCACAAGCTCCACCCGCACATGCTACCGTCTGTTTTAATTCTGTAATATCCTCTGACTCTTCTAAGGATGTGTAATCCACAACGCAGTAGGAAAGGGTATTCCATTTTTCTATATCTTTAATGGTAGCAAGTGCTTCGCGAGGTGCTTGTGCATAGGCTTTATCACCTGAATCTTGAAGGAGTGCGATGCCCGTAAAATTTCTTCGATGGTTCCAAATAAAATCTGCTACGTGCTGCCACTCCTCTGGGCGTACAGTTACGGTACATGATACATTATGATGTAATCCTGGTGAATGGTCTTCGTGCTTTCTTCCAGAATGAACCCAGTTTTCTTGTACCAGTTTGATATATTCTAAGTGTTTTAGAGCAGATACATCTTCACGGTATATTCCAAAGTCAGGTCCTTCGACAGGGAACGTGATGACATCGGTTCTGCCGTTTGGGTCATATACACTCTGCTCAACCATATGTGGATTCGTGCGTTTGAAATGAATGTAGATAGGATCATGTACATTTGTTTGAACGCGTCTAAAGTAGCGTTTGGAGTGATGGGGATGTAAACCGCTGCTTGTGCCTAATAACAAGCTTGCTGTTCCCTCTGGCTTTACGCATGTCGTGCGAGCAGCTGGATTAATTCCAATAGCTTTAGCCACAAGAGCATTAACGGTTTTAACGATAGTTGCTCCACGTTTTAATACGACCGGATCTAAGAGGATGCTAGGCTTATCTAAAATACCGCAGATAGATACGCCAAGCAAAGCTTCTCGTTCTGTAATAACACGAGATACTGGAGATAAATATTTAAAATCAGTATAGCCTGCTTGAAGGGTGCCAATCAGTGATGCATGAGCGCATAAGGCATAAAAATCTTCAGGCTTTTCGATAGCGTTAGCTGAAATGGTAGTGAGATTACAGAATTGTACGCCCGTGAGTATGTCGCCTTCGTTAAGTTCAGCGGTATAACCTAAGGACCGAAGTCGCTTAATAGCGGCTTTGTCTACTTTAAGACGTGGATGTAGTCCTATTTCAACGCATGGATTTGCGCCGTATTCAGCATCTTCTACAAAATAGAAACCGGGTTCGCCATACTGCTTTTGCGCTTCAAAGAGCTTATTGAATTGTTCACGCGTTGCTTCTGAGCGAACTATGACCGCAGAATTGTTACTTGCTGCACGGTGTGGATATTGACTGAACCAGTCTCCTGTTTTTGCAGATGCCATATCTGTGTCATCAGCAGAAAATAAACAAATCGTAGCCGAACGTCTCACTCCGCCAGAGAGAACAGCTTTAGCTCCCCACATTAAAATATCATAGGCTTCAATTGAGCGAAGTTTTCTACCTGATGCGCCACGGATTATCTCCTCAACGCGTGAGAGTGTATGAAACAGGGGTTGTGGGCCTGGAGCTTTGCCACCAGATGTTTTTAGAGGTGCTCCAGCAGGACGTATAAGTGAATAATCAAAAAGCACACTACGGCCATCTACCGCACTTCGTATCAGCATATCCAGAGCATCAGACCAACCTTCAATCGTATCTGCTATAACGTGATTAAGAGGCGGAAGAGCGGAGTTACGCTTCGCGATAATTGGCAGTTGATTGATATGATGCGTTTGAACTGAAAATCCAACGCCGCATCCGCAAAGTAACAAATAAAGCGTTTCTTTAAATGCCTCGATACGGTCTATGTAGGTAAAACAGCAATTATAAATTCGAGCATGTTTATTTAATACTGCTTCACCTCCAAATTGGAGTGAGCGCATGGATGGTAAAACTTTGCGATTACTAATCGCCTTAAAGGCAGTATTAATTGAATCATGAAGACTAGTATAATGCGGAAGGTCGCTTAGTTCACTCGCTGCTACTTCCTTACCTTCAATCATAGCTAGTAAAGTATCTGCAAGGGACACATCTTTGTAATGAGATAAGTGCATATCGCGTACACGATTTACCGCCTCTTCCCATGTTTCACGGCGTCTTTTTTCAGGATTATAACGAGCGTACCGAGAGATTGCTATATAGTCTTCTAAACCATTATGCGTGTGGGTGACAGGGAGCGGAAGATTGGACATGGCATTAATGTGAAGTTTGGTGAAGCGTAAGTGCTCAGTACGTGTAAGCGTAGTACTAGGTGGAAGTATACTCCTAATTGTGGTGAAACTATCGTCAAACACTACCTATTGTGGTGCTAAGGTTATTAATCGCTTTGATATATAAATTTTTATCCTGTGAATAAAAGGCATCGATTTCTCCTTAGGAAATAGGAGTTGGGTGAATTATTTTTTCTGCAAGTAATGCATAGCAATTAATGCATGATGTATTGTGTCTGGATCGTGATTAATTTAGGACTAGTGAAATACCCCTTTATGAAATTTAAAGACCTATGTTTGTTAGTAGTTGGTTTATTAATCATAGTCGGCAGGGTGGATCGATTAGCTGCTAAGGAAGGGAAGGAAGAAGGTACTCGTCTTTATGATAGCCTACTTAGTAAGTTTCCTAAAGAGCATCAGGGGTTTGGATTGGATGCTGCGCAAAAGCCAGGACTTACAGAACAACCAATGACGTACGCCTTGGTTTTGTCATCCGAAGCGATTCATTATAGAAATGATCCTAACGCAGAATCAAAATTACGCATTCAGAAGGCACTTGATTGGTTAATTACCAATCAAGATTTAAATCACGATGGCATTCCTGGATGGGGGCTGCCGCTTCCTTGGGATGCATTTTCAGATGGCACGATAAATGGCCCCAATCATCCCTATACGATTACTACATCAATGGTGCTTAATGGCTTTTTGGATGTTTTGGATGCGCCAAATGTTATAACTAACGAGCAGAGATATGTAATAAAAGAGCTGATAGGTAAAGTCATGGTTCACTGGTGTAATCATTTATGGAGTAAAGGGTATGGTGGTGGATATTTTTGGTATAGTCCTAACTCCTGGGATAATATTTTTTCTATTAACGCGCCCGCTATGTTTTTAGGAAGTATGTCCCGATTTTTTAAGTCTTATGCAGACACCTTGTCACGTTCAGATTATCAACTCGTTGAAAGTAGAGCTGATGACCTAGCTAAAGCTATTGTAGCAACCGTTAAGCTTCGCCATGGGCTTCCTTTTTGGGATTATGATCCAATTCCTAATAAATTTAATAATCGTCAGGTTGAAAATGATCTCGTTCATCAAGTTTATATTTTATGGGGCATTGAGCTCTATCGTAAGAATATAGGTCATGTCAGTTTACCCTGGAGTACTCAGCAAAGCCTGCAGTCGCTCAGAAGTTATTGGTATAATAATTCGCTATACGGTTATCCGCAGGATGAAAAATTAAACCCTAAGTATTCTGCTTTATGGGGTGTTGGTGCCATGATTGCTTTCGAAGCCGTATACGGAACGCATGCAGAAGCTAAGAGGTGTGTTGAATTTCTAGATAAAGCGTACGGTCCATTGCCAGATCTAACACTTACTCCGCATCGGGATACTAAAAGACAGCCGTTTTATCCTAGGCAGGCATCGCATGTATTATGGGGTTTATCCTATTACTCTTTTGATAATAATACAGGCAATCGTTAGTTTTTAAAAATGATCAAAGTTTTAGTATATCCTATATTGGTCCTAGTTTTAATCCAGGTACTCATTTTCATTTTTAGCAAACCTAAGAATGCACAGCCTGTTTCTGAAGATAAACTTAGGATAAAACGAATTATTCGATACGTTATCTTTCTTGTGATTGGGCTAGGTGCGTTAACATCCATAAAAGTGTATCTGCAACTTCCGCCAGATTTAGTGACTGATGGAATCACTTCTGGATATTCCTATGAAATTAATGCTGATACGTCTAAGCACTATAACTATCAAATGGAGCAATTTGGTGGTAAAGCAAATGTGGCGGCCATGGATTTTAGAAATTGGGTGCTTTCCTTTTGGCAAGGAAAGCAGCTTGTTTATTCACTACTTACAATAACTGCTGTGTGCGTGTTAATACTCTTACTTGTATCACGCTTAATTCAGTAAGTGCTTAATGTTTAGTACCAGTATCTTGAAGACGTTGGTTTAACTGTGCTATATATAAACTCTTAGGTAAGACAGGGCTGCCTATTGACTCTCTATTTCCATTTCCACGCATTGATGGTGTAATGGAACCTATGACCCAATTTTGTGCTGTAGGAGGATTTTCAATAATCATGCCATCAGCTTTGCAATTCCAAACAACTTGGTTAGCTCCTGCCCATCCATGGCCTGTTCCCATATTGCCACGATCGCGAATATTAATTTCTCCTGTACCTCTGCCTACTCCAGATATGCGAACGTTATCGTAAAGAACACCTACGGACCAACGGTGGTGTGGACCTGTATCTGCGTGAGAGAGTTCAGCGACACAGTCGTAAAATACATTTGGACCTGCTGAAAGTGAGTGCATCACAAAATCATGTCTTCCATTGCGAGCGTAGCAGTGCTGGACGAGAGTTAATTCGCCATCCAGTGCAAATGAATATCTGCGGCCGCCGGTAATTTGAGATATGGGATCGATACATGCACAGTGGTTAATGGTAATCCATTTGCACTGTTTTTGAACCTGCACACAGCTATATCCAAAGTGTAAAGCCATCACGTTACTTACCCAGGAGTTTTCTGCATGAACGAGTTCAATAAAAACCCATCCGTGATTTTCATCGGTTGGATTTTTATATTCTGAATCTCCACGCAAACTTTCTATACCAACTTCATTTACGTAGGTATCGTCATGCTTTGATTGGATAAATCCACCGCCATAGTTTTGATCTAAGGCACATGTTATCGGTGCATCTAGTGTAATATGGTTGTCGTTAATCTGTGTAATAACCCGGCTAAAATATAAGTCTTTAGAACCAGCAGTCCATTGAACAATTTTTCTTCCAGGATGTACTGGGATTTGATCCATATGTAATGCATGGATCCAGGAACCTGTGCTTGGTCTGTGTATAACTACCGTATCTCCAACGTGAAAAGAATCTGTTTTTTCTACATCAAATGATGTGGCACCAACTGGTACATATGGAGAGGTAATAGCTAAGGGAGTAGAGTTAGTGATAGGTTGTGACGTATCTTCTTCATCTTCGCTCCGTGCTCTGCGTCTAGAATTTCCTACCGTGATTAAGGAACGCTGAGTTGCCCCTGTTGCCAGTAAAATAGTGCCGTCATCATTAAAACCTTCCCCGCGAAGGACTATGCCGCTTGTTGTAATGTGAAGTGAACCCGAAATGCGGTATGTGCCTTTTTTGATGAGTATCGCGCCACGTTGTCCGGCTTTGTTTGGTTTTAGTTTTGAAACATGATCGATGGCAGATTGTAGAATTTGTGTCGCGTCTGCGTCTGTATGTTCGACGGTATAAACTACACCAGGAGTTGGGAGTGGAACTATGCCACTATGATAACCAACGTGGGAAAAGTCTGGAATCTTATTTCCTAATTGATCCTGTCTATAAACCAAACTTCCATCGCTATTCTGTGCTACCCAAGGTGTTTCAGCTATGCTTATGTTACTAACTAAAAAAGCTGAAATAAAAAGCAGGGGAAAACGCATTTAATTTTTATTTTCTAAATTATGATCAAAGATAACTTGGCTAGAAGTAGGTAAAAGATTCACATTCCAACCACCGCCTAATCCTTCAATTAATGAAACGCTTGCTTTAAGTTGGCTTTGAAGGATGGATAGATAGGACTCGCGGTTATTCAACTCAGAGACTTCTGCCGCAGCAACGGTTGTAAAGTCAACTGTTCCGGCTGCATATTCATTCTGAACGATACGCGAAGCTTCAGAGGCTTCTTTCACAGCTTCACTTTGTATGACAGCTTCTTGCTCTAAGATGCGTAAGCTTGAGAGTTGATCTTCAACTAGTTGGAAAGCGCTTAGAACTGTTTGTCTATAGGTTGCTACACTAGATTCATACGATGCTCTTGAAGCTTCATATTGATCATATTTTTGTCCGAAATCTAATAAAGTATCTGAAGCACTGGCTCCGAGTGACCAAACTCTAAAAGGAGATGTAATTAACTGGCTGAGTGGCGTGCCTTGATAGCCGGTTGAACCAGAAAGAGTGATAGAGGGGAAAAATGCGGCTGTTTGAATTCCGATTTTAGCATTTTGCTCTGCCATGAGTCGTTCTGCGGCTGCTATGTCTGGGCGTCTTTCTAGAAGACTTGCTGGTACACTCAGCGGGGTTATTGGTGTTGTTAAATCTAGGGTAGGTTTAACCGGTATAGATAGCTCTTCTGGAGTTTTTCCTATGAGTACGGCAATTGCATGCTCGAGTTGTGCACGTTGAACACCGACATCAATAGACTGAGCCCTAGCTGCATCAAGTTGCGCTTGAGAAGAAATAACATCTCTGCGTGCTGCAACTCCGACTGCGTATTTATTTTGTGAAATAGTCAGCGTCTTCTGGTAGTTTTCAACAGATATGTCGATCAAGCGTTTTTTCTCATCAAGAATTCTTAAGCCGATATAGTCTGAGGCTAAAGTTGCTTCGGTTGAAAGTCGCGCATTGGCATAGTTGGCGGCAGATGCTTGAGCTGACGCGATATCACTTTCACTTTGTCTGCGTATTTTACCCCAGAAATCAGGTGCCCAAGAAGCGGTAAGTGAAGCACTTGAAACAGAACTGATTAAATTTGTAGACGATTTTGATGCAGTCGATTTTGAATGGTTACTTGAACCGCTGATGCCGGCTGCAGGCAGGAATGTCGTGAAGTCTGAACGTGCGAGTTGTCGTGATTGCTCGTAGTTTAGAGCCAGTGCTTTAAGGCTCTGATTCGAGGTAGCAACTTGTTGTTCAAGTTGGTTTAAAACAGGGTCATTGTAAACTTCCCACCAGGATCCGCGTGGACTATCATCAGAGGGAGATGCCTGTCTCCAGCCCGCATTTTCTTTAAATGCGGATGGTGTTGGGGCTTCCGGTTTTTTATAATTCGGACCAACGGCACAGCCGGCAGTAAGTGCGAGTAATAAAAACGAAAGTGTTTTTTTCTTATCCTTATTTAAAGAGATACCTGTTGAGGTAGAGATCATGCGTAAAAGTTTAAGCTTTAATTTCAGCGGCTACGTGAGGAGCTGAGGATGTGTGCGGTTTTCTTAGGTTTAAAATCCAAGTACGTGCGCGGTCAAAATACAGATAAATAACAGGAGTCGTGTAGAGTGTGAGTAACTGACTTACAATTAATCCACCAACAATTGAGATACCTAAAGGGCGGCGTAGTTCTGCGCCATCTCCTGCACCAATAGCTAAGGGAATCGCTCCTAGGATAGCTGCCATGGTTGTCATTAAGATAGGGCGAAAACGCATGATACAGGCCTGAAAGATAGCGTCTTTAGCGCTCATGCCCTGGGAGCGTTCTGCTTCGATAGCAAAATCAATCATCATGATAGCATTTTTCTTTACAATGCCGATGAGTAAGAAAACACCAATTAATGCAATTAAGCTAAATTCGGTGTTGTATAGTTTGAGTGCTAATAATGCACCTAAACCAGCTGAAGGTAAGGTAGAGATGATCGTGAAGGGATGAATATAGCTTTCATACAGCATGCCTAAAACGACATAGATTGTGATGATAGCAGCTAATATAAGAATAGGTTCATTACTAATCGAATTTTGATAGCTACGTGCTGTTCCTTGAAAGCTGCCATGAATAGAACTAGGCATATGGATTAAGTTTACCTGCCTGTTAATCGCATCAACGGCGTCGCTTAAGGATGCTCCTTCAGCTAAATTAAATGAGATAGTGCCAGCTACGAATTGACCTTGATGGTTTACTGAAAGAGGCGTGATTCCCATTTGGTATTTAGTAAATGCGGACAGGGGAATCATGAGTTCTTTTTTTGTACTAACCGCTTGTCCAGTTGAAGCTGCGCCTTTGCCGGTTGTTGCAATTGCATTCATGCGAGCATTGCGCGCGGAGTCTGTTGCTACGGCTGATGTACTGGTCTTTTTCCCTGTTACAGCAACGGTTCCCGCTACGGCATTACTTGATTGTGAGCCAGAGATGGCTCCACCGGAAGTGCTAACGTAGATATTCTTTAACGAATCAGGATTTTCTGTGAACTGATGCTGAACTACCATAATCACTTTGTATTGATTGAGTGATTCGTAGATTGTCGAAACTTGTCGCTGACCGAACGCATCGTATAAAGTGTTATCTACTTGGCTGGCTGTTAGACCTAGCCGAGATGCGGTATCTCGGTTGATCACTAAATCTTCTTCAAGACCTTTGTCTTGTTGATCTGTGTTTAGATCTTGGAGCACGGGTTCCCTTGCTAATGCATCCATTAATCGAGGAGTCCAGTTACGTAGATCTGCAATGTTGTCAGACTGTAAAGTGTATTGGTACAGAGAATTGCTCTGTCTTCCACCCATATGAATATCTTGTGAAGGTGCTAGATAGAGGTTGGCGCCAGGAATTTGAGCTAATTTTGGACGCAGACGTGTAACAACTTGTTGAGTTGTTTCTTTACGAATAGCGATTGGCTTTAAATCAATATAGATCTGGCCGGAATTACTTCCCCCTCTTGCCCCTCCGATAAATCCAACAGCAGTACGAACAGCAGGGTCGTCCTGCACAAGTGCCATGAATTGTTTTAATTTATCAGACAAACGTTGGAATGAAATACTCTGTTCACCTTGAATGCCTCCGCTTAAGCGTCCTGTATCTTGCTCAGGAAAGAAGCCCGTAGGAATAGTAACATAGAGCCATATATTAATACCAATCGTTACAACTAAAATGGCCATCATGGTTAAACCATGTCGCAAAGCCCAGTGCAGAGTTTTTTCATACACGGCCACGAGTTCATTAAAGAAATCTTCACTCCATTTATAAAACTTTCCTGATTTCGCTTTTAAGTCATGTGGGCGTAGAATAAATGCACACATCATCGGTGTTGTTGTTAGCGAAATAAACATCGAGATAATAATTGCTACGGATAACGTGATTGCGAACTCACGAAACAGACGACCAACAATACCACCCATGAGTAAGATGGGAATGAATACGGCGATGAGCGATAAGCTCATAGCTAAAACAGTAAAGCTCACTTCTTTTACTCCTAATAACGTAGCTTCCATTCGGCTGTAGCCTTTTTCCATGTAGCGAACGATATTTTCCATGACCACAATCGCATCATCGACTACGAAACCAGTAGCGATCGTTAAAGCCATAAGCGACAGATTATCTAAACTGTAGTTCAGTAAATACATGGCACCGAATGTACCAATGAGTGAGATAGGTACCGCCACACTTGGTATCAAAGTAGCCCTGATATCTCTAAGGAAGAAATAAACAACGATAACAACCAGCACAATTGCTAGTCCAAGACTGAATTCTACATCGCGAAGTGATGCACGAATGGTGCGGCTACGATCTACAGCTACTATGAGATTAGCTGCAGGTGGCATAGATGCTTTTAACTGGGGTAGCAGTGCTTGAACTTTATCTACAGTTTCAATGATGTTCGCACCTGGCTGACGTGAGATGACAATAAGTACGGCTGGCTCGCCTGAGGAAAGTCCAAGGCTCCGAGGGTCTTCAACGGAATCAAGGACGTTGGCTACATCGCTAAGACGTACCGCTGATCCATTACGGTAGGCGACAATAAGATTTTTGTATTCTTTAGCAGACCGTGCTTGGTCGTTGCTATAAATTTGCCAATGCGTCTTATCATCTTCGATCGCGCCTTTGGGGCTATTAGCATTCGCAGCAGAAAGTGCTGCTCGGACATCTTCTAGGCCAACGCCATATTTGAATAAAGCGGTTGGATTCATTTCAACACGAACTGCTGGTAATGAACTGCCACCAATACTGACATCACCTATTCCTGGAACTTGAGAGATTCGTTGCTGCAAGATGGTTGATGCAGCATCGTAAAGCTCTCCGCGACTCATCGTTTTTGATGTCATCGCAAGCACAAGTACCGGAGAGTCTGTAAGATTAACCTTACGGTAGTTTGGATTACTACGTAAAGCAGCTGGTAAATCAGCACGTGAAGCACTGATTGCGGCTTGAACATCACGCGCAGCTCCATTGATGTCGCGATTAAGACCGAACTGAAGGGTAATGTTTGTACTTCCAGTAGAACTTGAGGAAGTCATTTCTGTGACATCAGAAATAGAGCCTAAGTGCCGTTCTAGTGGAGTAGCCACACTACTGGCCATTGTTTCAGGACTAGCGCCAGCCATAGAAGCCGAAACATTGATAGTAGGGAAATCAACTTGCGGCAGGGGTGAAACAGGTAATTTGAAATACGCAGCAATACCCGCTAACGCTATACCAATCGAAAGTAGCGTCGTAGCGACAGGTCTTTTTACAAATATTGTAGAAAAGTTCACGTTTTGAGTTCCTCTACTTTAACGTGTAGTTCATTGCTTGAGTTTTGGCCGCTCGATATCCGCGCAAACGCAAGGTAGATTACAGGCGTTGTAAAGAGGGTGAGTACTTGGCTAACAATGAGACCGCCAACAATCGTTATACCGAGTGGATGACGCAGTTCGGATCCGGTACCTGTGCCAACCATGAGTGGTACTGCACCAAGTAAAGCGGCCATGGTTGTCATTAATATAGGTCTAAAGCGAAGTAAGCATGCTTGATAGATTGCTTCACGAGGCTTAAGTCCTTCGTTTCGCTCAGCATCAATTGCGAAATCGATCATCATGATGGCATTCTTTTTAACGATACCAATTAAGAGAATGATACCAACAATACCTATGACCCCTAAATCACTTCCTACGAGATTAAGTGCTAGGAGAGCTCCGATACCAGCTGATGGAAGTGTCGAAAGAATCGTGATAGGATGAATGAAACTTTCGTAGAGAACTCCTAAAATAATATACATCACAACAATCGCTGCTAATATTAAGAAGAGTTCATTAGAAAGTGACGACTCAAAGGCGGAGGCAGCGCCTTGAAATAATGTGATCACACTTAAAGGCATTCCCATCTCCAACTCTGTTCTACGTACTGCTGCAACCGCTTCACCTAATGATCCACCTTTAGGTATGTTAAATGAAATGGTATTAGCAGGAAATTGACCGAGGTGATTAATGAGTAGTGGGCTTGTTCGTTCTTCAATATGTGCGATTGATGAAAGGGGGACTTGGCCGCCTCCTGCTGAAGGAATGTAAATTTGATCGAGTGAAGCAGGAGATTTTTGTAAATCAGGACGAGCTTCCATGATGACTCGGTATTGTGTAGACTGAGTAAAGATGGTTGAAACTATTCGCTGACCAAAAGCATCATAGAGTGCGTTATCAATCGTTGCAGCAGTAATACCAAAACGAGCAGCTGTATCTCTATCGATGACTACATAGGCAGAAAGTCCACGCTGAGCTTGATCTGTTGCTACATCGATGAGTTGAGGAACGGTTTTAAGTTTTTCTGTTAATTTACTTACCCACTCAGCAAGGACTTTGGGGTCCGCACATTCTACTATAAATTGATACTGTGTTCTACTCACACGGTCATCAATCGAGAGATCCTGTACGGGTTGCATGTATGCTTGAATGCTGCGAACACTCTGGGTCTCGATAGCGAGACGTCTAATAATCTCACTTGCTGTACTTTTCCTTTCTTCGCGAGGCTTAAGATTAATAAGCATTCGCCCTGTGTTTAAGGTCGCATTGGTACCATCTACTCCAATAAAAGATGAAAGACTTACTACATCAGGATCTTTTAAAATGGCTTCTGCCATAGCGTCTTGGTTTATAGCCATCGCTTGGTAAGAGACACTTTGGGGGGATTCTGTGATAACCTGGATGAGACCCGTGTCTTGTACAGGAAAGAATCCTTTCGGTGTGAATACATAGAGTAAAGCTGTAACACCGAGGGTTCCTATCGCTACATAAAGAGTTAATTTTTGATGCTCTAAAACCCAGTCTAACGCTTTAGCATATTTAGCAATCATTGCATCAAACCAACCGGCTGCCTGTTTGCTCCACTTAGGTTCGCTTTCTACAGGTCTGTGCTTAACGAGTTTAGCGCACATCATAGGAACAAGCGTGAGAGACACGACTGCCGAAATTAAAATCGTTACTGCTAACGTAATTGCGAATTCACGGAATAGTCTTCCAACAACATCTCCCATGAAAAGTAGTGGAATAAGTACGGCTATGAGTGAGATGGTAAGAGAAATAATAGTGAATGCGATTTGCTCTGAACCTTTTAAAGCTGCTTCCAGAGGGGAGTCGCCTTGCTCAACATAACGAGCAATGTTCTCAATCATAACGATCGCGTCATCGACAACGAAGCCTGCAGCAATCGTGAGAGACATGAGGGATAAGTTATTTAAACTAAAACCTAACAAGTACATAACAGCCAATGTACCAACGAGTGAAAGAGGTACGGAAAGGCTTGGGATGATGGTTGCAGGAATGTTACGTAAGAATACGAAAATAACTAAAACAACGAGAATGACTGCTAGCGTAAGTTCGATTTCAACATCATGAACGCTCGCGCGAATTGTGTTTGTTCTATCGGTGAGGACCGTAACATCAACAGATGGGGGCAGTGACTCCTTTAATGCAGGGAGTAGTTTTTGTATATTTTCAACAACACTAATAACGTTAGCTCCCGGCTGGCGTTGAATGTTTAAAATAAGTGCTGGAGTCCTGTTCATCCATGCTCCTAGCTTCATGTTCTCTGGAGCGTTTTCTACAGTAGCGACATCTTTGAGTCGTACGGCTGATCCGTTACGGTAAGCTACGACTAGATTTTTGTATTCTTCCGGACTTTTTAACTGATCGTTTGCATTGATTGTAAATGCACGTGTTGGTCCATCAAAATTTCCTTTAGCGGTATTAACATTACCGTTGTTGATTGTTGTTCTCAGGTCATCGATGTTGAGACCGTAAGAAGCGAGTGCCGAAGGATTGAACCTTACACGCATGGACTGTCTTTGACCGCCGCCAATACTAACAAGTCCAACGCCGGGTAATTGAGATAATTTTTGTGCAATACGTGTATCAGCTAGGTCTTGTACTTCAGTAAGCGGAAGTGTTTTTGAAGTTAACGCTAGTGTGAGAACAGGCGTATCAGCAGGGTTTACCTTCGCATAAATAGGTGGTGCAGGTAAATCGCTAGGAAGTAAATTTCCAGCAGCATTGATTGCTGCCTGAACTTGTTGTTCGGCGACATCTAAGCTCAGATCTAGTCCAAATTGCAGTGTTATAACAGAAGCACCTGCTGAACTTGAGGAAGACATTTGTTTCAAACCAGGCATCTGACCTAGCTGTCTTTCAAGTGGTGCCGTGATAGAAGACGTCATGACATCCGGACTTGCTCCAGGATATAATGTCTGAATCTGAATTGTTGGGTAATCAACCTCTGGTAGTGCGGACAGAGGTAGGAATCGGTATGCGACTACTCCCACGATGAATATCGCTGCCATAAGCAGCGTCGTAGCAACAGGTCGTTGAATAAAAATACGAGAGGGGTTCATCTTTGGAGTATCCTTTAAGGAATACTTACGATTGCTGCTGGATTATTCTGGCTTAGAAGGAGAGCTAGGTCTTTCAGGGCGTTGGGAGCCTTTTTCAGAAGGACTCCATTTGGATGGAGAGCCGTCTGCGTTTTTACGTCTGCCACGTTTTCCTGCCCAAGGTGATGCTGGAGCTGGAATATCAGGTGCTGCTTGAACAAGCACCATGGCTCCATCTCTAAGCTTGTCTGCTCCATCTGACACAACTCGTTCACCAACTTTAAGACCTGAAGTAATAGCAACTCGTTCACCTTCTGTTGAGCCAAGCGTTACGGGTCTTGCTGAAGCCGTATTGTCTTCATTGACTACATAAACGTAGTTGCTTGTTTGGCTTCTTTCAATCGATGACGTAGGTATGACGATATCCTGTGATTCTGTGTCTAAAAGCATACGTACGTTTACGAATTGATTTGGGTACAAAGAATCGTCTTCGTTTGAGAATACTGCTCTTAACTTAAAGGTACCTGTTGTTGTATCGATTTGGTTGTCTATGTTTTCTAGCGTACCTGTAGCTAGTTTGTTAGTCAGTGTTCTGTCGAAAGCTTCTACGGGAATTTGATCACCTGAACGTAGTCGTGCTGAAACTTTAGATACGTAGTCTTCTGGTAGTGTGAAAACAACGGTGATAGGTTTAACCTGAGTAAGAGCTACAATTCCATTGGTGTCATTAACAGTAACATAATTACCAGCATCTACTTGGCGTAGGCCAACACGACCGCTTACAGGTGCAGTAATATGGCAGTAAGTAATATTGAGTTTTGCACTATCTATGAGTGCTTGATCCGCCTGAACTAGTCCCGAATATTGATTAACTAATGCTTGTTGAGCATCTACTTGCTGTTTAGCGATAGAATCTTGTTTGGCTAGCGCTTGATATCGTTCGAGATCTAACTGGGCTTCTTTAAGCTGGGACTTTGCTTGGAGGAGTTGTCCTTCTGCTTGGTGTAAGGTGTTTTCATAGGGACGAGTGTCGATGAGGGCGATTAGGTCACCTTTGTTAACGAATTGTCCTTCTTTAAAATTTACGCTGAGGAGTTGTCCACTGACTTGCGTGCGAAGGGTAATGTTTGCTGAAGGTACCACGGTACCGAGTGCTGGTAAGTAGACATTTAAGTTTGCTACTTTAGCCGTTGTTACAAGCACAGGCATGGCTCCACCGCCTGGACCGAAACCAAATTTGCGTCGACCGCCACCTGGCCCCTGTTGGTCACTTGTATTAACATGGTTAACCCACCAAATAGATCCTAGAATAAGGAAGACAGTGCCTCCAACGATCCAGAGTGCTCCTGATTTTTTGCGAGGTTGAGTCGTGGTTGAGTGAGATTCCGAAGCGCGTTCGTTGTTCATGAATTGCAGCGTGGGTTTTTAAGAAAAAGGGTACCTAGAATAATGAGCACCCCATAAGGGGTGCTATGGAGGTAGACGAAAATGGCACTAATAAGTGACAAATTCTAGCCAGATTCTTGTTCCCTTTTAATACCTGCTTCTAAACTAAGCTGTGATTCGAACCCGGAGGATAATGGTTATATATAAGTTATTTATAATAAACAACTTATATATAGATCTATAGGGTTTTCTCCCCTAAGTCGCTATTAATGGATTCGTGAGAATTGGCGCTGAATTTCTTCCAGCGAAGCCCCTTTAGTCTCAGGTACCATGATTTTTACCCAAATGAGCTGAAGTACCATCATGAAACAGAATAGTAAAAAGATGAGATGTGCAGGTAATGCCTCGACCATGATAGGGAAAAAGGTAGTAAGAAGCGCAGCAAATACCCAGTGGGTAGCACTTCCAAGCGCTTGGCCTTCTGCTCTGGCTCGATTTGGGAAGATTTCAGAAATGAAAACCCAGATAACAGTGCCTTGGCCTACGGCATGGGCTGCGATAAATGCAAAAATGCAGGTTGGAACGATCGTAAAGTGATGGGTATAGAATGCCCAAGAGCATAAACCTAAGGAAGCGATATAACCAAAAGAGCCAATATAGAGTAGGGTACGTCTACCAAGACGATCAATGAGGCCTAGACCTACAAACGTGAATACTAGATTTGTGATACCGATCCCTACCGATTGAAGTAAGGCGGCTTTTTCTTGAAGCCCTGTCATCGCAAAAATACGAGGAGCGAAGTAGAGTATCGCGTTAATACCAGAAAGTTGGTTAAAAAATGCAATTAAGAATGCGAGAATGATCGGGTAACGTAGACTGCTTAAATTTGTTTTATCGCTGGATGTCGTTTGCTGAGCAGCACTGGTAATTTCATTCGCCATGGCTTCACGCTCACTTGCTGATTTTTCAGGATTGATCTGTGCTAAAACAGCTAAGCCAGCTGTGCGGTCATTTTTACGCGTAAGAAGCCAGCGTGGACTTTCAGGAATTCCTAGAGCCATGATTGTATAGATTGCTGAAGGAATAGCTGCGATTCCGAGCATCCAACGCCAGGCATTTTCTCCAAGTCCGCTGAGTAACCAATTAGACAAGAAAGCGATAACAATACCGAATACGATGTTGAACTGAAACATGCCTGCAAGACGGCCGCGTCTTTCTGGGGGTGCGATTTCAGAAATATAAAGCGGGGCGACTACGGTTGATATACCAATACCAACACCTCCAAGAAAGCGTGCGATGATAAAAGTAGTAACCGTATTAGCGAATCCGCATCCTAGAGCGGAAATGATGTAAAGAATGCCTATATAGATGAGCGTTTTTTTGCGGCCAAATTTATCAGTAGGCCATCCGCCAAAGATTGAACCTAATACTGTGCCATAAAGTGCAACAGCCATCACAATCCCATGTGTGCCTGCAGATAAATGCCAGAGTGATTGGAGTTTTTGATCTGCGCCAGAAATTACAACTGTGTCAAAACCAAATAAAAATCCAGCGAGGGCTGAGGTCAGAGACCAAAAGAATATCTTAGCTTTCATTGTGTCAAAGAGGGGTTAGAGGGGTATGCTGTACTTATGCTGTGATTCAGTAGACGAAAGCTCAAGGAAAGAAATTTCCTAATAAATAAATCTAAAAACTAGATTATGGTTTGTCGTGGTAACGGCTTTAACTTACCTTAGACACTAATTTTTATTCGTCATTTACCCCAAGCTATGCGTCTTAAATATTCTGGTTTCTTCTTTTTTATCCTGTTTGGTATTTGTTTAGCTGATTCAAAAATCGATTACACAAAACCTATAGGTGTTGCCGGTCATGATCCTGAAGCTAAAGAGCCCAAGGCTATTAATCGTTTAAGTAGCCGATATAATGAAACATGGTTAAGAGAGCATATACAAGAACCTGCTAAGTGGGTTAGTTATCCAACGCTTAAGAAACGCTCAGAGTGGAATCGTATAGATGATGAAACTAAAAAAGCGATTTTAGCAGAAGCTAATGAGTATAAAACGAAACCTTGGCTCCCTTTGACCGCCTCCATTTCTCTCGAGTATTTAAGAACGGGTAATCGAGCGCATTATTCCTCAATTGCATCAGACAGACAGAACCGTCTACAGACTTATGTTTTAGCTGAACTTGTTGATAATAAAGGAAATTATCTCGATTCAATTTCGGACGCAGTCTGGATGATTTCAGAGGAGAGTTTCTGGGGTATTCCGGTGCATCTATCTCAAATTCAGCGTAGTGGAAATGGTCTTCCAAACGTCGAAGAGCCAACGATAGAGCTTTTCTCTGCAGAGCGTTCCGCAGCCTTGTCTTGGACTTATTATTTAATAGGAGATCGTTTAGATCACGTTTCTCCTTTTTTAAGACAAAGAATCGAATATGAAGTAAATCGTAGGATTTTAACTCCATTTCTTGCGCGTAATGATTTTTGGTGGATGGGGCGTGCTGAAAGAAAAGATCTAAACAATTGGACGCCTTGGATTATATCTAATGTTATTACGAGCGCTCTTTTAGTTGAAAAAGATACTAATCGTCGTGCGGAAATAATTTATAAGTGTCTTCAAATACTGGATAGATATTTAGACGGATGTTTACCTGATGGAGGATGTGACGAAGGTGCTAGCTATTGGAATGAAGCTGCTGCTGCTACCTTTGACTGCTTATCACTACTTGAGAGCGCTACCTCGGGTGGAATTAATATATTTAATGATCCGCTCATTCGAAACATGGGGCATTTTATTTGTACATCACACGTTTCTGGTCCTTGGGCTTTAAATTTTAGCGACTGTAGTGCATTAACCAAACCTAGTCCTGTCCTGCTTTATAGATATGGTATGAAAACGAATGATGAAAGTATGCAGGGGTACGGTGCGTGGTTGGCAGGTCAAGAGGGTGAGGGTATGAATTTTCGATCCAGTTTTAACCGCTCATTACCTGCATTATTTAGCTACGATAAATTAAAAACTATTTCTTCTAAGGAGCCTTTAGAAAGAGATTGTTATCTTCCTGATTTACAATTGTGCACCGCAAGAGATCAGGATGGATCCAGTCGTGGTTTATATTTTGCGATGCGTGGATATTTTAACGCTAAAAGTCATAACCATAATGACGCCGGTAGTTTTATGGTCTATGCCTCTGGGTGCCCTGTTTTTATTGATCCTGGTGTAGAGGGTTATACAGCTAAAACGTTTAGTTCAGAGCGATACACCATATGGACTATGCAGTCAGCCTATCATAATCTACCTACCATTAACGGCTATATGCAGGAGCATGGTAGGCAGTATGCGGCACAGGTTTTGCGCTATGAGCAAAATGATAAGCACGCTTTGATTCAGATGGATCTAGCCAAGGCATATCCAAGAGATGCTCAGGTTATATCTTGGAATAGAACTTTAGAACTTATTCGTAAGGATAGGTTAATTATCACTGAAAATTATCAATTATCTAAGGTAAACGTACCTGTGGTGCTCAACCTTATGACCGCTGGTGAAATAGAATCACTAGTCCCAGGTAGTTTTGTCATTAAAACGGGTACTGAAAAAAATCCTGGAGGTAAGGTAATGATTAACTACGACAGTAAACGGCTACGTGTACGAATTGAAGAAGTCTCGTTACAAACGAGTGATTTGAAGAGTGTATGGGGAAATAAGTTAAGACGTATTCAATTAATTGATGAGCATAATTCACTGAGTGAATCATATTCGATCGAGGTTAGGGAAATGTGATTAAGCGAATTTAGCTTAACGATTAAAAAATGCTTGGTTTGCTAATATTTAATAGTTATTAAGTCTTAATCTGTTTTAGTTTAGCTTAGTTTTGCTTAAGTTAGCCTAAATCGATTACTCCGTTAGTAGTTACACTAAGATTTATACACACCTATGAAACACACACACACTGCTAGGTTATATTGCCTAGGACTACTCGTTGGATTGATTCTGCCTATACAGGCTAATCTTAACGCAGCGCCAGATGTTGCTGTTAGCTCGCCGCAAAATGCAGATGCTACAGTTACGCTAGATCCTTTTGAAATATCTGCTACGTCGGATAAAAGTTATGGTGAATTAAATTCTAATTCTATTACGGCGTTTAAAACAGCACTTGATCATGTGCCAGTATCAGCGGACGTTTTTGATCAAGCATTGATGGATGACACGGGAATGAATTCCATCGAACAAACGTTATCTTTGTTTTCTGCAGGTGCAGGTAGTTTTAGTACTGCTCCAGATAATTCAGCAGCAAATCAACAATACTTAGATCGTAATGCTAACGGGTCTTTATCACTGCGTGGTTTAGCTACACCTGCGGTTATGCTTAACGGCTTTTTTCCTACAGGTGGCAATGGAGTAACCGGAGCAGGAATTACAAGTAACTTTGATACAGAAAAAGTTGAAGTTATAAATGGCCCTCAATCTCTATTATACGGAGTGAGTGGCGCAGGTGGTGTAGTTAATGTTACACTTAAGCAGGCACGTTTTGGTACACCTGCTAATGGTGCGCTAATGTACCGTGTTGATCAGTATGGTCATAAATTAGGTCAAGTGGATTACGGCTTAGGAAATTCGAAAATCGCTGTACGTGTTGCGCTTATAAATCAGGATTTTGGTAGTCGTCGTGTGCTTATCGGTGGACCTATGCAAGGCGAGTATATTCAAGTCGCCATTAAGCCGTTTAAAAATACTACTGTAAGACTTACGGTTGATGACCAAATGTTTAATCGTATAAATGCCACCAGTGGACTAATGACATTTACTGCTCTTAGTACATCAAACGATGCGCGTAATGGTCAGTATCTGCACTATCTTCTAGCAACAAATCAAATGACTGCAGCAGCAAATGGTGCACCAAGTGGAGCTGGTCCAATAACAGGTGTCAATTGGGACAATATTGATTCTTTAGCAGGTGGCTTTGGTGGTGAATTCCGCGGACATCATCAATATATGGCGACAGTAGATACACGGTTAACTTCAACAATAACAACTCAAGTATCTGCTGGTTATCGCAGGGATACTGATGAAAAGGTTGGAAATAGTATAACCTCTTTCAATGCCCCTAACGTAGCTGCGAATCCAACAGGTACTTTTGCTATAGGATTACAGTCATCGGCTGAATCTGCTTTATGGGAACCAAGCCGTCAAAAAGTTGCTCGTATTTCAGTTCTTTCGGATAACATGATATTTGGTGTACATAGCCAAAGTATTTTTGGAGCAGATACAACTCGCTCAGATGGTACTGTAAACAGTAGTTACTATGTTTTGGCAGACCAAAATAATAATGCGGTAATGTCAGGTAGTACTGCAGCAAATGGCTATCAAATCATGCCTACAATTTATTGGAGTGTAGCTAATGGGCCGGTCCAACAGCCTTATTTTAAGCCACTTAATCCTATTGTTAGCTATAATGGTCTAACGTATGTACGTACTTTTGTTAATGGTACCAATCCTGCACTTATTTCTGCTTCTAATCCAGAAGGCTTAACTGGTAACGGTACAGGAGATTTTCGTCATACATCAGATATTCAAAGTGGTATGTATGCCGCGAATTTTTCTGAATTTTTTAAGGGTAATTTGAATACGCTTTTAGGTTTCCGTGTAGGAAAACAATATGACCGTAGTGCAGTCGAGGCGTCATTACCAAGTCCTCCTAGTGTTTTATCAGAAAGCATTTCAAAATTTACATCCTACAATGCAGGGTTAAATTTCAAGATTCACGGAGATCTTCGTGGTTATGTAGAAGCCTCGAGTGATTCAATTCCTGCTGGTAATTCTTCGGTTGATCCCTATGGCAATCCGATGAAGATTGCTCATGGTCTAGGAGAAGAAGCAGGACTTAAGTATTCTTTACCACAGTATGGGATGTCTGGATCTCTTGCTGTATTTCACGCAAGTTCTAAAAACGAGACTTTATCTTTCACGAGTACGATTGGCCGTGATATCAATCCAAGCGGACTCAATGGTGTATACAATAACGGAACTAATCTTGTTAACGTAGATCGTAATACGGAAGGTCTGCAATTAGCATTAACAGCATCACCAGGAAACTGGCGCTTACGTTTTTCTGCGGCGATGATTAAAGCAACAATTGGAAGTGATGTTAGTTACAAGCAACTATATAACGATCAATTTTATGCTAATTCAGCGGGGAATGTGACTTATGCAGATGGTTCACTCGTGTATGTAGCGCCAACGTATAATTCTAAAGCAGCTGTTATTGCAGCACCTGCAGCAACTGCACCTTCAGGCTATGTGCCTTTAACAATTGCTATGATGAATAATTCGACGAGCACTTACTATGCTAATCCTGCTCCAGTTACCTCTGCTATACCTTCTACATCAGGCGTTTATAGAGTCTTACAGAGCGTAGACCCAACACATGGAAAGATTTTAACCGGTGTTACAGGCTTACCAATATCTGCTCTACAAATTGCACCTAATCCAACATCACCTCCTCCTGGTGTTCTTGTTGTAACATCAGCTGGTGATATAGTTAGCGGAGCACCTCGCTTTAGTATGAGCACAGTAGGAGTTTATACGGTTCCATCGGGTGCTTTAAAAGGTGTTAGAATTGGTGGTACTGGTACCTTTGCTTGGAAGACTAGTATGTATTATTATTACAGCCAAGGTATCTCAAATATTACTGCACCGAGGGTTATGTTCTATGAGCCTACGCAAGCGCTCTTTAATGGCATCCTTGGATGGGAACATAAATTCCGTAAAGTTAATTTTAGCACACAGGTTAATATCAGTAATGTATTCAACCATTATCACGTGTTAATCTTACCGAGTTATGTTGGTGGTTGGGCTGGACCTAATAATGCTACTTTTGATCAGCAGCCACGTTTCTATACATGGACTAATACGGTTAAGTTCTAGTCTAGATTTAATTTTAAAGGCCGGGATTCGGACGCACATTGCGTAACGGATTCCGGCCTTTTTTATTTATGTTTTAATAAATTTAAACGCCTAAGATTTTCGTTAGCTTCATCAAGAGTTGGATCAATCGCCAAAGCTCGTTTATAATGTATCTCAGCCTGATTGAGTTCGTTTAATTCTAGGAAAACGCTTCCGAGATTGAGTTCGGCAAAAGCATAAGCAGGGTTTATTTTCAAAGCATTAGCATAGTGAATAGCAGCATCGTTCAATAAATGAAGTGAAGCATAAGCATTACCTTCATTGTATTCAGCGAGGTAATAGGATGGATTTATAGTTACCGCTTTACTGTATTTTTCTATAGATGCTTGAAAATTGTTTTCTTCTAAAAGTGCATTTCCCCAATTGTAATAGGCTTCGCTGTAGTTTGGGTTGAATTGGATAGCGGTTTCAAAGTGTGTGTATGCCTCCTTTTTTTCCCCTAGCATGAGAAGTGTATTAGCTAGATTGTAATGAGCTTCTGGATTGCTTGGTTCTATGGATACAGCTTTTTTAAGATACGTTAAAGCTGCCTCAGGTCTACGATTACGTGCAAGGAGTGACCCGAGATTAAGGTTGGCGTCCATAAAGTCAGGACGTAGTGCTATGGCATTTTTGAATTCTTTTTCAGCATCAGCATAATTACCAATCGTCACTAGATATTCACCAAAGCGTTCGTGTCCTACGATAAATGAAGGGCTTAGGGATACTGCCTTATAATAATGATCACCAGCGTTTGCGGTATCTCTACGTAAGAGATATTCTTCTGCTAACATGAAGTGAGCTAGGGGGTTATTAGGTCTCTGTTTAAGCGTTTCACTCCAAAGGTTGAAAGAGCTCTTGTAAGTAATATTTCGCTGGTAGGTTAGTAGTCCAAATATAATTGTGATAGTGAATATACCGATTAAAAAACGTTCGAGAGTAAACCAGGTGTATCGCTTTATAATTACATAAAGCCCTAAAATACTTGATGTGATCACTGCTATAAGTGGCATATACATGCGGTGCTCTACAATCATCTGACTGGTGCCAGGAACTAGACTTGTTGGTGATAGGATAATAAAAAACCATGCTCCTAAATATCCTAATTTGGGTTTTTTAAAAAATGTCCAAAAGCATAAGAAGATTAATGGGATAATAAAAAGCCATGGAGTAAGTTCACGTACGTCATTGATCTTAAAAGCCCCGTATTCAAATACTAAAGGGTGTGGCCAAAAGGATAAAAGTAAGTAACGCAAAATTGCCTGCCCTTGAGTGGCCAGATAATTGAAAGTTGCGCCTTGGATGCCAAAACCAATAGATCCTCCACGGTTGCCGCCGCTTTGAATTACAAGTAATACAAGAATAATCCAGCTCAGGAAGAGCCCGATGTATAGGTTTAGATGCTGTTTAAGAGCATTCTTAAAGGTTCTGCTAAAAAAACAACGGTCATAGATTAGAATTAGAACAGGTGCTACAACCATCACTTCTTTTGTAGCCATTCCTAGAAGACTGGAAATTATTGCGCATACTACCCAGCGGCCAGTATTTGCCGAATTTTCAAAGTATCTAAGCGCACAATATAGACTAAAAAATAAAAAAAGAGCAGTTAAGGATTCAGCTCTCTGTATAACGTAGGTTACCGATTCCGTATTAAGGGGATGTACAACCCAAATAAGAGCGATTGCTAACGCTAGTACAGATGATTCAACTTCTAAGAATATTGGATTAGATTTATTATTAAGTGTCCTCCGAATAATTCCAAAAACACAAAGAGCGGCTAATAAATGTATGATTAGATTAAAGACGTGGTAGCTAGTTACATTATACCCTGAAAGTGCGTGATTGATTGCTAAACTTAAATTAAGAATTGGGCGGCTTTGTACGGTTACATTTATACGTGGAGTTGAAAGAATATCTGTGAGAGGCCACAGGTGTCTAATCGTCGGGTTTGCTGTAATTGACGTAGTATCGTCTAAAACAAAAGGGCCGCTAAAACTGTCTGAATAGGCTGCTAAACCAGCGCATATAATTAAAGCTGCTGCTATCTTATTAAACTTTCGTAGCATAGTTTAATCGTAGCTTGTGTGACTTTAAATTCACAACATGAAAAGCCTTGTTTTATGAATTATTAAAACGGAGGAAGGCTTGGATCAAGTTCTCGGGCTAGACTTATTTCACTACGTGCCTCGATTTTGTTTTGGGCGGTTTTAAAAAGAGCTATACCGAGATTGTAGTGGGCTACGGCTAGATGAGGCATAAGAAGGATAGCCCTACGGTAATGGTTGATGGCATCGTTTTCTTGTCCTGGAATTTGTATTAAAAGATTAGCTAGATTATTATGTGCTAATGCGAAATTGGGATTGTATTTTAAAGCCGATTCAAAATGCATAATCGCTTTCGGTCTTTGATCGCCATACTTTGATAAAATATTACCCAAATTATAATGGGCTTCAGCAAAAGAAGGGTTGATTTCTATAGCTTTCGACAGCTCATTGATTGCTTGGGCTGAGTCTGAAAAAGCGTTGTAATATACGTTACCTAAATTTGCGTGCGCTTGTGCAAAGTTTGAATTCAAGGAAATGGCTTTCTTATAGGCATCAACGGCTTCCCTGTAGTTAGCTAATCGCTCAAGGGCGTTTCCTAGATTGTAATAGGCTTCTGAAAATTCTGGATTTATATCGGTAGCAGTTTTGAACTCATTTACTGCAGCGCTGATTTTGTCAGAGTTTTGCAAGAAAGCTGTTCCTAGATTGTAATGAGCCTCTGCAAAATATGGGTTTATTTCGATAGCTGTTTGTAGTTCATGGATACCGTTTTGCCAGGTTGATTGAGTATGTAGCAGTGCTTCGCCTAAGTCGTTATGTGCCTCGGGAGAGTCAGGTTTTAAAGATACAGCCTTAGTGTATTCTTCAATTGCTTCTTTTTCATGTCCTAGTGACTTGCTCAATGCTAAGCCTAGATTTCCATGTGCCCTTGCATTAAGGGGATTCTCTTTAACTGTTTCGCTCCAAAGCGTAAGAGGGCTTTTGTATGAGGTATTACGTGAAAAAGCACAAAATCCTAGTGTTAAAGCTACGACACTAAAAAAGATTAAACTTCTTTTTCCAAAATAACTGAAAAGTAAAATAACGAGTAAAATGTAAATCGCTGCAACGGGTAGATAGAGCCTGTTTTCTGCCATAGGCTGGCTTGCGATTGGTATAATACTCGAAGTTGGGCAAAGTAATATAAAAAACCAAAGACCTGAAAAACTAAGTTTAGGCCAGCGTATGAGTGCGTATAGAGTAAAAAGAATAATTATAGTCAGTGATGCGATATAAGGCCACAGTGTATAAAGTGAACTTGGTTTATACCATCCGTAATCAAAAATGAGTGGATGGGGCCACAGAACGAGAAATATATAGTTAATGATTACTTTAGACTCTGATAGTGCGTAAGAAAGAGGCTTGATATGTTGATCGAAACCAACGCCTCGGTAATGCGCTCCTTTAGTGAGAGATATAAGTGGCAGCAGGCTTAAGGCGTATCCAAAATATAGAAAAGAACGCTTTTTTAATGACTGATAAAAACTTCCAGTAATAAACGTTCTATCAAAAAGGAGTATTGCTAACGGTGCAGTTAGCATGACTTCTTTAGTCAAAATGCCAAAGCAGCAGGTAATAATCGATGAAAAGTAGTAACTATATTGTATTTGTCTACCTGTACTGTACGCGCCCTGAATAAATAATAAAAACGTTAAACAATAAAAAAACGCCATTAAAGACTCTGCCCTTTGGGATAGGTAGGTAACGCAGATTGTTTGTAGGGGGTGCCAGGCCCATAGGGTCACAACAATAAGAGCGAGAAGATTTCTATAATAAATAAAACTTTGATTATTCAGTATTTTTTTAAAGGAAATCCTAAGAATAAGTAGAAGCAGGAAAGCCGTTAAAATATGAATAATAATATTAAATACGTGATAGCCGATAACATCTGTGCCTCCTAAGGCATAGTTAATTGCATAACTGAGATTCAGGAGGGGGCGACCTCCTACGCCAGCCGTATCCTTGGGATGTAAAATATTCCAGAGAGAGCTTAAGTGCCTTAATGACGTATTTTTTAAAATCGATGACTCATCATCAAAAAGAAAAGGGACATTAAGGGTGTTGCTATAAATAATCCAAATACTCGTGGCTAAAAATAGGAAGCTGGCAGTTAGCGAGTTGCTAAACCTTATATACCAAGGAGTGGCTAATATGTCGGATTTAGGCTTACTCATGGTTAATATCAATTAATAGGTCATAGCGTTTGCATTCGTATGCCAAGCGGGTTTTAGTTTTAGACTAAATCCTCGTAGAACGAATGCAATTGTCTAGGACCAATAAAGAAGCAGATAAGTTAGGGTATCAGAGCCTAAGGCTTAAGGACGGAGTACTTGGATGTAGCTTTATTTTGATAGCAGGATTACTGGCATATTATGGGAGTTTTAAAGGACCTTTCATTTTTGATGATATAGATTCGATTGTGGATAATCCCACGATTCGAAACATTTTCTCATTATGCTCTGTCCTAGTGCCGCCTTCTGGTGGTGTTACTGTAGAGGGGCGTCCGTTCTTGAATCTCACATTAGCTCTGAATTATGCGTTAGGAGGAGTAGATGTGACAGGTTATCATATTTTAAATTTAATCATACATTTACTCGCAGGATTTTTATTATTTGGAGTATTTAACAAGCTTTTTGAAGTAGCTAAACTCAAGTTATCTGGTCTCCTGGCCTTTTGTATAGCGCTACTATGGACAATACACCCGTTACAAACGGAATCGGTAACTTATGTTATACAACGTGCAGAGTCGTTGATGGGGTTATTTTATATTTTAAGTATTTATGCCTACCTTCGCTATAACGAAGGCAGTCGAACTTGGGGTGTCGTTTCTTTAACGGCCTGTTATCTCGGTATGGCGACAAAGGAAGATATGTTTTCAGCGCCGCTTATCATCTTATTTATTGATAGAATTTTTATATCCGAAAGTTTTAAAGCGGCTTTTAAAAATAAATTTTTGTACTACGCCGCTATTTTCTCTTCTTGGATTCTTCTTGGATATCTTATTCACGCAACGCATGGTCGTGGTGGAACTGTCGGCTTTGACTCGGGCTTACCTGCTTGGATGTACTGGCTGACTCAATTTCCTGCACTTATACACTATTTACAGTTGGCAGTATGGCCAACGCCATTGGTATTTGATTATGCAATTGATCGGTTTTGGATATGGCATCCTTGGTCTGTACTACCTTATGCGCTCGGTGTTATAGGATTATTATTTTTTAGCATAAGATATCTTCTAAAATGGAGTGCGGTGGGTCTATTGGGATTTTATTTTTTTCTCTTATTGGCTCCCACTTCGGTCATACCAGGAAATAGGCAGGCAATGGCAGAGCATAGAATGTATCTACCTCTTGCTGCTATTTTAGCGTGCCTTGTTCTAGGTGTATACTTTTTAGTCTTAAAAGCAGTTAAGGTAAAACCGGAATTTTTTCAGGTCCGTATTCTTAAAATAAGTATTTTAAGTTTAACTGTATTCTTCGCTGTTATTTTTTGCTATCTAACTATTCAGCGTAATAGAGACTATGAAAGCAATATAGCCTTATGGGAGAAAACAGTAAAATCGGTTCCCGATAATCCTTTTGCGTATAATAGCTTAGGAAGTGCTTATTTTGATAAACATGATTTATTGAATGCAGAAATTGAATTTAAGCACGCTATTGCGCTTAATGACCATTATGTTCAGGCGTATTCGAATTTAGCCATACTCTATGCCACACAAGCTCGAAAGAATGACTTTGTAGCTGCAATAAGAAAGTCTTTAGAGCTAAATCCTACAGAGTATAAGCCGCATTATTATTTTGCCTTAGGCCTACAAGCGCTCGGCTATCATGAGCAAGCATCGGAAGAGTTTTTAAAGACGTTAGAATTAAAACCATACTTTGCTGATGCGCATAATAGATTAGGCATGTGCTATTCGACACTGGGTAAATTCACTGATGCGATTAAACAATATAATATAGCTCTATTACAGCGTCCTATTTTTCCTGAAGTAGAAAATAATTTAGGAAATGCTTATGCGGACATGAATAAATTTGATGCTGCAATTCTGGCTTATAAACGGGCAATAGCTATGCAGCCAAGTTATGTAGATGCCTATAATAATTTGGGAATTACTTATGCACAAATGAAAGACTACAGCCATTCTGCAGAAGCATTTAAAAAAGCTATAGAAATTATGCCTTCTTCACCTTTTGTGCATAATAACTATGCAAATATATTAAAGAAATTAGGTAAAATAGCAGAAGCTAGATCTGAATATGAGGTAGCCTTAAGAATTGATCCTACTTACGAAGAAGCTAGAGGCAATCTGAACATCCTTATGCAAGAAAGTGCTAAGTAGCCGATTGAAGTATGTCGCTTATAAATTTGAGTAGCTCTGAGCGACCCTTGTTGGATTTAGAAGAAGTAGCAAACATCTCCGGGAGTTCGATATTTCCTAATTGAAGCACCTGAGAGTATTTTCTCATAAGATTTTCAGTATGCGTCATGGACTGTTTGTCTACTTTTGTAAATATAAGTGCGTAAGGTAGTGATTCAGAGACAAGCCACTGAATAAACTGTAAATCTATAGGCTGAGGCTCTAGTCGTGAATCAATCAAAGTAAATATACAACGAAGGTTCGTGCGCTTTCGTAGATATTCACTCACTGAATGATTGAAGGCGTCACGTTTGTGATGCCCAACTGAGGCGTAACCGAAACCAGGTAAATCAACTAAACTCCATTTAGAGTTAATGGTATAAAAATTGATTAATTGGGTTTTGCCAGGAACTGTGGAAACTCTTGCTAAGTCTTTTTTATCGCAAAGAGAATTAATTAAAGATGACTTTCCAACGTTAGATCTGCCAATGAAAGCAAACTCGGAAAGATTTGTTTTGGGACATGTTTTTAAATCAGCTGCACTGATATTAAATATAGCTGAGTTAATTTTCATGATCGGTTTTTTCTCTTAACTACGTGTTTGTGTAGTACAGTGATGCGTTAGCTTACTATATCTCACAACATTAAACGTTGTATTAATGTTTTTTGCTGAAAACAGATAACCCTAGGGCTGCTAGAATAAAGAGTATTCCAAACGTTTTATTAATAATATCCATTTGTTTATCTGTAGAGAAAAAATGGGTAACTTTTGCAGCTAATCCTGCATAGAAAGCCATAATCATAGCGTCGTTAAATGTCATAGTGGCTATCATGATGCCGTATTGAATTAAAAGCGGGCGGGTGTATTCAACAAACTGGGGAATAACCGCTACCATAAATATATAACCCTTGGGGTTAACCGCATTTACTGCCCAACCTTGAGCGATAAGTTTTAGGCCGCTGGATTGATTTTTTTCATCTCGTAGAAGTTCTAGTTTATGTTGATGGCTTCTAAACCGAGCAAGTCCTAGGTAGGCTAAATAGAGTACGCCGCCCCACTTAAGTAAGTTAAAAGCTAGTAGCGATGATTTGGTTAATGCGCCTAATCCTATTACGGCTACAATGAATACTGTCCACATGCCAAGTAGCAGTCCTGCGATACCATAGAGTCCACGCTTTAATCCGTGGTTAAGACCGCTCGTCATAGCAAAAATTGCTCCAGCTCCTGGAGAGAGTGAAAGTATGACTGAAGCTATAAAGCAAGTGATCCAAATATCAAACCGCATGGCTTAATCAGATATAGCTTTGTAGCTATGAGTCACGAAAAAGTAATTAAATGCGGTAAAATAATTCTGCTGTGTTACTAAATAAGTTTAAGCGTTCCTCGTGAGTGGCTTGCTTAGTGAGTGTATCAAGGACTGTAACCCATTGAGGGTAAGATATTGCTAGTTTTGCTACTGGCCAATCTCCTCCAAACATCAGGCGATTATAGCCAAAGCAGTCGATAGTGTGTTCAACGTATGGTCTTAGCTGATCAATGTCCCACTGTTTCCAGTCTGCTTCCGTTGCTAAGCCGGATAATTTACAATATACATTATGCTCTTTAGAGAGCTCTTTGAGGTTTTCCCGCCATGGATCAAGTGTGTTGGTTTTAATCGAAGGTTTACCAATGTGATCTAAAACAAATTTTACTTCAGGACACTGTCTAACCAGACTAATCACAGAGGAAAGTTGATTGTGATATATGCATAAATCAAAGGTGTATCCAAATTGAGAAAGAATTTTTACTCCTGATATAAATTCTGTTCTTAAGCAAAAAGCTAAATCTTTCTCTGACTGTATTAAGCGACGAATACCTCGAATCAGTGGGTTCTTTTTAAATTCGGTTAACGTTGCTTCTACTTTCAAACCGTTTTCTAAAGGAGCGTGGGCAATAATCGCTTTAATGCGTGAATCTTGTTCTGCTAGTTTTGTGATGAGTTGTGTTTCAGTAAATTGTCCTGTCTTTTCTCCCCCGCATTCAACAAAAACAATTTTACTAATATCGTAAGGTTTACTCTCAATACTTAGGTTTTTAGGTAGTAAACTTTGATTGATTGATGGGAATTCACTTAGCCAGGGATAGGTTAGACGCTCTAAGTCCCAGAAGTGCACATGGGAATCAACAATCGGTATATCTAGCATTTTAATTTAAAGACCCAGGTGCTTAGCTTTTCTTTTCAGAAGGTGTAGAATCTGTTGTTACAGAAAAAACAGTATATGAGCAAACGTCGTTGCCTACATTCTTCAAGCTCATGAGTGCGTTTGATTCTACATAGACCATGTCGCTTGCGCCTGAAGTATGTTTTACTCCATCAACTGTAAATTCTACTTTGCCTTGTTTTATTATGAATAATTGTAACCAAGGATGACGATGAGCTTTAGATGCTTCAGTTCCTGGATTTAGAGTAGTAGCATGAACTTCTAATTTTTTATAAGTTAGAGTTTGTGAATTTACTAAACTTGTACGGGTACCTGTAGAGGTTTGTTTGGTTTCGAGTTTATTCCAATCGATCACCGATGAAGGAAGCATGGACTTTGGAGCCCATTTTTCAGCTGCTTCTTCTCGTACGGTTGCAGTAGCTGCTGTGTGAAAGTTAATCACAAAATAGGTTGTTGGTGTGTCACCTATATTTGTTACATTATGTAAATCATGAGATGCTAAAAATAGTAATGAACCTGCTCCGAATCTTTGTTTCTTGCCATTGATATATGATTCTACAGTTCCTTCTTTAATCAGGATCATTTCCTCTTGTGGATGATGGTGAGGAGGGTGGGATTGGCACCCCGGTCTTAATGTAGTAATATGGCATTCTAGGCGGTTAAGTGTTGGACTTGGGGCATCTGCAACGAATCGGGATTGGCCAACAGGGGTTGTTTTTACTTTTAAGGAAGCCCAATCAAAAAAAGAGGTATGCACGATAGGTGCCGTTTGCCATGAGGAACTTGAGTCTGCGGCATATATTGAAGTCGCTGTGACGAAACCTAGGATTAAGTTGAGAAGAGCGAATTTGTTTTTCATGCTTATATAAATTATTTGGTTTCTTTTCTTACATGGCTTAAAAGCCACACGTATAATTCTGGATTGTCGTAAGTTTGTGTCCATGAGTCGTGCTTTGCTTCAGGATATATCGTTAATTTTATATCTAGTAGTTTAGCTTTATGTAGCAGATCTATTGCATCTTTTGACTCAGAAACAGGAACGGTAGGATCCTTTTCGCCATGAAAAGCCCATACGCCTAAATTTAATAATTCTGTCTTATGCTCTGCAGCATTACTTGCTATAAATCGATCACGATTGCCGCCGCAGATTGGGACGATAGCAGCAAAACGGTGAGGGTTTTTTAGGCCTACACTCCATGTAGCATAACCTCCCATGCTGTTTCCGGTTAAATATATTCGCGCCGTGTCTACGTGGTAGTCTTGGATCGCTTGATCAAGAAGCGCTATAATCGTTTCATCATCCCATGTTTTACGGCTAGGACACTGAGGCGAAATAACGATAAACTGTTCTGAAAGCGCTTTCGTTGACTTCGCACGTCTTGCAATAACCTCTGCAGGCTCTGGAGGAGTGCCTGGCTTAATTGGATCTGCATATTTACTTACACCTGGATGCAGGAGGCGAGGAGGTCCATGACGTGTGAGTCTCCATGGGTCAGATCCGCGTTCACCTGATCCATGTAAGTAGATAATAAGAGGCCATTTTTTATCTGGGCTTTCTGCGTAATCTCTCGGCAGTGAAAGTAAGTACTGATAACCTACGTGGTGTACGATATCTTTACTAAAAGAGCTCACGCTTTGCTGTTCATCAGCGCAAAGTGTGTGCGCAGCTATAGTAAACAGAATCGCAAAGAAAAATTGATAGATTCGCATGGGGTATACTAGCTAAGCTGTATAGGGTATTTTCTAATACTAAAAAACCAAGCAACCCCTGCAACAGAGTAATTTCGTTAAATTTAGTACGGTTAGTATTTGATCATCTGATGTAACAATCCATATTATGAATCGTCTTATTGTTTTACCTCGTTAGTTGCTTTTTACCCCCATGAATAAAGAAATACATTCGTTTAATATTTCACGTGGCCAGTTTATAAAACGCTGCGCTTCACTTGCTGCTATGACTGGTTTGCCTCTTTGGTACATTGAGCGACAAGAGCTTGAAGCTCAACAAACTCCTAAGAAGCTTGGACCTAATGACCGTCCTTTAATTGCGCTTGTTGGAGCAGGAAGCCAAGGGCAAGGAGATGCGCTGAATGCACGTAATTATGGGGATATTGTAGCTGTATGTGATGTTGATAGGACGCACGCAGAACAAGCGGCAAAGAAATTAGCTACTGATGGGCGTGATCCCAAGATTTACTCTGATTTTAGGCGTCTATTAGAGCGCTCTGATATCGATATTATTGTGAATGCAACTCCTGATCATTGGCATTCGCTTGTTAACATAGCTGCAGCAAAAGCAGGTAAAGATATCTACGGAGAAAAACCTCTAACGCTTACTGTCGATGAAGGAAGGCATGTAATTAAAGCCGTTCGTGAAAATAAACGTATTTTGCAGACAGGTACCCAACAAAGAAGTACGGCTCGTTTTAGATTAGCATGTGAATTGGTGCGTAACGGCAGAATTGGTAAATTGCTCAATGCAAATGTATGGCTTCCTGCTGGACTACGTGACGGTCCATTTAAGTCGGTCCCTGTGCCTGAAGGCCTGAACTGGGATTTTTGGCAGGGGCAAGCACCCTGGGCTGATTATATGCCTCAGCGTTGCCATAGAACATTTAGATTTTGGTATGATTACTCTGGCGGAACTATGACAGATTGGGGTGCTCATCATAACGACATAGCCTATTGGGCTATAGGTTTGTTAGCTCCTAGTGTTGTAGAGTCTAAAGTTTCTGCTCAACCAATTCCCGGTGGATATACCACGTTTACAGACTATGAAGTAAATTATACCTATTCAAATGGGATAGGTCTTCGTATACGTACCACTCGAGATGATTCCATTTATGGAAGTCATATTAATAAAGCCGGGCAACCGAATGGAATTCGCTTCGAGGGAACAAAGGGTTGGATATGGGTAAGTAGAGATGAAATCACCGCGAGCGAAAAGCATCTCTTAACGGACCCCTTGCCAGAAAATGCCGAGCGTCTTTACAAGAGTAATAATCACATGGGGAACTTCATGGATTGTGTTAGATCCCGTAAGTTGCCGATCTGTGACGTTGAAATAGGTCACCGCTCAGCAACTATGTGTCATCTTGGTGCGATATCTATGCGAACAGGGCTTAAGCTAAACTGGGACGCACAGACAGAGCGCTTTATAGGCGAACATGCAGAACACGCTAATACTTACCTAAAACGAGAAATGCGTAAACCTTACGATTACTCGTTTGTAAGTTAATTAGATCGCGTCGTAAATCTGTACTTTGGTCCACGTTGCTTTCCACTTAGCGATAAAAGCTAAGTGGCCTGGATCTGTTTGGTACACATCATGAGCCGCCATGTCTTTGAATATGACGGTGAGTGCTACTGAATAAGAATCGTCAATAATTGGACGCTTTACTGTTGGTGCAGGAATTCCTACATAAGCTTTTTC
>DAISZL010000001.1:47006-75255 GCA_036824825.1 Opitutaceae bacterium
GTAAATATGGGGCCTAAGAAAGACGTCGTGGGTCTATGGCAGCAAGCTGCACAAAAACAAGGACTACGTTTTGGTGTGTCTGAACATTTAGGCGCAAGCTATACGTGGTTTCAAGTAAGCCACGGATCAGATCCTACGGGTCCTTATGCGGGAGTTCCTTACGATGGTAACGATCCGCAGTATCAGGATTTGTACCATACTAAAGCTGCACCAAATGATACTGGTTGGTTGAGTATAAATCCTGAGTGGCATCAAGAGTGGTATAATAGTGTTAAAGAATTAATTGATAACTATCATCCCGATCTTTTGTACTCAGATAGTGGGCTTCCTTTTGGTGATGTAGGGCGCAGTATGATAGCGCACTATTATAATCAAGACATCGCTAAGAACGGAGGAAAACTCGAAGCCGTTTATAATTGTAAACAAGTATCAGAAGGAAGATGGGTTCAAGATTTAGAGCGTGGTGTTATGGACACAGTAAAATCTGAACCATGGCAGACAGATACATCAATTGGTGATTGGTTTTATAGAACAGGTCAGAAATATAAAACATCCACGGATATCATTGATATGTTAGTCGATATCGTGAGTAAGAACGGAAATCTGCTAATTAATATTGTCCAAACTCCAGAGGGTGATTTAGAGCCGGATATGTTGACTACACTTGATGAAATCGGAGCTTGGACTGCAATTAACGGAGAGGGTATTTACGGCAGTAGACCTTGGAAAGTTTTCGGTGAACGTCCCGCTTTAGCGGAGAACGTGAAGAGCGGAAATTTCAACGAAGGCAAAGTAAAGTACACGGCTGATGATATACGTTTCACAACTAAGGGTGGTGCGTTATACGTGTTTGTTCTTGGAGTCCCAGCGAAGGATGTACTGATTCGTTCCTTAGGGGGTAATTCAAAATTAAATGACAGGCATATTGCTTCAGTAAATTTATTAGGCAGCAGTGAGCGTGTACAATACATGCAAACCTCAGATGCTTTCATAATTAGCAAGCCTTCAACCGTACCAAATCACTCTGCGCTTTGTTACAAAGTTACTTTTTCAGAGAATTAAAAAATGAGTATTATCCCATTATTTCTTGCTACCATGTTGACTCCATGGGGAGCTCAACTTGATCCAGCAGCAATACCGCTTAATGATTATCCTAGACCTCAGTTTGTAAGAAATGATTGGGTTAATCTTAATGGAACTTGGGATTATACGATTAGACCCTTAGCTGATGGGGCATTGCCACAAGCCTATGAAGGAAAAATATTAGTACCTTTTGCAGTAGAGTCTAAATTGTCTGGTGTTCAAAAGGCGGTTACACCTACAGAACAGATTTGGTACAAGCGTTCATTTGATACGCCTCATGTAAAAAAGGGAGAACATATCATTCTTCACTTTGGTGCTATAGACTGGGAATCTAAAATTTATTTAAATGGAATGGCCATTAGACGTCACCAAGGTGGGTATGATGCGTTCTCTATTGATATCACGAGTGCTCTTAAACCAAACCAACTTCAAGAACTTGTTATTTCTGCGTCGAATCCCGTGGATACGGGTATGCAACCTAGAGGTAAGCAGGTTTTGAAGCCTGGTGGTATTACTTATACAGCAGTCACAGGTATATGGCAGACTGTATGGTTGGAAGTTGTTCCGACCATTAATGTATCAGAATTAAATCCTAGTGCAGATATCGATACGAATAAGGTTAAGGTTTCTTTATCGGTTCAAGCTCCTACAGGAGTTGCAAATGTAACCCATGTTGAGATTAGTGGACATGGTAAGCTTGTGGCATCGCAGGATTTTAAATCCGAGGGTAGAGGTACTGCCGAATTAACTTTTACTATTCCTAATGTACATACGTGGTCTCCGACGGATCCTTTTCTATACGATATAAAAGCTACTATATCTACGGGTGAAGTTAAGGATACAGTCTCTTCCTATTTTGCTTTCCGAAAAATTGAAGTAAGAAAAGCATCGGATGGTTACAATCGTATCTTTTTAAATAATCATCCTCTATTCCTTATCGGGCCACTCGATCAAGGATGGTGGCCAGATGGTCTTTATACAGCACCCACTGACGCTGCTTTGAAATGGGATATAGAAATGATGCGTAAGCTTGGATTTAATGTAGTGCGTAAGCATGTAAAAGTTGAACCTGCTAGGTGGTACTATTACTGCGATCATTTAGGTCTTCTTGTTTTACAGGATTTTCCAAGCGGTTTTAAGACAGCAACTCCTACAGGACATATTCTAAGAGATGAGTCCAGTGAAGGCATTTTTGATTCTTTAGAATCAGCTCAATTCAGAAAAGAACTCGCAGCGATGATTGGTCAGTTAAGTTTTTTCCCATCTATTATTACATGGGTTCCGTTTAATGAGGGGTGGGGACAGCACGATACGAATGAAACCATTGCTTGGGTTAAGCGATTAGATCCTAGCCGCCTTGTTGATGGACCCAGTGGATGGAATGATTTTGGGATGGGGGATTTGCTGGATAAGCATCAATATCCAGGACCAGGTACTCCGGTTGCGCAGACAGGACGGGCTTCGATTCTCGGAGAGTTTGGTGGACTTGGTCTTCCAGTTAAGGACCATGTATGGCAGGAACAAAAAAATTGGGGCTATCGATTAATGAAGGATCAACCTGATCTGTTAGAGCACTACACTGCTCTGATTAATCAAATTCCGACTTTGATAAAACAAGGTTTGAACGCAGCAATTTATACACAAATTACCGATGTCGAGTCAGAGGTTAATGGTTTAATCACCTATGATCGTCAGATCGTTAAAGTTCCTGTCGAGCAAGTGTCTTCGCTTAATCAATCGCTCGTTGTGCCTAAATAATTTTATAAAATGAATATTGGTATAAATACCTATCTGTATGCGTCACCGTTTAAGACTAAAAATACAGCTTTATTTAAAAAATTTAGAAAATGGGGATTTGATTCCGTTGAAATAGCCGTTGAAGATCCAGCTCATCTTGATGCGGCTAAAGTTTTACAGGCTGCTAAAAAAGCTAAATTAAAAATTGCAGCTCTTTGTGCTGCTACGGGACCTGGACGCGACTTAAGGGGTTCTGCTTTTGAGCAGAAAACGGCGATGCGATATTTAAAGGCGCTAATAGATCAAGCGGTAGAGTTAGAGTCTCCGATGGTCACGGGTCCGCTCTATTCTGTTGTCGGCAAAGCTGGTTTCGTTGAAAAAAAGCAGCAGAAAAAAGAATGGGCATTAGTTGTAAAAAACTTAAAAGAATTAGCGCGTTACGCTCAGGATAGAGGTAAGATCATTTGTATCGAACCGCTTAATCGATTCGAAACGGATTTTTTAAATACGACCGATCAAGCAATTAAGCTAATGAAGGAAGTGAAGTCTCCTGCTCTTAAGCTTCATTTGGATACATTCCATATGAATATTGAAGAAAAAGATTTAGCAGCTGCTATTCTTAAAGCGGGTAAAGATTTAGCACATTTACATGCGTGTGGTTGCGATCGTGGAACTCCCGGAGGAGATCACACCAATTGGAAATCGATTGCTCGGGCGTTACATAAAATTGGTTATAAAGGACACGTCATGATCGAATCATTTACTCCAGATGTAAAAGTTATAGCTCGAGCTGCGGCAATTTGGAGAACGATTGAACCAAGTAGAGATAACATAGCAAAGAATGGCCTGCGCTTTTTAAGGCGTACGCTTTGATAAGAATACTGATCAAGGTTAGCACTTATATTTTATGAAGCTCCTACGCGTATTTGTTATTTTTAGCGTGTGTTGTTATACTTATTTAGACGCATCAACTAAGCATATTGTACTTATTGCGGGTAAGCCAAGTCATGGGCCAGGAGAGCATGAACATAGAGCAGGATGTCTGCTTTTTCAAAAATGTCTGGCTTCGGTTCCTGGAATAGATGTTAGTGTTTATGATCAAGGCTGGCCGCAGATAGAGGTTAACGGAGTCGTAACGGATAACGATCAGGCATTAAGTGATGCTGATGCCATAATTATTTATTCAGATGGAGGTGTTTCGCATCCTATGCTTCAGGGACATAGACTTTCAGTCTTAGATAAATTACATAAACAGGGCGTAGGGCTTGGTTTTATTCACTATGCTGTAGAGCCAACCCGTGAACTTGGTCAGTCTGAAATGTTAAGTTGGATTGGAGGAGCATTCGAAGTGAATTGGTCTGTTAATCCTGTATGGAAAGCTAATTATATTCAGTTACCGGTTCATGAAGTTACGCGCGGCGTTCATCCCTTTAGTCAATTGGATGAATGGTATTTCAATATGCGTTTTAGAAATAATATGGAAGGAGTGACTCCACTGTTAAGTGCTGTGCCCCCAGTCTCTACCATGAAGCGAAAAGATGGACTGCATGAGGGCAATCCCTCTGTTAGAAAACAAGTCCAAAACGGACTTCCTCAACATATGATGTGGGTGAGTGAATCTCAAAATGGAGCTCGCGGATTTGGATTTACCGGAGGTCACTATCATAAGGGTTGGGCTAATGATGATAAACGAAAGCTCGTTCTTAATGCTATTGTGTGGATTGCAAAAGTACCTGTACCAGAACAAGGTATTGAGTCTCATCTTTCTTCGATTGATTTAGAAACTAATCTCGATGCTAAAGTTAAAAAAGTAACCAAATAGGGATAAGGTGATTTGTAGTGTCTTAAATCTAATAGGTAACTTATCTAAACTCATAGCGTCTTAACTAAACTTTTTATTATGTGGAATCGTCGTATTGCTTATAGTGCTTTTTTATTACTTACGTTAGCCCTCCGAGCTGAAACGCAAGTTAGTGCCTCACATGTACCAGAGCATCCCCCAGGATGGGTTCCTCCTGTCTTAAGTCCTGAAGATGAACTTAAGACGTTCCAGCTGCCTCCAGGCTACCATATGGAGCTTGTTATGAGTGAGCCAACAATCAAAGAGCCGGTGTGGGCTTCGTTTGATGGCAATGGACGCATGTATGTGGTCGAAATGCGTAGTTACATGCAAGACGTTGATGGTAATAATGAATTTTCTCCCATCAGTTGTATTTCAAGACACGAAAGTTCAAAAGAAGATGGGGTTTACGATAAGCATACCGTATTTGCTGATCACTTGATTTTACCACGCACTGTTTTACCCTTAGATAAGGGTAGTGCTTTAGTGGGTGTTACAAATACGAATGATCTCACGCTTTACAAAGATTCTAAGGATCAAGGCGTTTCAGACTCTAGTGAGCTATATTATAGAGGTGGACCATATACAGGAAATTTAGAGCATCAACCGAGTGGTTTAATCTGGTCGTTAGATAATTGGATTTATACTACTTACAATTCCTATCGTTTGCGTTGGAGACCTAGCGCAACCATGTTGCGTGAACCAACTGCTAATAACGGTGGTCAGTGGGGTCTTACTCAAGATGACTTAGGTAAATTGTGGTTTTCTACAGCAGGTGGAGAAAAAATATTTTTACATTTTCAAACACATATACTTTATGCTGCGGTGAATAGCCCAGAGCAGTGGGACGATGATTTTCAAACAGTATGGCCACTTGTTGGTCTAGCAGACGTTCAAGGTGGAACGATGCGATTTAGAAAAGAGGATAAGACCTTAAATCACGTAACTGCGATAGCAGGCCAAGAGGTGTACCGTGGTGATAGATTACCTAGTGAACTTAGAGGTAATATTTTTATTGGTGAGCCGGTAGGAAGACTAGTAAGACGTGCTACCATAGAAGTGAAGGACGGTATTACTACTTTAGCGAATCCGTATCAAAACGAGCATAGCGAATTTTTACGTTCTACAGACCCTTATTTTAGGCCTGTTCAGATTACGAACGCGCCGGATGGATGTTTGTATATTGTCGATATGTACCGCGGCATTATCCAAGAAGGTAATTGGGTAAGAAAAGATTCCTACCTGCGCCCTGTAGTTCTCTCTCATTCACTAGATAAAAATGTTAGTCATGGACGCATCTGGCGTCTGGTTTATGACGGCATGAAGCCAGCAAAGCCGCTTCATCTGTTTGATATGAGTCCTGCAGAACTCGTGAATCAATTATCGCACCCTAATGGTTGGATAAGAGATAACGCTCAAAAACTGCTCGTTCTTAGACAGGATAAGTCAGTTGTACCACGTCTGCGTTCCTTAGCGTTAAGTTCAGGTGATTTGTACGGACGCTTACATGCGATATGGACTTTAGAAGGTCTGCATATGGCTGATGTATCTCTTGTGCAAAGTCTGTTAGCAGATGCAGATCCAAAAATGAGGGCTAGCGCTATCCGTGTGGCTGAAAGTATATCACAAGCTGGCGATCTAACATTTAAGCCACGTATTTTAGAACTGTTTAGAGATTCAGATCCTACAGTAGCACTTCAAGCAATGATGAGTGCGCGTCAGTTAAAATGGTCAGAGTGGAGTAATTTAGCGAAGCCAATCATTGCCTCGAGTAAATCACTCGGTATTAAAGAAATTGGCACTGAACTCTTAAAGCCTGCAAATCGATTTGAGGCTAAACGTTTTAACACAGCGCAAGTCGAAACTCTTAAACAAGGACAGGCTATTTATGATAGTCTATGTTTTGCGTGTCACGGAGCTGATGGCAAAGGTGTTGCTTTGGGAGATACGGGCGAAATGACGCTAGCTCCATCATTAGTTAATTCTCGCATTGTGATGGGACCTCCAGAGCAAATGGTACAAGTATTGTTACATGGACTTACTGGTCCTAATGGCAATAAGACTTATCCTGGTCAGATGATTGCTATGGCTGAAAATAGTGATGAATGGATTGCTTCAGTCGTCTCTTTTGTAAGAACGAGTTTGATAGGAAATAGTATACCAAACGATGGTTCTTTTGGTTTTCATACCGCTCCTAAAAAAAATCCACCTCCGGGAGATATTGTAACAGCTGAAGAAGTAAAAAAATGGCGCTCACATTATGTATCTAGGAAAGAGCCATGGACACGTGAAGAACTCACAGACGCTGTACTTCCATCGCAATTGAAGAATTCGGAATCGTGGAAAGTAAGTATTGGTAATGAAAAAGAAACGGTTAAGGGATCCCTCTCTTTTGATAGCCGTGGAAATATAGCATTTAATTCTAAGGTGCCTCAGGTATCTGGATATTGGTTTCAGGTAGAGCTACCGGAAACTAGTTTAGTATCTGGACTTAGATTAGATGCAGGCGAAGGCGTTGGATCTTTCCCTAGAGCTTATCGAATTGATGTATCCTTAGATGGTAAAAAATGGAAAGAAGTGGTCTCTGCTACAAAGGGTAATGGTGTTTTAACTTGGGCACATTTTAAACCCTCGAACACAAAATACCTCCGCGTTACACTTACTGAAGCAAGAAGTGATGGATGGACTTGGACTATTGCCCATATGGATATCTTTAAAAATTATACAGATGCGGCTAGTGCAAGTTTAAGCAAAATAAATAGTTCTGCTTCAAAATCGGATAAATTTACGCAAAATTAAGTAAAGCTGGCTTGGACATTAAGTCTAAGCCTGTTTAGCTAATGAGATGATGGCATCTGCACTACTTGTTCAAAATCTTAAAAAAGATTATGGACAAGTGCATGCTGTCAAAGATGTATCCTTTGAGGTTAAGGAAGGAGAAATATTCGGACTTATCGGGCCTAACGGAGCTGGTAAAACATCTACATTAGAATCTGTTCTAGGACTAACATCTTATGATTCTGGAACTATAAACGTGTTCGGGGTAGACTTAGCTCTGAGACCAGAAGATGCTAAGCAATATATTGGGGCTCAACTTCAATCATCTCAATTGCCTGATGTCATGACTCCGCTTCAGGCTGTTAAGCTATGTGCTTCTTTTTATAAGCAAAGTGAATCAGCGCTAGATATTATTGATCGATTTCAATTGCGGGAGAAAATGAACGCAAACTTTGCGTCTTTGTCGGGTGGTCAAAAGCAGCGTCTTTCTTTAGCTTTAGCCTTTGTTAATAAACCTAAGCTTGTGATTCTAGATGAACCGACAGTTGGTCTTGATCCTGAATCTCGTAAGGAATTGCATCAGCTGATTGTTGAACAGCGTAATCGGGGAGTAACAATCATATTTACTACTCATTATTTAGAAGAGGCGCGGACGCTTTGCGATAGAATCGCCTTTATGGCAGATGGTGGTATACTAGCTATTGATACACCTGAGGCTTTGATTAAGCAGAGTAATAAACTTTCTAGACTTGTTGTACATACTTCTAGCCCGCTTCAAGCAATACAGCACGGAGTGCTGAATTGCGCCGTATCAATGCATCAAACTGATGATAATGTATGCAGTATCGAGACATCTAATGTAAATAAGACATTAACCGATCTAGCCCATCATTTGGACAATTTAGGTATAGAGTTAATTGATGTTAAGATTAATAATCCAACCCTGGATGATGTTTTCAATGACTTGGTTATGACTGCAAAAAAGTAAAACAATGATAAAAGGATTTATTTATCATTTTCAGTTAAGCCTTAGGCTGAATTTCAAAAGTAAGCAGCCGTTAATCTATGGCTATCTCGTACCGATCTTTTTTTTAGTAGCTTTTGGAGCGGTATTTAGAAATGGAAATCCACCACTGATTCATCAAATGAGTCAATTGATCACGATTAGCGCTTTAGGAGGTGCTTGTTTTGGAATGCCTACATCGCTTGTTTCTGAACGCGAGCGCGGCTGGTGGAGGCGGTATAAACTTTTTCCAAATGGTCTTGGGGCCTTGGTTTTAAGTACGGTAATGGCCCGGTTTGTACTGATTGCTTCAGCTGCTTTGATTCAACTTGTGCTAGCACATTATTTTTATGGCACGCCATATCCAGAATATCCGTTATATTTTATTAGTGGCTATTTAGCCGTAGCGTTTGCTTTTTTGGGAATGGGTTTAGTTATAGCAGCCTTTGCTAAAGATGTACCTTCAGTGCAAGCTCTCGGTCAGTGTATCTTTATGCCACTTATTATGATTGGTGGTGTAGGAGTTCCTTTAATTGTTTTACCCCCATGGGCACAGAAAGTAGCTGCATTTCTACCAGGTAAATATGCGTGTGAAGCATTGCAAAGTGGATTCACTGCTGAGGGGCAAGGTGGTCATTTTAAATTTAATATACTTGTCCTAGTCGTTATGGGGCTTTGTGCCTTAATTGTTGGAGCTAAACTTTTTCGCTGGGGACAAAACGATAAGCCGACTCACCGGGCACGTCTTGCAGTTATTATTGCGTTAATTCCTTGGATTACTGTCGGTAGTTTTGCTCTTAAAACAGATGCTTGGCACCCTCTGCAACCTGTTCCTGTCGATGAGGCTAAATCGATTACAGAGTCCCAAATGGAGCTTATTACGTATGATAATTTGCCTCCAGACGATGGTACTGTAACTCCCGTTGCCGCAGCAGATGCTGAACTACCCGTTGAATCAAGCGCTCGATTGGATCTGCTTAAAGCAAACTTAGATAAATGGGCTCCTGCCCATGTAAGTAATTCTGCGCAAGCAATACGTTATTTACTCTGTGTTGCCGCGGTAGCAGATGTAAATGAAGACCAGCTTGAAGGAAATATAGCGCGATTGATTTACGAGCGCATTCAAGAAACCTATACGCCAGATGAGGTGGCTCATGGCTTAGCATGGGTTGCGCTTTATCCTACATCCGGTCAAGTTGTGACTTCTGTACCTGAATTAAAGATTCAGGGAGAGTTTTACGAACAAACGATACGCGTAAGAACGCAGATATATGCGATTAAGTTTTTCGGACGTATTCGCCACAAATTGGCGAATTAGTGTTAGACTGTGCAGGTTTCTACTGCTTGGCGTAGTGAACTAAATGGCTCTTTTGCTGGAATGAACTCTTGTCCAACAAATCCTTTATATCCTGTTTCTTTGATAGCGCGCATGATCGCAGGATAGTTAAGTTCTTGTGTGTTATCAATTTCGTGTCTGCCAGGTACGCCACCTGTATGATAATGTCCTATGTATTCATTGCAGGTCTTTATCGTATGAATTACATCACCTTCCATGATTTGCATATGATAAATGTCATAGAGGAGTTTGAAGCGCTCTGAGCCTACGCGTTTAACCAATTCTACTCCCCAAGGAGTGCGGTCACACATGTAGTCTTTGTGGTTAATTTTACTATTCAGAAGCTCCATACAGACCGTAACTTTGTACTTTTCTGCGGCAGCCGTTATTTGTTTCAGCCCGATTACACAGTTTTCAAGACCTTGCTCATCTGGCATGCCTTTTCTGTTACCTGAGAAACAAATAACACTTGGGATACCTGCTTCTGAACAAGCTTTAATCCGGTCAATCATTCCGGGAACATATTTAGCGTGATTTTCAACACGATTAAATCCATCAGATATTTTAGTTGCCCCGTTGGACATTGCACATGTTAGGCCATGTTTTTGTACGATTGGCCAATCGCTAGGATCTAATAATTCTATAGATGCAAGCCCGATAGCTTTAGCTCCAATAACAAGGTCTTCTAAATTGATTTTAGGATAGCACCAGCGACACGCGGAATGTTTAAATGATTCGTTTTCTGAGGCTTTTAAAAAAGGTGTAGCGGCACTCAGTGCTGCAGCTCCAGTGAATAGGCGTAGTGCTTCACGACGGGTGAGATTCATTTAAGTTTAGGGGTAAGCCTTTAAGCTAAGGCAATATATTGCAGAGCCAACATAAAAAGCAAATGAAGGGGTAGTCCTCGCTTGATCGTATTGTTAACAAAGGCTATGTGTATTTTTACACCTAGTGAAAAATCAAAACCCTTACTTGAGTTGGCAAAGTCCTTCCAGTTGGAAATTTCGCATCATCTATTTCTCTAAAGAGGATCCGCGTATTATAGTACCTAAGCGCACAGGATTAGGTTACACGGTAAATTTTGCTAAACCAATGGCAGTACCTGCTCTGGTTGTTATGATTTTGCCAGTTTTAGCAGCAAAAGCTTTTTTTTCTAAAACGTTAAGTCCTGTGATGTGGACAGGATGTATTGTATTATACCTGATCGTTTTAATCTTTATTTGTCGTTACCTAGCATCCGAAAAAGAATCTAACTAATTTTAATTTACCTATGATACCTTTATACAAACGAAACAAAACCTTAGCTGGCACTGCTGCTGCAGTCTTATTTATAGGATTATCATTTATGACACATGCAACTGAAGTGCCTGCAGACCCCTATCAATGGCTTGAAGAGTTTAATTCACCCAGAGCACTTGAATGGGTTAAGGGACAAAATACGCGGTCTTTAAATATTCTACAGAATGATTCTAGGTACGCTGGTTTATATAAGGATGCGCTGGCTGTGGTGACAGCTAATGATCGTGTTCCTGTGCCATCGTTTTTCAAGGACGAGATAGTAACTAATTTTTGGCAGGATCGTGCGCATGTGCGTGGATTGTTAAGAATGACATCACTTAGTAGTTATAAAACGAATAATCCTGTTTGGGAAAACATGCTTGATGTTGATGCTTTATCTAAACATGAAAAAGCTAATTGGGTATTTAAAGGTATACATCCTTTATGGCCAGATCAGCGCCTTGCGCTCGTCAGTTTATCCAATGGAGGTAAAGATGCTGTTGAAGTAAGGGAATTTAATATGAATTCGTGTACGTTTGTACCTAAAGGATTTTATCTTCCCGAAGGCAAACAGGACGTAACATGGATTGATCGTGATACGCTTGCAGTAAGTCGTGAATGGGAACCCGGTACACTCACTGAATCTGGCTATCCGTATATTGTAAAAATATTAAAACGTGGACAGACACTTGCAGAGGCTAAAGAAATTTTTAGAGGCGATAAAAAAGATGTGTCGGATGCGCCTTATGTGTTGCGTGATAATATCACTAAGAAAGAATATTTAATTCTTCATAGAGCGATTAACTTCTTCGAAAGTGAAACATCCGTATATTTACCTACCGGTGTTAAGCGACTGAATTTACCAAAGAAAGTTTCACTCGATGGATTATTGGGCGGTCAACTGCTCATAACAATTTTACAAGATTGGACTCCTTTTTCTCAAGGTGCTACCTATAAGCAAGGGTCGTTACTTTCTGTCGATTTTGAGTCTTTTATAGCTAATCCTGAGCCTGCCTTGACGCAGCTTTACGTACCAGGATCGCGCGAAACAATTAGTACTGTAAGTGTATCGCAATCCAGTGTGGTTGTTAATGCCTATGAAAATGTAAAAGGAAAAGCGTTTGTTTTCAGCCTGAATTCAACTGGTGAATGGAGTAAGCAAGCGCTTAAATTACCTGAAAATTCAAGTATTGAATTAGTAAGCGCAAGCGATGATTCGAATAGAGCTCTTTTCTCGGTAACTAATTATTTAACGCCTTCAACTTTATGGCTCGCAGATTTAAATACAGCTCAAGTAGAGGTGATTAAAAAATCACCCTCGCGATTTGATTCCTCTAATCTTGTGGTAGAACAGTTCGAGGCAGCTTCATCTGATGGAACAAAAATTCCATACTTTATCGTGCATCCTAAAGACATGCCTTATGACGGTAATCGGCCAACACTGCTGTATGCTTACGGTGGTTTTCAGGTTTCTATGACTCCTCAGTACTCAGGCACGTTGGGTAAATTGTGGCTTGAGAAGGGCGGTGTTTATGTACTCGCAAATATTCGTGGTGGTGGCGAGTTTGGCCCTGCGTGGCACGAGGCAGGTCTTAAAACACATAGACAATTAATCTATGATGATTTCGTCGCTGTAGCTAAAGATCTTATCGCTAAGAAAATAACCTCACCTCGCAGGCTTGGTATCGAGGGTGGTTCTAATGGTGGATTACTTATGGGCGTTCAGTTTACTCAGCACCCTGAACTGTGGCATGCGGTTGTAATTCAAGTGCCGCTACTGGATATGCTTCGTTTTGATCAGATAGGCGCAGGTGCTTCGTGGGTTGCGGAGTACGGCAGTCCGAAAATACCTGCGGAAGCAAAGTTTTTGCGCGGAATTTCACCTTATCATAATTTAAGTAAAGACAAACAGTATCCTGAGCCGCTTTTTGTTACTTCTACCAAAGATGATCGCGTAAGCCCTGCGCATGCTAGAAAAATGGCTGCTAAGATGGAATCTATGGGGCTACCATTTTACTACTATGAAAATACAGACGGCGGTCACGCTGCATCTGCTAATCTAGAAGAAGCTGCTAAGCGTGTGTCCCTGGAAATGACGTACTTAGCAAAAAAGCTTTTCGACTAAAAGCTTCTCTAGTGCTTACGCTTTAGTTTGATTTCGATTAACTAGAATCGAATCAAGCGAGTAGAGCGTAAGCGCAATCCAGATCAGAGAAAAAGACATCAGTTTTTCTCTAGAGAAATTCTCGTTATACAAGAAAACACCCAACAATAGATTTGATGTTGGGGTAAGGTATTGAAGTAATCCTAGCGTAGATAGTTTTAAGTGCTTCGCAGCGTTTGCGAATAAAACCAGGGGAATAGACGTAACTATTCCTGTACAGAATACGAGTATATGGGTTGTTAAGTCAGAGTGACCAAGTGCACCTAGGCCTTGATGGCTTTTCCATATTAAAAATATAATTGCGAAGGGAGCTAGGAGTGAAGTTTCTATGGCTAGTCCTGGAAGTGGGCTGAGGGTAGATTTTTTTCGAAGAAGTCCATACATGCCCCAGGTGAGTGCAAGGCCAAGAGCTACCCATGGTAAGTGGCCGTACTCGAATACAAGAACGAATACCCCTATAGCGGCTATTCCGATAGCGATCCACTGATTAACCCTCAAGTGTTCTTTCAGGATTAAATATCCAACAGTTGCGTTAAGTAATGGAACAATGAAATAGCCAAGACTTGATTCAACAATGTGTCCGGCATTTACAGCCCAAACATAAATCAGCCAATTGGAAGAAAGCATTAGGCCGGTAAGTAAATTAATTATAACAGCTCTAAAATTCGTGTATACAGACTTGAATTCTTTGAATCCGTGAAAAACAGCTACAATAGGAGTAACAAATACAAACGACCAAACAATGCGGTGAGCAATTAGTTCAAGTGCGTCTACGGAATGAAGATGTTTCCAAAAGAGCGGAAATAGTCCCCAGATAACATAGGCGCATAAAGCGGTAATTATACCTAGCGTTGGGGATTGGTTTTTATTTTCAGACACGGTGTAGAATACTGCATTTATAAATGAACTAAGCGTCAATCAATTGTAGTTAGGGCCAAGCTTGTATAAATGAGTAATTACTATAGATTTTAAACATGGAGACTCAAGTTCCACGGTTTGATCCACGAGCAGGCAGTCATAGTATTGAACTTAAACTTAAAGACGTTACGCAGTTATTTAACTCACTTGATCCCTCTCCGTTTGATTCAAAAGATCTAGATCATGATGCAGAGGAATTTATTGAAAGTTGGGCACGTGAATTAGACACGAAGGGCCAACTTCATTTACGACTTCATATAGATAATCCCCTGATAGCTCCATGGAGTCCTGATGCGGTTCAAGATTCAGTAAGGCATTATTTTGCCTATCGAGCAACGATGAGCCGACTTGAACTTAGGCATCTTTTTAAAACAGGAAGAATAACTTTAATGATAGGAGTTAGTTTTCTAGCACTATGTATTTTTATAAGTCAGTTTATTGGATACCGACTTGTAAATAGTCAGATCGCCGGAGTTTTGGTAGAGAGTCTAACTATTATTGGATGGGTCGCGATGTGGCGACCCATGCAAATCTATCTCTATGACTGGTGGCCTATTAAAAGACGCACTATGCTTTTGGAACGGCTAAGCAGAATGAAAGTTGATATCAAATCTGCTGGTTAGTTTCTTAAACGACATTCACCCAGCTGTTGGCCTGTGAAGCAGTATACATTGCTTCCATGGCAGACACACGTGCGGCTGCTTCAGATGGTTTAACCAGTGGCTGATCTTTAGAGCCAAGTACTGCTGCAATAAATTGATTAATTGGTGCTAACGGAGTTTTTGGGAATTCAGTTATAGGCTTTTTGCCATCTAGGCCTAATTTTTTATTTTTGTAATAAAGGTTACCGTTAAATACGACGGCATGTGCTTCTGTTCCGCTCACCAAGAAACCAACAGGATCGTCTACATCGACCCAACCAGCGGCTAGGGTTCCAGTGATGCCATTTTTGAATTTAATTAATGCTTCTCCGGATTCATCACAATCTCCGTAATTGTGAACGATTGGTTTAATAGCAGCACTAACCATTTCAATTTCTCCAAAAATCCACATTAAGATATCTAGTTTGTGTGTGCCTAGATCACCAAAGGCACCAACACCAGCTATGGAAGGATCTGCCATCCAGCGATAATCTTTATCAAACCAGTGATTAAGGGAACCTGCGTGGCAGTTTGAAGCACGTACTCGAGTGATGGTGCCAAAGTTTCCTTTAGCGACTTCATTTTTAATAAAAATATGCTTTGGATCTACGCGGTTAAAATAACCAGTTGTGAAGAGTACGCCTGCTTTATTAATGGCTGCTGCCATTTCAAGGCTTTCACGTGTATTTATACCAAGCGGCTTTTCTACAAACATATGCTTACCAGCTTGTGCGCCTTTTGATACAAGGGTGTGATGCAGATTGGTTTCAGATAGTATTACTACAGCTGTGATTTGAGGATCAGACCAAATCGCATCATCTGAATCGACAGATTTAGCACCTAATAATTCTGAATATTTCTTAGAGCGCTCTTTGTTGTAATCGTAAACAGACTTGATGATGACGTCTGGGTGATTTTTTAATATTTTCGTGTAATTAGGTGTGTGGATATGGGCAAGGCCTACAAATCCAATAACGACTTTTCCATTGGTTTGAGCCTTAAGGAGGTTGGGTAAGGAAGCAGCTGCTAGAACGGCTGCAGACGATGCTATAAATTCTTTGCGACTTAAGCTAGGGGTAGATGATGTGGTCATGATTAAATTAAATGAAATTAATGTGATTCGCCTTTATAGGATTTTTCACCAGCTGTTATAGCGAAAGGCATTATATTTTCTTTAGGAGGTAGAGGGCAAGTTGCGTAAGGAGTAAATGCGCAGGGAGGGTTTTGAGCACGATTAAAGTCAAGTATTACAACCCCATTCTTAGGTCTGTCGGCATATAGAAAACGAGATGCTCCATAGGTTTCAATGCCGCTTGTCTTATCTCGAATAATAAAAAAGAGAGGCTCATCCTTACCCTCGTCTATAGGTGTAAGTTCGTATGTTTTCCCTTCGTATTTAAAAACGGCTTTACCAGGAACTGGCTCTGGAGAGGTCTGGCCGAGTACGTTTGTGATATTAATAGAATGGGGTGGCTTATAGTCTATCCAAGTTGCCTCTATGCGCCATGCGGGATTGATAGGATAGTAATCTAAACCTACAAAATGTTTTCTTCTTTCGGATTCGGTATCTTTGACGCGAAGGCCAATTTTATCACCACGAATAATAACGAAAAAACTAACACTCCCGCTCTGTATAATGGTGGGGTTTTCGTCATCAGGCTGAATAGTGACAGGTGTAGTACTTAGCTTGCCTCCGACGGTTATTTTGTCGGTTTTTGACGGTTCAAATATAATCGTTTTGTTTTCTGTAAGCGTTATGCAACCAAAGTGTGCCGGTCCTGCATTAAGTTGAACTGAGTTGTCGCTACTCGATCCTATGGTGTTTCTACCGAGGCTTAGCCAGTCTAAGCCTATAAGAGACAGCCATCCACTCGGTGCTGATAAACGTTTAGATCTTTCCTGTCTCCACTTAAGTTCACTCTCTTCATATGAACTGGCTTTAGCTACTAAACATGAAGTAAGTGCCACAACGAGGCATAAAAAAATCCGACTCCTTGAAAATAAAATCATGGTAGTCGGATTTTGCAGATTAAATTTTAAAGTATCAAATTTTATCAATTAAGATATTTTTAAACTCAATCATGTTAGTGTGGAATTGAAGACCAATGTGGCCTTTAAGTTCCATGTCTTTATAGGCTTTGTTGAATTTATTCTTTGTTCCGTCCGGATTTTTATGAGCCGTGGTCCATTTGTTTAAATTCATATTAATCAATTCTTCTCCGTCTAGAGATACCTTGATTGTTTTACCTTTAGCTATGATCAGATAGTGATGCCAAGTACCTGGCTCGATCTCGATTTGGTGATTTGGTGCTAAGCAATCATAGATTGCTCCGACGATATGTTTGTCGTTCTTTTCGTCACCTTGAAGTATTTGCACTTCAATCGTGTTGTGTAGCCAGTTAACGATGTCAGAACTTCTTAGGTATACGCCGCTATTCGTTTTTTCGTGGCAGCGAAAATCGAGATTTAAAACAAAGTCCCCGTAGGTATCTTTTGTCCAAATATCACTACCATTTTTGTCTACAGAGGTGAGTACTCCATTTATCCACGACCAGGTGCCTGGTTTGAATGTGGCATTTGAAAGATCATCCGCAAATAAAGGCTTAGGAGAGTCCCATTTTTTTGCACCAGCGCCATGGCCTGGTCCGATATCTTGGTGAACATCTGATGTAAATTTAGCAGAAGATGAATCCTGGCTATAACCCACAACGGATGTAGTTAAGAGTAATGCAGCAGTAAAGAATGTTGAAAATTTCATTTTTTTAGTAGTTTACAGGTTATTCTTTAGTACACGCGGTATGTTTTATCTAAGAAGCGGTTTGCTTCAGGTACATTTGTAATTCGACATTGAACAGGATCCCAATCGATCGGTTTACCTGTACGAATAGCAACGTTTCCTAATAGCACTAATTCAGTTAAGTCACCAGAGTGGTCAACGATATTGGAACATGGAGCAGTTCCGCCTTTGCAGCCATTGACCCAGTCCATGTGTGAATTACTCTTTGGTATACGAGGTATCGTCTTAGCTGGACGCTTAAACGCAGTCATTGCTGACTCTGGAACAAGGCGAACTGTTTCACAGTAGTCGCCAGGTGACATAATAACGCCTTTATCCCCGCGGTAATACGTACCGCCTTTAGGGAGTTTTCCACCAGCACCTAATTCTGGCGGTACAGGAGGGAGTTTTCCACCATCATACCAGTAATACTTTAATGGAGGTAAATTGCCACGTTGTGGGAATTCATAAACTATTTTTGACCAAGAAGGAGCGACTATATCAGTACCACCTTCTGATTCAGCAGTAACACGGCAAGGTCCTCTTAAGTTAAGTGCCCAGAAAGGTGCATCCATTTGGTGACAAGCCATATCACCTAAAGCGCCGCATCCATAGTTCCAATATCCTCTCCAGTTGAAGGGAGCAATTTTTGAGCTGTATCCACGTTCTGGAGCAACAGCTAGCCACAGATTCCAATCTATTGTATCAGGGGCTTGTTCTTCAGGTGCTGGAGGCATGCCTTGAGGCCATATTGGTCGGTTTGACCAACTATGAATTTCTCTTACCTCTCCAATAGCGCCTGCTTCGATCCATTCTTTAAGTAGTCGAGTACCTTCGTTGCAATGTCCTTGGTTGCCCATTTGGCTTACTACTTTAGATTTGATTACAGCATCCTTTAACATTCTGACTTCCTTAATGGTATGACATAAAGGTTTTTGAACGTAGATGTGTTTTCCCATTTCTGCGGCCATTAAAGCAGCAGGAAAGTGTGTGTGATCTGGTGTTGTTACTATAACGGCATCAATTTTATCTTTGAGCTCGTTCAGCATTTGGCGATAGTCACGGTAACGAAGAGCATTTGGAAAACGGCCAAAACTTTCTAAAGCATTTTCAAAGTCTACATCGCAGATAGCTACGATTTCTTCACTTTGGCATGCGAGTATGTCGCTGATAGCTTTACCGCCACCGCCAATACAGGCAATTCGCAGTTTTTTATCTGGTGAAATAAGGTTAGCATAGCGTCCAGGCTCAGCTGCATTAAGCGTAGGGCATGTAGCTGCTATAGCTGCCAAGGAGCTAGTCTGAACAAATTGGCGACGACTAAGTAATGACATAGGTAGGATGAGGTATGAAACTAATGACGCTAAGGGGGTGCAAAAGTTACCATTCTTAGATGGCAACCAAGGTTAGCTAAGACGTTAGTATCCGAGACCTAATCGCTTAATTCTTCAAGCCAATTGAGTGAACAAAATCAGCCTACAATTATCCGTTTTAAAGCAGCCATTTTTACTTCGTAAAGGGTCGTTTTACGAATGCTCAACTACTGGAGTTAAGATGGTCATGAATGTAGCCTCATTCGAGTATGTCTCTAAATAAAATCCTTCTCTTAGTTTAGGAGGAGTATCTGGTGTTACTGCATGCCAAATTTTGAATGGACCCTTAACTCTAAAAGTTACTTTCATCCGTGTTTCTCCGCATTGCGTCATAATACTAATCTCATCTTTGCACTCAGTTGCTTTTACCGATTTCCAATATTTAAAGGACACGGGTTTATTTTCTGTAAAGTTAGTTACAGGAGTGAACTGACTTGGTAAATCAGCTTTCCCCTCTATGTGAAAAGCTAGTCCTAGCGCGTGCGGTGTTCCGTCTCGGCTTTTAATTTGTGCTACATCGACTAAACTACCACCTGTAATAGCTAATGTTCTACCTGCTATAGCGTTTGATCTATACTTGGGCTGCATTGCAATCATCGTACCTTCTTCGGCTGAATATTTAAGTAGATGACCTTTTTGAGGTGGGACCTCACCATTTCCGTCTATGAGTGGTACATTATGATTAAGTCCAAGGGTGAAATATTCTTTGTGATAAAGTGATCCATAGCCTGTGGTGCCAGGATCGTGGGTAATATCGTCGTTTCCGTAAAAAACGGAGTAATTGAGAGCTTCGGCTTGAGAATGCGACTGAGTTAATTGTCCATAATGAAGGAAGATCTGCCATGGACCTTTTCGAATCATAGCCATGTTGGAGGCAGCCATGTTGCGACTTGTAACAGCTGGAATAATACTAGGCTTAGAAGATTCTTGGGGAGGATCTATGAGCGTATTCCAATTATATTCTTCTTTTGCAGTATCTAATCCAAGCGTAGTTGGAAATACGCGGTAGGTTGATGCTAGAAAAGAATGATGGGGTGCTGTTTCTACACCTGTTCCATCTGCTGGATTTGGAACTGTATTGTTAGGAAACCGTAAGTAAATAGGCGATAGCATTAGATTTTCACCTTTAGCTATTTCTAATGCAATTTCGTCTGTGCGGTGATAGAGGCCAGCGATTTCAAATAGGTTCCTGAGTGCTTCTACTACGTATTCATTATAATGAAATGACTGTTCATACCATAGGTAGTCGTCGGTAATGCCTTTCGCAATTTGTTCGCGTAGACCAAATTGGCCGTCGATTGCTTTATGCCACAATTTATCATCATGATACACGAGAGCAAAAGCTGCCACGCAGCAGCGGTGCCAGTTTGCAATATTATGAATTTTTAAAAATTCACTATTTAGCAAATCAGCTTCGGGCTTAAAAAAATGATCCCACCAATATTGTTTTCTAGCTGGATCTACCGTTTCTTCAATAAGTCTGACAGTATTTATATATTGGAATCCAGATGTGGCTTCATCGAGTGTTTGCCAGTAAAGTCTGGCACCTGATTCTTTTTTATGGGTTTGCCACTCGTAATAATGTTTTGAGTAAAAGTCTAGTTGGGCAGCAGACCACTCAGCATATCTTTTATTTCCAGTCAGTTTATAAAGACGAGCCGACCGGTACATCATCTGTGCATGGGTATATCTAAAATCATAAACCCAAGCCGCCATCAGTTTAGGAGTTATTTCTACATGAGGATCGGATGGACTGTGAAAGAATGAAACATCTTCTCCTGGAATCTCTGTTGTCCATGTTAGATAAGCTGCATCCTTAGGGCTTACGAAATCATGATGCCATCCGCAGACCCAGCTCACACGGTCTGATTGTTTCGATATCCACTTATCAACAGCTGCTTGCTCATGTTCCAGCCAACGCTTCCAGTGATCATCCGTTGCGATGCGTTTTTTTGCTCCATCCCAATCTTCTTGGGCGTCTCGCCATGGTTTGCCATCCGCTGAATATACTTTCATTTCAGCGAAGGACTTTTCCGCCTCGCTTAACGAGGCAGCTGCTTGTGTGTGTAAAATAAGTAGATTTAAAAAAATCAGTGATAAAATAAAGCGAGGTAAGCGGCTCATGCGGGTAAAATGAGTTGAAATGAATAATTATTTAAGACCGGGCCAAGTAGTAGAATTTTCCCAAAAATTTAAATCTCTGTTGCCGTAATAAGTACTGAGAGCTTGGTCTATGATGTATTGTGTACGAAGTGCCGATGTAGCCGTACTAGGGCAGGTTCCTAGGCCTAAGAGTTCATTGGTTATAAGTTGAATAAGTGGTTGAGCAACATGGGCTGGATTAGGAATCGAAATTAACTCTATGCCTTGGCTGGTTTGTACCGAAATAGGATCATCTGAACCGAAATTAAAACGAATTTCTCCGCTTGTTCCGGTTAGTTTTAGTAGATCTTCTTTATGAGACGAAAAAAAGTTCCACGAAGTTACTCCCGAAATTTTATTCTCTGTAAGAAAGCGCATCTCTACATAATCTTCTACCAAAGAATTTGGATTTTGGCGTTTCGCTTTTCCTGAAATAAACGTAAGTTTTCCGAAGTAATAATCGAGAATGTCTAGTACATGGGAGCCGACATCGAGAATTAATCCTCCTCCGGATTGCTCAGGAGATACTCGCCAGGCATTCTTACTTGCATCCGCATTTTGCGGCGTTGTGCTAGAAAACTTAAAATCAATCGAGGTAATCTCTCCAATGGTTTTGTTATCTATGAGTTCTTTAACTTTTAGAAATCGTGGCATGGCCCTTCTGTAATAGGCCACCCATAATTTTTGATTCGCTTCTCTAAATGCATGAATCATGGCTTCGCACTCTTTGCTGTTTCGAGCCATAGGTTTTTCTACATAGCAGGGTTTTCCTGCGCGTGCTACATCCCGTGCTAATTGCGCATGGGAACCAGGCGGAGTTGCAATATAGACTGCGTCTACCTGAGGGTCGTGTATAAGCGATTGTGCATCGCTGTACCATGTAGGGATATTATGTCGCTTTGCGTAGTCTTTAGCTAAATGAGCAGTCCTACGCATGACGGCAACAAGGGTAGAGCCGGTCGCTTTTTGAAACCCAGGGCCACTTTTAATTTCAGTTACATCGCCACACCCAATAATTCCCCAACGAACTTTATCCGTCATATGGCTTTCTATCCGTGTTTAGCTTCCGTCTCTTTTTTAAGGGATGCCGCATAGTCTTCAGCAGCCTTAAGGACTCGGAGTGTGTTACCTGACCAGAATTTCTTAAGATCTTCTTCGGAGTAGCCCTCTTTTAAAAGTAATGCGCTAATTTTATAATAGCTTGTTGCATCCTCTAAGCCTATCACGCCACCACCTCCATCTAAGTCGAGACCTATGCCTGCATGATCAATACCCACTACTTTTACAATATGTAGAAGGTGCTTAGCGAAGACATCAAACGTAGTCATTGCTGCAGGATATTTTTTTTCAATTTCTACTACTTGTTTTGCAAGTTGAGCACGCTGTACAGGATTCATGTCTAAGCGGCCGCTCATTTTAGAGTATAGTTGAGCGAGAGCTTTGTTACGCTCTGGAGACTGAGGTAAGGATGCTAAATATGTTCCGTAACTATTCACCTGAATCACGCCACCGTGATCGGCTAGTTCTTTCATCATTTGATCGGTGATATTGCGAGGATGGTTGTATACAGCACGCGATGACGTGTGAGTTAAGATGATCGGTGTTTTTGAAAGTTCGAGCATCTGATGGAAAACGTCATCGGATGCGTGTGAAGCATCTAGTACAATGCCTAGACGATTACATTCTGCGATGAGTTGTTTTCCTTCAGGGCTTAATCCGTGCCACTCAGCTCCTTTAATATCACTCGCAGAATCTCCTAAGTCATTATTTAGGAAGTGAACTGGGCCTAAGATACGTACACCTAGATCATAGAATGTTTTAACGAGGGTAAGATCTTTGCCTAAGGAGTAACCGTTCTCGATACTCATGTAGACGATTCTTTTTCCAGAAGCCGCAATCTTTTCGGCATCCTCAGAAGTTAAGGCTAGCGCACACTCAGAGTTGTGAGATGCCACCATCGTGCGAATAGCAACGGCTACTTGAATGGCATAGTTTCTACTTTGAGCATAACCTTCCGGATTACGTGGTCCTTGGGGTGTAAAAACAGCAAAAAAACCTCCGCTAAGTCCACCTTCGCGCATACGAGGGAAGTCTAGCTGGCTTAAGTCATCACTGTAATTATGTCTTTGTCCTATATCCCAACCTGCTTTCATTAGATTGCTTGGTGCATCTAAGTGAGAGTCTAGTGTGACAATATGTGAATGTAGTTCACGTGCCTTTTTTAAATAAGCTTCGTCGCTTTGAGCGTGTGAATAAGGTAAGGCAGTAATTAAGCAAAATCCTAGTGCTATAAGCCAAGAACCGGTTTTATTATTCATGTTCACGAGTACTAGTATGTTTTAAAAGCACTTGCGAGTCTTCTAGTGCTCATTGTTGCATCTTGCCACACGGTGGAGAATTCGTGTTAAGTTTAACACGCTTTCTAGATTACCTCATTTTATGCCAAATCAGTATTTTGATGCAATTGTTGTTGGATCCGGAATTAGTGGCGGCTGGGCCGCTAAAGAACTTACGGAAAAAGGACTCAAGGTGCTTTTGTTAGACCGTGGTGAAAATATTGAACATATCACCGGTTATACCGATGCCTTAAAAGCACCATGGCAACTGCCGCATCGTGGAAAGTTAACTAATCAGGTGAGAGAAGAGCAGGTGGCTGCTACCCAGAGTAAATTTATTCGTGAGGCGGCTTCTTCCTATTGGGTAAAAGAGTCTGAGTCTCCCTATGTACAGACTAAACCCTATGACTGGGTAAGAGGTTATCATGTAGGCGGAAGATCGCTTATGTGGGGAAGACAAAGTTACCGGTGGAGTCCGGCAGATTTTGAAGCTAATTTAAAAGATTCGATCGCAGTAGATTGGCCGATTCGCTATGAGGATATAGCACCTTGGTACGATTATGTAGAAGGTTTTGCAGGTATTAGTGGTTCAAAAGAAGGGTTATCCCAATTGCCAGATGGTAATTTTTTACCACCTATGGAATTAAATTGTGTGGAAAAAGATGTCGCTGCACGTATTCGGTCTCACTACGCAGATAGTCGTAGGATGATTATTGGCCGAGTAGCGAATCTTACAACGTCTCATAATGGGAGACCAAATTGTCAGTATAGAAATAAATGTGATTTAGGATGTCCTTTTGGAGCTTATTTTAGCACCCAGTCTGCAACACTCCCAGCTGCGGTTAAGACGGGTAATTTAACACTCAGACCGCTCTCTATTGTTACTCAAGTTGTCTACGACCGTGATACTAAAAAGGCGACCGGTGTTGAGGTACTGGATGCTGAAACAAAACAAACAACGGTATATAATTCTAAGTTGGTCTTTTTGTGTGCATCAGCAATGAATTCTGCATGGATCCTCATGCGCTCGGCTACGGATATTTGGCCAGAAGGATTAGGTAGTAGTAGTGGAGAACTTGGGCATAATCTGATGGATCACCACTACCGTGTAGGAGCCGCTGGACAGGTTGAGGGGTACAAAGATTTATATATGTTTGGTCGTAGGGCTAATGGATTTTATATCCCTCGTTATAGAAATTTAAATGGAGATAAACGTCCTTATCTGCGTGGATTCGGCTATCAGGGATCTGCTTCACGAGCTGGGTGGCAAAGAGATGTTGCTGAATTAGGTGTAGGCTTAGAACTCAAAGAATCTTTAAAGGAACCAGGTAGTTGGGAGATTGGAATGAATGGATTTGGTGAAGTGCTTCCGCGCCACTCCAATAAAGTTACGTTAAGTAAAACCAAACGTGATAAGTGGGGACTTCCTGTATTAGATTTCGACTGTCAACTCAGTGATAATGAATTGTTGATGCGTAAGGATATGATTAGTGATGCAGTTGAAATGCTTGAGGTGGCAGGGGTTAAGCAGGTTAAGCCAAGAAGTGATCCTTATGCTTTAGGTATGGGTATACATGAGATGGGATCTGCTCGTATGGGCCGTGATCCTAAAACCTCTGTTTTAAATAAACACAACCAGGTTTGGGATGCGACAAACGTATTTGTAACAGATGGTGCCTGTATGACTTCATCGGCCTGTGTTAATCCGTCTCTAACTTATATGGCTTTAACAGCACGAGCAGCTGCCTTTGCGGTCGATGTTTTAAAGAAAGGAAATATATGAGTTCAGAAATGAAATCGTCTATGTCTTGTGAATTAATAACGCGTAAGGAAGCAATTAAACGTGCTGCACTTTTAATGGGAGGAGTCTTTGTAGGTGCCCGCGCTATTTTAGGGGCAGAAAATTCACCACAAAAAAACACAGTTCATTTTTCAGACGACCAGATCGCTTTGCTCGATGAGATAACGGATATTATCATTCCTGCAAGTGATACGCCTGGTGCGAAGTCCGTGGGTAGCGGAGCGTTTATTGTTATGATGGTTAAAGACTGCTACACGCAGACCGAAGCGGAGGTATTTACTAGCGGACTTAATGCGTTTTCTAAAGTCTGCTTAAAACTAAAAGGCAAAGATTTCTTAGCCTGCTCACTCGCAGAACGAATCGATCTTGTTAAATATGTCGATCAAGAGGCTAAGCATCAGAAGGCACACGCTAAACTAAATGCGACGCCGCATTATTTTAGTATGATCAAGGAGTTAACTATTCTGAGCTATTATACTTCAGAGATCGGTGCTTCGCATGAGTTAAGATATATTGAAGTGCCAGGATCCTTTAATGGGAGTTATCCTTACAAAAAGGGTGACCGTGCTTGGAGTACTTAATGCGTACTAGCCTACATGTATAAATTACTAGGTATAGTTATCGTAGTATTAGGCTTTGCTTGGGGAATTAACCCACTGCTTGTGGTTGTTCTAGCGGGATTTGCAACCGGGCTTCTTGGTGGAATGTCTTTTTATGATATTTTTACTGAGCTAGGATCAGGTTTTATAAAAAATCGCTCAATCCTTTTACCTGTCATTGCGATTTTGCCAGTCATGGGACTACTGGAAAAATATGGATTAAAGTTACAGGCCCAAACTATCATTCGTAAGCTAAAGAATGTAACCGCAGGCCGAGTCATTTTAATTTATACAGCTGTAAGGCAAATATCTATAAGTCTTGGAATAACGTTGGGTGGGCATGCTTCCATGATTAGACCGGTCATTGCTCCGATGGCGGAGGGTGCGGCTCTTGCTCAGAATCCGAAAATCTCGGATAAGCTTTTACAAACAGTTAAGGCGCATGCATCTGCTGCAGAAAATACAGGAAATTTTTTTGGTGAAGATATTTTTATCGCTGTAGGTGGTGTTGTGCTCATGCATAACTTTTTTGAAACCGAGGGGATGCAAGTAGGCATATGGTCGATTGCCCTGTGGGGTATTCCAACTGCTTTAGCGGCATTTTTTATTATGGCGTGGAGATGTTACGTGTTAGATCGGCGTATCTTGCGTGATGTCAGTTTCATTAAAAAGGATAAGCAGTCATGATCTTATCGTTAGAACCATTTTATAAGCTGGGAGGTTTTTTTCTAGTTCTCGTTGGGCTACGTATTTTTGGACGCGGTCAAACTTTGCGTCAGTGGGGTTCTGCTCTATTTTGGATTTGTCTTGGTGTTATTTTAGCGATTGGACAATTAATGAACCCAGCTTTGGTTGGTGGATTAGTTGTTTTACTCGTGTGCCTTGCTGCAAGTGGATGTGTAAGAGCAGGTGAACAAAAAGAAGAAGCGGTGCAGGTTACTAATCTTGGAACTAAGTTACTACTACCTGCGTTAGCTATACCTTTTTTTGGTGTGGTAGGTTCTCTAACACTTACTCGATTTAAAGTGTTAGGTTTACCTTTCACTGATGCGAGTCAGGCTCCGCTTGTTGCTTTAAGTATAGGATCACTCATTGCCTTAATGTGGAGCATTTACATGACCCGTGCGTCTATTAAGCAACCGGTCGTTCAAGGTGCTCGCATATTAGAGGTCGTTGGGTATGCCATTATTTTACCACAGTTATTAGCTGCTTTAGGTGTAATTTTTACACATGCAGGAGTCGGTCAAGTCATAGCCCATTTAGTCGCACAAGTTTTACCTACCCAGATTCCGTGGGTAGCTGTTACAGCTTACTGTTTAGGTATGGCACTATTTACTATGTGTATGGGAAATGCCTTTGCTGCATTTTCAGTGATTACAGCTGGTATTGGGCTGCCGCTTGTTATTAAGGCGCACGGTGGTAATCCTGCAATACTAGCAGCCATGGGAATGTTGGCTGGTTATTGTGGAACCTTGGTGAGTCCGATGGCTGCTAACTTTAATATTATTCCTGCAGTCTTACTTGAATTGAAGGATCGTAATGCAATCATCAAAGCGCAGTTGCCAATAGCGATTGCTGTATTTTGCGCTAATTTAGGTATTTTGCTTTTTTGTGTTTTTAAGTATTAACTGAATTATGAAACGACCTGTACTTGTGACCGGCTTTGAGCCCTTTGGTGGTGATTTGCTAAATCCATCTGAAGTCATTGCCCGTGCTTTACAGGGCAAGGTTATCTCAGGGCACCTTGTTTGTTCGCAAGTATTGCCATGCGTATTTGGTGAATCTCAGGTTGTTCTTAAAGAGGCTCTTAAACACTTTAACCCGTCGCTAGTAATTTGTCTTGGTCAAGCAGGTGGTAGATCTTCGATAACACCAGAGCGTGTTGCGATAAATATTGATGATGCTAGAATCGCAGATAACGCCAATAAAAAACCGATCGATTATCCAATCGTTAAAAAAGGACCTGCAGCATATTTTTCTACGCTTCCAATAAAGGCAATTACCGAGGCTTTAATTAAACAGAAGATATCAGCAAGTGTCTCTCAAACGGCAGGTACATTTGTTTGTAATCATATTTTCTATACCCTGATGCATGAGATTTCTCGTATGCGTGGTGTAAGAGGTGGATTTATTCATGTCCCCTGGTTGCCCGAGCAAGTCGCAAAGAATATGGCACAACCGAGCATGCCAATTGAACGCATGATTAAGGGAGTTGAGACAGCGATTAAAGTAAGTCTAAAGACGAAATCAGATAAACGCTTCTCTGCAGGTGCAGAGCATTAAGTGGCAATTCGCTCTAGTTTAATAGGATAAGTTTTATACGAGTTCCACTGTGCAACATAGAGGTCAGCGTTCTGATCAATGTATACATCATGAGGATGAATAAAGGTGTAGTTGTATGGAATGATAGGCTGTAGTTTTCCATCCACATAACTCGGTGCTTC
>DAISZL010000001.1:75355-322452 GCA_036824825.1 Opitutaceae bacterium
TGTAGTTGTATGGAATGATAGGCTGTAGTTTTCCATCCACATAACTCGGTGCTTCACCACCTACGACTGATACTACTTTATTATCTTTATCTAAAATAAGTATCATGCCGTTAAGGCTAGCTATGGCTAGGTAGCCATTGTACTCAGATATATTGCTTGGTTCAGCTCCAGGGAGTGGAACAATTTGCTCAAGCTCTCCATTAAGAGAAAACCACTTTAGTTTAGCATTAGCACGGTCGCAGACAAGGAGTCGTGGTTTTGTCGTGCGGGTATCTAACCAAACTGAATGAGGTGTTTTGAGATTTTCAGGTTTTGTGCCGGTTCCGCCAAATGTTGTAATGAGTTTCCAGTTTGGGTCAAAGTGGTGAATGTAGTTTGAACCGTAGCCGTCACTGACATAAAAATCACCATCAGGCATAAAAGCTACATTCGTAGGATGATACTTACTTATGTCTGGATATTTGTGTGCTACAGCATCAGGCCCAATACGCCTTATTTCTTTTCCGCTCGGGTCGCACAGAGATATGGTGCAAATGCTATGATCGGTTATCCAGTAGCGATCTGAACCTTTAACGTTTTCGATACGTAGAGCATGTGCAGCTGGAAACCGGTGTTCCCAACTAGATATATATTCACCTTTTTTCGAATAAGCGATGATGTTGTTCTGCGTATTATTGGTAAGAAGTAGAATTCGTCCGGCGGCATCTTCAATAATACCATGGCAATCATTTACAGGATGCTGACTGCGTTCAAGTCTTCCCCAGTAACGGTTAACACGGTATTTAAAATTACCTTGGCCCAATATCTCATCATGCTTTAAGTCACTCATTTGATCATGATTGGCCTTTAATTTAGCAGGAGAGATTAGGGTTGAAGCCGAAATACTTGCCAGGCCTCCAAGAAAGGTTCTTCGAGATAATAGGGACATAGGGTAAAGGTATGGGGTTAAGACAAAACAACAGACTGGCTTCTTATATTCAAATCTTTATCGTAAAAGTATTCTGAAACAAACAACACGAAACATCATTTTTGGAATTCTGTGCTTACTCTTTGCTTTGGCAGTCGTATGGGCAATGTATAATGCATCTCATGTAAGCTCTGGTTCCGGTTATTATTTAAGTCTCGTTAAGACCTATGGGCCGGCCGTTATAATATTCTGGTTCGCATTAGATTATTTGCCGACTGCAACAACAGAAGTGGATCAGGCTGAGGAAAAGCCAACGACAGTGCCTGACGTTGAGGGAGCTGTCTTAGACGAATCTGAGGATGATCCTTATGTTTTCTCTGGCTCTTGTTCTCCCCACGATGCACGTATACTACTCCCGCTTTTAGAAAAAGAATCGATACGCTTTCAAATCGATCCTGGTACCGAAATGGGAAGGCAGATGAGTTTTCTTGGAAAGCAGTCTATCTCATTTACTCCGATCCAGATTTTTATCCATACGGAAGATAAAGAAAAAGCTGATAAGATATTTGCTAAATCAGGTATCGAGTTCGGTGCGGTATAAATCTTACTTAGTTTGGAATAGGTCACTCTGAACTACAGCATGAATCAAACTGCGTACGCCGTAGTCATCCTGTTTTGTTGAATTAACAATTTTCTCTAAAGCCTCTCTGTCGCTGAAGTGTAGAGGAGAGCCTGTTGAATAGATAAGTAACTGTTTTGCAATATTGGTAGCTAAAATAGATTCACGGCTAAGAAGTATTTTTTTAAAGTCACGAATGTCATTAAATTTACTTCCGTCGTAAAGTTGCCCTGATGCATCTACTGGAAGGGCGTAGCAAAAGGCAAAAGGTTGTCCATTCTTGCCTATGCCTTTAACGGGTTCTTTTGATTCTGCAACGGCACGGTAACGAGATCTCCAGGCACCCATTACGTCAAAATTTTCTAGTGCTAAACCTGCTGGATCAATTTTTACGTGGCAGGAGGCGCAAGTCTTATCGACTCTATGTTTATCGAGTTGTTGGCGTATAGTAACAGCTCCACGAATATCAGGTTCTACTGAAGGAACTACCGGAGGAGGGGGCGGTACATCGTAACCGAGAATTCGTTCCATTACCCATTTGCCGCGAATCACGGGTGAGGTAGTTGTGCCATTTGCTGTAATTTTTAAAATGCTCGCTTGGGTTATAAATCCACCTCTTTCACTTGAAGGCGGTAGTTCCGTTTTTCGCATAGCAATGCCTTTAACCCCAGCAACATTATAGTGTTCGGCTAGTCTTTCATTGAGATAGGTATAAGGAGAATCGACGCTGTATTTAGCAGGCAAATTATGTTCAACCATATCTCTAAAGAGTAGACGTGTTTCTGCTACTGCAGCCTCTTCTAATGAGTCATCTAAGTAGTAGTCATTATATAGCGTAGCTGATGGAGTAGAGTCTTCGATTTTTCTTAAATCTAGCCAGTAGTCTAAAAATGCATCTCTAAAACGCTCTGACTTTGGATCATTGAGAAGTCGCTCGGTTTGAGCTCTTAATGTGACTGGATCATGAAGTTTGTTAGCCTTTGCTAAATTAAGCAGTTCAGAGTCAGGAATGGTATTCCAAAGAAATAGGGATAAACGCGTAGCAAGTGCTGTGTCATCAAGACGACCTGCATTTTCATCAATGAACAAAAATTTAGGGGAAACAAGTATCGCGGTATAACCCGATACCATTGCTTCCGTGAAACTAAGCCCTGCATGCATACGGTCTTTAACTAAACCAACAAATAAACGGACATCATCTTCCGTGACTGTAGATCTGTAGACTGTATTAAGAAATGACCTTATTAGTTTTTCTGCATCTGCTTCAGGATTTTGGCTTAAGACTTCTACGCGTATATTTTGTAAGGGTGTTATTGCTGCACCCCGTCTTTCACCGGTTGTTTTATTTTGTATAACGCTAATTTCTAAGCCGGTATCTTTAGCTTTTGCTTTACGTAGCGGTAGATTTCCAAAAAGACGTTGATAGCCAAGGGTTGTTGATGAATCGTAAATAGGTCCTTCTACATCCATCCATTGAAACGCAACGCTTGGAGCTCCGTCTGCTTGCATCAGTGGATTTCTGAAATTGTTAGGTCTAGATCTATAGAAGCGAGAGGCATCAGGAACTAGCGTTTCATTCGCGAGTAACCATACCTCTCCGATCGAATGCGTTTCTGAATTAGGGGTTAAATCGAATTCACCTACGCGACGATTAAGAACTCCATTACGAGTATAGACAGTAATAGGTTCATTTCTTCTTCCAGGATAAAGAAGATCGAAATTGGGGAGTAGTTTATTTGGCTTAGTGTTTACGCCTACAGTGTCCCGTTCGTTTTTAAAACGTTTTGCTGAACCGCCTGGTCCAACCCAAAGCGTATATCCGCTAAAAGATATTTTATATTTTCCAGCTACAGGGGCTCTAAAACTATCCCAGCGGTACGTGAATCCAGTTACGTAATTACTCGAAACCCAACCTACTGCCTCTTTATTTCTAATTTCTGGATTTGAATCTCCAACCGTTAAATCAGCTTCTCCCGTGCGCACATCTTTTTGCGGTGTTAATCCGATTAAAGGATAGGTCTGGCGATCATTAGATGTATTAAAAATGCTCTGACTAAATTTTGAGGTTAGTGTTTTTTGATCACGTGCATAGTAGCGCACTGTTTTTGTAGGAGGCTGAGAGTATTTTACGCTTACAGCTTGTTTGATGGCATATTCTGCAGCCATCATGAGTCGAGTCATGTGTACATGGGATACATCGAGTGCAGCACCTGATTTATTATAATGGCTTAATTCTCCGTCTTCAGGGAGCTGACCTTTTACTTGAAGCCAAGGTGCTTGGAATATGTCACGAAGAGCATTTTCATATTCATACGTATTCATTCTACGACGAGTACTTCTGCCTTCCTTGGCTAAGTAAGTTTTGTCGTAATCTGTTAGTGAAGATCTTAAATCATTAACAAAATTAGTCAGTTCATCCTGAGTGGGCTGCTCTCTTTTTTTCGGAGGCATCTCTCCTGAACTGACTCTGTCATGGACCTTAATCCATGCTGAAAAATTGAGTGAGTTATTCGGAGTGTAATTTAAGTTTGTTAAATCTAAACCACTTTTGTTGTCACTTGAGTCGTCGTGGCAATCAGCGCAGTACTTATCAATAAAGGCCTGGCTTTTTTGTGAGTCTGGAGAAGCGTAGCTTGATAAAGCGAACGTGGTAGCGAAGAAGATTGCGCCTAGGAATAAGGCAAAACGATTAACTAAAAACATGAGCTTACTTATGCTAATTCTAATCCGCGCATTGTTGATGTAGAAGATGCGAAGTGACTTTCTTCGATACCCATACGCTGAAGCATGGTTACAAAAAGATTTGGTAAAGGATAGTTGCGCTCTTTGCTAAATTTTAAGGCTTGGCCGTGTTTAAATCCACCACCTGCTAAGATGACAGGCATATTTGTACACACGTGAGCATTCGCATCTCCAAGATTTGATCCGTATAGTACCATTGATCTATCGAGTAGAGAGGCTTCTCCTTCTTTAACCGATTTTAGATCTGCAATAAGTTTATTGAGTAACTTCATATGCATCTCATCGATAATTTTTAACTGAGAGCGTTTAACTTCAGATTTACCGTGATGAGATAAGTTATGGTATCCGTCGGTGATGTGGGCATCAGGAATTTCAAGTACAGGACTTGCAAGACTATCTAGCATGAGTGTCACAGTACGGGTCGAGTCAGTCTCAAACGCTAGACGTGTCAGATCATACATGACTTTTACTTTATCCATGTAGAGGGCTGGGCTTGGAGGATCTACTGGTACAGGTTCATGCACGACTGGTTTTGGTTTTGTTTCCCAGCTGGCAGATTCTTTTAAACGATGCTCTAAATCACGTACACTTGTAAAATATTGGTCTAAACGATCTTTATCCTTAGATCCGATTTCTTTTTCTAGATCCTTCGCCTGGTTAGCAACAGCATCAAGAATGCTTTGGCCTGTGTTGAGGCTACGTATTTGTGCGGCTATCTGAGCTGCATTTCCAACAAAGAACATCTGTTTGAAAACTTCTGCAGCTTTATCTTCTGGAGGAATGGAAACACCTGTTCCAGTCCATGAGAGACTACGTGAACGAGTATTTACACCTAGTGTAAGTGATGGAAAACGAGTAAATATTCCAATGCGTTCAGCGATATGTTGGTCGAGCGATACAGTATTTCTAAAAGAGCTACTGCCTGGGTGGGGTGCTGCAGTCAGAAAACAAATATCCGCTGGATGTCCGCCATCGACATTTGGATGTGAGACCCCGTCAAATACGGTAAAATCGTTTCGGTGTTCCTGAAGGTATTTGAGATAAGGAGAGGCTTTATAGTCTCTGCTGTCTCCAACAGGAAAAAACTGATCAGGTAGAAGTCCTAGGTTGTTACAAATTGCAAACATTCTACGTGGTTTTGCATTTGGATCCAGGGGGTTAGATGTTTCAGATGCTCGGGAAAATACCGGTAGCATTGAATCAAGAAAAGGCAGAGCAAGCGCGACACCTACGCCGCGTAGAAAATGACGGCGCGAGAGAGGGCTACGGGTAGTGATAAAAGGGGCTGTTGCAGGCATAAACCTAGGGGATCGGCTTTTATTGACTTTTGATTAAGCTATAAGACGTTATACTTTGCCTTAGGAATCAGTAAAATAGTATTTTATCACGTTTTTATCCAGTAAGTTACGTGAGTGTTTAGACGTGCCTTTACTTTAATATCTGCATAAGGTTCTTAGCTATGTCTTTACCTGAACTTAATGGAAATCAGCGCACGCACCTACGTGGTCTTGGCCAAACGATGAATGATATGATTAGATTAGGTAAAGAAGGACTAACGGATGCTTTTTTTAAGGAGTTTGAACGCTGTTTTCTTGAAAGAGACTTGGTGAAATTAAGATTTGTAGGCGCTGATAGGCATGAGCGTGCAGCGCTGTGCGAACAACTTGCACAGAAAGCGGCCTGTTTATGTGTGGGTGCAGTTGGGCACACCGCTTTATTTTATAAGCCGCATGCCAATCCTGCTAAGTCGTCGCTACCTGATTTATAAAATATCAGTAGTCGCCACTCAGTAGTGGCCAACGATCATAATCACGGTCGAGTGCTTTATCGTTATCTGTACACATGACCCATTTGTCTTTTGGGCTTAGTGTATCATAGGTTAACGTGTGAGAATCGAGTGTCTTAAATTGGGTGCGAAGTACTGTCTCACTACTGTTTAATTCCGTTAACTGAGTGAGTAACGCAGCTGGGTCTTGATTGGGTAGAATAGTAAATATTCCAAAATTAACTTCAGAGTGAACAGCTACTAACAATTCTTTTGCTGCCTGATATATTTTCCATATTTTATTTTCTGCAACGAGTTTAGCAAAACTAGGCACATGTACAGGTCCAGCGGCACAAGCAAAACTCTTGTATACACCCGTTGTGTTCCATTGTTTAAAGTCAGTCCCTGGTCCTGATATACTAAAGGTGCTAGAAACGTGTTCGGTAGCATTTTCGCAGATCAGCGTGATAGGACGTGCCACGAGAACAGTGGATTCACCGCGATTCACTCCACCTGCAGTAATTAAAAACTTTGGATCAGCTGAATAGATTTCTGGAGCAGCTTCTATACCGTGGCCTAATTTAACAAAGTACGCTTTGGGTTTATTTAAAATCAGATCAACGGTTGCGTCTGGAAGTCGGTAGCGCGTAGCGGCAGCCATTTCACCGTGACTTGTAGCCGCTGCTTGAATCTTGGGTAGGTTAAGTTCTGGATCTGCAAAACTAAGCCAGGTTTTAATAAATGTGGTATGATAACTAGCTGTCAGTGAAGTCATCTGCGCGTACTCATAGCGCCTACGGAATGGAGGGAAACGCCTTAAGTTATAGCTTCCTAGTGCGTAGCAAAAATTCATGTAATCCAAAACATTACGAGCAGCTAAGCTTAAACGTGGAGAAGCGTAGCCTTCAATGTTGAGTAAACCTAGAATCGTGTAGGCGATGTAAGGCTGTGAGTTGAACTCAAATAAGCCTTTTGAGGACATTGTATTTAAAAGTGACAGTAAGTGATCTTCCATCCCATTGGTTTCATTATTATAGATGGGGTTTGTATTTCCATGTGAGCGAAGCCACTGATTTTTCAAGTAACGCGTGCCTTCAGTCATAAGCATATGGTTTTCAGTTTCTTCGAATAAACCAAAGGTATGAGGTGCTGTCGTTCTATAACCATCTCCTTCATCAATGAGTAAAACATTAACAATATGGTCACGTGCTGCGGGAGTTAATGTTTCTGGTTCGTTAGCAAAGTGGTAGAGTAAAGTAACGAGTACGGCTTCTTCAAAATCGTAATCACCTTTCTTGTTTTGCCAGCCAGAGGTCCCAGAAATACCCCAAGGCTTAAGGCTTAAAATAAGAGCATTGGTTTCTGCTATGTCTTTGTGTGCGAGCAGATGTCCTAAAAGTATATGTGTGCCATCGCCTTTCCCGCTTCGTTGTACTTTTGAAAGTGGAATTTCTGCAAATGATTCAAAAAAAGCGTTTCCGAATTCGGACTCATTTTTCCACTGCCGTGTTCTTTCGTGTGGAATAGCAATCGTACTAGGGGGTAGTTCGGGGCCAGCATATTTTTCAAAACCTAGGCTCATTAATTTGAGTGTAGGGCTAAGCCATAGAGTGATACCAAACAGGGCGAGGGTAGTTTTACGCAACATGGGTAGTAATGAAGCCAGCAATCTCGTGTTACATCAGCAATCTTATTGAGATTGGTAGATGTGCCAAACTTAATACAAATACGTTTAGTGGATTGTATACGGTTTTAAATAAGCCTATATTTAAATGCATGGTTAATTTTTCAGGCTTTCGTATTTACTTAGGAATCGTGCTAGGTTTATGCATTTTTTCGCTACATGTATTTGGTGAAGATGCTAACGCGTATGATATAAAAGAAAACTATACGAAGTACGAGTATCGTATACCGATGCGAGATGGGGTAAAATTATTTACGGCAGTATATGTACCGAAAAAAAGTCGAGACCCCTTGCCGTTTCTCATGATAAGGACGCCATACACGGTAAGTCCTTATGGTGTATCAGAATATCCTGAAAGAGTTGGTCCATCGCTTTCTTTTATGAAGGCTGGATATATTTTTGTTAATCAAGATGTGCGTGGACGTGGGATGTCTGAAGGTTTTTTTATTAATGAAACACCTCACGATGAATCTAAGCATGGCCCTCACGATATCAATGAGAGTACCGATATGTATGATTCGGTAGAGTGGTTGTTAAAGCACGTCCCGAATAATAATGGGCGTGTTGGTATATGGGGAATTTCATACCCAGGCTTTTTTGTTGATGCCTCGATCATTGATTCGCATCCGGCAATTAAAGCTGCTTCTCCACAAGCTCCAATGGGAGATGAATATTTAGGAGATGATTCCTATCATAACGGAGCACTCATGCTTGCCGCTAACTTCAGTTTTTTCACAGGATTTAGACCGCAAGAAGGACCAACGCTGCCTCCTAAAAACCGTACCGCTTTTAATTATGGTACGCAAGATGGCTATGAATTTTATTTAAAGCACGGAACACTCAATGAACTCACTGCACTGATTGGCGGTAACGATCAATACTGGCGTGAAACAGTTGATCATACGACTTACGATTCATTTTGGCAAACCCGAGCAATCTGGAAACATCTTAAGAATATTCACTGCCCTGTACTTGTTGTAGGCGGATTATTTGATGCGGAAGATTTGATGGGAACTTATCGTACATTTCAGGCAATCGATACGTATAATCCTACAATTCAAAATTCACTCGTCATGGGTCCTTGGGTTCATGGGGGTTGGGCTAGAACAAACGGACACTATTTAGGCGTAGTAGATTTTGCTTCAAATACGTGCGCGTTTTATAATGAGAGTCTGCTATTTCCATTTTTTGAATATCACCTTAAAGACAAGGGTCCCTACACTTTTGTAAAAGCCACTGTATTTGAAACAGGAACGAATGTTTGGAGGCAGTATCAGTCATGGCCACCGAAAGAAGCAAAAGAGCAAAGGCTATATCTTAGAGAAAATGGAACACTCGCTTTCGATAATGCAGGTAATCTAAATGCAAGTGACTCATATGTGAGTGATCCTGCAAAGCCAGTTCCGTTTGTTGGATATACTGCTCTTGGCATGGCTTCAGAATACATGGTGAGTGATCAGCGTTTTGCTTGGAAACGAAACGACGTACTTACTTATCAGACTAATATATTAGACACTGATGTTACCTGTGTAGGCCCTGTTTCTCCAAAGCTATTTGTTTCTACTACAGGTACGGATTCGGATTTTATTGTTAAACTCATCGATGTTTATCCATCGGATATGGTTTCTGAAGAAGCCTCTCTGAAGCCTCGCACGAATGACCCACAATTGCCTGGTGTTGTTTTAGCGGGGTATCAACAACTTGTGCGCGGTGAACCTTTTAGAGGCAAATTCAGAAAAAGCTTTGAGCATCCTGAAGCCTTTACTCCCGGTAAAGTAGAAGAGATCAGTTTCTGTATGCCTGACATCAATCATACCTTCCGCAAAGGACACAGGATTATGATACAAATTCAAAGCACCTGGTTTCCTTTGATAGATAGAAACCCGCAAGTCTTCGAAGATATTCGAGAAGCAAAAAAAGAAGATTTCAAATCAGCCACAGAAACAATCTACCGCGGACCAAAACAGCCTTCTAGTGTTGGCGTTTTTGTTATGCCTAAACCTTAACTAAGGTTTCTAGTGATTCTTTGAAGTGCTTACGGCACATCGGAACGTAACGATCGTTACCTCCGATTTCTACTTGAGCACCTTGTTTTACAGCTTTTCCATCACTGGCTACACGAAGGTTCATGGTAGCCTTTCTGCCGCAGTGACAAATCGTTTTTAACTCGATCAAATTATCAGCTGTACCCAAGAGTTCAGCGCTACCAGGAAAGAGTTTACCTTGGAAGTCTGTGCGTAAGCCGTAACACAAAACAGGTATCGATAAAGAGTCTGCTATGTCGGTAGCTTGTTTTACCTGTTCAGTTGTTAAAAACTGAGCTTCATCAATGAGTATGCACGCAACAGGAGATTTTATATGTTCTTTTTTTACTGTATCGAAAATATTCTCCGTTGAATGTAGTGCGATTGCATCAGAACCAAGACCGATTCGTGAATGAATTTTTCCAACTCCTGCACGGGTATCAAGGGATGGAACAAAAAGGAGTGTTCGCATTCCACGTTCTTGGTAATTGTAACTTGATTGCAAAAGAACAGTGCTTTTGCCGGCGTTCATTGCCGAGTAATAAAAATAGACTTTAGCCATTTCGTTTAGTCTTAGTTCAACAAATATGTACGATACATCAAGATTTCAAGGGCTTGATTTACAGATACTGTGTTACAACTGGTAGAGAAAGCCCATTCAGTGTTGACTGTACACAGCATAATGAATCGTTTAAGGTCTTAGTTGAGTTACTTTTAACCTCTAGTTTTAACCCCAAATCAAGGTCTTAAATGAATCCTTATATATCTGAGATTGTTGGCACAGCATTGTTAATTATATTCGGTGACGGTGTAGTCGCCAACGTTTGCTTGAATAAAAGCAAAGGCCAGAATTCCGGCTGGATCGTTATTACAGTTGGATGGGGACTTGCTGTAATGATTGGTGCTTATACAGCAGCTCCTTACGGCGGTGCTCATCTAAATCCTGCAGTTAGCGTTGGTCTTGCGAGTATTGGTTTATTCCCATGGGCGAAAGTACCTGGTTATATTTTAGCACAAATGGCTGGTGCGATGATCGGCGCTTTTGTTGTATATCTCGCTTATCTACCGCACTGGAGTGCAACGGAAGATAAAGATGCAAAACTTGCTGTATTTTGCACAGGTCCAGCAATTCGCAATACTGTCTCAAATTTAATCACTGAGATCATCGGTACTGCTATGTTGGTGTTCGCTATTCTATCCGTTCCATCTGCAAAAAATCTAGTTATTGGAACTGGAGCTGCTGCCGTTTCTGCATCTTTCTTCGGAGTATTCTTAGTTGCTTTGATTGTTGTAGCCGTCGGTTTATCACTCGGCGGATCCACTGGGTATGCAATTAACCCAGCTCGTGATTTAGGACCTCGTATTATGCATGCAATTTTACCTATACCAGGTAAGCGTGATTCAGACTGGGGCTATTCGCTCATTCCAGTCATTGGTCCAATAATTGGCGGTGTAGTCGGTGCTCTCGCGTATCAAGCACTCGTTGGATAAAAAGCTAAAAGCCTTCTACGATGAGTTCTCCAAAATATATCTTAGCAATCGATCAAGGCACAACGAGTTCTCGTGCTATTCTTTTTGATCACGCTGGCAATATTGCAAGTGTGACTCAAAAAGAATTTAAGCAGATCTATCCTAAGCCAGGTTGGGTTGAGCACGATCCGCTTGAAATTTGGTCTAGCCAAAGTTCAAGTGTGGCTGAAGTCATCGCGAAGGCTAATGTTGGATCTGATGCTATCGCTGCCGTTGGTGTAACGAATCAACGTGAAACTACCGTCATGTGGGATAGTGAAACAGGGGTTCCTGTTTATAATGCGATTGTTTGGCAGGATAGACGTACCGCAGATTACTGCGCTGGTTTAAAAAAACAAGGCGTTGAGGCTCTCGTTACCAAGAAAACTGGCTTACGTATAGATCCTTATTTTTCAGGTACAAAAGTAAGATGGATTTTGGAAAATGTTCCTGGCGCTAGAGCGCGTGCTAATCAAGGCAAGTTACGTTTTGGTACAGTTGACAGTTGGCTCATTTGGCAATTAACCGGCGGTAAAGTGCATGTGACTGATGTAAGTAATGCATCGAGAACACTCTTGTTTAATATTCATACGGGAGATTGGGATGATGAACTACTTAAGCTTTTAGAGGTTCCTCGTTCTGTTTTACCAGAAGTAAAGTCGAGCTCTGAAATATACGGAACGGTTGATCGTAATTTACATCCAGCAGGCGTTCCTATCGCGGGAATTGCAGGAGATCAACAAGCGGCACTTTTCGGCCAAGCTTGTTTTACGCCTGGTATGGCGAAGAACACTTATGGAACAGGCTGTTTCTTATTAATGAATACAGGAACAGAGGCTGTACCTTCACATAATAATTTGCTTACTACCGTTGCTTGGAAGATTGGTGGCAAAACAGAATATGCTCTTGAGGGCTCTGTATTTATTGGTGGTGCTGTAATTCAGTGGCTTCGTGATGAGCTAAAAATTATTCGCGATGTAGCTGAGTTGAATACTCTAGCTTCCTCGGTTCCCGATGCAGGTGGCATGTATTTAGTTCCAGCATTTGCCGGTTTAGGGGCTCCACATTGGGATCCTTATGCACGTGGTACAGCGGTAGGAATGACACGTGGTACTAATCGTGCACATTTTTGTCGTGCAGCAATTGAATCAATTGCATTCCAAAGCGCTGATCTCATTAGCTGCATGGAAAAGGATAGCGGTTTGAAATTAAAAGAATTACGCGTTGATGGTGGCGCGTCACGTAGTGAGCCGCTTATGCAATTTCAAGCAGACTTGTTAGGCACGTCCGTTGTAAGACCACGTAATGTGGAAACAACTGCAATGGGTGCAGCTTATCTAGCAGGACTTGCTGTTGGCTTCTGGTCTAGTCGTGAGGATATTACTCGCAATTGGGCAGTAGATGCTAAATTCACACGGGTGCGCCCTGAAGCTGAAATGAATGCAATGCGTGCAACGTGGGATAGAGCGTTAGAGCGCGCGAAATTATGGGAAAAACCACTGTAAGGATATAATTCGATGCGTACTCTTTTTATATATGCGCTAATCTGTGCAGGGATTCTGCAACAGATTAATGGTGCCGATTTAGATTCTTTAGCTACTGTAAAAGTTCACATGATTGGTGATTCGACGATGGCTAATAAACCTATCGATACACCGAATCCCGAACGTGGTTGGGGGCAATTATTCCCAGAACGTTTTAAGGATCCTTCAGTTGTCATTAATTATGCTGTTAATGGACGTAGCACCAAAAGTTTTATTGACGAAGGTAAATGGGCTAAAGTGATTGCTGCTATTAAACCAGGAGATTATCTTATTATTCAATTCGGTCACAACGATGAGAAAAAAGATAAACCGCTTGTTTATGCGGCACCTTACGGAGCATATACGGATAATCTAAAGCGATTTATTGCTGAGGCTCGTGCACACAAAGCGATTCCAATACTCGCAACACCCGTTGCTCGCAGAAAATTCGATAAATCTGGAAAGCTTGTTGATACGCATGGGGATTATCCAACAGCGGTAAGAGAATTGGCGAAAAAAGAACATGTGCCTCTTCTTGATTTGCTCATTCTTACCTCACAAAAAGAACAAGCTTTAGGCGTGGAAGATTCAAAGAAGATTCATCTTTGGATCGCACCAGGGGTATACGCAAGAGACCCTAAAGGGCTACAGGATGACACTCATTACTCTGAACTAGGTGCACGGCTTGTTTCATCGTTAGCTGCAGAGGAAATAAAGCGTCAGAAGCTTTCGCTAGCTGAACTGCTTAAATAGAAAATTAAAATAACTTCCATCTGAAGCGCAGGACTTCTGTCCAAGCGCTTCGACCGTTACCGATAACTTTACTTTCTTCGAAATCCCATTCGAAGTTGTGCGAGATAGTGAGTGTGGCACCGGCGCCTAGAGTTCCTGTGAAACTGGAAGAGCTATGGGTTGAATCACTCATGGTGGCTTCTGTATAAGCTCCGAAGAATTTGCCTAAATCCCAACGCAAGTAACCACTGGTATAAAATCTACTTTCGTAAGCAGTATTGGTAATATTTCTAAGTTGATCCCATTCAACCATAGCTGCAGCGGTTGTGCCTAAGCCTAGTTTCATGGACCATGGAAGAATAAGACCTCCTAGTAAATGTTGTGAGCCACCAAATTGTGAGTGGGTCGGGAACTTTACATATGGAATAAGAGCGAGTGCCTGGCCTGATGCGTCATCTTTCCAGAATGTCCATTTAAAGCGCGCACCTACATTACCCATTCCCGTTTCTGTATGATCGATTTTTGCTACAGTAAAGGTGCTTCTTAGAAATAATTGAGTTCCTACTTGGAAGTCGAAGTTGTCAGTCAAACCGGCAGAAACTATCGTAGTTCCTGCAGCGAGTGCCTGGTATTGGTTAGGAGCTGCAGCTTCTTGGTTTAATCCAACAGAGAGTGCATCCATTTTAACATCTACATGTCCTGCGCCTGATGTAGTCGTTGTTTCTGTTACTTGTGCAAACGTAAGTGCAGGCAGTAGAAAAATAAATAGCTGTAAGAGCTTTTTAATAGAATGCATCTAAATATAAAAAGACTACGGTGCTTTATACACAACTCCATCCTTCATAACGAAAGATACGGCTGTGTGTGCGAGTTTAATATCACTGAGCAAATCTCCATTTACGGCAACAATATCGGCGTAGTTGCCTGGGGCGATTGTTCCTATGTTTTTATCACCAATAAGGGCTGCAGCTTCTGATGTAGCACACTTGATGGCTTTCATCGGTGTTAGACCAGCTGTTACAAGGTATTCAAACTCTTTAGCGTTATCGCCATGAGCAGATACACCGGTATCTGTTCCGAACGCTATACGTACGCCTGCAGCGTTAGCAGTGCGGCATGTTTCCAAAATCTTTGAGCCAATAGCTAATGCTTTGGGACGTACGAGTTCAGGAAAAAAGCCATGAATTTTTGCTTTCTCTGCTACCCATTGGCCAGCGCTTATGGTTGGAACATAGAACGTGCCATGTTCTTTCATTAGGCGCATATCTTCAGCGTCCATGTACGTACCATGTTCTATGGAGTCTACTCCAGCTAGGACGGATCTACGAATCGCTTCTGTGCCATGAGCATGAACGGCAACTTTCATGCCATATTCATGAGCGGTAGTTACAATCGCTTGAATTTCATCCAAATCCATTTGTGGATTATCTCCACTTTTTTCCACACTTAATACGCCACCCGATGTCATAATTTTAATAAGATCCGTTCCATCCTTATAATGCTGACGAACAGCACGACGTGCTGCATCAGGCCCATCTATAACAGAGTCTTCTTTAATAGAATTAGATATCTTGTGATTGAAACTATCAGTTGGATCAGCATGTCCTCCTGTGGTACCAATAGGAGCTCCCGTAGTAAAAATACGTGGACCGATTGCATAGCCGTTAGCTATCGCGCGTTTAAGTGCTAAACTAGAATTATCACTATCTCCAAGATTTCTTACAGATGTGAAGCCGGCTAAAAGTGTTTTCTTGGCATTGGCAGCAGCTTTTAAGGCGTAATCACCAGGTTCTAAATATACGCCATCTGTGAAAGACTTTGGCGTGATTTCATTATCTAAATGCACATGGCAATCAATCCAGCCAGGAGTGACCGTGCTAGTTTTCAGATCGATAATTTTATCTGTTGATGTACTAGCAATATATCCTGATTCAATGGCTTGAATTTTCTGACCTTCAATAATGATAGATACTTGATGCTTGGGTTGGTCATCTGTTCCGTTGATTAAGGTGCCAGCGTAGATGATTGTACGAGCGCTGAGTAGGCTTGTTGATAGCAATACAAACAAAGCGACTAAGAGTAAAAGTTGTTTGGGGTAGGTACTTTTCATATGTTGAGTATATGGCGATCTTAAAATTGAGATCAACTGTTCATATTGGCTATGAGATTGCTTTCCCTATTAAATAAACTAAGGATTTTAGTATTACCCTATGCAGATGGGTTCTGCATGTTTTATATAGTAAAATCTTAGTATATGAATTTAATAAAATTACGTTTTGTTACTTTGTCATTTATTGCTCTTGGATTAACGCTTTTAACGCACGCACAAGAGTTGGATCTTAGTAAGCCATTTCAAGTTGATGTAACAAATGATTCAATTTCGATAAGTAATGCTGTTATTGGTGCTCACTGGAAGGTTACGCAAACAGCTATTATCCCTGATACTTTTGAAGATAAGCTAGCTGGTTTACAGCTACCTTTAGGAAAAGAGTTGTTCGTAATAAAAACAGACAGAAAAAATGGCATTAAGTCATCGCAATTAAAATTGGTAGGTATCCCCGTGGTTGAGACATTGCCAGCTGACGAGAATCGTCCTTGCCTTGCTGAGCATAGCAAAGGACAGAAGATCAGTGCTTTATTTAAAGATGAGTCCGGTAATCTAGAAGTCGTATGGTCTATTATTGTGCGTGACGGGTCTAATTACTTTCGAGAGCAAACGGCTTTTAAGGTAAATAAGTCAGAAATTAAGGTTTATAGTATTAACCTCTTAGATTGGTCTCTTCGTTTTCCTTACATTGCAGGTGCGGCACGTGGTATGCCTATTATTTCCGGAAATATTTTCTGCGGGTTTGAGCATCCTATGGCGACCAGTGAAATAAATGAAGGGAGAGCTAACTGCTTTTTAGAAAGACAAGTTCCAATCGAGCCAAATGAGCCATTTACTTGTTCTGCTGTGATTGGTGTCGTGCGTCCTGGCCAATTGCGTAGAGATTTTAATGTATATCTAGAGCGCGAACGTGCTCATCCCTATCGTCCTTTTCTGCATTACAACACATGGTATGATTTAGGATATTTCACGCCATTTACAGAAAAAGAAGCAGTCGATGCTATTAATATGTTCGGGCATGAACTTTCAGAAAAACGTTCGGTTGTTTTAAGTTCATTTTTATTTGATGACGGGTGGGATGACCATAATACGCTCTGGGGATTTAATTCAGGTTTTCCTCACGGCTTTTATCCATTAAGGGAAGCAGCAGCGAAGTATCATGCTGCCGCCGGTGTGTGGGTTTCTCCTTGGGGTGGATATGGTAATCCAGCACGTCAACGCCAGGCTGCAGGCAAAACGCAAGGTTTTGAGATGAATGCAAATGGGTTAGCTCTTTCTGGGCCTAAGTATTTTAGTTACTTCGAGAAAGCATGTCTTAATTTTGTAAAAACCTATGGAGTAAATCAGTTTAAGATAGATGGGTTAGGGGATGCGACAGGCCGCTTTCCCGGTAGTCATTTCGGAAGTGATTTTGAAGCTGCTATTAAATTAATTAGCGATCTACGCAGTGCAAATCCTCAGCTCTATGTAAACTTAACTACTGGTACATGGCCTTCACCATTTTGGCTACAGTATGCTGATTCTATATGGCGTGACGGGCATGATCATTCATTTGCCGGAGTAGGATCAAATCGGCAGCAGTGGATAACCTACCGTGACGGAGCAACGTACCACGGTATTGTTCAAGTATGTAATTTATATCCTCTAAACTCGTTAATGCTTCATGGAATCATTTATGCACGTGAAGCACGAAAATTAGATTCGGATCCAGAAAATGATTTTGAAAGTGAAGTGCATGATTATTTTGGATCAGGTACGCAATGCCAAGAGATGTACATTACTCCCGCAAAATTGACTCAGAAAAATTGGGATGATCTTGCTGAAGCAGCTAATTGGTCCCGTGCTAATAGTGATATTTTAAAAGATACACATTGGGTAGGAGGAGACCCATTTAAGGGTGAGATTTATGGCTGGGCATCGTGGGCACGTCGCAAAGCTATTCTAGTGCTACGTAATCCTAGTGATCAACCATCAGAAATCTCGATTGATGTAGGTTCTGTATTTGAATTGCCTGAAGGTGCTATTGGACATTTTTCAGCTCACAGTCCTTGGGTAAGTGATAAGGTAAAAGAATCTAAATTATTTGAAGCTGGAAATCCTCAGGTGATTAAACTTAAACCATTTGAAGTACTAACTCTTGAAATGAATCCTCAATCATAAATTTAAGTGTCAGCTATATTTAATCAGGATTATTTAAAATCAATTTGCGCCGAATTTTCGGTTCAAGGCCAACTTTTCTCCTGTGATGCCTACGGAAACGGTCATATAAATGATACCTGGAGAATGGCTTATTCTGTTAATGGAACGTTGCGCAGTTATATTCTACAACGCGTAAATCATGCAATTTTTAAAGACGTTCCTGCGCTTATGGAAAATGTCATGCGTGTATGTCAACACATGGCTGGACTAGAACTAGAAAACGGATCTGTGGATGGTTTAAAAAAGTCACTTGTATTGGTTTTAACTAAAACAGGTAGCCCGTATTATAAAACTACCGACGGTAATTTTTGGCGTATCTATGATTTTGTAGAAAATACGCTTTCAGTAGATATTTTAGAAAATGAGACGCAGGCCTTTCAGGCAGCAAAATCATTCGGAGCTTTTCAACGATGCTTAGCAGATCTTCCAGGCCCGCGGTTAAATGAGACAATACCTAATTTTCATAACACAATTAGCCGCTTTGCTGCATTCAAAGCTATTGTAGCTTCAGATCCAGCAAAGCGTGTCGCAAGTGCTAGTAGTGAAATTGATTTTGTCTGTGCACGCGAAAATTTATCATCCAGTTTACTCGATTTGCTCAAAGCGGGTGCTATACCTGAGCGTATTACGCACAATGACACTAAGATTAATAATGTGTTATTAGATCCGAAAACGGGACATGGTATATGTGTAATTGATCTTGATACCGTAATGCCTGGGCTAGCTCTATATGATTTTGGTGATATGGTACGTTCAGCAAGTAATGCTGCGGCAGAAGATGAAACTAATTTAGATTTAGTGCACTGCAGGCTTTCTATATTTGAGGCGCTTGTAAGGGGTTATTTAGAAGGCACTGGGCCGATGCTAAATAAAGCGGAGAAGCTAAATTTACCGCTAGCGGCACAAGTGATAACTTATGAAATAGGTATGCGTTTTCTTACGGACTACCTTAATGGCGATCAGTATTTCAAAATCAAACGACCCCAGCATAACTTAGATCGTGCTCGAAATCAGTTCGCTTTAGTACGTTCAATGGAAAAACAAGCATTGAGTATGAATCAATTTGTTAAACAATTTGTTCTATGAATGTGTTAATAACGGGTGGAGCAGGATTCATTGGAAGTCATCTAGCTGAATATTTTCAGGGCAAAGCATCTGTAACGATTCTTGATAATTTTAGAACTGGTAAAAAATCCAATTTAGCAGGTCTTAATGTTAATTTAATTGAGGGCTCTATTGAAAATAAAGCAGACGTAAAAAAAGCCCTTCAGGGAATTGATTACGTATTTCATATGGCGGCACAAGTCAGTGTCCCTGAGTCAATGCAGAACCCGTTGGAGTGTGTGCAGATTAATGGCGTAGGATTACTCAATGTTTTAGAGGAATCAGCTAAAGCGGGAGTAAAAAAATTATGCTTTAGTAGTTCTTCAGCAGTTTATGGAGAAAATCCAATTTCACCAAAGCACGAAGGATTAACTCCAGACCCTAAGAGTCCTTACGCACTGACTAAATTAGACGGCGAATACTATTGTTCCTTGTATCAGGCTTCAGGCCGACTGAAGACAGTAAGTCTTAGATATTTTAACGTGTATGGACCTAGACAGGATCCTAGTAGTGCTTATGCAGCAGCTATTCCACTATTTTTAAAGAAAGCACGTGCAAATGAACCGTTATCTATTTTTGGTGACGGACTTCAAACGCGGGATTTCGTTTTTGTTAAAGATATCGTAGCGGCTAACGTATTTGCAATTTCATCGGATACTGCTTCTGGAGTATACAATGTGGGTGGAGGTAAAAGTGTTACAATCAATGTGATTGCTGAACGAATCATAGAACTAACGGGATCGTCATCTATCATTAAGTATTGTCCTGAAAGACCAGGAGACGTGAAGCACTCGTGTGCTGACGCTTCTAAACTTGCTAAGGCTGGATTTAAACCTGCGTGGGATTTAGAAAAAGGTTTGCAGGCGCTAGTAACTGCTCAGTGATTAAGCCACCAAATTGTGCCACTGAGTGTTGCAGCAAAACTTACCCATAAAATATAGGGTATTAGTAAAAGTGCAGATACGGTCTTTACTTTCCAAAATGAAATAATCGTCATCAAAATAAAGCCCCAGAGGATGATTATTTCGGTAAATGCTATGCCGAGTAAATGTAGGCCGAAGAAAAGGGGAGTCCAGAGAGCGTTTAAGGCAAGCTGAGTTAAAAATAAATACAGAGGCCTTGCTTGTGTTTTAAAACCGCCTTCACGGTAAACTAGCCATGCTGCTATAGCCATCATGGCATAGAGCGTACTCCATACAGGTCCAAATAACCACGATGGTGGGTTCCAGCTCGGTTTATGTATTTGTACGTACCAGCCGTGGGTAGAAACAAATACCGCAGTAGCAGAAGCGCTAAAGCAGATTAGTAGCCAACCAATTAAATTTAATTTTCTATTTTCTAAGGACACAGTAGACCGTATTAGTTTGCCGAATACTTCGCCCATTCCTTTGTTAGTATGGGTTTAATAATAGTCGTAAAGCCGTCGTACGCAGGTTGTCTTAAATGAAGTTTATCCTCTACGAATAATTCCTCCTTTGAGCTTCCATCTTTATTAAGCAAAACGGGATTTACATCGATAAACATACGCAGCGGTGTTTTTTCGCAGTAGGATTTAATTTTGGCGTTTGCTTCATCTACAATATTCCAACGTGTTTTCTTTTGAGGGGCCTTATTGATCGAAACAAAAATAATTTCTGTTTTGGGTAATTGAGCTGCAACCCTCTCGGAGAATTGTTTAAAATTATCTAAGATAATAGCTGATGTTCTATTAGCATTGATGTCGTTACTGCCGCAGTAATAAACAATAATTTTTGGTTTATATGGGAATACGAGTTGATCCATGCGTGCTAATACTTCGTCGGTACGAGAACCACCAAAGGCGCGATTAAAAACAGGCAGTGGGCTCATCTGTTCTGTGACAGTAGTCCATTTTCTGAAAATACTGCTACCAATAAACAGAATGGTTCCCGATTTAGGCGGATTCGTTTTATCCTTTGCTATGAATGCTTGTATTTCTGATTCAAAACGTGGTCCTTGAGTTTTTGATTCTGCAGCGTAGTTCGTTGTAAAAAAACAAACATAAGCAATGAGGCCTAGGCTGAATAGTTTTAAGAGGGGTTTATTCATTATGAAATTACTTAACGATAAGGGAACAGTGTATAATATTCTGTTTACTAATCCATATTCTTTTTGAGTCTGGCAAATCGAGATTTATACACTTAGCTTACTAAACGTGAAAACAATGCTACTTATAGCACTAGGTATTGTTGCTGTTTTACTTATTACAGGCTGCCAATTCAGTCGTAGTGGGTATGAAACGGCTTCATACAGCGTTAAAAGAAAAGATAACGATTTTGAAGTGAGGGAGTATCCTACGCTTCTTGTCGTAGAGACTCCTACGGTTCGTGCCGGTGACGGCACAGATGGTAGCTTTATGCGCCTTTTTAGATACATCACTGGCTCAAACCAACAAGGGCAAAAAATCGCAATGACAACGCCCGTTTTCATGTCTGAGCAGGAGGCTAATCCCACGATGGCATTTGTACTGCCTAAAGATTATCAGGCATCAAACGCGCCGCTCCCTAAAGATGCCAACGTTAAAATTAGTGAAATTAAGTCAGGCTTGTTTGCAGTGCTTCGTTTTGAAGGTGGACGTAGTTTAAAAAATGAATCTGTAGCTACAGCTCGTTTAAATCAGTGGCTTGAAGCGCAACACCTTAAATCTACGGGTAAACCAATCTTCGCTTATTTTGATCCACCGTGGACGCCTCCGTTTTTAAGGCGTAATGAAGTCATGGTAAGACTTGAGAGTAGCCAATAGAAAATCCCTCGCTTAAATAAGACGAGGGATTTGAGTGGGTAAGCGTTTTAATTAACCAAGATGTCCGGTGAGACGTCTTGCAGCTTCTTGTGCTTTAACAGCGATTTCACCGACTTTTAATGCATGAGCTTGGGTCATTGCTACTTCAGTGCGGTTGATACAATCGAGGATGAATTCACCGAAGAAACGGAAACCGATTTGACCAGTTACGTTTACGTAGTGTTCACCTTTCTTGTCGATAATGTATACGTTATTTCCGGAAGCTTCGTGGCCAACATCGCGACCTACATCTACGTATTTTCTGAGTTCGATTGAACCCTCTGTACCTAAGATGAAGCAGCGGCCATCGCCCCAGGTTCTTAGACCATCAGCGGTGAACCAGTTTACTTGCACATAGTTCGAGCTACCACTGCTACCGATTAAGGAAGCTTCACCGAAGTCTTCTAGGCCTGGGTGATCTGGATGAGCAAAGTTACCAACCGCAGAATTTGTGACAATTGCTTCTGTGGACTTTGAGTAAGTTAAGAACTGCTCAAATTGGTGACTACCGATATCTCCTAAGATACCGCCGTATTGAATACGATTAAAGAACCAGGATGGGCGTGTGCTTAAGCTGATACGGTGAGGAGCTATGTTTAAAACTTGGACAACCTTACCGATTGCACCGCGCTCGAGTAAGTCAGTTGCATACATAGCAGCTTCTACGTGAAGACGTTCGCTGTAGTACACCATGTACTTACGACCTGTACGTGCGATCGTTGCTTTAATTTGATCTAACTGTTCAAGCGTTGTGAATGGCGCTTTATCGCTGAAGTAATCTTTGCCCGCTTCCATTACTTGGCAACCTAGAGCAGCACGTTCATTTGGAATCGCAGATGAGCAGACAAGTTTTACTTCTTTGTCATCGAGAATTGCATTCAAGCTCTTAGCAACTTTAGCGTAAGGATATTTTTGTAAAAATGCTTTAACACGTCCTTCGTCTGTATCGTAAACCCACTTAACGGTAGCACCTGCTTCGGTGAGGCCATTACACATGCCATAGATATGAGCATGATCAATTTTAGCTACAGCGATTTGGAATTGGCCTGGTTTTACAACCAAGTTTGGTTTTCCACGTGGAGCATAGTTAGCGCCATCGGCTTTTTGGAAAGTCGGTGTTTGCGCTTTAGTTTCTTTAGGTAAGAAGGAGCTTACTGCCATAGCAGCAGCTGCCTGAGTGATGAAGCTTCGACGATTCATAGGGTAATAAAATTAAGATTTAAGAATTGTATGTATACCAAAACCTTCACGTTGTGGAAGAGAAAGCATGGAGTTTGCTTGGTCATCATTAACAAAGCGTTCAGCTTTAGGATCCCATGTTAAAGGGCGACCTAATTTCATAGCAATCCAGCTTATGATACAAGCAGAGTTACTACGGTGTGCTATGTGAGCTGGTGCTAGGGGAGTTTTGCGTGATTTTACACACTCAAGCCAGTTAAGGTGATGTTCCTTACTGACAGGTAAACGTACGGAGAGGCCTTGTGGATCTAGGAGTTTAGGGTCACTCGCATCCAGTGCTTTGATTTCTTTCTTTAATTTAGCCGTAGGATCACTTGGGGTGATTTCACTATCCCGAGTAACCCAAATCCAACCTTCGTCACCAATAAATTTTAATCCATTATTAAACTTATCAGTTACAACCACTTTAACCTGATTAGGATAATCCAGTTCTACGTGATAGGCTCCGTGAACATTCCAGATTTTGTTTTTTGGAAATTCTGCAGTGGCTTCAATCCGGCTAGGTCCCGTATCTTCTACATTCATGGCCCAGTGTGCCGTATCATAGTGGTGTGCTCCCCAGCCGGTAATCATACCTAGGCAGTATGCTTCATGTCTTAGCCAACCTGGGCGCGTGGCCACAGAATTTTGTGGATGAACGCGTTGTTCAGTGTAGTAGGCTTCAGGGGTAGATCCTAGCCACGTATTGTAATCAAGGTTCGCTGGTATTGGCTGCTCTGGATTGTCTGGTGCAGTTGGATCAATAGGGAGTCCGATTTCAACTCGCTGTAAGCGACCAACACGGCCACTTCTTACTAGTTCACATGCCTGGCGGAATTGAACCCATGAGCGTTGCTGACTACCTACTTGGAAGATGCGATCTGTTTTTGCTACAGCGTCCCTAAGTGCTTGGCCCTCTGCTAGGGTCATAGTCATTGGCTTTTGTAGATAAACGTCTTTACCAGCGTAAATTGCTGCGAGCGCTAATTGTGCATGCCAGTGATCAGGTGTGCTGATGACAACAGCATCGATGTCTTTACGCTCCATGATTCGACGATAGTCGCCATAGGTATCGATTTCAGGTCTTGCATGGTCTGAAGCTGTCTTAAAATTCTGAAGAAAATGTTTAGCTTTTGCGACTCGGTTTGAGTCTAAGTCACAGACAGCAACGTAATCAGCTAGCCCAGAATTCAATACACCAGGCATATCATGACCGGTCGCGATACGACCACATCCAATGTGAGCGACGCGTACGCGATTACTTGGTGAATTAGCACCGAGTAGTCTTGAAGGGATAATGAGTGGAGCGGAAACGGCGGCTGTTGCACCTAGGGCTCTCTTAATAAACTGACGACGGGATAAATCGTTCATCGAAAGGGTTTTTATAGGGTAAGTATGTAGTTAATATATCTTCTGCTTTGCACGCAAGAGCCTTACTTTCGGACAGTCTAATAAACTTTTTACATTAAATGCGCTCACAAGTTGCAGCGCGGCATGAAATGCACAACGTAGGCTTTTAACGAACATGCTCTATGCCTACTAACCGAAGAAATTTAGTTATAATTTTAGGTGATCAGCTTGATGAATCAGCTGCGGCATTGAGTGATTTTGATCCTAAAGTAGATACCGTGTGGATGGCGGAAGTAGCAGAGGAATCGACTCATATTCCATCTTCTAAACAACGAACGACGGTTTTCTTAAGTGCGATGCGCCACTTCGCTGCTACCTTAAAAGATAAAGGTTTTTCAGTCGTTTATTCCAAGCTAGATGACAAAGAAAATACAGGGACTTTAGCTGGTGAATTAAAACGTGCGATTGCTGGACTAAAACCAAAGCAGCTGATTATGACAGCTCCCGGTGACTGGCGAGTATATCACAGTTTACGAACGGTTGCTCGTACCAGTGAGCTTAATTTAGAAGTAAGAGACGACACCCATTTTTTTAGCACGGTTTCTGAATTCAGAGAGCATGCGAAAGATCGTAAGCAGCTGCGCTTAGAATACTTTTACCGAGAGCTTAGGCAAAAAACAGGTATATTGATGGATGGTAAAGAACCTGTGGGTGGTCAGTGGAATTTTGATACGGAAAATCGAGGTAGTTTTGGAAAAGAGGGCCCTCAGGATGTACCAAAACCTACGCGTTTTAAACCTGACGCAATTACGCTCGATGTAATCAAACTGGTCGAGAAACACTTTTCTAAAAACCCGGGAAGTATTGCTTCCTTTGGTTGGCCTGTTACTCGCTCACAAGCCCTACAAGTACTCCGTGAATTTATTAAAGTAAGACTTCCTTTTTTTGGTCTCTATCAAGATGCCATGTGGGAAGGTGAAGCATGGCTTTATCATTCTCATCTGTCCTGTGCTTTGAATCTGAAACTCATCAATCCGCGTGAAGTGGTTTCAGCAGCAGAAAAAGCTTACAAAGAGGGTAAGGCTCCGCTTCAGGCGGTTGAGGGTTTTATACGCCAAATACTGGGGTGGCGTGAATATGTGCGCGGTATCTACTGGATGAATATGCCAGAGTACTTGCAGAGAAATGAAATGAAAGCTACGGCTCTACTTCCTAACTTTTTTTGGGACGGTGAGACGGAGATGGCGTGTCTTCGTGATGTGATTAAGCAAACCCTGGAGCATGGCTATGCGCATCATATTCAGCGTCTCATGGTCACGGGACTTTACTCATTACTCTTAGGGGTAAATCCAAAAGAGATTCATGCCTGGTATTTAGGTGTTTATGTCGATGCTGTAGAGTGGGTCGAATTACCTAATACTTTAGGAATGAGTCAGTATGCGGATGGAGGATTAATGGCGAGTAAGCCATATATCGCTTCAGGAAAGTATATCGACCGCATGAGTAATCACTGCAAAGGCTGTAAATATAATCCCGCTGAATCCGTGGGTGAGAATGCATGTCCTTTCACGACACTCTATTGGGATTATCTAATACGCTATGAAACGAAGTTAGTAAAAAATCCGCGTATGGGTATGCAGATAAAAAATCTTAAACGACTTTCGGATGACCAGCGCCGCGCTATTTCATCTCATGCGCAAGAACATAGGAAACAGGTTGGAGCGAGTAGCTGAATTATTTCAGAATTTAAATGGCGAAGAGGGAGGGATTTGACCTCATTACGCTTTACGCAGAGGTGGAATACGAAAACTTATCCTTCCTCTAAAAGGCGGTGGTGGATTCAGTACTCAGTTACATTCCATGAATGGTTCGATTAGTTGCCAGCAACTTTATGGTGTTAGGTCTGCTAGCTCAGTAATCTTACGCAATTTACCCGTCCTACGAGCACGGTTGGTCTCTCGGCGGATAATAGCACCTGCCTTTTTGCTCTGCTCAGCAGTAACTCCGTATTCTGAAGCGAAATAACCTGCATCTGTCTCGGTGACCGCAAAGGGTAGTCCTCGACGATAGACAAGTTGGGTCAACGCCATTGATATAAATGATCCGGCATCTAGACCGAGTCTCTTTAGCATATCGTCGCTCTTTTTCTTTAGTTTGCGATCTATGCGTATTCGTATTTGAATAGTTGCCATGGCTCAAAAGTGCTCAATATGACTTACCGCGTCAATTGTGTGCGCCGCGCTATTTCATCTCATCCTCAAGATCACAGAAAACAGGTTGGGGCGAGTAGCTGAATTATTTCAGAATTTAAATGGCGGAGAGGGAGGGATTCGAACCCTCGGTACCTTTCGGCACACCTGATTTCGAGTCAGGCGCGATCGACCACTCTGCCACCTCTCCGTTACGCTGCTACTAATCAATGACAGAAGAAAAAAGGACCGCAGACTTAGTATAAGACGGCAAGTGTTTTCTGGTTAACACATCAACTCAGGCTTAACAGCTAAGTTGGGATAAAGGTTAGGCTACACATGCCGCTAACTCTTTAAATGGTCGGGGCGATAGGATTCGAACCTACGACCTCCTGGTCCCAAACCAGGCGCTCTACCAGGCTAAGCTACACCCCGAAAGAATTCAAAGCATGGGCGAACGGCGCTCATGTCAATCTCGGGGTTCATATATATGCAAAATTTTCTACTTTTAACGCCATTTGAGCCTTTCTGAGAAAGACTTACGCAATAAACTGGTTTTTACGCTAGGAAGCCCCTTTTAGTGCCATTTTTAGCCGAAACTTGCTTATATCTGGATAATCTCTGCTTGCGTCACTCGAGGATTCGTTTTTTGATCTTACTTTAACTTTATAAAAATGGACACGATTTCCCGCGAAAATAATAGCATGCTCCCAATTGGCGGCGTCATTGTAGGCGTTCTCGCCTTAGTGTTAGCCGGCTGGTCCCTTGCGACTCTGTCGAAGGTCAAAACTCAACTTGTCGCTCTCGAAGAGAAGGCAGCTAAGATCGATGATATTGCTGCACAAGCAAGCTCAGCATCTTCAAAAGCTGATTCTGTTAAAGCAGGACTTGATTCAGTTGCTAAGCAGACACAAGACGCTTTCACAGCAGTTGGTAACACACTAGGAACACTTCAAGCTCAAGTAGCTAAAATCGAAGAAGGTTCAAAGCATCCAGCAGCTAAGGGCGGTAAAGGTCCTGTTGCAGGTCCTGGTGAATATCTCATCAAGAAAGGCGACACAGCATCTAAGATTGCTAAAGCTAACGGTTGCACGATTGCTGATTTAAAAGCAGCTAACCCAAGCGTTAACTGGGCAAAATTACACCTTGGTCAAAAGATCAAGCTTCCTGAAAAGAAGTAATTTTAAATTTTAAAATGATTAAAAGGGTCGGTCCTTCACAGGTCCGGCCCTTTTGTTTTATAGCTATACACCGTGCAAAACGCTCCACATCACTGGCTACGCGGAAAAGAACGTAAGCTCGCAGAAACGAAAATTTTGGATTTGTTAAGTGTAGAATTTTCTCACCCTAAGCGTGGTTCAAAACGAGATTTTATCGTCGTAGATGCACCAGACTGGGTAAATGTCATAGCACTTACTGCAGATAAAAAAATCGTTCTTGTTTCGCAATTTAGGTACGGCACTAATCAGCTTTCTTTAGAAATTCCGGGTGGAGTTATTGAGAAAGACGAAGACCCGGTTGTGGCTGGGGTGCGTGAATTAAAAGAGGAAACAGGTTATGTTGGAAGTAATGCTCGGCTCATCGCCTCCGTACATCCTAATCCTGCAATTCAAAATAATCGCTGCCACTTAGTGCTTGTGGAAAATGCGATTTTACAAGGTAGCGTTGAATGGGATGAAGATGAGGAAATGTCCTGCGAAGCGCTTCCTGTGGAAGAGGTTCTTACTCTAGCAAGAGAAGGTAAAATAACACACAGTTTGGTGCTATGCGGGCTCTTCCACTTTGAGGGATGGTGGAGAAAGAGTAACCCCAAGCAGATTTGACTTACTGTATAACCGACATACGTTTTTTAGGACACTCCTCACTCGAGTATTTACGTTTCATTTACTATGCCAGAAGTCTTATTCGCCAACTCTGAAAGCGCTATTAAAAGCGAGTCGGGAGAGCGTATACCTACGGCACTAGAATCAGAAATTAGGCATATTTATAAACGTAGTCCTTTGTATCAGAAGCGGTATCCGCTTAATGCTGAACCGCTGAATTGGAATTTATTTAAAGGCATCCCGCTTTTATCAAAACGTGAAATTGTTGAGCGCGGTCATTATGCATTCTTTAACGATCACTTAGAAGTTGAGCGCGGCTTAGAACAAAAAAAATTAGAATACGAAAGTACCTCGGGAACCACCTCTGGTCCTATGACGGTGATTATGGAAGAGGGTTGGTGGACCGCTCAAACCCAGCGAGCTTACCGCACTTCACCGATTTTAAGACCCTATGCTGATAAGCCTTATCGCAAGTGTGTTTTAGCGCCTGTGGGATGTTCGAGTAATTTATGCCCTTACGAGGATCATCCATTTCCTAATCGTTATTTTGATGGAACTGTTTACCTCAATTTATCCAGTGATCCGTTTGCTTTTCCTGAAAGTGAATGGGACCGAATTGTGATTGAACTTCAGGCTACAAAACCAGAGGTAATTGAGGGAGAGCCTGTTTATTTATCCCTGCTTGCTAGAGCTACAAAAAAACGCGGGGTAATTGTTCCAAGTATCAAGGTCGTCATTCTTACTTACGGAAAAGCGAGTTTGCAGCACAGTAAGCGAATCCAAGAAGTCTTCCCTGCAAAGCAGGTTGATCTCTATGGATCTACGGAAGCCGGCTATCTTTTCGTTGGAGAAGCGTTTAAAGACGACTCGGTCGTTATTGATGAAAATGCGTTCATCGAATTAATCCCTTGGCGTCCTGAGATGAAGGACACGTTTCAAATTGTTGTTACAACCCGGGACCGTGAAGCAATGCCTTTACTGCGTTACCATACCGGCGACATCGTAAAACGTATGCCTACAGGGTACCGTATTTTAGGCCGCGAAAAAGACCTCTATTTTAGAAAAGATGGTAGCTTAGTGACAGTTACCGATATTGATGCGGCGCTTCCTTCGGACTTTGCCTGCTGGCATTATATGCTTTCTCAGACGGCAGACCTTAGGTGGGACTTTCACTATGTTTCAGACCATGCCCTAGACCATACCAAGGTAGAAGAGGCATTGGCTGAATGTATTGGGGAGGGTGCCCGGGTAAATGCCTTTAGGCGCCGCAGTATTGCTCCGGCTGGAAGTGGTAAGTTTTCCCTATTAAAACCGCTTTCTAAGGTATAAACCTTTGGTTTTAGGGCTTATTAATAAGGGACTGGGGTATTTGAATTACTTGTTAGGCTCATAAAAGCTCTAATAGTCGTTGCCAGAACACTTTGCCTTGCTTTACAACCTACGAAACCCCGTAGAGAGTAGTCTTCTTAATTTTTACACGCGTTTAATCCAATGAATCTATTTGGTCGTTTTTTCTGTTCCACGATTGGCCGTAAAGTCGTTATGGCTGTGACTGGTATTATCCTGATTGGATTTGTTATTGGTCACTTAGTCGGCAACTTACAAATTTTTGAAGAAGCGGATCGTATCAACGGGTATGCTCAATTTTTACATACGCTAGGACCTGTTTTGTGGGTGATGCGTATCGTGCTGCTTATCTGCGTTGCGCTTCATATTTGGGCAGCGACAGTACTGACCCTTGAAGATAAAAAAGCACGCGGCAGTGTTGGCTATCATTCCACAACGTGGATTAAAGCTACCCTCGCTTCTCGTTACATGCGCTGGACAGGTTATGTGGTGCTAGCCTTCATTGTTTATCACTTAGCTCAGTTTACTTTGGGAACAGCGCAGAGCGCTTCATTTAAAGAAAACTTACCTGAGTACACGATGACTGCGGATTATCATGTTATGGGAATCACGGTAGTTCACGCTGGAGCACATGTGCATGATGTAAGATCGATGGTGATTTTAGGATTCAGTAATCCAATTATTGCTTGTTTCTATATCTTGGCTGTAGGTCTTTTATCACTTCACTTACTCCACGGAGCACAAAGTTTATTTCAAACCCTAGGATTAAAAAATTCGAGCTGGGCGAAAACGCTTCGCTTTGTTGTTACACTTGGTTGCTTAGCTTACTTCTTAGGTAACCTTGCGATACCTGCCTCTGTTTTGTCAGGTAATCTAAAACTTAATTCTACAACTGCTTCGAGTAAACCCTAGTCCTTAACGCAATTTGAGTCATGGCAAACCTAGATCCTAAAATTCCATCTGGTCCGCTCGCTGAAAAATGGCGTAAGCACAAGACGGAGATCAAACTCGTCAATCCAGCTAACAAACGAAAATACGAAATTATCGTAGTTGGTGCTGGTCTAGCAGGTTCCTCTGCTGCAGCTACGCTTGGCGAATTAGGTTATAAAGTTAAAAACTTTGTATTTCATGATAGCCCACGCCGCGCTCACTCGATTGCAGCGCAAGGTGGTATCAACGCAGCTAAAAATTATCAAAATGACGGAGACAGTGTTCATCGTTTATTTTATGATACGATCAAGGGCGGTGACTACCGGGCACGTGAAGCAAACATTCACCGTTTAGCTGAAGTTTCCGTTAACATCATTGATCAGTGCGTAGCTCAAGGTGTTCCTTTTGCACGTGAATACGGTGGCTTACTCGCTAATCGTTCTTTCGGTGGCGCCCAAGTTTCTCGTACGTTTTATGCACGCGGCCAAACCGGTCAGCAGCTTCTACTTGGTGCTTACTCAGCGCTTTCACGTATGGTTGGCCAAGGTGCCGTTGAACTCCATACGCATAGCGAGCTTTTAGATATCGTTGTGGTTGATGGTCACGCGAAAGGAATTGTTGTTCGTAATCTAAATACCGGCGAAATTTCTACGCATTCAGCTGACGCAGTTATTTTAGCAACCGGAGGTTACGGTAACGTATTTAATCTTTCCACGTATGCTCGCGGTTCCAACGCATCAGCTATTTGGAGAGCATACAAGAAGGGTGCTTGTTTTGCTAACCCATCGTATACGCAAATTCACCCAACCTGTATTCCTGTATCGGGTGACTATCAGTCAAAGTTAACCCTCATGTCTGAATCATTAAGAAATGACGGACGTATTTGGGTGCCTAAGAAAAAAGAAGACTGTGGTAAGCCACCAGGATCCATTCCAGAGGCTGATCGCGATTACTATCTCGAGCGTATGTATCCTGCGTTCGGTAATCTTTGCCCACGTGATATTGCTTCACGAGCAGCAAAGCGCGTTTGCGATGAAGGTCGCGGTGTTGGTGAAAGCGGCTTAGGTGTTTATCTCGATTTTTCAGATGCAATTAAGCGCTTAACGGAAGCCGGTGTTCGTGAACGTTACGGCAATCTCTTTGATATCTACCACGAGATCACGAACGAAAACGCATATAAAGTTCCAATGCGTATTTTCCCTGCGGTTCACTACACCATGGGTGGCTTATGGGTAGATTATAATTTAATGTCTAACCTCCCAGGACTATTTGTTCTAGGTGAGGCTAACTTCTCTGATCACGGTGCAAATCGCTTAGGTGCATCTGCACTGATGCAAGGTTTAGCGGATGGTTATTTTGTAATTCCTTACACCGTTGGTGATTACCTAGCTGGACAAAAACCAAATTCACGTCCGTCTCCAGCTTCGCCAGAATTCGTTAAGGCTAAGGCAGACGTTGAAGCAGGCATTTCTCGTTTACTAAACAATAACGGTAAAGAACCAGTAAGTCATTTCCACAAACGCCTAGGTAAACTTCTATGGCAGTATTGCGGTATGGCGCGTAACAAAGCCGGTCTTGAACAAGGCATCAAAGAAATCGCAAAACTTCGCGAAGAATTCTGGGCCAATGTCAAAGTACCTGGTTCAGCAAATAATCTTAATCAATCCCTTGAACAGGCTGGACGTGTCGCTGACTTCTTGGAGTTAGGTGAACTGATGTGCCGCGATGCACTGACCCGCGAAGAAAGCTGCGGCTGTCACTTCCGTGAGGAGTATCAGCACCCAGACGGAGAATGTAAGCGTAATGATGAACAATTTGCCCATGTCGCTGCTTGGGAATACCAAGGCGAAGGCAAAGAGCCGCTTCGCAATGTTGAGCCACTAAACTACGAATTCACTAAGATGAGTGTTAGAAACTACAAGTAAGGAACCGATATGTCTTCAGAAAATAATTCAAAAAGCATTTCGGTAACACTACGCGTCTGGCGTCAAGAGGGACCGAACAAACCAGGTAGATTTATTGAGTATCCTGCTAACGACCTGAATCCAAACATGTCGTTTTTAGAGATGCTCGACGTGGTTAATGATCAGTTAACCGTGAAGGGTGAGGAACCTATCGCATTTGCCCATGATTGCCGTGAAGGTATTTGTGGTACGTGCTCACTGGTTATCAATGGTAAGCCGCATGGTCCACACGAAGCGGTTGCAAGCTGCCAAACCTACATGCGTAGCTTCAGTGATGGTGAAACGGTCACCATTGAACCATTCCGTGCAAAACCATTCCCTGTTATTAAGGATTTAGTAACGGATCGCAGTGCCTTTGATAAGATTCAGCAAGCCGGTGGTTTTATTACTGCCCGTGCTGGTTCTGCTCCTGATGCTAATGCGATCCCTATTCCAAAGGTAGCTGCCGATTTAGCGATGGATGCTGCTCAGTGCATTGGATGCGGCGCCTGTGTTGCTGCATGTAAGAATGCGAGCGCGATGTTGTTTGTTGCAGCTAAAGTGTCTCATTTAGGTATTCTTCCGCAAGGTCAGGCTGAGCGTGATAGACGTGTACTAGCTATGGTTAATACCATGGATGACTTAGGTTTCGGTGGTTGCACGAATCAGTATGAATGTAGTGCAGCTTGCCCTAAGCTTATTTCGCATGACTTTATTTCACGCTTAAACGGTGACTATATTGCAGCAAGTTTCCGCTCCATGTTTAAACAAGCCCCTGCTCAGACAGCGGGTGGTGCAGGTTAAGTAACCTTAAAAGGTAGCTTAAAATATCGAAAGCGCTTTGGCGCTTTCGATTGCTATCCAGGCGACTCCTGCAAACAGAGCGACCCAAAGGCATTGTTTAGCTAGTTTGCGACCCTTGAGAACAGCGTCTTGGACGTCTGTATTGAGTAACTTTTGGTTACTTTGGGCCATAAAACTGACAAAACGAGGGTTTCTGAAGCGACTTTTGTTATCCCGCGCCAATCCAAACCTGATAGCAGGTCTATGGATTAGATTTTTGAGCATGGATAACATACTTCAAGACCGTGGAATTTTCGGTTGGTTTTTCAACCAAAATCGAGTGTTTTAGTATAACTTTTTTTAGATCTTATTTTTTCCTATGCATCACTTCCGTTATAATGGCCAAAATCTTCAATGTGAGTCGGTAGACTTAGCCGAAGTAGCTCGTCTCTATGGAACACCCACCTACGTGTATAGCTCGGCTACGATGGCTGATAATTATAATCGATTAGCTAATAGCTTAAATGGATTAGATTTTCAGATATGCTTTGCAAATAAGGCTAACGGTAACTTGGCCGTGTTAAGGCATTTCGCTAATATGGGCTGCGCGTTTGAATTCGCGAGTGCTGGTGAATTACAGCGCGTGATCGCTGCTGGCTCTAACGTAAAGAAGAGTGTTTTTGCGGGTGTGGGTAAGACAGAGGCAGAAATCAAAGTCGCTTTAGAAAATCAGATCTATTCTTTCCACGTTGAAAGTGAACCTGAATTAGCGCGCATTAATCATGTCGCAGGGAAAATGGGAGTTAAGGCTCCTATCGCTATTCGTGTGAACCCTGACGTTGATGCTCATACGCATGCTAAGATTAGTACCGGTAAGAGTGAGCATAAGTTCGGTATTCCTCTTAAATTTGCGTCAGCAGCCTATGAAGCAGCTTCCAAGTATCCTCACTTAATCCTTAAAGGTGTGCAGATGCACATCGGCTCACAAATGACGGAGCTAGGACCAATCGTTGAAGCTGTTAAGAAAGTAGCTCCCTTTGCTGCAGAACTTAAAGCAAAGTATGGTATTACGCATTTCTCGATCGGTGGCGGTATTGGTATTGTGTACCGTGATGCGTTAGCGAGTGGTCAAGCAGCCTGGTGGGAAGCTCTTCCAGAATCTCAGCGTCCGTTAACACCAGAGACCTATGGTGCCGCACTCGTTCCTTTATTAAAACCGCTTGGTCTTAAGATTGTATTAGAGCCAGGTCGTTTCTTGGTTGGTAATGCAGGCGTACTTTTAACACGCGTTGAATATTTGAAACGCGGTAACGGTAAAAATTTCCTTATCGTAGATGCCGGTATGAATGATCTTGTTCGTCCAGCAATGTATGATGCATATCACGAAATTGTGCCGCTACATAAAGACACGACGAGACCAACACTAGTCGCAGATGTCGTAGGACCTGTATGTGAAAGTAGCGACTGTTTTGCTAAAGAGCGTTCCATGCAAGAAGTGGGTGAAGGAGAATACTTAGCAGTGATGAGTGCTGGTGCTTATGGTAAAACCATGGCTAGCCGCTATAACGCACGACTCCTTGCAGCAGAGGTTCTCGTTAAGGGTAGTTCATTCGAGCTTGTCTGTGTTCGCGAAACCTTTGAGCAAATGACTGCTTTAGAGCGTATTCCTGCTTTTCTTAAGTAATTAAAGCAGGTAGTATTGTTTTAAGCATCACACTTTTGATGGAGCCTAAAAAAATTACGGTTATTGGCGCTGGCGCATGGGGTACAGCTTTTTCGCTGTACCTGGTAAGACTAGGTCATACCGTAACACTCGTTCCTCGTAGAAGTGAACATGCAGAAGCGATAAAATCGTTTTCAGAGAACCGCGATTATTTACCAGGATTTAAAATTCCGACTGCTCTGTTTGTAAATCCACATTTGCAGTCCAGTTTGTTAGGATGTGAGTATGTGATTCTAGCATGTCCTATGCAGGCACTTCGTGAAACGTGTACGCATATTAAACAAGCTGGCTTTACTCAAGGCGTAGTGGTCTCTCTTTCAAAAGGGCTTGAGACCCATAGCCACTTAAGATCATCCGAAGTAATTGCTTCCGTTTTACCTGAAGCAACTGTTGGTATACTCACAGGTCCAACAAATGCTGCTGAAGTGGCGAAAGAATTGCCATGTGCAATGGTGCTCGCTGGAAAAGGTGAATGGCTTAATTCAATTCAAGCGTCCTTAAGTAGTTCAAAAATGCGCGTTTATACCAGTGATGATGTGATTGGTGTAGAGCTCGGCGGTGCACTTAAAAATATATATGCAATCGCGGCTGGCTGCGCAGATGGACTTAAACTAGGCGATAACTCTAAAGCAGCATTACTTACTAGAGCCCTTGCTGAAATGGTTCGTGTGGGAGTAGCTCTCGGAGCTAAGAGCGAAACGTTTTACGGCTTAAGTGGATTCGGTGATCTCGTTGCAACGTGTCACGGTGGTTGGAGTCGTAACCGTGATTTTGGACAACATATTGGAGCTGGCTCAAGTGTTGCTCAGTTACTCGCTCATAGAAAAACCGTTGTAGAGGGATATGCTACAACAGAATCTTTTGCTGGTTTATGTGAGCAGAAAAAAATCGATGCACCGATTTTAAATGAAATGCACGCGATTCTCTTTAAAGAGAGAAAGCCTATCGATGCACTTTCTGCACTGATGTTACGTGGCTTAAAAGGTGAAAGTCACGTAAAGTAATCAGTAGTTATCTTTAGAGATATCCCGATCTTTCGTTTCAGGTAGAACGATTGCTCCTATTATAAAGCAAAGTCCAGCGATCGTGATAGGATACCAAAGACCTGCATAAATATTTCCTGTGAACAAAGCGATGGATGCAGCAATCAGGGGTAAGAATCCTCCAAACCATCCGTTGCCGATATGATAAGGAAGGGACATGGATGTGTAGCGAATACGGGTAGGGAATAATTCAACTAAGAATGCCGCTACTGGTCCGTAGACTAAAGCAACATAGATAACGAGTAGGGAAAGTAGTGTTACCGCTTTGACCCAATTAATTTGCGACGAGTCGGCTGCGAGAGGATATCCAGCAGGGGTAAGTGCTTTTTCGTATGCGTTTTTATCAAATCCATTAATTTGGGTTCCGCCAACGGTGAGAGAGATTGGTTGATTTGGAAGTGCTCCTTCGAGTGTGAAAGGAATACCGCGTGTATTAAGATAGTTACGTGCTTGATCTGTTTGAGAGTTGATCTTGCTTGGTAACACAATTTTCCGAGCCGCGTCTGCAAGTGCTTCTCCGACGACAGCTACATTACCGTGGAAATCTTCTGTGTGTAAGGTGACTGGATTTTTTTCCATAGCACGAGCAAGTGCTGGGTTTGTTGCCTCAGTTAGTCCATGAAATATAGGCTGATACGTAAAGACGGTGAGAAGCATGCCCGACAAAATAAGCCACTTGCGGCCAATTTTATCAGAAAGACTTCCGAAGAATAAAAAGAAGGGAGTGCCGATTAATAAGGCGGCAGCGATTAATTCATAACCTACGATGTAGTTTACTTTGAGTGTCGTTGTTAAGAAATACAGCGCATAAAATTGACCAGCATACCAGACTACACCCTGGCCTGCGGTTGCACCAAATAGTGCTTTGAGTACGACGATTAAATTTTCTTTGTGCGCAAAACTTTCTTTGAGCGGTGATTTGGAATGTTTACCTTCCGCTTTCATTTCAATGAATACAGGGGACTCTTCAAGTTTGAGGCGGATATAGACTGAAACGCCAAGTAGTACTACAGATACGCCAAAGGGAACTCTCCATCCCCATGCTGCAAAACTTTCAGGAGACATGAGTTGTCTTACGGTAAGAATGACAGCGAGACTTAAGAAAAGGCCGAGCGTAGCTGTGATTTGTATCCAGCTTGTAAAAGCACCCCGTTTATTTGCTGGTGCATGTTCAGCAACATAAGTCGCTGCTCCACCATATTCTCCGCCAAGTGCTAAGCCTTGAGCTAAGCGAAGTAAGAATAAAAGTACAGGAGCCCAAAATCCAATCGTTGCATAAGTAGGTAAAATACCAATCAGGGCAGTTGCTGAACCCATAACAATGATGGTGACCAGGAAGGTGTATTTACGTCCTACTAAATCGCCAATTCGGCCGAAAACTAAAGCGCCGAACGGTCTTACCGAAAAACCTACGCCAACTGCAGCAAGACTAGCTAAAAAGGCTGCTGTTTCATTTCCTGGTGGAAAGAAGAGCTTTCCGAAGAACGCAGCTAGCGTTGCGTAGATATAAAAATCATACCATTCGAAAACGGTACCTAGGGATGATGCGAATATTACGAGTCTATGTTTACGGTCGAGCGCGACAGAGTCAGGGATAGCCATAGGAGGGGTATAAAGGGGTCATATTGATCAATACCTTCATCGGCATTGAATCAATGCTAAACAATCAAACTACTTAAGTCTTACTGACAGCTTTATTTCGTTGAATCGTTAAAATGGCAACGGCTCCAATGATAATCAAAGCAGCAAAGAAAATACGTGGGGTAATTGGCTCGTTAAGAATTGCCCAACCTAGAAATACAGCAACAAACGGATTTACGTAAGCGTAAGTAGAAAGTTTAGCCGGGGTTGTATGGGTAAGAAGCCAGACATACACAGGGTATGCTACGAGTGAACCGATAAAAATAAGATAGCTGAGTGCAATGAGGGAGCGTGTGCTAATTAAAGCGAAATGAACGAGTGGAAGTTCGTGTGTCATTAAGCCAGTAGTTAGCATGAGGACACTTCCAGCTAACATTTGTATGGATGCACCATGAATAGGTTCAGCTGCATTTTTAACATGCTTAGCATAGAATGAACCGACCCACCACAAAGTGCTTGAGCAAATGAGAGCAATAACGCGTGTGGCAGGTGGTCTAGCTCCGGTTGGTATTGCTCCGGGGCCGAGTAAAATAACAAGTCCGGTTAGACCGAGTGCAATGCCTAGCCAAATTCCTAGTGTTGGACGCTTGCCACCTGGCCTAACCCAATCGAGTAAGGCCATAGAAATGGGTGAGGCTCCAAGAATGAGTGTGGTAAGACCAGAAGGAACTTTTTGCTCAGCCCAACTTACAACGCCGTTTCCTCCAAGGAGTAAACAGGCTCCGATGATGGTGTTATCTCTCCACTGGGTAAGTGTGGGCCATGAAGCTCCACGTATCTGCAGAAAACTAAAGAGGATGATTCCAGAGACAAAAAAACGAAAACCTGCCATCAGAAAGGGCGGTATAGTTTCTACTGCAACACGAATGCCTAAGTACGTGCTACCCCAAATAAGATAGATGGCCGCGAATGCCAAAATAACGGCGGTTCGGCTTGGACTTTTAGGATCTGGAGACATTGAGGCTTCAAGGAAGGTGTACTATATTCATGCTAGTTTCAACCATAGGTATCGCTATCGTCTTGATTATCTTAGTGTTCTAAAAGGTTGTCTATCTGACGTGTAATCATATAGATTGGATAAAGTGTTACTACTCACCATGCCTTGTTGTGTAAGTTAATCCTTTTGAAACTTTTCGCTTATTTTTGTGTCTTTATTTCGCGCATTAAAATCAATGAAGTTTAAGGGAATATATTTCATTTTTATAGGTATACTCGCCGCGAGTGGATATGCTGAAGACACGCATAGTCAGGAGCAGCCGCTTGGTCATGGTACGGCACTTCAGTTTAGAGGTTTAGCAACTATCACGGATCAGCTTGTGGCAGATATTTCAAACCTAACTCAAATTAGGAGCGCAAAAACTACGCCTCATATCTTACTTGATCCGATCACTAACGAAACAAAAGCGGCTGTAAATACCCAGCTCTTGTTAGGACGTATGCGTGTCATGTTAAATAGTAAGGCTAAAAATAAAATGCGTTTTATCGATCATGCTATGGTAAGACGTGTTGAAACGCAGTTTGAAGAATCTCCCTCTTCAGCGATGGTTGAGAATAATAAAGATACCTATCATCCTGAAATGGTTCTCTTAGAGAGCCGACTCATAGAACAGGGGCAGAATAAAAAGTTTGAATTTATACTCACTCAGTCATCATCAAAGGAAGTGCTCTGGAAGAATACCTATGATGTAAGTCCGGAATTTTTCGATCTTCCTCATTACCGCTAATGGTTAAAAAAGTATACGGTTATCTAACGTCTGTATTTATTCTTGGTTTTGCAGGATGTGCGACGCCATCTGTTTTATTTACACCGGATTTAACTCAAGTTTATCAAGTTGCAGATACAGCAGCGCAAAATGCAATTGAGAAGGTAAGTATCTCGGATCGACTTCTTGCTGATGGTAGACGTGAAGTTGTGTGCGTTCTAAAAAATAGAACACAATCTCCAGTAGCTATTCAGGTAACATGTACCTTTGAGGATGCAGATGGCCATCCTTTATCTGAGCCTAATGTAACGCAGACAACAAAGCTCAACGACTCTGTTCCTTTATCTATACGTTTCGAATCCCAGTCTCGGGAAGCGAAACGGTATAGCATCCAAGTAAAACTTACTTCCTAAAAAGCCTTTAAGCTTGAGGAAGTAGGTCGGCTACAAGTGCTTTTTCTTCTTTGAGTTCGTTTTCAGTTAAGCTGATGCGAGAACGGGCAAAATCACTTAGTTTAAGATTTTGTACGATTTGCCACTGCTTACCGTCGGACTTCATTGGGTAAGAGAAGATAAGACCTTTTTCGATTCCGTAAGAACCGTCGCTGCATACAGCAACGCTGAAAATATGTCCTTCAGGTGTAGGAGTAGTGAGAGCTCTAACTGTATCAACAACGGCATTAGCAGCAGATGCAGCAGAACTTAAACCACGTGCTTTAATAATAGCTGCACCTCTTTGTTGTACTGTTGGAATGAAAGCATCTTTGAACCAAGCAGCGTCTGAGATAACAGAGGTTGTTGGTTTACCTGAAATCTGAGAATTTTCGAAATCAGGATACATCGTAGAACTGTGGTTACCCCAGATTGCTAACTGAGCTACATCCGTTGTTTGTACACCTGCTTTAAGAGCGAGTTGTGTAACAGCGCGGTTTTGATCAAGCATGGTCATCGCGAACCAACGATCTTTTGGAATCGATCGAGCATTGTTCATCGCAATTAAGCAGTTGGTGTTACATGGATTTCCAACAACTAAAATGCGAACGTCTTTAGCAGCGTTCTTTGCGATTGCTTGGCCTTGGCCTGTGAAAATCTTTCCGTTGATTCCGAGGAGATCTTTACGCTCCATACCTTGTTTGCGTGGTACGGAACCTACGAGTAGTGCCCAGTTGATATCCTTGAAGCCTTCATCAAGCGATGCGGTTGCTACAATGCCTTTGAGTAAAGGGAATGCACAGTCTTGAAGTTCCATGACAACACCTGCTAGGACAGGAAGTGCTGGCTCAATTTCAATGAGGTGTAAAATAACAGGTTGGTCAGGACCAAACATGGAACCTGAAGCTATACGAAATAATAGAGAATAGCCGATTTGACCTGCTGCACCTGTGATAGCGACACGAATTGGAGATTTCATGGAATATTTAAATTAAGAATATAAAGAGGGTTATACTTAGGGATCAAACGGTTTTAAGGTCTAGCTTTCTGCAGTACACCATGGATTTCTTTAATGAGAGACTCCGTGGTAGGCCAATCGATACAACCGTCTGTAATTGATACGCCGTATTTTAGACGTTCTAAAATGCTTCCAGAGCCAGCTGCAGGTGGAAATGGTTGATTTCCCGAAGCTAAGTTACTTTCAATCATAGCTCCTAATAGAGAGGTATTACCATTTTTGATTTGCTGTAGAAGTTCTCGCATTACTTCAGGCTGACGCTCTGGTTGCTTTGCTGAATTATCATGCGAGCAGTCCACTAAGATGGAATTTGTAAGACCTGCTTTAGTGAGAAGTTTTTCTGTTTCTAAAATATGAGCTGCTGAATAATTAGCACCGCTTGTTCCACCACGAAGTACGACATGGCAGTCTTTATTGCCGCGCGTTACCACTGCTGATGCACATCCATCCACATTAATACCTAGGAATGTGTGCGGTTGTCCTGCTGCTTTAATTGCATTAACTGCGGTTTGCACGGATCCATCTGTGCCGTTTTTAAAACCTATTGGCATAGACAAACCGGATGCCATTTGGCGATGGATTTGAGATTCTGCCGTTCTTGCTCCAATTGCTGACCAGCATACGAGGTCTGCAATATACTGAGGAGTGATAGGATCTAAAAGCTCAGTCGCTGTTGGTAGACCTAAGTCGAGTACGTCTGTTAAAAATTTACGACCGATTCTAAAACCGGATGCGATGTCATGGGTGCCATCTAAATGAGGATCCATGATGAGACCTTTCCAACCTACGGTTGTACGTGGTTTTTCAAAATACACTCGCATCAAAATGAACATTTTGTCCGATACGAGTTTGGAAAGGGCTGCTAATTTTTCTGCGTATTCACGACCTGCTTTTAAGTCGTGAATGGAACATGGCCCAATGATGAGTAAAAACCGTTTATCCTGTCCGAACATGATGCGCTGTATTTCATTGCGCGACTTAGCAACAAAAGCAGCTTGTGATTCACTTTTAGGAATCTCGTTTAAGAGTTCCGTTGGTGATGGCAGACGACGTGTCTCCAATACATTGATGTCAGAGGTTTTTTGCACAGAAGGGATAGTATTGCATAGGAAGGGGGGAGTGTGCCGAGCCTCTTTTTTATTAAAAATGCTATCCTAAAACCGTATAAAAAAAGTGGCCGGCCACTTACCCCTAAGTGACCGGCCTTTGCTTTCTTAGTTACCCCAAAACTCCCGCTAGGCGGGAGAAGTGGAAAATTGATAAGTTGAGTAGAGTAATCTTTTGGGTTACCGTCAATGGATATTGAAATGCTATTAATGTGGTATCAGTAACTCATTGTGGCTTATTAAAATAAGTAATATAGAAAAACACGGTATGCGCGCTTACAGTTTAACTCCCTTAGGAACTTGGATTCGTGTTACAGGCGAGGATGCGCTTACGTTTCTACAGGGGCAGTTTAGCAATGACTTGAAAGATGGACTTAAAAATACCGTAAACACTTGGTATTCACATGGTTTATGGTTAGATCATAAGGGAAAGATTTTAGCCGATTCAACGATCCTTAAAGGCAAGAATCCAGCAGAGTTTTGGATCCATAGTACAGAGGGAAAAGCTCAAGCGCTTATCGCTAGATTAGAGGGTTTTATTATAGCCGATGATGTCGTCTTGGAGGATAAGACAAGTGATTACACATCGTTTACTTTAATTGGAAAAGAAACATGTAAATTATTATATGATAACATTTTAAGTGATTCATATATCTTTAAAGGAAGACGCTCTAGTGAAGATTCCTTTGAGGTCGTTACACCTATATCGAATAAATCACCCATAGTAGAAGCTCTTAAAGTATGTAATCAACTATCAGATAATGACTTAGAAAAATTACGTATTGAAGCTGGGATAGCTTCGGTTCCTCGTGATGTAGGATCTAATGATTTACCTCAAGAGCTTGGCTTAAGCGCAGAGGGTGTTTCAGTAACGAAAGGGTGCTATGTTGGCCAAGAGGTTATGGCACGTGTTACTTCACGAGGTAGGTTACGACGTAAATTAGTACGTGTAGTCGGTGCAGGTGATTTGCCGCAGTTGCCTGCGCCAATATGGGATAATGAAAACCACGTAGGTGAAGTGAGAAGTGCAGTTAAAGACGAGAGTGGTTTTGTGGGACTTGCTGTTATAGCTATGTCAGCACTCGAAAAGACTTCTCAGTTTTCTTTAGCTCAATCTGGAGCAGCTACTGTAAGCGTAAGACAGTAAATTGTTTTTGCTCTTAGGTTGACCGATACCGCAAGCAAGCGTTCGCTTAACATTTATGAATAAAGCTCAACTTGTAGAATATGTTCAAAAAAAATTAGGAGATCGCATTGCAAGGACAGCTGCAGAGAATTCGGTAGATGCAGTACTTGCTGCAATCAAACAAGGGCTGCGTGTAGATAAAGAAGTGCAGCTTGTCGGATTTGGATCATTTTCGATTAGTCATAGAGCGGCTCGTCGTGGCTATAATCCTTACACAAAAAAACCGATGAAAATTAAAGCGATGAAAACAGTGCGCTTTAAAGCAGGGTTAGATCTTAGAGAAGTAATATAAGTTTAAGACCTTTATGAGAGATAAACTTATAGCGTCATTTAAGAAGCAGTTTAATAAAGAGCCTGTTTGTTTATCACGTGCTCCAGGACGTATTGAGTTTATTGGGAATCATACAGATTATAATCATGGATCAGTACTTGGGGCTTCATTAAATTTATGTGTCTGGGTCGCGGTTGCTCCACGCGATGATAATAAACGTAATTTTTTCGCTCATGATCATGGAGCACGTGTTGAATTAACTACACAAAGTAGCGAGCGTGTGAATGGCAAAAGTTCTTGGGTAAATTACCCACTCGGTGTTTTATTCGCGATGCGTGACGCGAAATTAAATCTTCCCGGTGGATTTGATTACCTGGTCATGTCTAATTTACCTATGGGTGCTGGTTTAAGTAGTAGTGCAGCAATTGAGTTAGCGTCAGCACTCGCCTTTTTATCACTCACACAACAGACCGTTTCTCGTGAGAGTTTAGTCGCACTGGGTAAATACGCAGAAAATAATTTTGTTGGAGTTCCGTGCGGTATTTTAGATCAAGGGGTGTCCGGTTTTGGCAAAGAAGATAGTTTAGTTTATATCGACTGTGCTGGGCCTCGTTTTGAAACTGTCGCACTACCAAAACATACGCATTTTTGGATTTTTAATACGAATACCAAGCATACTCTCGTTGATGGACTTTATGCTACAAGGCATAAAGAATGTATGGAGGCGGCACGTCTACTTGGCGTTCAGTATTTAGTAGAAACTAATTTAGAAGCGCTCGTTGCGATGGAAGGGAAAATGCCACTCGCTACGTTTAAAAGAGCTAAACACATACTTGAAGAAATCAGTCGAGTGAAACAGGTGATTGAAGCGCTCAAAGATCAAGACCTTCAAGCTATTGGCCGACTCCTTTATAGTTCACACCACAGTTCTTCTGTAAATTTTGAGAACAGTACAAAAGAATTAGACTTTATTGTAGCTGAATTAGCTAAACAAAGTCAGGTCTATGGAGCTCGCCTAACTGGAGGTGGTTTTGGAGGAGCCGTTATGGCCTTTACTTCAGAGGCTTATACTAGAGAGCTCGCTCAGCATGTTTCTGAGCGTTACTTGGCTGAGTTTGGACATTCCTTGGAAGTCATTGCTGCTAAGACTGGAGACGGTGCTTCTCTTATTTAAAACAGATCTGACCAAGTCGCCAAATAGCGATCAATAGGTGTATGCAAGCAGGCAAAATAAAGTAAGCCTGCCAAGGCTAGCATAGGACCAAACGGAATAGGATGGGAGAGGGAACTCGTATCAGCGTTCTTTTTATTAAAGCATAGTTTAAATAAAAAGATAAGTGAGATTATAATGACTCCAAGAAGCGCACCTCCGAAAATAGAGACAAGGATGCCGCGCCATCCACAAAAGGCGCCTATGGCTCCTATGAATTTAACATCACCTAAGCCCATCGCTTCTTTCTTAAGCACTGCTGATGAAAGCATGGCTATCCAGAAAAGTAGACCAGATCCAATCAGAACGCCAATGAGGGATGATTCTATAGAGCGAATACTATCTAAAATAAAAAGACCTGAATGTTGATTGTGCAGACTTGGTACAAGGCCTGATAAAATTACTCCTAGAACGCCTAGGCCTAAGGTTAGGAAATCGGGAATAATCATATGTTCTAGATCAATGAAAGAAGCTGCGATTAACGCACTCGCAAAAATCCATCCACAGAATGCTTGGTCTGGACTTAGATGACGCCATAAATAAACAAACCAGAATGCAGTAAAGCATTCGATAAAAGGATGTCTTAGGCCAATAGGCTGTCCGCAGCACCGACCTCTGCCTCGTAAGATTAGCCATGAAATTACGGGAATATTGTCATACCAGGCGATTGGTTTTCCGCAGTCGCAGTGTGAACCCGGACTAACAATCGATAACCCATGCGGAGTACGACTGATAATAACATTCAAAAAACTTCCAATACACGCACCAATGATAGCTGCTACGAAACTAAAAAACAGAGGTTGTTGAGCGCCCAAACGAATAAGTTCAGAGATCATATATGAGATGCGAGAGCTTTGGTTGCTGCAGAAAACATGACTGGCGCAGTACGAGCTGCAGGTAGCTTAGTCCAAATTTCTAATGATCTAGCTCCCTGATGTACAAGCATACTTAACCCATTTGCAATAGGTAGACTTAATACCTCTGCTTGGCTAAGTAGCTTTGTTTTAGGTGGATTATAAATCATGTCATACACCCCGGACGGTTTCGGTATTAAGTTAAGATCAACGGGGATTTCGTCAGTGAGTTTAAGTCCTGAACTTGTTGCATTAATGACAAGCGCTCCGGCTGGGAGTTGTGTGCTATTAGTGTGAGATAATTCTGACGTGAGGAGTGCGCGCAAGTGGGTTGTCTTAGCACTCGGACTTAATTGGTTGATGAGAGCAGATAAACTATCACGTGAACGATTGATAATTGTTAAGGATTTGCACGGAGCTAAGAGACATTCGACAGCTGCTCCTCTTGCTGCGCCACCTGCTCCTAAAAGTATAATGTCACTGTCTGCTAAATTAAGTCCTAAGGTTTCTTTTACGGCGGTAGCTAAACCATAACCATCGGTATTAAAACCTTCCCACCCGGTTGCAGTGCGGCGCAGTGTATTTACTGCACCAATTAAAACTGCGCTTGGATCTATTTTTTCGATCAACGAGAAAGCGATTATTTTATGAGGTACGGTAAGATTAATACCTAGAAAACCTTTAGTATGGAGTAATGGTAAAGCTACTTTTAGGTCCTCTGGTTTAATTTCAAAACGAACGTAAGTGAGTTCTTTAAGCGCTTGGTTCGTTACTTGTTCTACAGCTAACGCTGCATTGTGCATTGCTGGACTAATCGAATGAGCTATAGGTGAACCAAGCACAGCAAGCGTAGGTCCACGACGAGACCATGTTTTTAAATCCTCTAAAGTATAGATTGGTTCAGACATAGATGCCGCTTTATTCCATGTTGCGAGCGTAAGCAGCATCGAACTCTTCTACGAAACTTGCAAATAGCTTCGCTTTAACTTCTTCGCCTGATTGTAAGTAGTGATTATGCAGATTTCTGCAATTACGGCTAAGTACTTCTCTAATGGAGGATGGCGCTAAGTCAGAAACTTGTGGAACGATTTTGCGTGAACGCAGGAGATCAAAGACTTCTTCACTATCTCTAAATAAGCCTTGTTCGAATGGATCTATAAAGAACGGTTCCTTTTCGTTATAGTAGCCGACTAAAAAATGTCCGGGTAGTGCTACTGGTTCTAACGTTATTTCTAGGCGCTCAGCTACGAGAAGATAAATAATGCAAAGGGTAAGAGGTAAGCCTTTTCTGCGTTTTAAGACCTGATCGATTAAACTGTTACGTGGATCGTTGTAGTGTTCGATGTTACCTCGAAAACCCCAGTCATGAAAAAGGACTCGGTTAATAATACGACACTGGTCTCTTACCGTGGAAGGTTCAGCAATGAGTTCTTTACAGCGAAATGCGATTGCATCTATTAATTCGCAGCATTCACCAACATCGAGTTTTGGTGATACGGTGCGTGATAATAAAAAGGCTCCTGTTTCTAACTCGTAGTTAAGTGAACGAATAAACGTTCTAAATTCACCTTCAGGATCACTGAATTTAAGTTCGTTTAAATACCACCTTATGTTTTCGATCGTTTTCTTATCCTGAGACACTAAAGCAGATTTAAGAAAAGTAGATGCCTCATTTTTATATTTAGAAAAAAAGGTAAGTAGGGAATTACGAACCATCAGACTCGAATCATCGAGTAGGGTGCGTATCGCCTCGAGGCGTTTAGGGTCTAGCGGTTCTTGATTAGAATCCACACGAATAATGAAAAAAGATTTCTTCTTACTGGCAATACCGAAGCACAAGCATCTGAATAGGGCATGTCTTGGAGAGTTGAAACGCATAAAGGATTAAAACTACCGCAGATTGATTGGGCGCTTGATGCGGTCATTCCTGTTGCACGTTCCTTTATATCGCATGCGCATAGCGATCATATCGCTTCGCATAAAGAAATTGTCTGCTCTAAAGCTACAGCACGTTTACTTAGAGAGCGTATTCGTGGGAAACGAACGATTCATGCACTCAACTACCGTACTCCTGAGCAATTGACTGCGGATACAACAATTACGCTTTATCCTGCAGGACATATCTTAGGCTCCGCTCAGAGTTTAATTCATCATGCTGAGTACGGGAAACTCCTCTATACAGGGGACTTTAAATTAAATGCTGGTTTAGCGGCAGAGGCCTGCGAGGTTCCGCAAGCGGATGTACTTATCATGGAAACAACGTTTGGACTTCCTAAGTATATTTTCCCAAGTCCAGAGGAAGTTTTCACACAGCTCATTGCATTTTGCAAAGAGACGTTAGCTTCGGGTTTCAACCCTATCATTTTAGCCTATAATTTAGGAAAAGCCCAAGAGGTTCTGAAGGGCTTAGCTTCGAGTGGTATTCCTGTTATGATTCATGAACAGGGTTATCGGTTTTGTAAAATATACGAAGAACTGGGAATGGAGCTGCCGCCTTATAGTCGCTTTGATCCGGCTTTTGTATCAGGTCACGTTGTGATTTGTCCGCCGCACATCAGGCGTTCTTCTTTTTTAAAACATATACCTGCCCATCGTATAGCTGTGGCAACCGGTTGGGCACTCGATAAAAACGCAATTTACCGTTACGGCTGTCATGCAGCCTTTGCGCTTTCTGATCATGCAGATTACGCGGAGTTGCTTGCGTATGTAAAAAAAGTAAACCCTAAGCGCGTACTCACGGTGCATGGATTCGCACGTGAATTTGCTGAGACCTTACGCTTACAAGGGATAGAGGCTTGGGAGGCAGGCAAAGACAATCAACTTGATTTACCCTTAAGTCTCACGCTCACCAAATAGAGCAGAGCCAACGCGTATAAGCGTACTTCCAGCCGCTATGGCTAAACCGTAATCACCGCTCATACCCATCGAGAGCGTTGGGAGTTGTATCTTAAAACTGCTTTGCAGGTTATCACGAATCGATCGTAACGATTCGAATGTCATTTTTGCTACATCAGGATTTTCAGACAGGGGAGCGATCGTCATTAATCCATCAACACGTAGACTCGATTTTGATAGTGCGAGCTCTAATAGTTTAGGTGCATCTTCGATTTCGGCACCAAATTTTGCAGGATCACGTCCGGCGTTAATTTGTAAGAGAATAGGCAGTGTTTTGTTTAAATCAGATGCTGCCTTATTGAGGTGATTTAATAGTTTTTCGCTGTCTACACTTTGAATGCGATCAAAGTGACGTGCGGCGAGTGCTGCTTTGTTTGATTGTAAATGACCGATGAGCTCCCATATGAGCGAAACGGAACATAACGTTTTCTTATCAACTGCTTCTTGCACACGATTTTCACCAACAGTTTTTAATCCAAACTTATGCGCATAAAGCACGGCATCGAGGGGATGACTTTTGGTTACTGCCATAAGTGTAACTTCTTCAGGTTTTCTACCTGAATTGTGACAGGCTGTATCGATTCCTAACCGTATTTTGGCAGCCCTTTCTGCAAAATCGTCGTAACTTATCATAGGTGAGCCTTAAGATTCTCTAATTAAACGTTTACGCGCAATGACTATTCATTAGACTGAGAGCTAGTAAAATTTCTAATCATGCAAATAGAAAACCTCAAAATCTTCGCTGACTTAGTTGAAACTAAGAGTTTTTCCAAAGCCGCTAAGTTAAACAATCTTACGCAATCAGCTGTTAGCCAACAAGCTCGGGCAATGGAGCGTCATTTTAAGGTATTACTTATTGATAGAAGCCAAAAACAGTTCCAGTTAACACGAGAAGGTCAGCGTGTGTATGAATCATGCAGAGAGATGCTTCACTCGTACGATATGCTTTCTTCTGAGCTTCAAGAGATGAAGAAGGTGATTAGCGGAACCATACGTATTTCTACGATTTACTCGATCGGTTTACACGAACTACCTCCTTATATTAAGCGTTTCTTGCACGATTATCCTTCGGTTAATGTGCGTGTTGAATATCGCAGATCAAATTTAGTGTATGAAGATATTCTTCATAACTCAGTCGATTTTGGACTTGTGGCATTTCCTGTTAAGACACGTCAAATTGAGTCAGTACCTTTCCATAATGATCACTTAGTGCTCATTACTAATCCGCATCATCCCCTTGCAAAGAAATCAGAAATTGATGTTTCAGATTTAGCAGGGCAAAAATTTATTGGTTTTGATCCTGATATTCCAACACGCAAAGCGATCGATCAGATTTTTAGAGATAACGATTTAGAATGTGATCCAGTGATGGAGTTTGATAATGTCGAAACTGTGAAGCGTGCGGTAGAAGTGGATCATGGTATTGCTATTGTTCCTCAGGCAACAGTACTTCAAGAAGCTAAGCAGGGTACTTTAGCTGTGCTTCATTTTAAGGGTCGTGAATTTTCTCGTCCCCTAGCTATCTTACATCGTAAAGGCCGGGTTTTAACTCCTGCTATGCGCAAATTTGTTGAGATTTTAGGAATGGATCTATCCGGACTAAAATCTAGCTGAACAAAATCACTCGGTTTGGTGTCTGTAACTTTATGCGTTTATTTAGAACATTTTTTTCACTCAGTGTATTAACTCTAGCAGGTGTTGCCGTGGTTAGTGCTCAGCCTCTTAGGGCTTCAGCTCAGGCCTCGCTTCCTAAAGTTGCTCCAACATGGAGTCTTAAGGATTTAGACGGCAATACTGTGACCTCAGATCAATTTAAAGGTAAAGTGGTTGTTGTTGATTTTTGGGCAACCTGGTGTGGTCCCTGCAGACAAGAAATTCCTGGCTATGTGGAATTACAAAAAAAGTATGCGGATGATGGACTCGTTATTATTGGCGTATCCGTTGATCAAGCTGGACCAAGCGTAGTAAAAGAATTTGTTAAGAAGTATCTTGTTTCTTACAAAATTGTAATGGCTGATGATAAGATAATCGACGGCTTTGGTGGTATCGATGCGATCCCAGCAACGTTTATTATCGATAGAGACGGATTAATTAGAGATCAGAAAGTTGGATCCGTAAAAACAGCCGAGTTTGAGAAACGAATTCTTAAAGTATTAAAGCCAAAGAAATCATAACGCTTTAAAAGTATCATTTTAAAAATGAAGGAGCCGGCGATAACCCCTTAACGCCGGCTCCTATTTTTTCTATTTTCGGCATATAGCCGTTTTTCACGCTACCCTAGGTCCTGTTGCCAGGACCGATTCATATAGCACACCCCGTGCCAGATTTTTAGGTCTTATTTGACTTAAAGGATGGATTCTAGCGATATAGCGACCTCTCTATCGCTTCGGCATCGAGGGGTTTTATTTTGACCGCCCCATTTACCCTTCGATTTTAACCATATTTCGAAAGTACCAGGTTTAAGGATGCGTATGACTGGTTCAGTGAGACCTCCAGCTTTGCGTTTGGCTTCGTAGTCTTCGTTTTTTGCCTGCAGTGTCTCGTCCAGTGTATCACGAAAAGCACTTAAATTCTCGATATTGCCTGAGGTGAGTTCTATCCACCATTCATGACATCCTCGTGGTCTTCCGATTTCAGGCTTAGGAAAAAGAGGAGCTACATGAAAGTTACCAATGCTCAGATTAAACTTACTCGCAGTATTTACTAAAGAATCTGTTACCTCTTTTTCGATCACATGTTCACCAAAAGCACTTAACTGTAAGGCGGTTCTTCCTACATAGGATAGGCGCGGAGGGTTGGTGGATGTAAAACGCACAACATCGCCAATAACATAACGACATAAGCCAGCAGGCGTACTCATAACCAAGGCATAATCTACATCCACTTCTACTTGGCTAAGTGGAACTGTCTTAGATCCTAATGATGATAAACGTGTATCATCATAATAACGCATAGGCAGAAATTCGTAAAAAATTCCGCAATCGGTCATGAGTCGCATTCCAAAATCAGAAATGTGGCTATCTTGTGCTGCAATAAAACCTTCAGAAGCAGGATATACTTCATGAAAATTAACCGTTGGTCCCAGTGCTTTTCTCAGTTCAGTCACATAGGGTCCTATAGGAACGCCTCCATGAATTAAGCATTCAAAACGAGGCCATAACTCCTGGAGATTATCTACGCCTGTTTTTTTCTGAAGTGCTTCTGCTAGAATTAAAATCCAACTGGGTATACCTGCTATCAGGCTAATATCACTCGACTGAGTTCTGGCTGCAATGGCATCAATTTTTTTAGGCCAATCATCCATGGCTGCAATTTGCTCACCTGGCTCAAATAGAAATTTTTCAACCCATGCTGGAAGGTGCCTGGCTGTAATTCCACTTAGATCACCGCAGTAAGCTTTAAAAGGCTGGGTAGATTTAACAGGTGTAAGCCCCGTTGATCCGCCTAGGAATAAATGTTTACCCTGGAATACATCTGCGTTGGGTCTCCTGCCTGCATAGTATAATAGTGAATTTAGCCCAGCTTTCCTAAAGTGAGCTAGCATCGATTGAGTGACAGGAATATATTTGGTTCTACCAGCTGTTGTGCCAGACGAGACAGCGTAGTATGTACACTTTCCGGGCCATAAAACATGTGGCTCTCCGCTTTTCATACGCTCTACAAATGAAGCAAGGTCTTCATAACGGTGGAGTGCCACAGACTCACGAAACGTATCGTAAGGTAAATGATTATCTATACCAACGGAACTCCAAGCGGAAGTTTTGCTAAGAGCTGTAACAAGCTTTGTATAAGTCTTCGATTGTAATTTGGTATCAACCGAATCTCTAAGGCGTTTAGTTGTGCGAGTCGCCATAAGACGTGCTCCCAATTTAACAAACTTACGCGAATAGGTGCCTGGACTAGCTAGTTTCATGCAGCTGCTTTGACTTTGTTAGAGCGCAATTTGCGGTAGAAAAGAATCAGTGGCTGAAGAAATTGATAATAGTGAAAAATTAATGAGGCATGTTGTACAGGCGTGCTTCCGCCTGAAACAATCTGCAGTAATCCTTGTGGAAAGTACTCTTGTAGGTGGGATTCAAGAGCGCGTCGTGTAGGTGAATTTTCACAAAGGACTGCGCTTTCTTTTTCAGCGTATAAGATTAATACGGGAACTTGGGTGAGAGGTAGTGCTTTTTGATCCGTAAATAAAGACAAAGCTTTCATCTCAGATAAGGCATAAACACGTTCTGAAGAGCCTTTCATGTTAATGCTCTGAATGGTGTTAAGTACTTTATCTTTTAGTGCTTTAACTTCTTCTGCAGTCATAACGGCAGCAATGCATTCCTTATTTTGAGCACCTGCCTCAAACATTTTTGTGAAGATAGAGCGTGCCTTCTCTACGCCTTGTTGATCAACACCTGACTTGTTTTCAAAGTAAGGTTTTAGGGCACGCCCTAGAAGTGTATTTGGCTTTGCTAGTGTGGTATCTAATACATCACCTAAGCATGCTACAGGACTAACGAGTACGATGCCTGCTATTGATTTCTTAGATTTTTCAGTAGCTTGTCTTTTAATCCATTCTAATACGACTCCAGCTCCGAAACTAACTCCAAAAATGACAGGGCATTGGTTGTACCGCACATTAATTTCTTCAACCAAATCATCTAATTGAGCGCATAAAAGATCTAATGAAAAGGATCCTTCTGGATAGTTGATATAATAGACACTACCTCTTCTTAAAAAGAATCCTCTCATGAGGAATACTTGCTCTGTTGAGTTTGGTACAAATCCTCCAAGAACTATGGTTGGAATATTTCCAAGACGACGTTCTAAAAATATTTCAGCTTTAACTGGTTTGTCACACTGCGCTGCAATTTTAGTATATGCTTTTGTAGTATGAATCTTGTAAGGGGTCGGCTTTGGTGGGCGTATTTTATAACCTGCAGACCTAATAAGTGTATTTAGGGTATTGGGTTGTGATATACGCGTAAAAGCAGTCAAGGTTGACAAAGCGGGTACAACGAGACGTGTTACAGGCATGATTACTAGATGCGCTCTTTTAGTGCTAGAATGGCAAAATCAAAGTGATTCCGTTACGTAATTGTTGCCTTATCGAAACGCTACTGTGACGCTAGTGCTTGTTCATGGTTATCTCACCTACAGTCATATTTGAAGACGATCACTTGGTGGCTCTGAATAAACCAGCTGGTCTACCAGTGGTAGCCAAAAAGGGTAGTAGTCTTAAACCTAGTTTAATGAACTTCGTTCATGAACGTTTTGGCAAAGAGGTAGCTAATGTGCACCGCTTAGATGAAGAAGCTAGCGGATTAGTTTTATGTGCTAAAACTAAACCTGCTTTGGATTATTTATCAGGCCAATTTCAATCTAAGACTGTTGATGCATCATATCTCGTATTATGCTCTGTAGAAACAGAACCAGAGAAACTAGCTACCTTAAAACATTTACTACGTGGTGTTAATGGACAGTTGCCGGAAACATTTGATATCGAATTACCTGTTGAGGAAGACGACTTAAAACCAGGAGCAATGAAAATTGCTAAACGTAAACAAGGTATTGCTGCACTTACTCGTGTGCGCATTTTGCAAATGTTTGGAACGTGGGCTTGGATTGAATGTAAGCCAGTTACAGCTCGTCCTCATCAACTACGGGTGCACTTAAGTGCTATTGGAGCTCCCATACTCAATGATCACGTTTATGGTAGAGCGGATCTGCAATTATTACTTTCAGGACTTAAAAAAAGGTACAAGGGACGTGATGAAGAGAAGCCGCTTATCCAGCAACTCGCTCTGCACTCGAGTAGGCTTGTGATTAATCATCCAGCAACGCGTGAATCCATTACTTTTGAGGCTCCGCTGCCACGCGAATTTGAAATTGCTTTCAAATATTTACGCAAGTTCCTGATTAAGGAATAGGGTGAGAAGGTGGCTCATCGTTATTTGTAATCGATGGGCATGTTTCGCGTTTACGATATATTTCGCGAATTACAGGAAGAGAAATCGAATATACAGCAATGATCCAAATAGGTGCTAAAATAAGCCATGCTACGATTGCGTGAACTGCGACCATTCCAAATCGGGCAAAAAATTGGGCAGGGTGCTCCCAAAAGAAATGATTCATTGATCTAAAATGAAATAAGGAAGCAGGAGCCTTAAAAATAATTTCACCAATTTTTACGAGACCTATAATAACTGGAATATGTAACGGAGTGAGTATTCCGTTAATAATCTGCATAATAGGCTGATTTAATTTAAAACAAACGCCGACTACGATGCATAATATTGTAGTAGTTCCTATGATTGGAAACAGAGCACATGCGCTACCAATAGAAATAGCTAAAGCAATACGCTCCGGCGTAATGCCTTGTGTCATCTGATGGACAATTGGATCTACGATTCGTCGTTTCCAAAACGACGAAGCAGGAACATCAGGTGGCGTTGGGGTGGTTTCAGACACGTTGCAGCAGCTTGAGAAACGGGTGATATATTAGGATTAAAGACCGCTTAAGTACAAGCCTTCATCTTTCCCTAGATAAAATTAAAAGGGCGCTCCCTTACGCCAAAGGAGCGCCCTTCGTTATTTGCTTAGTTAGCAGCGTAGGAGCTAAACGTGTCCTTCGCAACAATGTGCACAGGTAGAGCTACACGAGCTGCTACTGCTTCACCGCTGCGATGGGCAGGAATAAACTTCCACTGTTTAACAGCTTCAACAACGGCTTCAGATAACTGTTCATCAGGAGAGCTTTTAACGATGAGTCCAGTTGGTGTGCCAGTTGTATCGACTGTGAATTCAACATTAACAGTTTGATCTGCATATCCAGCGCTTATCTGCGGGGTGATTACCGAGATAGGTACTGGAATACTTGGATTTTTACTGCATGTATCTAAATAGGTTTCTGAAGCTGACTTCGCCGAAGCGGAGAGAGCGATTAGGGAACCTATGCTTAACAGTGCTGCGAGTTTGTATGCTACTTTCATGATATTAAACTCCGTCGTTAAACGGAGAGTTTGTTTTTCTAGTTTTCGTTTGGTTAACACATCAAAATTCAATATCTTTTAAGGGATGTTGGTTTTGATGAGCTTTAGATTTCACCACGGGGAGCGGTTAAATCTAAAATATGTTAGTCTTGGAGTAACTAACCAGAATGAGGAGTAAACTCGCCCTGTTCCTCATTCGAGACGACAACCCTGCAAGACAAAGTCTTCAGGGTAAATTCAAAGAACATCTTTAGGGTTCTAAGAAAGCATATGAGTTGTAGACGGACTCGTTAGGTAAGCAAGTACTAGGCCAAGGCGTAACTTAATCTTTACATGCGGCAATTTTGATAAAATCGGCTAATAAAATGCCTAAAAATTGATGATATTACTTAAGATTGCCTCTTTATGCCTAATGCTTTAGCTTGTGGGCTATTAAATCCCATGAACTTCAAGGTTTTCTTACGCTCCTTAGTATTTTTAGCCATCCTCTTTGTTGTCCTCTATGCTGGGATCAATAATACGAAGGAAATTGAATTTTCGTTTCCTTTAGCGTTTGCAAAAAGTATCCATCAACCAGCGGCCTTTATCTTTTTTGCTATTTTTGCAGTCGGAGTACTTGGTGGGACCATGCTTACAGCCGGTGGTGGCAAAGGTAAGTAATTTACTTAAGCTTAGTATTTTTTAGTACATCGCAAACAATCGCACCAGCGATTGCTGCATTAAGTGATTCCGCAGACCCGTACTTGGGGATCGTTATAAACCGAGTAATCTTACTGCGCAGGTTGGGTGAGATCCCTTTGCCTTCGCTACCAATCACAAGTATTGCATTGGGTGTGTATGCAAGCGTGTGAATATCATCACCTCTTAGGTCGCATCCAAGTATTGGTACAGATGCCTCAGCGAGGAGTGATTCTAGATCTAAGCTATAGGTTTTAACGCGAGCAAAGGAACCTTTACTGGAATCAATTACTTTAGGTGAAAATAAATCAGCGCAATCTTTTGAAAGAATTACGCGGTCTATGGCGTACCAATCAGCAATGCGTAAAAGTGCTCCCACGTTTCCAGGATCTTGTACCGTGTCTAATGCGAGTGTTAAACCTTGATTCAGGGTTTCAGGTTTTAATTCATGATGTACAACAGGACACAGTGCTAAAACTTCAGAGGGAGTGGGGAGATGACTTATTTTGAGCATCTCCTCTTCGCTAACAAGCGTGGCTTTAGATAAGTTCCAATTCTTAGTGGCGTAAATTTCAGCGATTGGGTATTTTGATTTAATTAGCTCTGAAATAACTTTAGCTCCTTCGACAACAAATAAACGATTCAATTCGCGACTCTTCTTTTCTTGTAAAGAGCGAATGCGTTGAATTTCGGCTTTAGTGAGCATAGGGTTGATTTTCTAGCTTAGAGCTTAATTGAATAGGACCTAGTGGGTTCTTTCGATATTATTATAGGGTTAATTTTCCGTTGTTTTTAGTCTAATTTAACATGATACTAGTCCCATGTCCGCGCGAGTGACCCCTAAAGCAATGAAGCGACTGTTTGATACGATTGGAACCGTTGATGCGGTTGGTATCGAAGAGCGTGTGAGCAAATATTCGACTCGTAGTATTAAAAATGAGTCTAAAATGTGGGGACTGAATTGTGCGGTATCAATGGTGGATCTTACAACCCTTGAAGGAAAAGATACTCCAGGTAAGGTTGCCTCATTGTGTCAGAAGGCTATCGAGCCACATGAATTTTCAGAAATACCACAAGTGGCCGCTGTATGTGTTTATCCTTCCATGGTGAAACATGCCAGGAAGCATCTTGGAGTATCTAAGATCAAGATAGCATCTGTTGCCACGGCTTTCCCCTCCGGTCAGGCGCCACTTAGTACACGTCTTGCAGAAGTGAAGTATGCTGTCGCGCAAGGAGCAGATGAAATAGATATGGTAATCAATCGAGGAGCTTTTCTTTGCGGAGAATATAGTAGGGTGCAGGATGAGATTGCTGCTGTTGTTGAAGCCTGCGGAAATTCGACGCTTAAGGTAATTTTAGAAGTCAGCGAGTTGGAAACCTATGATGCTATTCGTTTGGCATCGTTTCTAGCGATGCAGGTGATTCGTGATGGGGATTTCATTAAAACAAGCACAGGTAAAACAGGCTTAAATGCAACCTTGGGTAATAATCAGGTTATGATTGAAGCGATTAGGGATTATTATCTAGCGACTGGTAAGGTGATCGGAATGAAGCCAGCTGGCGGTATTCGGTCTGCAAAACAAGCGCTGCAGTTTTTGACAGCAGTCAAAGAAACCTTGGGAGATAACTGGCTAACGAATAAGAGATACCGTTTTGGAGCCAGTTCGCTTTTGAATGATTTAGTCAGACAAATACAAAAACAAAAGACAGGTGCTTACCAAGCTCCATACGCTTTTAGTGAAGCAGCAGAAAGTTATTAATTTAAAAACATATGCCTAGTCGTACATTAAAGACAAAGAAAAGTGGCCGCTCTGCTCCAGAACTTATTTTTGGTGACTTATGGAATTTTGATCCAGCTCCTGAAACAGCAGATCCAAAATTAAAAACATCTTACGATTTGTTTATCGACGGTAAATGGGTGAAAGCAAAATCTAAGAAAAAGTTCGCTTCAATTAATCCAGCTAACGGCGAGAAGATTGCAGATATTGCGTTAGCAAATGATGCGGATGTTAATAGTGCTTATCTTGCAGCTAATCGTGCTCAAAAGATGTGGGGTAAAACACCTGGAAAGGAACGTGGTAAATATTTATTTCGTATTGCACGTTTACTCCAAGATAAGGCGCGTGAATTTGCTGTAGCAGAGACTTTGGACGGAGGTAAGCCTATTAAAGAATCGCGTGATTTTGATGTGCCAATGGCAGCAGCACACTTCTTTTATCATGCAGGTTGGGCAGATAAATTAGAATACATCGCACCAGGTAAACGTGTTGAACCTATTGGCGTAGTGGGACAAGTCATTCCATGGAATTTCCCACTTCTAATGCTTGCATGGAAAGTTGCTCCAGCGCTAGCAGCAGGAAATTGTGTCGTGCTTAAGCCCGCTGAAACAACTTCGATTACTGCACTTAAATTTGCAGATATTTTACAAGATGCAGGACTGCCTAAAGGTGTCGTAAATATTGTAACAGGAGCATCGGAAACGGGAAGTGCCGTTATTAATCATCCACTTGCTTCAAAAATTGCCTTCACGGGTTCTACAGAAGTAGGAAAGAAGATCATGCGCTCTTTAGCTGGTACTAAAAAGAAGATGACTCTAGAACTTGGAGGCAAGGCAGCTAATATTATCTTTGATGATGCTTCAATTGACCAAGCAGTTGAAGGAATCGTGAATGGCATCTTTTTTAATCAAGGACATGTATGTTGTGCTGGTTCTAGATTACTTGTTCAAGAGTCAGTTGCTGATTTAGTTATTACTAAATTAAAAACACGTATTCGGATGTTAAAAGTTGGTAATCCAATGGATAAAAACACCGATATCGGAGCAATAAATTCGTTAGCTCAGCTTAATAAAATTAAATCACTGGTTGCGGCAGGTGTACGTGAAGGAGCAAAATTATATCAACCTGAGTGTGTCTTACCGAAAACGGGATATTATTTTAGACCATCTTTATTTACAGGCGTGACACAGAGTCACCGAATTGCTCGGGAAGAAATATTTGGCCCAGTCTTAAGTATTATCACATTTAGGACAGTTGAAGAAGCGATCGAAAAAGCGAATAACACAGTTTTTGGATTAAGTGCCGGTGTTTGGACAAATAAAGGATCTCGTATTCTTAAGATGGCAGCAGAACTTAAAGCCGGTGTTGTCTGGGCAAATACCTATAATAAATTTGATCCGACTTCTCCGTTCGGCGGTTACAAAGAATCGGGATTTGGAAGAGAGGGAGGACGGCATGGTCTTCTCGATTATGTAAAACTTAGCTAAGGCGCACCTACAATGAATCGTTTAACAATCACAAAGACTCCTAAAGTTTACGTTGGCGGTGCGTTTATTCGCTCTGAGAGTGGTCGCGTATTTGCGCTCAATGATGCAAACGGAAATTTCTTTGCTAATATCCCTCAGTGTACACGTAAGGATTTGCGCAATGCTGTAGAAGCAGCAGCAAAAGCTGGACCTGCTTGGGCAAAACGTACTCCTTATAATCGTGCTCAAATAATTTACCGTTTAGCTGAAATGATTGAGGCGCGTTCCTCGGAACTAGTAGATGCAATCATTCTAGGATCAAAGAATGGAACGAGTAAATTTGCTGCTGAACAAGAAGTGGCTGCAAGTATTGATAGACTTGTTTACTTCGCAGGTTGGGCAGATAAATATGAACAGGTCTTAGGAAACGTTAATCCTGTAGCAGCTCCTTATTTTAATTTTTCTGTAACTGAACCGATGGGAATAGTGGGTGTAATAGCACCACAACAATCTTCATTGCTGGGTCTTATATCGCTTTTTGCGCCAGCTATTGTAGCAGGTAATACGATTGTTGCAGCTGCTTCAGAATCAAAACCGTACCCAGCAATTGTCTTAGGTGAAATGTTAGCTACGAGTGATTTACCTGCCGGCGTTGTAAATATCCTTACGGGTTTTCATAAAGAACTCATTCCTACATTTGCTACGCATGCACATATTAGAGCTCTAGTCGCTGAAGCAACCTCAGATGAATTAAAAACACTGGCACTTGGAGCAGCTGAAACAATTAAGCGGCTAAATAGCTTTAGTGCCGAAGATAAAATCGATTGGTTTTCGGATTCATTTGAAAGTGTCTACAGAATACAGGATACACTTGAATTAAAGACAGTATGGCATCCTATCGGTGCTTAATAACGTATGGCTACATGCTCAGTCACTCCTGCATTAGCGATTGCTCGAAAACGTGATGGCTATCCGCTAACGCAAGATGAGATAGCGTCCTTTGTTCAAGGGGCAGTAGATGGTTCATGGGCTAGCTATCAATTAAGTGCTATGCTCATGGCTATCACCCTTAAGGGCATGACTGATGTGGAAACGACAGCGCTAACGCTTGCGGTTCTAAATTCGGGGCAATCTGCAGATTTATCACGAATTAAAAAATACAAAATCGATAAGCATTCTACGGGAGGAGTAGGAGATAAAATATCTATTCATTTAGCTCCAATGCTCGCTGCTTGTGGAGTTGCTGTTCCAATGATTAGTGGCCGAGGCCTAGGTCATACAGGTGGAACATTAGATAAATTAGATTCTATTCCAGGGTTTAAAACTAATTTAACTCTCACAGACTTTATTAAACAAGTTGAGCAGCTAGGTGTTTGTTTAATTGGACAAACAGCGGAGTTGGCGCCTGCTGATAAAACGCTTTATTCCCTGAGGGATGTCACCGCGACTGTTGAATGTATCCCGCTGATTTGTGCGAGCATAATGGGTAAAAAATTAGCAGAAGGAATAGATGGGTTAGTCCTAGATGTTAAATTCGGTCGGGGCTCATTTAATAAAACTGTTAACGATGCTACTTATTTAGCGGAGCGCATGGTAAGTATTGGAAAAGCGATGGGCAAAAATGTACGTGCCTTGCTCACTTCTATGGAGGAGCCCTTAGGTCATGCTGTTGGCAACGCTCTAGAAATTGAAGAAAGTATAGCCTGTCTTAAAGGAAATGGTCCTTTAGATGTTATGGAAATTACATACAGTTTGGGTGAGCACATGCTTGTTATGGCTAACGCTGCTCCCACGCTTTGTGATGCTCGTAAAAAATTAGAGAATTCAGTTAAAAGTGGCGAAGCGCTTCATTACTTTAAGGCTCTTATCAAAGCTCAAGGAGGAGATGATCGTGTAGTTGATTCACCAGAACTTCTACCAAAAGCAAAATTCAAAAAAGAAATCTTAAGTACTTCTTCCGGTTTTATTCAATCGGTTGATCCATTAGAGGTAGCACTTGCAACGGTAGATTTAGGAGCTGGACGCCACAAGGCAGAGGATCGTATAGATCCAGCAGTAGGGGTTTCTTCTCTAGGAAAAATAGGTCAAGCAGTGACTACGGATAGTGTAGTCGCAGTTGTTCATGCGAATGATGAAGCCCTTTTGCAGGTAGCAGCTAAGCGCATATCCAACGCATTTAGCTACAGTCAAAAACCTGTTAACAAACCTAAGCTTATAGAAAAGATAGTAGGTCTTTAACGACTGAACTTACTTTTCTAATTCGTGGAGTTTGGCAGCAGCTTCTTCCCATGTTTTGGTAGCGTCTTGAAGTTGATCTACAATAATAGCTAACTCTCTGTTTAAGTGCTGAGCTCTGCCGGGTTGATTGTAGGTTTCAGGAGCTTCGAGTTGTGCTGTTAATTCACTTTGCTTTGCTTCTAGTTCGGAGACTTTCTTTTCGAGCATTCCTACTTCGGTGCGCATTTTTTTGATCACACCCGAATTAGCGGCACGTCCTTCAGCTTCGATTCGTTTTTGATCTTTAGATTTGCGAGCATTGGAATCATCTACAGCTGTACGCGTTGGGCGTGCATCAGTTAATCCAGCAGTAAGTGCAGCACGTTCACTCATAGAGCGTCCTGCATCTTGTTTTGATGGCTTAGATTCACTGTTTGATTTTTTATTTCTAAAACCTGATTTATCTAAGAAGTAGTCATAGTCTCCAGCATACGGAGTAAGTTTACCAGAGTGTACATGGAGTACCTTTTGAGTAAGTGAACGAATGAAGTAAACGTCGTGGCTGATGAAGATTAAAGTGCCTTCGAAGGCTTTGAGTGCATTTACAAGTGCATCAATCGATGGAATATCTAAGTGAGTTGTTGGCTCATCCATCAAAAGTAAATTTGGAGGAGCTAAAAGTAATTTTGCTAAGGCTAGACGTGATTTCTCTCCACCGGAAAGTACGCTTACCTTTTTAAATACGTCATCTTTTCTAAACAAAAATCCACCTAGAATGGTGCGTGCGATTTGTTCTGTTACGTCACGATTAACCTGACGCATTTCCATCGCTTCTTCCATTACGGTTCGGTTTGGATCAAGATTATCTAAACGATTTTGTGAGTAGTAGCCCGCGAAAACATTGCTTCCTAGTTCACGCGTTCCGCCACGAATAGGAATTACGCCTGCTAAAATTTTTAACAACGTTGATTTGCCTGCTCCGTTTGGTCCAACGAGAACGATTTTCTGTCCACGTTCAGCCTCAAAGTTAAGATCTTGGTATACCACGTGATCACCATAAGCCTGTTCAACATGGGATAGTGTTATAACGCGTAGTCCTGCACGAGTAGGTTGTGGAAATTTAAAATTAATCCGTTTTAAATCTTCTTCTGGTTCATCAACGGCAACTGCTTCTAAACGTTCAATCTGCTTTTCTTTAGATTTAGCACGAGACGCCATGGAGGCTTTAGCACCGAAGCGGTCTACGAATTTTTGTAAATGCGCAATTTCGCGTTGCTGATTCTTAAAGAGAGCTGCTTTTTGTTCCTTACGTGCGTCCTTTTCGTTTAAGTAATCATCATAGTTACCGGTGTAGCGCTCAAGGCCCCCGTTTTTTAATTCTAAGATACCATTACATAACGCATTTAAAAATGCTCTATCGTGAGAGATTACGACGAGTCCACCTGGGTAACGTGTAAGATACTCTTGAAACCAAATAAGCGCTTCTAGATCTAAGTGATTGGTTGGTTCGTCTAGTAAGAGTAGGGAAGGTTCACGGGCGAGTAGACGAGCGAGGTGAGCGCGCATAACCCATCCACCTGAAAAACTTTTTGCCTTACGATCAAAGTCAGATTCTTTAAATCCTAAACCGGAGAGTACGATTTTTGCTTTTGTTTCTACTCCGTAGCCTCCCAATTCATCGTACCGGCCATGTAAGTCGAGATCGTTATCAAATTCTGGATCATCGATACCCGCTTCGAATGCGAGCATCTTGGCACGTAGCTTTGCAAACTCAGGTGTGATTGCACAGGCGATATCCAAAATCGTATCTTCACCTGCTTCTGCTGTTTCTTGGGGTAAGTATCCGAAATCGGCGCCACGTTCCCAAACAATTGTACCTTCATCAGGAGCTTCTTCTCCTAAGATCAAATTAAAGAGTGTAGATTTACCTGCACCGTTGGGACCAACCAAACCGAAGCGATCTGTGCGTGCGATAAAAAGAGATATGTCACTAAAGAGGGTACGAGTACCGTAGGACTTGGAAATGTCTGCAAGAGTCAGCATGAAAAAGGTACATAACACTACTTGTCTTATAGTGGCGTCAACGACCTGCTGAGTATGTTTTGGATAATTTAGATTTATTTAACTCGATAGCTATGTATAAATATATAATTTATAATTAGTTACGTAATTTTAACGTAAAATTAATAAGTTAATAATATTTGAGGTAAAAATCCTTAATAAGCTATTTATAGAGTATTTGCGCGGTGAACTTGCGCATCGGGTTTGGCTAAACATTGTTGCTACATGCCTAATCGCTTAGCATCCGTGTCTTCTCCTTATCTGCGTCAACATGCCGATAATCCTGTGGATTGGTACCCCTGGTGTAACGAAGCGTTTGAGAAAGCTAAGTTAGAACAAAAGCCGATTTTTTTAAGTATCGGTTACTCAACGTGTCACTGGTGTCATGTGATGGCACATGAATCCTTTGAAAATCAGGAAATAGCAAAGCTACTTAATGAATCTTTTATTTCAGTAAAATCTGACCGTGAAGAGCGACCTGATGTTGACCGAGTCTACATGAGTTTTGTTCAGGCTGTTACAGGTCATGGAGGTTGGCCATTAAGCGTTTGGTTAACTCCAGACTTAAAACCATTTTACGGTGGTACGTATTTTCCGCCAGAGGATAGGCAGGGACGCGCTGGTTTTCCTTCAATTTTAAAAGCAATCGCTAAAGGCTGGAAAGAAGATCGGCAGACGCTTGTTATTCAGGCCGAATCTGTTTTATCACAGCTTAAGGAAAATAAAAATACGGCAATAACTCCAACGTCAGATATTGGGGCACTACTTGTGGAGAAAGGCTCTGAGGCTTATCAAGCGTGCTTCTCTCAACTATATGAATCCTTTGATTCTACACACGGTGGCTTTGGAGGTGCTCCTAAATTTCCTAGACCATCAAATCTCGATTTTCTTTTTAGATGTGCTGCGATGCAGGGTGCTAAAAGCGATGTAGGTGCAGCTGCTATAAATATGGCAGCACCCACATTAAGCCATATGGCTCGCGGTGGTATCCATGATCATATCGGTGGAGGGTTTCATCGCTATTCAGTCGATGTAGAATGGTTCGTTCCGCATTTTGAAAAGATGCTCTATGATCAGGGGCAAATTTGCGTAAATGCTCTTGAAGCGTGGCAAGCTACGGGTGATGCGCGTCACATATGGCTAGCACGAGATATTTTAGATTATGTGATTCGTGATTTACGAGATCCTCAAGGAGGATTCTACTCGGCAGAGGATGCTGACTCGACGCTTTGGGATGATACTTCAAAACATGCAGAGGGAGCCTATTACGTTTGGAGTAATGCCGAGATACTCGAACACCTGAAGTCGGACGCTGCATTATTTAATGCAGCATTTAGTATACAGGCTAATGGTAATGTTGCAGAAGCAAATGATCCTTTTCAGGAATTCAAAGGTAAGAATATTCTGCGGATGAAAAAATCCCTTGCTGCAGTAGCGAAGGATTTAAATATGTCTGTCGAAGAAGCGAGTGATAGGTTAGTAAAATCAATTGAAGTTTTGCGTTCGATTCGCTCAAAGAAACCACATCCACATAAAGATGATAAAATTATAACTGCATGGAATGGTTTAATGATTTCTGCGTTTGCAAAAGCATCGCAGGTTTTACGTGCCTTTGATGCGGATTTAGAAGCCGAAGCTAAACATTATTTAAACACAGCAACGCAAGCTGCTGATTTTATTTTTAATCATCTCTTCGATCAGAAAAAAGCTGTTCTATATAGGTCGTGGAGAACTAAGCGATCTGATGCTGAAGGTTTCGCAGAAGATTATGCTTTTCTGATTCAAGGTTTGTTGGATCTATATGAAGCTAGTTTTGATGCAAAGTGGCTTAAATGGGCTGTTCAATTACAGGCAATGATGGATGCCTTGTTTTATGACTCGGTAGCTGGAGGTTATTTTAACTCTGCAATAGGAGCAGAGGATATAGTTGTAAGGCTTAAAGAAGATTATGACGGAGCAGAGCCTGCCCCGAGTTCTGTCGCAGCATTAAATCTAATGCGTTTTGCTCTCTTATTTGAGTCATCGGACGCGAGTTCTAAACCAAAAGCATCTGATCATCCTATGCAGGGCTACCGAGAGAAAGCGCTTAAAACGCTGATGGCTTTTGAATATCGCTGGAGTCAAGCACCACAAGCGCTTCCCCGCATGTTGTGTGCACTAGAGCTTGCACTAGAACCTCCAAGGCACGTGGTTATTGCAGGGGATCCTAAGTCTGATAATTTTGCAGCTTTAGTTTCTGTACTTTACGAAAGTTTAGGACCAAGGCGTAGTATTATTGCCGCAGATGGATCTGAAGCGCATGCATGGTTAGCTAATTTTGCTCCTTGGATTTCGCTGATGAAACCAATCGCAAATAAGCCAACGGTTTACTTGTGTGAAGGCTTCACCTGCCAGGCACCTGTTACAACGCCTGAAGATCTAAGAAAACTTTTATCCAGTAACTAAGCTTAATGATGGCGGTGTGATGTCGCCATAAGTAAGAAGAAAAGAAGTACTTGGATTAGTATAATACCTACAATAATCAGGCCTTTGTAGCCCTTACTCTTCCATGGTTGAGGAGCACGAAGGCGCTGATCACGGTGGGTAATTTTAACACTATCTAAATCTTCGAGCTCCTTTTTCATGTCCAAGGCATCCGCGTAGCGTTGTTTTGGATCTCGTTCAAGAGCGTGTAGTAATACTTCTTCAAGTGCGGGGCTCAGTTCTGGATTAATTTTGCGCGGTGCAACAGGGTCTCCTGTTACACGAGCATTCATAATCACATAAGGACTTTCACCTTCGAAAGGAGTTGAGCCTGTTACCATTTCATAAATAAGTGCACCTAGGCTATAAATGTCACTACGGTGATCACCTCTTTTACCTTTAACTTGCTCTGGTGAAATGTAGTCGGGTGTTCCCATCGTAGGCGTGAGTCCTACAAAAGTAAGACGTCTTGCTGATTCAACTCGGGCTATACCAAAGTCAAAAAGACGCAGTGATCCATCTGTACATATCATTATATTTTGCGGCTTTAAATCACGATGAGTGATTCCTTGTGTATGCAGGTAATGCAAGGCATCACAGATGCGTGAAGCATAGGAAATTGCTTCGGATTCTGAGATAGGTTTTCTTTTTGCTAACAAATCAGACAGGGTCTTACCGTCTAAGAATTCCATAACGAGATAAGGACGACTTTTCTTTTCCTCGACTTTAATCACCTTTAAGATTGCTGGATGATTTAGTTTGGAACCGATCTCTTCTTCTCGTTGGAAGCGTTCGAATCCTGCGACATCACTCTCTAAAGCAAGTAGCGGAACTTTAATGGCTACAGTTTCCGAGGTTTTTTTATCTTTTGCCCTGAAGATAGAAGCCATGTTACTTCTAGCGACAAGATCAGTAAGTTCGAAGCGATTATCTAACAGCATTCCAGGTGTAAGGTCTGCTCCAGTAGCTGCCTTAGAATTTGAAGCTTCATCTTTTTGTTTCGATTGGCCAAGGGTAGCTACCTTTGGAGGTGTTGTGAGTTTAGCTACTCTTTCCCAGTCTCTTACTTCAATAATTTGAAGTGTGATATTGTCATCACTTCCTCTTTTCTCTGCCAAAGCTACAAGCTCTTTGCATGCGTCATAGGGATGACTACGTGTAACGATTTCACGTATTTCTTCATCTAGTACGTAAGCGTGTAGACCGTCAGTACAGTGTAGTATGAAATCACCGTGATGTAAAAATTGAGTAGTAAAGGATGGCTGGCAAAATGCTTCTGCTCCTACGCTCCTTGTAAGTTGGCTGCGCTGAGGGCTTGCCATTGCTTGGCGTTCTAGCATTAAACCAAATTTTACAGGAAGAGCAGTTGCTACGTGATCCGTGGTTAAGCGACTGATTTGTTTTTGTCTAATGAAATAGGCTCTTGTGTCACCTACGTTAGCAACGCATACAGTACGATTTCTAAACAGTGATGCGACAAGTGTAGTCGCCATCATTTGGCCTTTAAATTCTGTATTGGCTTTTTCGTACACACTAGAGCATGCACGATTAAACATTTGTTTTAATACATCGTAGGGTTTTGTATCTACAGGAGCTTGCTTGAATTCTTCGATTGCTTGCTCAACAGCTAATCTGCTGGCGACTTCACCATGTTGATATCCTCCGACGCCGTCAGCGATGAGTGCAACGCTACCTTGTTGTTCGCGTACTAGGGGGTCGCTTGATTCCCAGAAATCGATCCAGTCTTGGTTCACTGCTCGAACAGGTCCGGTCGTTGTAATTTTTGCGTAGCGTAAGCGCATGTAAAAAGGGTTTATCCGAAGTTATTAAAGAAACAAGGCCCCGTAGGTCGGATGTGCCTACGGAGCCATGGAATAGCTAACTGAAGTTTAGGTCAAATCAAGCTGCCTTGCTTGAAACAAAAACTTCTTTACCGGTTGTTTTACTCTTCTTTAAGAAGTAGATGAGTCCGTAAATACCCCAAATTGCTGCTATACCTAGAGCAATAAATGGTTCCTTTACGCTCATACCTGCAACCGTGAATGGTCCAAAGATGTAGAATAACATACATGCTAAGTTAGCAAGTAGACCGAATAAAGGTACTACGAAGTGTTTGAAACCATTGAACATGTGATGTTCACGGAATGCTACAATTGCCACTACGCAGGTTGTCATATAGAGAAGGAATGTTCCGAAGTTACTTACAAGCGTAACAATCAGCAGAGAGTTTGGTAACTTAGTATACGTTTCAGGACTAAAGATACCAAAGCTATACCAGAAGTTATGTTTATCTAGTGCAGCGGGAGGTGTTGATTGGCCACCCATGTAAAGGACTACGGTAGCGATACCGATTACTGCCGAGATACCAGCAAGGGTCCAAATTGCTTTATATGGTGACATTGTTTTTCCGTGGAGAAGTCCGAAGTGTGATGATACTTCTTCGTCTTTACCCATAGCATAGGTTACACGTGCACCTGTGCTTAAGCAGGCGAGTGTGGTTCCGATAAGTGCTAAGAATACGGTGAAGGCTTGTACTAACATGAATGCACGTCCTGCAGCGTAGCTACCGAACAACCATGTACCTGTAATTACCATCATATCTCCAACAGGAGCACCTGAAGCGCCTGCGTTTTGAAGTGTGTATCCACTATTAAGTAAGTAATTAGCAGCAAAGTATTCGAAGAGGTAACAGATAGCTCCTTGAATGACTAAGGCTAAGATAACTGCTTTTGGAATATCTTTTGTAGGATTTTTTGCCTCTTCACCCATTGCTGTAACCGATTCAAATCCGACTAAGATCAGAATAGCTACACAGGCTTGAATGATCGTATAGTTAATTGAGTGAGGAGCGATAACGGATGAAGCAGTTGCGTGGTAGTTAAATGTTGGATTACCACTTGCATCTTTAGTGATCGCTTGATCAGGTGCGTAGGAAATGGTGAATGGCGCAGCCTTACTGATATCAGTGACAGCTTTACCGTTTGCATCACATGGAATTGGATTTCCATCTTTATCTGTTTGATCAGCCATTTGGTAAACTGGCTTACCTGCTGAATCTACGGTTGGCTTGTTGTTAGCATCAAGAACGGGAACGGGATTTCCTTTATCATCTTTAACGGTATCTTGAAAAACTTGGTAATTAACTGCCACACCGTTTGAGAGGTGATAAGCGGTTGAGCCTTCTGGGTGCTTTGTGCGGTAAGCAATAGCGATCAGTGAGAAAACAACGAGAGCTGAAATTTGGATTACGTTAACGGCTAAGTTAACTGCTGTAGTTCCTGTAACACCACGGGAAGCGATGTAGGCAACACCAAATGAGAATAAAATACAGAACGCATACATGAAGAGCGGACTGTTATATGTACCTGAGAATGTATCAGGGAAAAATTGATTAAGTAGGTAGCCGCCAAGAATTGCAGTTACACCTACCATACATCCTGGATAGACCCAGTAGTATAGATGAGATGCCCAACCCGTGAAAAATTTTACGATACGAGCATACTTAAAGGCTTTCGATTTTGATAAGAATGCTTGTTCAGCATAATAATACGAAGAACCAGCACCTGGATAAAGTTTAGAAAGCTCAGCGTAACTGACTGCTGTTGCTAAACATAGTAAGAGAGCACCTACGATACCGAACCACATAGCTGAACCAGCCATCGGTGCGCCGTATAAAGACTGCTCTTGGAATGTTAGCCAAAGAAAAGCCCCTGGAGCAATAAGCGCCATGGCGTTTGATGTTAAACCAGTAAGGCCTAAGGTAGGCTTTATGGCGGAACTAGTGGTTTTGGAGGGTTCTGACATAGTAGTTATCGTTGATTGTTTAATGCGACGAGCAGCTACCAATAGCCAATGCCATGCCAGAACGGATAAATTTTTAGAAGAAAGGATAAAAAGATGATTTTTTTTTAAAAATCTTGCTCCTAAATACGCTCCAAAGTTGGATCTACTGTATTATGAATACACCTGTTGTAGGTATCATTATGGGAAGCGCTTCTGATTGGGATACGATGCAGCATGCTGCACAAATCCTTGACCAACTTGGAGTTGCGTATGAAAAACGCGTAATCAGCGCGCATCGTACACCTCATCTTATGTTTGAATGGGGTAGCTCAGCTGCAGCAAGGGGGCTCAAAGTTATTATAGCAGGAGCTGGCGGGGCAGCTCATTTAGCAGGCGTTGCTGCTGCACTCACACCGCTCCCTGTTTTGGGTGTTCCTATTGAATCAGCATCCCTTAAGGGGTTGGATTCGCTGCTTTCTATGGTTCAAATGCCAGGTGGTATTCCTGTTGCGACCTTTGCTATTGGTAAACCTGGTGCAACCAACGCAGCACTATTTGCTGCGGCTACTTTGGCACTCAGTGATGAGAGACTTAAGAAAGCAGTCGATGACTATCGAGCAGCTCAAGCTAAGAAAGTCACCGAGACTAAGCTACCGTAATTAGAGAGTCGATACAGCATGATTGTAATCGCTCAAGGTGTCTATATCTTGAGCGAGTTGGGGTAGATCGATTTCAGTAATCTTTAGATCTGCTGAGTTCAATAGGTCGCGTGCGCCATTTTCACCAGAGAGTTTCTTTAACGCAGAGAATAATTTTATACTGAATACAGCTGGCGTTGCTCTGCGGTTGTTGTATTTAGCAGTTGTTATTTCAGATTTAGATGAAATATGCGTTTCGATTAGATCTGATAATATTTTGTTATCTAATTTGATTTGGTCGCATACAATAAGCATTGCCGCTTCAATTTCTTTAGAAAAAGCCGATAAGGTTTCTATACCGCAGCGAATTGAGGAAGCCATGCCTTCTTTCCATGCAACATTCTCAACACATATAATGGGGTGTTTTATAAGGCTTGGTTTGATTTTATCTTGGTAGGCTCCTAGTACAACGATGACAGGCCAGGCTCCAGATTTTAGTGCAGCTTCTACCGAGCGTTCGAGCAGAGTCTTATTATTGACGATAAGTAATTGCTTAGGCGTTCCTAGGCGTGTTGATGCTCCTGCCGCAAGAATGATACATCCAACTTTTGCAGTGTTTTTAATTGTGGATTGGTTCATTTCTTTCCCTGAGTGGTCGTGCATCACAGCGAGTGAGAAAAGCTTGGATTTCTGCGACAATAGATAGCGCTACTGTTTGAGGTGTATCTCCTCCAAGGTTTAATCCAACAGGTGCATGAAGCCTTTCACGCATTTCTGGGGTTATCGATATACCTTCCTTAGTTATATCAGCTAAAATTTTTTCAGCTCTTTTTTTAGGACCTAATAAACCAATATAGTTACATGAGCTGGCAAGTAAGTTTCTTAAGATGGGTAAGTCATGAATATAGTGATGCGTCATAACCACGCATAAATACGGATCTTTGATTTTAGTCTGATCGACTAATGTGTGATTTGGTCCAGAAATGATATGTGTGGCTTTTGGAAACCTAAGAGCTGTTGCATAGGTAGGCCTTGGATCTGCCACAGTAATAGTCCAACCAAGTTCAGAAGCTAGGTTATGTAATACAATTGCATCATCTCCAGCCCCGAAAATTACCAAGTGATACGGTGGAGGTATAACTTGAATGAATGCGTTTTTTTGTAAAGTTGTGTTACAATTATTACGTATATACGTGCCTAATAATGACTTATCTTTTAACTCTTCGTCATAAACAGATATGAGTTCAATCGATTTATTGTGCTTTAAATCTTGATATAAGTTGCTAACAGGCAATCGGTTAAGATTTATTTTCTCAACTAAAACACGTACGATTCCATTACACCCAAGCCCAATACCCCATACCAAGTCGTTTTCGTTTGTTGTGTCATACATAACAAGGCGGGGTATTCCTGTAGTACTCACGATGTTTGCATGTAACAGTAAGTCTTCCTCAAGGCATCCTCCGCTTACATTACCTGTTATCTTGCAGTTATTTATGATTAGTAGTCTAGCACCTGGTCTACGGTAAGATGACCCCTCTACACTTACCAAGGTGCACAAAACGGCAGTATCTGAGGGCTTTAGATCTGCCAGATGCTCGAGAATTGTGCAGATTTCAGACATTTAATATAAATCAATGAATAACAGTTAGTTAAGTTATTTCAAGAAATAACGGTATATGTAATACAGTTAAACAGGGCTTCGTAACACGATTGTCGCCATAATATCTTAATATTGTTGCAGTTCTGGCTCTAATCATGCTTAAGTTGAATTTCAATCTAAGTTAGTTAGGTCAGTTATACACACGTTATTGTTAAATCTAATATGACTACACAACACAATCGTTCGCGTTATTCGATCGCACTATTGTCGTCTTTGGCGACAGTATTGCTAACTTCGGTTACGGGATATGCCCAGTCAACCGAAACTTCAACACCTGCTACAGGCGATCAAGCCGTTGTACTTCAAAAATTTGAAGTAACCGGTTCATACATCCCAGCAGCTGCTGATGAATCAAAAGCTATGCCTGTTCAAGTTCTCTCGACAGCAGAGATCTCAGCTACAGGTGTAACATCAAGTGTTCTTGATGTTTTACGTAAAACCGTTCCTCAAATTCAAGGTTCTGGTAACGTTGGACAAGAAAACGCTAACACCGCGTACAACAGTAACTCTGGTGGTTCGATGGTTGCTCTACGTAACTTAGATACACTCGTTCTTATCGATGGTAAGCGCGTAGCTTCATCTCCTGTTGCTGCATCAGGTGGTTATACATTCGTTGACCTAAACTTAATTCCAGTTTCAGCAGTAGAGCGTATTGAAGTTCTTACAGACGGTGCTTCAGCTATCTACGGTACAGACGCTGTTTCTGGTGTAATTAACGTTATCTTAAAGAAAAACTACACCGGTGCTGAAGTTGATTTCCACTATTCTGCAGCTCAAAAAGATGCAAATGGCTGGAACCACAACAAAATGGCTTCAATCGTTGCTGGTGCTGCTAACAAAGATACTTCCGTTTTAGTATCAGCTGAATTTTTCAGCACACCTTCATTATACGAAGGTGATTTCAATATGACACACCCATACTATGGCACATCGTCATATCCTGGTGTTATCAATTCCTCAGCTGGTGTATTCTATACATTAAAGCCAGGTCTTAACGCTCCTCCTACTCCTGCAGCAGGAACAATAGCTCCAACATTAGCTACATTAATTTCTAACGGTACTTATGTTGTTAATACAAATGTAGCTGCTGGATTTGACCTAGGTGTTCGTCCTACTTTCCAATCTGGAGATAACAAGAAGATCTTCAACTTTGCTCTAAATCATGACATCAACTCGATGTTAACATTTAAGAGCACATTTATGTATTCAATTACTTCAACAGAAGCTCAATTGAATCCACAACCTGTTACTGTATCAATGGCAAGTATTGCTGGTAACCCAGGATTACCTGTATCAGATACAACTGGTTATACGATCCGTAACCGTTTCTTAGGATACCCAAATCGTATTTATCATACAGATAATGATTTCTCACGCTTCACAGCAGAGCTCGTTGGTAAGGTTAACCCATACTTTAACTTCGATGTTTATTTCAACTATAACAACGGTAAAGAACTAGAACAAAACTATAACCTCATTGTTAACTCAGCTCTTCTTGCTGGTATCAAAGCTGGTTTAGTAAACATGTTCGCGATCAACCAAGATCCAGTGAAGATGGCACAAGCTAACATCTTCGGTACAGCATTCGGTGATTTCCAAAGCCAAATGACTTCTGAAGACTTTATCTTCAATGGTAAGCTATTTGATCTACCAAGTGGATCAGTTGATTATGCTGCTGGTTATGAATACCGTATGGAGCATGAAGTTGCTACAGCAGATGCTAACTCACTTGTTCAACCAGGTGGTGGTTCTCTCTGGAATAACGGTACAACAATCAATCCTTTCGATAAGGGCTTTAATGTTAAGAGCTATTTCGGTGAAGTAAAAGTTCCAGTATTTGCTCCACAAAACAAGATCCCTGGTCTTTATCTCGTTACTTTAGACGGTGCTATGCGCCATGAAGAATATTCAAGTGGTGCTAAGGTTACAGTACCAAAGTATAGCTTACGCTATCTACCGTTCGATGACCAATTTGCATTCCGTGCAACCGTTGGTAAGTCATTCGAAACACCAACACTTTATGATCTATACGGTCCTACTAACTCTGGCTTCACATCAAGTCCAGGTGGTTTGAATGTATATAATTCATCCGGTGTTGCTACAGGTGCTAAGTTCGCAAACTTACAGGGCCAAGAAGAAGGTGGTTCAAATCCATTATTAAAACCACAGACTTCAAAGAGCTACACAATTGGTGCTGTTGTTTCCCCTCGTTTCTTAAAGGGCTTCGAATTAACTGTTGATTATTATAACATCAAGTTAGTCGACCAAATCGGAAATCCAGCTAGCGATTTAACGATGATGCAATCTGTTGAACAATATGGTCCAAATTCACCATTTGCTCAATATGTCACTATCGGTGGTTTCCCTGGCGCAGGTGGACGTGCTGTTACAGCTCCTGGTCAAGTTTCATCAAATATCTCCAATATCTATGTTCAATCGAGCTTAGTTAATATCGGTGGTACTTCTGAAAAAGGCTATGACCTCACAGCTAAGTATGCATTCCCAAATACAGCTTATGGTCGTTTCACAGCTCAAACAACTTGGGCTTTCTTAAAGAGCTACTTCGTAAAGAGTGGTCCTACAGATCCAGGTACAGAATATGCAGGTTTCAACAATGCAGGTACAATGCCTCATCACCGTGCATACTCCTCACTTGATTGGAACTACCGCTCATACGGTGCAACTCTTGGCTACACATACATCCCAGCAACTCCTGATATGTCTGGTGGTGGTGAATCAGCTTGGAACACCTTCGATCTACAAACTCGTTTCGATTTAGGTAAGATCATTGATTCGAGCTTAAACGGTCTAATGTTAAACATCGGTTTAAATAACGTTACGAACCAAAAGCCACCATTAGATCCAAACGTATTCGGCAATCCTCCTGCTGATACAGGTACTTATGGAGTATTTGGTCGTCAATGGTACACAGATATCAAGTACAAATTCTAATATTTCTAATAGATTTATTATGCAAAAAGGCGCCTCAAATGAGGCGCCTTTTTTATTAGTTATTCCAAATTTAAAACATGAATGTTATACAGAACCTGATGAACCGCGTATAACAAGTTCCGGGTCTATCATGATAGTCCGATTTTTTGATCCCGGATTGTCTATGTGGTCCAACAGTAATTTAACAGCAGCATCAGCAGTTGCTTCTATACCTTGATCGACACTCGTTAAGTGCGGTCTAGGCATAGTGCAGATATCTTGATTGTTAAATCCAACAATTGATAAATCGTCTGGAATTTTGAAACCTGCATCTTGGAACCCGTGTAATGCTCCGATGGCTATTTCATCGTTAAGAGCTGCGTAAGCTGTAGGTGGATTTTTATCTAAGGCAAAGGATGAGGCAAGTGATCTACCGTATTCGAAATCGTTTTTTCTAATATGTTTAGAGTCATACGAAATAATACATTCTGCTTTAGATAAGGTATGTTTATTGAGAGCAGTTTCGATCCCTGATAGACGATCTACAATAGATCGTGTGTTTCCAGAAAGTCCTAATAGGCCAAATCTTCTATGACCTAATCTAATTAAGTGCTCGAAAACCATCTCCATCGCTTTCGTGCGATTGAGGGTAATGGTATTAGCACCTGCAATTCCTAGTTGATCTATAATTATGTGAGGCGTGCCTTGGCTATTGAATTCTTGAACACGTGCGGCGATTTCTTCTTCGATGAAGTGTCCTACAAAAACGATCGCATCTACTCTGAGTGATAAGAAGTGACGACATACCTCCTTAGAATTACCTGGCTCTAAAACTTCAATGAGAGAAGAGTAGCCCCGTTCTTTTAATTTTTGCTGTAGTCTTGCCAATTTACGCACGACAGGAGGTGTGAGTAAATTTTCCATGCATATACCTACGGTTGCTGTTTTTTTACCTTTTAAGTGCAACGCATAGGCATTCGGGGTAAAACCTGTTTCCTCAATTGCTTGTCTTACTTTTTTAACGGTAGCTTGCTTTAAGCCTGGTTGATTATTCAGTACGCGCGAAACGGTTGTTCTCGCAAGACCTACGTATTTAGCGAATTCCGCAGTGGAGCTTATACGAGGTAGAGGTTTTTTAGACGGGGAGCCAGAAGAGGAAGGGGAAGCGCTCACGGGTTGAGTAAAAGACTAAGCGGCATAAAGGGCTAACTAATATTTATATGAATAAAGTATAAAAAAAGAGGAAATGAAAAACAACTTGACTAAGACACGTGTCCCAAGAAATTCTTATTGCTCGTTGCCGTCTACTTATTCCTTACCCCTTTATCTATGTCACCACGCTTAGTTTTATCCGCTGTATTTATATCAATTGGTTTAGTGTCTGCACATGGTAGTGCAGAATTCAATATCCGTGATTTTGGTGGAGTAGGTGATGGAAAGACAAAAAATACAGAAGCATTTGCTCGTGCGATTGCTGCGTGTTCTGCAAGTGGCGGAGGTACGCTACATATACCAGCAGGTAAATATTTAACTGGTTCTATTGAATTAATCAGCAATCTTACGATCGATTTAGATGCAGGAGCGGTTTTACTTTATAGTCCAGATCCAGCTGATTCTCCTTTAGTTCGCTCACGTTGGGAATGTACGAGTGCTTGGACACATGCTCCATTGCTTCATGCTGATGGAAAAGAAAACATAGCAATTGTTGGACGTGGAACGATTAATGGACAGGGAGAAAATTGGTGGTGGAGAAGTGGTAAAGAAAGAAAAGAAAAACTTTCCGGTAGTAGAAAACAATTACATGACGAAGCACTAGCTTCGTGGAAATCGCTCATAGCACGCTACGAAAAGGGAGATGAGCCAACCGTGAATGAATTTAAACTCGCTGCTGAATATTTAAGGCCAGCGTTGATTGAAACGTACCGCTGCCGCCATATACTTGTAGATGGCGTTACTATCACTGATTCCCCGTTTTGGATGCTTCATCCAATTTATAGTGAAGATATCGTAGTTCATGGCATATCGTTTGTTTCATGGGGTCCAAATGGTGACGGTGTTGATGTAGATTCATGCCGTAATGTAAGAATCTCAGACTGTTTCTTTAGAACAGGTGATGACTGCGTTGTAATTAAATCAGGTCGTGATGCTGATGGTCGCCGCGTAGCTTTCCCTACAGAGCACATTGTCGTTGATAATTGTGTCATGTATGAGGGTCATGGTGCTATCGTTATTGGTAGTGAAACCTCAGGAGATATTCGTAATATTGCTGCCACTAATATTGTAGCAAAGGGAACTGACTGCGGTGTTCGTATTAAGAGTGACCGTGGACGGGGTGGTATCGTCGAAAATATTCGCTGCGATAATTTTGTGATTGAGGATGCAGCTAAACAAGCAATCGAAATTACAACGCTTTATACGAAGACTTCACCTGAACCTGTATCTGTCCGTACTCCTGTATTTAAAAATATAGCGATTTCAAATTTCTCTATTATAAATGCTAAACAAGTCGCGAGCATTCATGGTTTGCCCGAGAAGAATATTACTGAACTACGCTTTAGTGATATTACGGCAAGTGGATCAATTGGTTTTATTTGTGATTATACAACGCAAATAGAGTTACATAATGTACGTGTAGATACTCCTACTGGTAATGCTTTTAAATTTACCTCCACAAAGTCTGTAGTTTTAGATGACGTAACAACATTCGCTCCACAAAAAGGCGCTCCTGTCGTTAGTCTTACAAAGTCAGATCAAGTGTGGTTACGTAATTCGCAAGCTCAGCAAGGTACAGGGGTGTTCTTGCAAGTAGCAGGTGATACTCCAAAGCACTTAGTTATATCTGGTAACGAATTGTCAGCAGCGCAGACACCTGTCGTGTACGCTAAATAATAGGATCTATTTTTTGGTTGGTTTTAGTGGGATAGGGTGATTCCATGTAAGTTTACTGGAAGACATACTATGAAACTTCACTATTCCCCTAGTCCAGAAGCGACAAACACATTAAGCACTGAAGCATTACGCGATCATTTCTTAATAAGTGATCTATTTCGTCCATCAGAGATTACAGCCCACTATACTGACTTAGACCGCATGATTATTGGAGCAGCTGTTCCTACGGGATCTGCTCTCGCGCTTCCTGCGGCAAAAGAAACAGGAACTAGTTTTTTCTTAGAGCGTAGAGAAATCGGAATTTTAAATATTGGAGCAGCAGGTGTTGTTCGTGTTGGTGGTACTGCGTACGAATTAGGATCACTAGACTGTATCTATATTGGTCTAGGTGAAAAAGAGGTTAGTTTTGAAAATGGACCGAGTGGACAATCGCAATTTTTCTATGTGAGCACACCAGCTCATGCAAAACACCCAACTTCTGTTGTGCGTAGCTCAGCTTTAAAGACTGATCCTATAGGAGATGCTACAAAAGCAAATCGTCGTAGAATTAATCGTCTTATTCATGCTGATGGTATCAAGAGCTGTCAGTTAGTGATGGGCTTTACGGAATTTGAAGCAGGGAGCGTCTGGAATACGATGCCTGCTCATACGCATAGTCGTCGTACGGAAATTTATCTGTATTTCGATCTTAATGATAATGTCGTTGTTCATCTTTTAGGTGAACCAACAAAGACCCGCCACCTGATTGTTCGTGATAGAGAGGCTGTTCTTTCCCCTTCCTGGTCAATTCACTGTGGAGCTGGTACAGGCAATTACCGCTTCTTGTGGGCAATGGGTGGTGATAACCAGACTTTTGCTGACATGGATCCAGTGCCACTGACTCAGTTACGCTAATCTGTATACACCGTGAATTCTATTTTAGATCGTTTTAAACTAAATGGTAAAGTAGCCCTGGTTACAGGCGCTACGCGTGGTCTTGGTGCAGCGATCGCTATCGGACTCGCTGAAGCAGGAGCTGATGTAGCACTTGTTGGAACAAGTTCTTTAGAAGACACGGAAAAAAAGATAACGGCGTTAGGTCGTAAGGCACTTGCTATTAAAGCAGATTTATCTGACCGAAAAGCAATTCCTGGTATTATGCAGGCTGCTCAAGCACACTTTGGGCATGTTGATATTTTAGTTAATAATGCAGGTATTATTCGCCGCGAAAACTTCGATGCCTTTACTGAAAAAGATTGGGATGATGTGATTGGGGTAAATTTGGACGCGGTTTTTTTCCTAAGTCAGCTTTTTGTTAAAGAAGTCATCGCTCGTAAGGCTAAAGGTAAGATTATTCATATTGCCTCGATGCTTTCCTACCAGGGAGGTATCCGCGTTGCTTCTTATACAGCTTCTAAGAGTGCTGTTCATGGCTTAACTAAGCTAATGGCCAATGAATTAGCTAGTAAGGGTATCAATGTTAACGCTATCGCCCCAGGTTACATGGAAACGGATAATACAGCTCAATTAAGGGCTGATCGTGACCGTAATAAGGCTATTTTAGACCGTATTCCGTCCGGTAGGTGGGGTGAACCTGAAGATCTCAAGGGTGCAGCTGTATTTTTAGCTTCTGAAGCCTCAGATTACGTTCATGGCTATACCCTGGCAGTTGATGGTGGATGGCTTGCTAGGTAAGTCATTTTAGTGGTGTTTTTAGAGCAACCTTCCCGGTTTCTGCGCGTCTCGACATTTAGTACTCTTTTAAACATAATCTTAGCTTTCTAACATGACTATATCCCAATCCCTTGTCTGGTCTCCTGAACGTAAGGACGTAAAGGCGATTTCCTCGCAAAAAGCATCAATTCGTGCGTTTACTTTGATGGAAATCTTGATCGTTTTGGCAATCTTAGGACTTCTCGTTGGTTTAAGTGTCACCAAGTTGGGAGGCGTTTTAGATGGTGCGCGTATTAATACGGCTAAGATATTTATTAATGATAGTATGAAGGCCCCGTTGTTTACCTATAAAATGCAGGTAGGTGATTTTCCAAGTACTGAAGAAGGTCTACAGGCATTACTCGTTGCTCCAGCAAATAAAGCTGACCGTTGGCAGGGACCTTATTTAGAAGTTAATGGAGGAAAACTTCCATTAGATCCTTGGGGTGAGCCGTACATGTATCGCTATCCTGGTACACATAACAAAGGTAGCTATGACATTTGGTCAAAGGGCCCCGATAAAGTTGATGGTAATGATGATGATATTGGTAACTGGTAAAAACCTTTAAGGAGGTAACGAGTGAAGGACGCCTGCGTCTCGATAGTAAAGCGTCCAATGGGGGACACATCTAAAGCTGCTTTTACGCTGCTTGAGATCTTGATGGCGCTTGCAGTTGTAGGTTTACTCTCAACTGCAATCATAGGTTTTTCTTCGCATCTACTTACGAGTAAACCGATTTCTGCAGATGATGTATTTTGGCAAGCATCACAGGCCGCGCGTAAGGCTGCATTAGAATTCGGTAAAGAGGAACGTCTCAGTTTTGATCCCAAAGCTAAAGCGTTTCAAATTGCTGACGGAATTAATTCAAAGTCGATTGAAGTTAAGGGGGGTGGTGATGATCTAGGGGTTGATTTTCTGTCTACTCAGGCATCTGCATCTTCTATGCTTATAGCAGGAGCTTTAGTTCAGTCTGGTGGAATGCCTTATGTAACTTTTTATCCAGATGGTACCTGTGTACCGTTTCAGGTTCAGATTAGAACACGTACAGGAGCACATGTGCTAGCGATTGATCCATGGACATGCGCTCGAGTGATTAACCCTCCACCTGTTTCAGGGTTTTAGTATGAAGAGTTTTAAAAATAATTCTTCGAAGAATAAAGCATTCACGATTTTGGAAGTGCTTGTTGCTCTGCTTATTTTTTCTTTGGGGGCTGTTGTATTAGGCTCTGCTTATTTAAACTTATTGAATAGTTATGTAGCCGTTGGCCGAGGAACTGAGTATCAGCAAGATATTGCTTTAGTACGTCAGCAGCTCATGACTCAGCCAGATCTTACGACTGCACAAAATGGAGATGAATTTGATACGCTCCAGTTGGATCCTAATAAACCAGTATCTCATGTTAAATGGCAGGCGGATATAGAGCCTGCTGGAGTTACAGATTTGTTTAATGTGACGTTAACAATTGTTATTTCTACAACGGATATTTCTACGCCGACAAAAACAGTTGTTCAGAACTTTACACTTTTAAGACCTACCTGGTCTGATCCAGCAGATCAGACAACACTTCGTCAGGCGGCCGCAACTCGTATTGGACAACTCCAGGGGACAATTCAGCAATGAAAAATATGTCACCTAGACTTTCATCTGTAAGGAAAGCAAATGCGTCTGGTTTTACGCTAATCGAAATTTTAATATCACTTGCGCTTGTTGGTTTACTGCTCGTAGGTGTTAATACGTTTATTTTTTCAATGGGGGAACTCTGGGGTAGGAACTCGGATGTTCGTCTTTTTGACCAACACGTTAATGCAGTTACTCGGTTTTTATCCGATACGTTTCAAAAAGCTACTTTGCCACCGAGTGCACGCGCCAATGCAACACCTATAGCACCTGTTCAGATTACTCCAGCTAACGGAATTCCAGGCTACTACATTACCTTTGATTTACCTGCAGGCTGCAGAATTTTAAATTGGCCTGATAGGCCACTTCCTGAAGTGGTGTGTTCCTTGCAAGTTCGTGAGCATGAAGGCTTATATCTTTTGTGGCAGTCACGCTTGGAAACTACTTACGGTACTAATCAACCTAGAGAGTTGCTACTTACATCTTATGTATCAGCTATAAGCTATGACTATTTTGATCCTACGTTTAAGCGTTGGACGAATGTGACACAGTTTCAGAATGATGCTAGCGGCAACCCTGTTGCACCTCAAAGGCTTCAATTAACTTTTAGCTACGGTAAATTAACTCGGCAAACCACGGTAGTTATACCGCTAACATATCAAGGAGTTCCAAATCCTTAGTATGAAACACAACGGTTATAATTCTAAGAAGTCTAAAAAAGGATCCATCCTCATCATTGTGATGGTAACCTTAATTTTTACTGCTACGGCGCTTGTGGCCTTTATGGATAAAGCGAGTAATGATTTAGTGGTAGAAGCACATCGTAGAACCGCAGACAGATTACGCATCGACGCTTATTCAGCTTTGAATGTGACTATTGCCGTATTGCAGGATTTTTACCTAGCTCAAAATAATGCCCTACATTCGGTAAATGAAGGGTGGGGTGATCCTCTAGGCTGGTGTAATTGGGCGCCTGTTGATGGTAATAAAGTCGAAGTATCCTTTCAGGATGAAAGTGGTAAGATTCCATTAATTAATACTAAGCAGACAGATCTAAATCAGATGTTTTTAGCGTGGGGCCTTACCCAGGACGACGCAGAAAAACTAACGGATTCGCTTTTGTCGTGGATGAAGAAAAATTATGTACCGCAAATGGGATTAACTCCTGATTACGGTCAAATGACCTTACCCTATGATGCACCACTTAGATCGCTTAGATCTTATAATGAATTGGCTGCGATCGATTTTGCTAAAGACTTTCTTTATGACGAACAAGGCCAACCTAATCAGTACTGGTGGCAGTTTGTGAACGACTTTTCGCTATTTAACTACAAACAGCCTAATATCAATGCCCTCAATAATGATGTGCTCACCGGTTTAGGTCAGTTTGATCCTAATACAATCCAGAATATGTCTAATTATATGTCTGGTACAGGTGACTATAAGGTCACTACGCCACTTGGGGTTCAGTGGTTTGCTAACGCTACTGCGATTAGAACTGTAGCCGCGCATATCGGCCAACCTAATCAGTTTACCACTACTATATCTGCGCTGAGGGTACTCATAACCGTCCATGAGGGTAGTTCAGTGTATAGTCTATCTGCCGTAATAGCCCCTAAAGGGGGCGCTACAACTGTAGTTACTACTGCAACCGATGTACGTAATGGTACGTCTAGCAGCTCCAGTGGAGAAACATCAACCAGTACAGGCCTCGCAGGGAGCAAGAATTCAACGACTGCCACGGCTGCTTCGTCGACTCCAACAGCAAATCAGACTGGCACAGCCGCTACTAATGCAAATATTATGTTTCCTTTTACGATCTTGGAAATTTTAGAAAACGATGCGATTCTAACGCCCCCTCCACCTCCACCCCCTCCAACGACTTAAATCATTTTTTTAGCTCATGTGTGCATCTCCCCTTGAAATTTTACGTGCAGGACCACCTCCTCCACGAGTTGTGCTTTTACCTGACGGGTTATTTTTTATACGAAGTATCCCAGTCACATTAGATGGCGAAGGAACGGAAGGCCAAACACATGAACAGCAAGTATCCTCACAAGTTGAATTTGCTTTAGAAGCGTCCTCTCCCTTTCCGTTACTCAATCTTTACTACGGTCATTTTTGGTTACCAGGAGAGTCGCATGCATTAATCTATGCTTCATATAGAAGACGTTTTGCTGCTGAACAAACAGATAGCTGGGAAGGTGCAGATCTTATTTGTCCTGCTTTTATTGCTGCAGCAGCAATGTCCGTTGAACCTGCAACTACGGCACTGCTAACTTCAAATGAAGGAATTACAGCGATTCATTGGACAACTCAAAAGGTCCCACAAAAAATTATATTTCAAGCGGTAGCTGCCGATGTAACGGATGAACAAAAGAATGAAATTAAAACGCAGTTACTTAAGAACTTTGAAAGTCTTAAGATAGTTGAAATTACCTCAGCTTCTCAAGCTTCCTGGAGTAGTACAGAAGGGGAGATTGATTTTTCTCTAAACGAAACCAAATCCACGATTAATGCTGTTGGATTAAGGTATGCAGATGTGCGTGATAAAGGAGAGCTTGCTGCACTTCAGAAAGCTAAAGCAAGAGACCGTATCCTGTGGAATGGTGTAGTTGTTGCTGTGGGTTGTTTTGCACTACTCGCACTTTGTGAACTCTTTTTAATTGGTGGTGGTTTTTGGCAAAACACACGTAAAATTAAACTAAATATACAAGCTCCTATCGTTTCAGAAATTATGAACCGTCAGGAAGTGGCAAATCGCATTAACGATTTATCGACTCGTCGACTATTGCCTATCGAAATGATTCAGGCAATATCCCCAAAGAAAAAATCCTATTCAATTTATTTTTCATCCGTTGCAACGAATGGTCTTTATGGATTAACCGTTGAGGCTCAAACGCCTAATGCGAGTGAAATAAAAAATTACGAAAATGATCTGCGAGGTATACCTGCATGTCAGAGTGTTGTGATTAAGAATACTCAAAGTCGTAATAATATTACTACCTTTACACTCGTTGTGACATTCACTCCGAATGCAATTAAACCTAATGCACCTACGCCATGATTAGAACACTTAAAGGTTTATTTTTAACACGTGCTCTAAGAGAAAAACTCTTACTGCTTGTACTTCTTTTAATTGGTGTAGCTTACTGGTTTTCAAGTTTTCTAGGACGTGCCACTATTTTTATGACTGAACAGTCGCATACGACAAAATCGTTAGCAAATCAGGCGCGATGGATAGCAAGTCGTTCAGCTGTGCAAAAACAGGCCGAGAAAGCAGCAGCTGCATTTAAGTCTGATGAAACACTTGATGGAACCCGTCTTATTGCTGCTCTACAAAATATAGCAGCTTCTTCTGGATTAAATAACCCAAGTATTAACGGACTACAGGATCTCAGCGTTGAGCAATTTGCGGTACATCCTGTGCAATTTACTGTAACTAAAGTTTCCTTCGAATCCTTAGTCACCTTTGTTAATGCCGTTCAGCAGCGTAATCCATATATCGGTATTGAGCAGTTCCAGGTGATGGCTGATAAAGCAAATCCTGCAGTGCTTAATGCTTCGATGAAGATTTCTTCTGTAGAAATTACTAAGGGTATTCCTTAATTACATCCACATCCGGCACCGCCAACGCCCGCGCCGCCGGTAGCTGCTTCTCTAGAAAAATAGACGTGTTCAAGTAGCTGGGATCCGAGTGGATCGCGATCTGCGCTCATGGTATAGTCAGCGAGCGTACCATGTTCCCATGGCTGTACACGAACAGTTTGCATAGACGCACATCCAGCAAAGAAGCTTGCTGCTAAACAGAGGCTAAGAAACACGATTTTTTTCATATGCGGTATATTAATTTTTTTCAGCAAGTAAGGTTGTAATTTCTTTTCTTAATTCGATTTCAGTTTTTGAACTATGAAATCCTTTGTGAATGTATCGTACTCTACCATCTTTACTTAGTAGGTAGCTAGTTGGCATCACAGGTACGCTTACTTGTTTTACGAGTGATTGATTTGTGTCACGTATTGTAAAGAAGCCAGGAGGTGTGGTTGTAATATAATGGGTATATGCAGAAGCAACTGTATCGACACTCACGGCAACTACGACAAAACCTTGAGAGGCAAAGTCGGCTTGTAAATTTTTATAGACAGGAAATGACGCTTTGCATGGGGCACACCACGTAGCCCAAAAATCAACAAGTACAATTTTATTATGTGTATCTGGTAGATCACCTCCAAGCGTTGCGCTTAAAGATGGAAATGTATCACCAATATGCGTATCGGCGTGAACGCTAAGGACTGTACCTAATATAAAGTTTATACTGAAGATAATCGTTATAAGCAGTGAGCGCATATTAAGAAGTAACGTAAGTAAAAAAAGCACGGGTTTGAGCGCGTGATTGAGCGGAGGTAATAAGTCCTTCTGCGCCAGGAAAGGATTGGATAAAATCTATACCTTTAGGTATTCCTAAAATAAAAGATGCAGTTGATAGAGCTCCTGCCATAAGGCAGCTCGATGCAACAATCGTCGATTGAAGACAACCATGTGAAACGGGCCACCCGGTACGTGGGTCTATAATGTGTCCATAACGTTTACCATTATGGATAAAAGATCTGATATAGTCACCGGAGGATGCAATACCCTTACTCCCTGCAATGGCTAAGCTTGATTGGTGTGTTCCAGGTTTGAGGGGATTTTCTAATCCTATGTGCCACGCTGGTCGTCCTGGGGGTGTCCCAAGTGTTCTGATATCGTGACCAAAGTCTACAAGTGCACTTGTGATGCCATGCTCCAGAGCAATTTGAGCTACATAATCAACGGCGTACTCTTTACCAAAACCGCCAAAGTCCAGTGCCATACCTTTTTCAGGTAATCTGATTTTGCCAGGAGAGCGTTCTACTTTTTTCCATCCTGTCTTGGAGAGTGCTTCATTAATTTCCAAGGTAGATGGAATAACAGGATTTTCACTTTTCCAATTCCAAAGCCTAATTAAAGGCAGCGTTGTAGGATCTAAAATGCCTTGGGTTGTGAAATATAAAGAATCACAGAGATTGAGCATAAGCTCCATCTCGGGATCGATATCAGTCCAATCAAGACCAGCGGCCTTATTTATCTTACTTAACAAACTATCATGTTTAAACCGGGAGTATTTTTCCTCAAAGCTTTTAACCCAATCTTGTGCTTTCGTTTCAAAAGTCTTGGCTTGGGTATCAGTTAATGCGGTGTACTGAATTTCGCAGGTTGTTCCTAAAGCGTGAAAAGATAATTTACGCAGTAATCCCGCTGCTGACACATCTATAGGTGTAGCTGGTTTTCGAGACTGTTGTGCAACTATAGCCATGCTTGGTTACCAGGTAATCTTACTTCCTATTGTTAGAATGCGTGCGCGGTAGTAAGCGCTTTGAGGTGTTACCCCATCATTGCCGTGCTGCTTATAGCTGTCAGCGCTGCCATATAGTTGTATGTGTTCACTTAGATTATACACAACTTTTAGGCCAAAATCGAATGCTTCAAATGCTGATAAGCGAGCATCAGATGAATAGAAAGGTCCGAGTGGATTAGGAGTTTTAGTTGGATTTATTCCTAGTCCGTCGAGTTGGTAATGGTAAAACGTCGCTTTTGTCTGGTTATAATATCTGAAGCTAGGTTTAAGAATAAATTTAGAACCTAATTTTTGAAACCATGCGGTTTCGAGGGTGTGTGCTGTGATATTAAATGTATCGTGATAGAGTCGGTAATTGATCTCAGTCGCTCCATTGAGTTGAAGAAAAGCATGATGGAATGAAACGTAAAGATTACCTTTAGATTTATTATTCGGTCTATTTTCAACGTATTCGATTGGTACAAATATTCCAGGTAGGTACTGAATATCGAGTTGAACAACTTTATACTGGTCACTGAGAAATCCTGTTTCACGGCTCCAAGTTAAATTAGCAGTAATTGAAGTTTGTGGATCAATGAGCTGAGTAATGCCAGCTATGACATCATTCGAAACTTTTCTAACCCAGGCAGGCTTGTAGAAAACCTCAACATTATCATCTGAACCTGAAGTTCCTAATAGGATAGTTGTATTTTTTTGATTAAAATCCCACAGCGTATTAACTGACCAACCGTTTGATTGATAATCATGTTCAATGCTGCGAGAAATACCTACATCGATATTGAGGTCTGTAAATTGACGTGAAAAATCGCTGTTCCATGCATGTCTTCTGTCATGCATAACTGCTAGATCTACTTGATTACTTCCTTGGGGAGCGGGAACTCCTGTGGGTGTTGCTCCAGCTATGGTATCTACAACGCCCCCTAATTTTAAATGCATATCTGTCCCAAGGTCTTGATTGATGAGAGCAGACTGTGTACTGACACCAATCCTACCTCCAAAATCGACGTATTTAGCATATTGATAATCAAGGCTGTTTTCAGCTTTAAGGTTGCGAAGCTGTAACATGCTTATAAGTCCCGCTACAATGAATGGAGATAGGCGAGATGCTTGTTTCGATGGCATAGGTTGTAAAAATATTTTCAGTACAAATGGGGTAGATGATTGAAAGTACCGAATATATGAGTATCTATAAATTTAGGCTTTAACTTCGAGGAAAATTAATCACTTTTTGTAGTCGAAAGATCTGTTCTTATCATCTGTTTTCTTGGAATCACCCTGCTGCTGCTATGCTATTGAACGCTTTTAATTTTATACACAGGCGACTGCCTTGGCTAAATGCCCCAATCACACTTCTGGTGATGCTTTTGCAAAAGTCTCCTGTGCTTAAGCTTGTATCACTTACGGACGAGATGGTGCCTACGTTAAGTCCTACGTCGATTCTTCAAACGACCGTAGTTGCAGCAGCCTCATTAGGAGCAGTGCATACCCTTGTTGGGGCCTCGGGCATTGTAACAACTCCATCATCTCTTACGGCTACTACAGGAATTGCAGCAAATGCAGTATTTACCGTTACTGGTACGATTGCTGATCCATCCTCTTGGCAATTAATTGGTAATGTTCCGCCCGGGATGAATTTTTCAGGACTTACTTCGTCTGGCATCGTTAATGTAGTAACAGCCAACGGCGCTGCTGTATTATCAGGTACTCCTACGACACCAGGCACCTATACATTTCAGATGATAGCCTATTGGTATCCGAATGCTACGGGCTTAAGTACAAGTGCTAAATCTTATACGGTTACCGTAATACAAGGAGCAGTTACATTGCCTGTTTTAGTATCCAATCCTTCATCGCAAACAATAATCACTGGATCACAGCTTAATTTATCTGTTTCAGTTACTGGTACCGCAAATTATCAGTGGCAACTCAATGGAGTAAATATAGTAGGAGCTACACAATCTTCATATTCAGTAACTTCAGCTACTAGTGTTAACGCAGGTACTTATACATGTTTAGTAAGTAATTCTGCAGGGTCTGTAACTTCTAGCCCAGCCGTGGTGACTGTAGTGAGTGCTCCTGTTATTGTATCATCTCCACCTCCGACCCAGTCAGTAGCTATAGGGTCTAATGTGACTTTATCCGTTTTAGCAAGTGGATCAACCACGCCTAATTATCAGTGGCAATTTAATGGTGTAAGTATTTTTGGAGCAACTTCATCTACCTTGTCACTTAATTCAGTATCGGCTGCTAATTCAGGTACCTATACATGTATTGTTTCAAATATAGCAGGCAGTGTTAGTACAATTCCTTCGGTTTTATCGGTACTTGCTAATGCACCAGCAATTCTCAGTAATCCAACCTCTCAGAGTGCAACGTTAGGAAGTACGATCGTATTCTCAGTGAGTGCTACTTCAAATGCTTCGCTTACGTATCAGTGGAATCTAAACGGAGTAGCTATAGCTGGAGCGACCTCATCAAGTTGTATTGTAAAAGCGGACAGTACGTCAAAGGCAGGTAATTATACCTGTGTCGTTACAAACTCAGGAGGTAGTGTTACAACATCACCTGCTGTACTTAGTTTAGTTACAACATCTAAACCAGGTCGTCTGGTAAATCTATCTGTACTTACCATGGATGGTCCTGGGGCTCAGATGTTAACGCTAGGATTTGTAAATGGCGGAGCAGGAACAACTGGTTCTCAAACACTTCTCGTGAGAGCTTCTGGACCAACGCTTACCGGTTTCTCTGTTGCTAATGTTTTAGCAGATCCGACGCTTGCCCTCTATCAAGGAAGTTCAGTTTTAGTATCAAACGATAATTGGGGTTCAACTGCTTTAAATATCACAGCAGTCACTGCAGCAGATACGGCAACGGGAGCATTTCCTTTTAGTTCAACATCCAGTTTAGATTCAGCTGTTGTTCAATCATTAGCTAGTGGCAGCTATACGGTGCAAGTTGTTGGTAACGGCTCAGGTGTTGGAAAAACGTTGGCTGAAGTCTATGATGATACAGCGAGCTATACATCAACTTCTCCACGTTTAGTTAATTTATCTTGCAGGCAACTTGTGCCTACGGGTGGCATGCTTACCGCTGGATTTGTCATTAGTGGTGACACATCAAAGACGGTGCTAATCCGAGCATCTGGTCCTACATTAACGACCTATGGCGTGACTGGAGTAATGCCTGATCCGCAAATCAATGTGTATAGCGGATCCACGGTTATAGCCTCTAATGCAGGCTGGGCTGGTGATGCCTCAATCGCTACGATAGCGAGTACGATTGGTGCATTCCCTTATGCTAGTTCAACAAGTAAAGATTCTGCAGTACTCATAACATTAGCTCCGGGTTCTTATACTGCACAAGCATCAAGCTCTTCTGGTACTGCTGGAACAACAATCGTTGAAGTGTATGAGGTTCCTTAAGTAAGGCTTTGCTTTACATTTTGAAACTTGCGCTGACTTGGAATACAGCACTTACAATCGCAAAAGCGATAAAGCCAACGAAAATAAATACACCCATAAGCACGGCACTCGCGATAACGCTTGTGAACATACTTAATTGGGCAGAGATGATCTTTTGGTAGGCTTTGGCGATTTCTTTTAAGCTAGGTACTATGTTACCTGTGTTTTCACCGACAGAGAGACGATCAAGTACTAGGTCAGGAAAACATTCGGTACGGCCAATTGCTAATGACAGCGATTCACCTTCAAGAACACGCTCTGTAGCTTCTTTAAATTTAGCACGGTGAACACGATTTGTTATTTGGCGCTCAGTCATTTTGAGCGCTTCAGAAGCGGTGATCCCGTTTTCTAAAAGTACGTAAAGCGTTTGGCTAAAAGCGAGTACCGTTTGAGAAACTGCAAACGGTCCAATAATTGGAATATTAAGCATCCAGCTATCGGTCGAATAACGGCCTGCCTCAGTAGCTCTCCATTTCCAAAAACTGATTATAATAAATATACCTGCTAGGATAACAAAAATACCGTAATGCAAAGCAAAGGTTGAAAGGCCAATGAGTATTTTAGTCGAAACTGGCATTGAGCCACCCAGAGAATTTAACAGCGATTGCAACCTTGGTAATAAGAAAAATAAGAAGAATAAAATAACACCAAAGGCCACAAAGATCATGAATACGGGATAAGCTAATGCAGTCATTAGCTTTCTGCGTAATTCTTTTTGCTCGGTTAAGTGAGCAATAATACGTGAAACCGTATCATTTAAAGAGCCCGTTGCTTCACCTGCTTGAATTAAATTAAGGGTAGCTTCATCAAATACATGGGAGAAATCACCCATAGCACGTGATAAAGGTGCACCTTCACTAATTCTGCTCCACAGCCCATTACATAATTCTTTAAGCCGAGGATCTTTAATACGTAATGATAAGAGCCTGACTGCCTCACCAGCAGATAGTCCGCTAGAGGTTAAGTCGTAGAGCGATTCAAGAAAAGGGAGACGCTCGTTACTGCGTGGGCTTGTATCTTTCTTAGTTGAAAACTTGAGGTCAAAAAATCTGGGTTTAGTTGAATCAGATTTTTTCGCTACGGCTTTGACTACTTGTTTCGATTTCGAAGCGTCTTGAGCTGTTTCAGAAATTGTAGAGACCTGCAGACCTCGGGCGCTAAGCATACGCATGGCGTCTCGGCGACTAGGTGCATCAATGTCACCGCGCCGAGCAGATCCAGCTTGGTCTTTGGCTGAATACGTAAAACGTGCCATATTACTTATCGGAAATAGTGATTACACGTAGCACTTCATCTAGAGTGGTCGCGCCAGATTTAACTTTTTCCCATCCACTTTGACCTAAGGTGCGCATGCCTTGTTTACGTGCAGCTTCTGCAAGTGTGCGGGTACTTTCACGCTTAAGAACGAGTTCATGTAAATCGTCATTCAAGCGGAAGATTTCAAAAAGACCTATACGACCACGGTAACCAGTGTTGCGGCAACGGTCACAGCCTACAGGTGTTTTAAGTGAATTAATGAGTTCAGCCTCAGCTTCATCGCATCCTAAAATAGCTAAGGATTCTTTGAGCTTAATTTTGTTAATTGGTGTACTCTTTGAGCATTCTGAGCAAAGACGTCTTACAAGACGTTGAGCAATGACGAGCTCAATCGCAGAAGCTACTAAGAATGGTTCTATCCCCATGTCTACGAGACGTGTGATTGCTCCAGGAGCATCATTCGTGTGTAAAGTTGAGAATACTAAGTGACCTGTAAGAGACGCACGTATTGCGATTTCAGCAGTATCACGGTCTCGAATTTCACCCACCATGATTACGTCAGGATCTTGACGTAGTACGTGCCTAAGCGCATCGGCAAAGGTAAGCCCGATTTCAGGCTTAACCTGCATTTGAACCACGCCTGGGACTTCATATTCGATTGGATCTTCTATCGTTATGATACGTAAATCCGTTGCATTAATCTTACGAAGGAAGGCATTAAGTGAAGTACTTTTACCCGATCCAGTAGGACCTGTGACAAGAATAATTCCGTGTGGATAATCTAGAACGTTTACAATTTGAGCCTGTTCTTCAGGACTCATTCCAATCTTATCCATCGTATACGCTTCTTTTTTCTTATTGAGTAAGCGTAGTGATACGGATTCAGCATAGATTGTAGGAATCGTAGAAACACGAATATCCAGAGTGGTGCCAGCACCTTTAAAATTAATACGGCCGTCTTGAGGAAGACGTTTTTCCGAAATGTTTAAGCGCGCCATAATCTTTAAGCGCGAAATAATAGCATCTTGGAAACGCAGTAAGTTTTCTGGGAGTGGAACTGGAACGAGTAGACCGTCAACACGGTACCGAATTCTTAATTGGCCCTCTTGTGGTTCAAAATGAATATCGGTTGCTTGGTCATTAACCGCCTGTGTGATAACATCTGAAACAAATCGAACGACTGCTGCATCTTCATCAACAACTTCTTCAACCTGCTGTTGTTGTTCAGGTGCAATATAGCCATCATCACTGTCTTCCAAGGAACCGGAACCAACACCAAAGTTTTCAATAATGAGTTGATGAACGCGTTCAGGAACTGCTAGGTGCCATGTAAGAGGACGTGCTGTGAATGTGCGCATCCAATCGTCCATGGTACTATCTGGAATCCAAGCACTCGCGAGATGTAAGGGTTTTTTCGCAAGCTCTGCAGGATCTAAACTTTCTTCATCCTCTGCATTTACGTTAGCAGGATCGATTTTTTTAATCGGGATGATTTGAAATTCATGCACCAAACGAGCTGGCAAGATACCACGGGCATCTGGGTCTGTTTCAAGATTGAGTGCTATCTCGAGATTAACCAATTTGGCTAATTCGGTAAGAACATCTGCTTCTGGAAGACCTAAGCCTTGTGATAAAGCAGCAAGCTTTCCACCGCGTGGAGCATCAGTAATAGCCTGGCGTTGTTCGTCGCTTAGACGTGAAGCCAGAGCTGCTGGGAGCGTATCCTCTATAAGTGCAGCCATGGATTAGTTGTTCTTAAAACGATCAATGACGTCTTTAACTTTAGAATTCGATTGTGGAGTAGGATCCGCGAGATACTTCTCAACATCAGAGCTGTTGCTTAATTGTTTGATGCGCTGCTGAGTATCAGGAGTTGCCCTATCTGGAGTGATAATTGTAGGACGTATGAAGAAGAGTAGCTCAGTGCGGTTAAGAGTCGTTGTATTGCCACCTAGAAGTTGGCTCACAATTGGGATTTCATAAAGAAGTCCGATTTTGTTTTGATTAACGGACTTTGAAGTTCTTTGTAATCCACCAAGTACAATCATATCACCGCTTTTAACTGTTACGTACGAGTTGGCTTCTCGGTCACTGATGATTGGGGTGCTATTACCGTTAAGTACTTGCTGTCCTAAAATATCATCTACCTTTTGATCGATAGTTAATTGTACGTCTCCGTTATCACCAATGAGTGGCGTAACTTTAAGATCGATAGCAATTTTTTGGTAGCTGGTTGTTCCTGTTGTTGCAAAGCCTGAGGTAGAACCAGTAACAGGAGTGGAGGTGGTTGATGAACTGATTGGCACTTGTTCACCGGAAGTTACTTCTGCTTGTTTTCCGTGAGCTGTTACGATGACTGGAGTTGAAAGAATATGTACTAAGTTCTTACTTCCTGCGGAAGTTGCATTCATAACAGATTGAAATGCTAGCGGATTAACAACACCACTGCTGAAATCCCAACCTGCTATGCTACCTGTGAAATTCGTGATTGAGCGTTTTCCGTTTGCTGCGGTTCCCATAGTTAAACCGAGGGCAGTTAAGCCACTTTGGTCTGTATCTGTTAAGTCAACTTCAGCAATGATTACTTCGATACGTACTTGAGGCAGTGGAGCATCTAGTTTTTCAATCAATTCATGCATAAGGCGGATATCATCCAAGGTACCTGATACAACGATTGAATTACTGCGATCATCTGGAACGATCGTCATTAAGCTACTGAATTCATTTGTGGAAGTGCCTTGAGCTGTCGTATTGACCGTAGCAGTTGTACGTGCTGCTTGATTACCTCCATTGGGGTTTGGATTACCTGTGGCAACTTCACCAGGACGTACTGATTGGGTGCTAATTTTTTGAGCAGCCGTTTGTTCGCCACTAATAAGAGCTGATAGTGTTGTTCCAATATCTTTAGCGTTAGCGTGTTTTAAATAGATAACTTCAGTGCGCGTATTAGGATCAGCTTTGCCGTCTAGTTTAGAGATTAAATCATCGAAGAAAGGAATTTCGCGAGGATCGCAAATAACGATTACTTGGTTTGTGCGATCATCCGCATTGTAAACAGTAGTTGTACTTAGTTTAGCAGCGGCTGGACCGGTGAGTAATGCGTGGATCTTGGTTACTAAGTCACTGGCTTTAGCATACTGCAATGTGTAGAACTTAGGAACATTGCCACCTACAGGTTGATCAACTGCATTAACTAAAATTTCTAAGCGTTGTAAGTTAGCTAATGTATCGGTTACTAGTGCTGAGTTGGCTTTATCTAATACCACAACGCCACCACCAACACCTGCCGATAACATACCTTGCAGTGTTGAGCCGAAAAGTTCTGTTACCCGTAAAAATTTTGGTTGGAAAAGTTTAGTAACGATTTGATTACTGGATGGTAAATCTAGCGTAGAGCCTTGAATGTATTGAGGAGCTTCACCTTTAACGGTTGATAGCGGCACTACTTTTAAAAATTGTTCACCAAGAGGAGAAACGCCTAATTGATTTAACGTAAGAAGTGTTTCAAGTGCTACAATAGCGTCTGCTTTTTTGAGATGGTGTAGATCTATTGTGTAACCACCAGGCATAACAGGTAAGGTGCCTGGTCTAATGACAGATTTACCCGTGAAAGCTTCGAGCGCATCGAGGACTGCATCGATATCGCCACCATGAAGTTTGAAATCGATAAAATCTTCAGTAGGTGTTTCCTGCTGGGTGTGCACAACCACAGGTTTACGTGGGGTATTAGGATACGTGGTGTTTGAGGTTTGTCCGTTTAAGGCCGTTTGAATAACAAGCGCAGAAGCGGTCAAATAAAGACAGAAAGAGCGAGGAATCATGCGTTAAAAAGGGGGCTTCGAAAGAAGACTCGAGTCATTCGAGAAGAATTTAAAACTTAAGTATTGTAAAGGTGTTGTGCAAGACGGCTGGGTTTAAAGAAGGTTGCCGTAACTTATGTAATTAGCGCCATAAAAAGACGCTTGGGGTAAGAAAAAAGGGGTTAAATTTATCTGATCTATCTCTTGTATCAGATTAGATAGTAAAATAGTATGGAATTTGACTTAAAATAGCCGTTTTTGATGCATTTTACCCTCTTTTTGGGCAAAAAATGGGGTTTTTTATCAAAAAACACCTCTTTTTTGATGTTTTTTCGGTGTGTCGCTCGTATAACCTATTTGCAACCGTTATACTATGTACCTGTAGTGAATGTGATCGCGCATACACTTTCATATACCTTTTAATAACAAGACACTTTATACACATCCTTTATGCCTAACAGCTTCGGAAAGTTATTTAAGATTTCTACATGGGGCGAAAGCCATGGAGCTGCTGTTGGCGTTGTAATCGATGGATGTCCTCCCAGGTTACCTATTAGCGCAGAAGAAATTCAAGTTGAGCTTGATCGCCGTAGGCCAGGGCAGAGTGATATCGTAACGCCGCGTAAAGAAGAAGACCGTGTCGAAATTTTATCCGGTGTATTTGAGGGACTCACGACAGGCGCACCGATTAGTCTTTTAGTGCGCAATGCCGACGCGAGATCAAATGCTTATGACGAAATGCGTGATAAGTTTAGGCCCTCCCATGCAGATTACACGTACCAAGAAAAGTTTGGTATTAGAGATCACCGGGGAGGCGGACGTAGTTCTGCGCGCGAAACGATTGGTCGTGTAGCAGCAGGAGCGATTGCAAAAAAAATACTTAAACTTTCTGCTAATGTTGAAATTAGAGCTTTTGTTCAGCGTGTTCACACGCTTGAAGCGCCAGCAGTAACTCACTTTCCTAGTTTGGCAGCAATTGAAGCAACGCCTGTAAGATGTCCTGATGCAAGTACAGCAGCCCGTATGATTGAACTCATCAAAGCTGCCCGCTCGGATGGAGATTCTCTAGGTGGTCTAATTCAATGCCGTATCCAAGGAGTTCCCGCTGGCTTAGGCGAACCCGTATTTGATCGATTAGAAGCTGATTTAGCTAAAGCGATGCTATCACTACCGGCTACTAAAGGATTCGAAGTAGGTAGTGGTTTTGAAGGCACTAAACTTAAAGGCTCGGAGCATAATGATGCTATTCGAAACGAGTCTGGAAAAATTCACACTGTTACTAATCGCTCGGGTGGAATTCAGGGTGGTATTAGTAACGGAGAAGAGATTTATTTTAACGTAGCTTTCAAACCGACTGCCACAATTATGCAGTCGCAACAAACAGTTGATAAACAGGGAAATGAAACCGAGCTCACGGGACGCGGAAGACATGATGCGTGTGTTTTACCTCGTGCGGTACCGATTGTTGAAGCGATGGCTGCACTTGTAATTTTAGATCACTGGATGAGAAACTTTGCTCAGAATAAGAGTTTTAAATTCTAAACTTTTTTAGAAATTATCTTCTTATACACTTACGAAAGATTGGATTAGGTATATGTCGTCTGAAAAACCACTTGTTTATTTTATACTAGGCGCTGCAAATTCTGGCAGACGAGAAATTGTAGCGCGTTTAATTGAAGACGCTTATGAAGCAAGTGACGCTGTAGTTACCTTTATTTCTGAGAACGAAAAGGCTGATCTTAGCGATTCACAGTTAGGCGTAGTTAAAAAATGGAAATGGTGGGAGGGTAATTTTATTGCTCCCGTAGAACCTGGTACCGGCGTTATTTTCTTTATTTCTGATGGTAGGCTAAATCCTATTGATCAAATAGAAGCTTTTAAGGCATGGCTACTGGCTCAATCACTTGAGTTAGCTCGAATACTGACTGTCGTGAATTGTACACTAGCAGAAAAAAATCCAGCTCTACTGCACTGGTATGATGCATGTATTCATTTCTCTGACGTTGTTTTACTCAACAAACGAGAAGGAGTCGCTAATAAGTGGCTTAGTGATTTTCAGGCACGCTATAAAGATGAGGCTTATCCTTGTCTTTTTGAATTCGTTAAAAACGCTCACGTTAAAAACCCAGCCCTTATTTTAGAGCCATTAGCTTTACGTATCTCACAAACGTTCGAGGCCGAAGATGTTTGGGTTGTAGCGGGTCAAACCGAAGAGGATGAAGACGACGAGGAGATACAAGACGGCGACGAGGAAGAGGTGGAAATGGTGATCGCAGAAGATCCTTATTTCACCCGCTTAACTGGTGGTAAACGGGTAAAAGAAATACCTGATATACAAAAGTACCTTGAAGCCCCTTAAGTGCTTAAAGGTACTTCAAGGATTATTTAACTGCGGCTACCGCTGAAACGAAAGCTTTGGCCCGTGATGTGATCACTTGCCAGTTTTTCTCTTTGAGCGATTTAGCATCTACTAACGAACTGCCTGCAGCTGTAGCGGTTGCTCCTGCTTTAATAAACTCTCCTACGTTTTCTGGATTTACACCACCTGTTGGTACTAAATCAATATGTGGGAAAGGTGCTTTAATTGATTTGATGTAAGGTGCGCCGAAAAATTCTGCAGGGAATACTTTAACTGCATCTGCCCCTAATTCCCATGCGCTTAATATTTCAGTAGGTGTTAAAGCTCCGCAGAAAACAGGAATGCTATAACGTTTTGCTGTAGCGATAACATCTGGACGTAGAGCAGGTGTTACGAGAAAACGAGCACCTGCTAAAATTCCAGCACGTGCTGTATCAGCATCTAGTACTGTACCTAAGCCAAAAAGAAAATTAGGTAATTCAGCAGTAGCTTTTTCTAACATGCGTATCGCTCCAGGTGTAGTCATCGTGAGCTCTATGCTTGTAAGACCACCGTCAGCAAGTGCTTTAGCACAGTCTAAAAGTCCGTCTGGACTGTCTGCGCGAATGAGTGCCACCACTTTCTCTGTTTTGATTTTAGATAGTACTGCGTCCTTATTCATGGGTAATGTAAGATGAAATCTATTAGCCTGATTGGCGAGTCAAAGAGTGAGACTATTTTTTACGCAATGCTTCCACTGCTTTTTTAAGTCTTTCCAGTGCTATCTTTAAAGTGGCTTCTGGGCATCCAAAGTTTAAGCGTATGTGCCTTCCAGGTTTATCTCCAAAAGGAGCTCCATCGCTAAGCCCGATACCGTAGGACTCGAAATAGGCTATTGGATTTTCTAGATTTAGTTTTTCAACGTTAAGCCATGCGAGGTAGGTGGCCTCGATAGGAGCTTCGATTACGATTTCTGGAATTTCTTTTTTCAAGAATTCGACGATCAAATCTCTGTTTTTTCTTAATTGGGTAAGTAGAGCTAAGCGCCAGCTTTCGCCATGATTATAGGCTGCTTCACACGCTGTGTAGCCTAGTGTGGTTACTTCTGCTACGATACCTGCCGTTGCTTTTACAAACGTTGCTCTCAGTGCTGGATTTGAAATGATTGCAAACGAAGTGCCAAATCCAGGAACATTGTATGTCTTGCTTGGAGCCATAAATGTAACGGTTAGGTTTGAAGCATCTTCGGATACAGATGCCGCTGGAATATGCTTCTGATTAGGATCTAAAATTAAATCACAATGGATTTCATCTGAGCATAAGGTGAGATTGTGCTTTTTGCAGAACGCAACGAGTTGGTTCAGTTCTGCTTTTGTCCAAACTTGAGCGATTGGGTTATGAGGACTGCAAAAATAAAAAACTTTTGTTTTTGCAGTAACTGCTTTTTCCAAGCTCACCCAGTCTATCACCCAGCGTCCTTGAGGGCCTGGATTTTGAAGAATTAGAGGTACAGGAAGAGCAGCTCTTTGTTGATACTTTGGTCCACTGGTAAAAGGAGGGTAAACCGGAGTTAAGCTTAATACTTCTTCTGATTCTTGAGCAAAAGCACGAGCCATCACATTAAGACCACAGACAAGTCCTGGAAGCCATACGATCCAGCTTGGATCAATGGTCCATCCATAATTAGATTTCATAGCTTTAACGATAGCTTCTGTGGTAGAAGCTGTAGGTTTTGCATACCCAAAAATGCCATGATCTATGCGTTTATGAAGCGCTTCAATAACTGGGGGTGGAGCGGTAAAGTCCATATCAGCTACCCAAAGTGGTATAATATCTTTCCCTGCATATTTTTGCCACTTTTGTGAGTCAGTCCCAAGCCGGTTTGGTACAGTTTCAAAATCGAATTTCATTTGTAAGTAGTGAAACACTGATTGGGGTTATTTGCACATTATATTATTATGGCTAAGTATTAAGAAAGTATGTCGTTTAAACCTTCAAAAGCGTGGCTATTCTTTGATGGAGAATGTGCTCTTTGTTCTTTGTGTATTCGTCTACTTATAAGGTTAGATTATAATAAAATTCACCGGTATTCAGAAATACAAAACATTGAATATAAGATATTTATGGAAACAAAAGGGATTGTTTCTTTAGGTGCTGATTCTGTGGTTTGGATCGCAGAAAAAGATGATCAAACAGGCTACTGGGTGAAAACGAAAAGTGACGCGGTTATAGCAGCATTACAAACCTGTGGAGGGTTCGCAAAAGGGTTATCCTTTATAATACGAATCTGGCCCCGCCCAATTCGTGATTTTGTCTATATGGTAGTAGCTAGGTTAAGGCGTATATTTGGGTACACTAAGATGAATGTCATTCCAGAGACACTTCGTTTAAAAACGCACGCAACTTGACCCGATGCTTCACGTCTTGCATCGTACCTACGTTACTTACCCATGACACTGCCTAAACAGATGGTTCTCTTTATATATGCTATTGTACTAATGGCAGGTCTTTTTTTGCATGCAGAAGATGTGCAGGTTGTATCTCCTTTTTTACCGGCTAATACAGCTATGCCTGGTAAGGCAGGCCAAACAGATCCTAATTCACTGCAACTGCGTGGAATTATGAATTTAGGTGCTCAAACTAAATACTGCATTTATGATCCAGCTAAGAAGGCGAGTGTTTGGCTAGCTGTTAATCAAAAAGGTGAAGACTATGTTGTAGCTAATGCAGATGCTGGACATGGAACGGTTACTGTAGAGCAACAGGGTAGAAGGATTACCCTTGAGATCGAAAATAATCACGTTTCTGGTGCAGCTATTACTACAAGTAAAAATAAAATCAGAGAGCCACTTACGCCTGAACAGCAGCAAAAATTAAAATCGATTGCTGATATTGTTCGTAAAAAACAACAAGAAAGAGAACAGGCGCTAGCGGGAGGTTTAGGTGATATTCTTAATAATCCTGCATCCAATAATTCGACTACAGATACATCGTCGACGGATCAACCGAAGCAAACAAAGCGTCAAAAGCGTTCTAAGTCTAATCAGTAAGGTTTAAGTACATGCTTAAACGATATGTTTTTTTTAGTTTTGTACTTTTAACTTCTGCAGCTGTTGCGCAGACGGCTCCAGAAAATGTATCTCCTTTTTTGCCCGCTGGAAGCAGTACGGCTAAAGCTGGTCAAACAGATCTCGATTCACTCCAGCTACGTGGATTATTAACTACGAGCAAAGGGACCCGCTATTGCATCTTTGATCCTAGTACAAAGCGCAGCGTTTGGCTTAGTGTGCAAGAAGCTAATGATGCTTTTACGATTGAATCGGCTGATCCTAAAACTGGTATTGTTTCAGTTGTTCAGCAAGGAAGGCGCATGTCGCTTGCTCTGGTTGATTCTAAAGTCACATCGACTTCGACTTCCGTTGGAGCTTCGCCCGCTTTAACTAGAGTTGTGCTTAATCCTACTCCGCAAGACGAGCAGAGGCGCTTACAGGCTATAACGGAAGAAATTAATCGTCGCCGGCAGCTTCGTGAGCAGCAAAATCAGATGCAAGGTCAGCGTAATTAATTCTAAAGAGAATTAATTTTTTCCTCTTTGTAGTAGAGGGGTGTTTGGTTATGCTAGCCTAGTGGTAGAACCTAAACAATTAGCTCCGATTATTGATGCTTCAAACTGGAAGCTCATCGTACGTTTATTTAGGTTGGCTTGGAGGTACCGCCTCCATTGTTTTAGAGTACTTATTATCCAGTTAGTTTTATTAACGATGGGATTGGCTGGGTTGAGTTTAACAGGTTTGGGTATCGATTACATTAGGCACAAAGTTGAACATACGCCCTTAGCTGCAAATCGATTACATTTAGCGCTCCCAGATTCATGGCCATGGTTTCATGTTTTACTATTAATTTCTGGGCTTATTCTATTACTAGCGCTTTGTCGTGCCGTACTTAATTATGTGTACGCTGTATCAGTGAATATTTTGGTTCAGCAAAAGCTTGTTGTTGATTTACGTGGAGAGGTATACGACAAGCTTCAGCGCTTAAGCTTCCGATTTTTTGATGCAAACACGACCGGGTCTATTATCACGCGTGTAACGAGTGATGTTCAGGCGGTTCGTATGTTTGTGGATCAGGTTCTTATTCAGAGCCTGATTATGATCATTTCGTTAACGGTATATGTAATATATATGTCTAGTTTGAGTCCTAGGCTTACCCTTGCGTGTTTAGCAACGACTCCGGTTCTTTGGATCATGGCTGCTCGCTTTTCTAAAAAGATTCAGCCAGAATACGCGAATAACAGGCAGCTCGTTGAGCGAATGGTGCAGGTGTTATCCGAGAGTATTCAAGGGATTGCTGTAACGAAAGGCTTTGGACGGGAAAAAGAAGATTATGCGCGTTTTGATGCCGCTAATCAGGCAGTGTATAATCAACAGCGTAATATATTTTGGCAGGTGAGTTTATTTTCTCCCTCTATTGGATTTTTAACACGAATTAATACGCTTGTTCTTTTGGTCTATGGAGGATGGCTTGTAGTTCATAATCAGTTACCACTTGGTGCTGGGTTAGTTGTCTTTGCTGGTTTACTTGATCAGTTTTCTGGTCAGGTAAACAATGTTGCAGCTATTGTTAATTCTATTCAGCAGTCACTGATTGGTGCTAAACGTGTATTTGAAATTCTTGATGCTCCGATCGAAGTTAAGAGTGCTCCATCAGCGATTCGTAAACAAAAGTTAGAAGGACATGTTGTTTTCAAGGATGTTGAATTTGGTTATCCGCCACCTGCAGGGAAATTACTTCACAGTATTAATTTAGAGGTTAAACCTGGTCAGTGCGTAGCAATATTGGGTGCGACGGGTGCAGGTAAGAGTATACTCATGGGACTTATTCCACGTTTTTACGATGTAACACAGGGTAAACTCTTAATAGATTCTATTGATGTAAGAGATCTCAATTTGGATGATTTGAGACGTAATATAGGACTCGTTTTTCAAGAGAGTTTTCTTTTTTCAAATACTGTCGCAGCTAACATCGCTTTTGGTCATCCAGATGCCACCCATGATCAAATTGAAAAAGCAGCCAAGATAGCAGCTGCACACGACTTTATCATGGCTTTACCTAAAGGCTATGAGACGATCTTAGGAGAAAGTGGTAATACTCTTTCTGGTGGTCAAAGACAGCGTCTTGCGATTGCACGAGCTGTTTTACTAGAACCAGCTATACTGTTACTAGATGATCCTACGGCAGCAGTTGATAGTGAAACAGAGCACGAAATATTTGAAGCGCTCGATCAAGCTATGGTCGGCAGAACAACGTTCATTGTTGCACATAGACTAAGTACGCTAAGACGTGCTGACTTTATTATTGTTATGGAGGAAGGTCGCATTGTTCAGAAGGGTACTCACGCTGAACTAATGCAGGTAGAGGGTCCTTATCTTAGGGTAGCTAATTTACAGCTCGTTGATGCGAGTAAACTTGTTGCACCACAAAAGCCATGAGTAACAAGGATCTTCAAAATTCAAAGCGTATGCTTGTTTATCGTCTTAGAGATGAAGACGATGAATCCGATATAGTTAAACCGCTTGAATGGAGTTTGATTAGACGCGTGTTTGGTTATGCCAAACCAATCCAGGGTAAGCTTAATGGTTTAATTATACTTTCTATTATACGCGCAGCTCAATTGCCGGCATTAGTATGGATCACCTCACTCATCATTGCTGGGCCCATCGCTCGCAGTGACATGCATGGAATTATTTTGGGATCAATCTGCTTTCTTGTGTTAGCGCTACTCACGGACGGCATTTTTCATTTTAGACAGCGTTATGCTCTAGAGATTGGTGAAACTGTTGTGAACGGACTAAGAGCAGATCTTTTCCAAAAAACACAAAAGCAACCGATGAGCTTTTTTCATCGAATGAAGTTGGGGCGTATTATTAGCCGAGCAACCAGTGATATAGAAGCTGTTAGAGTTGGGATTCAGGATGTGGCATTCGTGGGTGGAATTCAGATAGGGCAAATGATTTTTGCCACGATTGTCATGCTTTGGTGGGACTGGAAATTGTTCTTAATTGTAGCACTCATGGCTCCCATTCTTTGGCTAGTGAATAACCATTTTAGAATGAAGTTTAGTCGTTTGACTCGTGCTGCACAGGATAGCTTTAGTCGTGTGACTGCTACGCTTGCAGAGTCAGTAAATGGTATACGTGTAACACAAGGCTTTGTAAGACAGGAAATGAATGCAGGACTGTTCAGAAGTTTACTCTCTGATCATTCGAAATTTAGTGTAGCCCTAGCTAGATCGTCAGCGATTTTATCACCAATCTTAGAATTAAATAGTCAGTTCTTTGTAGCTATTTTGCTCGTTGTTGGAGGATACCGAGTATTTCACGGATCAATGGAGTTGGGTAGCCTGATTAAATTCTTTTTAATGGCTAATCAGTTTTTTGCTCCAATCACGATTATAGGAAATCAGTACAACCAGGCGCTTGTTGCTATGGCGAGTGCAGAACGAATTTTCCAGGTAGTTGATGCAGTTCCGGATTGGGAGGATGATCCTGAAGCTAAGGAGCTTCCTGATTTAAGAATTGGTAAAACTGCACACGCGGTTATTGGCGTATCTGTTGAACTGCGAAATCTTTCTTTTGGATATACGCAATCTAGGTTAGTCTTACATGACATAAATTTAAGAGTAGAATCTGGCCAATCGATTGCCTTGGTAGGTCATACTGGTAGCGGTAAAAGTTCTATCATCAATTTAGTTTCTAAGTTTTATATTCCAACACACGGGCAAATTTTTATCGATGGGCATGAAATAAGAAATATTACATCTGATTCGCTTCATCATCAGATGGGAATGGTGCACCAGCAAAATTATTTATTTAGTGGTACTGTATTTGAAAATATAAGACTTAGTCTTCCTGATGCTACGCTAGATCAAGTAAAAGAGGCTGCACGTAAATTAGATTGTTTAGATGTTTTAGAAAATCTTCCGCAGGGTTTAATGACTCAAGTAGGAGAGAAGGGCGCCGGTCTCTCCGTGGGTGAAAGACAATTAATTTGTTTTTGCCGCGCTATGTTAGCTAATCCGCGGTTAGTTATTTTAGATGAGGCAACCAGTTCTATCGACGCGATTACAGAACAGCTTCTACACAATGCGCTGCTAAAATTATTGGCAGGCAGAACAACGTTCATTGTTGCACATAGACTCAGTACGATACGTCACGTTGATCTTGTTGTGGTTTTAGATAACGGAAAAATTTTAGAACGCGGCATACATGATGAACTTATTTCTCGTGCTGGAGCTTACGCTTCACTCTATAAACAGTTCATTCAGGTGGATGACAGGACACTATAAATTGAATTTGTAAACTATTTTCACTCGGAAAAATTATCATTTTCCCTCTAGAAAAACGTTGCTTTCAGAGGAGAGAGTTCTAAAACAAGGAGACTATGGCAAAAAAAGCTCCAGCTCGTAAACCAAATGCAAAATTCATGGCACCAGTTACCCCTGATGCTAAACTCGCGGCAGTTGTAGGCGCAAAGCCACTCCCCCGCACAGAGCTCACTAAGAAGCTCTGGGACTACATCAAGAAGAACAATCTTCAAGACAAGAAGGACCGTAAGATGATCAATGCTGATGACGCTCTTAAGGCCGTATTCAACGGTAAGAAGTCAGTAAGCATGTTCGAAATGACAAAGCTCGTTTCCGGACACGTTTCATCCAAGTAATTCTTTAAAAAACCGCTGCGTTTAAAAGCGCAGCGGTTTTTTTTGTGTCTAATAGTCCGTATTGTATTATATAAGTAATTATATAATAATAACTTATGAAATATAAAATCTAGTTAGATAGGATCTTATCTAACTACGGATTAACGCCTAGTGAAGTTATATTCTATTACTTATCAGCTCGTGAGAGAGCCTGTTTGATGAAGTAGTCCTGGGCTGAAAACGCGTCTTTAGGTGAGTTTGGAGTAATAGGAAGGTAGGCTCCAGTATACTTAAGTTCAGACGTATTAACGGTATCTTCTAGTTCAGATTTGATGATGTTGTTTATGATCCGATCTTTAATCTGGGTGTCTAGGATAGGATAAACGACCTCAACCCGGCGGAAAAAGTTACGAGGCATCCAATCTGCTGATCCGGCATAAAGAAGCGGTTCTTTACCATCGTTATGGAAGTAATAGATGCGGGCATGCTCTAAAAAGCGTCCTACGATGCTTCTAACCCGTATATTTTCACTTAAGCCTGGCATTCCAGGGACTAAGCAACATATGCCCCGAACGACTAAGTCTATCTTAACCCCTGCCTGGGAAGCGGAATAGAGGGAGTCTATCATAGCCTTATCTACCAAGGCGTTCATCTTGGCGATGATACGAGCTGGTCTTCCCGCTTTAGCATTAGCCGTTTCTCTAGCGATTAATTGGCTTAGCTTTTTATGTAAATCGTAAGGAGCAACCAGCAGTTTATTAAAGCGCGGTGAACTACCTAAACCGGTTAATGCATTAAACATTTGGCCGATGTCTTTAGTGAGTGCAGGCGCAGCTGTGAAATAACTTAAGTCTGTATATAAACGAGCAGTACGGTGGTTATAGTTTCCCGTTCCTAAATGAGCATAATGACGTAGTACTTTACCCTCAAGACGAACCACGAGGCATAACTTACAATGTGTCTTATGCCCGATTAATCCGTAAACAACATGAACTCCTGCTTCTTCTAGTTGTTTTGCCCAAAGGATATTATTGGCTTCATCAAACCGTGCCTTGAGTTCTACTAAAGCGGTAACTTGTTTTCCGTTCAATGACGCCTCGATGAGAGCTTTAACAATTGGAGAATTTCCACCTGCTCTATAGAGTGTTTGCTTAATCGCAAAAACTTGTGGGTCACGAGCTGCTTGCTCAATAAAATCTACAACAGGAGTAAATGAATCATACGGATGATGCAGCAGTACATCCTGTTTGCGAAGTGTATTAAAAATCTCTGATGAAGCTTTTAACGCAGAAGCGTTAACGGGTGTGAAGTTTTTATACTTTAATTCTGGACGATCAATATCTGCTAGGCTCTGTAATCTTAGTAAGTTGATCGGACCTTTCAGTCGGAAAACGTATTCATGCGATAGATCGAGATGATTACACAGAATAGAGAAAATTGAGTCATCAACACCGTCTTCAATTTCGAGACGTACGGCTGCACCTTTACGAATATTGCGTAACTCTTCTTCGATTTTCTTGAGAAGATTTTCAGATTCTTCCTCGTCGATATAAAGATCGCTGTTGCGTGTTACACGAAATGCATGAGCCGTCTTTAAGCTGAAGCCTGGAAATAAATCCTCAGCGCACAGTTTTATAATTTCACTAAGAAAAATGTAACGCTCTGGTCCTGTTTTCGACGGTGATATGGAAACTAAACGAGGTAAAATCCTAGGAACAGGAAGAATAGCGATTAGTTTATTCGCTTCTTTGTTCAGAGGATTTTCTAGCGATACAATGACATTAAGTGTCTTATTACCTAGTTGGGGAAAGGGATGTGATTGATCAAGCGCTAGTGGGGTTAGTACAGGGTAAACTTGATCTTTAAAATAAGCTTTTACCCAATTCAGTTCTGATGGGGTCAGGTCTTGAACGGTACGAAATTCGATACCTTTTTTCTTTAATTCAGGAACTAGATCTTCATGCCAGCAGCGGTATTGATCTTCAACTAAGGATGCGACTACGGAGTGAATACGGCGTAGTTGTTCACGTGAAGATAATCCATCAGGACCGAGTTCTTTCATTCCCGAATCCATTTGTTGCATAAGACCTGCAACACGGATTTCAAAGAATTCATCTAAATTGGAACTAACGATCGAAAGGAAACGTACGCGCTCAAGAAGTGGGTGTCGCTTACTTATGGCCTGATTTAAAACTCTACGATCAAATGCAAGCCAACTGAGTTCTCGATTAAAATAAGCGTAATGGTTCTGTGAGGATGGTACTTGCTTAGATTTTTTAGAACTTGGTGTGCCAGTAGCCATAATCAAGAGGATCTCAATTCGAGGAGGTATCAGGTTATACTTCTACCTCCTCAAAACGAGTCACAAATGGGTCGTTCACACAAACGTAACCCACGTATAGCTTAAACTGTTTTATAACAATAACTTAAAAATTATTATACGTTTTCTAAAATACGATACAAACGTTTTACCATGCTAGCTGGATCTTCAAGTAAGCCGGCTGAAATAAGGGCATTGTCTAAGATTTGTTCTGCAACAAGCAGTGCCTTATCTGGTGCTTTTGTAGAAGTTTCACTTAAGCGTTTAATGAGCGGATGCTTAGGGTTGATTTCTAAATTAACCTTAATTGGCGCATTACCTTCTTCTTTATTCATGGCCTTCATCATGCGGCGCATGTGAGGGGTCATCATTTTATCAGCGTTTAGCGCCATAGCTGGCGAATCAACTAAGCGGTCACTTGCTTTGACTTCAGCTACACGATCCCCAAGTGATGTCTTTAACCAAGTAGTGAGGTTTGATAATTCTGCATCTGATAATTTATCCCCACTTTGTGTTGGAGCGTCTGCTAGCTTTACTTCGGCATTGTCAGCAGCGCGTAATTTCTTTGAGTCGAATTCGTAAAGATTGTTCATCACGTATTCATCAACTGCTTCGTAGCAGTAGAGTACCTCGATATTACGTGCTTTGAAACCTTCTAGATAGGGTCCTGCTTCGATTGCTTCACGGCTTTGACCAAGGAGGTAATAGATTTCTTTTTGATCAGCTCCCATACGTGTTACGTATTCTGAAAGAGACGTTGTTTTGCCTTTTTCAGTTAGGGAGGACTCAAAGCGTAAAAGTTTTGATAATTGTTCTTTGTTAGCGAAATCAAGTGCAGTGCCTTCTTTTAAGAATACACCGAATTCTGTGTAGAATTCATTGAATGCTTCAGGACGATTCTTCGCTTCATCTTCTAAGAATTTTAAGAAACGTCTGCTAATTACACGGCCTAATTTTTCTAGCAGGGATCTGTCCTGCATAGTTTCACGCGAAATATTGAGCGGTAGATCTTCACTATCTACGACACCTTTTAAGAAGCGTAACCATTCAGGAAGTAAATCTTTTGGCTTAGCATCAATTAATACTTTTCTGCAGTATAAAGAAACTGCTGGCTCAGTGCGTGCGATACCAAGTTTCTCCGTATTTTCTTTTGGTACGAAAAGCAGTGCGTTAATTGACAATGGAGCATCTGCACTGAAATGGAGTCTTAAACGTGCTTCTTCGTTAGAGTGTGACTGGAATTTATAAAATTCGGTATACTCTTCTTCTTTAATATCAGCCTTGTTGCGAAGCCAAAGAGCTTGAACGGTATTGATGCGATTACCGTTTAGCATGACTGGGAAAGAAACAAAGGAGCTATAGCGTTCTAAAACTTCCTTAATACGCCATTCCTGGCTAAATTCTGAACATTCATCTTTGAGTTCGATAACGATTTTCGAACCGCGCTTTAAATCAGCAACTTCCTCGATCGTGTAACTTCCTGAGCCGTCACTCTTCCATACATGTCCTGGTTCAGCTTGATTCCATGAACGACTATAGACACTCACACTCTTTGCCACCATGAAAGCAGAGTAGAAACCTACACCGAATTGACCAATAAGACCTGAATTTTTCTGACCATTTTCTCCTAGTGCTTTAAGAAATGCTTTTGAACCTGAGTGAGCAATAGTACCTAAATTTTCTACAAGCTCAGTACGTGTCATACCAATACCTGTATCTTGTAGAGTTAAGGTCTTAGCTTTGTCGTCTGTCGTTAATCTAATCTCAAGTTCAGAATCACTATCGAGTATATCTTTATTTGTGATCTGATTGTGGCGTAATTTTTCTAATGCGTCTGAAGCATTTGAAACGAGTTCACGTACAAAGATTTCTTTTTCTGTGTATAAAGAATGAATTACTATATCGAGCAGTTGTTTAATCTCGGCTTGGAATTCGAAAGTTTGTGGAGTTGTTTTAGACATAGTAAGGAACGTTTAACTTATATAATTCAGTATAAGGGTAGTAATGTTATCATAGCTGTATAAAAATCAAGAGGCGTTCATCAATTTTTGTAACTATTTGAATAAAATATACATAATCATACCTGCTTGCCCTCATTCTTGAGGTATTCTATAGGTATTTTGCATGATAGAAGTATCAAATATTATTAAGCGATATGGTAATTTTACTGCGGTTAATAACCTATCGTTTACGGTCAAACCTGGGGAAGTGCTAGGTCTTGTAGGACCAAATGGAGCAGGCAAAACAACAACATTACGGTGCCTTGCAGGTATTATACCTACTAGTTCAGGTCTGGTTACGATTACAGGTATTGATCTTTCTAAGGATCCTGTTGCAGCAAAAAAGCAGCTAGCCTTTTTTCCAGACGAACCACGGCTCTTTGATTACTTAACAGTTCGTCAGCATATGACTTTCACGGCCCGTATTTATGGAGTTAGTGATGCACAGCCGAAGATTGATTCTCTCTTACAGGAATTAGAAATCTTTGAGAAAGCTAATCGTTTACCAAGTGAGTTGTCTCGTGGTATGAAGCAAAAATTGGTCATAGCCTGTGGTTTACTTCACTCGCCTAAAGTAATGTTTTTTGATGAACCACTCACAGGACTAGATCCTTTAGGGATACGTAAGATGAAGGACTCAATCGTGAGTCGTGCAAAAGCAGGCGCTTCTATTGTTCTGAGTTCTCATTTACTTCATTTGCTCGAGGAGGTTTGCACCAATGTCTTAATTCTAAAGAAAGGCGAAAAAATCGCTGATGGTACGCTGCAAGAAGTCAGTGCTAGATATAGCGCAGGTGAGGACAATGTTTCTTTAGAAGATATTTTTATTCGAGCAACAGGTGGTACAGAAAGTTAAAATGACGCGCGCATTTATATATTTACGGCTAACGTCGTTTATAAATTACATTTTATCCACGGTTAAGCGGCTCAAAGAACCGAAATTTATTTTAGGTACGGCTGCAGCTTTTCTTTATTTGTACTATGTTGTATTTCGTACTATGGGTGGTGAAGTTGTTAATTCAAAGCACTTACCTGTTTCATATCAGAACTCCTTAACGATAGAGACGTATACAAGAGATCAGTTTCTTGGTGTTGGAGCATGTATTCTATTTCTACTCACCATTGTTCGAGTAGGATGGCTCTTGGTTTCGCCCCCTAAGCAAGTAGGTTTAAAATTTAGTGATGCTGAAATCGCATTTTTATTTCCAGCTCCTTTGACGCGAAAGAAACTTATTCATTTTAATCTCTTAAGTGCTCAAATTACAGTGCTTATTTCTTCTGTCATTTTAACGCTTGTATTTGGCAGAGGGAATGTGGGGTTTGTGCTAAATATTTACCGCACCTTAGGGTGGTGGGTAATACTCAGTGCGATGAATCTATTTTCTATTGGTAGCGGTCTATTCGTAACTCGAACACTTGAGCGTGTATCAAAACCCTTAGTGGCAAAAATTGTAACTGGCTTATTACTTATTGTGTTAGTGAAATTTGCCTTCTCTTCATTTCTTAATGCTCCGCTACTTGAAAGTGTAGCTTCTGGTTCCATCACGAGTATCTTGGCGCATGCAAATGCTTTTATTAAAGTAGGAACCTTTCGTTGGTTATTTTTACCATTTAGCATTCTTGTCACACCTTATTTTTCTACTCACTGGAACACGTTTATTTTTGGTATAGCACAGGCTTTAGTCGTTTTAGCTATTCTGTATTGCTGGATATTAAATATGGAAGTTTCCTTCGAGGATGCTTCTTTAGCGCGTGCAGAGAATCGTGCAGCAATACGAGCAGCGGTAGCTGCTGGTAAACCACCAATCAATGCATCTACTCCGAACAAGGTTTTTAAAGATCCTTTCCGTTTATCATCGTATGGAAGTCCAGAAATTGCCTTTTTGTGGAAAAATTTAATTTCTATACAGAGTTGGTTTAATCTTCGACTCATCCTCTTGATGTTTGGACCTGCCTTAGCGAGTGGGTTTTATGCAATCCATGAATCGGGTAAAGAACTGGATGGTGCTAAATTGATTCTCATTATTAGTTCAGTAGTTGCGATGGTGACTCTACTTGTTGGTCCTCAATTCCTACGACAGGATTTACGCTCTGATATTGTTTATATGGATATGCTTAAAACGTATCCACTTAAGGGGTGGCAAATCGTTCTAGGTGAAATCATCACTCCTGTTTTTGTGATGACCTCGTGTCTCTTGTTGTCCTTAGGGCTTTGTGTTTTTTCATCTACGAAACATCCTCAATCTGTTTATTCAGCGTTTTCTGTAATATTAACGGGTATACTCGTGATTCCTCCCGTTTGTACGCTTCAATTAATTATACCTAATGCTGCTGCGTTAATATTTCCAACATTAGCTATGTCTGCAAATAACCGTAGAGGTGGTATTGAAGTAGTCGGTCAGAGATTAATTTTCATTTTAGGCCAAATATTTGCAATTATCTGTGCGTTAATACCTGCGCTAATCTTAGGGTTATTGGTTTATATATCCGCGCATTGGTGGGCTGGTTTGTTCTTTATGGATCAGCTGGCCAAGTGCATCGGTGCGTTCGCCGGTGCAGGTACCGCTATGTTACTGATGGTTGGAGAGATTGCATTAGGTTTATGGTGGTTAGGTTACCGTTTCGAAAAATTTGATATCAGTAAAGATCTGCCGCAGGGTAGTCTTTGAACCTAATCTATATCATAATTCGTTATCAATTAATGACTTATGTTATAATTTATTACTTGGCACACTTGAGATATAAAAGTGATTTGGAACTGTTTTGATTCCGCACTTTCCAACCGTCACTAGGCGTGTTAAGCCATACATTTACATGAAGACAATTCTTTCACTTTTGGCACTTGTTGTAGCAAGTGCGATTATTCCAACCGTTCATGCAGAGACTGATCGTGCTTCCTTAGTCACTGAAGTGGAATCATGCCGTGCTATTCTTGAAGATTTTCAAGGTGCATCTGCAACCGCTATTCCTGATCAAGTATGGCAGAACGCAAAAGCTGTTGTGATCGTAAATCAATTTAAGGCTGGTTTGATCTTTGGTGTTAAGGGTGGATACGGCGTTGTTATGGTTAAGAAAGCAAACGGCCGTTGGAGCTTACCTGCACTCTTGTACGCAAATGAAGCAAGTTTCGGGCTTCAAGCTGGTGCAAAAACGGTAGAATCTGTTTACATCATGACAGATAGTGAGACGCCTAAGTTGTTATTCAAACAACGTGTCAATTTCGGTGTTGATGCTAAAGCGGTGATGGGACCAAAGACTGCAGATATCGAACGCAACTATCGTCCTCTTATATCAAATCCTGTTTTAGTTTATACAAAGGAGTCAGGACTTTACGCTGGTGCTACTGTTAAGGTTGCTCAATTAGCACGCAATGATGACGCGGGTTATATTCTTTATAATACGAAGTACACACTTCCAGAATTACTTTATAGCGATTGGGTACAGCCACCAAGTGACGTACTACCAATCATGAATGTAGTTCAGAAGCTCTCTCCGTAATTGTAAGGATTGCTTGCTCGGCTGCTTCAGCGCACGCGATTTGTGCGCTCATTCTTGATTTTCCTGATAGGTTAACTAGCCCGTGTTCGGTTTTGTACGTACCGTCACTTAGACGTAAGGCAACTGCCCAGAAGGCATAAGGTTCTTTTACCTGATTTGCAGGAGAGGGTTCTGCATAACCGGTTGTTGCACATCCAACGTCAGAACCAAATAATTTACATACGCCAATAGCCATTTGCTCTGCCACTTCAGCAGACACGCAGTTTACTTTTTCTGCGAGAACTCGATTAACGCCTAAATGCTGTACTTTTTGATCTATAGAGTAGGCAGTAATTCCGCCTAAAAAGAATTCGGAAGCGCCTGAAATTTTTCCAATACGCGCTTGTAAATTTCCACATGTGATACTTTCCGCTACTGCTAGTTTTAGCGGCTTTTTTCCTGTAAAAAGTGTTTTGAGTTCACTCATTAAAGTTTGATCTCAAGTCCAACAGGGCAGTGGTCACTGCCCATAACTTCAGGCTCTATCCAAGCTTTTTTAAGGGAAGAACGCAATGCTTCACTCGCAACGAAATAGTCAACACGCCAACCTATATTTCTTCCACGGCAGTCATTAAATTGACTCCACCAAGTATGATGTCCTGGGTCTTTAGTAAATTCTCTAAACGTATCTACAAATCCTGAGTCGATAATTTTTGTGAAATTAGTTCTCTCGGCTTCGGTGAAGCCTGCGTTCATCTTATTTGCTTTAGGATTACTTAAATCAATATCTAGGTGAGCAACATTTAAGTCGCCGCAAAAAATCACAGGTTTTCCTTTTGATTCTAGTTTTTTAAGAAATTTAAGAAACGCAGGATCCCAGCTTTCCGTTCTATATTCAAGTCGAGTAAGGCCTCGTTGTGAATTAGGCTGGTAAACGTTAACTAGAAAAAATGCCTCATACTCGAGAGTAATCACTCGGCCCTCTTTATCATGTTCTTCTTTGCCAATGCCGTTTTTGACACTTAGCGGTTCATGACGAGTAAAGATCGCTGTTCCACTGTATCCTTTTTTGTCAGCGCTATTATAAAATACATGGTAGCCTTTAGGCCATGGCACATGCTGTACATCGCCTGGATGTGCTTTGGTCTCTTGAAGACACAAAATATCTGCTTTCGCAGCTGCCATATATTCAAGCAGGCCTTTTTTTAAGCCTGCTCGAATGCCATTAACGTTCCAAGAAACGAGTTTCATTACTTACTAAAGTGTATGTAAGTATTAGACGAAGCGAGTGCCTAGTTATGGGTTGTACGTGTTGACACTTCTATGACGTCATGAGGTGCGGCTTCTTTCTGACCAGCGTTACTGACTCGTACATAGCGAGCCTTTGAACGTAGCTCAGTGAGATTAGCTGCTCCCAAGTATCCCATTCCGCTTTGTACGCCACCTATGAGGTTTGATAGCACTTCATCTACAGAGCCGCTAACTTCTTTAAGAGCTTCGATACCTTCAGCAGCGAATTTGCGATTGGTGTCTGCTTTGTTATGACCATATCGGGCAGCACTACCGGCTTTCATAGCTGCAAGAGAACCCATACCGCGGTACTGCTTATAAGTCTTACCGCTAATTTCGATAATTTCTCCTGGAGCCTCTTTACACCCAGCAAGTAAACCACCGCATATGACAGCATGACCTAAGGTTAAGGCTTTTACAATATCACCCGACTTAACAATTCCCCCATCTGCGAGTAGACGTACAGGTCTCTTAGTTTTTGCTGTGCTTGCTGCATATAAGGCTGTGAGTTGAGGGATACCGACACCTGCTACAACGCGCGTTGTACAAATTGAGCCAGGACCTTGACCAATTTTAATAGCATCAGCGCCGCATTCTGAAAGGTATTCCACTCCAGCAGCACTCGTTACATTACCCGCAATTAAAGTGAGCTCAGGAAATTGACTACGAACGAGTTTAACAACATCACCTACACCCTTGGTATGGCCATGTGCTGTTGATACAGCTATCGCGTCAACATGCTCTTGAACAAGATTAGCGACGGTAGCAATAATTGTATCTTTATCTAGCGAACCATCTGGAAGTCTTTGTGGGGATATAGCTGCTCCAACGACAAGTCTAAAGTGATTATCGCGAGCTGGCTTTTGTCTGGATTTTGCTTCTGAGGTAATGCGTTCAACGTCTGAAGCTGTGACAAGGCCGCGTAGTCGGTCTGTGTCATCTACTACAAGCATTTTATTGATGCCTGTATTACTACTAAAAAATAAATCAGCAGCTTTAATTGGATCTTTAGCTACGGCTTTTTCTGATTCCGTAATCAAGCTAGAGCGAGGTGTCATTACCTCCGTTACTTTTTTGGAACGGTAGCGCTCTTTAAGTACATTGCCTGATAGGAGTCCTACCAACTGACCTTTTTCGTTTACGACAGGGAAGGTCGAAAAGGCAAAACGTTTGTTTTCTACCATCGCTAGTACATCTGCGATCAGTGAATCAGGTCCCACGGTGATTGGATCTTGGATAAGTCCGTGAATGTGACGTTTAACACGAGCCACTTCTTTGACCTGATCACGACTAGGCATATTGTAGTGGATAAGACCTAAGCCACCATTCAGGGCCATAGCTATAGCCATACGGGATTCGGTTACTGTATCCATATCCGAAGAGATGATCGGAATGTGCAGTTTTAAGCTTTCAGATATGGCTGTCGAAGGATCTGCTTCCTTAGGTAGGATATCTGAATACAATGTCGCAAGGGACACGTCATCAAAAGTCAGCGCTGTTGGAGCGTTAGCTTTGAAAAAGCTCGAGGCAGGTAGGTAGAATTCGGAATCGGCAGACATGGCAACGTTTGAATGTGTTGCCACAATCTAAATATGCCGCTTTTTGCCTGTGGCAAAACATTTTTTATGCGTATAGGCTCATACTTGCTATATTAACCGAGTTGGTAACCATATAAGTAAGACGTACGTGAACCTTAAATTTGCATATCGGCAGTACCGCTTACCATTCCGCCAACCTATGAGAACGGCTCATGGTCAATGGCTTGAAAGGGAAGGGCTTATCGTACGTTTAGAAACAGAAGATGAACTTGTAGGTTGGGGAGAAATAGCACCCATAACGGATTTTGGAACCGAGTCCTTTGTTGAGGCAAAAGAAGCCTGTGTAGCACTAGGTAATATAGTTACTAGTCAGGCTATCGAAAGTATAGATCCTAAACACGTATGTGTTAAGTCAGCCCTCAGGTCTGCGCTACATGAGATTTATCGACTTAAGGCTGAAGCTAATCAGGAAGCGTCATTAACTAAGGCTACCCATATTCCTGATAGTTTAACCGTAGCTGGTTTACTCCCTGCTGGGATAGCTAGTTTTCAAGCAGCTAAAATAAAATCAGAACAAGGCTTTCGTACCTTTAAGTGGAAAGTTGGCGTAGCCGCATATAAAGAAGAACTAGCCATGTTGGATGACTTACTAGCTAAATTACCAGATGGCTCTAAGCTGCGTTTAGATGCTAACGAAGCGTGGGATCAACCAACGCTTGAGAAGTGGCTAGCTGTAACCGCAGAACGTCCGATTGAATACATCGAGCAACCCTTAAGTAGAAAATCGAAAAACTTACAGGATGTTTTACTTCATATCCAAAACGATTATCCAACACCTATCGCTTTAGATGAGTCGATCTGTAACGACCATGACGTATCGGAGTGGATTAATTCTGAGTGGCAGGGCATTTATGTTATCAAGCCTACCTTATTCGCTGATCCTTATCGTGTCGTGAATGCATTAGCCCTTAGTAATGCGAACGTTGTTTTTTCGTCAGCGCTAGAAACTGCTATAGGTGCTAAAGCTGCGCTCCATTTAGCATTTAGATGGAGTGGAGAAATGCGAGCGCTTGGTTTTGGTGTATGGCCTTTATTTAAAGATTTTACTTTTGATGGACCGATTGCACATCCCTTTTTAATGCGTAAGGATGTTGAAAGTATTAACCCAGAAAGTCTATGGAACGCTCTGAACTAGCAGTGCTACTGAGAGGTGATCCTTCTTCTGAAACCAAGGGACCCTTGGTTCATGTAATAGAATCTTCAGAGCCTAAAGTTTTTATGCAGGCTTTCTCCTCTGCTGTTAGTTGTGGAGGATTAGTTTTCTTAATTGATCCTAATTATGGATCGGAAGAGAAAAAAATAATTACTCAGTTAATTGAATCTGCAAAAGATGATATATCCGACAACAAGCGTGGATGGCTTATGATTGCTAGTGGAGGAACGAGCGGAAAAATTAAATTTGCTCGTCATGATCAAGCTACACTTGCTTTTGCGGTTGATGGATTTTGTAAGCATTTTCACGTAAGTCAGGTTAACTGGGTAGGTATTCTACCGCTGTATCATGTGAGTGGATTTGTAGCGTGGATAAGAACAGTGCTCACAGGTGGTAGTTATATTTCTTGGGACTGGAAAAAAATCGAAGCGGGTGATTTACCTAAAATTGAACGCTCACAGGATAAGAAAGATTCCAAGTGGTTTATTTCATTAGTTCCTACGCAGCTTCAACGTATCATGAATGCTCCGCATCATGAACGTATACTTGATTGGCTACGATTGTTTGACGGCGTTTTTATTGGAGGAGGTCCTATATGGCCTTCGCTTGCTGATCAAGCGGCTCAATTTAAACTGCCCTTATGTCTAAGCTACGGAATGACAGAGACTGCAGCTATGATTGCAGCTTTAAAGCCAGACGAGTTTTTATCTGGTCGTAGAGATAGTGGGAAGATGCTTCCGCATGCAGAGGTAAGCATTAATGATCAAGGTTGTGTTGAGATTAACTCAGGCTCCTTATTTCTAGGGTATTATCCTGAATTTAATCCTGTCCCAAAATTTACCACTCAGGATTTAGGTTTTGTTGATAACGAGGGGCATCTCACGATTCAAGGTAGGCGAGATGCGGTAATTATTACTGGAGGTAAAAAAGTAGATCCGCTAGAAGTTGAAGCCGTTTTAAGAGCGAGTGGTTTATTTGATGATATAGCTGTTCTTGGTCTTCCTGATAAAGAATGGGGGCAGAGTGTCGTAGCCTGTTATCCCAAAAGTTTAAAGGAACTTGATATGCATAAAGTGGATGAGCACGTAAAAATGCTCAGTGCACATCAAAGACCAAAGCAATTTATCGCATTAGAAAACTGGCCTCGTAATTTACAGGGTAAACTCAATCGCTTAGAATTACTTAAGCAAATAAGTCCTTAATTATCCTGCTTTAACCCAAGCAGCAATTTTAGGATCTAGCGATTTACGGGTACGGGTTGCAGATTCAATACAGACATGCTCCGTTTTTAATTTGGCCGCTATCTTTTCTGACGGACCTAATTTCCAGATCTCAAATTTGAGTTCAAAGCTATCTTCAGTAAGTGGGCTAGGTGTGCAGACAATCTTAAGCTTATCTCCCGGTAAAAGGGGCCTTAAATAGTTAGCTTCACTTTTTGCGATAGGTATAACAAGGCCACTAGCCTGAAAGAAAGAGCCTAGCTCTATACCAATACTTGAAAGAGCCTCCTCATAGGCCTCATGGCATAAGGCCAGATAGTTGGCGAAGAAAACAACTCCCGCCGCGTCGGTATCTGCAAAACGAACTGTGCGATTGTACACAAAAGGCATTTGCCTAAAAAGCCTGAACACGAAACGCTAGGAATGCAAAACAGGAATATAACCACTTATGGCCTTATCTAAAAAAGACATCTCAGATATATTAAACGATATCGCAGTTCTTTTAGAATTAAAGGGTGATTCAAATCCCTTTAAAGTACGTGCCTATCAAAGTGGTGCACGAATTATAGATGCTATAGATGAAGAGAAGTTTGATCAGCTTGTAGCAGCCAATGAATTAGGTTCGGTTCCTGGACTTGGAGAGGCTTTGGTCAGTAAAATCATGGAATTAAAGACAACGGGTAAGTTAGTCTTTTTTGATAATTTAAAAGCGTCTATCGAACCAGGGCTTGTTGAAATGCTTCAGATTCCTGGTCTTGGGCCAAAAAAGATTAAAGCGATTCATGAGAAACTTGGAGTTAATACAATCGCTCGTTTAAAAGAAGTATGTGAACAGGGCCTCGTGGCTGAACTTCCTGGATTTGGTGACAAATCGCAGCAAAAAATTATTGATGGAATTATTAATCGTGAAGCATACAGCAAAAGGCATTGGTGGTGGGATGCTTCTCTTGTAGCTGAGCCGATTGTTGAGGGTTTACGTCGTCTACCTCAAGTAAAGCGTGCTGAGGCAGCCGGTAGTTTGAGAAGGTCTTTAGAAACCGTTGGAGATTTAGATTTTATTGCAGCGAGTGACGAACCTGAACCTATTGTTAATTGGTTTACACAGCTGCCTGGTGTTAAAGAAGTCACAGCAAAAGGAGAAACGAAAGCGAGTGTGCGTTTTGAATCAGGCCTTCAGGCTGACTTACGTATCGTTCCTGATGCTCAGTTTGTTTTTGCTTTGCATCACTTTACGGGATCAAAGGATCACAATGTGCAAATGAGACAGCGTGCGCTCGCTCATGGAATGAGTTTAAGTGAGTGGGGTATTACACCTGTAGAAAGTGCACATCACCATAAGACGCATAAGAAAGTTCCTGACACGGTAGCAGATGAAAAAGCGCTCTTTAATTTTTTAGGGCTTCATTACATTCCTCCCGAATTAAGAGAAGGTATGGGAGAGATTGATGCAGCAGAGAAACATGAATTACCTAACTTAATTGAATTAAAAGATATTCGTGGTGTTTTCCATAATCATACTACGGCTTCAGATGGTCATAATTCATTAAGTGAAATGGCAAAAGCTGCTGAGGCACTTGGCTTTGAATACTTTGGGGTAGCAGACCATTCAAAATCTAGCTTTCAAGCTAATGGCCTAAGTGAAGAACGTTTAATTGAACAAATCGAATTAGTTAAAAAATTTAATAAACAAGGAATCTGCACGTGTCATGTATTCAGTGGAACTGAGTGTGATATTTTAGCAGATGGATCGCTTGATTTTGATAACAGTATTTTGGCGCAATTAGACTATGTAGTAGCTTCGGTGCATACTGCATTAACTCAGGAAGAAGAGGTTGCTACAAAACGTACAATCAAAGCGCTAGAAAATCCCTATGTTACGATGCTAGGGCATCCGAGTGGTCGACTGCTTTTGAAACGTGAAGCGAGTAAGATTAATTTAAATAAGGTCATAGATGCTGCCATTGCTAATGATGTAATCATTGAGCTGAATGCAGATCCAAGAAGACTCGACTTAGATTGGCGTTATTGGAGGAAGGCTGCTGAGAAAGGTCTTAAGTGTTCAATTAATCCTGATTCACATCAAAAAGATACTTTAACGTATGTTAAAAATGGCATTGGTATAGCACGCAAGGGTTGGCTCACTAAAGCGCACGTTATTAACACGTTGAGTTTAGCGGATGTAACGAAATTGCTTCTGAAGAAAAAAGCTAAGGCAAAGATTTAGTAAGGCCTTTGCTTTACAAAATGTGAGTTAGGGTTTGAATGGTTCTTCCATGACTTTTACTCCATCGCCCGAATTACTTGCCCGTGCTGAAGCCGCAAAAAAAGCGGTCATGGCTCAGACTGAGCTTATGCATCAGCAATTTGGACGTGCTGAGAGTAAATGGAAATCCGATGGAACGCGTGTTACAGCGATTGATATTCAGATATCAGAAAATATTTTTAAAAACTTAAGTTCGCTGTTTCCTGAGGATCAGTTTTTTAGTGAAGAGTTAGCTGAGAACAATGGTCCAATTCCAGTGACTGCTCGCTTTTCCTGGGTATTAGATCCCATTGATGGTACGAACAATTTTGCATTAGGTATTCCACACTGTGCTATATCACTAGCGCTTCTCGAAGCAGGACAGCCTGTGTACGGAGTGGTTTACGATTATAGTCGTAAAACATTAATTACAGGTGGACCAGGGCTTGGAACGAAAGACGGTGATAAACCTGTTACGGTTAGTAATCAGGAGCCTCATATCGAGACGCTAGTTGGGTTTCATAGTCCTTCAAATAAAGCGATGGTGCCTTACGCAGAGGGTATTTTGTCTAATTTCAAAATCCGTGGACTAGGAAGTGCTACCTTACATCTAGCGTATGTAGCCTGCGGCATAATCGACGGCTGTGTTGATTATAATGTAAAAATATGGGACCTCGCTGCTGCGATAGCGCTATGCAGAGGAGCAGGTGGAGATGTCACATTCATTAATGGCGAGCAGCTTCCAATGAAACAGTTCGACCTTAATATGGGACGAATTTTCTACGTAGCAGGCGGACCTAAAATGCGTGCACGCTTAGAGAAACTAAGCGGCAAAGCTTAAACTAAGTACTGCTTACGCGGTACGGGATCTAAAATTTTAGAACCTGGTAAGCGTTCTGTTAATTTTTCCATGAACCAGGCCCTAGCTGGAGGATCTCCGTGGGTAAGAACAATACTGCGTGCTTGGGTCTGAACAGCGAATTCAAGCAGTTCTTCACGGTCTGCGTGGCCACTTAATTCGAAACGTTCAACAGCAGCTTTAATTTTCGTTTTTACATGAGCTGCATCAAAAAGAAAAGTTTCACCGTGTTTTGACTCGAGAAGCTTTCCACCTGGTGTTTCAGGATCACAATAGCCAACGAAGCCAATGGTATTGTGTGCATGGCCAAGTAGTCCTGAGGCGAGTGTGTAACTCGGTGTTTTTTCTACTAACATGCCTGAACTTACAATGTAGAGAGCGTTTTGTTTTGGATCTTCGCCCGCTTTTAATTTGCGGGGTAGTGGCTTTACTTTGAGGTCCTTAGCCCATGAGCGACTAAACTGGATATGCTTAGTTTTTCGTGCGATATCATCGAAGTAATCGACTAAATCTAAACCTAGGCCAGAGGCGTAAATAGGACATTCTACGATACGATCAAACTGTCTAGCATCATGAATGATCGTCAAAATTTCTTGCATACGACCGAGAGCAAAAACGGGAAGTAGAAATGAACCACCACTTTTGATCGTGTTATTGATCGATTCAATTAAGCGGGCTACTTCTTCAGCACGACTTTTACCTAATGGTCTTTCTGTAGCTCCACGAGTTGTTTCCATGACAACTGTATCGAAGTGCCCAGCTGGAAATTTAGCTCCTGGTATCGTGCGCTGATTTTCAAACAGTACGTCTCCCGTAAAGAAAATTGAGCGATGCTTGTGTTTAATTTCAACACCCGCTGCTCCAGCTACGTGTCCAGCGGGATGAAAAATAACGTCTATTTCGTCGTTTCCAGCTTTGAAATGTTTTGCATGGCCAAAAGGAATTCCAACTAAGCGTTTACCGCAGCGATCGATCTCTTCGTGAGTGAAAAGGGGATAGTCAGGAATATTTTCCTCCTCTTTTTGGCGCATCATTACATTCGCAGAATTATGAAGCATGCGCTCAATCAAGAGTTTACTAGAAGTCGTTAAGATTACGGGTGTGTTTGGGTGCTCCCGCATCACGACAGGTAAGCTGCCAATATGATCTAAGTGGCAGTGGGTAATGATAATTAAATCGAGTGTCTTACCATGCATTAATCCGAAGTCAGGTGCAGCCTTACGGCCAACCTTTTTAGGATGTAAACCACTGTCTATAAGGATCTTAAGATCTCCTATTTGTACGAAAAGGGAATTTGCGCCGATGCCTCCGTCGCGATTGATATCAATTAGCTTCATGTAGTCTTTTTTTCTCCCCTTCGTGTCCTGCGTTGGTCTAGCTTTGGCCTCAAAGTAGACTTTAGGGATTCAAGGTTTGAATCAGGCGGTTTGCCTAACCTAACTATGTTACATACCTTTTTGATTTTCAACGCTTTGTTTAAATAACATTTACCTCATACTCTAATCACATCTTTCTAAAAGTCGCGTAACACAAAGCCATGCATGCCAAAATTGGAGTTTTAAATATTTCAGATAGAGCGAGTGCGGGTATTTATGAAGATACGCCTGGTCAGGCTTGTATGAGTTTACTCAAGCAGTGGCTTAAAACAGAAGTCGTCTTTGATTATAAGGTCATCCCTGACGAAAAGATAGTCATTGAGGCTGAGCTTAAAAGGATGGCTGATACGGAGGGCTGTTGTTTGATTGTTACCACAGGTGGTACAGGTCCATCACCTAGGGATGTAACACCAGAAGCTACACTCGCAGTCTGCGAAAAAATGCTGCCAGGTTTTGGCGAAAAAATGCGCGCAGAGTCTTTGAAATATGTACCTACAGCAATCTTATCGCGTCAGGTAGCTGGTATTCGCGGGGCTACGCTCATTGTTAATTTACCTGGTAGACCTAAAGCGATTAAAGAAAACCTAGAAGCGGTTTTCCCAGCGATCCCTTATTGCATCGATTTGATAGGGGGTCCTTACCTGGAAACTCATTCTGAGGTAATGTCTGTTTTTAGACCTAAAGCGAATTAGTGTGAATTATTTCTCCATTCCGGTGGAAGAATGTAGCCCGGTCCCATGATATAGGCTCGGTAATAAAGCCAGAATACACCGAGAGATAAGATAAGTATAAAGACGAGCTCTCCGGTTTTTCCCCAGCGTCGCTTACTTGAAAAATGGAGTGAGTTTACTACTGATTCAATGGCAGGAGCCGCAATCATGGAAACGACTGATCCTCCAAACAGAACCATGCCCATGATGAAAAGAGTTCTTAGAATACCGTCGTGTATTAACTGAGATTTATACGAGATGATCGTATTCACTAAGTTTAATAGTAGAATACAACACGGTATAATAATCGCTGTTCTTAAGATATTTGATTTTTTCACTCGCTAGATAAAACACAGATTATAGTTCAGTATATTTAGCGCTATTACCCTTTGCTTTTTCTACTGGGTATTTTTTAGCGTTGAGCTGCATTTTGTTTTCGATTGCTGCAGCAACATCGATTTGTGCCATGTTCGCGAACTCTAAAGCGTATATAATGACATCTGCTAATTCTTCAGAAATCTTCACGCGTTTATTTGGATCCTGAACAACGAGTTTAGACTTTTCTGGGCTGTCCCAAAGGAAGTGTTCCATGAGTTCTCCTGCTTCTGCAGCGAGTGCCATTGATAAATTTTTTGGGGCGTGAAATTGCTCCCAATCACGTTCGCGCGCGAAATCTAATATTTTTCTTTTCAGTTCAGCTACAGTGGTTTGCGAATCTGTAAGAGTGGCCATACGAAAAGTTAATCACGTAATTACACAGGCTGCAATATTGAGCATGATTAAAAAAATCACTTGGCATAAGACCTGCAATATGTAGATATCACATTGTTCGAATGAACCGGAACCAACAACAGTTTAGCACAGCTCGCGCTTCTTTTAAGAAGGCCAGCTACTGCCATTGCTGTGTTACGATGTCTCCGGTCGCAGCAACTTGGACTAAACGCCAGGCCTGCACGGGCATCAAATACTGAACCTCCGAAAACTCGGAACTCAGTCAGTTTTTTTGATAGCCCAAGGCTCAAAGCCCTGAGGGAGTTCCACCTATCTATTTCTCCCATGAAAACCAATAATACCAAAATCCCTACTCGTAAAACACGTGATGCAGAACTAGCTACAGCTGGTTTCCGCAAACCTGCGTATGAGTGTCAAATGCATCGGGATGGTATGGAAGTCACCGTCTATATACCTGGCGTTGACGCTAATAGTGTCACGATCGAAGCGCGCGGCGCTGATTTAATCGTCACGGCACTTAAAGAGCGCTTTGTGCGAGTTAACTTTACGGCACTTAATTTAGAGAGTGCTCAAAATGATTATCGCCTATGCTTAAGGCTAGGTAGAGGTTACGCCTTTGAGTCTATGCACGCAGACATACGAAATGGTGTTTTAACCATTAATGTTCCTCGGCATGAATCCGCCGTTTCCTTAGCAGGTAATCGTCTGTGTCATGTAGCCTAGTATTTTTAAAAAACGGTACAAATAATGGCACACTTTAAAAAGAAGTGTGTCTTTATTTGCACCACACACCATGACACAGCTGCTAACCGTATTTAAGCACAAATCGAAACCTGAATCACCTTCAACGATCCGATCGGCATCAAGAGAAAGTGCAACTTGGGAGAAGCCTGTATTTAAGGCTCCACCTTTAAATGTAAACTTACCTCAACCTAAAGAAGCCGATTTTCATTCACGGTCTGAAGGAAAATCTCAGACTGCGAATTAAGGTTTTTCTGGCACTAGCCATCCTAGTTGGGTAGATCCACTTGGAGATCGCTTAAGCCGAGGGAGTAATGCGTCGAGTATTGTTTTTACCTTCGACTCAAATTTCCACGGTGGATTGATGATGAGCATACCACATCCTTTTAAGCCTTGAGCGAGCGGGTCTACGATTATTTCTGCATATAAGGTTGTAGGTAATTTTCCTAAATTAAGTTTCTCGTTGAGAGTAGTGATCTTTGTTCTTTCGGTAATTGGGTACCATAGGGCGAATACGCCACTCGGAAAACGTTTTAAACCTTCAGTAATCGCCTCCGCAATATTTGAGACCTCATTCTCAAGCTCATAAGGCGGATCGATTAAAATAAGGGCTCTTCTTTCAGGAGGAGGGAGCATGGCTTTGATACCTGTGTAGCCATCTATTGCTTGGATACTGATCCTTGTATTTTTTGAAGGTCTACCGCAGTTAATTTTGAGCGCTTCACATTCTTCAGGATGCTTTTCACACAAGCTGATGCGGTCTTGCTCCCTAGCTAACTGAATAAAAAATTGAGGTGAACCTGGGTAGTATACAGGGGTTTCTGGTGTTACTGAGCCTTGAGATTGATCAAACTGTTTTACAAGAGAGAGGTAATTTAAAATAGGCTCCGGTAGATTAGATTCATTCCAAAGGCGTCCTATACCGTCTGGGTGTTCTGGCTTTCGTGCGAGGCTGTCTCCCTTGGTGGCAATACGTAAGTCATAGGTGCCTCGACCTGCATGGGTGTCTAAAAAGAGTACCCCTTTAGGTTTTTCCTGCATTGCATGGCATAACTCCGCAAGGATGATATGTTTCATCACATCAGCAAAGTTGCCTGCATGGAATTGGTGGCGATAGTTCACGGTATAGGTCTATCTTGCCACACAATTGCCTTATTGAACACTATGGAGTTTAGTATTTTTAACCATGATTCGTATTTTTTCAGATATTCACTACGGCGATAAAGCCAGTAGGGTCGTGGATTTAAAACAGCTTTTACCTCTGTTTGAAGGCACGGAGCACGTAATTTTAAACGGTGATACCATAGATACGCGCATTGGGCCTAATCCTGCTAAAACAGACAGGGAGAGAGCTGAGGTAACTCGTTTTTTAACGAGTATGAAGTTACCTGTGAGTTGTATCACCGGTAATCATGATCCTGATATATCTGATTTGCATCACCTTGAATTAGCCAATGGCCAAATCGTGGTCATGCATGGTGATCTAGCTTTTGATAATATTGTGCCGTGGGGTAAAGATGCACCGCTACTTAAAAGCCAAATTACTGATGCTCTCGCTTTATTCAAAGAACCTATATCGATGGAGCAAAAACATCAGGTATACAGAAAAATTTCTAAAGCACTTATACAAGGTCACCAGGCTGAGAAAAATGTACTAAAATATGCTGCTCTCTTTTTAAGGGACACGGCTTGGCCACCTTGGAGGCTAATCTATATGCTCAATGCTTGGAGAGACATGCCTTCAAAGATAGCGCACCTCATTACACAAGAAAGACCGGCTGCACGTTATGTTATTACTGGCCATACCCATTGGCCTGGCTTTTGGACAACGCGGCAGGGTGTTACGGTTATAAATACAGGTTCTTTTTGTCCACCTCTTGGATGCGCCTGTGTGGAGATAACTCAAACAAAACTCACTGTTCGTCAGGTCATACGCAAAAAGAAGCAGTATTATCCTGGTAAACAATTATATGAATTCGCGCTCGCTCATTAAGCACTTAAGCCTCATCTACATGTACTATGAGTATGGAATTTGGTTGGTGGAAGAAGACACCCGAAGATGGAAAGTTTCAAGTGCACGCAGTTGTGCACGGTGGAAACATTGAGTGGATTCGTAAACAAGGTCATCATACTTCTTGGCAACCCTATAACCCTACCTTAGATGATTGGGATCAGCTCATTTATGAAGCTGATAAACGGCTCGTACGTAGATTACTTTCGCCTAAACAACTCGCCGTGATTCATCAATTGAAAGCAGCAGGCACGGACGGTAAGAGTTAGCGAAACATTAATTCACGAACCTCTAACGGACTCATGCCTTGGTTGCGCATGTGTCTTATACTTAAGGCATCATGGCGTTTGGCTAGTCGCACACCATTTTCATCGAGCATTAATTTACAGTGGTAAAATTCAGGCGTGGAATAGTCGAGTGCTCGGTTAAGAAGTATTTGTCTAAAAGTAGACGTAATAAGATCAGCTCCACGTACTACTTCAGTGATCTTCATTTCAAAGTCATCAACGACACATGCCAGTTGATAGCTCGGGGTATCGTCTTTTCTCCAGACTAAGAAATCGCCGAAATCACTTCCACTTACCGCTTCTTTTGTACCTAAATTATGGTCATGGAAGTATAGGCGTTCGTTGTCAGGAACGCGCATTCTCCAATTCACAGTTATTATAGAATCAAGATTGGGAAGTTTTGATTTTGGATCTGGTCTAAACTGAGATGGATAAACAGGTTCTTCGTCTGATTCATGGGGAGCACCGGCAGCACTTAATACGTCCTTTCTCGATCGCGTGCATGGGTAAATAAGATTTAAAGCATGCAGTTTTTCTAGGGCTCTTCGGTAATGTGATTTACGCTCACTTTGATTGTAGGGTGCAAACGGTCCTCCTACATCCGGTCCTTCAGACCAGTTAAGTCCTAACCAGTGCAGGTCTTCATACATGTCCTTTACGAAATGAGAACGGCACCTTTCCTGATCTAAGTCGTCATTACGTAAGATAAGCGTGCCGGCTTTTGACTTAGCTCGTTCAAAAGCAGTCCAAAAAGTACGAGCATGGCCTAGGTGTAGATGACCTGTAGGGGATGGGGCTAGGCGGCCTCGGTAGGTTGGATGTTGATCGGCGCTCACTTTTTAGCCATAGTTGTAAAACATGCTTTTAGCTAAGATACAACACCAAGGCTTCTCCTTAATACATATACAAAATAAAAGATGAAACTACTTTGTGTTTATTGTTCATCTAGTCGCGATGTTGCGCCGATGTATCACCGGGATGCAGAACTTCTTGGTGCCATGATCTCTCATAAGAAATGGGGTTTAGTGTATGGAGGTGGGAAAGCAGGACTTATGGGTGCTGTGGCTCATAGTGTAAAAAAATCAGGCGGACATGTTGTAGGTATCATACCGCATTTCATGGTTGATAAAGAGTTGGCCTTTCACGAAGCAGACGAATTGCACCGAGTAGAGACCATGTCTCAAAGAAAACTTGCTATGATTGACCGAGCAGATGCTTTTGTTGCTCTACCTGGAGGGATAGGAACGCTTGAGGAAATAGCTGAGGTAATTACGCTTAAATATTTAGGTAAACTAAGTAAGCCGATTATATTTTATAATCAAAATGGTTTCTATGATGATCTCTTAAAATTTTTTCAGCGTATGGCTGAGGAGCGTTTTAGGAAAACAGAAGGAATATTTTCTGTCGCAAACTCGCTCGATGAAATTTGGACACTCATAGAAAATGACGTGCCATATAAAACAGCTTGGTAATTATGTCCGTAGATCTAGCAAGAAATATTTTAGTTCAGTATTCTCACAAGAATCTTGATTCGAATGAACTGCATATGGTTCATGAAGCAATTACGTTTCTGAACCAACACCCGGATGCTCTATTCAGAACGTGTCTTCAAGGACATGTTACAGGGTCAGCATGGATTGTGAGTAAAGATAGAAAGCGGGTATTGTTAACACATCACCATAAATTAGACCGCTGGTTTCAATTAGGTGGTCATGCGGATGGTGATCCTGTGCCTATGTCTGTATCCATGCGTGAAGCAACGGAAGAGAGTGGGTTAAAGTCTCTGCATGTTGTATCCCCAGAGCTTTTTGATTTTGATCAACATGAAATTCCAGCTCGAGGTAATGAGCCTGCCCACTGGCATTTTGATTTTAGATATATGATCGAAGCTGATTCAGCGCACTCCTTAGAAATATCGAGTGAATCAAAGGATCTGGCTTGGGTTTTATTAGATGAAGTGGCTAGACTAAATCCCTCAGAATCGATGCTGCGCATGGTCAGAAAAACAGCGTCTTTTGCTTAGTTGTTCAAAGGCGTCTGTTAATTCGTGCTTATATTAGGGTGTGAATCACCTTAATGTTAATATCGATTCTTCTATTTATTTAGGTTACTTCGACACTGCATTAAAAGCGGGTACGCGTGTTTTATGGCGCATGAATACGGAAGGATATCTGCATTTTAAAGTATCTGAAATAACTCTTTCGCATTTAGATTTATTGCCACTGCGAGCAAGAGCACTGGTTGAGGGTACGCTCAAAGATGGGGATATTTTACGATTTAATGAAGCCAGTGCGATGCTGGCGAAAGAATATATTAAATGCGGTATTCTTAACGCTACCTGTATTGAAATAGCTCAGCATGTGGCGGTTTGCTCTATTAATGAGTGTGGCACGATTGTGAGTACTCAGATTCCGCAGATAATTACACCAGAAAAAAATGAAGCCCTGAATTGTTTTAATCAATTACAGGGCTATTCTAGAGTAAAAATATTAAGTCCTTTTGACTTTGTTTCCCGCTATGCTTCAGCGTTTAATGATCATTTCCAAATAAACACGCACTCTTCTTTTCTCACCCAGCCAGTTTGACCATTTTCAAATCGAAGACGTATCCATCCTAAGAATGATTTTTCAGCAATACCGGTACTTCCTGCAGTGAGCGGTATCGTTTTTTGTGCTGTATCTGCTTCCGTAGGAATTGAGCGAAGTGTACTTGGGTGCCAAATAATTGCTGAGCGATTATCTGCAGTTACTCCATAATAACGTAGTGCTGTATAGGAAATCCCACCACTGATGAGACCGATAAGAATCAAGATACTAAGAGCCCATAATTTAACCGTTTTGCGTAGAGGCTTTTTTTGATAACTTAAGAGTAATAGGGTGGTAAGCGCTAGGGCTACTATCCAGATAGAAATGATTTCATAACGTTGCCATTCAGCAGGTGATGCTTTGCCGGCAATATCGGAAGTTGGACCTGGAGTGAGTAAAGCGGCGAGTGATGGTGGAATATAGTTAGCTTTTTCTGAGGATAACGCTAACTGCCAACGTACCTGTGAGTTTTGTGGATGTTGAACAAAAGCTGCTGCTGCTTGCGCTGCAGCTAAGTCCCAGTGATCTGTTTGAGCTAAGGCGAGCGATAGGTTGTGCCTTGCACTCCAACTATTAGGTTTTTGGCTTACTTCATTCTGCCAGCCTGAGACTGCCTCTTCGAAGTTGCCTCGGCGATAGGCGCTTTCGCTCGATGGTGTACTAGCATAAGACGACGATGTACAGAGGAGTATGAAAGCACCTAGGCTAAAAAAGAACGGGAAAAGGTTTCTTGGATATAGACCTTTAAATACATTAAAAGAACTAACGGAATATTGACGTACAGCTTGGGATGCACGTTCTGTCCAATCATTCGGAATGGTTTGCTTTTCACTATAGAGAGCACTTTCTACTTCTTGCCATAGTTGTATCCATGTTGGATCTTTAATCGTGTTGCCTGTTGGTGCAGCTGAAGGAATTCCTAAGAGTATAGCAGCATCTTTTTGCCATGTTTTAAGATGACTATGTAGGAGATTCTTATCACCAGCTGGCTGCACTGACTTAAGTAATTTAGTAAGACGTGAACGAGCTTTACGTCTAGGATGATCTGGATCGTTTTTATTGGCGTGAATTAACGAAAACGATAACCAACACGCTAAAATAAAAATAACTGCTATGGCACAGTTGAAATAAAAGCCTTCATCTAAGAGTGGTATAAGTACGAGTTCACTCTCACTTATCGGATCACGTGGAAGACCTGATGGGAGTACTGCAGGTTCAGGAACATGAATCTTAGGTAATGATTTAGCAGTCGCATCTACAGTAGGTGGAGGTGTTACTTGAAGTCCTGCTGCAGTAGTTGGTGTAGCTGCTCCAACAGTGATCGTTTTCGCAGGTGCTTCGAGCGTCTCGTAGGTGCCTGTCGTTGGATTAAAATAAGTAAACTGAACTGGATCTAAGGTGTAAGTACCAGCTTGAGTAGGCACAAGTACAACATCTTCTGTTAATGTTGCATCAAAGAGTTTTCCTTCGGCAGGTGTGCGTTTTGCTTTAGGCTGTATGATTTGAAAGTCGCGTGATACGTGACGCGTTGGTAGTCCTGCTATATCAGGCCAATTACCTGTTCCAGTTAGTTTTAGGGTCCATGTAATAGGATCGCCTACACCAGGATTTTCAGGAACCACTTTTGACTCTAATTTAAACTGACCAACAGCTTTACTGAAATTTGAAGGGGCTGTAGGAAGTTGGCGTACTTCGAGCGTGGGTGTGGCGCTTGCGACAGAGAATTGCTGATACTGACGTTGTTGGAAAAATCCGAATCCTGTTACACCGACACTTAAATTTATAGCCTCGTTTACTGGATTAAGACGATAGGTGCCTGGTTTATGCGCAATAGCCCGTGTTTTACGAAGAAGTCCTGTTTGTGCTTCTCCATTTGCTTGGGTCTCGTATTGAGAGGGATTTGACCAATCTTCTGCTACGAGTGGATCTGGATTCCAATCGAAGCTAGCTCTGCCAAAATCAGGATAATAAGCATGCGATGCTTGTATCGCATAAGTTAAGTCAAAGACTTGTCCTTCCCACACGCTTCCTGGGTTAACTTCTATGCGTGAGCTAGCAGCTGTATCGAGTGACTTGCCACCTGCGACGGTAGCACCTACAGGATCAAAGTGCGTCGCTTTAACTGTTATCGTACCCTTGCTTGTTTCTACATCGAAAGCAGGAATATCTACCGCCTGTTTTTGACTTAATAGAGCGGCAAAGTTGCATGTAACGGTATGCGAATAAGAACCGTTTATAATAGAGATATTACTGCTTTGACCGTTTAACTGTAAAGTGAGTCCAGGAACCCTAGGTGGATTTGGGTTACCTTTAGGTTCACATCCATCAAAAATTAACTGAAGTCCAGTAGCTTCGCCAACAGGGAGTGTTCCACCAGGTGGATCCCAGCGCACAGATTGTGCGAACAGCACTGCTGGTAATAGAAATAATATAATAGACTTAACGAGAGTTCGCATGGTGATCACCAGTTTTTACCCTTCTTGGTTTGAGGGTGTGGTTCAGTATTCTGAATCATTTGAAAGAGTTCAGCGGGAGAATCATTTTCTTTAATTGCATCTAATTTTTGTAGTGGAGCAGCAAGTGCCTCATCCTGTTTTGCAGGGTCTGGGCGCTCGTTTTTCTTTACGCCTCCAACATCTTGTTTTCCACTTTGGGGCTTCTGAGGAGGAGATTTCATATCTCCAAATGCTGATTCTGAATTTTTTTGCTGTTGCTGCTTTTTTTGCTGCTCAGATTTATTTTGATCCGCTTTGCTTTGCTGATCTTTGGAGTCAGATGACTTAGAATCTTTTTGATCTTTATTCTGACTCTTATCGTTTTTGTCTTTTTGATCCTGCTTTTGCTTGTCGTCCTTATCCTGCTTTTGATCTTGTTTTTGATCCTGCTTTTTTTGTTCTTCTTTTTTATCCTCTTTCTTTTGAAGCAATTCCTCGAGTTTAGATCTTAAGGTAGACCAATCAGCTGCTTTCTTATCTAAGGATTCACCTGCAGCTACACCTGCTAATGCATCGCGCACTGGTCCTTCAGGTATTGTACCGTTTTCTTTTTTAATGTCATCTCCCCATGTGAGGGTTTGTTGTGCTAATTCAGACCAGTCTCGTGCTGATGGCGTGATAGGCCCTGAAAGTCTTCCGACAATACGTCCGATCATTGCTCCAGAAGTTGACTGATTAACTTGCTGAGTTGGCGCTTGAATCGAAGCTGCTGCGAAAGTCGTTTGAGTGCTAATAGCTAAAATCACTACTAATAAAGTAGCGGCTTTTTTAAGTGCTCGTGACCGTAGATCGCGTTCTTTTGGGCGCACTGGAAATTCTCTCCAAATACTGAGTAGTAATAAGATGAGTGCCGGAGCTAGAGCCCACTGAAAACGTTCTACAAGTTGAATTGTTTTTTTCTCAACAAACTTGCCTTTTTGTCCTTCGCTAATTGTTTGTTTGAGCAATTCGTTAAGATCAACCCAGTTGCTTGCATCTCGGTATGTGCCATTTGTTTTTTGAGCAAGCTCTTGGAGTGTTTGGCTTTCAAGCTTAGCCATAACAACAGCACCTTGATCGTCTTTTAGATAACCACCGCTGCCATCAGGTATTAAAGCCCCTGTAGGTGTTCCAACACCAAGGCCAATGACACGAATATTTTTTTCTTTTAATTTTTCGATGTGATCACGCCATGCGTCATCTGTTGCAGCGCCGTCACTTAAGATAATCAGATAACGATCAGCGCCTGAACCAGAACTGAACGCATCTGCTGCTGTATCTAGTAAGGCACCATAATCCGTACCTCCGTCTGGCATATAGTCAGGATTTAACGAGGGTAGGAATTCGCGAAGGATTTCATAATCTGCACTTAAGGGTGATTGTAGAAATGAAGTTCCAGAAAAAAGTACGAGTCCGACTCTTTCACCGACTAAGTTATCAAGTAGGGATTGTATTAATAGTTTAGAACGATCCAGACGTGTTGGTTTTACATCTGGTGTTAACATGGAACGTGAAAGATCGAGCGCCAGGAGCACTTCACGTGATTGATCAAACACAGGTTCCTCGACATGTCCCCACTGAGGGCGTGCAAGAGCAATAATGGCAAAGAAAATACCACTTGCTAGAAGGTAACGTTTTTTTGTTTTAATCTTCGTGCGCTGGACTGTGTCCTCGAGTGAAACGTTATCCGTACCTGCGTTTGCGCTTAAAATCTTAGGATGTTCTTGTTCTCCTACTAATTTACGACGTGTTAAGTCCCATGCAATCCATGCAACAGGTACGACGAGTAGAAATAACAGATGAGGCCAGGCGAAACTCATGAGGCTGTTACCTCCTTTTTAATAATTGAAGATGGCTTAATGCGTTTTTGACGGCTTGCTGCACCGAGTGCCGCAAGTCCTATACATCCAAGTCCAGGAATAGTTACCCAGTGGAATAGCTCTTTTGTTAGGAGGTAGCTTTTAGCCTGAAACTCAATTTTTTGAGTTTTGTCAATGGAAGCAAAGGCTGAATCAATCGTTCCTGTATCAGCAGCTCTAAAAAACTTTCCACCTGTTTTAGTAGCGATTTCTTTGAGTGTTCCTTCATCGAGATCAGCTAGAATTCTTCTGTATCCTACTTTGTTTCCTTTATCATCAAAAACAGGGAAAGGTACGTAGCCATCTTGACCTGCGCCAATGGTATAAATTGGAATTCCACGGGCTGCTGCAATCGAAGCAGACTGCATGGGTGTGATAGCGCCGCAGTTGTTTCCACCATCTGTTAGAAGAATAATGAACGCACCTAGGCGTTTACCCCCACTGTCACGACTTGCTTGATCTAGTCGAGTTAGTGCTACACCTAAGCCGTCTCCAATAGCAGTACCATCTTGAATGATACCAATTTTGATTCGGCTTAATTGGCGTGATAGCCACTCATGATCTGTAGTCAGAGGAGCTAGGGTATAGGCTCTACTTTCAAAAAGAACGACTCCAATGCGATCCGTAGGTCTTTGATCTATGAAGGCTTGGATTACAGGTTTGATAGCCTGAAGACGATTTAAGCGTTGTCCATTACGCTCGTAATCTTCACTAAGCATCGAGGTTGATAAATCGATACAAAGAACAATGTCATAACCGCGGCTTAGCGATTGTTGTTTCTCCTCAACGCGCTGTGGTCGAGCAAGTCCTGCAACGACAAGACATGCTCCAACAATAGCCGCAAAGAGTGGCCACCGGGAAGGTGCAAACAGAGATGGTCTATGCCATGCTGAAGCATAAGGAATCAGTAGTACTGTTACTTTCTTTCTACTGCGCAGCCATAGAATGAGAGGTAGGGCTAGGAGTGCCAAAAACCATAAGGGATCTTGGAACCTAAAATGACTGATAGCTAGTATGGCACTCACGTTGTTCATGGTCTTTATCTGCCTGCTGAGTGCATTCGTGCTTGGAAAAATCTCACAAGCGTTTCAAGACGGTCCTGATCTGTGAGAGCAACTAAACGGCTTAACGGATTTGGAAATAATTGTTTCCAGTGTGCTTCGCGTTTCGCATGCCACTGTACTTGGGCTTCATGTTCAGCAGCACTACCCTCTAAGGTAACAAGTTGTCCCGTAGCTGGATCATAGGCAGCAAAGGCATCTTGTTTTGGTAAATCTCTTTCCCAGATGTCATCTACTCTAAATCCCATCGTTTGGTAGCGCTTTTGCATGAAAGCCCAACCGTCTGGAATTTGACGCGGTGGAAAATCTCCAAGCCATAAAACGATACTGTGTTTAGGCGCTACTTTAGATAAAAACTTCCAAGGGATATTTGTACTTTGGCTAGCAGTATTTAAATTAATTGAAGGTGCGGGTTTACTGAGTAAGGTTGCTGCCGAGTGCAGGATAGGACCACGGCCCCTTACAGGTTCACTCAAAAAATTACCATCGGTGCTAACATGAACAAAACCGACACGGTCACGGTTAACTGCTCCAAGCAGCATAACTAAACCCGCAAGCTCCATGAGAGCTTCACGTTTAGATTCATTACCTGATCCAAATTGAAGTGTTGGCGTATCTTCAAAAACGATCATTAAGGTAACTTCACGTTCTTCGACAAATTTTTTGCGATAAGGCTCACCTAAACGCGCTGTGACATTCCAATCAATGTCGCGAACATCGTCTCCAAATTCATAACGCACAACTTGATCAAACTCCATGCCACGGCCACGAAACGTGGAGCGGTACTCTCCACTTAGAACAGTTTCAACGGCATGCCTTACTTTCCACTCTAGCTGACGTAGAATGGAAAGAGCATTAGACGTTGAATGCTTGTGACCAACTTGAGGAGGCATAGCGTTTTCGCTTAACCCTTACTTACAGAGCTGGAATAGGTGTTTGCTTGATAATATCAGAGATGATTTTATCAGCAGTGAGATCTTGTGCTTCGGCTTCATAGGTTAAGCCAATGCGGTGACGAAGAACATCTGCAGCAATTTCTTGAATTAATGCTGGTCCGAGGAAATCTTGACCACGTAACCATGCTATTGCTTTACCTGCTTGATAAAGAGCGAGTGAAGCACGTGGTGAAGCGCCGAAATTTAATTTCTTAATTGCTGTGTTCGAATTTTCAACTTCGGTAAGTGCACGTGTAGCACGTACGATACTTAAGATGTAATTTTGTACCGATGCTGCTACGTGAATTTTATCTACTTCAGCACGAAGGGCGAGTAGTTCATCTGCATTAGAGACAGGCTTTAGGGCGGGTTGTTTAGTAACTTGTCCCCAGCGCTGCATCATTGCTGATTCTTCTTCAGCTTTTGGATAATCAACAATCAGTTTAAATAAGAAACGATCCGTTTGAGCTTCTGGTAGTGGATAAGTGCCTTCTTGCTCAATTGGGTTTTGTGTCGCCATGACAAAAAATGGGCGAGGTAGAGGATTGGTTTGTCCACCTAGGGTTACTTGACGCTCTTGCATCGCTTCAAGTAGTGCACTTTGTACTTTGGCAGGAGCACGGTTAATTTCATCCGCCAATACCATGTTAGCAAAGATAGGACCCTTGTGAGGTGAGAATTCACCTGTTTTTGGTTGGAAAATCATGGTACCTACAACGTCACTTGGGAGTAGGTCTGGGGTGAACTGGATACGTTCAAATTGTACCCCTAGAGATGTTCCTAAAGATCTGATCAATAATGTTTTAGCTAATCCAGGCATACCCTCTAAAAGGACATGACCGTTTGCGAGTAGGGCAACCAAGAGGCGCTCCACAACTTCATCCTGGCCAATAACAGCCTGGGAGATCTCTTCGCGTAGTTTTTTCGACCAAGTAGGACCTGTAAGCATAGTAATTCGTAGGGAGAAATTAGGACTAGTGAACCGTAAAATAGTTTCACTAAAGTCTGGATATCTTTCCAGACCTACGACCCCTTTTCAAGGTTCCAATCGATGGGTTTTAACGTATTTACTAACTACGTTTTACAATTTCTCGAAGGTTTGTATCAACACGCTCAGGCTCGTTTAGCTCTTTAGATCCTTTGGCGCCTAGTTCCGCCAGTTTTCGAGTACCTGGTAAAAGATTTTGCTCATAGGATCCAATGGTCATGTTATAGCTTTTGGTGGCTGTTTCTAATGCTGCACCAATTTTACTTAAGCTATCGGTAAAGGTTACGACTCGGTCGTAAAGCTGCCTTCCTAAGTTACTAATCTCTTCCGTATTTTTAGAAACTACTTCCTGTCTCCAGCCATACGCTGCTGCTTTCAGCAGTGCAATGAGTGTGATCGGTGTGGCCAGAAGAACACGCTGTTTAAGGGCTTTATCAATAATTTCTGGATCTGCTTGAAGCGCTGCTGCAAGCAGATGATCACCGGGTAAAAATAAAACGACAAATTCTGGTGCTGGCTGTAGGTTCTCCCAATAGCTTTTTGCACTCAAGCTATCGATATGCGTCTTAACTTTTTTAGCATGCTCCTTTAAGTGATTATTTTTTTCTGCCTCATCGTTTGTTTCAGTCGATGCACGATACGATTGAATAGGAGTTTTGGCATCCACTGCGATACGTCTATCTCCAGGTAAACGAACAATCATGTCAGGACGATTTGATCCTGAGCCTTCTTGTTCAGAGAAGTCGCAGTATGACAACATATCTGCCATTTCTGCGACGCGTCTTAATTGTAATTCTCCCCAGTTTCCTGTGTATGAATTTGATCTTAGTACTGTGGAAAGTTTTGTTGCTTCAGTTTGAAGCAGGTTTTGAGCGGTAGCTAAGTTGGTTAACTGTTGTTCTAAGGCTCCAAAATGCTTTTCACGGTTTTTATCTATTTCCTGAATCTTCTTATCTACGTTATCTAACGATTCCTTGATTGGCTTAACAAGATTATCAACAGCTTGTTTGCGAAGATCTAAGTCTCCAATGGATTGTTTTTGTAGGCTTTCAAATGCCAACTTCGCCTGATCCATGAAAGCCTGCGAGTTTGCTTTGAGTGCATCACTAGCGAGTGCTTTAAATTCATTAGATAGTCTCTCGTGTGCTTGCTTTTCAAATTCAAGCTGTGCTGCTAACTGTGCACTTTCGGTGAGTAGACGATTCGTCTCAGTTCTTAGAGTGATAGCCTCTTGCTCTGATTTTTGAAGTGAAGTCTCAAGCTGGCTTACTTTTTCTAAATTACGTGCTTCTAAACTACGTCTCCAAAGAAAAACAAGCGCTGCGCCAATAAGTGCTGATAGGATCGAGATAAAGATATCCACGATTACTGATATAAAACAGTTAGTACTTTAGTCGCAACAGAACTCTTCTTTAAGCAGACGGTTTTGTCGGATGACTAAATAATTCTGCAATGATATCTTCGATTGGAATATCCTCGATGGTGATATCTGCTACAGAGCCAACACTTAAGATTTCTTGAGATACGCCTACAACCTGATCACTTGGTACTCGAATCGTAAATTTACCATCATCTGAACGGGTTGTTTTGCCATGCTTTGACTCCCAAGTGGTTGGAAAAGTCTCAGGATCAGCAGGTTCGAAAGTAATAATCTTTTGCTTTGCTCCTTTGCCTGACTCGATTGCGGATAAATCACCATCGTAAATTTTTTCTCCACGGTGGATAACGATTACTCTTTCGCAAAGTTCTTGAATATCAGCCATGTAATGACTGGTGAGTAAAATAGTTACTTTATAGCGGCGGTTGTATTCCCGTAAAAAGTTACGTACAGCTTTTTGAGATAGTACGTCTAATCCTATGGTAGGTTCATCAAGGAACAGAACTCTAGGTCTATGTATAAGAGCTGCAATGAGCTCCATTTTCATACGCTCACCTAAAGATAGTTCTCGTACCATCACATCGAGCTTTGATCGTACGTCTAATAGATCTAAAAGTTCATCGAGTGTATTCTGATACTGTGCTTCAGGAATTCCGTAGATAGCTTTAAGTAGGACGAAAGATTCGCGCGCAGGAAGGTCCCACCATAGCTGATTCTTTTGTCCCATGACTAACGCGAAGATTTTACGATAATTATTTTCGCGTTTTGATGGATCAAATCCTGCAACTCTAGCGCTTCCTAAACTTGGGTGGATTAGACCCGAAAGCATTTTGAGGGTCGTTGTTTTTCCCGCTCCGTTCGGTCCTAAAAATCCAACGAATTCACCTTCTTTAATAGAAAAGGTTATATTTTTAGCAGCAGCTATATCTTCGAATGTTCGGTTAAAGATGCCTTTTACGCCTCCCCAGAATCCAGGAGCTTTCTTATAGGTTCTGAAAATACGTGTTAGGTTTTGAACTTCGATCATGGCTTAAATCGTAAACGATAACTTAGACGCTGTCTATGTTAGGCTCCTAATTTTGTATAATCGAGTAAGGAGTGACTAATGTAACCCTCTGCTATAGCAGCCTTATCTGTAATTATGTGACCAGGTGATACATCGTCTCCACTTTTGAATTTTAAATTATGTTTCCCATCATTACCACGTGGAGTAAATAAGCCAGGTACCATCATATGCGCAGGAACCGTGCGCTTGATTTTTGTCGTAGGCTTACAGGATAGAGGAAAATTAATATTATGAACAATGAAGCTTTCAGGCTTTATGCTTCGTAGTAGTTCTTCGGATATAGAAGCTCCGATACTAGCTGAGTGCTTAAGGGCCTCAGCTAATAGCGCATCTGGTTTTCCGTTAGGAGTCTTAAGAAGTTCATACGTTTCAAACGTTACTTCTTGAGAAAACGCGATTGCAGGCAGTCCATGTATGGCTCCTTCAAAAGCACCAGCAACAGTTCCGCTTGCGATAATGAATCCTAGGGTTGTGTTTAAACCAATATTAATTCCACTTACGACTCCTTCAGGTGGTGTATCTAGTAAATGATCGATCGCAATATTGACACAGTCACTGGGTGTTCCATCGACAATCCAGGTAGGGCATCCAAAACCTAAATCAGCCTTATCTGAATGCACACCGCGGTTACGTGACTTGCTTGCCCCGACCCAGCTTTGTTCTGAGCGAGGTGCAACAACGGAAAGTTCGTGGCCTTGTTTAACAAGTGCGAGAGCTAATTCTCGTATAAAGATACTCTCAATTCCATCGTCATTAGTTAACAATATGCGCATAAGGTATATTCAACAGTAGTTTTAATTTGGGCAAAGAAAAAGCCGGAAGTTTTCACTTCCGGCTTTGTAAGATTGCTTATTAGAGCGATTAGGCGCTTGGAGCTTCTGGAGCAGCTTCTGCTGCCTTTGGAGCTTCCATTTCTTGCATTGCAGCTTTGCGTGAAAGACGGACTTTGCCGGATTTCTCGTCAATGCCAACGCACTTTACCCAGATCATTTCGCCCATCTTGACTACGTCATCGGTACGACGAACGCGGAAGTCGGCTAGTTCGGAAATGTGGCAAAGACCTTCTTTACCAGGTACGCATTCAACGAAGCATCCGAAGTCTTTGATGCCAGTAACGCGACCGTGATAGAGTTTACCGACTTCAAGCTGTGCACCGCCACCGCAAAGCGCGTCAATTTCTTGAACTGCGCGATTCATAGCATCTGCATTATTGGAGTAGATAAATACCTTGCCTGTATCGTCATCTGAGATGTCGATTTGCGCACCGGTTGTTTCTGTAATACGGCGAATTGTTTTACCACCAGGTCCAATTAATAGACCGATCTTTTCTGGATCGATTTGGATAGTTTGGATACGTGGAGCAAAAGAAGATAATGTCGTACGTGGTGCTGGGAGTGAACCAAGCATGTTCTTTAAGATTTCAACACGTGCTTCACGAGCTTGATAAATTGCTGCTTTAGCAATTTCAAATGGAAGACCGTTGATCTTTAAGTCGAGTTGGAAGCCTGTGATACCTTTAGTTGTACCAGCAATCTTGAAGTCCATATCGCCGAAGTGATCTTCTTCACCGAGAATATCAGTGATTGTTACCCACTTTGAGATTGAGCCATCAGCTGCATTGTCAGTCATCAGACCGCATGAAATACCTGCTACAGGAGCAATGATTGGTACACCAGCGTCCATGAGCGATAAACAACCGCCACAGATAGAAGCCATTGATGTTGAACCATTGGATGCCATAACTTCCGATGTTACGCGGATAGAATATGGGAATGCGTCTTCTGGAGGTAATACTGGAACTAAGGAACGTTCAGCAAGTGCACCGTGACCTATTTCGCGGCGACCTGGTGTACCAAAGCGTCCTGTTTCACCAACTGAGAACGGAGGCATATTGTATTGGAGAATGAATGACTTCGAGGTAGCGCCACCTGTTAAGCCGTCCATCTCTTGAGCTTCTTTTGTAGGCCCGAGAGTAGTAAATACTAATGCTTGGGTATCTCCACGTTCGAATATAGCTGAACCGTGTACGCGTGGGAGAACGCCAACTTGGCTTGTGAGTTTACGAAGTGATTTAGCATCACGACCATCTGCGCGTATGCCACGTTCAAGAACAGTGCGGCGGTATGCTTTGTATTGTAGGTCTTCGAATACGATACTGATATCTGAATCGCTGAAGTTACCTTCACCAAGTTCTGCTGTTAAAGCTGCCTTACATTCTTCTTTAAGCGCTTTTACATTAGCTGAACGAATAGCTTTTTCTTTACCGAAAATCGCATCTGCAATCTTTGGTGTAGCAACGCGTTCAATAATTGTGCGTGCTTCAGGTTTAGCGATGGATAGATCGAATTTCGCTTTTGGCTTACCAGCAACTGCAGCAAGTTCTTTGATGCCCTTGATGATTGGCTGAATGGATTTGTGAGCGAATTCTAGAGCTTCAATAAAGCGTTCTTCTGTTAATTGATCAGATGAACCTTCGATCATGAGCATGTCTTTTTCTGTACCGACATAGATTAAATCTAAGGTCGATGAGAACATTTGCTCGATTGTTGGATTAGCTACGAATTGGCCGTCAATTTGACCGATACGAACACCTGCAATAGGTCCATTCCATGGAATATCAGAGATAGCGAGTGCAGCACTAGCACCGTTTACCATGAGAATATCGGATTCATTTTTTTGGTCAGCTGTTAGAAGTAGACCAATGATTTGAACTTCGAACATGAAGCCTTCTGGGAAGAGAGGACGGCATGGACGATCGCATAGACGTGAGGTAAGAATTTCTTTTTCGGAAGGACGACCTTCGCGTTTGAAATAGCCACCAGGGAAACGTCCTGCTGCTGAGTATTTTTCACGATAGTCAACCGTGAGGGGGAAGAAGTCCTGTCCTGGACGAAGGGTAGTAGCAGCTGTAGCTGATACGAATACGGTGGTTTCACCGAGAGTTACAGTGACTGCGCCGTTAGCGAATTTTGCTAACGATCCTGAACTGAATTTTAGGCCGTACTCCGGTACGGTTACGATATGGTTCTGATTCATGTTTTTATTTGATACTTATATGCTCTTAAGACTTCGCGGTGCTTTACGTAGGAAATTTTAAGCAGTCATTGCGTTTTGATTTATGCAATGAGGCTTAATTTTCGTAAGCAGCACAATGTGCGGAAACTTAAGAAAGGTTTTTAACTAACTGATTTTCACGTCAACTAGCCCAACGGGCTAATTGGTCTTTTTATTCGCTCGTCTGTTGACCCGAGAGATTTCCGTTTGGCTCCTCTGAGTAAAGAGGCAAACGGAAATGTCCCAGTCTAATAGTCGAGTGTCTTAACGACAACGGGCGACTCGCGTATCGAGTCGCCCGTCTTTCGAAAGGGTTATTTACGTAGACTTAACTTCTGAAGTAACTCGGTATACTTAGCTAAGTTGTGACGCTTTGTATAATCGAGAAGCTTACGACGGCGACTTGCCATCTGTAGAAGTCCGCGGCGTGAGTGGAAGTCTTTGCGGTGAACGCGTAAGTGCTCGGTCAAATGATTGATACGTGCAGTAAGTAACGCGATCTGGACTTCACTGGAGCCGGTGTCCTTGTCGTGAGTCTTATATTCTTTGATGATTTCTGGTTTTGTAACTGTTGGCATAATATTAGTTTAGGTTAGCACAACTGTCAGAGCCTGAGAGGCACTGTGTCTCCCGCCTCGCTCGTCGTAGGGTCAGAGCTTAGCCGAAGGCACCGTTAGAATTCTGCTTTCACAGAATCAGTTATGGTAGGTCCCCGCGGCCAGCGGTTTCCTACTAACGGAACTACCAGATTCTCAAACCCCTCCCTCTGGAGCAAGCGAAAATTAGGTAGGGATAAGTTACGTTTTGTGTATAGCGCAAAACGTTAATAGAGAGCATTATCCAGATCTTATGTATAACTCTGTCACACCTGAGCACCCCGGTATAGCTTGAATTCTTTCAACAATAACGGCCCTCTGAAAGAAAAGCTCTTCTCTAACAACGGAGTCTGAGACTAAAACGAGAAGCCGTCTCCCTCGGTCGATGCGGACCGGGTGTGAGCTGGATGCAAGGGCTGGTCCAACGAGATTTTTCCATTGTTCTCTAATAGCGTCTTCCGGTTTAGACCTACCTATACTGAATTTCTCTGTAAGATCATTCATTAAATCAGCAAGACTGCGCGTGGGTCTGCGCCGCATCTTTGCTGGCTCATCATAAGGAGCGTTTCGGAATTCAGCGATTAACTCCTCTGCAATTTTACTGAACTCTTTATCAGGCTCACTCATTACTTTGGTATTATTCAGAAAGCTTAGCTTTGTGAGACTCCTCAAATAAGCGGCTTTGTCTAACAAATACACCAAATGCATTTGCGACGGCTATGTATAAGCCTGGATAACCGTCGAGAAAACCTAAGCGAATAACATAGGCTCTAAAAAATCTCCAAGGAGCACGTGTTAATGCTGATAAAAGAGAGAATGATTTTCCTTTTTGTTTTTGCTGTTGTACATAGTAGTCTGCAAAAGGAATTATTTTAGCGACATGGCTTGAAAGAGTTGGAAAAGAAAAATGATGAAGATCACCTGTTAATTTTTTTACTTTTCCATCACAAATAACTTTTTCGTGTACGATAGCATCGCCGCCCCAAGTGGCTTTGCCCTTTTTTAAAAGACGTAAACTTAAATCAGGATACCAATCTCCATGAGTAATCCAGCGGTTAATAAACCACACTTTGCGAGGGAATAAAGCGCCGCTATAGGAGTCGGCTTCGCTAGAGCAGAGAAACGATTGAATTGACTCCTTAAGTTTTAAGGAAACTTCTTCATCTGCGTCTAGGCAAAGAATCCAAGGTTCTTTTGCTAGCGCAATTGCTTCATTTTTACTGTCACGAAAACCTTTCCATGGAAGATTTTCTACACGTGCTCCAGCAGCTAAAGCGATAGATGCACTGCGGTCAGTGGTGTTATTTAGTGCAACAATAATTTCAGATACCCAACCTGTAACGCTTGCTAAGCAACGAGGTAAGTTTGACTCCTCGTTAGAAGCAACGATGACAACACTTATGGGTGATATACGGTTGTTCATTAGAAGGGTTTAAATCCAAGCAGTGACCTAATAGCTTGATATACATATCCACAGCTGCGCCAAGAGCGCACCCAATATTTTTTTGAAGTGCCTAACTTTAGGGTTAATAATCCAAGAACTCCTACTATACTTAAGAGTATTGCCTTTAATAAGTTAGCTGTGAGGCGTGAGATTAAATAAGAGAATTTACCAGGCTGGTTTGCACGGTCTACAACTCGTGATCTAGCTGAGTCAAAGGCATGTTTGGATGCATACTTAAAAGTAGTTCGGCTAGCAGGCATCTGATGTTTGACAGCGGCAGCGGGAGCAAACCACACCTCTAGGCCTGCATTTCTAACACGTCTGACCATTTCACTATCACCACCGGAAAAATAATTTCCAGCAGAACGATCTAAGGCTGTACTAAATAATCCAAGTTCTGAGAACACGCTTTTACGGAAAGCAAGATTGGCTCCCATGGGACTATCTTTGGCATGTAGAGGTCCTAAGTTTTCTCTGAAAGCTAAAGGGGAATGCCATTCTTTAATCCACGCTGGTAGGCCTTCTGGAAATACAGGAATGACTTCTCCACCTACTGCGCCAATTTTATTTTCCTTATCTTTAATAAAAGCATCGCACATTGCTGAAACCCAATCTGGTTTTACTAAAATATCATCGTCAGCAAAAATAATTATTTCTCCACGAGATGCTTCAACTGCACAGTTGCGAGCGTAGTCTAGGCCTTGTCGTTTCTCTTTAATGTAGCGAACCGGAATTGCTGAATCTTTGTATCCTTGAACAGTCGCGAATGTGCTATCTGTAGAATTATTATCAATAACTAGAATCTCTAGCTCTGATTTAGCATAGTCCTGATGCATCAACCCTTCTAAGGTTTGATTTAGGTAATAAGCCCGATTATGCGTCGGTATGGCTACGGTTACTTTCATTAACTTAAGTACTTCACTAATTGCCATACCCACCCACTAGGAAGCGATGAAAAACAGATATCCTTAAATTTAAGGGTGCGAGTTAAAGAGGTGGGCTTTTCGTTAAATCGTTTGCTATATGAAAGGGCTGTTCGGTAGCTAAAGAACCGTGCTATCCACTTTCCTAGTCTTGGATGCCCTGGCAGTTGTTCTTTAGCTATCTTTAGTCGTAACAGGTGAATTTCGCGCAACATTCTTGGCCAGCTTGTATCAGTCCATTGTCCTTGAGATACTCGGTAAAAAGCGGCCCTTTGTCTTACTACTTCTATGTTACCCTGAGAAGCCAGTCGGTACCAAAATTCATAATCGGCTAATGGGCCCCACGATTCACTAAAGCCTCCGATGGATAAAGCAGTGCTTCGTTTAATCAGTACACCAGGAAATGGCGTCATTGCACTTTTTATAAAATAAAGCGGAGGATACTTCCAAATTAAGCCAGGTGTTGTCGGTCTAGTTAGTTCTGGAATTTTATCTGCCTGGACGGTTTGTGTACAGACAGCCACTACGGAATCGTTGAGCCTAGAAAAGACACTTTCTAAATACCAAGGGTAGAGTGCATCATCTTCATGTAAGACCATAACCCATATTCCACGAGCTTCGCTTATGCAGAAATTCCAATTTTTAACAGCTCCTAGACTAGGGTTATTTGCAATGTACCTGCATTTATTATTGGGGAATTTTTCTGCGAGTAATCTAGCTTCCGTTTGGCGTCCGTCATCGCAAATGACTACTTCGTAGTCTACTGAGAATGTTTGTTCTGCAATACTCGCTAACGTTTCTTTAAGAAGTTCAGGCCTATTGTAGGCGGGTATAGCAAACGTTATGAGTGGGTTGCTCATGTCGTCTTAGCTAGCTGCTTTTTTACAGCTTCAAATACTGTTTCTAGAGAAATATTTTGTACGCAGAAATTATGATATGAATCTTCTTTGATGCACCGATCTGGAGCTACACAGGTTGTGCAAGGCAGTGGTGGCTGTAAGAGAATATGACCATCTCCTGTAGGTTGGAATAAGACTGCGTTTTGTGATCCGTAGAGAGCTACAACTTTTGTTCCTACTGCTGCTGCAACATGCATTGGGCCGCTATCATGACAGAGAGCTACGTTAGCTATATGAGCTAGGGCAGCAAAGCGCTGCACGGATAACGATTCCGAAATTTTAATTAAATGGGTTTTAGCTTTAGCGCGTATTGCAGTTAACGTCTCCTCATCATTGGGTCCTCCTACCAAGACTACCTGAGCGCTGAGTTCATCTTGAATCTTATCGCAGATGAGTGCAAAGCGATCTGATGGCCAAACGCGGTAGGGACTTCTGCTACCAGGATGAACTAATACAACCCGATCAGATGCTCCTACAAAACGTTTAAGATAATCGACGTCGTTTGGCTTTGGTGTGAGTGAAACAACTCGAGTCGTGATAGGAATAGCTGCCTGCTTCAGTGCTAAAAGGTAGTATTCTGTAAAAGGACGAGACTCATGATCTTCATTTAAGTCATGAGAGATGTGAGTATAAAAGGACTGTAGCTTTAATTTGTAGCCTCCATGGTGACTTCCACATCTAAAGGGAGCACCTGTTATTCGTGTAATAAGTGCAGTTCCTTCTGTGTTATCAAAATTGAAGACATGGGTAAACTGGTAGCCACGAATCTTTAAAAGAAATTTTGGCCAATCAGCTTTTTTTGAAGGCATTTTAATACCTTCTTCAACATCGTTATTAAGATCTATGAGCCCACTAAACTGAGGTTGTATAAGCACACGGATTTGTGCTTCTGGCCAATGGCTTTTTATATTCCTAATAAATGATCCTAGTAGTACGATATCGCCGAGGTATCGGCGGCGTATAATCAGTACATGAGGAGGTTTTGACATTAGGTTATACTACTAAAAAAGACCACACAGCCTTACTCGACAAGCACGATACGTAATTAAGTACGGCCAAATGAGCGTCTTAAATTAATAAATGGCTTAGAAAGTCTATGCCAGAAGAGGAAAAACATGTAACCAGGTCGTGTTAAATGAGCGAGTAACCGATTTTGGGCATGCAACGAAGCGGCGCTTTTCGCTGAATCTTTGCGTGCGTAGTAAATATGCTTAAAGAGTCGATTGTACAATTCGTAGCTACTACGTTTTTTAAAGGCTGACTCAAAGTAATGAAAGTAGCGCGCCATAATGCGTGTACTTTCTGCCGACGTAACCTGATTTTTCTGATTTATACTTGTTTGCTGAGAAGCATGCTTTCTAAAGACACTGATGGCTTCGGTTGTATAAACGAGTCCTCCTTGCGTAAGTAGGTAAAACCAAAATTCTTGATCTACGAGTTGTTTAAAAGAGGGATCAAAATAACGTGCGGCAGAAGATCTTCGAAATATAACACAGGATGGTTCTCCGATTAAATTCTTATCTGTCTGTATACAGTGAGCTATAACTGTTTGACCTGAATAGTAGCCAGATTCTTTAAATGAGCTCCACGTAGTAATAGGTTTTGAGTCTACATCGATAATTCTACGTGCACTAGATGCCATAACTGCTTCAGGGTTTGCATCGAGTAGTTGAACTAAAGTGCGGAGTGAATACTTTTCCGGAAGCGTATCATCACCAAAAAGAAACTTAATATATTTACCTTTTGCTTCTGAAAGACAGAAGTTCCAGTTGTTTACCATTCCTAAGTTTTGTGAATGGAATATTGGACGTATTCTGCTGTCGCGTGATGCAAAGTCACGAATGATTGAGGCCGAGTTATCCGTGGAATTATCGTCACTTATCAGTAACTCAAAATCTGTGTAGTCCTGTGAAAGGACTGATTCAATAGCTTGGGTAAGAAAGCGGCCGTACTGATAAGTAGGGATTAATATACTTACTGTAGGAATTGATCCCATGTAATGTGTTATACTGCTTTCGTATACTGTAGATCGTAGAGTGAGCGGTACAGCTCGTCTTTAGCGTATAATTCAGCGTGAGTCCCATTTGCTACAATATTTCCTTTCTCGAATACGAGAATCTTCGACGCGTCCTTAATCGTGCTGAAGCGATGAGCAATGATGATGACGGTCTTTCCAACAACCAATTGACTGAGGGCCTGCTGAATAGAGGCTTCACTTTCGCTATCTAGAGCGCTTGTAGCTTCATCTAAAATGATGATGGGAGCATTTCTTAAGAAGGCACGTGCAATAGCGATGCGCTGTTTTTGGCCTCCCGATAGAAGCGTTCCTCGTTCACCTGCAAGCGTATCATAACCCTGTGGGAAGCTTGTAATAAAATTATGCGCATTAGCCTTTTTCGCGGCCTCTATAATTTCTTCGCGTGTAGCACCATCTTTCCCAAGAAGAAGGTTATTGTAAATTGTATCGTTAAATAAAACGGGATCTTGTGAAACAAGTGCGATGTTACGCCTTAAGTCTGCTAAGCGCATCGATTTTATATCGATACCATCAATTGAAAGTGACCCTTGAGTTAAATCATAAAACCGTGGAATAAGATTAGCAAAAGTTGTCTTACCAGCACCACTAGGTCCTACCAATGCACAGAAGGTTCCACTAGGTATGTTAACGGATATGTTATTAAGCACATTTTCACCTTCTTTGTAAAAAAAGGTAGCAGATTTAAATGTGATATCGCCTTTAAGTCGGCCTACTTGTGCTGGATTAACTGGATCTGCTATTTTGATAGGTTCATTAAGAATCTGTTCAAGTCGCTCAAGAGAAGCGCTTCCACGTTTTAATTCATTACTAACAGCACCAAGTCGTTTAATTGGATTATAACTTAGAAAAAGTGCAGTGATAATTCCTAAGAAGGAACCACTGTGCACTCCTGCATTGTAGGCATATACAAATGTAATCGAAATTCCTATAGCACTTAAGATCTCAATACTAGGGCCTAAAGCTTGCGCGTATTTAACTACTTTCATCTGAGCTCTAACAAGGCCACCGCTTAAACGAGAAAAACGATCAACTTCATATTTTTCTAAACCAAAGGCTCTAACTTCTTTAATGCCCGCTAAATTTTCTGTGAATCGTTCGGTTATACTGCCAGCTTGTGCCTGAAGTAAAATAGCTCGTTTAACTAATTTTTTACCAACGTAGCGGATAGGGAAAATGGATAAAGGCACCGTCAGTAAACAGACAAACATTAACCAAGCTCCCTGTTCGCGGTAGGCAAGAAAACCTAAAGCGACTATTGTACCAACTAAAGTGGCTGGTTGTACAATCAGGTCATTTGAAATAACTGTGAGTGTGTTTTGTAATTGATTGGTATCATTGAGGCCTCGCGTGATTAGGTCTCCTGTTGAAAAGCGATTAAAGAAAGACAGGGGTAGTACCTGAAGCTTTCTGAAGTAATCAAATCGAACACCTTCAAGAATTTTAACACCTGCGTTTTGAATTAAGTACGTACCTAAATATCCCGCTGCACCACGAATGAAAAATATAAGAGGTAGCCATAGGGCTATCATCCATACTTGAAGAGCAGTTAGTTTTGGCCGTGCTGTTGATGCACTTACTTGCTGTTGGTTATTTACCACGCTTTCTGGGCTAGCTGGAGGTGGCAGAAATTTATCTACGATGCGATTAACAAAATTACTTTTAATTGGTACCTGAGTAGGTGTTTGAGAAGGAACAGGATCAGATACAAGTACGCGTGGAATGACGTAGTTAACAACGAGTGGAAGGCCTAAGCCACCAACAGCTCCTGATATTACCCCGCATAAGATGCCAAATGCTAGCATCAATCTCACGGACTTTAGGTATTTGAAGTAGGGGATGAAGCGGCGCACGGTATTAGTCTTTAGAAGTTCTTACATCTAGTGCATCACGCAAGCCATCACCTAGAAAATTGAGTGAGACAAGAGTCAGCGAGAAAAAAGCAGCTGGGTACATGATTAACCACCAGTACTCTTCCATCGAGTCTGCTCCATCTTTGATGAGTGTACCTAACGAGCTCATTGGGCGTTGTACGCCAAGTCCCAAGAAACTCAAAAATGCTTCAAGTAGCATTACGGATGGTATCGTTAAGGTAGTATATACGATAACGGGACCGAGTACGTTTGGAATAATATGTCTAAATATAATACGACGATTGCCAAATCCTAGTGCACGAGCTGCCTCAATAAACTCCATTCTTTTTATTGAAAGAACCTGTCCACGTACAATACGAGCCATGGTTAACCATTCAACAGCACCAATTGCAAAAAAGAGTAGAAAAATATTACGTCCGAAAAACACCATTAAAAGTATGACAAAGATGGTGAATGGAAGTGCGTACATAATATCAACAATACGCATCATTACAGTATCTGTTTTACCACCAGCAAAGCCTGCAATTGCTCCGTAGGTAACTCCTATTAATAGAGCAACACAGGTAGCTATAAGTCCGACCGTTAAAGAAATACGTCCACCATAAATAAGACGCGCAAGTAAATCACGACCAAGCGTGTCGGTACCAAAAAGATGTTTTAAACTTGGGGAGGAGGCGCCTAGATCAAGATTTTGATCTTCATAGTGTTGGCAGAAAAATGGTCCAATAAAATACAGAAGAAATAAAAATATAACAAATATGCCACCTGCTACAGCGAGACGATTTTTCTTAAGTCGTTGCCATGCGTCTTTCCAAAGTGAGTTTCCCTTTTCTATCGCACTTGTAGATGCAATTGTTTCAGGAAGTGACTGGGGTGATAAAGAAAGCATGGATACGTCTTAGTCGAACTTTAACTTAGGGTTTAGCCATACTTGGACTACATCGACGATGAGGTTAAAGATAACAATAAATCCTGCGTATAATATCACCGTTCCTAGAACCATGGTGTAGTCGCGATTAAAAGCAGAATTAACAAATTCGCGTCCTAAGCCAGGAATTTGAAAAATCGTCTCAATGACAAAGGAACCAGTTAAGATTCCAGCGATTGCTGGCCCTAGAAATGAAACGACAGGTAAAAGGCCACCACGGACTGCATGTTTCATGACTACGCGAAATTCAGAAGCTCCTTTAGCGCGAGCGGTACGTATATAGTCTTGATTTAGTACCTCTATCATTCCTCCTCGAGTTAACCGTGCTATATAGGCTGCGTAAAAATTGCCTAAGGTTAAGCACGGCAAAACACGATCGATCGGCGAATACCATCCAGATGCATTAAACCATCCTAAATAAATCGCAAAAAATAATACGAGCAGTGGTCCTAGTACAAACGTTGGTACACAAATACCACTCATCGCTAAGGATGAGCACAGATAATCTAGCCAGCTATTACGTTTAACTGCTGCAAGAATACCCAGTGGTAAACCAAAGCATAAAGCAACCAGAAGTGACCATGCGCCAAGTTCGAGTGAGACGGGTAGTTTATCTGCTATGATTTCGTTAACGGTGCGGTTTGGATATTTAAAAGAAGGTCTAAAATCTATTCCAAAAGCTGCTTTAAGATCTAAACCATGGGTTAATTCTAAAGGATGAAATTTTTTAGGACATAGATCATAAACGTAATCTAAATATTGTTTCCACAGAGGGTCATTGAGATGATAGTAAGTTTGGAGGTTACGTAAGACTTCTGGGGTCACTGCTTTCTCGGCAGTAAAAGGGCCTCCTGGAACAAATCGCTGCATGAAGAATGTTCCTGTAATGATAATAAGCATTACGGGAATAGCTTCGAGTAGTCTGCGTGCGATAAAGCGTAGCATGTAAGACAGTTAGGAGTAAAACTGGGTAATGGCTTATTGTCGAGCCACAGCCCCATAAAAAAGCTGCGTACTTTGTAGGTACGCAGCTCATAAAACAGCTAAAAAAGGGATATTATTGACCTGGATTTGCCATCATAGCATCACGCTTAGCTTTAAATTCATTATTTGGAGCCCACGTTGGCCAGACGGTTGATTTAGCTACGCGGATACCAAGATCAAATAAAGTCTCTGTATCTTGTACGGAACCCTCCATTGTCCAGTCAGGTTGTATGACATCCGTAACTTTGTGATAGCGATTCGTTGTGTAGTCGTCTTCTAAGGCACGTCCGTAATCGGCGTCATGTCCTTCGAAAAGTGTTCCACCGCGTATCATACATGAAGGAACGCCAACTCGAGCAAATTCGAAATGATCACTTCTGTAATAAGTGCCGCGTTCTGGAAACTGCTCTCCGCGGATACTACGTCCATGTTCTTTACCGATTTCGGCTGCAATATCGTCCAGAGTGGATGAACCCAGTCCAACGCTCACCATATTTAGTGTCTTACCATAAACGTTGATTCCATCTATATTAAGATCAGCTAAAGTTTTTGTTAGCGGATAGAGAGGATTTTGAGCGTAAAAGCGTGATCCTAGTAATCCTTTTTCTTCTGCAGTAACTGATAAGAATAAGATACTACGTTTTGGCCTGTCTTCACTTTTAAGATTAGAATAAGCATGAGCTATTTCAAGTAGTGCAGCAGTACCTGAAGCATTATCTGAGGCACCATGAAATATTTGATCCCCTTTGAGTCGTGTATCACGTCCTAAATGATCCCAGTGTGATGAATATATCACGTATTCATCTTTAAGCTTTGGGTCTGAGCCTTCTAGTTTTGCAACTACGTTTTTAGAAGCTACATCTCTAACTGTGTTTTTAACAAAAAAACTAGCTTTTGCTTTCAGTGATACTGGATGAAAGTCTCTACTAACTGCACTGGCTTTAAGCGTTTCGTAATCATATCCTGCTTCTTTAAATAGATTTTTTGCGGCATCTAGCGTAAGCCAGCCTTCAACTGCAACGTGACCAATATTTCCGTCACTACGACGTAGATCAAAATTTTCTCTACCTTGGCTTACTGCAATAACAGCGAACGGATATCCTGCAGGGCCTGTTTCATGTACAATAAGACATGCTGCAGCGCCTAAAGCAGAAGCTTGTTCATACTTATACATCCAGCGACCATAATAAGTCATAGCCTTACCTTTAAATACTTTATCATCCAATTTAGTTGGATCATTAGGATCAGGTACTGGAGGGTCGTTTACTAGTACAACAATTGTTTTTCCACGAACATCTACATCTTTAAAGTCATTCCAGTTGTATTCCGGTGCTACGACTCCATATCCACAGAATATCATTTCACTATTATTTACCTCAACTTGGGGTGCAGCACGATGAGATGTAGCAACATAGTCATTAATCCATAACGGTTTAATTTTTTTATCTCCTATCTGAAATGTCGTGTCTGTTTTCGATGTTATTCCAATAAGAGGTACATTTTGTATAAAACTTCCATTAGGGTTTCCAGGGAGTAGGCCGCATTGTTTGAAGTATGCTTCGATATATGCCGTAGCTTTTTCTTCGCCTAATGTTCCAGGTCCTCTTCCTTCAAATTCATCAGAAGATAAAACTTTGATGTGATTTAATATGCGTTCTTTAGAGAACTGAGTGTTTTGAGGACTTTGAGCATGAAGGCACGTAAGTAGTGCAGTAACTAGCAGTGCAAAACGTTTCATAAGTTATTTAGTAAATAATATTTTTTGCCTAAGGCAATGCCTACCTAGGGCTTAATTCCTAAACCAATATAAGATCTTCTCCAAAGTGGATCTGCATACCATCCTGTAACGTGCTCTGACATTAGCCAGTTTTGGGAGTTTAAATAGATAGGGGCAATAGGCGCTAAAGATAATAATCTATGTTCTGCTTTTCTTAATAAATTTTGCCTAATAGTTCTATCATTAATCGTTCTCGCTTCTTCTAAAAGTTGGTCGAATTCAGCATCTTTAAAATGGGGATAGTTATTTGCAGAGTGAGAACTGAAATTTTCAAGTATTTCAAGTGGATCTGCTACATCGGGTATAAGTGTCATTAAGCCTATGCTATAATTGCCACTTTGTAGTGCTGCTAGGTGTACACGCGCTTCCTGTAAGTTAATAGTTACGGATATATTCAGGTCTCTTTTAAGGGTAGCCTGAATTGCCTCAAGGAGTGTAGTGTTTGTCCAACTAGAAAGTTCCAGAGTAGGAAAATTTTTTCCTTCTGGAAAACCTGCTTCTTTTAAAAGAAGTCTAGCACGTGCTAAATTTCGTTCTTGGTTTATATGTTCAGGTAGAACAAATGAACTTTTATCTGAGTTTCTCCAAATTGCCTCAGGGATTAATTTATCGATTGGCAGTTGGCCTCCTTTTAGGACGTTTGTTACTAAGGTACTGCGATCTAAAGCTAAATATATGGCTTCACGAATTCTTGGATCATTCAGGGGATACTTTGTCGTGTTAAAGCTAATGTAGCGAGTTTCACCTAGAACGCATCTGTGAATTTCAGTGGGGTGTTCTTTCGAATATATAGGGATCTTACTAATTGGAATCGCCATAGTAATATCTACACCGCCTGACCTATATGATCTCTCCTCTGACTCAGCATTGTCGTATCTAATAAATTCTATATTTGAAATATGAACTTTATCTCTATCGTGATACGTAGCACTTTTTTCCACCGTAATTTTTTGGTTAAGCATCCATGATTTTAAAGTGTACGCACCGTTGCCTACATAATGCTCTGGTTTAGTCCAATTCTTGCCCCATTTCATTACTGTTGCAGGATGGATTGGAATCCATACTCCACTAATTGCATACATTAGAAAATCAGGCGTAGGATTTTCTAAAGTTATGATTAATGTATGTTCATCAGGTGCATTAAATCCGACTTGTGAAAAATCAGAGAGGGTTCCGGAGTAAAATGCTTTAGCGTTTTTGACTAAAAAAAACAATTCAGCTTTAGGTGCAGCAAAGCTCGCGGTTAGTACACGTTTATAAGATTCAATAAAATCGTTGGCAGTTACCGTATCGCCATTTGACCATTTTGCATCTTTTCTAAGATTGAATGTCCAAGTTTTAGAATCTAGTGAATGCGTCCAGGATATTGCAGTACCTGGAATTGGTGCTCCTGTTTCCGGTGAAATAATAACTAGCCCTTCACTTAAAGCTCGAATAATAAAGTAATCATCTACAAGTGAGGTCTTTGCTGGATCTAAATCAGACGGCTCATTGCGCTGACTAATACGTATGAGCGAGGGGGCTTGCTCATAAATAGGAGCTTTTGAGCAGCTTGCCGCTAGGGACGCTAGACCTAGTATGGTAACGGCATATAATAAGTAACGCACTGAGACTAAATTGTGTATTTCGTATGCTTTTTCAAAGATGTTTTCGCCTAATAACTTTAATTTTTCATAAGTTCTGCGATTGACGTAAGGCCAACTCTCTATGAACGTAGATAGCTTCAGGTACATAGTTCGGAGGAGTGGCTGAGTGGTTTAAGGCACCTGACTTGAAATCAGACGTGGGCGCAAGTTCACCGGGGGTTCGAATCCCTCCTCCTCCGCCAATTTAATCTTAGTTAACTCTATGAAAATAAAGGGTTACCAAGATTTTTAATAACGCCTTTATTTTAGGCCGTCCACGATAGTGTTAACATTATGCTGATACATACTTACGTATGTTTGGCATTCTTTGGTCCCTAAGCCGTCTGAATAAAGAATACCTCCTAGCTTACAGTCCGTATCATGTATAATTCCTTCAGTAATTTTGGGATTAATTCTGTTTTCCACAAAAATGGTTTTTACATGAGCTGCACGTATAAAATCGATTAATGAGGCTATATCTTTTGCGTTAGGTTCAGATTCAGGTGATAAGCCGGCTATTGAATGTATTCTGAAATGAAAATCCTGAGCAAAACGACTGAAGGCATCGTGTGAAGTTACTAAGTCTCTTTGGGTAAGTGGAATTCTAGCTAGGCTATTGGCCGCCCATATTTTTAGTTTAATTAGATCACCTATTTTTATATCTGCTTGTTTTTGGAAGTACTCGCTATCGCTTGGACTAAGACTAGATAGAGTCGTTGATATTATTCGCGTTGCAAGAATAGTTGAGTCAATGCTTTGCCACCAATGAGGATCTTGATTTTGAACGAGTGAAACTGCATTTATCTCTTCACCAAGTAATAGCAATTTTGCGCGAGTATTGCTGTTTGATACGACTTTATTAAGATATGATTCAAGACCTAAACCTGATGCAATTATTAGGTCCGCGGAAGCGCTACGCCGTAAATCAAGTGCAGAAGGCTCGAAGGAGTGTGGATCAGTATCTGGCTTTATTAATTCAATGATTTGTACTTTATCACCTCCAACGTCTTTTGTTAGTTCAGTGATAATACTATGAAGTGAAATGATCGTTATCTGCTTTGCGCTACAGGTTATGCCCAAAAGTACTAGTACTCCGAAATAGTGGAATAGTATTTTTTTTAAACGAATCATTTCAAAGTATAGGCTAGGGGATTCGTACTTGAATCAAAGTTAAAAAGATCAGTCATCACAGTATCAGTAGTTTTGGTAAATTGGTCAATGCATGTCATCTCATATGGTCGCCGACTATACGCTTCAACCCAAGATTTTCTTAAAAATTTAATCTCTAATAATGTAGCTGCTGCCCAAAAAGGTCTTAAAGCCTTTAACCGTTCGGCAGTAGAATTCAGACGATCTGGTCGCAAGACAGCAACGATACCACGTTGTTCATGTGTGAGTAGATAAGGAAAGTTGGCGTCAGAAGGGATGCCTTGATAGCTCCATATCCTAGCTTGATCTGTCCATGTTACGTTACCAAATCTACTACAACCTTTATATCTTATAAGCCATGTTAACCACTTTGATTCACTTATGTGTTCTGCTCCTGAGATAAGTAATTCACTTAGACCTAAATATAAAGCGTTAGGAGTAGATGATTCGATCTTACGTATAATATCTGGCGTTAAAATATTAGCTTCACGGAGTTCACTCATGAGCAAGTAGTCTTCAGAGCCTTGTTTAAAAGAAATCATGAACGGGGTTTAAAAGATAGTGCTAAACCAATTGCAGTAATGCTACATCCAATAAGACCAAGTGATTTAGAGAATCCAACTTCGATACCGCATAAGAAAAGTGAATATATAAAACCTAAAAATAGAGATATTCGTTTTAGATTAAAGGCAGTAGATATAAAACTAAGCAGTGCAAAAATCATGCTTAAAGAAATAAGTATCGCAGTCATTACTTGCGTCTGAGCTTGAGTAATTAGATTTTGCAAATGCTCAAGTGATAAGGGCTGATTTAAGTCATTATTCATTCGTTTAAAAGGATATGATAAGATCCTCTTTAGAGAGTAATTGAGTCGGACTTATAATTAAATGTAAGGCATGATCGCTACAGAACTCTATGTAGTCCGATGACTTTAGTAGTTCATCTCTTGATTTCGGTGATAACTCATCTAGGTGTTTAGATCTAAATATAATATGACCTACAATTGGACTTATATCTTCGAAGTATCCATATGGTATTATCTCATCAACCTTTAAGATATGAAAATTAGTTCTAAATTTTATATTATAATTAGCGATAGTGCTAAGGTAGGCGTTAAGGTTTAATGCTGACGTACTGGTATCGATTTCACTGCAATTTCCTTCAAATTTAGAAACTAAAAAAAGCAGAATGCTTAAAATATATTTATTCATGTTTAATAGCGGTTTTCTATTGGAAAATTATAGGGCTATTGTAACGGATGCTTAGATGGCTTAGATAGAGAATTGCATCTATAAAATTATATATATCGGTTAAGTCGTCTTGATGATATTTATCTATTATTTCTTTTATAGAATTTAATTCATTAATTAATATTTTGCATTCTAAAGGGCTCCATTCCCCTTCGCAGTCGCTATGATTCATTAAGGTGGGAAGGGGGTTAATGGTGTTAATAGATTTATAAATGTTAAATAGCTTGTATCTAATCGTGTTGAAGTCCGAGTAGCTGCCCATGTCTATTCCATGAACTTCGGAATCGAATTCATAAATGCAAAGATACAAGCTCATGTTTCTCTGGATATTTTAAAATCAACGTTATGCTTATTGATGAAATATCGTAACTCTATGCTTAGTTCGCAGTTGTATGGTATGATTAGTCGTAAATGTTTATGTTCTGTTTTTGCATAATAGTATAGGGTTCGAATTTGATTAGTTAATCTAAGATAAGGTGTATGCTTTAGGATTAGAATCTGAGATGCTGTAATTGCATCTGCTTTAATGTAACTAAGATTGTCAGTTTTCATTAAGATTGATCTAAAGATAAGTTAGGTATTGGTTTGATTTTAATATTATAAAGTGAAGACCATCGGTTAAATTCATTGTTGGTAGGTCGATCGGTGTAGATTGTAAAAGGTCTATTATCTATGACTGATTTGTATGTTTGTAGTCGTAGCTGATAACTTGCGCGTAAGGGGCTTTTGCCCGATTTGATCTCTGTGTATCCGCATTCAGTGCTGTCTAAAACTGTGCCTTTATAGAGTCCACGTTTTGTAAACTTAATATTTCCTACGATCTCTTTAAATTTATCACTTTCAATTTGTTCATCAGTTGGTCTCCAAAGCTCTTTATTTTTATCTAATTGAAGTAATCTTAATATTTTTTCTTCAGCAGCTTTTCCTTCTGAAAATACATTTAACATTCCTGGTGAGATTGGTTCCTTTTTTTTAATAATTCTTTTGGGGTATTCTAAATTATCCAAAAATGAATTTATAGCTTCTGGAATGTATGGGTGATCTGGTATTGATCTTAAATCTGATACGAATTTTTCTTTGAATCTTTTGTCTTTAAAAAGATTTTTCGCATGAGCTACTTCTATTAGCCATGCTGTGTCTTTAGAAATAATTTTAGTGAATGCTGTAGAATCTTTACAGTATGGGCTTAGGGCGAAATGTGCTGCCCATTTTGGACTCGGATATAATTCATGCGCTTGAATAGGCGCTCCGGCCTTAATAAATCGTGATTGTGCAAGATAAGCGTAGAATGAATTTTGAATTATTAAATCACGGTATGGTAACGGTGATTCATTTGGATTTAATTCGAGATATATAGTAGCCGCCGAGGCTCGTTCAAATCGTTCATCGCTACACCACTGACTTAATTCATAAAATAAATCTTTATTATGTGTATCTTTAGCTAATTGATATCCCCAAAAGGAATCTACTACTAAACAATCTCGATAAAATGTTTCATTTTTATATAATTCTTTGTGGTTAGCGTTCGCCCATTCTAAAAGCTCGTGAATTGACTTTCCTGATGAGGCTAGGGTTTCTTCTATTATTGGAGCTGTATCTGAGTAAAAATGTTTTAAAAGAACCAAACATGAATCTGGATTTGTTCTGACTGATAAGTTTAATGCTGAATTTTTTAAAGCTATAGGCCCTATACGTTTAAATAGATCAGGGCGGTAATTGAGTATTCCTAGGGTTTGATCTGAAATTTTTTCTTTAGGATTAGCTATACTGTTTCTTATATTTTTTATGACAGTTTCATCATATTCAGTTTTCCAAGAGTTTCTCCGATCAAGCCAAATTGCTCTAGGGTTTGATATAATCTGAGAGACGGAGGGGAGCACATAATATTAAAGCATGACTTTAGGTGGGGGTCATAAATTACGACCATTCATTCAACACCTGCTTTAATAGGTATGGGTATGCTTCTTTTTGATTACATGCAAAAACTTGTTGGAATGCTGATAGTTGTAAGTGCAAATTTAGTGCCCATAAGGTCACCTACAGTTTGTATGGTGCTAAGTGTAACTTTTATTTTCTCAGCTATAGAATTGGTAGGTAAGTTATCTTCGATTGCTATACAGGCCCCAATTATAGCTCATTTGATATACGTAGTCCCTGATGGCTTAAGCTACCTAAAATATATTCAGTCTTTTCTAATCACTGGGGCATGGAGTTGTGCATGGCTTTTTCAGGCAAGATGTTTAAAGATTTGTTTCCCATTATATTTTGATAATAACTACGTGAGTAAGTGGCATACATTATCATTATTGAAACGTATCTTTGATAATGATAATCAGTATTTGTGTGTAGCAGGAATGAATATCGGTGCGAATGATTTAAAGACATCAGTCTTGGTCACGGGTATAACTGGTTCATCTAAAACGGCAGGTATACTGGTACCTTTACTATCAAAACTCTTAACAATGTATAATCGTGAAGATGTGTGTATTACGAGTAATGACCCGTTTCAAAAATTGGGAGCTTTTATTCCTGAAGTTAAGGGTGATATTGTTGATTACTGTATTTATTTAGCGCACGAATCAGGACGGGTCGTTTCAAAAGATATTATTATATTAACTCCATCATCGAGATTACCGATAATTCGTTATAAGGATGAACAAAATAGATTTTGGTATTTATCAGCTTATGCAGGTTCAGGAATTTCTGATGCAGCAGAGTTGTTGGCGATTAATAAATATTTCGTTTCACTTACTAAAGATGACATCCAGAATTATCTATGTTCAGAAACCCAGTTTGAAGAATTACTTAAAAAGTTAGGACCAGTTAGCATAACATTAGGAATTCAAAAGCCTAAATTCATTGGTTGGCGTTGGAGTGGAAAATTTCTACAAAGAGTTAGTCATACATATCGATGGAATGATCCAACTGTAGTTAAGGATAAAACTGGTGCTGTTATTGAAATAACCCCTCCCAAATTTCTTAAAATGGATGGATTATTTTATATCGATAATCAGGTTCATTATAACATTGTAGATCCATATTTACCACCAGCGGAGGTAGCTGAAAGACTTACATTACTAGCTACTATGTCGAAGGGCAGGAGTAAAAATAGTGAGAATGATTATTTTTATGATCAGGCGCGGAAATTGATTACCGCATGTATTACATTGCATCGTTTGGTTGTAAAAACCCAATGTACAGCGATTGAGATAGTGAAATTAGTTACTGATAATGATTATCTTGAAACTATTCTACAGTCATTGGAGAACCAATTTCATTCAGGAAAAGAATATGATCAACGTAGTAGATTATCGACTGAGTCGCTGCTAATTTATTTCAGGCACGAGTGGACTCGTATGATTGATGATGGAAAAACAGCAACAGTTATAGTTTCTATTATAACGAGTACGTTCGATATTTTTCTTCAAGACCCTAACTTAACAGAAACATTTTGTCAAAAATCGACATTCTCTTTTGAAGATGTAATTCAGTCTGGTAAGATTATATGTCTAGTGCCGGGAAATAAGTATGAACAGTTGGGGCGTATTTTAGGGACTGCATGTAAAATAGATTTTCAGAGCACGATGTTAGCTCGTACATATAGGTCTGATCTCAATTCTACCAGGTTAGCTCTATATTTTGCTGATGAGTGTCATAAATATGTAACTGGAGGTTCCGTATCTGCAGGGGATTCGTATTTCATGAACTTATCGCGATCGAATAATGTTGTTAATATATGTGCTACTCAAAGTTATGCATGGCTTGTAGATGCATTAGGTCGTGATACAGCAAACGTATATATTTCTGCTTTTGGGGTGCAATTTTGGTTACAGCAAACTGATCCTGAAACATGTCGGCGAGCAGCTGATATCTGTGGTACTGTAACAGAGGATGCACTCGTAGATGATCAAAACATTAATTTTACTGGTTTTTGGACTACGCTAAACTCAGGAAAGGAATTAGTACTTAGTCATCAGCACAAATTAAGTCATAAAGAAAGATTCAGATCAGATGAATTCTCTCAGTTGAACGTAGGTGAGGCTATTTCCTATAATAAAGGGCATCGAGGTAAACTTGATAAGGTAGTTAGAGGGGTTGTTGATTATGACTCTTGTACTTTGAAACCAACGGGTGTTGATGCCGTCAGACTTCGTGTGCGTGAGTACTATCGTGAAATAATTGAAAACATTACTTACGAGTCAGGTGATTATAAGCACTGGGATAATTATTCTTTTCGTTGAGTCATAAATCTAAAAATATATATGAATAAATCTGAATCATCGTTAGGGTTACCTGTACCCGTTTTTGTTTATGAAATTAAGGGAGTAGATAAGTCCGGGAAAATACTGGTATTTAATCGTCTAGGAAATCCGTTGTTACATTTCCCGAATATGCAGATTGAAAATCAAGCTGCCAATGTATGGTTGTATCGTAACATTCTAGATCCACTATTGAGACGCTGGGGTGAACATCATCTTTCTGGTAAAGAGTTACTCAAGTTCGTACATCAAGATGTCATTGAGGTGATGGATAAGATAAAGCGACTTTTTAAGGATATACTTAATGAGGGTCTAAAATATACCGATACAGCCCTTCTTGCGGTATCCAGCGTCGTATTCGGTCTTATTAGAAGTATTTTAACTTTGAGAGACTTTATGTTTGGTAACTTTCTAAGTATACGAAAAAAACACGGTAAAAGTTTAAAATCATGTGATACAAGAGAATTTGAATTTGAATTATCTTGGTGTGGTTTGACTTACTACCCAGAAGGTTCTCGGTATTTTATATCTCATGTAGAGAAGCCCTCAAACCCTGAAATACTAAGACCTAATCATGTAGATCCAGGATATTTACGTAATCTGTTTAGGTGCTCGAATAAGGTCATTACCGATAACTGCGATGAAGCAATTAAATCGATAAGAAATTATGTACTAAATTCCGAAGATTTAGTTATGTCAGACGTTGGGTGTCTGCTTTCGCAGTCTTATCCAGCTAAACTTGAGGATTAAGAAAACAAGTCAGGTGTTGTTCTACCTAGGAAATCTTCCATATAAGCCGTAGTAGCTTTGCCTTCGATAAAAACTGGATCAGCCATGATTGCTTTATGAAGCGGTATGGTAGTTTTAATACCACGGACAAGATATTCGCTTAGAGCACGGTAGGTTCTTTCAAGAGCTTCTTTGCGCGTACTGCCTGAGCAAATTAACTTTCCTATCATTGAATCGTAATAGGGAGGTATAGAGTATCCGCTATAGGCATGACTATCTACACGTACACCAAGTCCACCGGGTGCATAATATAATCCAATAGTTCCAGGTGATGGAGCAAAGTTACGAGCAGGGTCCTCTGCATTGATACGACATTCTATAGCATGACGATCAAACGTGATATCGCTTTGGTCGAACTCTAGTTTTTCGCCATTTGCTATTTTAATTTGCTGCTTAACTAAATCAATTCCTGTGACTTCTTCAGTAACTGGGTGCTCTACTTGAATACGCGTATTCATTTCGATGAAGTAGAAGTTACCCTTCGCGTCCACTAGAAATTCAATTGTACCTGCATTTTCATATTCAGCTGCTTCGGCTGCACGAACAGCAGCTTTGCCCATTTTTTTACGTAAATCAGGTGTTAAAAATGGAGAAGGGGATTCTTCTATAAGTTTTTGATGCCTACGCTGAACTGAACAGTCTCGTTCACCTAGGTGGATTATCTTACCGAATTTGTCTCCTAAAATTTGGAATTCAATGTGACGTGGACGTTCTATGTATTTTTCTAAATATAACGCACCATTTCCAAAGGCTTTCTCGGCTTCATTTTTAGCAACAAAGAATTCTTTAGCTAGAGATACGTCATTATGTGCAATACGCATACCTCTACCGCCGCCACCTGCTACTGCCTTAATGATTACTGGATATCCGATAGTTCTAGCTACCTTTACAGCTTGTACTTCACTCTCGATAGGACCATCGCTACCAGGAACGGTAGGCACACCAGCTTTTTTAACGGTATCCTTTGCGATAGCTTTATCGCCCATGATCTTAATCGATTTTGATTTAGGACCAATAAATTTAATGTTACATGATTCGCACTGCTCAGCGAATTTAGCATTTTCAGATAAAAAGCCATAACCAGGATGAATAGCGTCAACATCAGCTATTTCAGCAGCACTCATGATTCGATCAGCCCTAAGGTAGCTGTCGGCACTCTTCGGTCCACCAATACAAATAGCTTCATCAGCTAGTTGCACATGAAGGGATTGAACATCCGCTTCTGAGTAGACAGCTAGTGTCTTGATACCAAGCTCGCGACAGGCTCTTACAATTCGAAGCGCGATTTCTCCGCGATTGGCTATGAGTACTTTTTGGATCATTTATATCGAAATGCTGAAGGTGGTATTATGAGAATAGTTCCCTTATTGGTACTAATCCCAGAACAGTAGTGGGTTATAGCTCAGCTAATTAACCCTGTTTAACCTTAAAGAGTTTTTGGCCGTATTCTACTGGCTGTCCGTTTTCCACAAGTGCCTCTATGATAGTACCTTGTGTTTCAGCCTGAATTTCGTTCATAATCTTCATGGCCTCAATGATACAAGTAACGCTTGTTGCTGTAACTTTAGTGCCAGGTTCTGCAAAAGGCTTACTTTCTGGGGATGCTGCACGGTAGAAAGTGCCAACCATTGGTGACTTAATATAAGTAACTCCAGCTTCATCAGCTGTTACCGCTGCAGGTGCTGGTGTAGCTGCAGGTGCTGGTGTAGCAGCAGGTGCAACAGGAGCCTGTGTGTATAAAGGAGCAGGAACCGAAGAAACTATAGGTAAACCATTAGCACCCCTACAAATTTTAATCTTTAAGCCATCTTCTTCGAACGCGAATTCGGAGAGATCTGAGCGTTTCATCAATTCTATGATCTGTTTGATCTGTTTTAAGTCCACGTTAGTTTAGGGTTAAATGGTTAATATTGCTCAGTGTTAGTCGAAAATTATCAAATATCGTTCAATACTTAGGTTTTATTTTTTAATTAATCAAACTTTCTGTTTAAATAGTGACAAAATAGCGTTTTTTTAGGCTAAAATTGCTTAAAAATGCCCTATTTTGTGCAAAAAAGCCTATTTTTTAAATATCTCTATTTATATCTAGACTTGTAAAAAACACACAAATATAGCCCTAAATCAGTGAATTTTGAGGCTCAATGCTTAGATATATTTTTTAAAGACAAAATATACGCATTAAATCATCAATAAATGCGTGAAAATAGGCCAAAAAGGCTAAAATATGCCTATAATTGTTATAAAAGATTCATAAAAAGCCCATTTTCGTATGATAATATAGTCCATCTATTCCTAGTTGGATCTAGTAAGTTATTATTCTTAACGAATCTGGATATTAAGTTATAGTTCGTACTGTTTCATTTATACCTAAAAATACGCAAAATTTATCAAATATAGGGCTTTTTTTATCATTTTAGGGCAAAAAACAGCAAAATATGCTTAATATTGATGCAAATCGATATCTTTGCCTTATGCATTAGGAAATAGGTCCAATATTAAGGGTTTTGATGGTGTTTTCCTTATACCTTTAGCTAATACGTATTATATTAAACTGATCGAATAACTGTTAATACATAAACGCATTTTGTGTAATTGAATTCATTATAATGTGTGCATTGGTTTGCTTTAAAGGTGTTTTCGGTAGTCTTTAGCTATATATAAAAAATAAACTGATTTTATAGATGATACCTAAAGGCGAATTATCTCAGGCTCAGCCTACCAAAGTGAACAGCGACTTTGTGAATGCTTTCGATTTGGTTAAGCCGCAAATGGCAGCTCTTGATGTTCTAATTAAAGCACAACTGCCTTACTTTGAGCCAGAGATTAGGGAAATGGTGGAATTTTGTCTAGATACCTCAGGTAAGCGTATCAGGCCGGCCTTAGTCTTTTTCAGCGGTTGGAGTGGACCTGGAGTAATATCGGAAGATTTGGTTAGGGCTGCGGCTGTGGTTGAGTTAATTCACTTAGCAACATTAGTTCATGATGATATCATGGATGGTGCAGTTTTAAGACGTGGACGTTCAACTGCAGTAAAGGTGCATGGGCCTACAGCGTCTGTACTAGTTGGAGATGCCTTATTCGCTCATGCCCTATATCTAGCGACGCAGTTTTCAACTACCGAGGTATGCTCATTAGTTTCAGACTCTATGCGCAAGGTGTGCGCAGGAGAGATCATACAAACTGCGCGACGCGGATCTAACCTAGTATCAAAGCAGGACTATGAAAGGGTTATTCAGCTTAAGACTGGAGAGCTCTTTCGAGTTTCGTGTCAGCTTGGTGCAAGGCTTAGCGGTTTAAGTCCAGAATTGGTTAAGTCAGCCGCTCAATTTGGCAACCACCTTGGAATCGCATATCAGATCTACGACGATTTAGTGGATTTCTTTGGTGATGAGAAAAGAATAGGTAAGACTTTAGGTACTGATTTAGTTAGCGGAAAAATGACATTGCCGCTCTTTACATTGAAAGAGTGTCTACCGATTGAGGATCAAAAGATTCTAGAACAAGAAATCTGTGGTCAGATTCCTCATCAACTTGCTCTTCGTTTAAAGCAAATGAAAGACTTTGGCGTTTATGAATCCGTTGTTAAAGCAATTGATCAGGAAATCGATATTGCTCGTTCGGGTCTTGTAAAACATGAGCAATCGGTAAGCGCTGTGCCGCTGCTGCTTGGATTAACGGATGTACTTAAGAATCAAGTGGATAGTCTTAGGCCTTAACGTCGTTAGTTTTTAATTTGCGCTAAGCAGTTTAACGCCTAGAGTTTAAATTGTGCTGGATGCAGTTAAAGTTACCAGTAAGACGCTTGTTGCGTCACCAGAAAGGCTTCAAGAGGCCGATCAAGATAGTGTTATAGTTAAACAAGTTCAGGCGGGTGATGTGGCTGCATTCGATCGCCTTATTCTTAAGTATAGAGAAAGGCTTTATGGTGTGATTTACCATATGACATCCAATCGGGAGGACGCCTCAGATCTTACTCAAGATGCTTTTATAAAGGCATTTCAGGCAATTAATCGCTTTCAGGGACAATCTTCTTTCTTCACGTGGTTATACCGTATTGCAATTAATGCTACGCTTAGTCATTTGCGTAAAAACAGATTTAAATCGTTTTTAAGTCTTGATACGGTAAATTCAGAAGAACCTGTTTCTCAAGAACTTATATCAGCTTTGACGGATAAAACAGGTGCAGATAGGGACGCTTTTGTGCATGAGCTACAGGAAAAATTGAACGAAGCCATGCAAAAATTGTCTATCAAGCATCGTACAGTGATTACTTTATTTGAGATAGATGGTCTAAGCCATCAAGAGATTGCAGACGTTATGGACTGTTCCGTAGGAACAGTACGTTCTCGTCTGCATTATGCTAAACAACTTCTACAGGCCGAAATGAAGGCGTATATTAGCTAATGAATCAGGATCGCAAAAATAAAGTTACTATAGAGGGACTCATGCGTTTTAAGCGCTTGGAGCAACCTACGCCTGAATTCTGGCGTAGCTTTGATACTGAATTAAGAACTAAACAACTTGCGGCTATCGTTGGTAAACGTCCATGGTGGGCCTCATTAGCTGCTCCATTTACTTTCGTCAGACGTCATCCTGCCATTTTGGGTACAGCAGCTGCGCTTTTAGTCACGCTTGTTAGTTACCACTATTTACCGCGTGCCACCAATTTTGGTCATAATCATGTTATGCAAGAAGGTGTAATAAGTGGGGTGGCAGATTCAGCACAATTAAATACACACTCAATTACGCAAGTTAGCGATGGTTCGCATGCGCCTACCGAGGTGGCGAAAGTTTCTTATAAACCAACTGTGGCATCTTCAGATGTACAGGATAGCCGTTTTAAATCTTCTGGTTTTAGAACTGAATTTAGTGAAATTGATTCTCCTGCAGCCCGTTCTATAGCAGTAAGTCTTGCGGCTGCCCAAGCAACGCATCCAGAAATGATCTCTCAACTGATGGGATTGCGCTCACGTATTGTTACTGTAAATACACCAGAGTATGCTACTGAGCCGCTTGAACATGTTACTTCACCTTCAGAAGAAAGACGTGCTCGATTACTTGCTGCATCTTTACCTACTGTAAAACGTGCGGATGATCGTATGGGTAATGTAGGGATTGAGCGTACGGTAAATAATCTTTCTGAGGATCGTTTATATCAATCTATCCGCCGCTATGATGTTGGTGGACAGAAGATATCAATGACCGTTAAGTTTTAAGACGAAACGGTCGACTTGTTTTAGCAGTTAGCCTGGTGGCACACAGATGCCACAGTTATTTACGAAGAAGTCATTTCCTTTGTCGTCTACAAGGATGAAGGCTGGAAAATTTTCTACATCAATTTTCCAAATCGCTTCCATGCCAAGTTCTGGATATTCGAGAACTTCCACTTTGCGAATATTCTCTTTAGCAAGAATCGCTGCTGGGCCTCCTATTGATCCTAAGTAAAAACCTTTATGTTTTTTGCACGCTTGGGTGACTTGATTGCTTCTGTTTCCTTTTGCAAGCATCACCATTGATCCACCGTGCGACTGGAATAAATCTACATAGCCATCCATACGACCTGCAGTAGTAGGACCAAAAGAACCTGCTGCATAGCCTGCTGGCGTCTTAGCAGGTCCTGCATAATAAACAGGATGATCCTTGAAGTACTGAGGTAAACCTAGTCCTTGATCTAAGCGTTCCTTTAATTTGGCGTGGGCAATATCGCGAGCAACGATTAGGGGTCCAGTCAATGAAACACGAGTAGTTACAGGATGTTTAGAAAGTTCGGCCAATATCTCAGACATTGGCTTAGTAAGATCTATGTTGACGATATTTGATTCTTTGAGCGTTCGATGTTTTTCAGGAATATATTTTCCTGGATTTGTTTCTAATTGCTCAAGAAAGATACCGTCTTCTGTTATCTTTCCTTTTATATTTCTATCAGCGCTACATGAAACTCCCATTGCCACAGGACAGCTAGCTCCGTGTCTAGGTAGACGTATAACTCTAACATCTAGGGCGAAATATTTTCCTCCAAATTGTGCACCAATTTTACTTTTTTGCGCGATTTGTAGAACTTTTGCTTCCATGTCTAAATCGCGGAAAGCTCTTCCGTGCTCATTGCCTGTTGTTGGGAGTGAATCAAGGTAGCGAGTAGTACCAAGTTTTAATACTTTTAGACATGCCTCGGCACTGGTACCTCCAACAACAAATACCAAGTGATAAGGTGGGCATGCTGAAGTTCCTAAATAAGGTAGTTTTGCTTCAACAAAGGCTTCAAACGATTTTGGATTTAAGAGTGCTTTTGTTTCTTGATAAAGAAACATTTTGTTTGCCGAGCCACCGCCTTTAGCGACGAATAAAAATTCATAGGCGTTTCCAGTGGTTGCATAGAGATCGATCTGTGCAGGTAGATTTGTACCTGTATTGGTCTCTTTCCACATATCTAGTGGAGCAGTTTGTGAGTAACGTAGATTTTCTTTTGTGTAGCAGTCGTATACTCCACGGCTTAAAAATTCTGCATCATTCGCTCCTGTCCATACACTTTCACCTTTCTTACCAACAATAGAAGCTGTGCCTGTGTCTTGGCACATAGGTAGAATGCCGCCAGATGCAATTTCTGCGTTTTTAAGTAAGGTGAGTGCAACGTAGCGATCATTTTCAGATGCTTCAGGATCGTCTAAAATAGCTGCTACTTGTTTGATATGTGACTTTCGAAGATAAAAAGCGCTATCATGAAATGCATTCTGCGCTAGATAAGCGAGAGCTTCAGGGGCAACGTGTAAAATTTTACGTCCCTCAACAGTGCTTGTACGAATGCCTTCTTTGGAAAGGAGACGATACTCAGTTGTGTCAGTACCGAGTGGATAGGGGTCTTGGTAGACAAAAGTCGGTGTAGCCATCGCTATATAATATGTACCAACTCTATCTTTAAGTAAAGGCGATGCCTAGGGTGCTACCTAACGCTTCAGGAGGCTTCTTGGGCCATTTTACGTACAATTACCTCAAGCTGATGAAGCTCTGTCAGAGGTATATTCTCAGCCGCAGAGCGATTCCACTTATTAGAACTAGGCCAAATACGCTTTGATATAAACTGATCGATAGTAGAATTTATATCATTCACTGTAAGATAATCTTTTTGCTCTTTTTCATCTCGAATCCCTGAAATGAGATTTTCAGGAATAGGTGTGATTTCTTTACTCGAGATATAGGTGAGGTCATTTAGAGCTACGAATGGTCTACAGTCACTTAACGTTGTTGCTGGACGCTCTGACTCTCCAACTAGGTATTTGTAATACTCTAAATGATTTTCTGCTAAACCATCGAAGTGATCGAGTTGTATTCTCTCACTCCTACCATCGTTCCATCTAACATCGATATGGCTACCTACGGTGTATCTTAACTCTGCTTTTTCGCACACAATAATTTCTAGATTCGTGCTAGGTCCAACGCATGCGTGGGTAAGGGCAAATCGCATCGTTACGGAAGAGCTTGTTATTGCCTCTACAAAAAAAGTATCTGCACCTTGAATTTTATGTGCTCTGTATAATTCTGCCTTTACGGATGCTATTTTTGCCCAGCTAAATAAGTCGTTTGAGCCAACCCAAAAAAGCATATTGTGCACATAGTGTGACATCGCATTACCAAAACAAGAGTCTAATAAAATTTTGTCATCGATAAGTAATTTACCAGCCCATGTGTTGCGTAAAAAATAACTCGAAGGTCTAGGCCATTGTGCATTAAGTGCAGTCCATAATACTGGACCAAATTCTCCGTCTAAAATTCTGCGTTTAAGGGCTAGTCGTGGTTTCTCTATAATAAAATTAAATCCTACTACAGAAGCTTTCGCTGAGCGCTTATCGTTAGCTATCATTCGCTCGAGTTCTGCATAATCAAGTGTAGGTGGTTTTTCGATATAGCATGGCAAACCAAGCGAGGTGACTTCCTCATGCATTTGCGCATGTAGATTGATTGGAGTTGGTATAATGACAAAATCGAGATTCTTTCCGCATGCGCTCAGCATCGATTTGTAATCATCAAATACAGAAACCCCGCGTTGAGAAAATTTTAGTGAGTCCTTAAGCGCTCCAAACATCGCGTGCATAGGATCACAGGTACATATCAATCGGCAGTGCCCTTTTTCTTCCAGTTTGGCTACTGTATTATGATGAGATCCTGCGAACCCACCCATGCCTATAATACCTATACGCAGAGGTTTATTCACACGATTTTAAATTTGGGGAGATCTTGACCATCTACAATTCCTGTGGGTTTTCCACGAGAATCTATTGCGATGAGGTCGTCAATACGGTGGATTTCAAAAAGTCTTAAAGCATCAACGACTAGGGATTCTTCCGTAATGCATTTGGGGTTACGGGTCATGAATTCTGAGACCCGTTTATTCATGAAGTCCGATCCTGATAAGGCACAGCGTCTAAAATCGCCGTCTGTTAAAATACCACTTAGCTTTTTTGTTTTGGTGTCTACCAAGGCAATACACCCACTCTTAGCTTGGGTCATAGCTAGTATAGCCTCTTGGATCGTGATGGTATCTTGCTTGATAGGGAGTCTTTTCCCTGTGCGCATGATATCCTTAACTTTGAGCAGCAGAACTTTACCTAAGTTGCCTGCTGGATGGTACTTAGCAAAGTCATCACGAGATAACTTACGAGACTCGAGTATTACCATTGCAAGGGCATCGCCTAGTGCTAGTGCTGCTGTGGTGCTTGCGGTTGGGGCGAGTTTAAGCGGGCAGGCTTCTTTTTTAAAGTGGTAGACTAAATGATAGTCAGCATTCAGAGCTAAGTCCGACTTTGTATTTGAGGTAAAAGCAACAATTTCTACTTGGAAGCGCTTTAGGAGGGGAATGAGCTTAAGAATCTCCTCTGATTGACCACTATTACTTAAGAGTATCGCTAAATCACCTCGTTCGCATAGACCTAAATCGCCGTGTAGTGCTTGAGTGGCGTCTAGGTAGCATGAGGTAACCCCGGTACTGTTAAATGTAGAACAAATTTTCCTAGCAATATCAGCCGACTTACCTACACCGCTAAATATAAGCTTCTTTCTTCGAGCTATGGTGTTTTCTACGGCTTGGGCTGTTTTTACGAAGTCTCCCCCTAAGGATTTGGCGGTCAGGCGTAGAGCCTCAGTTTCGATGCGGATACATTCTCTAGCTTGAGAAAGGGCTATTTTCGAATTTAGTGCCATTTAGGATTGAGTCGCAGAGGTAGACTGTCGAATTTACGATTATACAATTTTCATTCAATCTATTTCATATTTCGTGATAAAAGTTCACCAAAGGTTAATGTTAGGGCTAGGCATGCTACTGGGAGTGCTATTCCTAGGGGGATGCAGTGCGGACACTCCTGTTGCCACGATTGAAACACAGGAAAGGCAGTATCTAGAGGCTAATACACTCGCTAAACAGGGTAGAACCCAGGAGGCTTTAGCTGCTTATTTAAAGGTAATTGCTAAGCGTGGAGATCAGGCTCCTGAGTCACATTTAAATGTAGGTATTATCTACTTAGAGCAAATCAAAGACCCTATTGCTGCTATTTATTACTTTAGACGCTACCTGGAGTTGGTGCCTAATTCTAAATTAGGTGACCGTGTAAAAGGATTAATTGAAACCGCAAAACGTGATTTTGCACGTTCACTCCCTGTTCAGCCTCAAGACAATATTGCAGGTCATCTAGATGGCTTAGATCAGATAGAGAGACTGCAGAGGCAAAATGATGAATTAAACGCAGAGCTTGCTTCTCTAAGAGCTGGCATGGCGCTTCCACCTGTTCCTTATCATGCAGCAGACGCTACTGTGGATGGCACAGGATTAAGACCGCTTCCGGGGTCTTTAGATAAAGTTCAAGTTATTGCACCTAATGAATCAGTAGCAACTGCTCCTGAAGCATCTTCCGCTGATGATAATATTGAGGCAACAGCTGCACCTGCAGCTTCTTCAACACATGCCGGCAGAACACACACGATTGTTAAAGGAGATACTTGGTATAATTTAGCAAAAAAATATTACGGTTCTGGCTCAAAGTGGCCTCAAATTGTTGCAGCGAATCGTGATCAATTAAAAGGTGATCATCCTCCTCTTAAAGTAGGGATGGTATTAAAGATCCCTTAAGATTTATTTTAACGCATACACTTTTTTTATGTCTAATACCCCTGAACTAGGATTTGGAATTGTTGGAGTAGGAATGATCGCAAACTATCATTGTCTTGCGATTCGCGAAGCGAAAGGTTCGCGTATGGTAGGTGTAGCAGCAAGAACGCCTGCTTCCGTAAAAGCATTTGCAGAGAAAAACTCCGTTGGCTTTTCGACAACAAGCGTCGAGGAACTTGTTAAACGTCCTGATATCGATGTTGTTTGTATTACTACTCCTAGCGGTTCTCATTTAGAACCAGCTCTAGTAGCGATTAATGCAGGAAAGCATGTAATTATTGAGAAACCAATCGAGATCACACTAGAAAGAACAGACGCTTTACTAGCAGCTGCAGATAAAGCGGGAGTTAAAGTTGCTGCGATATTTCAATCTCGTTTTGGAGAAGGAGCTCGTACAGTAAAGAAAGCGATTGATTCAGGTCGTCTAGGTAGACTTGTGCTAGCAAGTGCTTATGTAAAATGGCACCGCTCAACAGAATATTACACAGGTTGGAAGGGTAGTTTAAAAATCGATGGTGGTGGTGCACTGATGAATCAAGGTATCCACGCCGTTGACTTATTACAGTGGTTTGTAGGACTTCCAGCAGAGGTTAGCGGTTATGTGTCTCGCTGCGTGCATAAAGGTATTGAAGCAGAAGATACAGCATGTGCTTCCTTAAGATTTGCATCTGGAGCCTTGGGATCAATTGAAGCGAGTACTGCTTTGTGGCCAGGTTGGTCTAGGCGTATAGAAATTTGTGGAGAGAAAGGGTCTATTTGTCTTGAGGATGATCGTATTGTAAAATGGGAATTTCGTGATGCACTTCCTGAAGATGATGCAATTAGGAATGCTCCTGTTGATGAGAAAATGCGATCAGGTTCTGGGGCACCAAACCAGATTAGTCATTACGGACATCTCTTACAGATTCAGGATATGATTGATTCTATTCAGTCGAAGCGGGCTCTCGCTATTGACGGTAAGGCTGGACGTAATGCGGTAGCGCTTATTCGTGCTATTTATGATTCCGCTGAGAAACATACTCCTATTTCACTATAATTTTATGAACAAACTTCGTTTTGTATTTAGCATACTTGTCAGCTTAGTTGTTAGTCACACTGTTCTTGCGCAAGCTGATGTTCATAGACCTAACATTATAGGGCTGTCTCACTTAGGGTTATGGGTAAAAGATCTCGATGCTTCCCGGCAGTTCTATAAAAACTATTTAGGTTTTGATGAGCCGTATAGTATTACCAATAACGATGGCACTATCCATGCGACTTGGATAAAAATTAATGATAAGCAAACGGTTGAACTTTTCCCTATATCAAAAAGTACCCCTAAAAACGGTGATAGTCTTTATCATATAGCCCTAGAGACGGACGATGCAGAGGGTATGCTTAAGTATCTTAAATCTAAAGGCGTTACAGGCCCTGGTGGTAAACCCCTTCCTGAAAAAGTTGGAAAAGGTAAAATTGGAAATTTAAATTTTTTTGCTGAGGATCCAGATCATCATATTGTTGAAATTGTTCAGTATGCTGCAGATGGATGGACGGCAAAAAATACAGGCAAGTCGCTTCCTGCGACTCGAATCGCAGCTCGCATTAGTCATGCTGGTGTTTCAGTTGGAAATCTTGAGAAGTCACTAAAATTTTATCGGGATATCTTAGGGTTAACTGAATTTTGGAGAGGAAGTTCTGACAATGTCACGCTAAGCTGGGTTAATGAGCGTCTTCCTCAGAGCCGTGATTATATCGAACTTATGCTCTACGGTAAAAAGCCATCTGTAGAGAGACTACATACGATGAATCATATGTGCTTAGAGGTTCCAAGTATCTTTGTTGTAGATAATACGTTAAAATCTCGCGAACTTCCTAAGACGTGTAAAAAGCCAACTGCGATTAAAGCAGGTGTTAATCGTAAACGTCAGATTAACTGTTTTGATCCGGATGGAACACGCGTTGAAATTATGGAGGACACTACGGTAGATGGAAAACCAACCCCTTCTTCATCAACGCCTCCACCTGTAAGCGAGGATTAAGTTTAACTAAAAAAAGCAAGAATTTTACTTAAGCTTTTTACGAGTACTTCGATTTCACTCTCAGTGTTGTACACATAGAAACTGGCTCGCGTCGTGCTCGTTAAACCAAGCTTTTTCATGAGCGGCTGATTGCAATGGTGTCCTCCTCTTAGAGCGATACCATCTTGATCAGTAAATGTTACTATGTCGTGGGCATGGACATCTTTAAAAGCGAAGCTTACCAGTCCGCTTCGGTTGTTTTTTGGTCCTATGATGCGAATGCCAGGAAGTTTTGATAGTGCTTCATAAGCAAGCGAAGCAAGGTGAGCATCGTGTTTTGCTATCTGGGCTCTTCCTAGTTTATCAAGGTAGTCACAGCTAACTCCTAGCGCATATGCGTCGGCATAATTAGGGGTACCTGCCTCAAAGCGTTCAGGACTTGGCTTCCAAGTACTTGTTTCAAAATCGACTGTGGTGATCATGCCGCCCCCGCCTTGCCAAGGTGGCATCGCATTTAAAAGTGATTTTTTTCCGTAGAGTACTCCGATGCCTGTTACACCAGCCATCTTGTGTCCAGAGAAGCATAGGAAATCACAGCCAATATCTTTTACGCTTAGTGGTACGTGACCTATGGATTGGGCGGCATCGATAAGTGTCGTAATACCGAGTGCTTTTGCTTTTTTGCAAAGTTCAACAACAGGATTAATTGTTCCTAGAGTGTTAGAAATATGCGTGAATGCGAAAATCTTAACTTCAGGGGTAAGGAGCTTTTCGAGACTATCTAAGTTAAGAAAACCTTCATCTCCGGTGACTGGTACAAACTTAAGTTTAGCTCCAGTTTTCTGAGCGATTAGCTGCCATGGAACAATATTACTATGGTGTTCCATTTCGGTTAATAAAATGACATCGCCTGACTTAAGCTTAGAGCCTCCAAAACTTGCTGCTACGAGATTAATCGACTCCGTTGTGCCTCGGGTGAAGATAATTTCTTCAGGACTTTCAGCGGATATAAATTCAGCTATGCGTTTACGTGCTCCTTCATATGCATTGGTTGAGCGCATGGATAAGGTATGTAAACCCCGGTGCACGTTTGCATTGTCATTGAGATAAAAGGACGAAAGCGCATCTATGACGACCTTTGGCTTCTGAGCTGTTGCGGCATTGTCTAGATAAATGAGTGGTTTACCATTTATCTGCTGGTGCAAAATAGGGAAGTCATCTCTAACGGAATTCCAGGAAGCATTCATAATTAATCAGTATGGCTTTCCGTTGTTGCACTAGCTTCCGTGTTTTTAAGTGCATTCATCGCTGCGTGCCAACCAAGGGTTGCGCACTTGATGCGAGCTGGGAAGGCATGTACGCCTGCAAAAGCGGCTACATCGCTGATTTCTTCAGGTTGCTTACCGGTAGTTACGATTTCGTGGAAATTTTTATATAACGCTTCAGCTTCACTTGCGGTTTTACCTTTAAGCTGAGTAGTCATCAAAGAAGCACTGGCCTGAGATATGGCACAGCCGGATCCTTCAAATGAGATGTCTGCAATACGATCGCCAATGACATTAAGGTATACTTTGCATTGATCACCGCAGGAAGGGTTTTCGCCTTGGGCGACTCTATTGGCCTGAGGAAGCTTACCGCGATTACGGGGACGGCGGTTGTGATCAAGAATGACCTGTTGGTACAGCTCGGTAAGATCGGATGACATGGTTATATGTACGTTAACCTAAAGTTGGCGAATCGCAAAGCCCACTTTTAAGAATTTGAGGTTTTATGCACTTATAAGCCGGTTCGTTTAGTACTTGCTTGCCGATTCAAGGCTTTGGGGGATAAGGTTTTGGAGTCACTTAGGGGATAGTTTTGAAACAAACCTATGCATTAACGTGACTGATAGTCTGGCTTCGGCATGTCTAAACGCATTCACTTAATTTTATTTCTGATGGTTGCTGTGATTACCTATGCACAGCAGCCACTTAATAATCCGGTTCCTTTTGCGCCGGCTCCTTCTGCTTACTCACCTGCTCAAAATTCAATTAAGGTGGAGTCTGCTAGATTAGCTCAGCAGCTGGGTTTCCCGGGTATTGCGACTTCTATATATAGAAAATTATTAAAGGAATCGGGCGTTGATCGTACGGCCCTGACGCTAGACCTTGCTGAAGCACTTTTGGATGAAGGTAATGCTTTGGAGGCGAGTAAAGTACTTGGTTCTATGCGTTCTAATAGGGGTCCTATCTGGCACTTGAGAAGTTCTTTAGCTTCGCTCTCACTAAGACAGTTTGATCAAGCCCAAGTAGAGATTAATCAAGTAAAGTTAACGGATCTAGGTCGTGAGGACCAAGCCTGGGCTATTTTTATCCAAGGTTCACTTGCTAATGCTGCAGGTGACTACAAACAAGCGACTACTTTATTTAGCCAAGCTCAGGCACTTGCTCTAACGCAAATTACTAAAGCACGTTTTGAGTTAGCGCACGATCAAGCGCTTTTGCGTTTAGGTCGTGTAACGGAAGAAGAGGTAAATCGTGTTCGTATAAATGCAGAAAATAACCCTGGAACCGTTGGGTACGATTTTGCACGAACCTACGCCGTTATGCTCTATCAGCTTGGTAGGCGTAGCCAGGCAATTGAGGTACTGCAGCGAAATCTGATGACTCTTCCTGCACAACAGAAAGTGCGAGTTGATGATTTACGGTTTTTACTTGGTATGATTGCTGGAGTTGGTGAAGGTCCAGGAAGGAATGCGCTCTACCAACTTCTTGAAGTAGGTACTGATACCGATCGGCAAAGAGAAGCATTGCAGTTACTTGCTCGAGGAATGACTCAGGGAGTTGATCGGGATAATCTACGTCGTGAAATAGATAAGTTAACTTCATCTGAAAGACCGCATCCAATACAAGATGACTTACTATTACTAAGAGCTACGTTAGCGTTAGGTGATTCTGATTTTATAACAGCTGAAGATAAAGCTCAGATGCTTTTAGACCACTTTCCAGCATCAACACTTAAGCCTTATGCGTTAGGTTTACTCGCAGATGCGGCGTGGGAGCAGCAGCACTATAGAACTGCTGCTGATTATGCTAAACAAACGCAGCTAGCGCTTTCATCTGACTCTAGAAATATTGAAGTAAGAAAGAGACTTAGTGCCGTGATAGCAGAGGCTTGGTTTAGGGCCAGAGACTACAGAAATGCTGCGGATGCATATACTTCAGTTATACTTAATCCTCCAAGTGGTATTGCTTTGGGAGATCTCATTTTTCAGCGAGTTGAGTCAGAGATCATGGCAGTAGAGGCAGGAACAGGTTCACTTAAGGCTGCTGAAAATGCATTGGATCAAAGCTCTAAGATTCCGGCTTTTGATGCAATGCACCGCTGGCAAGCTGAGTGGAATCTAGCGCGTGCCTTACAATTATCTGGTAAGCCCTTCGATGCCTATACACGAATCACTTCTTTACTGAATCAGACTGATACGAGAAGTGATTTACCAATCGATCTAAGAGCTCGCATGGCCTGGTTACAGGCAAGACTTGCTGTTGATGCACGTGATTTAGGCCAAGCTTTAAAATTGGTCGACTCACTGGGAGGAATATTAAACGGAGTAAATTTGGATCTAAGACAGGATCTACTCAGTAGTAGTCTGCTCCTTAAAGCGCAGATATATTTTGATCAGAAGAAAGAGCAGGACGCTGTTGAAATATTAAAAAAGTTACGTGCTGATTATCCAAGTCTTGATGCCGCAGTTTCCTCTTATTTTGTACAGGCAGAGCATGAGGCAGAGCAGGATAGAGTTGTAGAAGCTCAGCGCCTATTAACGGATTTAGCTGATCGTTTTCCAGCGAATCGATTAGCACCCTATGCTTTGTATCAAGCCGCCACGTACTCGGATAGACTAGGGCGGGATGATAATTTTCAACAAGCAGATAGGCTTCTTGAGCGATTGATGACCGCCTATCCTCAAAGTGATTTAGTCTTTGATGCACGCCTTAAGCAGGGAGATTTATTTAGAAAATTAAATCAATTTCCGCAGGCTCAACGTGCCTACGAATTACTGATTAAAAATCCAGCCTACGCGAGTAATCCTAACTCGATTCTTGCACGCCTTGCCTTAGCTGAGTGTCACAACGCACAGGCGGGTAATGACCCTTCGCATGAAGAAAGTGCGCGTGCCTTGTTTGAAGATATTTGTGAATACCGTGTAGATGCTCCTGTCGATGTGCGTGTTGAAGCAGGATATAATTTAGGAAATATCTACAGGCACCGTGGTCGTTTAAGTCAGGCGAAAGAAGTCTGGTGGAGTGATGTTGTTACAGCATTTTTGATGAACCCTGCAAAAGCTTCTGAGTTGGGTTCTACAGGACGTTTTTGGATGTCAAAAACCTTAATGGATTTAGGGCAACTCCTTCATGAGCAAGGGCAGATTGACCAAGCAATTCAAGCATGGCAGCGCGTTATAGAAGCTGATTTGCCTGGAGCTGCTTTAGCTAGATCTAATATCGCGAACATAAATTCTCCCGCTGCTAAATTTTAAATTAAATTTCACTTAACTTTATATAACTCCGATGTCTGTACTTCATCTCAGTATATTTTCACGAGGCGGTCCCATGATGGTTGTACTATTAATCATGGCTATGCTTGCGTTCGTATTTTTTATTGAACGCGTACTCTACCTGCACCGTGGCCAGATTAAAGCGAGTGCATTTTTGAATGGAATTAAAAATACGCTCGCTAAACGTAGGCTCGTTGAAGCGTTAACACTGTGTGAAGAGACGCCTGGTCCTGTCGCTTCTGTTGTTAAGGCGGCACTACTCCATGCTTCAGATGATGCACAAACAATGCGCTTTCATGTGCAAGAGGCAGCGCTAGTTGAAATTCCCGCTCTTGAGCGTCGCATTGGTTCTATTGCTGCTATTGCACAGGTAGCTCCCTTGGTTGGTCTTTTAGGAACGGTCCTTGGTATGGCCACTACATTTATTGCTTTTGAAAAAGGTGGCGACTACGCAACTCCGCATGCGCTCTCGTTAGGACTTTGGCAGGCACTAGTTTGCACGGTTGGAGGTCTCATGTTAGCGATACCCGCACATCTTGCGTATCACTTCTTATCAAGTCGTGTTCGTGCTCTTGTAAGAGATATAGAATGGTCAGGAAATGAAATCATGAGATATTTATTATCTGAATACGCATCGTCTTCAGCTGATAATAAAAAAGAATAGTTCTTTTATGTTATCTCGACCTCTAGATCTAGTTTCAAAGCTTACGCCTCCTCCGCGTAATTTTGATTTATTTTTTTATATTAACGTTGGACTACTAGCTTTGTTTTTCGTTTTGTTCGGTTCGCGTTTCGTACTCGCTCCTGGACTTGTTGTACAATTACCAGAGCTTGCAACAGCTCATGCTCAAGCAACTCGTACTACATCGCATTTAAAAATATTAAGTTCAGATCAGATTCTAACGGATGCTGGAATGAAAAATTTAGCTGAACTGCCAGCCTGGTTAAAAAGTGAAGCCCAGTTAACAAAAAAACCAGTCTTATTGATTTTAGCCGGTGTAGATGTGCCTATTGAGAGTGTAACAAAAGTCTATGGTATGGCTGCTGAAGCTCATTTTGACCAAATTGTTGTCGGGGCTCAGCAAGCATCGCCTAAAGTAAGTCCGTAACTATGGTTTCATCAGGCATAGTTAAAAACACCATAAAATGGGTTCCTTACTTTGTAGGAAGTTTTGTTGTTTTAACTACAGTTGGCTTTTTGTTTCGAGTTGATGAAGCTAAGACGAATCTTGTTAAGCCACAAGTACCACACATTGAGATTTTAGGTACTACTTCTGATATACTATCAAGCGAAGATGCATGGCTAAATGATCCAACACCTTTATTTTTGCCAACTCGGTGGAGTGGTTCTCAACTCAAGCCACTGCATATATTGTCTGGCAGTGATTTTTCGGGCTTTAGTCCTAAACTAGCTTTTTCAACTGAACGTTTGGCTGTTAACATTACTTCTCCTGTTGATGTTCCAGCTAGTCCTGCACTTGCACTTACTACGAAAGATCCAGGTAATCCTGCTTATGGTTTTGGGCGAAGTGATCATTTGCACATCGTCTTAGACTCACGCGTTGCATGGGTTAAAGTGAGCAGTATGGCCTCAGGTAGCAATGTATACGAAAAACAGATACTTGCTAAAGATACGCCTACAGCTCCCACGGAAGTATTAATGCATGCTTATAGTCCTATCGAATTTTCAGTTGCTGTTGATTCTGCAGGTTTTATTGGACCGATTCTTTCAACAAAGCGCTCGGGTACTCAGGCAGACAAATTTTTCCTCGATTACCTAACGCATAGTTTGCGTATTGGGGACCGATTGCCTCCAGGTTTCTACAAAATTACTGTCGGTCCTTAAGGGGTAGGAATTCCTAATTTGGCAGAGTACTCGGTGAGTTCTCTCCAAAGCTCTGGTTCTATAGGGATACCCGTTTTAAGCCGTAGTGCTTCTGTTATATATTCAGGTTCGCCTGGGTAGAGTACACCATCGGCTTGGCTTTTTGCTTCAGCCATGGCTAGTACAACGGTTGCAGCAAGATTAGCACCTCCAAAGAAACGGGACGGATCAATAGCAATTACGAGCGATCCAAGTTCTCTGTGCTGATCGAGTTCGGTATACATGTTGTTTAGATGAGGTCCAAAAGGCATTCCGTTTAACGGACCACACAACATATCTATTAGAAATGCTAAGGCATATCCTTTAGGACCAGCCATAGGTTTGAGCGCAGTGACCTTATGAGGATCGGTTGTATCATTACCCAATTGATCCACTCCCAGTCCTTCTGGAATCAATCGGTTCTCTCTGCGGGCATTCATTACCCGGTTCAGGGTAGTTATGCTTGTCGCCATATCCACACAAAGGGGGCGCTTGGGATCATGGGTAGGTACTGCGATAGAAATCGGGTTAGTACCAAAAAAAGCTTTTTTGCCACCATGAGGTACCACAAAGGAGTCTGAATGGGTGAAAGCTATACCAATCATACCGTTTTGGGCTGCTTGGCGGCTGTAAAGCCCAATTGCGCCACAATGACTCGAATTTCTTATTCCAACAACACCAGCCCCGCTTTTTTTAGCCAGTTCGACAGCGTGATCCATTGCATAAGTACATGCCAAAAAGCCTAAACCGTGGCCTCCATCGACATTTCCGGTCGCTGAACCAGTCGCTTCAAAGGCTAAATTTGGCTTAGCTAGGATTGATTTTCGACCAAGTCGATTGAGGTAATGGGGTAGGCGTGCAATTCCGTGACTATCTATCCCCCAAAGACTTGTCTGCACTAACTGAGCAGCAGTTTGGTCGGCATCTTTGGCTAAAAGACCCCTTGCTTGAAGAAGCGCTGAAACCCAGGTTTTAAGGAGAGTAGGGTTAAGGGATTTAGCTGGTTGATCCATAGGTTTACTGATTGAATAGTCTTAGTTGGGGGATAGCCGCGAACTTTAAATTGAACGGTTTTTGCGTATTTTAGAACCTTCTAAAGATTCCTGTTGACGCATCCTATAGGGACGTCCACTTTCTTACCTCTTTCGCGTTATTTGACCACTGCTTCGGTTACTGCATGACAAAGGTATTTGATACTCATCAAGTGCTTTTGACAAGTAGACATAGCCTGCCCAGATAGCTCAGTCGGCAGAGCACGTCATTGGTAATGACGAGGTCGCCGGTTCAAATCCGGTTCTGGGCTCCAGCAGATCAAATTACGTCGAGAAAATCACTTTTTAATCACAACCCAAAATCAGTCCTAATCCGCCATGGCAAAAGGTACATTCGAACGCAAAAAGCCGCACGTAAACGTCGGAACAATTGGTCACATCGATCACGGTAAGACCACTCTTACAGCTGCACTCGTTGCAGTACAATCCCGCAAAGGACTTGCTGAAATTAAGTCCTACCAGGATATCGCTAAAGGTGGTACGGTTCGTGACGCTACAAAGACCGTTACAATCGCAGTATCACACGTTGAATACGAATCACCAAACCGCCACTATGCACACGTTGACTGCCCTGGCCACGCTGATTTCGTAAAGAACATGATCACAGGTGCCGCTCAAATGGACGGCGCTATCCTTGTTGTATCCGCAGCTGATGGTCCTATGCCACAGACTCGTGAGCACATCCTTTTAGCTCGCCAAGTCGGCGTACCAAAGATCGTTGTATTCTTAAACAAGGTCGACCTTATCGATGATAAGGATCTCTTAGACCTCGTTGAAGAAGAAATCCGTGATCTTCTAAGCAAGTACCAATTCGATGGTAAGAACGCTAAGATCATTCGTGGTTCTGCTACAGCAGCTCTCGAAGGTAAGCCAGAAGGTGAACAAGCAATTGCTAACCTACTCGAAGCAGTTGATTCAGAAGTTCCAATGCCAGAGCGTGAAACTGACAAGCCATTCCTAATGTCAGTTGAAGACGTATTCTCAATCACAGGTCGTGGTACTGTTGCTACAGGCCGTATCGATCGTGGTATTGTTAAAGTTAACGAAACCGTTGAAATCGTTGGTCTAAAAGACACAACAACAACCGTTGTTACTGGTATCGAAATGTTCCGTAAGCTTCTTGATGAAGGTCGCGCAGGCGATAACGTAGGTATTCTTCTTCGTGGTATTGACAAAGAAGGTATCGAACGTGGTCAAGTAATCGCAGCTCCAAAGTCGATTACTCCTCACAGAAAAGCTAAGGCAGAAATCTACGTCCTTTCAAAAGACGAAGGTGGCCGTCATACACCATTCTTTAACGGATACCGTCCACAGTTCTATTTCCGTACAACAGACGTAACGGGAGTTATCACATTACCAAAGGGCGTAGAAATGATTATGCCTGGTGATAATATCAATGTTGATATCGAACTGATCAACCCAATCGCTATGGAGAAGACACAGCGCTTCGCTATTCGTGAAGGTGGTCGTACAATCGGTGCAGGTCGTATCACAGAGATTACCGAATAATCACTAAATCAATAGTTTAACCGCCATTGCCGAGGCCTTCTTTTAGGAGCCTCGGCAACGTCGTCTAAAATCCACTTCACTTAGGGGTGTAGCTCAATTGGTAGAGTAGCGGTCTCCAAAACCGTTGGTTGGGGGTTCGATTCCCTCCGCCCCTGCCAGCTAACAACAAAAAGTTCATGTCAAACCCATTCAGCAGTACGCGCGTATTCTTCGTTCAAATGGGCGAAGAGCTAAAGAAGGCATCGTGGCCAACTCCATCGGAGTTACGCGATTCCACTATCGTTGTAATCGTTGCGTCGATCATCCTTGGCGTGTTTACCAGCATCAGTGATTTCTCACTGATTCAAGTGGTAGAACTCCTTCACTCTTGGGTGAGCTAATTCTATAGTTATCCATGTCCGTCCAAACATCAATTCCCGCAGACGCTCAGTGGTTCGCACTTCACACACTCTCCGGTCAGGAGAATAAAGTGAAAGTGTACATTGAGCGCTTTAAAGCCGCTGAAGAGTTGGACGAGTATATATTTGAGGTACTACTTCCAACAGAAGTTGTTTCAGAAGTTAAAGCAGGTAAGAAATCCACTAAAGTCCGTAAGCTTTATCCAGGATATGTTTTCATCCAAATGAGACTATTCGGTGAAGACGGAAAACTAATTAATCGTCCTTGGTACTTCGTGAAGGAAGTAGCTGGTGTAATTGGTTTCGTTGGTGGTGAACGTCCTGCAGCACTACGTCAATCCGAGATCGATGAAATTCGTTCACGTATTGAAGCAGCAAACGGAAAAGAAGTTCCAAAAGTTCAATACACCGTTGGCGAAGAAGTTAAGATCAATGATGGTCCATTTGCTAACCTCACAGGCCGTATCGATGAAATCGATCCAGAACGCGGTAAACTTCGCGTATCGGTTTCCATCTTCGGACGCTTTACTCCAGTCGAACTCGAGTACTGGCAAGTTATGCGCATGACAGAATAATATTTTAATCAACTAACACCTAAACTTTCATCCTTTACGATCCATGGCTAAGAAAATACAGGGCTACATTCGTCTACAACTTCCCGCAGGTGCTGCTAACCCAGCTCCTCCTGTCGGACCTGCATTAGGTGCTCAAGGCGTCAACATTATGGCGTTTTGTAAGGAGTTTAACGCAAAAACTAAGGATCAAAACGGAATGATTCTTCCGGTTGTGATCACAGTATATTCAGACAAGAGCTTTACGTTCATCTTAAAGTCTCCTCCTGCTTCAGTACTACTGAAGAAGGCTGCGAATATTGCTAGCGGATCAGCTCGTCCTAATCAGGATAAAGTTGGCAAGGTTACGCGCAAACAATTGCTCGAAATCGTAAAGCTAAAACAAAAAGACTTAAACTCTTCTACAGACGAAGCTGGTATTCGTATTATTGCAGGTACTGCACGTAATATGGGTATCGAAGTTATTGATTAATTTTGCACAGAAACACTACCCGCGGGAGCTTCTGAAATACGAGGCGTTCGCACCGCAAGGAGTAAAAAATGAAAAAAACCAGTAAACGTTATAATGCCGCAGTTAAGGTCGCTGACCTAACTAAACATTACTCGCTTAAGGATGCTGTGGATGTTCTCCAAAAGTTTCCGAAGGCTAAATTCGATGAAACCGTCGAATTGTCATTCCGCTTAGGAGTTGATCCTACAGCAGGTGATCAAATGATTCGTGGAACTACACCGCTTCCAAATGGATCCGGTAAAAAAGTTCGCGTTATCGTTTTCACAGATAATGCAAAAGCTGCTCTTGATGCAGGTGCAGATCAAGCAGGTATGCAAGATCTCATGACAAAGATCAATGAAGGCTGGCTCGATTTCGACGTCGCTATTGCAACAACAGAAGCAATGAAGAGCGTTCGTACACTAGCTCGTGTTCTTGGTCCAAAAGGCTTAATGCCAAATCCTAAGAGCGGCACTGTTACTGATGATATCCCAGCTGGTATCAAAGCAGTTAAAGCTGGTCGTGTAGAATTTAAGATGGATAAGACCTGCAATATCGGTGTTGGCGTGGGCAAACGCTCATTCACACCTCAGCAGATTCTTGAAAACGCATTAGCTGTTATCGAAGCAGTAGGTAAAGCTAAGCCTGCGTCATTCAAAGGTCACTACATCAAGACTATTGCGATCTCTGCATCACAAAGCCCTGGTGTTCACATTGCATCAACTGAATATAGTAAATACTAAGCCGGGAGACCTATATAATGAGAGCCGAAAAACAATATTTAATCTCGGAAGTAAATAACTACCTTAAAGATTCCGAATACGTAATTCTCGCTAACTTTACTGGCGCTACTGTTTCTGACGTTGCAGATCTTCGTTCGAAATTAGCTGCAGAAAAAGCACAGTTCCACGTTGTTAAAAACAGCTCACTTCGCGTAGCTGCAAAAGCACTTGGACTACCTGACTTAGAGGCATCACTTACTGGTCCTACAGCTGTTGTTGTAGGTGGTAAGAATTCTCCAGGTGTCGCGAAAATTCTTAAGCAATTTTTCAAAGAAAAACAGAAGTTTGCTGTTAAAGCAGGCGTTATCTCTAACAAGCTTATCTCATCTAAGGATGTTGATCGCTTGGCAGATATGCCATCGCTTGACTCACTCCGCGCTCAATTGCTCGGACTTCTCAATCAGCCTGGTACTGCGTTTGTACGCGTTATCAACGCTGTTCCACAAGCAACTGTTAATGTTCTACAGGCGAAAGTTCGCGCTGCTGGAGCTTAATATAACCCATAACCCTTTCCAATACGCAGAGGCCTAGCCTAAGCATCAGGAAAACAAACCATCCATCGCAACATATAGGGGATACGTCTCTTAAACGCGCCTTACAATTTTAGGCCGCTATCTGTTGTAGGGAGAAAATAAACATGAGCAATATCACTAAAGATCAAGTCATAGAATGGCTCTCAAGCCAATCAGTACTCGAAATCGCAGGTCTTGTAAAAGATCTCGAAACAAAGTGGGGCGTTTCCGCAGCCGCACCAGTAGCAGTAGCAGCAGCAGCCGCACCAGGTGCAGCAGCCGCAGCACCAGCTGAAGAAAAAACTGAGTACACCGTAGTTCTCGTTAGCGGTGGCGAAAACAAGATCGGCGCAATTAAAGAAGTGCGCGCTATCACAGGTCTAGGCCTCAAAGAAGCTAAAGACTTAGTCGAAGGTGCTCCAAAGCCAGTTAAGGAAGGCGCTTCCAAAGCTGATGCTGAAGACATCAAGAAGAAGCTTGAAGCAGTTGGTGCTAAAGTTGAGTTGAAGTAATTCACTTGGCGAACGCACGTTCAACGCATTCGTTTTTACCAGGACAGGCCGTAGATTTTACGGCCTGTCTTTTGCCTGTTCATACTCTGTTAGTTTCAGTGTCTCAATTAGTCCTTAGATTGGTTCCAACAGGAGCTAATCGTCTCTCGTAAGCATTTAACTTTTCCCGAACGACCATGGCCGACCGCACTCACTCAGAACGAATTAACTTCGGCAAACTCCGCGAAGTCATTCAGCCACCGAATTTGATCGAAATTCAGATCACGTCGTATCTTGAATTCCTCCAAAAGGGAATTCCTGAGAAGCAGCGTAAACCGCAAGGCTTAGAAGCGGTCTTCAGGGAAGTATTTCCTATTCAGTCTTATGACGAACGTCTCACGCTTGAGTACGTTTCATACACACTCGGAGATTCAAAGATTTCTGAAATCGATTGTATCCGTGATGGTGTTACATATTCCGTTCCTTTATATGTAAAATTACGTCTTCGTGAAGAAGACTTCATTAAGGACGAAGATATTTATATGGGAGAAATCCCGATGGTGACTGAGCGTGGCTCTTTCATTATCAATGGTGCAGAACGTGTTGTCGTATCTCAATTACACCGTTCACCTGGTATTGCATTTGAAGTTGCACCACATCCAAACGGAAAATTATTACATTCATTCCGTATTATTCCTGACCGTGGTACATGGCTAGAAACTCAATTTGATAATAACGACTTACTCTACGTATATCTAGATCGTCGTCGCCGCCGCCGTAAGTTCTTAATTACAACTTTACTGCGTGCTATCGGCTACAGTGCAGACGTAGATATTTTAAATCTGTTCTATGAAATCAAAGACCTTAAGGTAACTAAGGCTCTTGATATGGAGAACGTAAGTTCTCTCGTGCTTGTTGAAGATGCAATTGATGCACAAAAAGGTGTTGTGCTAGCACGTGCATTTGAACCACTCACAAAGCAAATCGTTCGTACTTTCGAAAAACATGACATTTCATCGATTCGTGTAATTGATACAGCAATCGACGAAGGTGCAATTATCCGCGCTCTTAAGAAAGATCCAACACGTAACGAAGAAGAAGCGCTAAAAGAAATCTATAAACGCTTACGTCCAGGTGAACCACCAACAACAGCTAATGCTAAGGCATTACTGAAACGTTTATTCTTTGATCCAAAGAGATACGATTTAGGTCGTGTAGGTCGTTATAAAGTAAACCAAAAATTAGGTTTAAAGACCGAACTCGAACAACGTATTCTTGAAAGTGGAGATATTGTAGCAGCAACTAAATACTTAGTGCGCTTAAAGCGTGGCGAAGGTGTTGTTGATGATATCGATCACTTAGGAAGCCGCCGCGTTCGTACGGTAGGTGAATTACTTGCTAACCAATGCCGCGTTGGTCTCTCACGTACAGAACGTTTAGTTCGTGAACGTATGACCATGTATGATCAAAGCGTTGATTCGATCACTCCACAAAAGTTGATCAATCCAAAGGCTCTGACTACAGTTATCCGCGATTTCTTTGCTCGCAGTCAGCTTTCACAGTTCATGGATCAAATTAATCCATTGGCTGAAGTAACTCACAAGCGCCGTCTATCAGCCCTCGGGCCTGGCGGTCTTAATCGTGAGCGTGCTGGTTTCGAAGTCCGTGACGTTCATCCTTCTCACTACGGTCGTATCTGTCCGATTGAAACACCTGAAGGTCCGAACATCGGTCTTATCAATTCTCTTTCAACCTATGCTCGTGTTAATGAGTTCGGGTTTATTGAAACACCTTATCGCTTAGTTAAAGACGGTCGCGTCACTGACAAGATCGACTATTTAACAGCAGACCAAGAAGAAGCTAAGATCATCGCTCAAGCTAATGCTGAGATTGATGAAAAGGGCCACTTCGTAGGCAAAGTAACGGTTCGTCAAGATGGTGAATTCTTAGAAGTAAGTGCTGCTGAAGTTCACTATATGGACGTTTCACCAAAGCAGGTTATTTCTATCGCTGCTGGTATGATTCCGTTCCTTGAGCATGACGACGCTAACCGCGCACTCATGGGCTCAAACATGCAACGCCAAGGTGTTCCACTACTTCAAGCTGAGTCTCCTTTCGTAGGAACTGGTATTGAAGAGCGTGTTGCTCGTGACTCAAAGATCGTAGTCGTTGCTGATGAAGCAGGTGTAGTTGCATCCGTTGATGCTGTACGCATTGTCATCACTAAAGACGGTGAATTACCACGTACGATTAAGCACGATACTAAGAATCACGTTTACGTTTATGAACTGCGTAAGTTCATGCGTTCAAACGCTGGTACATGTTTTAATCAAAAGCCGATCGTAAAACGCGGTCAGAAAATTAAAGCAGGTCAAATTATCGCAGACGGTCCTTCAACAGACGGTGGCGAAATGGCCCTTGGTCGTAACGTTCTTGTCGGCTTCATGCCATGGAATGGTTACAACTTCGAAGACGCTATCTTAATTTCCGAGAAGGTTCTTAAAGAAGATATCTTCACTTCAATTCATATCCAAGAATTCGAAGTAACGGCTCGTGATACAAAGCTTGGGCCTGAAGAAATTACTCGTGATATTCCAAACGTAGGTGAAGAAGCATTAAAGAACTTAGACCATAACGGTGTTATCCGTGTTGGTGCTGAGGTAAAACCAGGCGATATCCTAGTTGGTAAAATTACTCCTAAGTCTGAAACAGAATTAGCACCTGAAGAAAAATTGCTCCGCGCAATCTTCGGTGAAAAAGCTGCTGACGTTAAAGACACCTCTCTAGTAGTACCTTCCGGTGTGGGCGGTATTATTATGGATGTGAAGGTATCTTCACGTATCGATAATCAAGCTGAGCGTTTATCGCCATCTGATCGTCGTCGTCAGACAAAACAAATTCAGGAAGATTATAAAACTCAAATGGATAAATTACGTGAAGGTCTTACAGAGGCCCTCTCTAATATCCTTCTTGGTGAAAAAATTCCGCTCGACGTTATCAACGGCGAGAACAACGAAATTATTATTCCAGCAAACCGTAAGATCACGAAGACATTACTTCGTAAACTTGCTGCTGTATCAAAGCATGTTCAAATCGATCCTTCACCGGTTCGTATTAAGATCATGGAAATCATCGGTTCGTATCAATCGAAGTTCGATGAGCTTGAATCAGATCGTGAGCGTAAGATTGGATCCGTTGAAAGCGGTGAAGGTTCAGCTGACGGTGCAATTAAACAAGTTAAAGTTTACATCGCTACAAAGCAGAAACTTGAAGTCGGTGATAAGATGGCAGGACGTCACGGTAATAAGGGTGTGGTCGCTAAGATCGTACCTGAAGAAGACATGCCGTTCTTACCAGATGGTACACCAGTAGAAATCTGCTTGAACCCTCTTGGTGTGCCTTCACGTATGAACGTAGGACAAGTTTTAGAGACGCATTTAGGTTGGGCTTGTAAAAAGCTCGGCATGAAGGTCGCTACTCCTGTGTTCGACGGAATTCCTGAAAAGCGCGTCCGTGAATACTTAAAAGAAGCAAAACTCCCAAGTTCTGGTAAGAGCGTCCTCTTGGATGGTCGTACCGGTGAGCGCATCGATCAAGAAGTCGTGGTAGGTTACATCTATATGATGAAACTAAATCACTTGGTTTCTCATAAGATCCACGCTCGTGCTGTTGGACCTTACTCACTTGTTACTCAGCAACCACTTGGTGGTAAAGCTCAGTACGGTGGTCAGCGCTTTGGAGAAATGGAAGTGTGGGCACTCGAAGCTTACGGTGCAGCACACACACTCCAAGAGCTTCTCACGGTTAAGTCCGACGACGTTCAAGGTCGTACGAAGATCTACGAATCACTCGTTAAGGGTGATAATACACTCCAGGCCGGAACGCCTGAGTCGTTCAACGTGTTAATTAAAGAAATTCAATCATTAGGATTGGATATCAAATTACAAAAAAGCGACGCACTAAACTTGGGTGCTTAATAATCACCCAAGTAACTCACGTATCATCTTTAAAAAATATTAGGGAGTCCTCACATGATTCAACCTTCCGAAACAGCAGCCACTTCCACAGCACGCGAAGAAGTTCGTACAGCTTTAGGCTTAGACGAGAACCCATTTGATTGTGTATCAATCACAGTCGCTTCACCTGAAACCATTCGTAAATGGTCAAAGGGCGAAGTTAAGAATCCTGAAACGATTAACTATCGTACATTCAAACCTGAACCAGGCGGTCTTTTCTGCCAAAAGATTTTCGGTCCAGTGCGCGATTACGAGTGTGCTTGCGGTAAGTACAAACGCATCAAGTACAAGGACGTTATTTGCGACCGTTGCGGTGTTGAAGTAACCATTGCACGTGTTCGTCGTGAACGTATGGGTCACATTGAACTCGCAGTTCCTGTAGCACATATTTGGTTCTTAAAGAGCATGCCAAGTCGTCTTGGTCTTCTCTTAGATATGACAGCACGCTCACTCGAGCGCGTCATTTATTATGAGAACTACATGGTTGTTGATGCTGGTAAAACTCCACTCGAACCACGTTCTCTTTTAACAGACACCGAATATCGTCAAGCAATTGACGAATACGGCGAAGGTTCATTCGTCGCTAAAATGGGTGCTGAAGCTGTCCGTGATGGATTAGCTAAAATGGATCTCGCTGCTACCGTTGCTGAACTGCAAGAGCAGATGCGTGCAACGAAGTCCAAGCAGATCAAAAAGAAACTTTCGAAGCGCTTAAAAGTTATTCAAGGCTTTATTCATTCAAAATCAAAACCTGAATGGATGGTCTTAGAAGTACTTCCAGTAATTCCACCAGACTTACGTCCGCTCGTTCCACTCGAAGGTGGTCGCTTTGCTACATCCGACCTAAACGATTTATACCGTCGTGTTATCAATCGTAATAATCGTTTACGTAATTTGATGCAGTTGAAGACGCCTGACGTTATTATTCATAACGAAAAGCGCATGCTTCAAGAAGCTGTTGATGCTCTCTTTGATAATGGTCGTCATGGCCGCCCTGTTACAGGTGCAGGCAATCGTCCATTAAAGTCCCTATCTGACATGCTTAAAGGTAAGCAGGGACGTTTCCGTCAAAACTTACTCGGTAAGCGCGTCGACTATTCCGGTCGTTCCGTTATCGTTATCGGACCTGAATTAAAACTCAATCAGTGCGGTCTTCCAAAGAAGATGGCTCTAGTATTGTTTGAACCATTCATTATCCGTCGTCTTAAAGAACTTGGATTCGTACACACCGTTCGTGGTGCTCGTAAGATGATCGAAAAGAAATCCCCAGAAGTTTGGGATATTCTTGAAGAAGTTACGAAGGGACATCCTGTTCTATTAAATCGTGCACCTACACTTCACCGTCTTTCGATTCAGGCTTTCGAACCAGTCTTAATTGAAGGTGAAGCTATTCGTATTCATCCACTCGTATGTACAGCTTACAACGCTGACTTCGACGGTGACCAAATGGCAGTACACGTACCGCTTTCTCTCGAAGCAATCATGGAGTGCAAACTTCTCATGATGGCTACGTCGAATATTTTCTCACCTTCATCAGGTAAGCCAATTTTAACACCATCCCAAGACATCGTTCTTGGTGCTTATTACTTAACTTTTGAGCCTCGTGTTAAAGTACCAAAGGGTCACCGCGTACCTTTAATGGCTAACTTGCAAGAAGTGCTTTATGCTCGTGCAGAAGGTAACCTTAAGTTCCATGATTGGGTGGATATTCCAAATCCAGATTACGGACGTGAAACAATCTTCGGTAATAAAGATAAGAAGATTCTTCGTACATCTGTTGGACGTGTTATCTTCAATCAAATCTGGCCAGCTGATGTTGGTTTCGTAAATTTCCCATGCGCTAAAGCAAAATTGGGTGATTTGATTTTAAATACTTACAAAGTTGCTGGTAATTCAGTGACTGTTGAGACGCTTGATAAGTTAAAAGAACTCGGTTTCGCAACTGCGTTCCAAGCAGGTATCTCAATCGGTATCGACGACATGATCATACCAGAAGCGAAGAAAGATATCGTTTCTGAATCTCGCAAGAAGATCACAGAAGTTGAATCACAGTTTAATAAAGGTATTATCACCGATGGCGAACGCTACAATAAGGTCGTCGACATCTGGACAAATGCTACAGACCGTATCGCTAAAGAAGTATTTATAAAATTAGAAACAAACGAAGGTAAACCTGAAATCAATCCGGTTTACATCATGATGGATTCAGGTGCTCGTGGTAACAAGCAACAGGTTCGTCAGCTTTGCGGTGCTCGTGGTCTGATGGCTAAACCAAACGGTGAAATTATTGAACGTCCTATTCTTTCATCATTCCGTGAAGGTCTAACCGTTCTTGAATACTTTATTTCAACCCACGGTGCACGTAAGGGTCTTGCTGATACAGCTCTTAAGACTGCTGACGCAGGTTACTTAACTCGTAAGCTTTGCGACGTCGCTATGGACGTTATCATTGGCGAAGACGATTGTGGTGCTCGTGATGGTGTATGGAAAAAGGCTATCGTTGAAGGTGACGATGAAATCGTACCACTTCGTGAACGTCTTATCGGTCGTTGCTCAAGTGACGACGTATACAACCCACTCAAGCCAACAGAACTCATTGTTGGTTCAGGTGAATTAATCACTGAAGAAATCGCTACTATCATTGATGATGTTGGTATCGAGCGCGTAAAGGTTATGTCACCATTAACTTCTAACAGTGCTATTGGCATTGATTCGAAGTCCTATGGTATCAACCCTGCGACAAATAAGATGGCTAAGGTCGGTGATTCAGTCGGTATTATTGCCGCTCAATCAATTGGTGAACCTGGAACTCAGCTCACCATGCGTACCTTCCACATCGGTGGTGTTGCTTCCGGTGGATTCAAGACTCCTGAAATTCGCGTTCGTTCAGCAGGTACAATTAAGTACCGTGGCTTACGTTTAGTAAGTACAGCTGATGGTGGTAATATCGTTCTTAATAAGACCGGTACTATCCAACTTCTTGACGATGAAGGAAAAGAATTAGAAACCTACAACATTGTAGTAGGTTCATTCTTACACGTCGCTGATGGCGCTAAGATCGCTAAGGGCGAAGTACTTGCTCAGTGGGATCCATACAATATTCCAGTTCTTTCTGAAAAGGGTGGTGTTCTTGCATTCAAGGACATGATCCCTGGTGTAACAGTAAAGCGTGAGCTCGATGAAAGTTCGGGTCGTATCGCTACCGTTGTTATCGAGCATAAAGAAGATCTAAATCCACAAGTTGAAATTCGTGATCCAGCAACAAACAAACCGCTTGCTGCTTACACAATTCCAGTTGGTGCTCAGATCGCTGTAAATGAAGGTGATACAATTTCACCTGGTGCATTGCTCGCTAAGACACCTCGTCAGGCTTCTAAGACTAAGGACATTACCGGTGGTCTTCCACGTGTTGCTGAACTGTTTGAAGCACGCCGTCCAAAGGATGCAGCTGAAATGGCTCGTATCGATGGTATCGTATCCTTCGAAGGTACAGTCCGTGGTAAACGTAAGCTTGTTGTGAAAAACGATGAGACTTCTCAAGAAGAAGAGCATTTAATTCCAGCAGGTAAACATATCATCGTACAACCTGGTGACGTAGTTACTAAGGGTCAGCACTTAACTGAAGGTGCTGCAGATCCACATGAAATCTTAGAAATTCTAGGACCATCTGCACTGTACGAATTCTTGATCGGTCAAGTTCAAGAAGTTTACCGTCTGCAAGGTGTAACCATCAACGATAAGCACATCGAAATTATTATTCGTCAAATGTTACGTAAGGTTCGCATCAGCGATCCAGGTGACAGCGAATACTTCTGGGGTGAGCAAGTTGATCGCGCTGGATTCTTGTTAGATAACAAACGTATTGAAGCAGCCGGTGGTAAACCAGCTGAAGCTGAACCAATTCTATTGGGTATCACTAAAGCGTCCCTTGAAACGGAAAGCTTTATTTCAGCAGCTTCATTCCAAGAAACCACACGTGTTCTTACCGATGCATCAACCTTAGGTAAGGTCGACATGTTAAAGGGCTTTAAGGAAAACGTTATCATGGGTCACTTAATCCCAGCAGGTACAGGTCTACCTCAGTACAAGAACTTAAAGATTAGCCTTCCATTTGGCGTAGAGGAAGTCGTCGTTGCTCCTGAAGCACCAGCTGCAGAAGTAAAACCTGCTTAATCTAAAGTTTGATTCACTCTCAAGAGCCGAAGCTTAATTGCTTCGGCTCTTTTTTGTATTGGCGTATTACCCACGGTCTATTTTAAGCATTGATCCAATTCATGATTAAAGCGCTCGTTTTTGACTTTGATGGTTTGATACTTGATACGGAATCTTCACTGATTTCCGCATACGAGGCCGTGCATCTTGAGTATGGTGTCGCGTTTGATAAGGACCGTTTTCATCGCAGTGTAGGGCATGCAGATTACTCCTTTGATCCTTGGAGTCAGTTTGATCCAGCGCTAAGCCGTAGTGATTTGGACAAAAGAAGGCGTGAAAAAAACAAGGAAATTGACCTGACTTTAAAAATTATGCCAGGGGTGGAGGATTTTCTTAACGAAGGTAAAAAACAGGGGTTAGTGATGGCAGTAGCCTCAAATTCGAGCCATAATCATGTTGAGGGGCATTTGAACCGCTTAGGTCTTATCTCTTACTTCAGCTTTGTAGCCTGTAGGGAGGATGTTAAGCAGCCAAAGCCAGAACCTGATCTTTATCGATTGGTTATCAACAACTTAGGAATAAGACCGTTTCAGGCTATTGCCTTTGAAGACTCTCATACAGGCTCAAAAGCAGCCAAAAGGGCTAAATTATGGGTAGTAGCGGTACCTAACCAATCCACTGGACACCATGATTTTTCTCATACGGACAAGGTTGTTACCTCTTTTAAGGATATCAGCCTAAATACTCTAAAAGAGCAGTTTTTGGTTAACTAGGGTTTTTAGGGTCAAATTAACCACAAAAAAGCTAATTATAGGCCCTTCAAAACAAGCGATTTTCCCTATGAAAATACAATTTTTAAGGGTTTATGCTTGTAACACCCTCATTTAATAGGGTTGACTGACCATTCCACACCATATTTCCGCGTTGGCGATTTCGGTCGCCCAACACTATCTCATTCGCAAATCGTGCCTAAACCCCACTTCTTTTGCGAGAGGATATACTTTTCGCTAGAAAGTTCTTGCCGGCTTTAGAGCGAAGCGTAGGATTTACCTCTTTTCCCGAATTTTCACACTCTTTAACACATAGCCCATGCCAACCATTAGCCAGCTCGTACGTCACGGTCGCCGTAAGGTGCGTATCAAATCAAAGTCACCCGCTTTGGATGGTAATCCTTTCCGTCGTGGTGTGTGCGTGCAGGTAATGACACGTACTCCTAAGAAGCCTAACTCAGCTATCCGTAAGGTTGCTAAAGTACGTCTCACCAATGGAAACGAAGTCATCTCCTACATCCCAGACGAAGGTCACAACCTTCAAGAGCACTCAATCGTGCTTGTTCGTGGTGGTCGTGTGAAGGATTTACCTGGTGTTCGTTACCATATCGTTCGTGGTACGCTAGACGCTACCGGTGTTGAAAAACGTCGCCGTAGCCGCTCCAAGTACGGTGTTAAACGTCCAAAAGCAGCTAAAAAATAATTTACAAGGAATCTGATCCATGTCCCGTCGTCACAGAGCAGTTAAACGTACCGTTGTTCCTGATATCCGCTACCAGAGCCCACTCGTTGCGCACTTGGTAAACGTAGTCATGCAAAAAGGTAAAAAGAATTTAGCTCAGCGTATTGTATACGGAGCATTCGAAAAGGTTTCCGAGAAACTCGAAAAGGGTGATCCAGTTAACTTACTTTTAGGTGCATTAGAAAATGCACGTCCTCGTCTTGAAGTTAAGAGCCGCCGTGTTGGTGGTGCTACTTATCAAGTACCAATAGAAATTTCATTCGAACGCCAAGAGAGCTTAGCTCTTCGCTGGCTTGTTGCTGCAGCTAGCAGCCGTAAGGGTATTCCACTTAAGGATGCTCTCGCAGCTGAAATCGTAGACGCTTACAACAACACAGGTACTGTTGTTAAGAAGAAGGAAGACACCCATAAGATGGCTCAAGCAAATCGTGCTTTTGCTCATTTCCGCTGGTAAGTAATCATTTTTATGTCTTCTCCTGCTACAACTCCCGCGATCACTGTCGTTACAGACAAATCCAAGGTTTCTAAGGTAAACGCACCTGAACGTCCTTTCCCACTCGAGTGGACACGCAATATCGGTATTGCTGCTCACATCGACGCAGGTAAGACAACGACGACTGAGCGTATTTTGTTTTACTCCGGTGCTGTTCACAAGATGGGTGAAGTGCACGAAGGTACAACTGTTACCGACTGGATGGAGCAAGAAAGAGAGCGCGGTATTACAATTACTGCAGCTGCTATTTCCTGTGCTTGGAATGCTTCCTGTGGACCATGGAAGGGCATTCAGCAACGTATCAATATTATTGATACTCCAGGACACGTAGACTTTACTGCTGAAGTAGAACGTTCACTTCGCGTACTTGACGGTGCGATTGCTGTGTTTGACGCTGTATCAGGTGTACAACCACAATCAGAAACAGTTTGGCGCCAAGCTAACAAGTACCGCGTACCACGTATCGCTTTCATTAATAAGATGGACCGCGTTGGTGCTAATTTCCACCGCGCTATCGATGATATCCGTACAAAACTAAAAGGTAATGCTCATGCATTATTCTTACCGATCGGAGCTGAAGAAAACTTCACAGGCTTGATCGATTTAGTACAGCAGGTCGCTTATATCTTCCCTTCAGATAAGGAAGATCCACTCGGTCTAAAACCAGTTACAACTGAAATTCCAGCTGAACACTTAGAAGTCACCAAGGAATACCGCGACAAGCTTATTGAAGCAGTTGCTGATTATGATGACGTTATTGCTAACAAGTTCTTGAATGGTGAAACCATTTCAACAGACGAGCTCATGCTCGCTATCCGCAAAGCTACAATTTCTCTTAACTTCTGCGGCGTAGTTCCTGGTTCTGCCTTTAAGAAAAAAGGTGTACAACGCTTACTTGACTGCGTTGTTAACTATTTACCAAGTCCAATCGACGTACCACCAATGCAAGGTCAAAACCTTGATGCTGAGCCAGTCTTAGCAGTGGTTGATGACAAAGCAAAGTTAGCTGGTCTAGCATTCAAGCTTTGGAATGATCCTTTCGTAGGTAAGCTCGTATTCTTCCGCGTATATACCGGTCAATTAAAACGCGGTATGTCACTTTACAATCCTCGTACTCGCCGCAGTGAACGTGTTTCACGTTTAGTGCTTATGCGTGCTATCGAACGTGAAGAAATTGATGTAGCATACGCTGGTGATATCTGTGCTGTGGTTGGCGTTAAGGAAGTTATCACAGGTGATACACTATGTGATGAAGATTTTGATATCCGCTTAGAACCACCATCATTCCCTGAGCCAGTTATCTCGATGTCAATCGAGCCAAACTCAAAGGCTGACCAAGAAAAGATGGGCACAGCTCTACAACGTCTCGTTGCAGAAGATCCAACTCTTCGTGTTTCAACAGATCCAGATAGCGGTCAAACCATTCTTTCAGGTATGGGTGAACTTCACTTGGATATTATTCGCGATCGTATGAAGCGCGAATTCAAGGTTGAAGCTACATCTGGTAAGCCACAAATCGCTTATCGTGAAACAGTCACTCGCGCTGCTGATGGTGAAGGTAAATTCATCCGTCAATCAGGTGGTAAAGGTCAATACGGACATGTCTGTGTTAAGATCGAACCAAATGAAAAAGGTAAGGGCGTTGAAGTTGTTAACGAAATCGTTGGTGGTGCTATTCCAAAGGAATTCATTAAGCCAGCTACCGAAGGTATTCTTGAAGGTTGCAACAACGGTACCGTTGCTGGTCACCCTGTAGTTGACGTTATCATTCGTATCGTCGACGGCTCCTTCCACGAAGTAGACTCTTCAGAACTCGCGTTCAAGATGGCTGGTATCTTCGGCTTCAAAGAAGCAATGAAGTCTGCTAACCCAATTCTTCTCGAACCTATCATGGGTGTCGAAGTAACAACTCCAGAAGAATATCAAGGTGACTTAATTGGTGATATCAATCGTCGCCGTGGTTCAGTTAGCGGTATGGAAAACAAGTCAGGTGCTTGTATCATCACAGCAGCTGTACCATTAGAAAATCTTTTCGGTTACGTGACAGACATTCGCTCACTCTCAAAGGGTCGCGCAAGTGCTTCTATCACACCTTCCCATTTCGAACAGGTACCAAACTCACTCCTCGCGAAAATCGTGGAGACATCATCCAAAGCTCCTGCTCGTAGCTAAAACAATCGTTCTTTTTACGTATGAAAGGCCAACGCATCCGCATCAAACTCCAAGGCTTCGATTATCGAGTAATCGATCAATCAGCTCAGGACATCGTCGAAACCGCAAAGCGCTCCGGTGCTCGTGTTTCCGGCCCAATTCCTCTTCCAACGCGTGTTGAAAAACTATCCGTCAATCGCTCGCCCCACGTGGACAAGAAATCGATGGAGCAGTTTGAAACTCGCACGCACAAACGTCTTATCGACATCATTGAGCCAACCGCTCAAACCGTTGATGAGCTCAAAAAACTAAACCTTCCTTCTGGCGTAGATATCACTATCAACGTTTGAAAAATAAACCAATAGTCCAAAGTTAGTAGTAGCACCCACTGCCCGCTAAAACGGGTAGCACCAAGTGCCTCTAATGTAGGTCAAAAACGGAATAAATTTTCCACCTACCGCTTAGCCATGATAAATTCAATACTCGGTAAAAAAATCGGAATGACACAGGTCTATGACGCTCAAAACGTCTTAGTACCGGTCACCGTAATCGAAGCAGGACCATGCTCTGTGGTCCAAGTAAAAACGACTTCGACAAAAGACGGCTATAACGCTGTACAGCTTGGATTCGATGTTCAAAAGAACAAGAATTCCTCTAAAGCTGAGCAAAATCACGCTAAGGCAGCTGGCTTAAGCCAAGCTCCTCGTGTTCTTGGTGAAGTTCGCTTACCAAGTACGCCTACAGCTAAAATTGGTGATGTTATCACCGTAGCTATTTTCGCAGAAGGTCAATTAGTTGACGTTTCTGGTATCACCAAAGGTAAAAACTTCCAAGGTGTTGTTCGCCGCTTCCGCGTAGGTGGTGGTCCAGCAGCCCACGGTTCGATGTTCCATCGCCGCATTGGTTCTATTGGTATGCGTCAAACTCCAGGTCGTACTTGGAAGAATCAACGCATGCCTGGTCACATGGGTAGAGATGCCCGTACCATGCAAAATCTTAAAGTGGTGAAGATCATCGCTGATAAGAATTTGATTCTTATTAAAGGCGCCATCCCAGGTGCAAACGGGGACGACGTAGTCGTTCGTACTGCAATCAAGGGTCAGCCTAAAACGGCTTAATCCTGATTAACCCTTAGCCCTTTATAAAGCCAATGAAACTCAAGATTTTTAGCCCGGATGGTACAACTAGCCGTGAGCAAGAGTTCAAAAACATTCCAACCTTTGAAGGCGATCGTGGTCTTCAAGCTGTGAAGGAAGTTATCGTAGCAACTCAAGCTAACCGCCGTCAGGGAACTCACTCAACAAAGACCCGCGGCGAAGTTCGCGGTGGTGGTAAAAAGCCATGGAATCAAAAAGGTTCCGGTCGCGCTCGTGCTGGTTCAAGCCGTTCACCTCTCTGGGGTGGTGGTGGTGTAGTATTCGGACCAAAGCCACGTGATTACTCAAAGAAGATTAACTCAAAGGTTCGCGCACTCGCATTTAGCCGTGCTCTCTTTGACCGCGCTTCTTCTGGTGATATCGCGCTTATTGAAGCATTTAAGGTAGCGACTCCTAAGACAAAGCTTGTGGATCAAGTAGTCGGACGTATCGCTCCCAAAGGTAAAGTACTCTTAGTTGATGCTCCTTTCGCAGCAGACACACGTCGCGCAGCTGGTAACATCGACCGTGTCACTATGCTTGAAGCAGCAAACTTAAGCACAGTTGATCTCGCTCAGTACAAGATGATCATCGTAAGCAGCAAAGCATTTGATGCTATTCTCGCTCGCGTAAACGGAGGTAAGAACTAATGAATGCCGGTAAAGTACTCAAGTCGGTTTTTTTAACCGAAAAATCTAATAAGCAATCTGCTGAATTAGGTCAGTACACCTTCGAGGTTGCGATCGATTCAAACAAGCACGCAATTGCTCAAGCAGTTGAACAGACTTTCAAAGTGAAAGTCCGCCGCGTAAATACACAAAATTACGTTGGTAAGAACAAACGTGGTCGTAATGGACTTCCAAGTACGACTTCTGACTACAAGAAGGCGATCGTCACACTAAAAGCAGGAGACAAGATCGAACTCGTCTAACACTAAAATTCGCCACTTAAGCTTAAAAACTTAAACGGGCGAAACGAAAAACAACATGGCTATTAAATCTTTCCGTCCTCTCACACCTGCGGGTCGCTTCACTTCCTTAAATCATAGGGAAGGTATTTCAAAAAAGCGTCCAGAACGCAGCCTGCTCGAGTCACATTCAAAGTCCGGTGGTCGTAACGTCTACGGACGTGTTACTTCACGTCACCGCGGCGGTGGTCACAAGCGTCTTTATCGTATCATTGATTTCAAACGTGATATCATCGATATGCCAGCACGCGTACAAGCGATTGAATACGATCCAAATCGTACTTCAAACATCGCATTAGTTGCTTATGCAAGCGGCGAAAAACGCTACATCTTAGCTCCTGAAGGCTTAAATGTTGGCGATACAATCGTTGCAGCAAACACAGCAACTACCAATGACTTTAAAGTTGGTAACAATTTCCCTCTTTCGCTTATTCCACCATCAACACGTATTCACGCTGTTGAATTACTTCCAGGACGTGGCGCACAAATCGCTCGCACTGCAGGTGTTTCACTCGAACTCGTTGGTGTAGAAAATGGAAAAGCACAAGTGAAGATGCCTTCCGGCGAACTTCGCTATGTAAATCCACAATGCCGTGCAACTATCGGCTTCGTTGGTAACGGTGATCATAACAAACAATCATTGGGTAAAGCAGGTCGTAACCGTTGGCTCGGTAAACGTCCTCAAACCCGTGGTATGGCCATGAACCCAGTCGACCATCCAAACGGTGGTGGTCAAGGTAAGTCAAAGGGTGGTGGTGGTCGTCAACAACTCGTGTCTCCATGGGGTCAGCTCGCTAAGGGCTTCCCAACACGTCGCCGCTCCAAGACAACAAACAACCTTATCATTATGCATCACAACGGCCGTAAGCCTCGTGGTGGTAAATAAACCTTTAGAACTATTTTTTAACCATGGCACGCTCCATCAAGAAAGGTTTCTTCGTTGATTATCACCTTCTCGAAAAAATCGAGAAGCAAGTGAAGTCTGGCGGTAAGAAACCAATCCAAACTTGGTCACGTCGTTCAACGATTACTCCCGATTTTATCGGTCATTCGTTCAACGTCCATAACGGTAAAGCTTTCGTGGCAGTGTATGTCACAGAAAATATGGTAGGCCACAAACTAGGCGAATTCGCCCCAACGCGCGTCTTCAAGGCACACGGTGGTATGACTCGTAAGGAGGTCTAATCCTAACTAACATGGATATACAAGCACTCACACGTTATGTTCGCATGTCACCTAAGAAGGTGCGCGAAGTAGCACGCACAATTCAGGGCCGTTCGGCTCCTGAGGCAGCTAACTATTTGGATCTCGTTCCACGTAAGTCAGCACGCCTTCTCGCGAAGACGCTTCGCAGCGCAATCGCTAACGCTGAAAATAATAACAACCTCTCTGCTGATTCACTCACCGTGAAGAGCGCAGTTGTTGAAAACGGACCTGTGCTAAAGCGCTTTAAAGCCGGAGCTAAAGGCTCTGCAAAGCCTCGCACAAAGAAAATGTCACACCTACGCATCGTCTTAACTGACGGTGTTAACTCCTGATCTACTACCATGGGCCAAAAGACTAATCCCATCGGATTCCGCCTTGCAGTTCGCCGCAACTGGCAATCCCGCTGGTTCGCAACGAAAAAAGATTTCCCTAAGCTTCTTCTTGAGGATCAATTGATCCGCACGATGCTTATGGATAAGCTTAAACAAGCATCCGTTCCACGTATTTTCATCGAGCGCGCATCTAACCGCGTACGTGTAAAAATTTACACAGCTCGTCCTGGTATCGTCATTGGACGTAAAGGACAAGAAGTTGAAAACATCAAGACCCAGCTCTCAAAGCTAACTGGTCGCGAAATTTTACTCGATATTCAAGAAGTAAAGAAACCTGAAATCGAAGCTCAGCTAGTAGCTGAAAACGTAGCTCTACAACTCGAGCGCCGTATTGCTTTCCGTCGTGCTATGAAGAAGGCCGTTGAATTGGCTATGTCTTTAGGCGCAGATGGTATCAGGATCCAATGTTCAGGCCGTCTTGGTGGTGCAGATATTGCTCGCCGTGAATGGCAACGTAAGGGTCGTGTACCACTCCACACACTACGTGAAAATATCGATTACGGATTTTCAGAAGCGCAAACTGTTTACGGAAAAATCGGCGTAAAATGCTGGATCTGTAAAAAAGACGCTGAACCTGCTTCATAAGGGATACGACCATGGCACTCTCACCCGCACGTACAAAATATCGTAAATCACAGAAGGGTTCCCGCGCCGGGAATGCTAAGCGTGGCAACACATTAGCTTTCGGCGAATTCGGCCTTCAGTCGCTCTCTCGTGGACCAATGACAGGTCAACAAATTGAGGCGGCACGTGTTACCATCTCCCGTCACCTCAAGCGTAAAGGTAAATTGTGGATCAGGGTTTTCCCTCACAAGCCAGTTACCAAAAAGCCCGCTGAAGTGCGTATGGGTCAAGGTAAAGGACCTGTTGAATTCTATGTAGCTGTTATTAAACCAGGCGCAGTTCTTTTCGAACTCGCAGGTGTACCAGCAACTATTGCTAAAGAAGCATTCCGTCTTGCTGACGCAAAGCTTCCATTCCGCTGCCGTTTCATCACTCGTGAAGGCGCGCTCGCTTAATCGTTAAAAAATTTATATACTTCACTCACATGACTGCTAAAGAAATCCGCGACCTTTCAGCCGATGAAATCGGCACCAAGCTCCGCGAGACCAGCGAACAACTTCTTAACCTCCGTCTGCGCAAGCAAACTGGTCAAGTTGAGAAGACTCACGAACTGCGTAATCTTCGTAAAACTATAGCGCGCCTAAACACCGTGCTTACGCAAAAGCAACGTGTGGCTAAAGTCGCCGCTAAATAATTACTACCATGTCATCCACAACTCCTGGAAAACGCAGTTCGCGTAAGACTATTGTAGGTTTCGTAACCAGCCGCTCTGGTGATAAATCTATCAAGGTTACCATTCCTTATAAGATCCCACATCCTCAGTATCACAAGGTGATCAATCGTAAAACCGTTGTGCACGTTCACGACGAGAAGAACGAAACTAAGATTGGTGATCGTGTTGAGATCATGGAAACACGTCCACTCAGCCGCTTAAAGCGCTGGCGTGTAGTATCCATTATTGAACGCGCTAAGGGTTCAAATGTAGAAGCAATATCTGAAGCAGATGTTGCAGCACTTGTTCCTACCAAGAAAACTTCCGCTAACTCATCGGCCACAAAGGCCTAATTTATAACAAAACTTTAAACTCTTAGGAGGCCAACCATGATTCAACTGCGCTCTATACTTGACGTCGCCGATAACACCGGCGCTCGCAAGGCTGCCATGATTAGCCGTAAAGGCCAAAATACTTTTACCGCTTTTGTTGGTGATATCGTAACAGTGCATATCAAAGAAAGCACTACCGATGCTACCGTTAAAAAAGGTGAAGTAGCAAAAGCTGTTGTTGTTCGCACAAAGCAAGCAGTACGCCGTGCAGACGGTAGCTACTTACGCTTCGACAGTAACGCTATTGTTATCATCGGTGCAGATGGTAATCCTAAAGGTACCCGTATCTTCGGACCTGTTGCTCGTGAATTACGTGCAAAGAACTTCATGAAGATCATTTCCCTTGCTCCGGAGGTTCTCTAACATGCAAAAGTCTCACATCAAACGTGGTGATTTAGTCACTGTAATCGCAGGCTCTCACAAGGGCAAAGAGGGTAAAGTCCTCGAAGTAATCGCATCAACAAGTCGCGCACGTGTTGAAGGCGTTGCGATGGTTAAACGTCACACAAAGAAAACTCAAGAAACACCTCAGGGCTCAATCGTTGAGCGCGAAGGCACAATTCATTCTTCCAATCTCAAGCTCAAAACGCGTCACGACGCTAGCGCTGCTGCAAAGCAAGCTGCTTCCGCCAAAGCCTGATGCGCTGAGCCTGTAATAACATGAGCTATACACCCGTACTAAAAAAAGCCTATCACGAGCTAGTTATCAAAGAGCTTGTAAAAACTCGTGGCTATAAAAACCCACACCAGGTTCCTAAGATTGTTAAAATCAATCTAAACACAGGAATCGGTGCAGAAGCTGACAAGAACCAGATCGCTGACATTCAGCGTGATCTTTCAGCAATCGCTGGCCAAAAGGCTGTTCTTTCTCGTACAAAAAAGGCGATTTCGAACTTCAAATTAAAAGAAAACCAAGTCGTTGGTTGTCACGTAACATTACGCGGCACTCAAATGTGGGAATTCTTATATCGCTTAATCGCTGTAGCACTTCCAACCATTCGTGACTTCCGTGGTGTTTCACCAAAGTTCGATGGTCAAGGTAACTACAACTTAGGTGTTACCGATTTTACAATCTTCCCAGAAATCACCGTTGAAAACGTTAAGAAGACTATGGGTCTAGACGTAACAATCGTGACTTCAGCAGAGACTGATGAAGAAGGCCGTGAGCTCTTACGCTTACTCGGTATGCCATTCCGTCGTCCTGAATCCGCTTCAAGCCCAAAACCAAACGCAGCTTAATGCGATACTAACATGCCGAAGACATCAGCTATTGAACGTAACAAAAAGCGCGTAAAACTTGTTGAAAAACATGCTAAAGCTCGTGCTGAGCTTAAAGCTATCATCAAGAATCCAGCGACAACTGACGAAGAATTCTTTTTAGCTCAAAAGAAGCTACAAAAGATTCCACGTAACGCACTTCCAGTGCGTATCCGTAATCGTTGCTCCATGAGCGGTCGTCCACGCGCATTTATCGGTAAATACGGTATTTCTCGTATTCAATTCCGTGAACTCGCACTTCATGGAAAAATCCCAGGCGTAACAAAATCATCTTGGTAAAAATTTAGCTACACGGGGGTCGGATATGACCCGCGCGGCACTTAAACTACTACTACATCCATGACAGATCCTATTTCCGACTTCCTCACACGTCTTCGCAATGCTAGTAAAGCAAAGCAAGATGTGTGCGTTGCTCCACACTCAAAAATGAAAGAGAGCATCGCTCTCATTCTCAAAGCTGAAGGTTATGTCAGCGACGTAACGAGTGGTGTTGATGCTAACGGTCACAAAACTCTCATCACAAAGATGAAATACGTTGGTGATGCTCCATCGATTACCGGTATTGACCGCGTATCGACTCCAGGTCGCCGTCTGTATTATAGCTACACCGAAATTCCCCGCGTCCTTAACGGACTCGGTATCGCAATTCTATCGACCTCAAAAGGTCTGTTGAAAGATGCGGACTGCCGTCGCCACAAGGCCGGTGGAGAGATCATTTGTAATGTTTGGTAATACGTACCTACTATGAGCCGTATCGGAAAACAACCCGTTCAAATTCCTGACAAGGTTAAAGTAGACATCAAAGATACTTTAGTCCGCGTTGAAGGTCCAAAGGGCAAAGTTGAAAAAACTTTTGCACCGGTCGTTAAGATCGTAATCGAGGACAAAAAAGTTCTCGTTACTCCTACCGAAGAAACACGCTTCTCAAGAGCTATGTTCGGAACCGCTCGTTCGGTTATCGCCGGCATGGTTAAGGGCGTAACAGATGGCTATTTAAAAGAGCTCGAAATTCAAGGCGTTGGTTTCAAAGCCAACTTGAAGGGCAAGCAACTTGATTTAGCTCTTGGTTATTCTCATCCAATTTTAATGGATATCCCAGAGGGTATCAAAATCACAGTTACAGACGGAACTAAGGTTAAAGTTGAAGGCTGCGATAAGCAGTTAGTAGGCGCCGTCACAGCAGAAATACGCAGCTACTACCCACCAGAGCCTTACAAGGGCAAGGGTGTACGTATTGTTGGCGAGCGTGTTCGTCGCAAGGAAGGCAAGACCGTCGCTTAACGCATACTACTATGAACACTGTCCGCAAAGCTACACTTCTACAGAAACGCCGTTGGAGAATTCGCAAGAAAGTCAATGGCACAGCTGCTCGTCCTCGTTTGAGCGTCAAGTTCAGCACGAAGCACATCTATGCCCAAGCGATCAACGACGACGCTGGTACAACACTCTTGTTCCTCTCAAGTCTCGATCCAGAGCTACGCAAGTCGAAGCTCAAAGCGAACTTGGATGGAGCTCGCAAACTCGCAGGTGCTTTTGCAGCCAAAGCAAAAGCAGCTGGTATCGCCTCGGTCGTATTCGATCGCAGTGGCGCTCTTTATCACGGCAAGGTCAAAGCATTCGCCGACGCAGCTCGCGAAGGTGGCCTCTTATTCTAACTGACTCCTACGCATGAGCACTGATACAGTTTCTACAGCTGACGCAACTACGCCAGCAAATCCAAATGGTGGTGAAAATCGCCGCGAACGTCGTGATTCTTCACGTCGTGAACCACGTCGTGATCGCCGTCCTGAAGCAAATGCTGAAGACGGTCCAGCGATGCTTGAGAAGGTTGTTTTCGTTAACCGCTGTGCTAAGGTCGTTAAAGGTGGTCGTCGCTTCAGCTTCGCAGCCCTCGTGGTTATTGGCGATATGAAGGGCAACATCGGAATCGGCTACGGAAAAGCGAACGAAGTTCCTGACGCAATCAAGAAGAGCACCGAAAACGCCAAGAAGAATATGGTCAACGTAAAGCTCAAGGGTGATACAATTCCCCATGACGTACTTGGTCAATATGACGGCGGTAAGGTACTCTTAAAGCCAGCTTCAACTGGTACAGGTCTTATTGCAGGTGGTGGCGTACGTGCTGTTCTTGAAGCAGCAGGTGTTAAGAACGTCCTCACTAAATCAATGGGCTCGAGTAATCACATCGCTGTTGTTCACGCAACGGTTGATGCACTAACGCAGCTGCGCCTTGCATCAGATTACACCTCATTACATAGCTAATTTTAAAGCATCCTTAACTTAAGGATGCTTCTTCATTTTATAACATTTAAATCCGAGTCTTAGTTTCTACCTTGAAACTAAGGCGACCAAACTAAAGGAAAACATATGAAACTCCACGAATTAAAGAACGTTGAAGGTGCAGTGCACCGTAAAAAGCGCGTAGGTTGCGGCGAAGGCAGCGGCCACGGAAAAACATCCGGACGCGGTGGCAAAGGCCAAACAGCTCGTTCAGGCGGTAGTATCCGTCCTGGATTTGAAGGTGGTCAGATGCCTCTCTATCGTAAACTTCCACATCGTGGTTTTAACCAATTCAATTTCCGTACTGAAATTTCAGTCGTGAATTTGGTCGATCTCGAAGCGCTCGATAAATCAATCAAAGACGTAGATCTCGAAGTATTGGTAAAAGCAGGATTTGTACGTGCAGGTGAAACTGCAGTAAAGATTCTTGGTAATGGTGAAATTACGCGTGCTTTAAATGTTAAAGCAGCTCGTTTCTCAGAATCAGCAAAAGCTAAAATCGAAAAAGCAGGCGGCACAGCCGTTGTTGCTTAACCCCTATATAAACCGTGTTCTCTGCATTCACAAACAGCTTGAAAATACCTGAGCTACGCTCACGTATTTTTTATACACTCGCACTTCTGTTTGTTGCTCGTGTTGGTGCGCATATTCCACTTCCAGGTCTAGATATGACCCCCGTTCAAAACTTCTTCGCGAAGCAAAACGGTAGTGGTGTTGGAGGCCAGCTCTTAGGTCTCTACAATATGTTCACTGGTGGAGCACTTACTCGTGGTGCTGTCTGCGCGTTAGGTATCATGCCTTACATTAGTGCATCGATTATCTTCCAGTTAATGTCGGCAGTTATTCCATCCTTAAGTCGTTTAGCACAAGAGGGTGATGTAGGTCGTCAAAAACTCACGCAGTACACACGTTACGCCACTGTATTTATCTGTATTATCCAAGGTGCTCTATTAATTTTAGCCCTTGAAACACATCCTGGTAGTTTAATTCCAGGGTATGATGTTAATACATACGGTCCGATCGTTGTAGTAAGTAAGATTAGCTTCTTACTCACCAGTGTTGTTTATATGACTGCTGGTACCATGTTACTTATGTGGCTTGGTGAGCAAATCACTCAGCGCGGTATTGGTAACGGAGTATCACTCTTAATTACGGTTGGTATCGTAGCTCAGTTCCCAGGCGCTATTCGCGCTGCATGGTCTATGTTCTTCCGTCCCGTTGGTACAGGTCCAAACTTAGGACTACCCATGTTAGTTTTAATGGTTCTCTTATTCGTTATCGTAACGATGGGAATTATTATGGTCGTACAAGGCCAACGTAAGATTCCAGTTCAATACGCAAAGCGTGTTGTAGGTAACAAAGTTATGGGCGGCCAAAGTTCATTCTTACCGCTCAAAGTAAATTATTCAGGTGTTATGCCTGTTATTTTTGCTTCCGCTATTTTGATGTTCCCAGCTCAGATTCTTTCTCAGCTAGGTGCTTACCTAAACTTAAAGTTCATGCTCGATTTCTCGCAGAACTTAATGCGCGGTCATTGGACATATTACACCTTCTATTCGATACTTATTCTCTTCTTCAGCTATTTCTGGGTTTCAGTAATGTTTAAACCAGTTCAAATCGCTGATGATTTAAAGAAGTACGGTGGTTATGTTCCAGGCGTACGTCCAGGTGAACCAACCGCAAAGTTCTTAGACTTTATCATGACACGGTTAACACTAGCCGGTGCGATCTTCTTAACAATCATCGCTGTCATCCCTGACATTCTTTATTGGCACTTCCAAGTAAGCTATCAAATCGCTTACTTCTTCGGTGGTACAGGTATGTTAATCACCGTTGGTGTTATTTTGGACACCATGCGCCAAATCGAAACCTTCTTGCTCCAACGTCACTATGATGGATTCCTACGCAAAGGCCGTTTACGGTCCCGTAGCGATAACCCTCAGCAAGCTATGCTAGGTGACGCAATGGCACTAGATTCCGTAATGAAGCTAGTCTGGCCACTTTTGGGCATGTTAACCCTCGGTTTGGCTATCGCAGCCTACCGTGCGTTTGTTAAATAAGTTCTTTACTCCGATGGCCCCAAATGCCATCTTAGATCTCTTTTCTCGGTTCTGTGCCTCCGCCAGAACCAAGATCATAGTACTCGGTACTTTAGATGCTAGTCTTCTACAGGATCGAGCCAGTTCTTTGCACATCGAGCACGTCTCTCTCACACATATTTTAAGTCGAGAGATTTCGCGCCAATCTCATCGTAAAGATGAGACTCATGAAATGATCGCCCTCGCAGCTATGCGTCGGTGGTACTTCGCGCGCAAACCTGATGCGGGTTTTCTTTTAACAGAATTCCCGGCTACGCTGCTCCAAGCTCAAGTGATGGATGAATGGCTAGAGACCCGAAACGAAACCCTAGATGGGGTGGTTGTTTTACCGGGAGCTTCTCAGACGCTAATCAACCATTATCACATGCAGGGGATCTTAGATCCTCATCTCGTATGATTCCAATTAAAGATAACCAAGGAATTCAACGCATGCGAGAAGCATGTGCCGTTGCTGCAACCGTACTTGAAACACTCAAGCCACTGGTTAAGCCCGGAATCACTACGCAAGATTTGGAGGAAGTAGGCCGCGACACAATACGTCGCCTAGGCGCTAAAAGCGCTTGTTATGGTTATCAATTAGGTTCGCGAAGATATCCCGCTCATACCTGTATTTCAGTGAACGAAGAAGTCGTTCATGGAATTCCTTCGCTTAAGCGTGTGCTTAAAGAAGGCGATGTTGTTTCTCTAGATGTTGTTGTAGAATACAACGGCTATGTAGGAGACAATGCGTTCACCGTCGCTATTCCTCCGGTAAAACCACAAGTACAAAAATTACTTACGGTCAGTCGCGAGGCTCTTGATTTAGGTATCCAACAAGCAGTTGTTGGAAATCATATCGGAGATATTGCTTCTGCAATTCAACGTCATGTTGAGAAACATGGTTTTGGTGTAGTACGCGATTTAGTCGGCCATGGGGTAGGCGTCAAAATGCATGAGGAGCCTGAAGTTCCAAACTTTGGTCGTCCCGGTAGTGGTCCAAAAATCAAACCCGGAATGACCTTTGCGATAGAACCTATGGTTAATTTAGGAACCTATAAAACTAAATGCCTCTCAGATGGTTGGACAATCGTCACTGGTGACGGTTTACCCTCTGCCCATTTTGAACATACCGTGCTCACCACGCTTCATGGACCAGAGATCTTAACGATCCCTCGTTCACTTTAAATTTTTTGTCAGTCCACTTTTCAACTAACTCATAACTCACGAATAACACATGCCACGTCTCCTCGGTGTAGAAATTCCCGCGAAGAAGAAAGTCGCGTACTCCCTCCGTTATATTTACGGAATTGGTCCTGCATATGCAGATCAAATCGTAAAAGAAGCGTCTTTAGATCCCGATATGCGGGCTCAAGATCTTACGGAAGAACAACTCAATAAGATTCTTAACATCATCACTGAACACAAGTGGGTTGTTGAAGGTGATCTTCGCCGTGAAATCGCTGCTAACTTAAAGCGCCTTCAGGCAATTAACTGCTACCGCGGTGTTCGTCATCGTCGTAGCCTCCCTGTACGCGGTCAGCGTACAAGCACCAATGCACGTACTCGTAAGGGTCCGCGTAAGACTGTCGGTGTTACAAAAGCAAAAGAATAATATTTAGCCATGGCTGAAGATAAATCAGAAAAATCAACGGAGAAGAACGTGCCAGCGAAGGCTGCCAAAGAAGGCAAGCCAGCAAAAGCACCGAAGGCTGCAAAAGCTACTGCTCCAAAAGCAGACAAAGCTGACAAAGCTCCTGCTGACGCAGGAGTAGAAGTAGCAGCTGAAGCAGCTCCTGCAAAGCCAGTCGAGTTAATCGGCGGTGTTGCAAAGCAACCAACGGCTGAAGATCTCCTGAAAGAAGAGCTTGGTACTATTAAGGTCCGTAAGGCCAAAGGTTCCAAGAACGTCACTTCAGGTATCGTTAACGTTCTTGCATCTTTTAATAACACAATCGTTTCGATAACAGACCAAAAGGGTCAAGTTATTGCTTGGTCCAGTGCTGGTAAGTGTAACTTCCGTGGTTCACGTAAGTCCACAGCTTATGCTGCTCAAGTGATCGCTCAAGACGCTGCTCGCAATGCGATGTCACACGGCTTGAAGGATGTTGTTATCCGTGTTTCCGGACCTGGCCTCGGCCGTGATAGTGCTGTCCGTGCTCTACAGGCAATTGGCCTAGAGATTCTATCAATTATAGACGTAACACCCGTTCCTCATAACGGTTGCAAACCTCGCAAGCGTCGCCGCGTATAATCTCACGGCTTCGTTTCCTAGAATCGAAGCAAGAATTCAAAAATTTAATAACTTACTCACATGGCCCGTTATACAGGACCCAAAACCCGCATTAGTCGACGCTTCGCCCAGTTCATTATTGGTTCTGGCAAAGCTCTCGAACGCCGTAATTTTCCACCAGGCGTGCATGGCCCAAAGAGCCGCCGCAAGTTCACCGAATATGCGGTGGGCTTAAATGAGAAGCAAAAGCTTCGTTACACCTATGGCCTCTTAGAGCGCCAATTCCGTCGTACTTTCGAAATCGCAAAGAAAGAACGTGGTATTACAGGTGAACGTTTCTTACAACTTCTTGAAACACGTTTAGACAGCGTTGTTTATCTTTTAGGTGTTTCAAAGACACGCGCTTCTGCTCGTCAATTTGTTAACCATGGTCACATCCGCGTTAATGGACACAAAGTAGATATTCCAAGCTACAGTGTTCAACCAGGCGATGTAATCGAAGTTAAGAATGCACCAGCTTCACGTCAGCTTGCTACACGCAATCTAGAAGAAAATCGTATCAGGAACGTTCCTGGTTGGCTTTCATTAGATGCCGAAAACTTTAAAGCAACTGCAGTTCGTCTCCCCACACGTGAGGAGATGGATCAAAACATCAACGAACAATTAATCGTTGAATTCTACAGCCGCTTCTAAGCTGTTTCTATCTTATCAAACGTTTTAATTCTTAATCTCACCGTTAGCTTTTTTTACTGCCATGTCCAAACGCCTCGGAAAGTTCGAACTTCCTAATAAGCTCACTAAGGTTGAAGAAGGTGCTACGTCAACCTACACCAAGTTCATCGCTGAACCCTTTGAAGCGGGTTACGGCCACACGATCGGTAATTCACTACGCCGCGTCCTTTTAAGTTCACTCGAAGGTGCTGCAATTTCTTCAATTAAAATTGAAGGAGTTAATCATGAATTCCAAAGCATCGAAGGCGTCGTAGAAGACGTTACCGATATCGTTCTAAACTTAAAGAAAGTCCTTATCGTTTCAAAGAAGCGTGAGCCAATCACACTTCTAATCCGTGCTAACAAAGCAGGAGCTGTTACAGCTGCAGATATTCAAGCAGATGCTAACATTGAGATCGTAAATCCTGATCAAGTAATCTGCACATTGGATACAAAACGTTCCTTTGAAGCAGAGATCGAGATCAAGACTGGTCGCGGTTATTATCCAAGCGAACAAAACAAGAAAGAAGAACAATCAATCGGCGTAATTCCAATTGATTCTCTTTTCTCACCAGTTCGTTTAGTAAAATACTCCGTTGAAAATACACGTGTTGGTCAAATTACCGACTACGATAAGCTTATTCTCGAAGTTTGGACTGATGGTCGCATCACTCCAGATGAAGCCCTTAAGCAATCATCCTCTATCTTAAAGCACCACTTAGACGTATTTGATCGCGTCAGCGAAGAAAATTACGAATTCGAAAATCAACAAAGCGAAGTCAGCGAAGAGCAAAACAAGCTCCGTAAGCTGCTCAATATGTCGGTTAACGAAATCGAATTATCCGTACGTGCTGCTAACTGCTTGAACAATGCAAACATCACGACTGTTGGTGAACTTGCAATGAAGACAGAGCAAGAAATGTTAAAGTACCGTAATTTCGGTAAGAAGTCCTTGAATGAAATCAAAGAAAAGCTCGAAGCTTTAGGTCTATCCTTAGGCATGAAGTTCGACGAGCGTTTACTTGATACCAAGAAAGAGGGCTAAAATAACTTTTCAAATCTCGCGCCGTCTGGATTGCCCAAACGCTGCAACCTAGATTGCCGATCGGGATTTGATCCTAAAAATAAACTAAACTATGCGTCACAAAAAACACCACGCTTCATTAGGCGTGACCGTCGAGCATCGCCGCGCGATGCTTTCAAACTTATCTGCCTCATTGATTACTCATGGCAGGATTCAAACGACACTTGCGAAAGCACGTGCGCTTCGTCCTTTCATTGAAAAAGTAATTACAAAGGCTAAACAAGCAGCTGCAAAATCAGTTAAAGCAGATGCTATCCACTTACGTCGTCTTGCTTTACAAGATGTACGTGATGAATCTGCTGTTACACTTCTTTTTAACGAGAAGTATAAAGAATTCGAAAAACGTTCCGGTGGATACACCCGTATCTACAAATTAGGCGCACGCCGCGTAAGCGATGCAGCTGAAATGGCGATTATCGAGTTTGTTAAAGCAGATGATCCAGGCTACAAAAAGAGCAAGGGTCGTAAGGCATCCAAGCCAAAGCAAGCCGCAGCAGCTCCTGCTGAAGCAGCTGAGGCACCAGCAGAAGCCAAAAGCTAACTGGTTGCTTAACTAAGCGTAATTTTAGATCATAAAAAGCGTCGAATTAAACACTCGGCGCTTTTTTATTTAATACTATTATTCATATCATGGTTGAGCTAAGAACAGCTGGTTTACTGTATTGCCTTATCGTTGGGGCAATATTTGTAGGGCTGTGGCTCTATTATGACCGAAGAGAGCGTGTGAGATATAAAGCTGAGGCAAGGAAGGGGACCTTTCACTGTATTCGGTGCGACAACCTATATTCCAGTAACAACCTCTCAGGTTCCGTAGCTTGTCCAAAATGTGGACATTCGAATGCGCGGTTGCGCTTTTAATTAACCTAAGTCATATACATGTAACTAAGCGTACGGCATAAATCATTTGATTTTATGCCCCACACCTATCTGAATTTTATATGGCCCAGACGATTGCTGTTTTAGATTTCGGTTCTCAGTACACACAGATCATTGCTCGACGTGTTCGGGAGTGTCAGGTGTATTCTAAAATATATCCATACAACACGTCTGCGAAAACGCTCCGTGAAGAAGGGGTGATTGGAATTATTTTATCAGGAGGTCCAAGTTCGGTTTTTGCGAAAAACGCACCGATGCCAGATAAGGCAATTTTTGAATTAGGTGTTCCTGTGTTAGGTATTTGCTACGGACTGCAGTTAATGGGTCGTTTACTTGATGGTAAGGTATCTCGCAGCGATCACCGTGAATATGGTAAGGGTGTACTAAGTATTAAAAAGCCAGGACGCCTCTTTGCTAAACTACCTAAAAAATTAACGGTATGGAATTCACATGGTGACCGTGTGATTAAACTTCCTAAGGGTTTTACAGCAATTGGTAGAACAGAAAATTCTGAGTACGCCGTTATTGAAGACGCTAAACGTAATTTTTACGGAATACAGTTTCACCCAGAAGTGTTTCACTCAGAACGTGGTGTTGATGTATTAAAAAACTTTCTCGTTGGAGTATGTGGTGCGAAGCAGGATTGGAGTATGCGTGATTTTATTGCGCATGCGATTAGTGAAATTCGCGCTAAAGTAGGAAAGTCGCGGGTAATCTTAGGATTATCTGGTGGCGTTGATTCCTCTGTAGCTGCTGCTCTAATCCACCGTGCTATTGGCAAACAACTCACCTGCGTATTTGTAGATAACGGATTGCTTCGTAAGGGTGAGCGTGAAGCTGTAGAAAAACTATACGGTAAACATTTTAAAATCGATTTACGTGTCGTAGATGCTTCAAAGCTTTTCCTAAAGAAGCTCGATAACGTCAGCGATCCTGAAGCGAAACGTAAAATTATTGGTAGAACATTCGTTGAAGTGTTTGAAAAAAGTCTAAAGTCGATTGGACATGCAGACTTTTTAGCACAAGGAACGTTATATCCAGACGTAATTGAGAGTGTTGCGATCGGTAACAACCCTGCAGCGCTTATTAAATCTCACCATAACGTTGGTGGTTTACCAGAGCGCATGAAGTTAAAGTTACTTGAGCCACTACGTGAACTCTTTAAAGACGAAGTACGTAATGTAGGTACTGCATTAGGTCTTCCAAAGGAAGTTGTATGGCGTCAGCCATTCCCTGGCCCTGGTCTTGGTGTTCGCGTAATGGGTGCTCTATCTGCAGATAAGTTAGAGATTTTACGTAATGCTGATTATATTCTGCAGGAAGAAATGATGTCGTCAGGTTATTACTGGAAAGTCTGGCAATCGTTTTGCGTATTCTTACCCGTTAAGTCTGTTGGCGTTGTGGGTGATGAACGCAATTACTCCTATGTCATTTCTCTACGTATCGTAGATAGTATTGATGCAATGACTGCTGACTGGACGAAATTACCGTACGAGCTCATTCAAAAGATTTCTAGTCGTATAACGAATGAAGTTAGAGGTGTATCACGGGTTGTTATGGACGTAAGTTCTAAGCCACCTGCAACTATTGAGTGGGAATAATAATTTATGGCATCGTATTCTAAAGCGGTATTATCGAGTGGATTTCGTTATTTAAGTCACAAGGCGAAATATTTCGACCAAGCTCTTGCTGAGTTTTGTCAGGGCTCTGATGTGCCTAAAGCGATAAGTGATACCGTAACAAGTATCCTTGCTGATGTGCGTAAGCATGGGGATAAAGCTGTTTTCAAATATGCAAAAAAATTTGATGGGGCAGTGCTAACACAAAAGTCGATTCGTGTTCCATTAAGTGAGCTAAAGGCCGCTTCTAAAAAGCTTTCAAAAGAGGATATGCGTGCTTTAAAAGCAGCGCATGCTTCTATTTTGTCGTTTAACAAAAACGGACTTCCTAAAGATTGGATTTTAAAGAATAAGGACGGCGCCTGGGCAGGTGAAAAATTTGATCCACTCAATCGTGTTGGACTTTATATTCCGGGTGGCGAAGTGCCGTTAGTTTCAACCGTGCTTATGACTGCTGTTTTAGCACATATAGCAGGCTGTCCTGAAATCGTTGCATTTACACCTGCTAAAAAAGGCGGAGAAATCGCTCCTGGTATCTTAGCAGCCCTTCACTTAGCTGGTGTGAGCGAAGTGTACCGCTTTGGTGGTGTACAAGCAGTTGCTGCCATGGCGTATGGCACGGAATCAATTAGACCTGTTGATAAAATATTTGGTCCAGGAAACGCCTATGTGTGTGAAGCAAAACGCCAAGTATTTGGAACAGTTGGGGTTGATTCACTTCCTGGTCCTAGTGAAGTAATGGTCATTGCAGATGAAAAAGCACCAAGTGCTTGGGTTGCCGCAGACTTACTTGCTCAGGCAGAACACGGTTCAGGACGTGAAAAAATATTTCTCGTTTCCACATCTCTGGATGTTTTAGGAAAAGTAGCTTTTGAAGTAATGGAGCAAGTCTCTAATCTTACTCGCTCAGAAAAAGTACTACGCGTACTTAATGATGGTTTTATTTGTATTCATGTAGCGAATGAAGCTGAAGCTGCTGCAGTAGCTAACTATGTAGCGCCAGAGCATTTAGAATTAATGGTAAAACCTGATTCAGCTATTTACCTAACAGGTGCTATAACAACAGCGGGTGCAATTATGCTAGGTAATGATACACCTACGGTATTAGGCGATTTTGTTGGCGGTCCAAGCCATGTGCTACCTACTGCACGAGCAGGTCGTTATTTTGGAGGATTACGGGTAACTGATTTCTTACGTCGTACAAGTTTACTTAAATACGATCAAAAGAGTTTACGCCGAGCTGCCCCAACGGTAGCTGCATTTGCACGCATGGAAAAATTAGATGCACACGGAAATTCTGCTTTGATACGACTCAAGTAATTAATCTAGGTATGTCTGTCCTTGGTAAATTAACTGCTAAACCGCTACTGCATATTTCTGCGCTAAAAGCGTATACGCCTGGAATTCAACCAACGGATAAGGGATGGATTAAGTTAAATACGAACGAACTACCTTATCCTCCAAGCCCTAAGGTTGCACAGGCAATCATTCAGGAAGTTGGAAATGATGGGAGTTCCTTAAGATTATATCCTAATCCAACCAGTGCTCCACTGCGTAAAGCGGTCGCGCAGTTGCATGCAGTTACTGAAGAGCAGGTCTGTATTGGGAATGGATCAGATGATATTTTAAATCTGATCATCCGCTGTTTTTCAGGAGATAACGCAGATACTGGAATTACGTTTCCTAGTTATTCACTGTATCCTGTGCTTGTTGGTATCCAAGACGGTGTAACTATTTCTATTTCTTTCGACCGCAGTATGAAGCTACCGGTAGACAAAATTGCTGCTTCGTCTGCGAGTGTTTTCTTTCTTACTTCTCCTAATGCACCAACCGGTGTTGCTTTTTCTAATGAGCAGATTGAGGAAGTATTAAAATGTTATTCGGGGTTACTAGTAGTAGATGAAGCGTATGCTCCTTTTGCGAAACACGATGCAACATCGCTTCTAAGTAAGTATCCAAATCTTCTGATCGTAAGAACTTTATCTAAGGCTTATGCCCTAGCAGGTATTCGCGTAGGCTATTGTTTAGCTAACCCCGAAGTGATTGGTTGGCTAGATCGTGTCAGGGATAGTTATAACGTTAACCGTTTATCGCAAGCTGGTGCTTTAGCTGCTTTATCGGATCCATCCTACTATACAGGCGTGGTGAATAAAGTTAAGGCTACTCGGGATAATCAGTTTAATTTACTCACCAATAAGAGAGGCTGGTTTACCTATCCGTCTGAAGCGAATTTTCTATTCACAGAGCCTAAAAACGCCCTTTCTCAGACGGGGCCAGAGGTCGCTAAATCGGCTTATGACTTCTTAGTTTCTAAGAAAATCCTAGTTAGACTCTTTGCTAGCCATGCCTTGACCGCATCCTTCTTAAGGATCAGTATCGGTACCGATGCCGAAATGGCAGTTTTAAACGAAACACTCGACGCATGGCTAAAAGAAAAGTCAGTACAAAACGCGTAAAAGCGAATACTAGTCGCAAGGCTTCAATCGCTCGTCGCACTGCAGAGACAAATATATCCCTTTCACTTTCCATTGATGGTCAAGGAAAGTCGGCTATTGATACTGGAGTTCCCTTTTTTGATCACATGCTGACTTTATTTGCTAAGCATGGTTTGTTTGATCTGACCGTGAAGGCAAAAGGTGATGTTGACGTAGATTATCACCACACCGTTGAAGATGTTGGTCTTGTATTAGGCGCAGCATTCAAGCAAGCACTTGGTGATAAATTAGGAATTAAACGCTACGGCTTTTTTATTCTTCCTATGGATGAATCGCTAGCGCGTATCGCTATTGATATCGGGAATCGTCCGCTTCTTGTTTATAACGTAGAAGCGCCAACCATGTTTGTGCGCGATTTTAATTTAATTTTAGTCAAAGAATTTTGCCGTGCATTCACAAATGCACTTGGGGCAAATTTACATGTTCAGCTTGTTTACGGAGAAGAACCGCATCACATCGCTGAGGCTATTTTTAAATGTCTCGCGCGTGCACTTGATATGGCGACTCAAATTGATTCACGTGCCAAGGGATCCTTACCAAGCACTAAAGGTGAATTGTGAGGCCTATGTCAGATTCGGTGACTATCGCGGTTATTGATACCGGCATCTGTAATTTAGGAAGTGTTACCAAGGCATTAGAGGCTGTTGGGGCTACGGTGCTTGTTGCTCAAACGCCTAGCCAGGTAAACTCTCATGTCCAAGGAATTGTACTTCCAGGGGTAGGAGCCCTGAATGCCTGCGTCAGTTCTCTTAAGCAAAGTCGTTTAGAAGACACCGTTAAGGGGTGGATTAGAGAAAATAAACCCTTTTTAGGGGTGTGTTTAGGCATGCAGGCCCTTTTTGAACATTCCGAGGAGGGTAATGTTACCGGATTAGGGGTTTTTCCGGGAAAAGTGGTCAAATTTCAACGTCCCGCTACGATTAAAATACCCCATATGGGCTGGAATACCCTAAGCCTAAATCAGAAGGATTCTCCTCTGATGAAAGGCTTAAATGAGGGTGATTCCTTCTACTTTGTGCATAGTTTTCACTGTGTCCCACAAGATGAGGCCTTAATTTTAGCTGAATGCGACTATGGTGGTCGTTTTACCGCTGCAATAGGCCGTGGAAACGTCTTCGCTACCCAATTTCACCCTGAAAAAAGTCAGACAAAGGGCCTGACTCTCTATAAAAATTTCGTAAGCTTATCCTCAATAAATCGATAAAAGTTTGCGAGTGGCCCGAAATTCGCTTGGTTCATTAGTAAGTTATTATGGCACATACAGCCTCCCTGAAAATTGATGATAAAGAATTCCCCCTTTCCGTAATGGTCGGAACTGAAGGGGAAAAGGCAATCGACGTCCGAAAGCTTCGGGCCGATTCTGGCTACCTATGTTATGACCAGGGGTATGGTAATACAGGCTCATGTGAAAGTGCCCTGACATACTTAGACGGTGATGCTGGTATCTTGCGTTACCGTGGCTATCCTATCGAGCAGCTAGCCCTACACAGTAATTTTATTGAGACAGCGTATTTAGTTATTTACGGCGAATTACCAAATGCAGAAAAACGAAAAGAGTTTGGTTTAAATCTTCGCCAACATGCTGCGATTGAAACGCAGATGCAAAAAATATTCGAAGGCTATCCAAAGGATGCTCCTCCGATGGCAATGCTTGCCTCGATTTTTGCTTCGCTCGCTGCTCATTATCCTTATTTAGCTACGAACGATTTTTCAAAAGATTTAGCCTCGTTTGATTTAGCAACAGCGATGGCGATGTCTAAGATTCGCACGATTGGCGCAATGCTTTACCGTTACATGAACGGTAAGCCATATATTGCTCCAAAGCAGGATCTGCCTTTCTGCGAAAATTTCTTACACATGATGTTCTCGGAAGCACATCAGGATTACATTGCGTTACCTGAAGTTTCGAGAGCTCTGAATCTTTTACTTCTGCTTCATGCTGATCATGAACAGAACTGCTCTACAGCTACGGTGCGTATGGTAGGATCAAGCTCTGCAAATCTATTTACGTCGATTTCTGCAGGTATTGGTGCTTTATCAGGCCCTCTACATGGCGGCGCTAATGTCGCTGTCATGCAAATGCTTCAAAACATTCATGATGACGGTGATGATGGCTCACGTTTTATTGCTGCAGCAAAATCAGGCACTAAGAGCAATCGCTTGATGGGCTTTGGACACGCCGTATACAGAAACTTTGATCCTCGTGCTAAAATTATTGGACAGGCCTGCGAAGACCTCCTCAAGAAATTAGGCGTAAATGATCCGCTGCTGGATATCGCAAAACGCTTAAATGAAGCAGCGCTAAAGGATGATTACTTTATTTCACGTAAATTATATCCAAACGTAGATTTCTATAGTGGCATTATCATGCGCGCATTAGGAATTCCGGTAAATATGTTTACTGTGATATTCGCAATAGGTCGCACTCCTGGTTGGATTGCTAACTGGCGTGAAGTAGCTGCAAATCCAAAGGGTCGTATCTACCGTCCAAGGCAGATTTATGTCGGCCCTATGATTCGTGACTACGTGCCGATGGAAAAGCGTTCGTGATACTCCTTGGCGTAAATATAGATCACTGCGCCACACTAAGGCAGGCGCGCTACAAGGGAGTTTCACTTGTAGATCCTATCGTTGAACCTGATGTTGTTGCTCTATCGCTTTTAGCTGAGAAGGCAGGAGCAGATGGTATCACGGTTCATCTACGAGAGGACCGTAGGCATATACAAGATGGTGATGTCATAGCATTAAAATCTAAGATTAAGACACGTCTTAATCTTGAGATGGCCTGCACCCAGGCAATGATCGATTTCGCACTGAAATTAAAACCAAACTCCGTGTGTGTGGTTCCTGAAAGTAGACAGGAAATTACAACCGAAGGAGGGCTTGATGTGGTTGGAGGTAGAGAACGAGTTAAGTCCTGCATTGATGCGATGAATCTAGCAGGAATAAAAACCAGTCTTTTTATTGATCCAGAGCCTGAGCAGATAAAATTAGCCGCAGAGTTGAATGCACCATGGATCGAGTTGCATACCGGTGCATATGCAAATGCTTACTATACGGCTAAACGCAGTGTTGAATTCCAGAGGTTAGTGAGTGCAGCAAAGTTAGCTCACTCGCTAGGACTCATTGTAAATGCAGGTCACGGAATTAATTACACCAACATCACGGAAGTAAAAACGATTCCGCATGTGCATGAGCTTAATATTGGTCATAGTATCATAGCGCGTAGTTTAAGCTATGGTATTTCAGAAGCGGTGAGTGAAATGAAACGACTCATGCAGCCATGAATATATCGCTTCCTCCAGGCGGAGTAATGATTAGTTTAGGTTGTGATGTGATTGAAATAGCCCGAGTTAAAGGGGTAGTGCAAAGACAAGGGGAGCGCTTTTTAGACCGAGTATTTACTGCTGAAGAAAAAGCTTATTGCTTGGCTAAAGCTAATCCTGAACTGCATTTGGCGGCACGCTTTGCTGCAAAAGAAGCAATATCGAAATGTTTTACTACGGGAATTGGTGCTGAATTTGGTTGGAAATCGGCTTCTATTACACACGGAGAGCGGAGTGAACCGATCGTCGTTCTCGATGAAAAAGGCCGCCTTTTATTACTAGCAGTAGGTGCTAGCCGTGTCATGGTAAGTTTATCGCATACAGAGACCGTTGCGATGGCAGTTGCAGCGTTGGTTAAATAAGCTTTAGAATAGCCATTAAAGGCCAAGCTGTATGGAAGAAGACGATATATCTGATTATTCTGATGTAGTTAAAAAGACACCGTCTAAAACGCCGTCATGGGTGATGCTTGGTTTTGTAATAGGAGTTTTATCCGTACTCGCCTTTAACGAGGGCAAGAAACAGATAGAGAAAAGTAAACCTCAAGCCGTTGAAGCTAAGCCAATTCTAGAGAAGACGATCGTTATGGCTCCACGCATGACAGTCATCGAAGCTGTGTTTGATCAGTGGTCAGATAACGCTGTTTGGGATAAGAATAAAACAGAAGTCGCTTTATGGAATTCTGAATTAAGATCTTTTTCAGATTGTTTTGAGGTTATTCGTACTCCTGATGGGTATTACTATAAGTCAATACCTCATCTTACTCGGCCTCTTTTAACGCACGGAGTTAAAGCTGGATCTCCATTACAGTTTACTGAAACGGAAGATCAACGTGCTTCTTGGCTTCGAGAGAAAACAGAAGAGGATTGGAGTGTAATTAAATCAACGATTCACTCCACACTTAATAGTTCAGTGAAACCATAACTTAAGTTATGATCCATTTCAGTGATCCCATTTTAACCTGTAAGGAAGCGGTGGCTTTTGAAGAAGCCTATTTTGGTGGAGATTTAAAAAAAACATGGGAAGCAATTAAGCAAGCGGGTTCAGGTATTGGATACGCTGTACTCAAAGATTATCTCGAGTGCGGAAATTTATACTCAGTTACGCATGTCCTTACTCTTGTAGGTAAAGGACATAACGGAGCTGATGCGCTTATCGCTGCATCAATTTTGGCGAGGGAAATTCCAAGTGTAAAAATCGATGTAGTCTTTGTTTTTGGGGAACGCTCGCTAAAGCCGCTTGCTCGTAAAGCATGGGTTCAGTTACAGCAGACAAATCAGGTTAATGTGAGTAGCTGTGAGGAAAAAAATTTAAAACATGCGTACTCGGTAGTATTAGATGGTGTTTTTGGGGCTTCGTTTAGAGGTGCTATACCAGATGAAGTTCTTAAACTATTTCAAAAGGTTGATGCCTTAAAAATAGATCTAAGGGCCGCAGTTGATTTGCCTAGCGGGCTAAATCTGGCAGGTGCATTCAAAGCAGATTTTACCTATGCTACTGGTTGCGTAAAAACAGAACTCCTGGGTTGTGTAAATGCAGGTCGAATTAGGTATATTGATTTAGCTTTTTTTAATGCTTGTGAAGTTGTTGGACAAGGAACCCAACGAGTTCTCAAGAAACAAATCCTATCACCACTTACATCCCTGAGACCTTCTCATTCGGATAAGCGAACGTATGGTCATCTGTTTATTGTGGGTGGTTCAATGCGCTATCCAGGTGCTGTATTAATGGCTGTAAAAAGTGCATTAAGAAGCGGGGTGGGACTTGTGACTGCTTTTATACCTGAGCCACTTGTGCCATCTTATGCAGCCGCTGCTCCCGAAGCTATGTGGGTAGGTATGCCTGTAGATAAAAAGACAGGTGGAATGACTAAATTAGGTTTTGGTAAGATAAAATCACTTTGGAATAATGCTACTTCCCTTGTCGTAGGTCCAGGCATGGGTAGTAGCGAAGAAACGCTAAAGCTCCTTAAAGAAATTTTTAAATCAGTTAAGGTCCCTTGTGTGATTGATGCGGATGCGCTTCAAAAATCACTTATCGAATTACTCTCTACGCCTACAATACTTACACCTCACTACGGTGAATTTAACCGGATTGCTGGCAGAAATGAATTAAGGGACCTTTCTTCTAAAAGTGGAGCAACCGTGATTTTAAAAGGCCCTTACACACGCATTATGAGTCTTGATGGTAATACTTACGTGAGTACGTATGGCGGTCCTGTGTTAGCGCGAGGTGGAAGTGGTGATATGCTTGCAGGACTAGTCGGTGGAATAGTCGCACAATTTCCAAACGACTTAACATTAGCTGCAGCACAAGCAGTTGTGCTACACGGCGTGGCATCTGACTTACTCGCTCAGACAGTGGGACAGACAGCTATCCAGATTACAGAGCTAGCTAATTACTATTCTAAAGCACTACGCAGCGTAAACTCAGTTTAATCTGTTTCGCCGGAATCTTTAGGTTTAATACCGCGCAATTCTTTGAGCAGTGTTTTGATAGTAGAAATCTGCTTTGCTGAGAGTTGTCTGATTTTGAGCTGTTTCTGCCATTCCAGTAAGGCAGCTTTCATCTGAGCTACTTTCTCTGGCTGTTCTTTTGCTAGATTATGGTGCTCTCCGATATCTGTTCTGATGTTGTAGAGTTCATCTTTATCTTCATAGAGATAACGAACGAGCTTCATATCTCCATCAAGCATGGCTGCCATTGCTGTGTTGCCAGTGCCAAGTTTTGCGTCATCAAAGTACCAGAAAAGAGGCTTACTGCGCGGGACATTATTTCCTTTAAGTACAGGTAGGAAACTTTCTCCATCGAGATGCTGCTTTGGCATTAAAGGCAAACCAGCCATATCAAGGAAAGTAGGGAAGAAGTCTGTTCCTACAACGGCACGATCTGTTGTAGAACCTGCAGGAATTACATTTGGCCAGTATACTGTCAGAGGTACACGCATTCCTCCTTCGTATAGCCAACCTTTACCTGTACGCAGTGGCTTGTTTGAAGTAGCGACTTTGCGATTACCTAATAAATCAAATGTCGATAAACCTCCGTTATCTGAAGTTAAGACAATAATGGTATTTTTATCGTAGCCTAATTCAGTAAGTGTGTTGCGTATACGCATGACGCTTTGATCAACACTGCGAATCATAGCAGCATAAACGGGGAGGTTTTGTTTTAATTTAACTTTTCCTGTGTAGTCATTTTCGTAATCAGGACCGGTGTCTTTTGGCATAAGACTTAATTTATGCTCAAAATATTTTATATCATCAGCTTTAGCTTCAAGTGGTTCATGTACTTGATAGTGCGAAAGGTACAGGAAGAAGGGTTTATCAGAATTTGCCTGCTTATGATTTTTTAGCATGGTGATCGCTTCATCCGTTAAGCGATCAGCGATGTATTCCCCTTTGTGTCCTTGTTCTAAACCATAGGGTGTTACGTTGTGTTGTTCTCTACGTGCTGTTTGTACTTCTCTATCATCACGGGTGTAAGGCCAGAAATGAGAGGCTAGGGCTCCAAGAGAGCATCCTGCCTTATTGATATCAAAACCGCGATTTTGCGGCCAATATTCTTTTGTTAATCCTAAATGCCATTTGCCTACATAGTAGGTACGATATCCATTTTCTTGGAACGCATTACCAATTGTTTTCTGATCTAGAGCTAGACCATTTGCTCCTTCTAATTCGGGTCGGTTATGATTTCTACCTGTAACAATTGAAGTGCGTGATTGAACACAGCGAGGAGCTGCTTCGTAGGCCCGACTAAAGGTCATACCTTCGGAGGCTAATTTATCAATATTAGGCGTTTCGTAGAACGTGCTTCCCATGTAGGAGAAGTCTTTCCATCCAAGGTCGTCGATTAGAATAAATACGATATTTTGTTTTACAGGGCTTTGTGTGGTAGATTGTGCGCTTACCAAGTTGCCAAGCAAAGAGAGGATAAGTGCTGCAAAAGTAACGCGAGATAGTTTCATACGATTTAAACGATTAGTATACCTAGCTTTAATGAGCTATTTAGGCCTAAAGCGAGAAGCTAATTAGCTCTAGCTAGTACAAAATACCGATACGTGAGTTATCTCAAGGGTGTTGTGCTTAGGTGTATAAGTGATAGGTTTAGAACATAGCGTTTATCATACTCTTTATTCCGTTTACCCCTTATGAAGTTATTTAACACCTGCGTTTTATTTTTATCGCTTGGACTAGTAGGTTTCTCAGCCGAAAAACAGCCTAATATTCTATTCTTCGTCGTAGATGATTTACGACCAGAGTTAGGTTGTTTTGGGAAAGACTATATTAAAAGTCCAAATATTGATGGCCTTTCTAAGACGGGAATCACCTTTGAAAGAGCATACTGTCAGCAAGCAGTGTGTTCGCCTACACGATCGAGTGTAATGACAGGAACTCGTCCTGATACCACAAAGGTGTATGATTTAGTTACCCACTTTAGAAAAGCACTTCCTAATGTTGTAACACTTGGACAGCAATTTAAGCAGCACGGTTACTTTGTTCAAGGCATGGGTAAGATATATCACGGTGGATATGACGATCCACAAACATGGTCTACTCCTTGGTTTACTCCTAAAGCACCGCCTTATGCGCTAAAAGAGAATATGGCTCTCAATCAACGTCAGTTTGAGGGTGAGCCTGATGATGCAATTGCTCCTAAAAAACCAAAAGAGGCGAGTGAAGGCGGAAAGTTTAATACCAGAGGTCCCGCTTTCGAAGGAGTTGATGTACCTGATGATTATTATCAAGACGGTAAGGTTGCGAATTTAGCTGTTAAAACATTAGATAAACTTAGCAAAAATAATCAGCCCTTTTTCTTAGCTGTTGGCTTTATTAAGCCTCACTTGCCATTTGTAGCACCAAAAAAATATTGGGATTTATATGATCCTAAAACGATTCAGTTAGCTCCAAATAAGTTTAGGCCAGTTGATGCTCCTGATTATGCTATTTTACCAGGTACAGAAATGCGTGCTTATTACGGAATCCCTAAGGGATCTATTCCAGATGATTTAGCACGTCAGTTGAAACATGGCTATTATGCCGCAGTAAGTTATACAGATGCACAGGTAGGTAAGGTGCTTGCCGAGCTTGATCGTCTAGGACTGCGTGAGAATACGATTATTGTGTTATGGGGTGATCATGGATGGAAACTGGGTGAACACGATGCATGGTGTAAGCATAGTGACTGTGAAAATGATACAAACGGTCCGTTGATTGTTGCAGCCCCTGGTTTAAAAACAGCCGGTGCTCATACCAAGTCTTTGGTTGAATATGTAGATATCTATCCAACCTTATGTGACTTAGCAGGACTACCTCTTCCTAAGCATTTAGAAGGTGTAAGTTTTAAACCTCTGATGGAAAATCCAACTCAAACTTGGAAATCAGCAGCATTTAGTCAGTACCCACGTGCAAATGCAGGAAATCCTCTGATGGGATACTCGATGAGAACAGATCGGTATCGCTTCACTGTATGGGTAAGTGAAAAGGATCACTCAAAAGTGGATGCAGTAGAGTTATATGATCATGAGACCGATCCTCAGGAAAATTACAACGTAGCTAAGAAAGTAGAAAACAAAGCGCTCGTGGATCAGCTTATGCACCAATGGCAAGCAGGATGGAAGGGTGCGTTACCTCCAACGGCGTCTCGCTAAGGTTGGGTGTTTCCTTCTATTTTAGGGTTAGACCTTAGCTAGTAAATATACGAAGCTTAGAAGGCGTTGAATTTATGCCTAATGCTTCATTTCTTTCATCAATCAAGAGCACGCCACTATTAGCGTGGGTGCTCCTTGCTGGGGCATTAATTTTAAATCAGCCCTGTTATGCTCAATTTGATGAATATCAAAATTCTAAATGGAGTGTAAGAAATTGGCAGCTGGATGATGGATTACCAGATAACCGTATTACAGGATTAGCCCAAACGGAAAACGGTTATTTATGGATTGCGACTCGGGGAGGATTATCTCGTTTCAATGGAACTGAATTTGAGTCGATTCCGCTTAAATATGAATTAGGCACCGTATTTAACGGTTACACTTCGATGATTGCAGATGGGAAAAATGCTAGCCAGCTATGGCTAAGCACATTCCGTGAAACGATCATCAAGCTCAGTAAGACTGAGTTTAAAGTATACACGCGAAGTGATGGGGTCCCCGGTGGAACATTAATGGGAGTAGCGAGTGACAAATATAATGATAACTATTTTTTAATTAGTAATCATTTATACACATTAAAGAATGATCATGTTATTAGACTCAATCTAGAGAAGGAATACAAAGATCTTTCGGTAAACGCGTTGTTAATAGATGAGAATGGAGTGAGTTGGTGTTCAATTGGTGAGCATGTTGGTACACTTATACGCGGAGTTTTTAATTCAAAATTTAAACTCACTGATTCACGTATTGTTATTTGCAGAGCTAAAGAGGGAGGCTTTTGGATTACCTCAGGCAAAGTTCTTTTTAGATATTTAAACAATAAAGAACCTACTTTAGTGAGTAATTTAGATACGGATGTCTTACCGACCTGTATTATGGAAGACAGTCTAGGAGCCTTATGGATGGGAACGCATGCACAAGGTATATATAGGTATTATCGTGGCACTATAGAAAATGTTTCTACATCTCAGCAGGCAATTAAATGTATGCTTGAGGATCATGAAGGTAATATTTGGGTCGGTACCACAAGTAGTGGATTAAATAGGCTTCAAATTAAGACTTTAGAATTTGTAGGTCGTAAGTCAGGAATGCCTTTTGAGTCTGCAGTTTCTGTATGTGTTGATACACATAATACAACGTGGGTTGTTAGTGGAACGGGCCAGATATTTAATAATGCCGATACGAGTTGGAAAGAAACGCCATTTATAAAAAAATTAGGAATTTTGGCTCCAAGTTGTATTGTAAGTGACCTCTCAGGAAATTTATGGATTGGTACCCGCGGACAAGGCTTAAAACAGATTCAATTAGATTCACAAACGACAAAGACTTGGAATAAGACAAATGGGTTGTTTGGTAATACAATAAGAGCTATCTGCACTGCAAGTGATGATTCAATTTGGTTTTCAACGGATGAACCGGCATACTTAAATCATATCAGCCAAGGGAAGCTTACGGTATATAAAACGCCTCCAGGAATTAGAAACATACGATCAATCGCAGAGACAGCAGATCATGTTATATATTTTGGAACTTCTGAGGGTCGTATCTTTACTTTACGCAACAATGCGGTTGAAGTGCAAAGTTCGATCGAGGAAGTGTCTTCTAGATCAATACGCTGTCTCGCTGCATCAGCAGATGGAAGTTTATGGATTGGATTTTCGGAAGCAGGTATTGCGTGGTTTAAAAATGGACAATTTAAATTTCTGACAACAAAAGACGGTTTAATAGATAATTCGATATGGCAATTAGCGGCGGATAAAAAAAATAATCTTTGGGTAGCTAGTCCGCATGGTATCACTCGTTTATCTATAGATGAGGTGGAAGCTGTGTTGCGAAGAGAGGCTTCACAATTACATCCATATATATTTGGAAGTCAGGATGGTCTTAGAGGATTTCAGGCTCAGTATGGTACATCGCCAACTGTGTGTGTTGATAATAATGGCAACGTATATTTTTCAACGAGTACAGGACTCGTGGTAGCGCATCCAGATCGTATTAACAGTAATCCAAGCGTGCCTTCAGTTGTTATAGAATCTTTGACGCTAGATGATCGGCTACTAAAGATTAACAGTGATTTTAAAATAAATAGCTTTGATAATTCGAACGCAGGCATGCATCTATTGCACGGCGTTCAGCATATTGATGTTCCTTCAAGTTATAATAAACTATTTATTACGTTCAGCGCGCTTCAATACGCTGCTGCTGAGAAGATTAGGTACCGCTATCGTATTGATGGTATTGATTCTGACTGGAATGAATTAGGATTACAGAAAAGTGTCCTTTTACCTCAGTTAGGGTCTGGCGATTATGTTGTAAGAGTTTCTGCGAGTAATGAGATCGGTGTTTGGAATACTAATACAGCTTCCCTTCAAATATCGGTAGGTCGTTTCTTTTGGCAAACATTATGGTTTGAGGCAGTTGCTGTATTACTCTTTACAGGAATCGTTATCGGAATCGTTCGTTTTGTTTCGTTTAGAAGACTAAAAAAAGAATTATTTATAGCAGAACAGAAATCAGCACTCTTAAGTGAGAGAGCTAGAATCGCACGAGACATCCATGATGATGTGGGGGGTAGTTTGTCTCAGATAAAATTAATTAGTGAAATTGCACAGCAGTATAAATCTGGCTCTGAGTATACGGATGAGAGTCTTAAGCAAATTACTACTACCGCAACAGACATGCTTAAGTCCTTAGATGAAATCGTTTGGGCTATTAATCCTAAAAACGATAATTTACCTAATCTTATAAGTTACTTAGGACAGTACTGTGTTGAAAAATTAAGAAACGGGGCAATTAGGTGTAATCTCAATTTACCTGATCATCCTTCAGAAATAGCTTTTAGCTCTGAGGTTAGGCATAATCTGTTTCTCGTCGTTAAAGAGGTTATTACAAATATCCTTAAGCACGCCTCAGCAACGGTCGTTAAAGTTACTATATCAACACAGGACAATCAGCTACTTATCAGCATTGAGGATAACGGGAAGGGATTTGAGCTTATAAGTAAATCAACTGCAGGTGATGGTATTAGTAATATGGCACAAAGAATACAAGTAATTGGTGGTCAATTTCTTATAGAATCTAAACCTGATAAAGGTACCCAAGTAAATATAAAGGTACCTGTGAATTTGTAGGCTGAGTAGTACCTTCATACGATGGCTAAATAGTGCTATTATGTTACATTAGGTAACGATAGTCCTTTCCCCGCACTAACCCCTTGCATGAGCATCACTGTATCTATTGTAGAAGACAATAAAGGCACGCGTGAGCAATTGATAAAATTGTTTAACAATGCTCCTGCGATGCGTTGTGTTAATGCCTATTCTAACGGAGAAGATGCAATAATAGGAATTGGCAAAGATGCTCCAGATGTAGCGTTGGTTGATATTAATTTGCCTAGAATGAGTGGCATTGAAGTTGTGTCGGCGATAAAGCAAAAATGTCCATCGATGCAGGTGCTCATGCTGACAACGTATGAGGAAACCGAAATGATCTTTGATTCCTTACGTTCAGGTGCGAATGGCTATTTACTTAAAAACATGTCAGCTGCTGAACTCGTACAAGCTGTTCAAGATGTCAGGGCGGGTGGAGCACCTATGTCGATGCAAATTGCCCGTAAGGTTGTTGCGCATTTTCACCACATGAGGACTGCTTCAAGTGAAATGCGTGAACTCTCTCCAAGAGAAAATGAGATATTAAAATTATTAGCAGAAGGATTCTTGTATAAAGAGATAGCTGAGAAATTAAATATCACAATGAGTACCGTTAGAACTCACATACACTCGGTCTACGAAAAATTGCACGTTCAAACACGCACTGAAGCCGTAGTGAAATATTTAGGTAGATAAAACACAAGTAGTACCACAAAGAACATTATTTTACATTTAATTTAATATTATGAAAACCAACACCCCAAAACACTGGTATCGCTTACAGATCCATACCGTGAAGCAGATATCTAATTCGTTAATACGAATGAGAGCAGTGCTCTTAATCGCAGGACTTCTTGCTCCTGTGGTCACAAATGCTCAAGTATCAAATGCGGTTGTTTCAAAAGAAGCGGCTGCATCTTCTGCTGGTGAAGTAGTTACACTTAATCCATTTCAAGTTACTGAAGATTCTGACAAGAGCTATGGTGCATTGAATTCTAACTCGATGACACAGTTTAATACGCAGTTACAAAATCTGCCTATTACAGCTGATATCTTTACTGATGCATTTATGAAAGATGTTGGTGAGACCACATCAGTTGAAGCAATGATTCAGAACTATTCAGCAGGTGCAGGTATTGCGACAACGACGCCAGGAAAAACGGCGACAACAAATCCAATGACTAATGCACAAAATGCTGGTAACTCTATTAGTCTTAGAGGTCTTTCTTCCACCGTTATGCGCCGTGATACATTCATGTCGATTGCGGGTTCAAATGGAGCGACATCTAATTTTGATATAGAGCGTGTTGAAGTAATCAATGGCCCACAGTCTTTACTTTATGGTACAGGTGGTTCTGGTGGTGTTGTAAACTTGGTTTCAAAGCAGGCTCGCTTTAATCAAGTTCCTACTGGATCACTAGATTACAAATTTGATCAATATGGAGCTAAATTAGGACAATTTGATTATAGTGTTGGCGGTAAAATTCTTGGCATACGCTTAGCAGTACTTGATCAACAAGTAGCAGGTTTTGAACAATACTTGGGTGGACCTATGAAAGCAGAATATCTGCAAATAGCCTTACATCCTGTCGATAATACGGTGATCCGTATAACAGGTGAAAAGCTTTTATTTACCCGTATTGATAATATGTCCAGTCAGACAGTTACTGCACTCAGTACGTCAAATGACGCTCGTAATGGTAATACACTGCACTACTTGCTTGCTACAAACCAAATGGCTTCTGCTGCAAATGGTGCGGCAAGTGGTATGGGATTAATTGGTAATGGTTTTATCAATTGGAGCAATGTAGATGCTTTAGATGGTAGATGGGGTGTAGAAAGTTTTAATCACTCTTGGGTAACTGCAGTAGCGCAGTCTAAATGGAGTGATATGGTATCAACTGAGTTTGATGCAGGATATGATAACTTGCTCGATCCACGTATGAATGCATCGAATTTTTCAAGTATACTAGCCCCTAATGTTACTTCAAATCCAACGGGTACATGGGCGCTTGCTTCTACAGGTAAAGCTCCTGCGCAAAATCAAAATTATGCAGTAAGATCTAAATCGTTTCGTGCTTCGATACTGCTTACTAATGAATTAGGTAATTTTGCAAAATCACAGACTCTCATTGGCGCCGACTTTAATAGGTCTTTAAGCGCTAAGATTTCATACTCCTACTTTCAAACAGACAGTAATTATGGATTGATAGTAAACCCTGCGACGGCAGCAACAAATGCTGGCCGCACGATTATTCCAAGCGTTTATATACCTATCGGTAATGGACCAATTAGATATCCACTATGGGGACCTTTCGCTCCTTTTGTTAATTATAATGGAGCTAATTATAGTCTGCAGATTAATAACCAAATTAATCCTAATTTAATTTCACCAGCTAATCCACTCGGTGTAACTACTGTTGGTGGACAGAACTATTCGTTACTCACAACAATTAATAAAGGATATTACTTTATTAATGATACTAGTTGGCTGGATAACAAATTTCACACCTTAGTTGGTGCGCGTTTGATGAACAACTTTACTACGTTATTAACGGAAGTAGCTGCGCCACAAAACTACTATCTGACCAAGGGCCAGCTGTTTAATTATAACCTAGGTGCAAATTATGATCTCAATCGTTATATGCATCCTTACATCAATTTCTCGGATTCATATAATCCGCCATCTGCAGGTAATGGTGATCCATTGGGTAATTATGGTGGTACAGCACATGGCGTTGGTGAAGAAGCCGGTATTAAACTTTCCAATGCTAAGAGTACGATTTCAGGATCTATTGCCCTGTTTCATGTTAAATCAACTAATGAACCACTCGCTATCACGAATACCTTATCTTTTGATATTAACCCATCAGGTTTAAATGGACGTGCTGGTGCAGCTCCTAGTACTTGGATTAGTGTTAACAGAGAATCTGAAGGTATTAATTTGTCTGCAACAATGGCACCAACAGCTGATTGGAGAATGCGTTTATCAGCAGCATGGACCAAAGGTAAAATTGGCTCAAACGTAGCGTATAATCAGCTCTATAACGATCAGTTCTACGCTAATAGTGCAGGTCAAGTTACTTATGCCGACGGTACAGTTGTGTATGTACCTGCAACTTATAATTCAAAGAGTTTAACGGTTGCTTCAACTACATCAGGTGCTGTACCGCTTACGATTGCTATGATGAGTAGCTCCTCAAGTTCGTACTATGCAAATCCACTTCCTATTAGCGGCGCTATTTTATCATCATCACCAGCGGCGGCAGTACTTAAGGTTGTGGATCCTGTGCACGGAGCAATATTAACAGGTAAAACCGGACTTCCAATATCTTCTATCCAAATTAACCCTGGATTTACACCTGCTTCCTCTCTGACGGTTCAACAGTCAGGAGATTCAACAGTTGGTTATCCGGTGTATGCCATAAACTTTACAAATATGTATAGTTTTAGAGGACCGCTCAAAGGGGTGAGTGTTGGTGGAACGTTGGTAATGACTTGGAAGAATAATGACTTTTTTTATTATCCAAATGGACCAATGCCAGGAGCACCAGATGCGGTTTTCGCATTACCAAATCTCGTACGCTTTGATCCAATCTTATCTTACACTAAGAAATTTAAGAAGGTTACATTCCAGACTCAGTTAAATATTACGAACGTATTTAATCATTATCACGTCGTAGTATTACCTAACCCAGTAACAGGGTACTCTGGTATTAATGATGCAGCCTTTGATTCTATGCCTAGGTATTATTCATTAACTAATACCATTAGCTTCTAATTTAGTGTGTTACATAGGTGTTAGGAAAAAGGCCCAGACGTTTGTCTGGGCCTTTTGTATTTTAATTTAAAACTAATTTAAAAATCACTTTTTCTGCTTCTTCTCAGCTTCATCGAGAATAGCTAAATATTTTTTTGGATCTTTTTTGAAGTCATTAATACAATTTTTACAGCAAAACTTAACTGTCCTATCTTGCTGACCTGCCTGCTTATAGGTGTAGGTAACAGGGTGTCCCATTTCTTGAAGATCATCACCAGAAACAACACAGGTTGTGAGTGGATAGTTGTCTGACTGTTTAGTTGTTTCTGCAGCCGTTACTAGGGAATTGCTGCAGATAATTAAGCCAATAGCTAGGATGTATGGATGTGCTTTTTTCATAATTTAAAAAAGATTTTTTAGAATAGTTTAACCTGGAGGCCAACTCATCTGACGTTTAGCAAGGACATGAACATGCATATGCGGTACGCTTTCGCAGGCGTGAGGACCGTTGTTAATGATAACACGAAACCCGTGTTCCAAATTTAATTTCTTAGCTAAGAACGATACAGTCAGGAGTAAATGTCCTAAAAGATTCTGATCTTCTTTTTGAGCTGCACCTACGCGTGCTATTGCTTTCTTGGGAATGACTAAAAGGTGAACAGGGGCTTGAGGATCTATGTCGTGTATCACAATACATTGATCATCTTCATGTTCAATTTTGGCTGGAATTTCGCGATCTATAATTTTTTCAAAAAGCGTTTTAGCCATAGATTAATAAATAAAAATACGTTTATAAGAAAATAAGCTGCAAGTCTGAAGAGCGTTTGGTTCTCTCTACAGCAAGACTACGAATGAATGAGAGTAGTTCCATGTATTCGCGTTTACGACGTGGAGTTTTGATTCGGTTGTCAGGTAGTAAGGCAGGTCTTAAGTTGGTAACGAGTAGAGTAGAATGCTTATAACTCGCTAGATGCTTTAACCCTTCCATGATTTCAGAGCGTGCGAAAAGGGGTGTTGCAGAATGCAGTGTATTAGTTGCATCCCAGTGAAAAAATCCGCGTTCACTTTGGCTTAAGCAGAATTTTTCAAGGAGTTTTGCCGCAGCTGCATTAAATGCCGCATCAAAGGTGGCTGCGCTTTCAGGATTATCGCTAACCTGTTTTTCTAGTTCGTTTAAACTAAAAGCAATGCCTTCCTTAATTTGCTGAGCTAGGTACAAGTCATTACCTGTAACTTGATCAAATAGCGCGTTAATGAAATGCAGACGCCTTACGTCATCTGCAGATACAGGACTTTTCTTCACCGGTTTTTATTTTTAGATAAGGCACTAATTTCCTGAACAAAGCCTGATACGTCTCTAAATTCTTTATAAACACTAGCAAAACGTACGTAGGCAACTTGATCCATGGTTTTAATGCGCTGCATTAAACCTTCGCCAATAGCACGGGATGGAATTTCTGTTTCAAATTGTGCTTCGAGAGCGTCGATCGTGTCCTCGATGAGCATAGCGATCTGCTCTGAATCGATTGGGCGCTTATGGCATGCTGCACGCACAGCGCGTACTAATTTTTCGCGATCAAAATCTTCTCTTCTTCCGTCACGTTTAATCACTACCATACCATCTCGAACAACAGATTCTGTGGTTGTGTAGCGGTGATTACATTCAAGGCATTCACGGCGTCTACGAATCGTGCTACCTTCCTTACTGATGCGTGAATCGATGACTTTATCCTCGATTGATGTACATTTGGGGCAACGCATGACGTAGTTTTAGTTTAGGGTTAAGAAATTCTCTAAAATCTTCATCCCGTTTTCAGTAGCGATTGATTCGGGATGGAATTGTACGCCCCAGATGGGGAGAGTTTTATGGCGAAGTCCCATAACTTCACCTTCTGCCGTTTCTGCGGTTATTTCTAGGCAGTCTGGGAAAGTTGATTTTTCTACAAGTAAGGAATGGTAGCGAGTGGCATTAAAACCATTGGGCATTCCTTTGAATAAATCTTTGCCGTTATGCAGAATGGGGGAGACTTTGCCATGCATGAGTCTATCCGCTCTAATGACTTTACCGCCAAAATAGTGACCTACGGATTGATGACCTAAGCATACACCAAAAATAGGCTTCTTACCTGCAAAAGCCTTTATCATATCGAGAGATACGCCAGCTTCGGTAGGTGAGCAAGGGCCGGGGGAAATGAGTACTCTATCAGGGTTAAGAGCGAGTGCCTCAGCCGGAGTAATCTGGTCATTACGGTATATTTTTTGGGTAACGCCAAGCTGCCCAAAGTATTGAACCAGGTTATAGGTAAAGGAATCGTAGTTATCGATGACCAATAGCACCCCTTATTTATGGCTTGAACCTTAGCGGGGGTCAAGGACTGTGGAACATGCGAATATTCAAGGATTAGCCAATGAAACCGGTGTTTGAACTACTAAAAACAGATACAACGACTGCTGCTAGGCGGGGAAGGTTGCATACACGCCATGGTGTTGTGCAAACGCCTATCTTTATGCCTGTAGGTACACAGGCTACAGTCAAAGCAACAACTCCGGTTCAACTTAAAGAGATAGGTTCGCAGATAATTTTAGGTAATACTTACCACCTTAACTTACGCCCAACCAGCGAAGTGATTAAAGAACTTGGCGGTTTGCACAAGTTTATGGGATGGGATGGACCTATATTAACGGACAGTGGTGGATTTCAGGTTTTTAGTTTAGCAAAGTTAAGAGATATACGTGAAGACGGTGTCTTTTTTGCATCTCATTTAGATGGCAAACGGTTATTTTTGGGGCCTAAGGAGGTTATGACGATTCAGTCTAATTTAGGATCTGATATCGCGATGGTGCTCGATGAATGTCCACCGTGGCCATGCACTAAAGATGAGTGTGCTATATCAGTTAAACGCAGTTTAAAATGGGCCAAGCAGTGTCTTGAAATTTCTCAAAACAATGGGTTTTTAGAAAACGGTCACCACGTTTTTGCTATCGTTCAAGGTTCAACCTACGATGATATTAGACAAGAAGCGGCAGAGGCTTTAGCAGCTATGAATTTTCCGGGTTACGCTGTTGGAGGTGTTAGTGTGGGTGAGCCAGAGCCAGAAATGCTTAAGCAAGTCGGTGCCTCCACGCCTTTCATGCCACGCGATAAACCTAGGTATACGATGGGGCTAGGTACTCCGTCTCAGCTTCTTAAAATGATTGCGCTCGGTGTTGATATGTTTGACTGCGTAATGCCAAGTCGTGTGGCTCGTAATGGGCTAGTATTTACACCGGATGGGCCGATGAATTTACGAAATGAACGCTTTAAGACAGACCCTAGACCTATTGTTGAAGGGCTAGATAATTACACCTGTCGCACCTTCTCTAGAGCATATTTACGCCATTTAGCTGTTTCTGGAGAAATGCTAAGTGGCACATTGTTAACGCTTCATAATCTACATTTCTTTTTAGATCTCATGGCTCAAGCCCGTGCGCATATAGAGGCTGGGGATTATGCTTCATGGCATTTAGCTTGGATAAAACGCTATGAGGCAGGTAATAGTGAGGCGTAATTAAAATAAATTAACTCGTAAATTCCTTACATCCTAAGCTCGCCAAGCACAGGGTCTTTCATTTGTATAAAGCTCATGCGTATTCTTGTTACCGGAGGAGCAGGTTTTCTAGGATCTCACCTGTGTGATCGTTTACTTAAGGACGGTCATGAAGTGGTGTGCATGGATAATTATTTTACGGGTAGTAAGAGAAACATTGCTCACTTACAAAATAATCCAAATTTCGAATTCGTCCGCCATGATGTGATCGATCCTTTCAAATTTGAGGTAGATCAAATTTATAATTTAGCGTGTCCAGCATCTCCTCCTCATTATCAATATAATCCGATCAAAACGATTAAGACATCGGTTATGGGGTCGATCAATTGCTTAGGCTTAGCAAAACGTCTTAAGGCACGTGTGTTTCAGGCAAGTACCAGCGAAGTGTACGGAGATCCACAAGTGCATCCACAGCCAGAATCCTATTGGGGCAATGTAAACCCAATCGGTAAACGTTCATGCTACGATGAAGGAAAACGCTGTGCAGAAACGCTCTTCTTTGATTATCACCGTGAAAACAAAGTAGATATTCGTGTGGTACGTATTTTTAATACCTATGGTCCACGCATGCATGAAGCTGATGGCCGTGTTGTTTCAAATTTTATTATTCAGGCCTTAAGAGGACAAAATATTACTGTTTATGGTAAGGGTTCTCAAACACGTTCATTCTGTTACGTCAGTGATCTAATCGATGGATTTGTAAAGTTTATGGACCAGACAAAGATTGTTGGTCCGATGAATTTAGGTAATCCAGGCGAGTTTACTATGTTAGAACTTGCAGAATTAACGCTTAAATTAGTCGGTGGGAAATCTAAGATCGTATTTAAACCACTTCCAGCGGATGATCCAAAACAGCGTAAGCCAGATGTGACGCTTGCGAAGAAAACAATTAATTGGAAGCCACGTATTCAGCTCGAAGAGGGATTAGGTCTAACGATTGATTATTTCCGTAGTCAGATTAAAAAATAATTCTATTCTCCGAGTGAAAAAACGTACTTTTGGTTCCACGGGTATCTCTATTGGTGAAGTCGGTTTAGGTACCTGGCAAATTGGTGCTGAATGGGGTGAGGTTACTGAAGAAACGGCACTACTCACGCTTAAAAAAGCGGTTTCTGTAGGTACTAATTTTTTTGATACAGCCGATGTCTATGGTAAAGGACGAAGTGAAACTATTATCGGCAAATTCTTAAAAGAAACCAAAGAAAAAGTTTTTGTAGCTACAAAACTTGGACGCTTTAGTCCTCCTGGCTGGCCAGAAAATTTTTCAAAAGCAGGCGTTAGATTGCATACGGAAGCATCCCTAAGTCGTCTTGGTGTTGAAGCACTCGATCTAACCCAGTTGCACTGTATTCCTACTGAAGTAATGCGTCAGGGCGAAATTTTTAATCATTTACGTGATTTAAAAAAGGAAGGTAAAATTAAAGCCTTTGGCGCAAGTGTTGAGTCGATGGACGAAGCACTGCTTTGCTTAAAGCAAGAGGGACTTACTTCGCTTCAGATTATATTTAATCTTTTTAGGCAAAAACCAATTCACACTCTTTTTGATGAGGCTAAAAAGAAAAACGTAGCGCTCATTATACGTTTGCCGCTTGCAAGTGGGGTCTTAAGTGGACGCATGACAAAGCAAACGCATTTCCCTGAGTCTGATCATCGTAATTTTAACCGTGATGGTGCTCGTTTCAATGTGGGGGAAACTTTTGCAGGAATACCGTTTGAAAAAGCGATCGATTTGGCAGATGCCTTGAAAGCCTATGTTCCTGAAGGGCAGACTTTGGGAGATATGGCTCTTAGATGGTGTTTAGATTTTGATGCCGTTTCGGTGATTATACCTGGAGGTAAAAGTCCCCAGCAAGTAGAGCGTAACGCGCGTTCCTCTGAGTTACCGAGCTTGCCAAAAGAGTTGCATAAGCGCCTAGCTGATTTTTATTCAAGCCAGGTAAGTTCCTCCATACGGGGTCCGTACTAAAATTTAGGCTAAAAATCACTTTCTAAAGTGATTTGCTATCAATAACTTGTGACGTTTTTGAAACGCACTATTTGTCATTTGCCAAAATAGCTCAGGACGGCTATTTCCTGTACTTTCATGCTCTCTTTTTTGTTCAAACCTTTTGCTGGTCGGCATTATCGGAAGTTCCTCGAAACAAGCCGTCCTATTGTTGCTAAAATCAACGAAATAGAAAAGTCATACCAAGCTCTTTCGGATGATCAATTAAAGGCAAAGACAGACGAATTTTCTGCCCGCCTAAAAGCAGGTGAAACTCTAGACCAAATTCTTCCGGAGGCATTTGCTGCCGTTAAGAATGCAGCAAGACGTTTATGTGGTAAGACAGTCGTTGTCTGTGACCATGAGTTAACATGGGACATGGTTCACTTTGATACGCAGCTTATTGGTGGTATTGCTCTACACCAAGGTAAGATTGCAGAAATGGCGACCGGTGAAGGTAAAACCTTAGTGGCAACGCTACCGCTATATTTGAATGCACTCACGGGGCGCAATACACAGCTTGTAACCGTTAATGATTATTTAGCACGTCGTGACTCCGAGTGGATGGGGAACCTCTATAACTTTTTAGGTATCACGGTTGGATGTATCCAACAGCAGATGGCTCCTGCGGTAAGACGTGACATGTATTCGCGTCACATTACTTACGGTACAGCGAGTGAATTCGGCTTTGATTACTTGCGTGATAATGGTATGGCTACACGCAAAGAAGATCAAGTACAGCGTGACTATTGGTACTGTATCGTGGACGAAGTTGACTCAATCCTTGTTGATGAAGCGCGTACACCGTTAATTATTTCTGGACCAGCTCCTATAGAGCGTGAGCAACCTTTTACACGTCTAAAACCGGGTATTGATCAGCTCGTGTCTGAGCAAACACGGTTTTGTAATAAGCTAGCATCAGATGCACGTGAGATTTTGGAAAAAGCCACTGCGACTAAGGAAGAGCGCGATCACGCATTTCGCCTTCTCTTGCAGGTAAAGATGGGTACTCCAAAGAATAAGCAATTGCTTCGTGCTTTGGAAAATCCTGAGTGGCGCAAGGCGCTTGATGCCCTTGAAATCGATGTTAATTCCGATCTTAACAAAGACGAAGGCTTTAAGATTAAAGAAAATCTATTCTTCGTAGTAGATGAGCGCCAACACCAAGCAGACTTAACAGAAATCGGTCGTCGTCGTCTTCGTCCTGATAATCCAGATGCATTCATGTTACCAGATTTAGCAACAGAGTTTTCTGAATTAGACAAAGATACTTCAATGACACCTGAGGTTCGTGAAGCTAAGAAATTAGAATCACAGAACGCTTATGCGCAAATTTCAGAAGAAATACATGCTATTTCCCAGTTGCTACGTGCGTATACCCTTTACGAAAGAGACGTAGAGTATGTCGTTACTCCATCGCCTGAAAGTAAGGTGATGATTGTTGATGAAAATACGGGACGTGTAATGCCAGGACGCCGCTGGTCAGATGGTTTACATCAGGCAGTTGAAGCTAAAGAAGGTGTAGAGATTGAGCGTGAAACACGTACCTATGCTACGATCACGATTCAGAACTACTTCCGCATGTACCAGAAATTAGCTGGTATGACAGGAACTGCTGAAACTGAGGCCACAGAATTCCACGAAATTTATCGTTTAGCTGTGCAGACTATTCCTACGAATAAGCCATGCATACGTATTGATAAAAACGACTCTATCTTTAAAACACGTCGTGATAAATATAATGCAGTTGTTTCAGAAATTGAAGCTGCTAACAAACGTGGCCAGCCAGTTCTCGTAGGTACAACCAGTGTTGAATCCTCTGAAGTTCTATCACGTATGCTACGTAGAACCGGTATTATTCATACGGTTCTAAATGCTAAATTCCACGAGCAAGAAGCAGAAATTGTTTCGCGTGCGGGTTTACGTGGCGCAGTCACGATAGCAACTAACATGGCTGGTCGTGGTACCGACATTAAACTCGGTGAAGGTGTTCGCGATTTAGGTGGACTCTATGTTATCGGTACTGAACGTCATGAATCACGCCGTGTAGATAGACAATTACGTGGTCGTTGTTCACGTCAGGGTGATCCTGGTTTAACAAAGTTTTTCTTATCGCTTGAAGACGATTTGATGCGTCGTTTTTTACAGGGTAACTTAGCTTCGCGTTTAATGGAAGGTTCCATGAAAGAAGGCGAAGAATTGGAGCATCCATTGCTTAATCGTTCGATTGAGTCTGCTCAGAAGAAAGTTGAACAACAAAACTTCTCTATTCGTAAACGTCTGTTGCAGTATGATGATGTACTCAATCAACAGCGTGAAGTTATTTACGGAATCCGTAACGGAGCGATTCTCGCTGATCGTCCAAAGGAAATTATTTTTGAACAAGTCTACGAAGAAGTCGCTAATCGCGTAGAGATGGCGGGTTTTGGATTAAAGACAGGAGCGGTACAATCTTCCGTTGATAATCTCGTTGGATGGCTTAACGCCCATTTCCCTGCTGGTTTCAAAGCATCAGAAATTGTTGGCTCTAATGTAGACGCAATTGCGACTGCGATTGTAGAAAAGATTAAAAAAGCTTACTCCATTAAAGAGACGATCGAAAATCCTGAAGCTCTTGGTGCGGTAGAACGCTATGTTGTGATAAATGCGATTGATCACCACTGGCAGGAACATCTAACAGAGATGGAAGAGCTTCGTCGCTCGATTGGTCTTCGTAGCTATGCTCAAAAAGATCCACTTGTTGAATATAAGTCTGAAGCATACGTATATTTTGAAGAATTACTTAACAATGTAAGACTTCAGATTTGTACAGGACTATTCCGTAGCGCATCGAATTTAGAATCGTTCGAGAACATGTTAACGATTCTAGCTCGTAGTGCTAGAACCCAAGGTCCAGATAATGTCGCTCAGGCGGCTCCTGCTATACAAAGTCCAGAAGCTGCAGCTCCAGCTGAAGCTCCAGAGATTCAATTACCTAAAGTCACTATTCGTAGAGAAGCTCCTAAGGTTGGGCGTAACGATCCGTGTCCATGTGGTAGTGGCAAAAAGTATAAACAGTGTCATGGTCAGACTTAAGTTGAGTTTGTTCTTACCTGTATGAATCCATCTGATCCGTATGAACCAAAAGTTACCTTTTGGGAAAAAAACGCTGAATACGTTTGGGCTTTTATAGTTCTGGTTGCTACAACGGTTTTAACGATCAGTTCTTTTCCTCCTTATAAAACCTCTGAGTTTGCTTACGCGTTCGCAGCTCCTGCTGTTTTATGGGCATATCGGAGACCGTCTTTCAAATTATTCGTAAGTGTTATTGCTATCGGACAGATCTGCGCTTGGGTAACCCTAGTTTTCTGGCTTCATCATGTGACATGGGTAGGTCTATTCTTACTCGGTTCCCTCGTTGGCTTGTGGGTTGGTGTATGGTATCTAGCTGTGTGGTGGGCGATGCCACGTGTTATAGAGCAAACCCATGCTGTTCGTGTTGCGGTTATGCTAGGGCTAGCAGGACTGTGGGTTATTGTTGAATGGACAAGAACATGGGTTTTAACGGGTTTTCCTTGGCTAACCTTAGCGGTAAGTCAGTGGCAAAGACCTGTTATATTACAAATAGCTTCATTCACTGGCGCTTGGGGTGTTTCGTTTGTTCTTATTGCGATGAACTTAGGATTTGCTGCCTATGCACATCGTTTATTTTTTGAAGGTCAGGCTATATTCTCTGGTCATTTTAATGACGAATTACCACGGGACGGATTTAATTTACTCAAGAAACGAAGCCAGGAATTTTGGGTAGCCGTTTTTTTACTTCTTTGCTGTTTATGCGTATTTTTAGTGCAAGTGCAGCCATTTGTAAGACGTATATTTGAAAGACCCCTTGGAAGAATTGCCTTTGTTCAGCCAAAGATTCCCCAAACAGAAAAGTGGGATCCATCTCAAGGACCTGGAATTGTAACTGCTTTTAGAGATCTTACACTTAAGGCTGGTCGTACACATCCTGATTTGACGCTTTGGCCAGAAGCTTCAATGCCTTGGCCTGTAAAAGGTGATCCTAATATTAAATCATTTGTTGAGAGAGTTTCCTTAAGCGCACGCTCACCCATTTTGCTTGGATCTGTTGGAATTAATCAAGCAACACAGACTAACACAGAAGAATGGTTTAACGGAACATTCTTGGTCACACCTAAAGAGGGCTTAAATCCAAAGTCATACGCCAAGCGTCATCTAGTGCCTTTTGGTGAATATATACCGCTGCGTTCTGTTTTAGGATGGTTATCTAAAGTAGTTCCTATCGGATCGGATTTTACTCCAGGCCAAGTCGCTCAACCGCTTGTTGTAGGACTTCCTATGGGTCCAACAGCCTTTGGATCATTAATATGCTATGAAGATGTTTATCCTTCTTTAGCCCGTGAGCATGTGCTTGCAGGAGCTGACGCTTTATTCGTTCCAACTAATGATGCGTGGTACGGAGAAAGTGGAGCTGCAATTCAACATGCTGCACATTCCGTTTTGCGAGCCGTTGAAAATCGCCGCCCTGTACTGCGAGATGGCAATGCTGGTTGGAGTGGATGGATCGATGAATTCGGCATCATCCGTTTTCATGTTCAGGACGAAGAAGCAAATATCTATATCCGTACAACTCAAACGGTCGATGTAGAACGCGATTCACGCTGGATTGGTAAACTCAGTGTTTATACCCAATTTGGCGATTGGTTTGTTATCTTTAGTTTAGCGCTCGTTGCTTTCGGCTACATGTCGCTAAAGTCTACTAAGGCTAACCGTTAACGTGGATCGTAGTCGAGGTAAGGCCCTAACCACTTTTCTGCTTCTGTAACTGGCCATCCTTTACGATGAGCATAATCTTGAATTTGATCTTTGCCGATTTTACCAACGCCAAAGTATTTTGAATTTGGATGGTTGAAGTACCAACCGGAAACGCTACTTGCAGGTGTCATAGCGCAACTCTCTGTCAAAGTAATGCCAGTTGCTTCACCAACCTGGAGTAGCTTAAAAAGAATAGGTTTTTCAGTGTGGTCTGGGCAAGCAGGGTAGCCAGGTGCAGGACGAATACCACGATACTTTTCGCGAATTAAATCTTCGTTTGATAAATTTTCAGACAGGCCAAACTGACAGTAATCGCGTGCGATCTTATGGAATCTTTCAGCCATAGCCTCTGCGATACGATCGCCTAAGGCTTGAGCCATGATTGCTGAATAGTCGTCATGAGCTTGTTTAAACTTTTGAGCTAACTTTTCTACACCGTCTCCTGCTGTGACAGCGAAGCCGCCCATATAATCGATGCGGTTGCTCGATTTAGGGGCAATAAAATCAGATAGTGCGGTGTTAAACTGACCTGCAGGTTTATCTAACTGCTGACGTAACGTATGAAACGTAGTGATGACCTGAGTTCGATTTTCATCGCTATAGATTTCGATATCATCACCTACGCTATTACATGGCCAAAAGCCGATGACTGCTTTGGGTGTATATAGTTTTTCTTTTACGATTTTATCTAAAAGGGTACGAGCGTCGTTATAGAGTTTGGTTGCCTCTACACCTACAATCGCATCCTTGAGTATGTCTGGGAAGCGACCTGCAAGTTCCCAAGCGCTAAAGAAAGGTGCCCAGTCGATCACATCGACAATTTCAGTTAGAGAAACATCACTAAACACTTTTCTACCAAAGAATGATGGTCTTGGTATATCGACATTGGCCCAATCCCAGATTGGTTTTCTGTCTCGGGCAACATTAAGAGAGAGTAGAGGGGAGCGGGCTCTGCGCGCAGCGAATTCTTCGCGAGACTTGGCTTGCTTCGTTTCATTTTCAGAAAGAAAAGCAGCTT
>DAISZL010000001.1:322552-347535 GCA_036824825.1 Opitutaceae bacterium
AATTCTTCGCGAGACTTGGCTTGCTTCGTTTCATTTTCAGAAAGAAAAGCAGCTTTACGCTCTTTTGAGAGAAGAGAACTGACTACATTGACTACGCGGGAAGCATCGAGGACGTGAACAACACCCGGAGGATATTCTTGAGCGATTTTAACTGCGGTATGAGCAGCGCTGGTAGTCGCGCCACCTACAAGGAGTGGTATTGTAAAACCTTCACGTCGCATTTCTTTAGCAACATGGACCATTTCATCAAGGGATGGCGTTATGAGTCCAGAGAGACCTATTACGTCTGCACCAATTCGCTTTGCTTCAGAAAGAATTTTTTCACAAGGAACCATTACTCCTAAATCGGTTACTTCGTAATTGTTACATGCGAGAACGACAGCAACGATATTTTTACCGATGTCGTGTACATCTCCCTTAACTGTAGCGATAAGAAATTTACCATTAGGCTGAGCGTCTTTACCTGCAGCAATATTACGCTTTTTTTCTTCCTCCATGTAAGGGGTTAAATGAGCAACGGCTTTTTTCATTACACGTGCTGATTTAACAACCTGAGGTAAAAACATTTTTCCTGCACCGAAAAGGTCTCCCACAACACGCATGCCGTCCATCAGTGGACCTTCAATGATATTCAGAGGGCGTGGATAAGCTGCTGAATTTTGGCGTGCTTCTTCAACGTCTTTATCGATGTAAGCATCAATTCCTTTAACTAAAGCGTGCTTTAGTCGTTCTTCAACAGAAGTGCTTCTCCACGTTTCTTGTGTAGGAGCCGCTTGCTTGGTTGTACCTGCTGACTTTGCCTCTTCTTCCTCTAATTTAATTTGATCCGCTTTTTCAATCAGCCTCTCTGTGGCGTCATTAGAACGGTTTAAGACAACGTCTTCTACGAGTTTAAGGAGATCTTTAGGTATTTCTTCGTAAACACCAAGCATGCCTGCATTCACGATACCCATATCTAAACCTGCTTTTATAGCATGATATAGAAAAACTGTGTGGATCGCTTCTCTTACTGTATTATTTCCTCTAAATGAGAATGAAACATTGCTTACTCCTCCAGATACTTTAGCGCCAGGAAGTGTTGCCTTTATAACTTTAGTGGCTTCAAAAAAGTCTACCGCGTAGTTGTTATGCTCATCGATACCTGTGGCAATCGTTAGGATATTGGGATCAAAGATGATATCGTAAGGATTGAAGTTTATTCCAACCAGTAAGTTGTAGGCTCGTGTGCAAATTCTTACTTTTGCATCTTTGTCTGCTGCCTGACCGTTCTCATCGAAAGCCATGACAACCGCTGCAGCTCCATATCTTTGCAGGAGTCGAGCTCGGCGTAAAAATTCTTCTTCCCCGTCCTTGAGTGAGATCGAGTTTACGATACCTTTACCTTGTATGTTTTTTAAGCCTGCTTCTAAGACGCTCCACTTGGATGAGTCTAGCATGATAGGTACTCGAGTGATTTCAGGCTCTGAGCCTATGAGGCGTAAGAATTTAGCCATCGTTGCTTCACCATCAACGAGTGCTTCATCGACATTAATATCTAAAATATTTGCCCCGCTTTGAACTTGCTGAAGTGCAATAGCAATCGCTTGGTTCCAGTCGCCTGATTTTATTGCTTTCGCAAACTTAGGAGAGCCCGTAATGTTGGTACGTTCACCAACGACTAAAAAAGTAGAAGCGCTTGTGTTCATTATACAGATAATGCCTCCAAGCCACTGAGACGCATTGCTGATGCAGGCATAGCAGGTATACGAGGCTTAATGGTTTTCATCGCTTGTGCTATCGCTTGTATGTGGGGAGGTGTAGAGCCGCAACATCCGCCTACCATGTTAACCCATTTACTCTCAGCAAATTCTCTTAATACGGAAGCCATCTCTTCAGGTGTCTCATCATAACCGCCGAAAGCATTCGGTAGTCCTGCATTTGGATAGCAGGTAACAAAGCATGATGCTATTCTTGAAAGCTCTTCGATATAGGGGCGCATCGCTCTACCACCTAGTGCACAATTAATGCCCACACTGAATGGATTCGCATGTGCGATACTTGCATAGAAGGCTTCAACCGTTTGACCTGAAAGTGTACGACCAGAAGCATCTGTGATTGTGACAGAAATCATCACAGGTAATTTTATATTTAATTCTTCAAATACATTTTCTACAGCAAATAGAGCTGCTTTGGCATTTAACGTATCGAAGATCGTTTCTATGAGGAGTGCATCTACTCCTGCTTTAATGAGGGAGCGTATTTGAGCTACATAAGCTGTAACTACTTCATCCCATTCTACTGCGCGGTATTCGGGTCTATTTACATCAGGAGAAAGCGATAGTGTTCGGTTCATTGGCCCGACCGCACCTGCAACAAAGCATTTTTTTCCAGGAGTTTTCTGTTCTGCTTTAGTCGCTGCTCGGCGAGCAACGGCAACCGCTGCTGTATTAATTTCATCCACATATGACTGCATATGGTAGTCAGCTTGTGAAATGCTCGTCGCATTAAACGTATTTGTTTCAACCATATCAGCACCAGCTTCGAAATACGCTAAATGGATAGCCTCAATAACATCGGGACGGGTAATGCAGAGTAAATCGTTATTACCTTGTAGATCGTGTGCATGATTTTTGAAACGATCACCGCGGAAATCCTCCTCTTTAAGTCCGTATGTTTGAATCATGGACCCCATTGCACCATCTAAAATAGCAATTTTCTGATTAAATAGCGTGCGCAGTGCTTCAAAGGAAGGGCTCTCTTTGATTTGTTTTGAAGGCTGGGCGGAGGAGTTCATGCCGTGTAGTAAATAGGTATATACCAACAAGGTATAGCCTATTTAGCAAGTTCATATCTATAAATCTGTATATGATGATATAATAATAACTTGCTGTAGTTTATGCTTTTATGCAGTAGTGTATACGTCAGTCGTTCTTTAAAAATGATTAAGTTTCAGGGAATGCTGTTAGATTCAGCAACAGTTGCGCTGCGGTAACGTATCACTAAATCCAACCGATTAATTTTTTGGGCAAAGCCAATCGTTAAATTAATAACTTAAGGGTGAAGGCGAGGGTTATGGAAATTATTTTGAATTCAAAGTAATAAGAACTACGGAGTCCGAACATCTGACTTAATTAGTCTCACTGTTTAGTATGCGTTTTGCGCGCATCCTAGACACAACTTCATCGCAAAAATGAAACGTGAAAGAAGAATACGTAAGGTGTTCGCTCAATCGCGCACATACACCATTATGTTAGATACACGATTACTAAAAAAGACGAAGCTAGCATTTATACTCATTGCTAGCTTAATTGTATGTTTAGATATTAAAGCGCAATTTTCAGCCGTTGAGCTTGAGCCTGTAGTTACTACAGCAACTCGTGTATCTGAATCTGCGACTATTATCGGCTCCTCTGTTGATACGATACAAGAGGCTGATCTTACTCGCAGGCAATTGTTCACATTATCAGATGCTCTTAGTGGTGTAGCTGGTATTGGAACTGCTCCAACTGGACAGGTTGGAGCTAATGACTCCATTTTTTTACGTGGATCTAATTCTAATCAAACACTCTTTTTGATTGATGGTATTGCTCTCAATGATGCAAACGTGGACTACAATGTGTTTCTTGGAGGTTTACATTTAGCTAAAGCAGACACGTTAGAGATAATACAAGGACCACAAGGATCTTTGTATGGTAGTCAGGCCGTAGGTGGAGTTATTTCTTTAAATACTGCACGTGGTAGCGGTAAATTATCGGGTGTTTTGAGTGTTGAAGGAGGATCATTTGGGTCCCTCAGCTCTGCTGCATCGTTACAAGGTTCGCATGATGCATGGAGCTACACTATCTCTGCATCTGACTACGCTACCGATAATCAGCGTATTAATAACCGATTCACCGGTTCCTCACTAGCAATGCGTTTAGATAAAACTGTTTTCAGTGATTTTGAAGTGGGGCTTACACTTCGTGGATTAATGGATAAGTACGGTGATCCAAGCGATAGATATACTAATGATTTATATGCTCATGAAACAGAGCATAATTGGTTAGGGACATTATTTGCTGATGCTCAATTAGCTCAGAATCTAAAAACGCACCTTATCTATGGTTTACAGGATCGTAATTATAGTGCGTATGATTATACCTATGGTGCTGTATCTACAAATTATGTCCATAACACAAGGCAAGTTTTAGACTGGCAATTTACAGGGCAACTTACTGCAGATAATAAACTAGTAGCAGGTGTTACTACGGATAAAGAGCATACTCGCGATACCGGTTTTGGTGCTATTAATAATCACCAAACACTCACCGCATATTTTGTAGAAGATGAATCTAGGTTTACGGATAATGTTTATCTCACGGTAGGTGCAAGAAACGATCACTACGATACGTTCGGTGGTGCTTCCACAGGTCGTGTAACCTTAGCTATCCTTTCGTATAACAAAGCGTTAAAACTTAGAGGTAGTTACGCTTCTGGATTTAATGCCCCTAGTTTCTTGGAGTTATATGGGAAGGAATCGTACTATGTAGGTAATCCACATTTATTTCCTGAGAAGACAAAAGGTGCAGATATAGGGTTTGATTTCTATTTTCCTAATAATGCAGGTAGTCTCAGTTTAACTTGGTTTAAAAATGATTACCGAAATTTAATTGTTTATAATTTTGATGTAACACCAAGCACGACAGAAAATATAGATAAAGCTAGATCTGACGGATTTGAGTTATCTGCTAAAACTCTGTTTGTAGGTTCTATGAAAGCCCGCATTGCTTACACGTATTTAATAGCTAATAATCTTAGCCAACATGAGCCGTTGTTAAGACGACCTAAGAATAGCGGTAACGTAGATTTATGGCAGGATGTAACGAGCAACTTAGGTTTCGGATTGGGTATTACTTTTGTAGGCGCTCGTGCAGATGTGAATGCTTATACGTATGAGTCAGTGACCGATCCAAATTATTCAGTCTTTCGTATCTATTCCAATTGGAACATCACTAAACAATTAGCTTTTCACGCACGTATAGAAAACCTACTTGATCGTAAGTATGAACCCGTGAATGGATATCCAGCCTTAAGGCTTGGTATGTATGCGGGATTAGATTGGAAATTTTAAAGAATAAAAAAGCCGATCTGAATGATCGGCTTTTTTTATTAGAGCTTTTTAATGATCTTATCGGCGAGGCCGTATTCAATTGCTTCTTGAGCATTTAAATAAAAATCACGATCCGTGTCTTGAGCAATTTTTTCAAGCGGTTGACCTGAAGCTGTTGCAAGAATCTGATTTAACTCGGTACGCAGTTTTTCCATTTCTTGGGCTTGAATATTGATATCTGTAGCCGGACCAATGAAGCGACCTGAAATAAGTGGCTGATGGATGAGTACGCGAGAATGTGGGTACAAGAAGCGTTTTCCTTTTGATGCACCACTTAGAAGAATGGAACCCATCGATGCAGCCATACCTGTCACTACAACCGCTACAGGAGAAGAGATCATCTTCATTGTGTCATAGATAGCCATACCTGCAGTGATAGATCCACCAGGGGTGTTGATGTAAAAAGTAATCTCTTTACCTGGCTCTGTTGCTTCGAGATAAAGTAGTTTTTCTGTGATATCCTTCGCAGACTCATCTGTGACAGCGCCCCATAAAAATATCTTACGCTGAGCTAAGAATTTACGCTGGATTGTGCTAGCTACGGGAGATGCCTTGGAAGTAGAGCAAGAGGATTCACCTTCATCCTCGTCCTCATCATCATGACGTGGGATAGGCTGACTTAAGCTTGGTTGAAGATTATCGAAGTGCATGAAGTATTATAGTAAACACCCTTTTAAGATTGGCAAGTGCTCAAGCAACGTGAAGCACGGATTGCTTTTTATTATTTAAGGCTCATTTTATCATGCCATGAGCGTAAAGCGTATCTCAGGTCATATTGTGGATGTCCTTAATCGGACGCACTTTCTAGGTACGCTAGAAATTAAAGACGGGCGTATATTTCGTATTAAAAAGGATCCCAAGGTTCGTAGTAAACAGCTCATTATGCCGGGATTTGTAGATGCGCATATTCATATTGAGAGTTCACTTCTACCCCCTGTTGAATTCGCTAGGCTAGCAGTCGTGCATGGAACAGTAGCTACCGTTTCAGATCCGCATGAGATAGCAAACGTACTTGGTGTCAAAGGGGTTGATTACATGATTAAAGATGGTAAGCGGTCCCCTTTTAATTTTTGTTTTGGAGCCCCTCCCTGTGTTCCTGCAACACAGTTTGAAACAGCAGGTGCTGCATTACCACTAAAGGATGTAAAAAAGTTATTAAAAAGAAAGGATATCGGTTTTTTAAGTGAGGTAATGAATTTTCCAGGAGTGCTTAGTAAGGATCCTGATTTGCTTGAAATGATTGCCTGCGCTCAATCGCTTGGAAAACCGGTAGATGGTCATGCTCCAGGTCTTCGTGGATTAGATGTTCAGCACTATGCTTCTGCAGGAATAACTACGGACCACGAATGTGTTTCTTTAGAGGAAGCTAAAGAAAAATTAAAGGCAGGAATGAAGATTTTAATTCGTGAGGGATCTGCCGCACGCAATCTCGATTCTCTTATTGGCCTACTTAAAACAGATGCCAAAGACTGTATGTTTTGCTGTGATGACTTACATCCAGATATTCTAGTACAAAGCCATATCGATTCTCACATACGTAGAGCACTTGATTATGGTCTAGATCCATTTGATGTTTTGAGTTGTGCATCAGTGAATGCAGTAAAGCATTACGGTCTAAATGTAGGATTACTCCAGGAGGGAGATTTTGCAGATTTTGTTATTGTTGATAGTTTAGAGCATTTTAAGGTGCAAGCGACCTACTTGAAAGGAAAGCTCGTAGCTAAGCTGGGTAAGAGTCTATTGCCGCGTAAAAAATCGCGCGTAGTTAATATATTTAAGACAGGAAAGAAGAAGGCCGAAGATTTTCGGGTTAGATATAAACCTGGTAAGATTAAAGTGATACAGGCTTTAGATGGAAAAATTATTACAACATCCTTTTCAACACAGCCTAAAGTGAGTGAGGGGTTCGTTGTTACTGACCCAACAAAAGATACATTAAAAATTGCTGTAATAAATCGGTACTCCAAAAAAGCCCCTGTTAGTATTGGGTTTATTCGAGGTTTTGGATTATCGGATGGAGCTATTGCATCAAGCGTGGCGCACGACTCACATAATGTTATCGTTGTAGGTGTAACGGATGAGGCGATGGCCGAAGCAGTTAATTTAGTGATAGCAAATCGGGGTGGCTTAAGTGTTGTAGGTAAAAATCGTAGTGAGGTACTTCCACTGCCTATTGCCGGTTTAATGGCTACTGATCGAGGTGAGAAAGTAGCTAATCAGTATTTACACTGCGACGCGCTTACTAAGCGTCTTGGAAGTATGCTCAGAGCGCCTTTTATGACGCTTTCGTTTATGGCTCTACTTGTAATTCCAGATTTAAAGCTCAGCGATAAAGGACTATTTTCCGGAAAGAAATGGATCTTTGAGCCTTTGTTTACGACTTAATGCGAGAGGGCTTCAAACGTTGATTCGTTATGGGTCGGTGTTTTTTTACCTGTCGTAGCAAAAATGATAAACGAGCAAAGGCCTGCTAACATAGCAAGGGCTGCTGTAAAAGAAAGTGAAAGAACAGATCCCCAAACCAGCGGTGCTACAACAGCATTAATAGCAGCGCCAGAGGTTGAGATAAAACTCTGACACGAGGCAGCTAGTCCTCTTTGTTTAGGATATAAATCCAAAGCTACGATTGTAAGAGAAGGAAATGCAAGCGACATACCGCACGCATAAAAATAAAGAGGAATGACGCTCCAAGGTAGTGCTGGTTTAAAAAAGAAATGATAACTAACGCATACTAAGGCAGCGCTAGCCATGAATGTGTAAGCTATGCGTAGAGTTTTATAGGGAGTAATTTTCCCAGCAGATTTTCCAGAAATCCAAGCCCCTGTTGCAGACCCAGCTGTTACTGGTCCAAAGAGCCAGATAAAGCCAGTTTCTGGAACATGCAAGTGTTGCATGAGGTAGACTGGTGCTGAGGTAATATAAATAAAAATACCAGTAAAGTTAAACGTAAGTGCTAGAGAGGCAGCAACGAAGCGGGGAGAAGTTGCAACATGCCAATACGTTTTTCCTAAATAGATTGGATGCAGTGGTTGGCGTTTTTCTTTAGCGAGAGTTTCAGGAAGAATTGCTCGGCATGCGAACCAAAGCAGTGAGGAAAAACAAACGATAAATAAAAATACTGCTCTCCAACCAAACCATACTTGAAGCCATCCTCCAATAACTGGAGCTATCGCTGGAGCGATAGCGAAAGTAATAGATACGTGTGACATAACACGCTGAGCATCTGCTCCGTGATATAGATCCCTAATAATTGCACGACCTACAACCATGCCAGCTCCTGCAGCCATACCTTGAAAAGCTCTAAAGATAAGTAGCATTTCTATGCTACGTGCCATAGCGCAGGCAGCAGCAGCGCAGCTAAAAAGTCCGATTCCCCATAAGATAACAGTTCGTCTACCCAAGGTATCTGAGATTGCTCCATGCCATAGCATCATGATCGCGAAAGGAACCATGTAGGCTGTGAGTGTTGATTGCACAGCATAAGGTGAAGCGTGCAGTACTTGCCCGATTTCTGCCATAGATGGCAAGTAGGCATCAATCGAGAATGGGCCTACTGCTGCAAGCGATGCTAGCAGCAGAGGTAACCACTTCTTAAAGCGCTCGTGATGATCTGAGGAGGCAACAGTCATTTAAGGAAGAATCGTAAGTGTGATATTCCTCAAGTCGTAAGGAGTTCCCTCTAATTGAATACCTATTTGGCCAGAAGCAGGGTTTGCCTGGGTAACATGATTTTGTTTAACACCGTTCACGCTACAGCTCATTTCGCCGTGATTGCATTCAATGTCGTAACTATTCCATTCACCGAGAGGTTTCTCACTCGATTCATTGATACGGTCAAGTTGAGGAGTTTTGGCGTTTGCTGGTGTTGAAAGTGCTTCATGAAATTGTGCTCCAGCCATCGGCAGTATATCGCCTGCTCGGGATAGTTTTGATTGAAACTGAAAACATAAAGGCCAGGTGTTGCGATCGAGTGGGCCAGATGAAATGTGTACAAGCACACCACTGTTACTGTTTTTTGCAGCATCGATAGGCCAGCGCCATTCTACGTGAAGGCGGTAATTAACATATGTTTTATCGTAAATGAGATAACCCACAGGCTTACCCGCGACATGCATGACACCTGCGTTATCTACTTGGCAAACCTTTGCCAGAGGAGTCTTAGTTTGTGTGATTAATTTCCAACCGGTGAGATCTTTACCATTAAAAAGAGACTGAGTGACTACGTCTTGAGCGCTTAAATAATTCGCACTGAGTACAAGTAATAAAGCAGTGCTTAAGTTGACTACTACGTTAGATAATTTCACGGGTTTAATTATGGGTAGAGTTTATGATGTTTTCAGCATGCTCTAAATTAGCTCTAGCAGCTGGGTAATTTGGCTTAAGTTTTAATGCTTCTTTAAATTCTAGGATAGCCTCAGATAAAGCATTAGCACGTGCTAATGCTAAACCTAAACTATTATGTGCTTCGGCATAATTGGGATTTAACCTAAGTACGTCTTTGAAATAGCCAATCGCCTCATTGAGATTGTTAGTTTGTAAAAATAAATTACCTAGATTGAGAGCTGCATCTGCAAAATTAGGATTTAATCGTAATGTATTTTTATATTCGGTAATTGCTTCATTTATTTGCCCTAGACGACGTAAAGCATTTGCTCGGTTAAAGTGGGCAGGGGCAAAGTCATAGCTATTTTCTATAGAGCGGTTAAAGTGAGGTAGAGCCTCATTTACTCGCCCTAGACGTGATAGTGCTATTCCTAAATTGCATTCTGCTTCAGGACTTTGAGGTTTTAAGCGAATTGCTTTTTCGTAATGGGTAAGTGCCATTTCGTACTGTCCTGTTTCGAGTAATGAATTAGCGACATCAATTTCTGTTTGAGAAGAACTTTGAGGGAGAGCTAGCGCTTTGTTGAAGTACTCAGAAGCTTCATCTGGATGTCCTGTTTTAACCGCTATATTTCCTAAATTTGTTAGCGCTTCTACGGAGGCTGGATTGAGCTGTAAGGAAAGTTCTATATGTTTTTTTGCTTCATCGAACTTATTTTTATTCATGAGTTCGACGCCGTAGTTTAACTGCGCAAAAGCGTTGTTAGGCTCATGTGCGACAGTGTCTTTCCAAAGAGTCTCAGAACTGAGATAAACGGTATTTCGTATATTGGTTAAATAACCTAAGGGTAGGCAAAGTACTATAAATACAGCGGTAGTTTTTTTACTCGCTAGAGAGTAAAGTCCGAGAAGTACAATGGTCAGAATTGCAACCAGTGGTAAGTACATACGGTGCTCTACAATCATCTGGGTTGTTCCAGGTATGATACTTGAAGTTGGTGAAAGAATAGCAAAAAACCAGATGCCTAAAAATCCGAGTGGAGTATTTTTTCTAAACGCGATTAATGTTCCAGCGAATAGACCTAAAACAATAACGGCATGAGGTATAATTTCTAGTGCGTTAGTAATCCAGAAAGCGCCACGGGCAAACACCAACGGGTGAGGCCATAAGGATAAACTGATATACGTGGTAATTGCTTTGAACTGAGTCAAAGCATACTGCCACCATGAAACGCCTATACCAAAGCCAATCGAGCCCCCACGATTACCGCCTGTGCTTGCGATGAGTAAACCTAAGATTATCCAAGATAGAAAAAGCCCTAAGTACCATTTTAGCCGTTTGCTAAATGCATCTTTGAAGTTACCACTTGCGAATGTTCGGTCGTAGCAAAGTACAATAAAAGGTGCTGTAACCATTACCTCCTTTGTCCCCATTCCTAGATAGCAGGCGATTATACTTAATATATACCAGCGTGTACTTTCCTTGGTCTGAGTTAATTCTTGGTGTTCAATACCGCGAATAAAACAATACAGGGTTAATAGATAAAATAGCCCCATAAGGGACTCAGCACGTTGAATCACATAGGTGATTGATTCCGTTTGGAGTGGATGTATGACCCACATGAGCGCAAGCGCTAGAGCGAGTGCTGCTGAGTCATTGCCATACAGATTTCTTAAGACAGGCCGCTTAAGTGTTCTTCTCATGATTCCGAAAAGAACAAGTCCTGCAAAAATATGAATAACGATATTTAGAGCTCTATAACCGGACGGATTGGTATGACCTAAGAGGTAATTTAGAGCTAGAGAGAAGTTAAGGACAGGTCTTCCACTTACTGATGTATCAGCTAACGGGGTGAGTGAAGCACTGAGTGAATGTATGGATGGATTAGCAACAATCGCATCTAGATCATCAAAAATAAATGGAGCACCGAGTGAATTGATGTAAGCAACAATTCCTGAGAACGCGATGATAGAACCTGCTAAAAGTAGGGTGCGACGCGGTAAGGTGGAATCGCTAATAACAGCCATGTCAGACTACTATTAAGTGAGTCTGCTGAAGGATCAACGCTTGAAGTTAGCTTCGAGCTATTTCTTTAGATTAAGCCAAGCTTCATTTTACCCTCTTCACTAATCATGGACTGATTCCATGCTGGATCCCACGTGATTCGTACTTCAGCCGTAGTGACGCCAGGAACGAGTAAGATTTTAGATTTAGCATCCTCAGCAATGGCAGGGCCCATACCGCAGCCTGGTGCAGTTAAGGTCATGGCAACTTGTACACCGAACCCTTTATTTTCCGGTAGTTCTACAATGTCCATTGTGTAAACGAGGCCTAAATCAACGATGTTTACAGGAATTTCTGGATCAAACACTTTGCGCAGTTGATCCCAGATCGCTTCTGGATCAGGTGAGCCATCCTCAAGGGTTGCATGATGGGTTATATCTGACGAAGCAACTTGTTCACCGATGCTATCTCCGTCTTTACCGTCGATGCGGTAAAGACCGAAGTCAGTTTGAACTGTAAAGCTTCCACCTAAAGTCTGATGAAGCATGAGCTTGGTGCCGGATTTAAGCACCTGCTTATCACCCGATGGAATCTGGGTGGCAGTAATATCACGGGATAGGGTGCGATCGCGGCTCGTTGAGCTCATAATGCTTATTTGAATTTAGATTGAATGATGGATCTGAGTGCTGCGTGTAAATCTTCGTCTTCAAGACGATTTAGCACTTCTTCAAAGAATCCAAATACGAGTAATTCGTGAGCTTTTACTTCAGGAATACCACGTGTTTGGAGATAGAATAATTCTTCAGGATCAATGCGTGCTGTTGTTGCACCGTGGGTACAACGAACATCGTTTGCTTGAATTTCTAAGCCTGGAAGTGAATTTGCTTCGGCTGAATCACTTAGCATCAAATTACGATTGCTCTGATAAGCATCCGTCTTTTGAGCATCTTGATCTACTACGATTAATCCTGAGAAAATCGTACGTGCCTTGTCTTGCAGTACGTTTTTATACAGTAGATCAGATTTAGTGTTCGGAGCTTGATGAATTTGGAGCGTTCTTTGATCGAACTCTCTTTCGCCACTTGCAATCGTAAGTGCAAGCATTTCAGAAAAGGCACCAGGTGCTTGAAGTTGGCTTAAGGATTCATGACGAGCTTGGTGACCACCTAAATGAAGGTTGAGTGACTGAGCGCGCGCATCACGGCGTACAACCGTTGAATTCATCTGTAAGCATAGATCATGGTTGGACCAGTTTTGTAGTCCTACATAAGTGATCTTAGATCCATGACCTGCATAGAGATCGTTTGCTCCACAGCAGAAGTGTTTTGATTTAGAATCAGAAACGAAATAATCAATGACACTTACTTGCGAGTTATCTTCTGCAACGATTAATGTGTGCGGAAAAATGGAAACCAAGTCGCCATTGGCTGAGTGTACAATCGTTATAGGTTGTTTAATTTCTACTCCTTTAGGGATGTAGATAAACGCACCGTCCTCGATAAAAGCAGTATGTAGGGAAGCAAACTTTTCTGAGCCTAGACGCTGTGTCTGTGCCATGAAGTGAGCTTTGAGTACTTCAGGATGAGATTTAAGTGCTTCCTTAATCGTTGAGACAATAACTCCACTGTTAATGAGTGACTGATCAAGAGGATTAGAGGCGACGAGTTCGTTGTTAACAAAGGTGAGTGCAGGTTTACCCAATAACTCAATTTTGTTAGCTAAAGCTTTAGGATGGGTATTAGAAGCTGAGAACCCATCTAGTTTGAATGTACTACGATTGCTAAAGCGCCAACTTTCATCTGTGTCGGTAGGATAGGGCAATGATGCAAATTTTGCATAAGCATCTTTTTTACGTGCTATCCACCAGGTAGGAAGTGATTTGTGGGCATCGAGTGCGTGATTAAACGCATCGAGTGTAAACGGCCCAACAGGAGTAGAATGTTCAGTTAAAGTGCTCATTATCCAACGCTCCCTTCCATCTCAAGATCGATAAGTCGTTTCAGTTCTACCGAGTATTCCATAGGGAATTGGCTCGCTAGGTCATTGATAAAACCGTTCACAGATAAGCTCATTGCTTGTCCTTCGGTAAGACCACGTTGACGCATGTAGAAGATTTGTTCTTCGCTTACTTTTGAAACACTGGCTTCGTGTTGAACTTTGTTTTCTGCGCCACGAACGGTAATGGAAGGATAAGTATCGGTGCGGCTATTGGTATTAATTAATAGCGCATCACATTCGGTATTATTCTTACATCCTTTTAAGTGTTTAGGCATGTGAACCATGCCGCGGTATGTGCTTCGTCCATGACCAACTGAAATCGACTTAGCTATAATGTTAGATGTCGTTTCATCTGCTGCATGGATCATCTTAGCTCCTGTGTCTTGATGCTGACCATCATTCGCTAGAGCGATAGAGATTACTTCACCACGTGCTTTACGTCCTTTTAAGACAACACCTGGGTATTTCATCGTGAGACGGCTGCCGATATTACAGTCGATCCATTTAATTTCTGCTTCTTCGTGCGCGATACCACGTTTAGTAACTAAGTTGTAGACATTAGCTGCCCAGTTTTGAACCGTGATATACTGAATCTTAGCTCCTTTTAGCGCTACAAGCTCAACCACTGCACTATGAAGTGTTGAAGTTGAGAATTTAGGAGCCGTACATCCTTCCATGTAGGTTACTTCTGAACCTTCGTCTGCAATAATGAGTGTGCGCTCAAATTGACCGAAGTTCTCAGCGTTAATACGGAAATAAGCTTGGAGTGGATGAGATACTTTTACTCCTTTAGGAATATAAATAAAGGAGCCACCGGAAAATACAGCACTGTTAAGTGCTGAGAATTTGTTGTCTCCCGTAGGGATTACTTTACCAAACCACTTTTTAAATATTTCTGGGTGTTCACGAAGTGCTTCGCTTGAATTCATGAAAATGACGCCTTGCTTAGCAACCGCCTCTTTGACGTTTGAATAAGCTGCTTCACTATCAAATTGTGCTTCAACACCAGCTAGGAATTTACGTTCTTGTTCAGGTATACCAAGTCGCTCGAATGTGCGTTTAATATCATCAGGAACTTCATCCCAGGTTCTTTTTGGCTTTTGGCCACTCGCTAGGTAATAACGAATTTTATTAAAATCGATATTTTCGAGATCCTTTGTAGCCCAGTGCGTTGGCATGGGTTTGGATTCGAATACCTTCAGCGCCTTAAGGCGGAATTCTTTGATCCAAGGATCTTCTTTTTTCGCAGCACTAATGTAATCGATTGTCTTTTCAGACAGGCCTGTGCCTGCATCGAATTCATAGTCTACGTTGTAGCTAAAGTTACCTGCAGATTGATCAATCCCTAAAACAGGATTTTCAGTTTGCTCAGGTTCGGAAGTGGTAGATTTGTCAGCCATGGCGGCAAGTACTGAAGTTAAATTATTTGCTGAATTCTTTTTTGACCCAGTCGTAGCCTTTGGCTTCGAGCTCTAGGGCAAGGGACTTGTCGCCGCTTTTAACGATACGACCATCCCACATAACGTGAACAAAATCAGGTACGATATAGTTTAAGAGTCTTTGATAGTGTGTGATCATCACAATACCTAGAGAGTCACCCTTAAGTTGATTTACTCCTTCAGATACAATACGTAGTGCATCAATATCTAGACCAGAGTCTGTTTCGTCCATCATAGCGAAACGTGGTTCAAGCATTGCCATCTGTAAGATTTCGCAGCGTTTCTTTTCGCCACCTGAGAAGCCATCGTTCACAGCACGTGATGTGAATTTGCGATCAATCTGAAGCATATCCATCTTTTGATAGAGGCGTTTGTAGTATGCGGTAGCATCTAATTCTTCGCCTTCACCAAGCTTTGCTTGAAGTGCTGCACGAATAAAGTTCGCAATACTTACTCCTGGAATTTCTGAAGGATACTGAAATGCGAGAAAAAGTCCTGCGCGGGCTCTTTCATCAGGTTCAATACCGAGGATCGATTTTCCATCGATTAAAACTTCACCACTTGTGATGGTATAATCGGGATGACCTGCAATCGCTTTGGAGAGCGTTGATTTACCAGTACCATTTGGTCCCATGATTGCGTGCACTTCACCGGTCTTAACGGTGAGTGATAGACCTTTGACGATTTCTTTATCGCCGATTGATACGTGCAGGTTCTTGATTTCTAGAGAGGATGCCATGTGAGTAAAAGTGGTTTAAATTTTAAAGAGATTTATTTTCTACAACGCCGCGGAAAAGAATATCGACGGACTTAGCTTTGAAATGGGCTGGGAGAGCGCTGCTAACTTGGTCGAGAATATGTTGAGGAATTTCGACATCTAACGTTTCGCCTGTTGATTCATCATGAAAATGAGCATGTGGGTGAAGATTTGGGCAGTAGCGTGTGGCTCCACGTTCTACGTTTACTTGGCGCACCAAGTGACACTGAACCAATGTTTCTAGACAGTTGTACACAGTAGCTAGTGAAATGTTAGGCATCTGGTGCTTAACCCGTGCGAAAACTTCATCAGCGGTTGGGTGATCTCGTTTGCTTATGAGCACCGAATAAACGATCTCACGCTGAGGTGTGGGACGTATACCAGTCCCTGCTAGGCGTTGGGATAGGTTATCGGAGTTGTGATACGAAGGAGTCATGTCGAAATGAGTAAAACACAAGGAAGCTTAATAAGACTCAGTTTCAACTAATAATTAGAATTATTCTAATCATTTAACATAAGTTATTATATGATAATAACTTAGTGTTAATAAAAATGGGCTCTAGCCCAATTTTTTATGTATTAACTATGCTCGGATAACCAGCGTTCTGTCTCAATCGCTGCCTGACATCCCATGCCTGCCGCGGTAATTGCCTGGCGGTATACGTGATCAGCGCAATCGCCTGCGACATAAACTCCAGGAATTTTTGTTTTAACTTGGGAGCCTGCCGAGGGAACAAGATAGCCTGCTTCATCCAAATCAAGAGATCCTTGAAAAGGTGCTGTATTTGGAATGTGACCGATTGCAACGAAGATGCCTTTGAGCGGAATAACAGTCTGAGCACCGGTTTTTGTATCCTGTACTTTAAGACCGCTAACAGATCCTTCTTTTACACCAAGTACTTCAACTGGTGCACTATTCCAAACCATTTGAATTTTTGGATGCGAGGTAGCGCGATCAGACATGATTTTTGATGCACGCAGAGAATCACGGCGATGTACTAGATAAACTTTACTTGCAAAACGGGTCAGGAAGAGTGCCTCTTCTGCTGCGCTATCACCGCCACCGATTACAGCGACATCCATATTGCGGTAGAAGGCTCCATCGCATGTGGCGCAAGTAGTTACACCTTTACCACCATAGAGTTCTTTTTCTCCAGGGATTCCTGTCATGCGAGGGGAAGCTCCTGTTGAGATAATTACACTCTTTGCAGATATCGTTTTTTCAGAGGTAATTAATTGTTTTACCGGTTTAGAAAAATCAACTTTTGATACAAGGGCTTGTTCAAAACGAGCACCAAACTTAGTCGCTTGCTTACGTAAGTTTTGCATCAATTCATAACCATCAACACCTTCAGGGAAGCCAGGAAAGTTTTCGACTTCGCTGGTCGTAGTGAGCTGGCCGCCAGGTTGTGGACCTTCAAGAACCAGAGGATTTAAGTTGGCACGTGCGGTATAAACAGCAGCTGTTAAACCAGCACATCCAGTTCCTACGATAACAACATTTTCAATAGTTGATGGGGTCGACATGATCTTATGCATGCAGAATCTCTGAAAGCATAGGATTTGTGAAGGGAAAAGTATTACCAACCGTAGCTTCGTTTAAGACGTAGTGGCTGGTGTAAGTCAGGAGATATTTCTTCGATAAAGCGACTTGCTGTCATAAGCATTGCCGGACCGCCCTTGGCATTAACCTTCGGGTAGCATAAATAAAGCTGATCTTTGGCACGTGTGACAGCCACATAGAAAAGGCGCCGTTCTTCTTCGATATCGCCCGACTCAATGGAGCGTCTGAGAGGGAACATGTTCTCAGCTAGGCCAATTAAGAAAACAATAGGAAACTCTAGACCTTTAGCCTGGTGAACGGTTGTTAATCGAAGAGCATTGTCATCAGGATCTTCTGAACGACTGGTCGTTTCTGTACTTAAGAGCATCACCTGGCCGAGCATTTCAGACATCTCATTAAAGCGGCCAGCGAAACCAACCATCGATTTTAGATCATCAAGTCGGGATGCATAGTTATTAAAAGCACCCTTTAAGTAATCCCCGTACCATCCATCGATGGCTACATCGATTGTATTTGCAGGTGATAACGTGCGCATGGTTTCACCCACTTGCTGAAGGGATGCCGTAAAACGAGGCCATTCTTCTTTGCAATCAGCTGGTACTTTAGCGACTACCTCGGGAGCATCGAGAGCGTCTAGAAAATCTTTTTTATTTTTCTTAGCTATATCTAGTGCTAAGGCATGTAATTTTTGAGCACCTTTATCTCCAATTTTAGGAAGTAATATGGCAACTCGGCCCCACGCTGGAAGATCTGCTGGATTAAAAACAAAACGAAGTAATGCGATTAAATCGCGCACATGGGCTTGTTCAAAGAAACGTACACCACTTGTGATTTGGTAAGGTACTTGAAGTCGTGAGAGTTCAAGTTGGATATCGAGTGCTTGGAAGTGAGCACGGTACAGAATCGCAACGTCTTTTAAACTATAACCTTCGTCAGCTAGACCCCGTAAGCGCTGAATAATAAACTGCGCCTGCTCACGCGTATCCATTGCTTCTACTAAAAAGGGCTTTTCGCCATTATCTCTCGCTGCACGGAGTTCTTTATCAAAGTGTCTACCTTTGGGTTGTGCTAAGAGTACGCCGTTTGCCAATTCTAGAATTTGAGGCGTAGAGCGGTAATTTGTTTCAATACGGTGAATGACTGTCCCTGGATGACGATCAGGGAAGGTGAGAATATTTTCAAAGTCAGCGCCTCTCCATGAATAAATACACTGAGCATCATCTCCTACAGCCATGACCCGGTGATGGGATCCAATCAAATCAACGATTTCTGCCTGAAGTCTGTTTGTATCTTGGTATTCGTCTACTAAAACATGCTTAAAGCGTTGTGAAAAATAGGCAGCTGTTTGTGGAGATTCTTTTAACAGTTTTAGCCAGTATTCGAGCAAATCGTCGTAATCGAGTACCTTGGCAGATTTCTTTTTTGCAGCATAGCGACTAGCAAAAACCGGTATTTTGTCGGCTAGCTCTTCGTGTTGTGGAAAATAACGCGTGATAGTTTCCTCAATCGAATTAACCGTATTTCTACCCATCGAAATTAAGTCATGAAGCGGACCTGGACGAGGATGCGTTTTATCTTTGAAGAATCCTTTCTCCGCTTCTTCTACGGCTTGCTTAAGTAGGGCCTCGGCTTCGTCAGCATCTAAGATGGTGAAACCTTTCTCTAGACCAATCGCTTCACCATACATGCGAAGCGCTCTATGCCCAATACTGTGAAAAGTACCTCCCCAAAATTGAGTTGGTTCAATACCGGTTAATTCATTAACGCGGTGTAGCATTTCTTTCGCCGCTTTATTCGTGAAAGTAAGTAGAAGAATCTCACCTGGTCTAACACCCTGACTTAAAAGCCATGCAACTCGGTAGGTTAATGTACGCGTTTTTCCAGATCCTGCACCTGCTAGAACTAAGAGTGGTCCCGATGGAGCCGTGACGGCAGCAAATTGCTCATCGTTGAGTTCTTTTCTGAAATCAATGGATGGCAGCCCGCTTTGGCTGGGTGTTGGTTGGTCTTCTAGGAAAAAATCCATGTACTAATGTTAGGTCGGTTCTAAAACTTAAATTAAACTAAGTTCTAGTGCGATTGTTAGCTCATGCACGGTGCATATGCTTACAGCAAGGCTAATTCGTTTCGATGAATCACTTCGAGTCGCTTTCTTTTCGGGAACAGTACTTTTAGCTCTGATTCTTTCTTACCCATGACTGTCTGCATATCTGTACTCGAGTAATGTGAGGTTCCTCGTGCAAAAATTGTACCCTTAGGGTCTGAAATATTTACAACGTCTCCTTCTGAAAATACACCGGTTGTTTTTGTTACTCCAACAGCTAGCAGGCTACGACCTTGTTCGGTTAGTGGACTAACGGCGTTAGCATGTACAGTAAGTGTTCCTGTAGGACGTTGGAAATAAGCCAACCATCTCTTCTTAGCATCGAGGGGAATGCCGCTCGGCACAAAAAAAGATCCTGGTCCTTGGCCAGAGAGTAGGCGAGGGAGCACGTTTTTTTCTTCTCCACTGGCGATAAATACGCCGCACCCTGCGCGTGTAGCTAATTTAGCTGCACTAATTTTACTGACCATTCCACCTACCGCACGTTCGTTTGAAGTACCTCCTGCCATTGCTTCAATTTCAGGAGTAATTTTTTCAATAACAGGAATAATTTTTCCTGTTCCCTTCATATCAATAAGTCCAGGAGCAGTAGATAAAATAACTAAGTGATCTGCTTCAACGAGACTCGCAACCATCGCAGAGAGGGTATCGTTGTCGCCAAATTTAATTTCAGCAGCACTAACCGTATCGTTTTCGTTAATAATTGGAATCGTATCGTAGGCGATTAACTGATGCAGCGTCTCCTGTACTCCCAGATAACGGGAGCGAACCCGAAGGTCATCATGGGTTAAAAGCACTTGGCCTACAGTGATAGAAAAATGGGAAAATTCCTCCTGCCAAACCTGCATGAGTTTACTCTGACCAATCGACGCGCAGGCTTGTTTTTTACTCACTTCTTTAGGTCTTTTATTTAAGCCTAGTGAAGCCATACCTAGACCTACAGCGCCTGATGAAACAACAAATACATCAGTTCCTTCTTTTTTAAGAGCTGCAATCTGTGCGCATACGCCTGATATGCGAGCGCGATCGAGTTCTCCTTTATCTGAGGTAAGAACTCCCGTACCAAGTTTAACAACAATGCGTTTAGCTGAGCGCACGATTAGACTGCCAGCAATTCAGCTTCTTTCTTAGCAAGCTGATCATTGATTTCTTTGATAAATTTATCGGTTGCTGCCTGAAGATCCTTTTCGGTTCTCTTTGCTTCGTCTTCAGGGAGTTTTGCTTTACGAATAGCTTCTAAAGCATCGCGGCGAACGTTACGAACGTGGACGCGACCTTCTTCTGCTAAGCGATTTGCTGTTTTAACGAATTCTAAGCGGCGTTCACGACTCATATCTGGAAGTGTTACGCGGATAATTTTACCGTCTACGGTCGGATTAAAACCTAAGTTAGCAATCTGAATTGCTTTCTCGATCGCTTTAGTGAGGCCTGCATCCCACGGTTGCACTTGGATTAAACGTGCATCAGGGGTGGTGATCGCTGCGCAGTCTTTTAGGCGCATTTGAGAACCGTAAGCTTCAACCATGACGCTTTCGATCATAGCTGGATTAGCTTTACCGGTGTGAATGGCGCTAAATTCTTTGAGCGTATGATCGACCGCTTTTTTCATTCCAGCTTCATTGATGAGAGGATTGCTCATGGGTTTATTAATTTTTATTGTGTACGATTGTTCCTACTTTTTCGCCTTGGACAGCGCGCCTAATAGCATGATCACCGTCGATATCGAATACGAGGATTGGAACGTTATTATCTAAACAAAGTGAGAAGGCTGTAGAATCCATAACATTGAGACGCTGTTTGAGCGCATCAATAAAGGAGAGTTCATCGTACTTAACCGCGTTAGGGAATTTCTTAGGATCTTTATCATAAATGCCATCTACTTTTGTGGCTTTCATGATGATATTAGCATGCATTTCAGAAGCTCTGAGTGCAGCTGTTGTATCCGTTGTGAAGAATGGATTTCCTGTGCCTGCAACGAAGATAACAACGCGGCCTTTTTCTAAATGTCTAATAGCACGGCGCAGAATAAAAGGTTCTGCAATCTGGTTCATAGGTATAGCGCTTTGAACCCGGGTTGTTACACCAATTTTTTCTAAACGGTCCATGATTGCTAAACCATTAACGACTGTAGCAAGCATGCCCATATAATCGCCGGTAGTACGATCAACGCCGGTTTTTTCTCCTTGTAGTCCGCGGAAGATGTTTCCACCACCAATTACTACGCAAATTTGCACGCCAAGGGTGTGTATTTCCTTAATTTGGTTACACATCTTCTCGAGAATTTCTGGGTCAATAGGATCACCAGATTTTGAGCTACGAAGCACTTCGCCTGACAGCTTCAAAACGACACGTTTATATTTGACTGATGGATCTACAGCCATGGGTTCATGCATGGCTTATAGGAAACAATTAGGCTACACTAACGTCAATTCGCGAGTGGCAAAAAACGTATAAGAATTAGAGTTTAGGGCTCCATCCGTTACCCAAAACAAAGACTGGGTCTAGATAACTCTCAATGAGTGCTTTATCTGCCGGTAATTTAAGCTGTTTAGAGACTTTTAAGCGTTTAGACGTGTCCACAGGCACATTTTTCGTGCTTTTAAGGCTATTATACTCCCAAAAATGGAGGTTTGATGTATCGCCTTTGGCCTGAAGTTGCCAACCAATAGGGGAAACCGCGTCACCTAAGGTGCAATTGAGTAATACAACTTCACTGTATGGGAAACGATTTGCTTCAATCCTTGATAGGTAATTACCACTTACTCGGCTTGAGCCAATAAATTGGCAACCGACAAATACATACCCATGATTTGTGCTAGGGTTTCTGACTTGGGTGTAATAAGCGTCCGAACGTAAACTAACACACGTGCAGTCTTTAAAGTAGCAAGGACCAGTTCCCCACATGAAATCTACGTCTCCTTCGATATGACAACCAGTAATATAAGCCTGGCCGTTTACTTGGAGTGTGTCTTGGAAACTATATAAATCTAAATCTTGTAAGACAGCCTGTGCGGTTAAGGTACCATTTAATATAATTGCCTCAGATTGTGATCCACCATGTGGCGTTGTATTGTGTATCGTTAAATTCTTTATTTTTAGTCCATTCACTTTGTGGGCTATAAATACACCACGGTGGTATATGTGGGATTTGTTCTTCTCCGTGCTAGGATTGTTTTTCGTTGAGGCGTATGGATTGCCTCCACTGCCATTAAACTTCTCGTTCGTAGCGTAAGCGATTACTGTGTCTTTTCGGCTTTCACCTACTAAGGTGATGTTATCTTTTTCAGCGAACGCTATAATTTCAGGATAAATACCGTTTTTTATCAGGATGGTTCTAGGGAGCGTGTTGCCCTGAGGTATAAAGTCTAGTGCACCTTGGATTGTACAAAAATCACCTGATCCATCAGCGGCTACGACAATACTTTGAGTTTGAGGTGCGAGTTCTGTCGCGCGAGTTGAGAAAACCCATGACAAGGTTGGATCGTTTTGGCGTAAAACCTCTTTGAGTCCAGGAAATACGGTCCAGTCGATTTCTACTCGGTAAGTATGATCCTTTTTGAGGTTATAGATAGGAATTTCTACCTCAGTGTTATTTACTGTAAAGGGATACGCGTTATAGTTTGGAAATCCACCAATCTTTCTAACAATAGATTTAGACGCCACGCTAACAGAATATACGAGTCCATCGTCTTCAGAGTCATAAATGGTAATAGAACCCTTTTTTCCTAGAACTGGTTTGTTTTCAAATCGTAATCTAAGAACTGTATCTGTGCAGACGTCTTTAGCATTTGGTGCTGGATAAACACTATCAAGGATTGGTTTATGGATAGCGCAAGAACACAGACAAAGGAGTAGGGTTAGGCTTAAAGCAGCTAATTTCATTAAAACAAAGATTGATCAGGGGCAGTGATAGCAAAATCTAAACCAAGTCTTCGTTTAGAGTGAACATAAAAAAAGCGAAGCTTATTAAGGCTTCGCTTTTTAAAGTTTATGAGGTTTTTTACCCCAATTACTAAATAGAAGCGGCGCTGAACGATAAATCGTGGTGCACCGTGAGCAATTAAGCTCAAAACGAGAAAGAAGCTATTACTTCTTTGATTTCTTCTTAGCTACCTTGCGACGTGGTGCTTTTTTAACAACTTTACGTGCTTTTGTCTTCTTTGCTTTAGCCATGATTATTCCTTTTATGTGTTTGGGTTGATACGATGTGATGCGTTGTGCACCACATTTATGTTCAAAACCGATTGAAAAAGATACAGTGGGGTAACTAAATCCAAAACTTTCAGCAGAACATAGATACTGTTGTAGCAAAATTTTAATTTTGTTCAACTATTTTTCGCGTATCGAACTCGCGCTCAACAGTTTCGTGACATCAATTTGCATTAATTTACGTACTTAGTAGGCGAATATTTGTAAAGAAGTGTGTCTGTTTCAGCTAAGCGCTGATTAAAAATATGATTTGTGTCTTTTGTTATGCATTACAGGTGTGATTGATGAAGTACTACAAAGAATATTTATGCTATTATGCAGCATTTCTCCTATGAAAAATGCATATGTTAAATTATTTTTATTTTTTATTTTTAATAATATTTAATGTGTAAATTGACCTTAAATATCCGGTGATTTTATGCTGTGAGTCTTGAGTTTTGTTTTTTTAGATCGTTTTTCGTGTGATTCATTGCTTTAAGATCTGTCAAAACATACCCCGCATGCTTAAGGCTAAAAAAATTATCAAAAATTTATCATTTGTTGCATTATTAAGCGTTATTTTTGCGCAATTACATGCTTCATCTCTCGAAATAGTACGCTTAAAAAACAATCCCATTATTAAGCCAGAGATGCTTCCTGGTAAAGACGGTGCTAACATAAATGGACCTTGTCTAATTAAGGTGCCGGAATGGGTTAAGAACCCGCTAGGTAAGTATTATTTGTACTTTGCTCATCATAGTGGCACTTATATTCGTTTAGCTTACGCGAATTCTATTGAAGGACCTTGGACAGTATACGCACCAGGTACACTTAAACTGAGTGAAGCACCTGGATGTAAGGGGCACATTGCTTCACCAGATGTGATAATCGATGAGAAAACAAAAGAGTTCAGAATGTATTTTCACGGTCCATCAAAAAAGGTAGATGGTCAAAAAACCTATTTAGCGATTTCACAAGACGGCATTCATTTTAAAGCTTCAGATGAAATTTTAGGTATATTTTATTGGCGTGTTGTTCCCGATGATCAGGGTTGGTTTGCAATGGGTAAAGGAGGGCAGATGTATCGCTCTCATACTGGATTAACCGTTTTTGAAGAGGGGCGTAATCCATTTCCTGAAAGTATTGGTCGCACAAAAGAAGCGAATACTCCTGGCCCACGACATCTTGCTTTGGAGCCAGTTGCGGGTGGCTTGTGGGTTTATTATACAAATATAGGAGATGCCCCAGAGCGTATCTTGCGTGTATTTATTAATACCCAAGGTGATTGGAATACCTGGAAAACCACGAAACCTGAGGAAGTCTTACAACCGGAAAAACCTTACGAAGGGGTGGAGCTTCCTATTACCCATTCACTCGCAGGTGAAACGAAGGTCAGAGAGCATGCTGTGCGTGATCCAGCTATTTATAAAGAAAACGGCCACAGGTACCTTGTGTACTCTGTGGCCGGAGAATCAGG
>DAISZL010000001.1:347635-733414 GCA_036824825.1 Opitutaceae bacterium
CTTTGGTGCCCAGTCGATCGTTTCGCTAATTAAGTCACCCGCAACGGTACCAGAAGTGATTTGGTTGCCTGAGCCACCAGTCACTGTGTTGCCTGTGACTGACATATTACCATGTTGAGGTTGATAACGAGTACTAAAGCTTAAGTCTGCTGTTGGCTTATATTGAACACTTAGTTTAAGGCCTGTGAAAGTATAGCCAGTAGCATACAAGCCCCCAGTACTTCCTATGCCTATAAGATCGTTCGCTCCTACGAAAGAGTTTTGATGATCTTTGCGATATACTTCACCGCGGAAGGTGAAAGAGCGAGCAGGGCTCCAATTAAGACCGGCTTTTATGTCTTTATTGTTTAAGTCACCTTCTTGGAAGAAGACGGAACCTCCTGGTGCAGTAGCTGTAGTCGTGACGCCTGTAATACCTGCAACTGAAGTAGCAGCGTAAGGGTTAATCCAGTGTTGATTGCTGTGATTAATGCGATCGTCGTAGTTAATATACAAAGTAACATTTTTGAAACCAGTGTATTGAACGGATGCTTCTGGAGTAGTAGCATGCTCTGTTTCGTGGGAATAGGTTGGATCTGTGGCGACCGTTAAATTACTAGCCGCAGTGCTGGTTGAGCCAGTAGCTAGTGATGCAGTCGTAAATCCACCTTTACTGGAAATTACGTTGTATTCTTGACGAACGCCTGCATCGAGAAGCCAATTACTATTAGGCGTAAAATGAAGGAATGTGTTCGCAACGGTATCATCAACGTTTGCTTTACCGAAAATATTACCCGCGGTGATTGCATTATAGGTAGTATTTAAAGCAGCGAAGTAAGCAGGGGTTATCCATTGTCCACCGTTTGTAGAATTTTGATGTAAGTACGTTGCTCCTACATCCCAACTTAGTTTATCTGTAATTTTTGCTTCGAATTGATTTAGCACTCTAAAACTATTCGAGTGTGTGATTTCTTGGTCATCGAGAACAACGACAGTTGGATCTACGATTACGTTCGAATTTGGATATTTAACATAGCTACGATAATCGTTATTGTTTACCCAATTAAGCGTTGCTTTTAATGTGTCAGATATTTTGCCACGAGTTACAGCCATACTTGCCTCTAACTCCTGATGCTTTTCATTTAAGTTTTGAACATTCGGAGCGATAAAAGGAGTGTTTGCTGGTAAAGCGTTACCAACAAGAGCTCCATTTACTACCGTAGCTGTAGGGGATACAATCGCTGCCCACATCGTTGAATCTTTTCTGCCGGTACGTGTATCAGCATGGAAGTTTATATTAAATACAGGACGATCTGGCTTTGCGAAGGTGGCGTTAAACCAGAAAGATCCACGGTCTGTATGCAATTCTTCATTGCCTAGCTTTTGGAACATATTGCTTTGAGGAAAGAATCCACCAATTCCATCGTAGAAGGTGCGGAACGATTTATAACCAGCTTCGATTGAGCCTACATTAGCGGTTGTAACGTTTACACTGGCTAAATAGTCTTCAGCTCCCATAAGGGCGTGGCCTTTTGATACAACGGTTGTTGTATCTGAGGTGTCCTTAGTGAAGTAGAAGTCTTCGATACCACCTGAGCCGGCAGTAGGGTTGCCTGTGCGTGTATCATAGGTGGCTTTATCGCCGTGTATGAAAGGTGTTAACCCCGTTACTTTGATATAGGACTCAAATGTTGGGAAAGCATCTGTATTAGACGTTGCAGTTTCTGCAAAGCCTAAGATTCCACAGTGAGTAACAATAACGCCTAAAATAAGACGTGATGTGGTTTTAAATGAGAGAAGATTTGTTTTCATACGAGGTGTCGTGCGAAAGGTTATGGTCTTAAGGATGCGTTTACATTTGAACCGTGGACGCCTTCGTGACATCCAGCTGACCAACATGCGCCCTCAGAGAGACGAGAGCCGACTGCGTTAGCGTGTGCACCACCGCTCTTCCATCCTCCGATATTAAAGCCAGAAGAAAGTGTAGCGAGATGGCATCTTAAGCATAGATTTGCATCACGAGCCACGAGCATCTTGTCATTTACTGTGCCGTGTGGGTTATGGCAGGCAGTACAACCTTCTTGTTTGATTGCACCGTGTGTATAGGTGTAAGGGCCAGCTTGTTGTGTGTGACACTTTAAGCATGTCTCCGTTGAAGCAGCGAGAGCGGCTCCTGTGCCACGGATTGCTTTGTCTTTATGGACATCGTGACAGTCTGAGCAACTGACTTTGCCAGCAAGAACTGGATGAGTATGAGGAAGACTCATTTCACCACGCTTATCTAAGTGACAAGCAAAACAGGCTTCTGGGTTTTTCTTAGGATTAATGATCGTTCCTAATTTGCCACCAGATTGTACGTGGAGGCTAGCAGGTCCGTGACACGCTTCGCAGGTAGTGTCGCCTAATTTTACATCGCCAACGTGAAGTCGAGCATGGGTTGAACCAGCAAAGTGGTCTGTTTTATCGGAGTGACATTGCGTACACTCTTTACTGCCAACATACGTTGCTCCGGCAACGTGAGCAGGTGCAACGATGATTCTTTCTGCTGTTACGCAAGAAATGATCAAAGCTGACCACGCAATAATCGCTCCAGTTACGATTCGTTTTGTAGATTTTTTAGGTGTTGGATTCATTGCTTAGTGTAATTGTGTTTTAAGGCAGATAAAGGGGGCTTACGAAGTCTCCTCAGTTATGCTGCGTAGAGTATCGCATATAACGAAAAACGGTTCTGCGCGTGGATTGTTAACATACACGCAATATTTGCCCGATTGATTAGGTTAACTTAAAATATGCGCAGTTGATTAGCAGATAGCGCAAATAATGCATACTAATGGTCAACCTTCGCGCAGATTTTGCTCTCCACTTAATCTATCATAAGAAGCGTTAGGTTTTTCACTATGAATGTTATCACAGAGCCAGTCCATGAAAGCGCCTTGGATATCGATTTAATACAAAAGTACTCGATTGCAGGTCCACGCTACACGTCGTATCCACCCGCAACTCAGTTTAAATCTGATTTAGAGAATTCTCAGTTAGAGGCTGTCATGCGTGAGGATAATGGACCTGATGCAGGACCAATTTCTCTGTATTTTCATCTCCCATTCTGTGAAAGCCTATGTTGGTACTGTGGTTGTAATACAGTTATTACGACTCAAAGAGATGAAGCAGCGAAATACTTGAATGATATTGAAAAAGAAGTCGCGCTAGTTGCTTCTAAAATAAATCCAAAAAGAAAAGTTACACAAATTCACTTCGGTGGAGGAACTCCTACTTTTTTACCTCCAGAACAATTGCGCCGTTTAGGTGCGATGATTCGTAAGTATTTTAATCTCAGTTCAGACGTTGAGTTTGGTGTAGAAATTGATCCTAGACGTCTCACAAAAGAGCATGTTTTAGCTCTGAAAGATATCGGAGCAAATCGTGCTTCTTTAGGAATTCAAGATACGAATGCTCAAGTGCAAATCGCCATACACCGGGTACAGCCGATGGATAACAATAGACAAGCATTCACATGGCTTAGAGAAGCAGGCTTTAACTCGATTAATGTAGATTTAATTTTTGGACTTCCTCTACAAACTCAGCAGACCTTTGAACAAACAATTAAGGATGTTCTTACACTAAATCCCGAGAGGTTATCAATTTTTAGCTATGCACATGTGCCTTGGATTAAGCCTGCGCAGCTTATTTTTGTAACACGTAATCAACTTCCATCGCCTGCTGATAAATTAGCTATGTTTGCTACAGCTCATGAAAAACTGACGGAAGCTGGCTATGTAGATATTGGATTAGATCACTTTGCTCGTCCTGATGACGAATTAGCCATTGCACAAAAAGAAGGTACGCTACATCGCAATTTCCAAGGATATAGTACTGCCGCAGGAGCTTCTTTATATGGATTTGGTGTCTCCTCTATCTCTTCAACAGAGAATAGCTACAGGCAGAACTACAAAGATTTAGATCAATGGCGTAATGCTGTACGCGCAGGGATATTACCAACGGAGAAAGCGCTTATACTCACGGAAGAAGACAAACGCCGTAGAACACTCATTATGCGGCTCATGTGTGACCGTAAGTTAAATTTTGCAGCACTCAGTGAAGAATTAGGCGTTGATGTTGCAAAACGGTATGCCAAAGAAATTGAAGGTCTACGTGATTTAGAAGACGACGGCTTACTTGTTCGTGACTTACAGGGTGTAACGCTTACAAGGCGAGGAGTTCCCTTAATGCGCGTTGTTGCTATGCGCTTTGATGCAACCTGGGTTGAGGGTGCAAGTAAGCACTCAAAAACAGTTTAATGTTTGCAGCCACAGCTTCCACCGCCTGAGCAGCCCGAGTGACTTGTCTCAGGCATGACAGGTTCACTCATTAAGTGGCTTGTACTGATTTCATCCGCGATTTCACAGAGTTGTGCGTAGTACGTTTCTACATCTAACCCAAGGGATGCGGCACCAAACGCTTCGGCATCTGCGTGGGCTGCAAAGGCACCGTAATTAACGAGTACTAATTGATAGAGTGCGATAGCGGGTACCCGTGTCGTGTCCAAAGAAAAGTAAGGATGAATATAAAGCGTGAAACCATCTTCTGGTATATCACCCTTAGCTTCTGGGTAGGCTATTTCATCATTCTCTAATTTCGAAGAATCAAAAACGATTTCAACGGGGTAACGAACACATTCTTTATCTGCTAAAATTACTTGGAGTTCACTCCAGCCAATCTTTGGTCCATACTTTTCAAATATTTCACGGCCTTTTATGGTCACATGATCCGTTAAGGATACATGCGCTGCATTTAGGCTTAAGTCGATTGGAGGTTGTTTGGATTGAACCATAAATTTTTAAACAAATTGGGTGCTAGCTGGTTCATTTGCACGGGTAACTTTACCCATAAGAATTGGTACAGCCATACGAAGAAAAATGGTATAACAGAAAAAGCCGAAGGCCCATATGCCTAAGCAAATGAGTACTTCGTTTTTAGACGGCGTGTATTCAACGATTTCACCGATTGGTGTTGGAACAAAGCCTGGCACCACCATTCCCATGCCTTTTTCAATCCAGATTCCTAAGACTGCAAGTACGCAGGCTGCGTCTAACCATACAAGTCTGCGGCTAAGTGGTAACATGAGCAGTACCATTGACGTTAAATTAAGACCTACTGCGGTCCAAATCCATGGAACAAGAGCATGGTGACCGTGTAATCCAACGAACAGATATTGAGAGGAAGCAGAATTGTGGTCTGTCGTATAGAATTCAGTAAAAAGTTCGTTGATTAATAAAAACATATTAATCGGCATCGCGATTTGAACAATATTACGAAGTGTAAATAAAGCACGGTCAGGTACGATGTAGTCTGAATAGCGGCGTATGACCTGGAGTGTTAGAATAATAAAGGCAGGACCCGCAGTGAAAGCTGAGGCAATGAAACGAGGTCCTAGCACAGCAGAATTCCAGAAGTGACGACCACCAAGTCCTACATATAAGAAAGCGGTAACCGTATGAATCGAAACCGCCCATAAGATTCCTAAAAATACAAACGGAATAGAAAGCCAGCGAGATGGTTTTCTGCCACAGTAGCGGCAATAAATATCATAACCACAAATATGTAGATTGATTAGTAGGTAGCCATTGAGAACGAGAACGTCCCAGCTAAGCATGGATCCTGGAAAGTGAAAGATACCGATACCAGGAATTAAGTGCCAGAATCTGTCAGGTCTACCTAAGTCGACAGTAACGAATGCTAGACACATTAAGATAGCCGCTACGGCTAGCAGTTCTCCGAAAATAACTAAGTCGTGTAATTCTTCATTCTTATAGATGTATACGGGTATAACTAACATGACAGCGGCAGCTGCCATACCCACTAAGAACGTAAAATTAGCAATGTATACGCCCCATGATACTTGATCACTCATGCCTGTAGTTCCTAGGCCTAAGAGATACTGTTTTGCGTATGCATTAACGCCAAATAAGATGACGATCAGTAAAGCTCCGAGCCATCCATAATAGCGCCAATCGCCAATAAAGGCGTTTTGGATGCAGCGTTTCCAAAAGTAGAGGTATCTTTTCATGGAGCGTTAAATATCGAAGTAGTAAAAGAAACGGGGAAGTGTACCGAGCTCCTCTTTGAGGACCATGACTCGTTTGTTTTTTAGAATATAAGAGACTTCGCTCTCAGGATCTAAAACGTTACCAAATTTACGTGAACCCGTTGGACATGCTTCAAGACATGCTGGATATCTGCCTTCACGGGTACGTTGTACACAGAAGTGACATTTTTCCATCACACCTTTGTGCCGTGGGCGATTGCCTAGGTAAGACATGTTAGGATTAATTTTATCCTTAGGAATGGATGGTTCTGTAAAATTAAAGCGGCGGGCAAAGTAAGGGCAGGCAGCTTCACAATAACGGCATCCAATACACCAATTATAATCGATAACAGTGATTCCGTCTGGTTCTTGCCACGTTGCTTTTACAGGACAAACCTTCACGCAAGGAGGATTTTTGCAGTGATGACATTGAATGGGCATAAAGAAATGCCCAGGTACAGGAACGGATTCAGGATTGTAATTGTGATCACCGCGCTCCAAATCGAACGTTCCATCGTTTGGCATTTTAAGTACGCGAATGTATTGAATTTCAGGACTACGCGATTGGTTGTTTTCAGCAACGCAGGCGTGTACACATTTACGGCATCCACAGCACCGACTTAAATTCAAGGCGTAGACATACTCTACACCATTCATAGGTTTAAGAGCACGAACGTGAGGTCTAATCCCGTATTGTTTTTGAACTTCGTTTTCGATTCGCTTGAGTACAGCACTAAGTTGTTCAGGAGATAGCTCCGTGTAATGCTTTTGGATAAATTCGTCGACGGAAGGGAAGTCGTCTAATTTTTGTAGCGGTGCTAGAGCCGAAGTTAATGCGGCTGCACCCGCTGTTGCTGCTGTGGTAGCGCGTAGAAAACTACGCCGTGTCATGCCTTCTTCTGTATTGAGATCAGCCATGGAAATTAAGGAGTGTTAAGGGTGTACTGCTTTAGGAGCATCTTCAGGGTGCAGCAGGTGAGGTCCTGGCATAGGAATAATACCTGTAAAGGCAGGTGCGTGAGGATCGTGGCAGGAAGCACACTCTTGTTTGCGAGCAGGACCTTTACTGTGATCCCAGTATCCTTCGGTTCTTCCGTGTGCGCCTGCTAACCAGTCTTCATAGATTGTACCATGGCAACCGGCACACAGTTGGGTCGCTTGATCAAACGTAAGCTTTGTGCCTACGGAAGAGTGCAGTGTATTAAGTTGGTTTTCGTTATGACAGTTGTAGCAATTATTGTTTTTAAAGGTCTTACCATGAGCCATTTTGGTTAGGTCTTGGTGAGCTTTAGGAATGATCGTGCTACCATCTGGATTATACTGAATTTTATATCCCTTATCCGCAGAGTGACATTCGTCACAATTGCGCATACTATAGATCAGATCGATATGTTCTTTAGGAAGGATCACTTGTCCTTCTTTATCGAGTTTAATGACAGGCGGATGTTTAGGATCATGGCAGCTGTAACAATCTAAACCTGAAACATCGGCTCCACTTTTTACTAGTTGAGCTGCGGAGATGCGGATCGTTCCACTTGGGATGCCAGCTAAGTGACTTGGGGGAACGATGGGCTCCTTGTATTCGTGCGGGAAGAGTTTAGGGGAACGTACGAAATAAATTGTTAGGCAGGTAAAAACGCACGTTAGGATACCAAATATCCAGGTAGATTTTGAATTTTCGCTCATTCGATGAGCAAAACTTTACCTCATTTAACCTTTTCTTGCTTTCTATCGGTTGGTTTAAGCTACGCATATATTGGTGTATATTTTGTCCTTATCTGATGTGGCTAAAAATGCGTAGCACTTCACAAAGACTGCATATTGAAGCCTTTTGACAATAAAGGACCTATGAAAGGTAATACTCTACGTACAAATTAACCTTATCTTATAACCCTTCTTTTTATGCGCTTATCTCTTAAAGCTTTGACCTGTGTTGTTGGATTAACTGCGTTGAGTACATTTGCCTTAGCAGATGCGACAGAAAATTGGGCAGCGAAATGTGCTTCCTGCCATGGCAAAGATGGAGCAGGTCATACCAAAGCAGGACGTATGGCTGGAGTGAAAGACCTCACCGCAGCGGATTATCAAAGTTCATTCACCGATGCGGACGCAGCAAAACAAATCAAAGAAGGCCTTAAGGACAGTAGTGGCAAAGTCCGTATGAAAGCCTTTGGTGATGTATACTCTGACGCTGATATTAAGGACTTAGTCGCTTATATCAGAACGATGAAGAAATAATTTTTTTAGGGAGTGTAGGTTTCACGCAAGGCTCTAAACGGAAACGTTTAGAGCTTTGTCGTATTTACACTGCGTGAGGTATATAACTCGTAGAATTTAGAAGCGATGGTGGATGCTTCGAGAGTGGCGTTACCAGAATCGAAAGCCGTTCCTTTAACCATGCCAGTAACGAGTACTTCACCGACATATACCCCTTCTTTAGCAAGTTTAGCCGTGAGGAGTCCGGCGAGCTTATGCTGAGCAGCCTTTGCTACCGCGAGTCCCATGACATTCCACTGTGTACTGAGTGTATCAATTTGAGGACCATAGTTTGCAAGGCCGCCGCCGGTTATAAGCACAGCGGATTCTTTGGAAGCTTTTAAATCGGGGAGTGCTGCTTGAACTGCGGCAACTAGACTTGTCACAGCCACATTTATATTGGCTTGTAGATCAGATACAGGAGCCGAGATTAAGTCACCTGCGGCACTGGAGTATGGGTTCCAATGTATGACTGTGATTGAACCAAGCGCTTTACGTACACGTTCAATCATGTTGGTTACGGCTTGGGAGTCACTTAAATCGGCTGCAAACGCATGCGCTGTGATTCCTTCTTTAGCTAATTCTGCAACAGATGTATTCAGTTTTGCTTCATTGCGAGCGACTAATGCCAGTTGGAAGCCTTCTTTGCCAAACTGCTTAGCGACTGCAGCTGAAATGCCTGTTCCGTATCCACATAATAAAAGTGTTTTAGCCATAATGGGTTCAATAAAGCTTTAAACCCGTAATTGTCCAATAGCTGATGCATTTTTTTGTATCAAATCGCCATAAATCCGAGAGCTGAAGCCCTGTTATGCCTATTTATGGACTTCTTTTTTAGTCTACTCCTGTTAACTTTACCGAGCAATTTATACCCTTTTAAACCCAATACCCCATGGGAAATTCTAATCAAACGAAACTCTCTTTTTTAGAGAAAGCTGGTTACAGTGCAGGTGATGCTGCTGCGAACTTCGTCTTTATGACGATGGTTCTTTTTCAGGCTAATTTTTATACGGATGTTTTTGGTATTAGCGCAGGAGCGGCGGCCTCAATCCTTTTGGCTGCTCGTTTGTGGGATGCTTTTTTTGATCCGTTAATGGGGGTTCTGGCTGATCGTACACGCACCCGCTTTGGTCGTTTTAGACCGTGGGTTTTATGGACAGCACTTCCCTGGGCTGCAGCTATGATTTTAGCTTATTCTACGCCGAAAGGTTGGGGTATGAGTATGATGATTGGTTATGCAGCCTTAACGAATATCTTACTCATGACCTTATATTCCATGAATAATATGCCTTACTCGGCACTTGGAGGTGTAATGACTGGGGATGTGAATGACCGTGCGAGTTTAAACGCTTTCCGCTTTGTTTCTGTGAATGTTGCGCAATTTATTGTCGGTGGACTTACGCTACCACTTGTTGCGAAGTTTTCTGTGGGACATGATAAGCAACACGGTTGGCAAATGACGATGGTTGTATGGGCTATCTTATGTTTGGTTCTATTTTTAATAACATTTCTTACGACAAGAGAACGCATTGAGCCCGTTAAAGAAATTAAAAGTTCACCAAAGGAAGATTTTAAAGATCTCATTAAGAATGGGCCATGGGCAGTTATGTTTTTTATGACCTTAATCCACTTTGCCCTGCTATCTTTTAGGGGAAGTGCGCTTTACAATTACTATCACCACTATGCAGATAAAGCTGCGCTCTTTCATTTCGTAGAGAAATTAGGTTTAACCGCATCATACGGATCAGAATCAAACGGTGGTATCCTTGATTGGTTAGGCTATATTGTGCATGGAGACCGAGCACACCTTGAAACCTCCAATATCGCAGATGTCGCAAATAGCATCATTAACATGCTTGGTACCGCAGTAACGATCGTTGTGATTTTGTTATCTCCGTCTTTATCAAAACGATTTGGTAAAAAAGCAGTTGCTGTAACAGGGTTTGCCTTATCAGGTGTTTGTGCTTTGGCATTTTCACTACTCAAAGCAGATGATGTTTCAGGTATGGTTATCTTAACCGTACTTGGAGCAATTTTTTATGCTCCGACTATCTCACTTGTCTGGGCGATTTATGCTGACGTAGCGGATTACTCAGAATGGAAAACAGGACGCCGCTTTACTGGAATTGTTTTTGCGACGATCGGTTTTGCGCTTAAGACCGGTCTTGCACTTGGCTCGTCTTCCTTCCTGTGGATTATGGCAGGATTTTTCTCTTATCAGACACAAGTAACTCCTAATGCAGATACATTAAACGGATTTCGTTTTTGTAGTGGAATAGTAGTGGGTGTGATGTTTATCGCCTGCACACTGCTCTTAGCGATTTATAAAATAAATAAACAACTTACGCATCAAATCTCCGATGAACTTGCTCAGCGACGTGCAGCTCGTAGTTAATTTCGTTATATGCGACTACGAATTTTCATCTTAAGTTTGTGTGTATGCTTTTCATCTTTAAAAGCTGAGGATGGATATAGGCTATGGATGCGCTATGAGCTTATTCAAAATCAGGAACTTAAAGCTCACTATGAAAAGCAAGTTAAGCATATCATACTTGAGAGTGAGTCGGGTAAAGAGTCGGCGATAATCCTGAATGCACGAAATGAGCTAACGCGAGGCATTCACGGTTTATTAGGCATAAGTCCAGAAATTGAGATTAGGGCACATGCTTATAATTCTCACTTAGGAGAAGAGGGGTACGAATTCGCAATGGATTCAACCGCCATACATCTACTCGCAAATTCTGATCAAGGGTTATTGTATGGATCGTTTGCTTTACTACGGGTCTTACAACAAGAGGAAGTGCTAGAGCACATGGCTTTACGCAGTGTGCCCAGTATTAAGTTAAGACTGCTTAATCATTGGGATAATTTGAATGGAACGATTGAACGTGGATATGCAGGTCGCTCGTTATGGAAATGGGATGAACTACCCAGTAAAGTATCAGAACGGTACCGAGATTATGCACGAGCATGTGCTTCAATAGGAATTAATGGTGTCGTAATTAATAATGTTAACGCTGACGCGCGCATATTTACCTCTGACTATATTATCAAAGTAGCAGCCATTGCAGATGTACTAAGAGCCTACGGCATTCGTGTCTATCTGAGTGCACGATTTTCATCTCCCATCGAAACTGGAGGGCTTAAAACTGCTGATCCACTCAGTCCAGAGGTTGCAGCTTGGTGGCGTTCTGAAGTGAATGAACTCTATAAGGCAATACCTGACTTAGGAGGGTTTCTAGTTAAGGCCAATTCTGAGGGGCAACCTGGACCACAAAATTACGGAAGAACGCATGCGGATGGTGCTAACGTATTAGCGGATGCGTTAAAACCACATGGAGGAATAGTGATTTGGAGAGCTTTCGTTTATGAATCACGACCTGGTGAAGATCGTGTAAAGATGGCTTACAATGAATTCGTTCCCTTAGATGGAAAATTTAGAAGCAATGTGGTTTTACAGATAAAAAATGGAGCGTTTGATTTTCAACCTCGGGAACCATTTCATCCTTTATTTGGAGCTATTCCTAAAACCACAATCGGTCTAGAAGTGCAAATTACTCAAGAGTACTTAGGACAAAATAAAGACGTCGCATTTTTAGCTCCGATGTGGAGAGAGGTACTTGATAGCGATACCTATCGCCCGAAAGCAGGAGCAACGGTAGCGCGTATTTTAGATGGGTCGCTTAGTGGTAATAAACTTTCGGTTGTGGCAGGTGTTGCCAACACGGGTGATGATCGTAACTGGACAGGACATCCTTTAGCGCAGGCTAATTGGTATGCCTTTGGTCGCTTAGCGTGGGATGATCAGCTCAGTGCAAAATCGATTGCTGAAGAATGGACAAAATTAACCTTCGCTACGCAGCCATATGTGGTAGCAACGATTACTTCTATTTTGCTTAACTCTCGTGAAGCGGTCGTCAATTACATGGACTCACTCGGACTATCTGGAATTTTTTATAAAAATCATCATTTTGGTCCCGAGCCATGGCTTGCAGAAGGAAGACCTGACTGGACTTCAGTCTATTACCACCGAGCGGACGCAAAGGGTATAGGTTTTGATCGCTCTAAGACGGGTTCTAATGCTGTTCATCAGTATGCACCCGAATTAGCTAAGCTCTTTGGAAGTGCTGAGTCATGTCCTGAGAAGTATCTTCTGTGGTTTAATCATGTCAGTTGGGACTATCGATTAAAGTCAGGAAATAGTGTGTGGGATGAATTTTGTTTAAATTATCAAAAGGGAGTAGATGAGGTAAGACTTTGGAGAAAAAATTGGGAAACATTGAAGCCTGTTATTGATCCAGAGCGTTTTCATGTGGTTAGAAACTTACTCGCTCGACAAGAATTAGATGCAATTTGGTGGCGTGATACGTGCATTTTATATTTTCAGACATTTTCTAAAAAACCAATTCCTTTGGGGGTTGAATCTCCGCTGCATGATCTTAACTATTATCAGACACATGAACTGAGTTTAGTTGAAACACCTCAGTTACCTTAATTTTTTATGGCCCCAGAATTTCCATTTTTAAATTCAGCACTTCCTCTGCAGCATAGAATTGATGATCTTGTAGGTCGTCTCACGCTGCTTGAAAAGGTCAGTCAACTCATGCACGACAGTCCTGCTGTTGAACGCTTAGGGGTTCCTGCTTATAATTGGTGGAATGAAGCATGTCACGGAGTCGGCCGAAGTGGAGTTGCAACCGTTTTTCCTCAAGTCATTGGTTTAGGCGCAACCTGGAATAGAAAGTTAGTTAAACAAGTTGCTGAAGTGGTTTCTGATGAAGCAAGAGCAAAGCATCATTATGCTGTTTCAAAAGGCAGGCGTGGTCACTACCAAGGTCTTACCTTTTGGACTCCGAATATAAATATCTTTAGAGATCCTCGCTGGGGACGCGGGCAAGAAACCTTTGGCGAAGATCCATACCTTACAGGAGAATTAGGGGTTGCTACGGTCCAAGGGCTTCAAGGTGATAACCCTAACTATTTAAAGACAGCAGCCTGTGCTAAACATTTTGCCGTGCATAGTGGTCCAGAAGCGGATCGTCATACCTTTGATGCGCAACCAACACTTAAGGATTTATATGAGACCTATTTTCCAGCGTTTGAAAAATTGGTTTCACATGGAGTTGAATCCGTGATGGGTGCTTATAACCGGTTATTAGGAGAACCGTGTTGTGGAAGTAAGTTTTTACTAGCAGATACACTACGAAAGAAATGGGGATTTAAGGGACATGTCGTAAGTGATTGTGGAGCAATTGACGATTTTCATAGTTTTCACAAATCTACAAAGACGGCTGCAGAATCTGCAGCACTAGCTGTACGAAACGGGTGTGATTTAAACTGCGGCTGTACTTACACCGATCTTGTTTTAGCAGTTAAAGAAGGACTTATCACAGAAAGTGAAATTGATACTGCACTGAAGCGTCTGCTCTCAACGCGTTTCAAATTAGGACTTTTTGATGCTCAAGAATCAGTACCATGGTCAAAACTATCACCACATATTATCGATAGTCCTGAGCATCGTCTGCTTTCTAGAAAAGCAGCGGTAGAGTCGATGGTGCTTTTGAAAAATAATGGCATTCTTCCAATAAGTAAGGATGTAGAAAGTCTGTTAATTACGGGCCCAACTGCTTCAAGTGTAGATACCCTAATTGGTAACTATTATGGCCTATCATCTAAACTGGTTACGATTGTAGAAGGTATAGCTGGTAGAATTACAGAAGGGGGAAGAACTGTTTACCGGGTAGGGTGTGCCCTTAATCAGACTCCTATGACAGGTATTAATTACACCTATCCTACGGCAGAGGAAGCAGATGTTGTGGTCGCCGTACTTGGACTCAATTCACTTATGGAAGGAGAAGAAGGTGATACTGTATCTTCTCAAACAGGTGGAGATCGTAAAACAATTGAACTAGCGAGTTGCCAACTCGAATTTTTAATCGAACTGCGTAAGCACTCTAAAAAACTAGTTCTAGTGCTTACCGGTGGTTGTGCGATTGCTATACCTGAAGCACATGAGATTTGTGATGCCATACTGCAGGTATGGTATCCCGGGTGTGAGGGTGGGAATGCAGTAGCTGATGTTTTATTTGGTGATGTATCTCCTTCAGGAAAATTGCCTATTACCGTACCAAAGAAGACGAGTGATTTGCCTGCGTTTGATGATTATTCGATGAATAATCGTACCTACCGCTTTTCGAATGTTGAACCGCTCTATCCGTTTGGCTTTGGACTAACCTACACTCAATTCGAATATCACTCGATGAATGGAGACCCTACGAGTTTCACCTTAAAAGAGTCGGTAAAAGTTTCAGGGCGCATTCGAAATGTTGGATCAAGACCTGCGGACGAAATTGTTCAGTGTTACGTACTGCCAACGGATAAAAGGAACGCACCTAAGGCTACACTAGTCGATTTTACGAAAGTACACTTAGAGCCGGGTGAGGAGATCGTTGTGGCTTTCAATCTTAAAGCAGTGGCATTCGCTTCTATAGATGAGAGCGGACTAAAAGTTGCTCCTACTGGAAAGTATAGGGTAGTCATGGGTGCATCATCACCCAGTGCTCGTTCAGACGTGCTAGGTGCCCCTAAGCCGCTTGAATTTATTGTGAGCTGCTAGTTTAGCTATTTTAAAAATAGCTAAACTAATGCGCCCTGCGGTTATGATGAGATGCGTAAGCGTTCTGCTTCGTGTGCAGACTACTCATTACTCAGTGTAAACGCGACATACGTATCGCCTAACTCTCCGCCTACTTTACCGCCACCAGATGCAGCAATGACAACGTATTCTTTTCCATCTACACTATAAATTGCAGGAGCTGCGTATCCAGCAAAGGGTAGAGTACTTGACCAGAGTTCTTCTCCAGTATCGTTATTGAAGGCTCTGATTTTTTTATCTTGAGTGCCTGCACAGAAAACAAGACCGCCGGCTGTAACACTAGCTCCACCTAAATTTTGAGAACCTGTTTTGGGAATACCTTGAGCCGTAAGTTCTGGGTATTCTCCTAATGGTACACGCCACAAAATTTTACCTGTACTAAGATCATAACAATTGAGTAAGCCCCAAGGTGGTTTAATTCCTGGATAGCCATCTTGATCAACTAAGAAATCAAAGCCAGTGAAGCTATAGATTCCGCCATCTTTTTTACTCCCTTGTTTTGCTTTACGAACGGGAGGTTGATTTCTGTGAAAGAGAAAATCAATTACGTCTTTTTTAGCTTGGTCGTCTAAAGCAACCGCGGGAGGCATAGAGGCACGACCTGTTTTGAGCAGCTGCATAACTTCAGAATCAGTCATGCGCTTGTGTAGTGAAATTAAAGGTGGAACCATGCCATTTCCTAGGCGAGTTTGACCATGGCAGGGTGCGCAATTTTGAAGATATAAGGTTTCTCCTTTTGATGGTGGATAGCGCGGGTCGCGTTGCTCATTTTCAGGAGTAAAAACAGTAATAATGGATGGAATTCTATTTGAGGTAACATACAAACGACCTGTCGGTACATCGACTGCTGCGCCAGACCATTCTGCTCCGCCTCGAGTACCTATAAAAATATTAGCTTTTCCTTCGGTGAACGGTTGGAACCATCCGTAGCTAGAGCGTGCTACAATTTGAGCGACATAGTTGTGAGCGGCAGGAGTTCTGTCTGTAATATCGGCCGGATTAAATGCTTCTGAAGATATTAATTCTGGGAGTATGTAATCAGGTTGATAGGGTGCTGTAACTTCACCTGGAAGTGTAGAGGTAGGTGCTCTTCTTAATCTTACAGGAAAGATAGGTTTACCTGTAAGACGATCCAAAAGAACCAGAGTCCCTGCTTTGGCAACCGATGTGACAGCATCAATTTTTTTACCATTACGTGTTATCGTAACTAAATTAGGAGGTGCACAGGTATCTAAATCCCAAATATCATGGTGTATATTTTGATAGTACCAGAGCATCTTGCCACTTACAGCATCGAGCGCTAAAACACAGTCGCTAAAAAGATTATCTCCGTGGCGATTAACACCGATGAAATTTGGCTGAGCGGCACCAACAGCTACAAATACTATGCCTCTATTTTCGTCTAAGGAAAGGCCACCCCAACAATTCGCCTGCCAATTCTTTCCGTTACCATTCCAGGTATCTGCACCATATTCAGCGTTTTTGGCCACGGTATGAAAGTGCCAAATTAGTTTTCCTGATTTGACGTTGTATCCATAGGCATCTCCATAAAGTCCCGTGGTTACATACGTATCATTATAGATTACACCTCCTGCTGTAGCTCCGGTTTCAATTCGTGCACGTCCTTGTGTGCCAAAGTTAGGGATAAGTTTTCCAGTTGTGGGATTAATAGCGTAAATCCAATACCCAGAACCAAAAATAATTCTTTCTGAGGCGTCTTCTGAACCCTTCCAATAAATTAGTCCTCTGCGAGCAGGTTCATCTTCAAGGCCTGAGTGTTCAGGAACTTCAACGTGATATCTCCATTTCTCTATGCCCGTTTTCGCATCAAGTGCTACAAGTGCTCGACCTGAGGTAGGCGCATATAAAACTCCGTTCACAATAATCGGAGTACACTCAATCGTATTATGCAGATCTTTTGAGTGGAATATCCACGCTGTCTTAAGATGGCTTATGTTAGTACGATTAATTTGGTTCAATGCGCTATAGCGCCTGGAGCCAGAATCTCCATGTGACCTTGTCCAATCAGTATATGTATTTCCTTGTGGGTCCAGGGTAGGTGTTAGCTCTTCTGGTTTAGCAGCAGCAATCCATTTAAATTCAGGCAACTTCAAACGTTCTGCAGGATTTTCAACAGAAAGATTTGGAGTTGAGCTTGTACTGCCTTCTCCTTTCAGCGTCCAAAATGTTGTTAAAAAGCACAACAAGGCTATGATTCCTGACGCACGTGATTTGGGGTTTTTCACGGCTGAAAAATCACCTAATTTATAGCTTAATCGCAAACCTTAAATAATAGACAGCTAAGCTACTAACTGTGTTTTTTTGATGAGTTAAATGACCCAGCACTCTTTGTAAACTGCTGCTGAAGGCTTCCACAGACAATTTCACATAATTTTATAATACCTGGATCCGAAATAGAGTAGAATACTTGTAGTCCATGTTTACGCCGAGTGAGTACATGAGCAACCGTTAGGCTTTGCAAATGACGGGAAACGTTTGCCTGCGTTCCGCCTACTTCTTCGACAAGCGTATTAACATTTTTTTCACCATCGAATAAGGCATGAATTAGTTTTAAGCGCATAGGCTCCGAAAGTGCAGCAAATCGGCGCGCAATGAGTTCTATCGCTTCAGGTGTTAAGGCGATGGGCTTAGACATAGATAAAAGTGAACAGAACCTTGACATTAATTCAACTATATGCGTATATGCGCATATATAGTAATTAAGTCAATCCTCTTATGAAAACCGATTCGTTTATACGCTTAATAGCAGGTTCCTTTGTCGTTATAGGTGTAGTGTTAACTCACTTCGTGAGCTCGTGGTGGATTTTGCTTCCGCTATTTGTAGGACTCAATCTATTGCAATCGAGTATTACACAGTTTTGTCCTCCTACGCTGCTACTTCAGAAGCTTGGATGGGTTGATGAATCAAACGTGATTCACTGGGGTGGTTTTAAAAAATAAGCGAATGTCTTCCATGTATAAATTTAGGAATCTAATAAAGCTTGGAGCATTTCTAAGCTATGGTCTTGTGGTGCTACATGCTGAGCCTTGGACGCTAGATTCTGCGATCAATATGGCGCTAAAGGAGAGTCCTGATGCTATGATAGCAAAACAACGAATTGTACAGGCGAATGCCCTCGTACAAAGCGCACAGTCTTACTGGTACCCGCGTGTGATGGTACAAGGTAGTTATATGGAAACAACAAGTCCTATGATTGCTTTTGGGTCTATATTAAACCAACGCGCTTTTAACTTTGGATTAAATTTTAATCATCCTGGGCAAATTGATAATCTCAATGGTACAGGTACGATTGCTTACAATTTATACAATGGAGGTAGGGTTACTGCAGGTGTACATGCTGCACGTGCCGGTTATCGTGCTGCTCAAGAAGATCTGAGAGCTACTCAAGATCAGTTAACACTGAGTGTAGCTAGATCTTATTTTGAAATTATTAAAGCAAAAGAAAGTGTTTTAGCGTTAAGTAAAGCTGTAAATGCGTATGAAGCAGCCCTTGCTAATGCTCAAGCTAGATACGAAGCAGGACAATTATTCAAAGCAGATTTACTGAGTTTAAAGGTGCAGCTGGCACAAACAAAAGAGCAGTTAAGCTCTGCTCAAAGTGGTGTTCTTCTTAGTGAACGTTCTTTTGTTTATGTTTTAGGTTTAGGTAAACTTACGAATGCGATTCAATTAGATGAAAACGATGTGTCGCTTATTCGTTTAAGAGAGCCGCAATCATCTGACATTTCGCTTCGTCCTGAACTTGTAGGACTTAGGGAGCGATTAGAGGCAGCTCAATTAATACTTAAAGCGGCTCGTGGAGAACGCCATCCTACAGTGAACGCGTTTGCTAGTTATCAAGTAGATCAAGGTGGTCAACCAACTCATCAGGGTAGTAGCTGGACTGCTGGAGTTGCTTTTGATCTTAATATTTTTGATGGGGGGAAAATAAAAGCAGATATTAGCCAAAGTAGTTCAGAAGTAATACAGGTAAAAGAGATGCTGCGCAAAGTAGAGCAAGGAATTGCCTTAGAGGCAGAGCAGGCAAAGCTAAACTATGAAAATGCTAAGGAGCGTTTGAGTGTGAATACTGCTTCAGTTGATCAAGCTAAAGAAAGCTATGAGTTAACGCGTGCACGTTTTGATCAAGGCCTTGTGTCTACAGCTGATTTGATAGGTGTAGAAAGTCGTTATTTAGAATCTCAAATGCGCAAAACATTTGCTAAGGCAGATGAGTATTTAGCACTTGCCGCGTATCGCTGTGCATTAGGTCTTCCTGTTCTAACACCTCAATAATTTAAAATTATGAATAAGTATTTATTAAGTCTTTTATCTTTAGGTTTTTTAGTGAGTTGCTCTCGCACTGATTCTACTGAACAAGTAGTAGCCAGCAAATATCCTACAGCTATCAAAATAGCTAAAGTTAACGCCGTTTTAACAGAAGATATGATCGATGTTCCAGGTATAATAAAACCTGAACATATAGTAACAATTTCTGCGCAATTGATGGGAACAGTTTCTGAAATGTCGCTGAAAGTAGGACAACACGTGCATTTAAATGAAAGTTTACTTAGAATACAATCTGGCGAAGTAAGTGCACGTTATAATCAGGCAGTTACTGAACTAAGTCAGGCAAAGTTTGATTTAGCTCGGGAGAAGGGCTTGCTAGTTAAGTCAGCTAGTACCGCAGATCTTGTACATAATTTAACAACACGTGTACACGTGCTTGAAGCAGTTGTTCAACAGGCAAAATCATACGTTAATTATTTACAACCACTTGCTCCATTTGACGCTGTGGTTTCTAAAAAGTACGTTGAAGAAGGATCCTTTGTTGCGCCAGGTATGCCGCTTCTTGAGATTGAGCAAGTAGGGCCATTTTGTTTTGAATCAAATATACCTGAAAAACTCGTACACAGTTTAAAAAAAGGAGCTACGTATACCTTAGAGGTAGAGGGACAATTTCTGCAATGTGCTCTATCAGAGTTTTCTTCGGCAGCAAACGTTCAAAGTCATGAAGTTTTCGCTAAATTTAGAATTCTAAAAGCAGGAAGTCTTTTGTCCGGTGGTTATGCTACTGTAAAAATACCAAACTCAAAAACTACAAAACTGTATGTTCCAAAAGAAGCTGTAGTAAGGGAGGGTCAATTAGATAAAGTATTTGTTGTAGGTGAAGATAAACATGTTGTCCTTAGGCTTGTTAAAGTAGGACAAGTTGTAGGGAGTAAAACGGAATTACTTTCAGGAGTTGAAGCATCAGAAAAGGTAGTTCTTTTAGCTCCTGTTGATTTACGTGAGGGACAAATTGTGGAGGTTTTACCGTGAGCAGGTTTCAGTCATCAAAGACTACTAGCATAACTAGGTATGGATTCGCAGGACGATTGTCCTCTGTTTTTATTGATTCCAAATTAACTCCTATTGTTATTTTAGCCTCGTTACTACTGGGCTTATTCGCAGTACTTATGCTTCCCCGTGAGGAGGAGCCTCAGATCAAGGTTCCAATGGTGGATGTTATGGTTGGTATGCCTGGTGCAACTAGCCATGAAGTAGAGAATCTTGTGACCCGTCCTTTAGAGAAACTACTCTGGGAAATTCCAGGGGTAGAGTATTTATATTCTACGGCTCGTTCGGGAGCAAATATGACCATTGTACGTTTCAAGGTTGGTACGGATCTAGAGACTGCCCTTGTTCGGTTAAATCAAAAATTACAAGCTAACTTAGATCGTATTCCACTTGGCGTAACTCCGCCGCTTGTTAAGCCGCGAACAATTGATGATGTGCCAATTTTAGCATTAACATTTCATAGTAATCGCTATGATCAAGAAATATTAAGGCAATTGGTTGTCCAAGTGGATGATGCAATTAAAGCATTACCGCTTGTTTCTGAGACTACCGTTATTGGAGGTGAAAAGAAGCAGGTTCATATCTATTTGAATCCACAGAAGCTTAAAGCCTATGGAATTAATGTAGCATCTCTCGTGCCTATGTTAGCACAGGCTAATATCGAGAGTGTTCCAACTGGACTGGCCTCGAATAATAAAGAAACACTGTTACAGATAGGTGGTTATTTTAAAAACATTCATGAGGTGGAAAATGTTGTTATTTGTGTCTATGGGGATAAACCTGTTTATCTAAAAGATGTAGCCGAAATAAGTGAAGCAAGTGCAGAGCATTCAAACTATGTTCTATACGGTGACAAGAGAACTGGTTTTGAAACTCCGGCTATTACGCTAAGTATAGCAAAACGTCCTGGTGCTAATGCGGTTGATGTAGTTAATGCAGTTCTTGATAAAGTTAATCATTTCAAAGGAATTGTGATTCCTTCAGATATAAAGGTAACAGTCACTCGAAACTATGGTAGTACTGCGCGTGAGAAATCAAACGAACTACTTTGGCATATGGGATTTGCCGTATTTGGTGTAGCAGTATTAATCCTGTTGTTTTTAGGCTGGAGAGAATCACTGATTGTTCTACTAGCTATTCCTGTAACGCTAGGACTTACACTTTTGATTTTTTATTTATATGGTTATACTTTAAATCGGATAACTTTATTCGCCTTAATTTTTTCAATCGGTATACTCGTTGATGATGCTATCGTAGTTGTTGAAAATATTGTGCGACACATGGGGCTACCAAGTTGCCGACGTAAGCGTCTATTACAAATTGCTGTCGAGGCAGTAGATGAAGTTGGAAATCCTACTATTTTAGCAACATGGGCTGTTATAGCAGCAGTGTTACCTATGGCATTTGTTAGTGGCTTGATGGGCCCTTACATGCGACCAATTCCTGTTGGATCGAGTGCAGCTATGTTATTTTCATTACTAGTTGCTTTTGCGGTCACTCCGTGGGCCGCTGTCAAAGTCCTGAAAGGACATGCAAAGCACGATCCTGCGTCGCAGGCCTTTGTTGATGCTCCTTTAACGGATGAAGAAGAGGCGGCTGATGAAGTGATGCCTTCTACTGGATTTACTCGGTTATATGAGCGTTTCATGCGCCCATTGATAGAAGATACAAAAAAACGAATCATTTTTTTGACTATACTTGGCGTAGCAACATTAGGTTCTGTAGCTCTTGTTGTTATAGGTGCTGTAAAAGTTAAAATGTTACCGTTTGATAACAAATCTGAATTTCAGGTTATCATAAATATGCCAGAAGGTAGTACACTGGAGCAAACGGCGCGTGTAGCTAAAGAGATGGCTGGATCAGTTCGTATGGAGCCTGAAGTACGTGATTATCAAATATACGTTGGCACTTCTTCACCATTTAATTTCAATGGACTAGTAAGACATTATTTTATGCGTGCTGGTAGTGCATCGGCTGATTTACAAATCAATCTACTACCAAAAGATGAGCGCAAAGCTCAGAGTCATGATATAGCTCGACGAATCAGACCAAGACTCGTTCAAATCGCGAAACAATACGGTGCGTCTATCGCTGTAGCTGAGGTGCCTCCTGGACCTCCTGTGTTACAGACTTTAGTTGCTGAAGTATATGGGCCCACAGAGGAAGCGCGTTTGAAATTGGCTACAAGAGTAAAATCTATTCTTGCTTCAAGCTTAGGAGTTGTCGATGTCGATTGGTATGTAGAAAAAGAACAGTCAAAAATACTTTTAAATATTGATAGGACTAAAGCGGCATTACATGGAATATCGGAGGAAGCGATTACTCGAGCAGTACAAATAGCGACTCTTGGTTATCCTGTTTCCGTATTGCATACATCCAGTAGTCGTGAACCTGAGAATATTGTCTTAGAGTTGCCTTCGTCAGATAAAGCTCGGCTAGAGTCTGTATTGAGCTTAGGTATTCGTTCAGATTTTAATCCACAAGCGCCACTTATTTCATTGCGAGATCTCGTTACCGCTGAGAATTCAAAGCAAGAACGGAATATTTATCATAAGAATTTACAAAATATTATTTATGTAACTGGTGATGTAGCAGGTGAAGTAGAAAGTCCTGTATATGCCATTTTTGCCATGAATAAAGAATTAGCGAAACTTCAAGGAACAGATTTTGGTGGTTCAACCCATGATGTTAAATTGTACAATTCAACCATGCCTACCGATGATCGTGAACCGGCAATAAAATGGGATGGGGAGTGGCATGTGACCTTAGAAGTATTTAGAGATCTTGGGTTAGCATTCGCAGCAGTTTGTATATTAATATACATGCTTATGGTAGGATGGTTTAAAAATTATCTCACACCACTTATTGTTATGACAGTCATTGGGTTTTCTCTCGTAGGTATTATGCCTGCACATGCTGTACTCGGAGCATTTTTTACAGCTACCTCTATGATTGGTTTTATGGCAGGCGCTGGAATTGTTATTCGTAATTCAATTATACTAGTTGACTTTATTGAGCTACGATTGAGCCGTGGTACAAGTCTAGCTGAGGCCTGCATACAATCTGGTGCAGTTCGTTTCCGACCTATGATGCTTACAGCTCTAGCTGTTGTAGTAGGTGGCATAGTTATATTAACTGATCCGATTTTCCAAGGCCTTGCGATATCCTTGCTATTCGGTGCCCTAGCTTCACTAGTTATCAGTCCGATTGCTGTACCGCTTATTTATTACATGGCAAATAGATCAAAATTTGATTCTTATTCTTAAAGATATGTTATTTTTTAAAGCTCTAAAAACTTTGTTTAGCTCTGCACCTAAACGCTCCGTAAGTGAGTGTCATGGTCTTGTTCGCCAAGGTAAGGCTATTATTGTTGATGTGCGCGAACCTAATGAATGTAAGTCTGGTTACGCCGATAAAGCATACCTTCTGCCGTTAAGTGATTTGACAGGTGAAAAGAAACTGTGGACTGCAGCACTTTCAAGAAATAGGGATAAGGAAATATTTCTTTATTGTGCAGCTGGATCCCGCTCCGGTATGGCAACTAAAGTCTTATGTTCACAAGGTTTTAAAGCTTATAATACTGGCGGTTTTAAAGACTGGGTTGCAAGCGGATGGCCAGTTAAGAAGTGAGTAATGCATTTGCTTAAAGCTCACGCTTTCATAGTTTGAGCTCATCGTGTAGTGTGCACTGCGGTATTTTAGTCATTTATATATGCAATCAATGGACGTTCAAAAGAGTAGTTTTATAAGGCTTAAAACTATTTTATTTTTTGCCATTATAGCAGCGCTTCTTTGTTATAGTACTCCCGCTATAGCTCTTTTAGTAGGTATTTTATTTGCTCTTAGTTTAGGTAATCCTTTTAAGACAAAAAGTTCAAAAGTTTCAAAGTGGTTACTTCAAATTTGTGTTGTACTGCTTGGATTTAAAATGGATTTACCTGTGGTTTTGAGTGTTGGAATACGCGGCTTTTTTTTCACCTTAGTATCTATAGTTGGTACGCTTGTACTTGGTATTTGGCTTGGAAATAAATTAAAGATAGCGCAGAGGGTGAGTCTCTTGATTGCTGCAGGAACAGCTATTTGTGGTGGATCAGCGATTGCTGCAGTAAGTACTGCTATAGCTGCTGAAGAAGCAGAGATAGCTGTATCGATAGGCGTTGTTTTTATTCTTAATGCGTTAGCTCTCTATCTGTTTCCTATCATTGGTCACAGTTTACATCTAGGCCAAGTAGACTTTGGTTTATGGGCTGGTATCGCTATCCATGATATATCATCGGTGGTAGCTGCAGCGATTGGTTATGGGCCTGATGCACTTCAAACTGCAATTGCAGTTAAATTATCACGTACGCTGTGGATTATTCCTTTAACCTTAGCCGTAGCAGCGTGGTACTCAAAAAAGCAAGCGGCTTCAATATCGGGTAACGCTAAAGTGCATTTTCAAATGCCCTGGTTTATTGGTTTATTTCTTATAGCATCTTTTTTTCGTAGTAATTTTTCTGTCATAGCAAGCCATATTAATGTCATATCAGAAATTACTCGAGTAGGTATGGTGCTAGTTATGTTTTTAATCGGCACGTCATTATCACTTAAGAGCATTAAGCAGGTTGGATGGAAAGCTATGTTTAGTGGCGTTCTCCTATGGCTTTTTATAAGTATTGTTTCATTATTAGGAATTTATTTCACACGTAGCTTTTTTGGAACTTAAGTTTGATTGATGTTTATTGGGGTCTTTTTGGCTCTTTTTAAATAAAACGTGTATTCATTGTGTCATGACTGTTATTGTTATTTACAATACAAAACCTTATTGTATGTGTTAACCGAGAATAGTAAGTGGCTAACCCCTTTTTAGAGTCACTTTAGATTTAGCTAGTTTATTCGGTTTTCGTTAAGAAAATACGGTAAGCGACTGCATATCTTACTTTATTATATCTTTTCTGCCTAAGCTAGATTAGGCCTTTTAGAGTTAGTTAATGGTGTCATTAATCACTAACGGAGGGTTTTATGTTAGCACCGTGGCTAAGGTGTAGTGTTTTTGTTTTATTTTCACAGTCGTTAGCAGTGTATGCTAATACGACTGTTTCCTGGGGATACAATTCTCGTGGTCAATTAGGTTTAAATAGTACGTACGCATCTGCTTTCCCAACTACTGTCATAACCGACGCTCCTTCAGCCATTGTATCTTCAACTGTCATTACTCAACTCTCAGCTGGAGCGTATCATAGTCTAGCGAGTGATTCACGGGGTGCTGTCTATGCATGGGGTGATAATGATAATGGACAATTGGGAGATAATACTACGTCACAGCGTTTGGTTCCAATACAAGTGGGTGGGCTCTTAAGTGGTAAAACTGTAATATCGATTGCTTCTGGCTATAGTTGTTCTGCAGCAGTTACGAGTGATGGAGCAATTTATACGTGGGGATATAATGGCTACGGTCAATTAGGGGACGGATCTAATTTACAGCGTCAGTTACCTAGTGCAGTTGTGCTTCCAAGTGGTAAGTTATTTTCAGTTGTTGTTGCTGGATCTAGCTTCATGGCAGCTCTTTCAACGGATGGACTTGGATATGCTTGGGGAATTAACAGTGATGGAGAATTAGGAACCGGCTCGTATTCTAGTAGTAATGTGCCAGTTGCTGTTTATTCTGGAGGAGTTCTCAGTGGCAAAACGATAACACAACTTGCAGCTGGATCTAAGCATGCTCTAGCGATACTCAATGATGGTTCTGTGGTTACCTGGGGGAATAATAGTGATGGTCAATTAGGTAATGGAACCTATATGAATGCTTCTACTCCAGTACTTATCAATGCACTTACCCAGATTAAAGCTGTAGCGGGAGGATCTACCTTTAGTTTGGCTCTTAGTTCAAGTGGTACAGTCTATGCATGGGGAGCTAATGACTATGGACAGCTGGGATTGAATAATACGACTTCCTATTTAACACCACAGGTGGTTACTGCATTAGCAGGTAAAGTAGTTACTGCTATCGCGTGTGGATCAATAACGAGTTATGCGCTTACGAGTGACGGAATTTTATATGCCTGGGGTGATGGGTCATATAATCAGCTTGGGGTTGGTAGTCCTAGTTCAAGTCTTATTCCAGTGCCAGTGAGTACACTTAATGGCTCAAGTAGTTTATATGGACTTTTCGTGAGAGCGCTTGCTCGAGGATCAACCAATTTTCACATGCTCGCAGTAGCTTCTGTTCCAGATCCTGTGATTTCGTCAATTACATTAACCCATGCTTCGGTTACGGCAGGCGATAGTGCAAGTATTAATCCAGTATTTAGTGGCGGAGTAGGAACACTATCTGGAATTGGAAGTGTTGTTTCAGGAACTTCCTATGTCGTTAGTCCTATGAGTACGACTACCTACACGTTGACCGTGACAAACACAGATTCAGTTTCAGTCTCCTCATCAGCACTGCTCACGGTCGTTCCCTTACCTCTGGCTACATCGTTAACACTTGGTGTTTCTGAAATGACGCTAGGTCGATCAACAACCCTTATACCAGTGTTTGACGCAGGTAGTGGAGGATCAGTGAGTTTAACTGGCTTCAGTGGTAGTATTGTCTCAAATGGTTCTTATACCATTAGTCCAAGTGTTAGTACTACGTATACACTAACGGTTGTGAACAGTTTAGGTGTTACTGCTATTAAGACAGCAACAGTAACGATCAATGCAGCACCCATACCTAGCCTTTCGTTTGTAACAGCTGGACCAGTGAATCTAATTACGGGGCAATCTTATACCAATGCAGTCACATCTAATCTGAGTGGAGGAAGTTACGGAGCAATTGTTTACTCGAGTAGTGATACATCGGTTGCGACTGTTTCAACAGGAGGTGTTGTTCAAGCAGTCGCGCAGGGTAATGCGATTATTACAGCCACACAAATTGCTGTTACTGGGTATAATGCATCTAGCCAGGTAAGTTATTCACTGAATGTGGCTGCCCCAGTGCCGACTAAGGTGCCGGCGAGTATCAGTATAGGTCAAACCACCCAAACGTATACAGGGAAACCGCTTTCTGTGTCGGTTACATGTAACCCAGTACAGGTAAGTGCTGCTGTAGTTTATTACCCAGGATTTAATCCTCCTGTAGAACCAGGTACGTACTATGTGCTAGTGAATGTGGTGGATAGCATTTATTATGGATCTCTTTCATCGGTATTTACGATATTACCTGCAGCGCAAAGTATATCTGTTTCGGCCGTAGATAATCTCATGGTAGGTATCCCAGTTAAACTGCAGGCAGTTGTTACAGATCAGGGTTTAGTAACCTACACAGTTATAAGTGGAAATGCTTCACTCAGTGGCGCTATACTTACAGCTCATGATACAAATCCCATCGTTATACAGGCGAGTGAAGCTGGATCGCGTGATTATCTTCCAGTAACACAAACGATTATTCTTAAGGCTAGTTCGTATGATCCTCCACGTATTATTGCAGCAAGTGTAAGTCAGATCGTTTCGTTAGGAGATACCGCAACACTTCAGGTGGTAGCTGAAGGCAATGACCTAAGATATCAGTGGTATCTGAATGGAGCGCCTGTTGTAGGAGCTACATCGAATCAATTAGTAGAAAGTCATTTTTCAAAAATAATGAGCGGCACATATACGTGTGCTGTGAGTAATAAAGTAGGCGTAGTTACTTCGCCTTCTGTTGAACTTAGTATTAATTCAACGCACGTGGTTAATTTATCCGCACGCACAACTGTTGGAAGTAATTCATTGGTTGCTGGCTTTGTAAATCAGGGTTCTAAACCAAAAAGTCTTATTATTCGAGGAGACGGTCCGGCACTGAGCCAATTTGGAGTAAGTGGAGTCCTGCAGAATCCAAGTATTAGTGTTGTAGGGCAGGCGGGGCAGATGCTGGGTATGAACAGTGGGTGGAATAATTCGAGTACTTTAGCTCATGCCTTTAATCAAGTGGGAGCCTTTGCGTTTTCTGTGAACTCTACGGACGCAGCGCTCAATCAGGCCTTTAGTCCAGGTATCTATTCGGTAGCGCTTACAGGGGCAGTAGGCGTTTCGGGTCAGGCGATGTTAGAGATCTATGATGCTGATTTAGATAGTTCAGAATCGGAGCTTATCAATTTATCGGTGCGTGCAGACGCTGTGAGCAGTTCAAATCCTCTCGTTGCTGGGTTTGTTATAGCGGGAAATACCACCGAGACTGTTTTAATACGCGCTATTGGCCCTACACTTGGTGATTATGGTATTAGTCCATGCTTAAACCAACCATCCCTTAAATTATATGGTTCGAATGGCTTAGTTCTGAATTCAAATACGGGTTGGATGGGAGATTCTTCGTTAGTTTCTGTATTTAATCAGGTGGGGGCCTTTATGCTGCCACGTGACTCTGCTGATTGTGCGATGCTTGTAACGCTTACGCCGGGAGCCTACACGGTACAAGTCACAGGAATGAATGGTAGCCAGGGGAATGCTCTCATCGAAGTCTACAAAGTCAGGTCACCTTAAATACGCGTCAATTTTACGTTAGACCTTTGATCTAATCTTTGAGTAGCTTCTAGGTACACCTATGGCAAAAAGTTTAACCGAGGAAGAAATGCAAGCGCTTAAGCGTATCTTGGAAGTAAACTGGCCAGATCTTACGACTTATGACGAATCGCTCGTTGTGAAAGCACTTAATAAGGTCGAGGATCTTGCAATTGATAAAGGCGTAGAGGCGGTTACGGTCGATCGGCTCGTTGAAATCAAGATGGAATTAAAAAGCGAACTTTTGAAGCAGCTAAGCAAGAAAGCGCAGCCCAAAATTCCTTTTAAGAAAAAGCAGTAATTTTTACGACTGAAGTTCACTCGAGATAAAATAAGTTGAAACTTATTTTATCTTTTAAATAGCGGATAGTTCGTAAGAAAGGTAAGTAGGAATTTGATTTTTTGACCTGATGCTTGGACAGATTCAGCGTGCATCAAAAATATGCCGCTGAGAACACTTGCCATTGATTTTAATTCGTTCTTTGCGTCCTGTGAACAACAGGAAAATGCAGCTCTTCGAGGTAAGCCTATAGGGGTGGTTCCTGTCATGGCGGAGACGAGTTGCTGCATTGCAGCAAGCTATCCTGCTAAGCGTACGGGAATTAAAGTAGGGACATCTGTTCGGGATGCAAAAAAGCTTTGCCCAGATATTCAGCTAGTTGAGGCAAGACCTGGTGTTTATATTAACTATCATAGACGTCTTCTTGAGCTTATTGAATCGTGCATTCATGTGACCGAAGTGCGTTCGATTGATGAAGTGGAGTGTGATTTAACTGCGACGTTTGCTCCTCGGGACAAGGCTTTGCGGGTAGCAAAACAGATTAAGGCGAAAGTGTATAAAGAGGTCGGGCCTTGTATGACCAGTTCCATCGGGTTAGCGCCTAATTGGCTTCTTGCTAAAATGGCGACCGACATGCAAAAACCAGACGGGCTTGTTATTTTGGAAGATGAAGACATTCCTCAGAAGCTCTTAGATCTAGATTTAACGGATTTTCTTGGAATCGGGGAAAGAATGAATGAGCGGCTTATTCAGCGAGGTATTACGACCGTTGAACAATTATATAAGGCAAGTAAGCGTGATTTAAGAAGTGTCTGGGGTGGGGTTGAAGGAGAGCGCATGTATGGAAGATTGCGGGGTGAAAACATTCCAACGCCGCATGAAAAAAATAAAACAGTTGGACATTCGCATGTTCTACCACCTCAGCTAAGAACAGAAGCTAAGTCGTTTGCTGTTCTACACCGTCTTTTACAAAAAGCAGCTATGCGTCTACGCAGTATTGGGCATTACGCTGGTAGTTTGTCTGTTTATGTATCGTTTCGTGATGGAAGGAAGTGGAGTGACGAGATTGTGTTTAATGAAACGCAGGATACGTTAAAATTAACAGAAGTCCTTAATTTAATGTGGGGTAGAAGACATCCGTGCTTGTCGAAGGCGGTGCCGATGCAAGTGGGTATTGTTTTAAGCCGTCTCTTGCCTATGCGCAGTCACACACTCGATTTATTCGACCAGAATAAAGAAGATGGACATGAGCGTCTTCTGCATGCGGTAGATACGCTTAATCAGACGTTTGGAACGGGTAGTGTTTATTTTGGAGGAGCTTTCGGAGTTACAGATAATGCTCCTATGCGTATAGCGTTCACGCGTATTCCTGAACCTGAAATCGAGCAAATTGACTCGAGTAAAAATCGCAGAATAAAACCTAAGAAAGAAATCGTTCCACTAAGAGAATATGAGCAGTAGTTTTTAGACTATTTTTTACTGCGACTAGCTAGCTATTACTGGATTTGTAGCCACTCGTCAGAATCTATCATTTTAACCCAATCAGATTTTGTATAGTCGGTGTAGTTCTCTAAATGTTGCTTTAAGTCGAAACAACAGAATCTTGCGGCATCTGTATGTGGATCTTGGCTTTTTTTACTCTGGAAATAGGAAAGCCACTTTATGTATTTATTGCTGGCTTGATTCGGTTCAAAGGTGAGTACACCTGCAGGCCCTTTTATTGTAACAGTAGTTCCATTTGATGATAATGCTATTACCCTGAAACTGCCGCGAGTACACCATTCTTCACCATTATTAATGATAGCTGGATAGTCTGCTAAAATAGTCTCTGCCAAAGTGTCTAATAATTGGTTTTTATTCCAATTTTGTTCATTAATTTGTTTTTTGATGTTGATCGGAAGATTACTTCCTTTTTTCGGTGATTGATTAATCTCAGCGGAAGGGCTTTCAGTTTGTGAGGTAGTTTTATCTGTATTGATTTCACTGTCCTGCACACTGATTGGAGAATCAGTATTTGGAGAAATCAGGAGACGAGTTTCCTTAAGTTTTGAAAGTAACTCTGCATTTCGCGAGGTTCGTGATTTCATAAAAGAATTTCTAAAGCTAGTTTTAAAACGAGTTCCTTGTACTGTCCGGATACTGCCTGCATGCCATCCAATTGTACGTTCTCGTAAGGTGCAGCGAGTGGTAAATAATTTGTTAAAACTCTAACTCCATCAATTGGCGGTAAAGTCATTGTTTTACCAATTCGGGTTTGGGTGCGCACTTTGTTAAAGAGTATCATTACCTTAGCACCCGGTTTTATATGTTTAAGAGCAAACTCAACTGCAGGCTTTGTTGCTTGGATGCTAATAGGGCTTTTTTCAGTAACGATCACTAGGCGATCTGTAGTTTGAAGTATAGGCTCAAGGGTTCTTTGACCTGATACATGATTAAGATCTAGTCTGCCTGGTGTATCACAAAGGATAACATCAGGATTTTCGCTAATTGCTTTAGTTGGAATTTTACCTATCTCGGAATTCCACCAGCTCAGAGATCCTTGTTCGTCACGGTCATCAAATGCTATCGAATAACCTGCTGAGTGTAGGGTGCCGCCGATTAAAATGCTCGTGGTTGTTTTCCCTACGCCTCCTTTTTGGTTTAAAAACGTGATATGCATTGAAATGCTTGGCTTACAAAATGGAGTCGCTAGTATTCAAAGTGTATATATGATGATTTTGGTGGTCCGAAATGAAAACTCAAGGTAAACTAGCTCACGACTTAATTAAAAAATATGTCTTTTTGGCGGCAGGCATAGGATTTATACCAATTCCTATCGCTGACGTAGCGGCCATTTCAGGGCTACAGATTAAGATGTTATCTGAGTTAGCTAAAATTTATGAAATTAAATTCTCAGAACATCGTATAAAAGCTATTGTTACTTCGATTTTTGCAGGCGTTATATCGCAAGAAGTAGCAATCATTGGAGCTAGTTCCGGTATTAAGGCACTCCCTATATTTGGTTATTTTGTCGGTGCTGCCACAATGCCTATTGCCTCAGGTGCAGTAACATATGTGATTGGATCGTCTATTATTCAGCATTTGGAGAGTGGGGGTAATTTTGAGGATTTTAATCCCAAGAATATACAGACCAATTTTAAGGCTAAATTCGATGAAGGTCGTAGGTTTGTTATTAATTTATCTAAACCTAAGCTAAATCGAGTAGACGATGAACCGTACAAGCATCTAAAAATTTACTGTATCTTAAAACCAAATCTGGGAAAATACGGAAAGGTATACCTTAAGTGTTATATTAATGGACTTAGGCCCGAAAAATACATTGGTACCATGGAAGATTTTAAGTCTAAATATGGTGAGGACCTAGAAAACGCTAAGGACAAAATTATTAAAGATTTTAGAGGGGCGTTTATGGTTTATATAGAACAGACATTGATAGACTCAGCAGATAAATAATTAATTTTTTGGCATACTGATGTTTATGCCCCATTTTTAAACGATGAATCACGATATTAGTTCAAAACAAAAAAATACGGTAAAGGCGTATGATGCTAATACGTGGTCGAGGCGTAAGTGGGTAGGTTCTGTTTTTGCAGGATTGATGACGGCAGGGTGTTCACGTCTTAGACTTAATTCGGCGAAGCGCACCTTGAACGTAATTGCTGTTGAAGAATTTACATCGCCTCAATTATTAAAATCGTTTGAGGATGAGACAGGAATTGAAGTAAAACTTACTTTAATAGACTCTAATCCTCAGTTTATGGAAATAATGACTTCAGGAAAAACTGAAGTCAGGTATGATCTCGCATATCTTTCAGCGAGTGCTTTAGGTCCTGAATTAGCAGCTAGAAAGATGCTTAGTCCTTTTAATTCTGATTCACTGCCAAATATTGCTTACATAGACGAAAAGTGGATCAATAAATCTGATCACGGCAGTTTATTTACAGTTCCATACAGCTGGAGTTCCACGGGTATAGCTTATAAAGAAGATGCTCTTTCTAGTATACCAAAGACATGGGATGATTTCTTTGGGAGTTCTTTAACTAATCGCAATGGTAAGCAACCACGTTTATCTTTAATAGATGATCCACGAGTAGCCTTAGGTACAGCTTTAATTAGTATGGGCATGTCACCTAATCCTACTTCAATGTGGGATATACGAAAAGCCGCAGAGAAGTTGAGAAGTATTAGGCCTAGAATAGTTGATTTCGATATTAAAGATTCTGATCTAACTATAATAAATGACAAAGCTGATATGGCATTAATGTCTGCTGGTAATTTATGGCAACGTATTGGCATGGCAAAAAAGAATAATGATAGCCTATTTGATGTATTTAACCTTGGTAACGCAGAATTAAAATCAGACGGTCTGGAGAATGACAAATCGGTGCTTAAATTGCGGATGTCTATTCCTAAAGAGGGTTCTGTTTCCCTTACGTATTCTTTTTTAATGCTAAGGACTTGTGCTAACGCTACAGATGCTGAAGCCTTTGTGAATTATTTTCTTAAGCCTGCGACTGCTGCAGCGAGTACAAACTATACCTACACTGCTAATACGATATCTAAATCGAGTTCTCTTGTGGACCCATTAATTTTGAATGGTCCCTCTTATTTCCGTAACTCGTCAGGAAGGGATCTAAAGTTAGAGTATTTGCCAGACTACAATTCTGATATATTCCGAGCTTTATGGAAAAGGTATACAGCAGGAGCTAGTTGATATCGTAAGTTATTTTTTTAACTTACGATTACTTCCTATTCTTTGCTTTAGGTGCGCTTTGCTTTTCGGTTTCAGTTGGGTTAAAATCTGAAAGTAGACTCGATGAAATTAAAGGCAGTGTTTGGTCTCTACTACCAAAAATAACAACTTTTGTATTGGGTGATTTAGCAAGCTCCAATGATGCCTCGATGCCTTTAAGATTCAGGTAAGCTTCAGAAATACCTCCGTTTATCGTGCGTTGAAAATCTTCTATACCTTTGGCTTCAATCTTTTTACGATCGGCTTCCTTCGTCTCTGTTAAGAGGCGATAATCCATTTCTTGAGACATTTGCTGCGCTTTGAGTTTAGACTCAATGGAGTTCTCTACTTCTTTGGGTAGAATTATGCTCTTAATGAGTAGGTCATCTAGAAGTATGTACCGCTCGCTTAGCTTTCCTAGAGCCCCCTGTTTGGCTGCTTGCAAAATAAATCCTTGGGAGGTGTAAATTTCTTCAGGTTTATACTGACCTATCACAAGTCGTAATTGAGCTTCGATTTCAGGTTTAATGATCTTTTCAACATACTCTGGACCTATGTTTTTATGTAGTAATCCAAGTTGATCAATAAAAGGTCTGTAGCGTGTAGATACCGAAAGTTTTATTGTGAGACCGTCCTGTGATAAGACAGAAAATTCGTCTGAAACTTGCTGAATTCGTGAATTGTAGGTCGTGATCGTATTCCAAGGGAATACTAACCTTAGTCCTTCGCCGTACACTGTTTTAGTGTCAGTACCTCCTAGAAGACGCCATAGTACGCCATTTTCACCAGGTCCTATAATTACAACAATATCCTTCCATAAAAATGCCATCGAAAGAAGTGATAGTAAAAAGACAGATACAATTAGTAGCTTGTTTCTTTTCCACGTATTCTTGATGTTTGAAATGACAGTGCGAGGTAAGTTAAATAGCCAGTTGAAGAAACCTCTTTTATTTTTACGACCGTTATTACTAGATTCTGCCGATTCAGAAGTAGCTGTTATATCGATGGTGTCCATAGGTGCTTATGTATCAAATCTGATCTAACTAGGATATGCCCAGTATATGTAATTAGACTTCGTGTTAGGTAATTTTTGTCTCTGAAATTAAGCCGTATTCCATTGAGAAACAACGGTCGCAAATGTGGAAATACCTATCGTCATGGGTAGCTGCAATAATAGTCCTACCGCTGCTTTTAAGTTCAGGGAGTATAACTTCATAAAAGTGCTTTCTGAAGCTAGGATCTTGATCTGCAGCCCACTCGTCAAAAATGAGTACTTCTTTTTGCTCTAAAATAGCCACAATCAACGCGAGACGTTTGCGTTGGCCTGTTGATAAAGAAAGATGGGAGAAACGGCCTTCAATGTAGCTTGTCTTGTTTGCCAAATCCATAGCCGTCATAAGACTATTAAGCTTATCCTCATCTATAGGTGAGGTTGTGTATATTTTTTCAAATAAATGGAAATCGGTAAAGATTATCGAATAAAGATTTCGGAATCTATGATAGTTAGCAGATGTTACAATTGAACCATTGATTAAAAGTGCACCTGAGCTTGGTTTATATAAGCCGGTAATAACTTTAAGAAACGTCGATTTGCCGCTTCCGTTTCCACCCTTAATAAAAATAATTTCGCCCTTATTAATCGATAAATTTACAGGGCCGATAGAGTAGCCAGGGGTATCATCGACTGTAGGATATCTAAATATTACGTCTTTAGCTTCGATCTTATCGAATGCATACGGTTTTGGAATCTCGTTATAGTTTACTGCTAATTTGTTAGATAGTTCATTGTCTAAACTCTCTTCCATTGCAGCGATTGCTTTTATGGAATTACTTGCTTTCGAGATTTGCGGTAGAATTCCAACTACTTCGCCAAGAGGTCCATATATAAAAAGAATGGTAGCTGTAACCTGTGATATAATCGAAGAAGATGTGCTCGATATCTTAGGTAAAATAAAAATAACTGTGCCGATAAGTAGATAAAAAGATCCAAACGCTATTAAGGCAGAGTTTACAAATATGTTGGCCCCAGCAATTTTTGTATCTCTTACGCTATCAGCAAGTGGGTTTAGATGATCACTAAAAAACGATTTGTTTTTCTGAGCATCGATCTTCAGTTCTTTGAATCCGCTCCAGAATTCTTGAACTAGTTTGAAGTAGTCATTTTCTATCTCTAAACTGCGTTTAATAACTGGTTCGGCAGCTTTAACTGAAATTCGGTAAGCGAATACAACAATTACAATAAAACCGAAGGTGAGAGCAAAGGCTGCAACGGAATGTACTAATATTAATGCAAAAGAGACAATGAGCATTACTGCTGATGATGTAGCAGTAATGACCTGAGACGCTGTAGATGAAATCCGCTGCGCTTCTGTAGTTAATAGATTTAAAAAATGCGACGTTTCGGAATTTTCAAAATAAAGAAGGTCAGTTCTTCTTATTTTATCAATTATTCTAAGTCTTATTTTATCAACTATTGTTTCAGTAATGACTGTAATCTGGGTTAGGCTATAGCGCCTAGATAGCATTATAATTACTGCCGTTACTAAAAATAGAACCAGATTTGCGAATACACCTTTGGAAGTTCCAGTAGCTGCAGCAGCTTTTATGACGATTGAAACCATCAAACCGCTGGCTAATCCATTTCCTATGGTTACATACGCGACCTTCCTACCGTCTGAACCGGACTCTTTGAGTAAAAAACGTATAAAATCCATGAGCTTTCTTTAAATGTAACGGTTGGAAATGTTATGCACTACAATCTGGGTCTAGTGTGCCCAACTGTCAGCATAAAGCCAACCGATTTACACTTTAGAAAGCAACCTGAATACCCGACATTACCTGGGTCGAATTGGTCTTAAAGCCAGCCGGAGCTACAGGATTATGCTGAAGCTGGATGGTATTCTTAAGGGATAGAGACTTTGATAGTTGGCCAATTAAAGATAGTGAACCGTTGTAACTATAAAACGCAGTGTCATCAAATGCTTCTAAAGCCTGAAGCTTTTCCTCAATACTTAGGGCAGGGGTGAATTTATATGTTATTGATTGGTAGAATCCGTAACCTAAGTGATTTGTGGCACTTGCTGGGGCGATTTCTTTGTACTGAAAGCCCGCTAGTATTGGCCCGTAGAATATATTCCATTCATTGTTGCTTACAGCCTGGTAAGGTAAACCCACCATTTGTAGAAGGCTTCTGTCTAAGCCTTGAGGCTTATTTTGGCTATAGCTAGTCATACTGGAAAGGCGAAAGTCTTTAGTGATAAAGTGTTCATATGTTAACATGGCTGACTTTGAATCAGAAAAGGCAGGGTATGGTTTAGTTGCAGCATAACCTAGGCTTGCATCAAAACTGATAGAATTAGTCTTAGTTTGTCTTTTGATGTCTACATTGAAGCTGTAGTTAATGTTATCACCTATTCCAGCGGATGGTGCAGGACCTGAAGCATAAGAATAAGATATGCCTGCTGAGCGGCTCCACTTTGGAGTATTATCATCTGGATTAGCCTGAGCATCTTTATTTTGAGTGGTTACGGCTATTGCAGTTTCTTTATGGCTGCCTGATGGCTGACCCGCGCTTTCGGTGCTAGTCGATGATGGGGACCTTGATGTGATTGCTGAGGATGCAAATTCAATATTTCCAAGGATTGAGTCTTTAAACGTCACCTTGCCTTCAGACTCTGTTATAATTTTACCTACGAGTGTAGTACCGTTTTTAAGAGTAATTGTATCAGCGTTAACAGCGTGAGCTGTCATACTAATTAATAATAGGAACGCTAGTAAGCGAGATTTGAAGGACATAAATTAAGTGAGTTAGTACTAGATACTGAGATTTATAATACAAAAAACGCTCCAGAGCCCCGGAGCGTTTTTTTGATAACTAGAGTTAAGCTAATTAGTCTTTTTTGGTTTCCTGCTTAGGAGTTTGAGCTATGTAAACGAGGAGACCTACTAAAGGAGTAAGTAATAGGGATATTGCAAAATTACCCCAGAAGCCAAATTTATGGTCTCTTCCAAGATAACCGATTAATACACTCATTAATGCGATTGGAACGATAAATAATGGTAGGTTCATAATAAAAGTCTTAGGTTATTTGTCTGATATTATAATGAAGTTGGGTTAAGGACTTCGTTTTTGATTGATTGTACGTGAAGGAGTCCTGCTTTAAATTCTGCTTCAAAGTACTGCTTCATCTTTGCAGGTTTAAACGTTAAAAGGGTACCACCTGTTTCGAAGTGCATTACAAAAACTTTACCAATAGCGTAGGTTGTTGCACCAGCTGTTATTGGAACTGATGCAGAGCCGAGAGCGGTGCCTACAAAAGGAATGATTTTTAGTGTGCTTGATATGAGGCTGCGGCCTAAAACTGTTGAGCTCCAGCCACCGATTAAAGCAATGACTAGTCCGCGGATACGTTCTGGAGTTAAATCTTTAACTTCATACGATACTGCGAGTTCGTTAATCATTTTAACTTGTGCAGTTGAGATAGCAGCAATGTCTAAACCTGCTACAGGTATTAATCCTGCACCCATAGCCCAGAGTACGTTTTTACGAATGATTGCTTCAGCAAGTAAAGCTTTCGATTTTTCGGATGGTATATCTATGACAGGATTTTCTTCAGAGGACATGATTGGATAATTTAAAATAAAAAGACTTTTTGGAGATTAACTGTTTAGAAGAACACAAAAAGACCACCAAAAGTCAATCTTAATCAAATTTACGCTTTTTCGACTTAGTTTTACTGATATGCGCAGAAGGGTTATAGATAAAATAATGGGTATTATTCAAATACTGCTTCGCCTTGAGACGCTGTATTTAAAGAAGCTTCACTGTCTGATGTCTCTGAAATTAGGTAGTTTCTTTTGAAAAGACTGTCACCTAGCTTGAGTGCTACAAAGGATAGAACAAGTGAAGGTGCTGAAACTATAATAATTGATATCAATAACCCTGAAGTATGTTTACTTAGTAAATCTGATATTAATCCAATAACATATGGAGCAATTGATGCGATTAATGAACCTGATATAAAAAGAAAGATGGATGAAAGCCTGCCTCGTAAATGTGCAGGAGTTATATCTTGGAAGATTGTGATGATTTGATCGCCTGCAGCAGAAAAGAAAGCTACTTGTATTAAAATCAGGACATACATTTCTGTTAACGTGGTAGCAAAATATTCTAAGCAAAGTACTCCTGCTGATATTAAAATACAAAATTGAAAAATTCTACGGGATGCAATTTTGCCTAACTTATGCTTAAACTTGCCGTATAAAAATCGAGAGAAGGCTAAACCGAGAGGTGATGATCCTAGTATTACTAATCCTAAGCCTGAGCTTATTGCACCTACTGAAAGCTTATAGGTTCTAGTTAACACCGTTGGGGTCCATGTGGCGATTGAACCCATGGCTAACAAAGCAAATCCGTATGATAAGTATAGACTAGCTGATGATCTCCAGTGATTTTTAAAATAATTTTTAATATCAGAAGAGTCAGTTGTTAGTGGGTCATGCGCTTTAGATTTTCGCTTAATTTTTCCTATCGAAACAATACACAGAAATAACGGTAGGCCTAAGGAAGCGGCTATAAAGAAAGTTATCCTCCAAGCGGATGCGTGCTTTAATATTTCAGGTAATAAGTTGGTATGCTTAATTACAAAATCATTTAATAAGCCACTCATCGCCATACATATGCCAGTAAGCATAGAGTTGGCTGTTAGATATATCATATTAGCCGTAGGTCTTGCGTCTTCATTAAACAAGTCCGGTATCATTGAAGTTGAAATACCCATCAAGGCCCCCTCAAAGATTGCAAGTATCATTATACCTACAAAAAGCAGGTTAAGGTTACTAGCTAAGCCCATGGCTAATATGCCTAGTGACCAAATTAAAACACAGAAGGCTAGGAGTAGATGACGCTGAGTTTTATCCGTGAGCCAACCAATCGCAAATCCAGCTAAACTTGAGAGTATCGCTGTACTAGGACCAAATAAAAAGCCCATTGATGAATCATTTAATCCCAAGTCTTTTTCAATAGGATTAATTGATAACATCACAAGTTGCCTGTTTAAGTTACCCGAAAAACAGACACCTATTAAAACGATAATAGCCCACCAACCTCTTCGATTGTGGGCTATAGATTTCTTTAACATGTTTTAAAAATACAAATACGTTTTAGTATTTGTATGAGAAGCGTACACCGATTTTGCGTGGATGTATATCAACAGTTTCACCACTAATGCTTATGTTATCATAAGCGTAAGTATAATAGTTACTGTTTGCGAGATTTTGAGCGTAAGCTGTCACGCTATAGTTCCCCTTAGAAATACCTGCGCTTAGATTCCAGATATCGTAGCTAGGTACGTCAAAAGGGAACGCGAACGATACAGGTGCTGGGAAAAGACTTTTTGGTACATAAGCTAACAAGTTACATACTTTTGCGCCTGTGTATGAATTCTCTATGCGTACGTAGGTGTTACAACCGTCAAACGTTGAGTCATACTCAAGATGTAAATTAAACGATTGTTTTGGTGCATTGAGTAACTGTTTACCAGCAAGGTTTATTGGCTGTATTGCTCCAGGAATAACAGCGGCTGGGAAGCTATCAAATTTAGTTGAGTCGATTCCTGCACCACCACCGAATTTTAAGCTCTTAGTTATTAAAGTATCAAATTCGAGTTCAGCACCTTGGCTGTATGACTTTGCTGCATTTTGAACGCCTGTGCTTTGAGTAACGATCGCACCTGTGGATGGGTTTCTAACGGTAATCGTTGTATTAACCTGCATGTTTGACCACTGCATATCAAAAATAGATAAGCTGTATCTAAATTTATTATTTAGAGCTGTACCCTTAATGCCTGCCTCATAATTCCAAAGTGTTTCTGGGCTATAATGAGGAAGTGAATTACCTTGTATTCCACCATCACGGTAACCTTGAGATGCTAATAAATATACATTCACATTGTCTGTTAGTTGATCACGTAGCGCAAACTTGTTGGAGAAATTGCTAAATGAACCGCTTTGTAATGGTATAGCTGAAGTTACATAACCATTTGGTGTAGCGCTGACGCCTACTTGAGAAGCAAATTGTGAATCAGAAGAATAGCGAGCTCCGTAAGTGAACGTTAACTTGTTAGTGATCTTGTAGTCAGCTTCACCAAAAATAGCACGATTTTCTAAAAGGAAGTTCTGATTTTGTTTAAAGAAAACAATACCACTTGGCGCACCAAAAGGATTTTGAGGTCCAAGAACTACTTCGGTACTAGGTTTGTTAGATTGCTCATTGTAATTAGCACCTACAGTAAAGGATAAAGGACCTTGGAGTGAGGAAGTGACACGAAATTCTTGGCTTCTTAAGTAACCATTTGTTACATTGCCTCTAACATCTAGTGCTTTGAAACTTGTATCGCCATCGCCGTATTGATGATTTGTAAAACGAGCAAGTCCAGTGACTGAAGTTAACTTAAAGTTATCAAAAGTGTAATTAAACTTGTTGTTAAGTATCCAGTAGCGAAATGCGGTACTATTTGGATCATATTGATCAACCGTGCTGTTATTTGTTGGGTAATACGGTAATCCAGTATTGTAAGGAGTAAGTGTACCGTAAGTTCCAATCGCACTGACACCGAGGACACCAGTAGGAACTGCTTCGTTCATACCTGAGAATTCATTATTATAGGTAAACGAAGTTGTATTTGAGAGTCTATCTGTTGGGAGATATGCCATTGCTATGCGCATATTTGAGTTCTCTTGATTATCTGTTCCACCAGTAGGATATAGATTTTTAAGTGAACCTCTTGTGTTGTAATAGTAACTTGTTGCACGGATTCTTAATGCTTTTGAGAGAGGTAGGTTAATTGTGCCTCCAGCTGTATAAGTATTAAGATTGCCTACTTCAAAGAATGTATTGGTTTCAAATTTTGAAGTCGGAACTGCATTCGTTATATTAACTGCACCACCTGTTGAATTTCCACCGAAGTAAGTTGCTTGTGGACCTTTTAACACCTCGGTGCGTTCTACGTCTTGCAGGATCGGATTGGTGAGAAATATGCCGAGATTAAGTTCATCTACATATACTGGAACACTGGTATAAATTCCTCCCTGCGCACTACTTATGCCACGTATAGTTAATGATCCACTTCCAGGACTGCCCCAGTCATTCATATTAACATTAGGAGCAAATTCAAAAACGTTCTCTAAATTCGTTATGTTTGATTTCGATAAATCAGCTGCATTCATTATCGATAAACTTGTTGCCACTGATTGAGCGTTTTCGTCTTGGCGTCTAACAGAGACGATTTCAGTTGGAAGTACTGAAATATCAGAGGAGGCGCTTTGTTGTGCCTTTAGGCTGCTTAGATCAAGGCTAGCGCTGGTTATTATAACGCATGCTCCTGTTAATAGGCTGTTGATTACAGCTTTGGTACGATTTGTTACTTGTATAACCATTGGATATGTAGATTTACGGATTTTTCTAAAATGTGTGGTCTAAACCACCGCAAAGACCACCAAAAGCTTGCAAGTTTAATAAGTCATAAATTGTCATTAGATTGGTAAGCGTTTCTAAAATAAAAACTACACTGAGATAGCAAAATTATGTAACTCTTTATCAGTTAGTTTCTTTGATAATCGTATACTAGAATAAAGGATATGCTTAGTCTGATAAATGAGCCTAAAGCATTATTTTTTCTAATGATGAAATGGGCAGAATTCTTTTAATACCCACGGGTTAGGAGATGCCCAGGCGATTAAGATCCAAAATCTTACCAATTACGCCAAATAAGCCAATTTATCAGAGAGATTATCTAATTTCAAAAATTTGCCACGTATTTTTGCCTAGCAGTAATGTATCGCCAATTTTTTTATTAAGCAGTTCTCGTCCAACAGGTGAACTTGCTGTGATAACGGTGATAGGTGTTCCCTTAATGTCTAGTTCAAGTCCGCCGCGTGTTGGACCTATGAAGTATACATTTTTAGCGGATTTATGGGATAAGGTGACGAGGCTTCCAACGGTTGCAAAAGGAGTGGGTTGCTGAAGTAAGGGAAGCGTCCGATATGCCTCAATTGCAATAGCAAGATCAGCGGCGAGTTTCGCTTGGCCCTCTGCAAGATACGCTGCTGATTGAGCGCGCATATCATATTTGCCTTCTTGTTTATTATTTTCGTCGGTTGCTTCTAACTTTGAAGCTAAAGCTGCACTAGATAACGTGTTTAATTCGTTTCTTAATGTTTCAATAATTGCAGAACGTATAAACTCTTTATCCATGGATGGTGATTTTATATGCGCTTTATTTAGATGGTTAAAGACTATGCGCGCTTAAATGTAATTACCATGCAAGACTTTGTGGATAAAAGATTACATCTATAGCTTAAGGTGGGTAATAAGTAGGGGGAGAGATGAATTTACTCTTTCTAAGGTCGAGGTAATAATTCGACACGGTTACGTATTTCTTCATCTAGACTTAACCTTAGCTAGAGTATGATAGGATATATTAAGAGAACTCCAAAGGCTGCTTCAGATATGAATTACTATAAAATCACTTTTATATGCGCACTTGTTCTAAGTGCTGGTGTGGTAGGTCAAGTGGTAGGTGCTCAATCATCTTTGCCTGATACAGGTCAGGTGAAGCATTTCACTCAGTCCTTCGGGGAGGATGCTGATTATCAGGGAAGGGGACCTGCATTGAAAGATAATGGAGATGGAACCATTACAGATCTAATCACCGGCTTAATGTGGCAAAAAAAAGATGGTGGTGAGATGACATGGGAAAAGGCGAAGGATTATGCTAAGAAATTAAATCTAGGAGGATATAGTGATTGGAGATTACCCAACAGTATGGAGCTGTTTAGCATTTTAAATCATGGTTCTCATGGGCCCGCACTAGATAACAATTTTTTTACACGTACTAAAGCAGAGTACTGGTGGACATGTGTAACGCGCGTAGACGATACTACGAAAGTATGGGTCGTGAATGCGGGAGGTGGTATTGGTGCCCACCCTAAAGATGAAACGTTAAGTTCAGGAGGAGAAAAAATAATCGATATAAGGTGTGTAAGAAACGTTTCCCCATTTGGTCTAGGACCTCGGCTAAAAGATAATGGAGATGGTACAATTTTAGATGAGCAAACAGGTTTAGTTTGGCAGCAAATTGGTCCGAGTGAGCCTATGCCTTGGGAAGAGGCTCTTATTTATTGTAGCAAACTCAGTTTAGCAAAAAATCAGGATTGGCGTTTACCCAACGTTAAAGAGTTGCGCTCTCTGAGTGATGATCTGCGGGCAGATCCTTCCATTGATCGCAAATATTTTAAACAAATTAAGACAGCTAGCTACTGGTCCTCAACCTCACTCGTAAATCATCCCATACAGGCTTGGTTTATGGATACGGAAACAGGACTCATAAGCCATGCCGACAAAACAGAAAAATTTTTACTTTTAGCTATCCGTGATGGAGAGGTGAAAGAGGGTAGCAGGCAAAAGCCCAAAGTTGATATGAGTCGTTTCAATGATCAAAAAAAGCAGCGCCGTCAACCGAGTCCAGATTCATCCAAATAAAGACTAGTGTCGTGCGCTAGGATCTCCTGTAGCAGGTGGTGCTTCATCAACTGAGTTAGGTGCTCCTAGGAGTTCTAGTATGACTGGTTTTAGGGCATCGGCCCATATTTGATAACCTTTAAGAGTAGGGTGTAGTTTATCCATCATTACACCTTCATAAAGCTTGCCATGTTGATCTGCTAAGCGGTCATTAATGTTGAGATAACGTACGTGTTTAGTGTCTGCTAGTTTTTTTAACTTTGTATTAATGAGATTAATGCAGTCGGTTGTCGGGCCATCATTTCTTGGGAATATACCCATAAGAATTATGGTGGCACGTGGGGCTTTTGCTTCGCAGAGTTTGATAATGGCTGTAATACCACGTGTTACATCTTCAATTTTGGCGTCATCGCCTGCTTCTTTACCCACATTGTTTGTTCCAGCGAGTAGGACGATGACTTTAGGATTAACGCCGTCTAATTCGCCGTGTGTTATACGCCAAAGGATGTTTTGGGTCGTGTCAGCACCCCAACCGAAGTCGGCTGCGTTCCAGCCGTAAAAGTTGGATTTGAAATTAGAAAGAAATGCAGGGTAGTCGGTTGCACCCCAACGTCGCGTAATGGAATCTCCTAAAAAATAGAGGTCTATCTTACCAGTTTTAGCTTTAGCGACTAGCTGCTCATGAGCGATATGCGAATTGTTATCACTACGCATGACGGGTTCATCTGCAGGAGGTACTGATTCAGCCCGTACTAGGTTAAATGCTATAAAGGCTAACAAGAGGACTCGCTTTAACATATGATAAGCAGGGTAAACATAATAATACCTCCATTACTTACGATCATATAAGCTTTTTGTGCTTATATTTAGGATTTTTGGCAGAGGTATGGCTTGCTGGTTATAAAGGACATAAAAAAGGACCTACGATTTTGTCGTAAGTCCTTGATTATAAAATGGCTGCCCGGGTTGGGATCGAACCAACGACCAAGTGATTAACAGTCACCTGCTCTGCCACTGAGCTACCAGGCAATATTAACTATTCTATAACAACAACTTAAGTAAGAGTTACGTGATTTCGTGGTAACGAAACTAAATAACCAAACCTGTATTATTACAGAAGAGAGGTAGGTATTAGGGAATGAGGAGGCATACTCGCAAGCAAAAAGGGTATATATTTGAGAGATTTTAGGCATCTCTCTCTATATATAGCCTAAGTCTCATCAAAGTTTTAGTTGCCTAACCCCGTCTAAATCGTATGTGATGACCCTCTTTCCACTACGCCTGCCCTCAATTCCGGGGTCTCAGGGGGAACGAAACTATGAAAACAAATCTTACATTAAACGTAGCTCCGCGCACACAAACAGGCCGCAGTGCCTCCCGCCGTTTGCGCAATGCAAATCAAGTTCCTGCGATTCTTTACGGAAAGCACACAAGCCCAGAAAAGCTTTCCATCGATGGACCAGAATTCCGCAAGCTTCTTAAAGCTGCTTCAGGCCGCTCGATCTTAATCGAGATCAAGAGCCCAGCTCGTAAAGACGTTGCTCTTTCTATTATCCAAGAAGTAAGCCGTGATCCAATCACAGATAAATATCTGCACGTTGACCTTCACGAAGTAAAAGCGGACGAAAAGTTCGAAATCGATGTTGGCGTTCGCATCGTTGGTGAATCCTTCGGTGTTAAGAACCAAAGTGGCGTGTTGGAAATTGGTACACACACACTACGCATTCGCTGCTTACCAAAAGATCTTCCTGAATTAATCGAAGTCGACGTTTCCCCGCTTAAAGTAGGTGAAACAATCAAGGTTGCAGAATTAAAGCCAATCGCTGGCGTAGATTACCTTGATGCTAAGGGACAACCTGTTGTCTCCTGTGTCGAACCTGTCGCAGAAGTTGTTACCGCTGCAGCTACACCAACAGCAGAACAAGCTGCTGCAGCCGCAGCTCCTGGTGCAGCCGCAGCTCCTGGTGCAGCTCCTGCAGCTGGTGCCGCAGCCCCTGCCGCTGGTGCAAAACCTGCCGCTGGCGCAGCTCCTGCCGCTGGTGCAAAACCAGCCGCTGGTGCAGCCGCAGCAAAAGCTCCAGCTCCTGCCAAGAAGTAATTTTTTCGCGACTGCAATTACCGATCCCGTATCGAATAATTCCAGACGCTCGTTCTTTGAGTCATGTCCCTCTCGCTCGTCGCCGCTCTCGGCAATCCGGGCAAAAGTTACGCGAACACCCGCCACAATTATGGTTGGATCGTTCTCGATCACTTGGCCAAGAAGCATGGGCTTTCTTGGCAAAAGGAATTAGCTTTTGACGCCTTGGTTGCTCGGTGGAACCACCCAAGTGGTGTCCGCTGGCTCGTCAAGCCTCAGACCTTTATGAATGAAAGTGGTCGCTCTGTAGGAGCGATCGCTCGCTTTCATAAACTTACCGCAGAATCAATTGCTGTCGTTTATGACGATATCAATATTGATTTTGGTAAGATCAAAGTGACTGTTACCGGAAGTGCCGGTGGTCATAATGGTATCGCAAGTCTGTTGGAACACGTTGGAGACGGTTTCGCACGTTTTAGGCTCGGTATTGGTCCTAAGGAGCCTAAGGAAATGGACATGAAGGACTTTGTATTAAGCACTTTTTCTAACGAACAATTTTCACTAATCGACAAAACACTAGATCACACGATTCAAAACCTAGAACTCCTTTTAAATGAAGGAGCTTCTTTAGCAATGAATCACATCAATCGCAAAGCAGACACATGAATACCTCCAAACGTAACTACCGCGCTACATTCATTCTTGATAACCGCGGCAAGGAAGACACGACCGACACTATCATTGAAACGGTCAAAGCAGAAATCACCTCTATTCAAGGTGAAGTTAAGTCCGTTGAATCTTTAGGAAAGCGCGATTTTTCTCGTGTTACTGATCCTAAGTTTACAGCAGCTTCTTACGTTCAAATTGAATTCAGCGGTACACCTGAATCACCAGCTGCACTTAAAGAGCGTCTACGTTTGAATCAAAACGTATATCGCACGTTTGTCGAAATCCTCTAATAGACTAATCGATAACGGCTCTCACTTTTTATGGCTTACCTCAATAAAGTCTTTTTAATCGGAAATTTAACACGTGATCCTGAATTGCGTGTTACACCGAAAGGCACGTCGATTTGCCAATTTGGCTTAGCAGTAAACCGTCAATTCAAAGATGAGAGCGGCGCTACCCGCGACGAAACAACGTTTGTTGATATTGAAGCCTGGGGTAAACAAGGAGAATTAGTTTCCAAGTATCTTACCAAAGGAAGTCCTGCAATGGTTGAAGGTCGTCTCAAGTTTGATCAATGGGATGATAAGACTAGCGGCCAAAAGCGCAGTAAGATCAAAGTTGTTTTAGAAAATATTCAGTTTCTTTCATCACGTGGTGGTGCTGGCGGTTCGGCTGCTGCTCCATCGGATGAATCCGATATGCCATCTTCTGGCTCAAAACCATCGTTCAAAGATCAACCTGACGAGGATGTACCATTCTAGTCGGTAGGTATCACTCACATCACTTTTAAATTAAAAATCGTTAAATCACTACTCCCATGGCACACACAGAAATTCTGCTCCTAAAACCAGTCGAAGGACTCGGCAATGAAGGCGATCAAGTCAAAGTACGCGCTGGTTATGCTCGTAATTTCTTATTACCTCGTAAATTTGCAGCACCTGTTAACGAAGCAAATCGTAAACAAATCGATGCATTAAAACAACGTCGTGCTACTCGTGAAAACGAAGAGCTAAACAATGCTCAAGAGCTTGCACGTAAGCTTGAAAAAGCTGGTATTGCATTCGCAGTTAAAACTGGCGAAGGTGGTAAAATGTTCGGTGCTATTACAGCAGCAGACGTACACGATAAGCTCGTTGCAGCTGGCTTTACTATCGACCGTAAGAAGATTCACTTATTCACACCTGTGAAGACCTTAGGTCGTCATGAAGTGAAGATTAAACTTCATCATGATGTAAGTGTAGATCTTCCATTCGATGTTGTGTCTGAAAACCCAATCATCCCAGAAGCTCCAGCTCCTGTAGAAGCTAAAACAGAACGTCGTCCTCGTAAGACACACGATAAAAAGTAATCTACTTTTTTAATCTTTTTAAAACCCGAGACTTATTTAAGCTCGGGTTTTATTATTTAGTGGTGAATAAGCCGTGTAAAACTCCGCATTGCATCTTGTCATTTGTTCGTGTCGGATAGGTAGCTTCAATCCATGCCAGAAGACGTAATACCCTCAGCTGTTCAGCGAAATGCCCCTAATCTAGGAGCATCATCCGCGCAAAAACCGCTCGGGCGTACAGTACCCCATAGTGCAGAGGCAGAAGAGTATCTTTTGGGATGCTGTTTAATTGACGGCTCGGATAGTATTGCGCGCTGCTTAGAGGCAAAAATTACACCTGAAGCATTTTACAACCAGGCTAATCGCACCATTTATCAGAAGCTGTGTGAGCTCTATCAAAAAAGTCCACCGGTAGAAATTTCCGTGTTAGCGGAAGAATTACGTACGGCACGACTCCTTGATTCTGTAGGAGGGTTTACCTATTTAGCTCAGTTAAGTGCCAAGATTCCAACCACAGCTCAAATTACCTATTTTATTGAGCGTGTACGTGAATTATACCTACTTCGCCAATTAATCACGGTAGCTACCTCTACTGTTGAAAATTGTTATAACTTTGAAGGTGGCATCGAGGAATTTGTAGACGCGGTTGAACGCGATGTGTTTGAAGTAACACAGGCCAGGGTAAGTGATGGAGCTAAGTCCATGAAGGATCCGACCCAGGAGGCTATGCGCGTCATCCAGAAGATGATGATGAAGAAAGGGGAGTTAACGGGGGTAACTTCAGGCTTTAAGGACCTAGATAACCTCACCTGGGGCTTCCAAAAGCAGGAAATGATCGTTTTAGCCGCCCGTCCATCGATGGGTAAGACCTCATTAGCTTTAAATATCGTAGAATCGGCTTCCATGCCAAAGCGGGGAGAGCCGGTAGCAACCCTGCTATTTTCGTTAGAAATGAGTTCGGCACAGCTCGCTTTACGTATGCTGTGTTCTAGGGCTAAAGTTAATCTTAAGTTGTTGAGGGAAGGGCTTTTATCAAAGAATGGGGATGATAATACCCGTCTCGTAGCCGTGGCGGATGAGTTCTCAAAAGCACCTATTTTTATCGATGATTCTAGCCACCTTTCAATCATGGAGCTTAGGGCTAAGGCGAGAAGGCTTCATGCGAGGCAAAAATTAGGCTTAATCGTTGTGGACTACCTTCAACTTTTGAGTCCTACTGATTCGAAAGTGCCTCGGGAACAGCAAGTTTCTGAAGCATCTAGGGGATTAAAAGCTCTTTCAAAGGAACTTGATGTCCCCGTCATTGTATTAAGTCAATTAAACCGATCCTCCGAAACTCAACAACGAACTCCAAAACTAGCCGATTTACGTGAATCGGGTGCCATTGAACAAGACGCTGACGTTGTCTTGATCCTCACCCGACCAAAAGATGCCGACGAAAAATTTCAAGTAGCTGCTGATTCCGCTGAGCTAATCGTTGCTAAGCAACGTAATGGACCAGTGGGAGACTTAAAACTTACTTTCCTAAGAGATATTACCCGATTTGAAAACTTTACTCAGTAACCCGTTAATCAGGGCCACATTTACACTTTTAGTCATAGGCTTTACGCTTTCTGCAGTAACTCCTGGTCTTTTAGCCCAGGAACAACCTGCTACGGGTCCTACTGCTGAAAATGCGCCTACGTATAAAGTTGGTACCATTACCATCAAGTTTGTTGGCACTGCTAACGTAAATGAACAGGTTATCCGCGCTAACATGCAGCTGCATGAAGGTGGCGATTTGGATGATACCATTTTAGATCGTGATATTCGTGGTCTTTACCGCACAGGTCTTTTTGAATTCGTACAAACGAAGTGGGAGCCAGTAGGTCCTCGCGTTTGGAATCTTGTTGTAGAAGTAACACCCAAGTACCGCGTACTTGCAGTACGTTATGATGGTAACAAAAAAGTTAAGTCAGATCGTCTACAAAAAGAAGTTAAGACAAAGCCAAATACTGCTTTAGATGAACGTCAGGTAAAAGAAGACGAACAAAAGATCCATGATTATTACCAAAAAGAAGGTTATAATCAGGCAACCGTAACCTACAAAATTGAACGTGATCGTTCAACCGGTTTAGGCACCGTTATTTTCCAGATTCGTGAAGGAAGCCGCGTTAAAATTGGTGAAATTAAATTTATTGGTAACGCACACATTAAGACTAAGACTTTGCGTGGCGAAATGGAAACTAAGCGCTACTGGATGTTTTCTTGGTTAACAGGTTCAGGACGTTTCCAAGACGATACGTTTGACGACGATTTAGGAAAACTACGTGAATATTATCACGAAGCTGGTTACTTAGACGTAGAAATTTTAGAAGACCAAGTAGGTTTCCAATATCCAAAACCTGATACACTTGTTGTCTCAATTCGTGTTAATGAAGGAAGACAATATCACGTGGGGCAGATTTCCTTCAAAGGAAATAAATTACACTCATCCTCATTGCTACGCCGTGTAGTAAGACAAAAGCCTGGTGCTATTTTCGTTCCTTCAAAAATTGATAAGGACCGCGAACGTTTAGAAGACTTTTACGGTAAGGATGGATACATTGAAACACGTGTTTCTTTAAATCGTAAGGCGAATTTAAATACTGGTAATATCGACTTAGAGTACTCTCTTGAAGAAGGAGATAAGTTCAATGTCGAGTCGATCGCTATCGAAGGTAATACGAAGACTAAGAGCACCGTTATTTTACGTGAATTAGTATTAGGCCCTGGAGATGTATTTGATACCGTCCGCATGAAGGTCAGTAAGATGAGGCTCGATAATACACGCTTCTTTGACGACGTAAACGTAACACCTCAAAGCACTAATCTTCCTGGTCGTGAAAACTTACGTGTTGCTGTTAAAGAAGGCCGCACAGGTAGTTTAACATTCGGTGCAGGCTACAGCTCACTTGAGCGCGCTACTGTTTTCGCAGAAGTTTCTCAGTCAAACTTTGATCTCTTTAATAGTCGTTCGATGTTCCAAGGTGACGGTCAAAAATTCCGTATTCGTTTGGAATTAGGATCACTTTCAAGCCAAGCGATCATTTCATTTGAAGAACCTTACTTATTCCAAAAAGCATTAGCATTAGGCTTTAGCTTATTTAGAACGAGTTCTGACTATGTGAGTACCTACTACAACGAAGTTGATTTAGGTGGTACGGTTTATGTCAGAAAACATTTGTTTGAATTGGTTGATGCTCAATTAGGTTACACCTATCAAGTCACTGAAATTAAAAATGTTTCGGCTCAGGCTTCACCCATCATTCAAGCTGCTGCTGGTAACAATTCTGAGTCCAAGGTCGCATTAACATTAATTCGTGATACGCGTGACAAGATTGTTAATACAACAACGGGTAATCGTATTGAATTTAATCAAACACTCGCTGGCGGTCCTTTTGGTGGTAAAAATAATTACTACAAATGGGAATTCCGTGGTTCACAATTTTTTAACCTATTTGAAACACAAGCTCAGGTTCTATCGCTTGTTGCGCGTAGTGGTGTGATTCAAAACTTTGGAGCTACCAAAGCAGTCCCTTATTACGATGCCTTTTATCTCGGTGGACCAGACGACTTGCGTGGTTATCAATATCGCTGGGTTAGCCCACGTGATGTGTACGGCGAGCCTGTCGGTGGTAAAACCTATGGTATGATGACGGCCGAGTATTCCATGGATATCGTAAGTCCAATTCGTATCGCGACTTTCTACGATATCGGTTTTGTAAATCGCGGAGCTTACGACTTTAGCGTACTTAACTACCAAGATGATATTGGTATAGGTCTGCGCCTTTTTGTCATGGGTGCACCTCTCAGTTTAGACTACGGTATCCCAGTCAGAGCGGATGCAAAATATAACAATAAATCAGGCAATCAGTTCAATTTTTCCTTTGGCACTCGTTTCTGATTCTGATTACATAAAATCATTACTTTTCCTAAATAAACATGAAGAAAACTATACTAACCCTTATATCCTTAGCTGCATTCAGCATTTCTATGGTAAGTGCTCGTGCTGATGCTCCTGTAAAACTAGTCGTCGTCGATATGGCTAACGTATTCGACAATCACTATGAAACACAGGCTGAAAAAACTAAGCTCGATGATGCTAACAAAAAAGCTCAAGACACCTTAGACAATATCAATAAGGAAGGTAATGCTCTTGTTGCTCAGTACAAAGATCTTGCTGAACAAGCAAAGAATCCAGCTGCAACTGCAGATGCTAAGAGCAAAGCTGCTGACCAAGCACAAAAGATTGGTGCTCAAATTCAGCAAAAGATGCAGGACCGCGACAATTTCGCGAACAATGCTCGTAGCACAATTCAACAACGCATTCAGTCTTTCCGTGCTACTATGATGGATTCTATCTCAAAGGTTGTAGTTACCGTTGCAAAACGTCATGACGCTACTCTTGTTATCGACAAGTCAGGTCCATCACTTCTAGGTATTTCACCTATCATTTATAACGATGAATCTTATGATATCACAAAAGAAGTTATCAGTGAGATCAACAAGGGTAAGCCAGCTAACATGCCAGCAGCTGTACCAGTTCCAGCAGGTTCTTCCAGCGCTGCACCAGCTAGCGATGTAGCTCCAAAGATCACTGTTCCTGGCGTAACCCAGTAATCAGCTAATCTAGTTTTTTTCTAAAAACCCACATCCTTTAACGGTTGTGGGTTTTTTAATGCTTTAAATGTAAGAGTTGCACCAGAGGATCTTTTTTTTAACATTAAGATATGCAGGTTGTTTTTACTCATGAAGAATTGGTAGCGCTACTTCAACCTAAGGAGGTGCGAGGAGCGACCACGCAGGTTATTCAAGGTATTGCAACTTTGTCTGATGCAAAAGCCGGCGATTTAAGTTTTTTAGGTAATTTAAAATATAAAGCTGAGGTTACTACTTCGAAAGCTTCTGCAATTCTTTTACCAGTTGGATCAACCGACAAACCTGCAGCTGACCAAGTTTTTTACATTTTAGACAATCCTTCTGTTGGCTTAGCAAAAATATGTTCAAAAATTGAACAAAGCTTATGGCCAAAACCTGCACCAGGTATTCATCCAACGGCTTGGATATCTCCTGAAGCGAAGGTTAGCAAATTAGCTAGCGTTGGACCACTTTGTGTCGTTGAGGCGGGAGCAGTTGTTGGGGATTACTCGTATTTACAATCGAACGTCTTTATCGGACACGGAACACACGTTGGAAATCAGTGTTGGTTCATGCCAGGTGTGGTGGTTTCAGCTGAGTGTGTGGTAAAGGACCGCGTTCGCTTACAGCCAGGAGTGATTATCGGTTCTGATGGATTCGGCTATGAATTTATTGCTGGTAAGCATGAAAAGGTGCCGCAGGTAGGTAATGTCATCATCGAAAACGATGTAGAAATTGGCGCGAATTCAACGGTAGACCGAGCACGTTTTAGCACTACGGTAATAGGTGAGGGAACTAAAGTGGATAACTTGGTGCAGATAGGCCATAATGTCATTATTGGTAAGCACTGTATAATTTGTGCTCAGTGCGGTATTGCTGGTAGTACAACGTTACAAGATTATGTAGTTCTAGCAGGACAAGTTGGTGTCAGTGGGCACATAACAATTGGTAAGGGTGCTAAAGTTGGGGGACAAGCTGGAGTAACGGATTCTGTAGCTCCTGGTTCCAAGATGCTTGGAATGCCTGCACAGTCATATGTAGCTGAACAGCGACTTGAAGTTTTACGCCGCAAATTGCCTGATTTATTCAAGCGAGTTGAGAGTATAGAAGAGCGTCTTTAAAGTAGGTTGCTAAGCATGGCCTCGCCCTTGCTTTCGCATATTTCTTGGTTATCTTATTTGGCAACTTTACGTTACTTTTAAACGTCTTTAATATCTCATAAACCCTTAATTTATATTAAGATATTTCCATCCCGTGTAGATAGCGTGGTGGAATAACTTAAGTGAATGCCTTATTTTTCATGCAAGCTGAGACTCATTCTAAAAAAACTCAATTAGTGCTGGGTGGTATCGTCCTTGTACTGCTTATCATAGCATATTTTATTTTTAAAGGATCTGCGCCTAGTACCTCTGCAGGTATGCGTGGTGGCGTAGTTCCTGTAGCAGCAGCTGTTGCAAAAACGGAAAGCCTAGATTTATACATCGATGCAATCGGTACTGTGACGCCTGTTTCAACAGTTACTGTGACTAGCCGTGTTGCAGGACAAATAACGGAAGTTAACTTTAAAGAAGGTCAGTTTGTAAAAAAAGGCGATCTACTTGCGATCATTGATCCGAGGCCTTATCAAGCGGTGCTTGAGCAAGCACAGGGCCAATTACAGCGCGATTTAGCTGTACTTAAAAATGCGCAACTCGATCTAGCTCGCTATACTGATGCCTATCAGCAACACGCTATTCCGGAGCAACAATATGCTACGCAACAAGCTGTTGTTGAAGGCGATTCTGGTTTGGTTCGTGTCGATCAAGCTAATGTAGCAGCAGCACAAGTGAATGTTGATTATACGCGTATTGTTTCTCCTATTGATGGAAGAGTAGGCTTAAGGCAAATAGACGCTGGTAATATCGTTCAAGCAAATGGAAGTTTGCCTTTAACAACCATTACCCAACTTCAACCTATCACGGTTATGTTTACTTTAGCTGAGGATCGTTTGAGTGATATTCTTCCAAGTCTTAATACAGGTAAAGCGCTCATGGCTTTTGCTTATGATCGTACGCAACAAAAGTTACTAGGAGCGGGTAAGTTAATTACTTTAGACAATCAAATTGATGTTACTACAGGAACCGTCAAGGGGCGTGCTATTTTTTCTAACAACGAAAAACTACTTTTCCCTAATCAATTTGTTAATGTTCGTTTAAAATATAAAACCTTAGATGCTGTAGTTGTCGTTCCAACGATCGCTGTTCAGATGAATAATGATCAGCGCTTTGTTTATGCAGTAGATAAGCAAAATACAGTTTCAATACGTCCTGTAAAAGTACTCGCAGCAGAAGGTGACGCAACAGCCGTTGCCGGGGTTAAAGAAAACGAAACTGTTGTAACAGACGGCTTTGATAGACTTCTCACTGGTACTAAGGTTGTTATTCGTCAGCCTGGTAGCGAAAAATCAATGAACCGCCCTGCTGGCGCTCCATGAACCCCTCACGTCCGTTTATTTTAAGGCCAATAGCAACTTCGTTGCTGATGGCTGCGATTCTTTTGATTGGGCTTGTTGGCTTTCATCAACTGCCAATTGCTGCACTGCCTGAAGTAGATTATCCTACTATGCAGGTCGTGACGTTTTATCCAGGTGCAAGCCCTGAGGTTGTTGCCTCAGCTGTTACTGCACCACTGGAGCGTCAATTAGGGCAATTGCCAGGACTCAATCAAATGCTCTCTACTAGTTCAGAGGGCGTTTCAGTTATTACATTACAATTTGCACTTAGCTTAAATATTGATGTTGCCGAACAAGAAGTTCAGCAGGCAATTAATTCAGCTCAAACTTTTTTACCCCAGGGACTTCCTACACCTCCTGTTTATAATAAGGTTAATCCAGCTGACGCTCCAATTTTAACACTAGCTTTAACTTCGCAATCAATTCCGCTGTCTCAAGTAGAAGATTTTACGGATACACGGTTAGCACAAAAAATATCACAGTTACCAGGCGTGGGTGCAGTAACCATTAGTGGTGGACAAAAACCTGCTATACGAATTCAGATTAATCCCGTTCAACTTGCATCGTATGGATTAAGTTTAGAGGACGTGCGTGCAGCGCTTGCTGCTACGAGTCTTGATTCTGCGAAAGGTAGTTTTGATGGACCAAAACAGAATTATCAAATTGATGCTAATGATCAGATTACAACCAGTGCTCAGTACAGTAATGTAATTATTGCATATCGTAACGGGGCACCTATCACATTAAAAAATGTAGCTAAGATTGTTGATGGTATTGAAAATGTTCAACAGGCGGCCTGGATGAATAAGGTTCCTGCTGTTATAGTAAATATTCAGCGTCAGCCAGGAGCTAATATTATTGATGTGGTTGATCGCATTAAAACGCTGCTTCCAAAACTGCGTGCTACTATTCCTTCATCGATACATATCGCCGTTGTTGCGGATCGTACAACTACGGTCAGAGCCTCTGTGGATGATGTGGAATTTGAACTCGTTGTATGTATTGGTTTAGTTGTCTGCGTTATCTTTCTATTTCTTCGTACTGCAGCAGGTACAATTATACCTAGTGTAGCCGTACCTCTATCACTCATAGGCACATTTGCAGTGATGTATGCCTTAGGTTACAGTTTAAATAATTTAACCTTAATGGCGCTTACAATTTCCACAGGCTTTGTTGTGGATGATGCAATTGTAATGATTGAAAATATTTCACGTTATGTAGAAGAGGGTGAGGAGCCATTAAAAGCAGCTCTTAAAGGTGCTGAGCAAATCGGTTTTACGATTATGTCTCTTACGGTCTCGCTAATCGCAGTGCTTATTCCTCTTTTATTCATGGGCGATATTACGGGACGCTTATTTAGAGAATTTGCGATTACTCTTAGCGTAACGATTTTAATTTCGGCGGTTGTTTCACTGACTTTAACACCCATGCTATGTGCAAAGTTGCTCAAGCATAAGAAACCTGAAGATCAGAGCGAATTTTATAAAAAATCGGAGCATGCTTTTGAGCGTATTATAGGTCTTTATCAAACTACGCTCGACTGGGTTCTTGAGCATCAAAAATTAACGCTTAATATTGCTATAGCTACCTTGGTTCTTACAGGACTTTTGTTTTATGTAATCCCTAAAGGTTTTTTCCCTTCTCAAGATACCGGAGCTATTCAAGGTATTACTCAGGCAGATCAAAGTGTATCTTTTAGCCAAATGGCTAAATTGCAGCAGCAAGTTGCATCTATTGTATTAAATGACCCTGCAGTTGAGAGTCTTTCGTCATTTATTGGAGTCGATGGCACGAACACGACCCTCAATAGTGGAAGAATTCAAATAAGTTTAAAGCCGCTAGAAGTACGCCGTGTTTCAGCGAACGAAGTTATTCGCAGATTAAAGCAGAAAATTTCTACGCTTTCAGGAATCACTCTGTATATGCAACCTGTGCAGGACATTTCAGTAGCCGATGTGGTCAGTCGTACAGAATTCCAATACAGTATGGAAGATCCTAATGCCAAAGAGCTCACTGATTATACCAATGCCTTTGTCGCGAAACTACAGGCGATACCAGAGCTGACTGATGTCGCTAGTGACTTGCAGACGCGAGGACAAGAGGTAGCTCTAACTATAGATCGTGCTACGGCAGCACGTATGGGGGTTACTCCTCAGGCAATTGATTTGGCTTTGTATAATAGCTTCGGTCAAAGGCAAGTAGCCACTTTGTTTACTCAGGTAAACCAGTATCATGTAATCCTAGAAGTGGATCCTTTGTTCCAGACCGATCCAACAAAACTTTCAGACGTATATCTTAAAGGTTTTGGTGGACGTCCCGTACCTCTTAACACACTCACGCAAATGACATGGCGCTCTGCACCTATTGCGATTAGTCACATGGGGCAATTTCCAGCAAGCACGGTCTCATTTAATTTAACCCCTGGTGCATCACTTGGAGCAGCTGTTAAAGCAATTAAAGAAGTAGAGAAAACACTCCCGTTACCTTCAGCACTAGAGGGATCATTCCAAGGTACTGCAAAAGCGTTTGTAGGTTCTTTGAGTAATGAGTTTATATTAATCTTAAGTGCACTAGTTACCGTATATATCGTGTTAGGCGTACTCTATGAGAGTTACATTCATCCTATTACAATATTATCAACGTTACCTTCTGCAGGCGTGGGTGCTCTTTTAGCTTTGATGGCCTGCAACACTGAATTAACGGTCGTCGCTATTATCGGCATAGTACTGTTGATTGGTATCGTACAAAAAAATGCGATTATGATGATCGACTTTGCGTTAGATGCGCAGAGAAGGTTGGGAATGGGTGCTTTTGAGGCAATCAGGCAAGCATGTTTGCTACGGTTTAGGCCTATCTTGATGACAACGATGGCTGCTCTTTTGGGTGCAGTACCGCTTGCAATGGGTCAGGGTGTTGGTTCTGAAATGCGTAGACCTCTTGGTATAGCTATTATTGGCGGACTAATTTTTAGCCAATTACTTACCTTGTATACGACGCCTGTTATTTACTTATTTTTTGACAGAATCGCTAATCGTGTAGGCAAATCTGGAATAGAGTCTAAGTCAACGAACACGACATCATGAGTCTGTCAGCGGCATTTATACGCAGGCCAATTGCTACAACCTTGTTAACGGTAGCAGTAGCACTATCTGGTGTCGTTGCGTTTAATTTTTTACCTGTATCTCCATTACCACAGGTAGATTTTCCAACGATTCAAGTACAAGCATCGCTACCAGGTGCTAGTCCTGAAATCATGGCATCTGCCGTTGCGACTCCACTTGAACGATCCTTCGGTCGCATTGCAGGCGTAACTGAAATGACTGCGCAGAGTACCTTGGGACAAACCAGCGTAACCTTGCAGTTTGACTTAGGACGCAACGTAGATGCTGCTGCGCGAGACGTAGAGGCTGCAATTAACGCTGCAAGGAGCAATCTTCCTGCGGATTTACCATCAAATCCTAATTACAGAAAAGTGAATCCAGCTGATTCACCTATCATGATTGTCGCGCTCACGTCTGATACTTTATCATCACCAGCGCTCTATGATATTGCATCAACCGTGCTATCTCAGCGCTTGGCGCAAATTCAAGGTGTAGGTCAGGTTTTCGTTGGAGGTAGTTCAAATCCTGCTGTTCGAATAGATGTAAATCCTACTCAGCTCAATAGCTATGGTATACAGCTCGATAATGTGAGGATGGCCATACAATCGCAGACGGCAAATTTAGCTAAAGGAAGCCTATCTAGTGATACTAAGCACTGGTCTATTTCAGCTGATGATCAGTTAACAAAAGCTGCAGATTTCGCACCTATCATAGTAAGTTACCATAATGGTGCAGCTGTTCGTCTTTCAGATGTCGCAACTGTTACAGATTCGGTTCAGACAGTTCGTTCCTTAGGATTAGCGAATGGGAAAAAAGCAGCGCTGCTTATGATATTTAGGCAACCAGGTGCTAATATTATTGATACGATAGAAAGCGTTAAAGCAGCACTACCACGGTTGAAGGCTTCTGTTGATCAATCAATTAAGATGACGATAGCGAGTGATCAGTCGGTTATGATTCGTGCATCTGTTAATGATGTAGAACGTTCTTTAGTCATATCTATCGTACTTGTTATTTTAGTTGTGTTTATTTTCTTACGTGAAGTGAGAGCTACTTTGATACCAAGTGTTGCTGTTCCTGTTTCTTTAATAGGAACACTTGGGTTCATGTACCTATTTGGTTATAGTATCGATAATTTATCCCTCATGGCGCTCACAATTTCCACAGGGTTTGTGGTAGATGATGCGATTGTTGTACTAGAGAATATTACACGCTTTAGAGAACAAGGTTATAGTGCTTTAGAATCGGCCTATAAAGGTGCTGCTGAAATTAGTTCAACAGTTATCTCTATGAGTATTTCACTCGTAGCGGTGTTTACTCCTATTCTTCTCATGGGTGGTATTGTTGGACGACTTTTTAGAGAATTTGCCGTCGTTTTATCTATAACGATCTTAGTCTCGTTGGTGGTTTCTTTAACTGCGACACCTATGATGTGCTCACGGTTAAAAGAATCGAAGAAGAAGCACGGTAAAATTTATAAGTTTAATGAGCAGTGTTTTAATTGGTTTTTAAAAAAGTATGAAATTGCTCTGACATGGGTATTAAAGCATTCGCTGAGTGTTTTACTTATAGCAATTGGAACACTTTTCTTAAATTTATACCTTTATGTGGTAATCCCTAAAGGGTTTTTCCCTCAACAAGACACAGGACGCATTACGGGCAATATTATAGCGGATCAAAATATTTCTTTTCAGGCGATGTCGGATAAAATCCAGAAGCTGGTAAAAATATTAAATGATGATCCAGCTGTTGATACGGTAATCGCATTTTGCGGTGGTGGTGGCGGTTCAACCATCAATACTGGCCGCTGCTTTGTTTCTCTTAAACCGGTCGATGTGCGTAAAATGACTGCAGACCAAGTCATTAATCGTCTCAGACCTAAGTTAGCGAGTATTCCGGGTGTAATGCTCTATATGCAGGCGGTACAGGATGTGCGTATTGGCGGTAGACCTAGTGCTGCCCAATATCAGTATACGATTCAAAGTGATAGCTTGGCAGATTTAACGTATTGGGCTCCTGAATTACTCAAGTCTATGCGACGTATACCTCAGCTGATGGATGTAAATACGGATGCACAAAATAATGGTTTGGCGGTTCATCTAGAAATCGACCGTGCTACGGCAGCACGGATGGGTATTACACCGCAAGCTATAGATAGTTTACTTTACGATGCATTTGGTGAAAGACCTGTAGCTCTACGTTATACACCTATTAATCAGTATTTTGTCGTAATGGAGGCAGCTCCTGAGTTTCTACAAACACCAAATGGGCTTAATCATGTTTATGTAAATGCATCGAATGGAACGGCAGTACCCCTATCAGCATTTGCAAAATTTAGGCGTGAAAATGCAGCTCTATCCGTAAATCACTCAGGCGTATTTCCATCGGCAACGATCTCCTTTAATTTAGCGCCTGGCGTAGCGTTAGGTGACGCAGTTGATATTATTGAAAAAACTGAACAGAAATTAGGTGTTCCTGGTACGATACATGGTGCTTTCGGCGGTACCGCTCAGGCATTTAGTTCATCACTATCCAGTGAACCAATTCTAATCCTAGCAGCACTTGTAGCCGTATACATAGTGCTAGGTATGTTGTATGAAAGTTTTATTCATCCTATTACGATTTTATCAACATTACCTAGTGCCGGTGTAGGAGCGTTATTAGCGCTTATCGTGATGAAGATGGACTTAAGTCTCATTGGTTTGATTGGTATCATTCTCTTAATTGGTCTCGTTAAGAAGAATGCAATTATGATGATCGATTTTGCTCTCGAAGTGGAAAGAAGGGATCATACCAGTCCTCGTGACGCAATTTTCCAAGCATCTCTTTTGAGATTTAGGCCTATTATGATGACAACGATGGCAGCGCTTCTAGGTGGCTTACCTCTTGCACTAGGAACAGGTATGGGCTCTGAACTACGTAAGCCCTTGGGTGTTACGATTGTTGGTGGTTTGATCGTAAGCCAGGCCATGACACTTTTTACAACTCCTGTCATTTATCTCTATATGGATAGACTCAATAATTGGTTTACTAAGATCACGAAATTGGGTGGACAGAAAACCATCGATTCAGAATTAACTCAGACAGAATCCGAAAAATCGGTATCTCATTAATTTATGCGCTCTGTAATTAATCGCAGTCATCTTTTACTAGCAGGACTTGGCTTAAGTCTATGTGTAAGTTCTTGTAATTTAGCTCCCACGTATGAAACGCCTAAGGTAGCTGTTCCTGCTGCTTATAAAGCTGCATCGAATCAGGGCTGGGTTGAAGCACAGCCCAAAGATACAGCTGACAAAGGTCAGTGGTGGAAAATTTATAACGATCCTGTGTTAGATTCATTAGAAGATCAGGTAAATCGTTCTAATTTATCCCTTGATGTTGCAGCAGCTAACTTTAGTACTTCACGCGCACTAGCCTTACAAGCACGAGCTTCCCTTTTTCCTGTAGCTAATCTTGTTGGAGCTATTACACGACAAGGTGCTTCTAAAACATTTTCAACAGGCGGTGCCTATTCTAGCGGAAATCCTTACACGCAATATAGTCTACCTGTAGATGCGTCTTATACACTAGATTTATGGGGACGCGTAAGAAATTCCGTATCTGCAAGTGTCTATGCTGCACAAGCTAGTGCTGCAGATTTAGAAACTGCAAAACTTAGTATTCAAGCTGAGTTGGCAAATAACTACTTTAGCTTACGTGCAGTAGATGAACAAAAGGCTATCTACGAGGATACGGTTGCCTCATATACCCAGACTTTAGCATTAACGAAAACTTTAGTTAAAGCAGGTATTGATTCAGAGGAAGACTTGGGAATAGCTCAAACACAGTATGATAATGTTATCGCTCAAGCAGCTGATTTAAACATAGCTCGCACTAATTATGAGAATGCGATTGCAGTATTAATTAATAAGGCTCCATCAGAATTTTCATTAGCTAAAGCACAGTTTGATGTACAATTAGCATCGTTGCCTGTTGGTGTTCCTTCGCTTCTGTTGCAGCGCCGTGCTGACATAGCTGCCGCGGAAAGACGAGTAGCTAGTGCTAATGCACAAATCGGTATAGCTAGGTCTGCGTATTTCCCTAATATTTCTTTAAGTGCTAATTTAGGTGTTCAGACTTCTCTTGCATCAAAGTGGTTTGAAACAACAAGTAAGTACTGGTCGCTAGGACCTCAGGTAGGGGGAACTGTATTTAACGTGGGAGGCCTGCGTGGATTGAACGATCAAGCTAAGGCGCAATATGATGCAGCTCTAGCAAATTATAGACTTACAGTTCTTACTGCATTCCAGACTGTCGATGATAATTTAAATGCTATACAAGTCTTGAGTAAGGAGACTGAATTACAACAGACAACAGTTCAATCAGCTCAGCATACACTAAATTTAAGCCTAACCCGTTTTAAAGCAGGTATAGATAGTTCACTGAACGTCTCAACTGCTCAGAATGCTCTACTCAATGCTCGCCAATCGGCGCTACAGATAAAGTTACGTAAAGTACAAGCAAGCATCGCTTTAGTGATTGGTTTAGGAGGCGGCTGGGATGTGAGTGAACTGCCTGCTCGTTCGGAGGTCTTCTCTTCTTCCACTAGCAATAAATAATAGCTAGCTGAATATAAAATCTTAAGTTTGTGACTTGCGTATCTTTTTTTTGTGAACACAAAAAAGAGAATAAAATTATAAAAGTCTGTGCTTCAGTCTCTGCATATTAAAAACCTAGCACTGCTAGAGCAGTTAAGTCTCGATTTTGAGGCTGGTTTTACTGCAGTTACAGGTGAGACTGGAGCAGGTAAAAGTATTCTACTTGGAGCTCTCAGTCTTTTAGCTGGTGAACGATCTGATAAGTCTATGGTTAGACAGGGAGCTGCGGCATGTGAAGTGGAAGCATCACTATATTTTCCTCAGTCTAAAGTTATCGATAAATTATTAGGCGAACTTGAGCTTCCCTTATGTGAAGACGGGTTATTACTTTTAAAAAGGACAGTGCCGGTTGATAAAGCACCTAAGATTACTGTTAACGGGAGTTTGGCTACACTAGCAGCTCTTCAAAAGCTAGGAAATCTGTGGATCGATTTTCATGGTCCAAGTGAACCAAGGCGTTTGCTCAATGATGCCTGTCAGTTAGATCTACTCGATTTATTTGGTAAGCATACGAAAGAATTATCTGCTTACGAAGATGCCTATAAAGTTTGGCGTGATAAAAAGGCAGATAAAGAACGACTTTTAGGTGAAGAAAAGCTCACGCCTGATCAGATTGATTTCTTGCGAGAGCAATTAGTAAAGATGGATGCCTTAGAGTTAACCGTAGAGGCAACTGATAGCCTAGAAAGGAATATGGCACGTATGAGCCGTTCCCAAGATCTCGTTGAGATTACGCGCAGTATTTCTCAGGGATTAGTAGGAGATGAAAGTATACAAACGCGATTAGCGGTGCTTGTGAGAGAAGCAAGACGATTAGAAGCTATCGATCCGGCATCAAAACCACTTGTAGATAGACTCAGCAGTGTAGCGATTGAACTCAGAGAACTAGGCGCAGAGTTTGAAGCTCTAGGGAGTGAGGTAGATTTTGATCCTGAAGAAATCGAAATACTTCAAGAGAAAATAAATACATGGCTAGAATTAAAGCGTAAGCATGGGGGTAGTCTAGCCCTTGTCCAAGAGGCTAGAGAATCGATTAGAAAAAGATTGGAGGCTCAGAGCGATATTACTGGTACGTTTGCGCGTTTAGACAAAGAAATATCCCAGGCTGAAGTAGTTGTTAAGAAACAAGGAGCTGCTTTAGGGCTTAAGCGAAAGAAAGCGGCAGATGAATTAAGTAAGGCAGCAGCAAAAGCTATTTCACAACTCGGGTTTGCTAAAGCGGAGTTTAAGATTCGAATTCTAGAATTGCCTACACCGGGACCACGCGGGGACACCGCGTGTGAATTTTTATTCTCACCAAATGTAGGAGAAGAAAAACGCCCACTTTCTAAAGTCGCTTCGAGTGGTGAGCTAGCACGCGTTATGTTAGCTTTGAAATCAATCTTAGCAGAAGTAGATGATGTACCTCTCTTAGTTTTTGATGAGGTAGATGCTAACGTAGGTGGCGAAATTGGGCGCGTGGTTGGAGAGAAAATGGCTGCGATTGGATCTAGTCGCCAAGTCCTCTGTGTTACGCATTTACCTCAAGTTGCAGCTCAAGGTACATTCCATTTAGTTGTGACAAAGGATCAAACTAAAGACCGTGCCGTCGTAACGATTACACCAATCCAAGCAAGTCGTAAGGCTCGGGTCAGCGAACTTGCTCGAATGCTCGGTGATCGTAATGCAAAGAGTGCATTAGCTCACGCTGAGGAATTACTTAAGTAAACGTTAGGTGTTTACTTTAAAGCTACGCCATTTTTCAAGTGGCATATTGCCAATGACGATTAAGGCGATCTGGCTAAGTACAAAGATAGCGAGCGATAGGAAGGCTGCTTCTGTAAAACCGTAGCTGTGCAGTCCAATACCAAGCATGTTGGTTCCAAACCAGCTCCATGCAGTTACGATATTTCCAAAAATTGCTAAGCACATCAGACCACGTTGTTTAATGATACCACCCCAACGAGCATGTAGAATAAGTGCATTCCAAAGTACTATGATTAATGCACCGTTTTCTTTTGGATCCCATCCCCAGAAACGTCCCCAGGACTGATCGGCCCAGATTCCACCTAGCACCGTTCCTACAAAGCTAAACAGAGTAGCAAAACATACGATTCCATAGACCATGCGAGCTAAGCTATCTGCGGTTGCTTTATCGAGGGATTTTGTAAATACGCCGCGTACGACATAAATAATAGCAAGAAAACCAGCGAGGAATGTTGATGAGTAACCTACCGTTACAATTACTACATGGGTAGCGAGCCAGAAATTTGAATCAAGAACTGCACGCATCATTTCTAACGTATCACCTGTAAGAGCTAGGTGATGAGCAATGAGCAGTGTGCCAAATCCAATAAGTCCTGCTGCAACACTTCCAATCGCATTTTTATATACGGCTTCTAAAATAACGCATAAAAGAACTGCTCCCCAACCAACGAATAAAGCTGATGAGTAGAGGTTCGTTACAGGAGGTCTGCCTTCAAGCCACATACGGGTTCCGATACCTGCTGTGGATAATAACCATGCAGCGATAACAAAAATAAACGATGCACGGCCCAATGCCTCAGGCCATTTTAGCCACGAGATAATAGCTAAGATGAAAGCAAGTGTGTATAAACACATGCTAATGTAGAACGGCTCCGTAGAATTAAAGTGTGTTTCAATATCTGTCTTTTTTAACGCCTGTTTATAATTGCTGTTTAATTCGTCCTGAAAAAGACCCATCAGTTGATTAAATTGATCTGAATTTTGCTTTTGCCATGCATAACCTAGTCCTGCGTAAGCTAAGGTAGACGGATCAATTCCGCCTTGTTCAAAGGATTCAAGAAGCGATTGGCCAACCGTACGCCAAGCTCCTGGTTGATTAACAGGATCAGCAGATGGAACGACCATGATGGTTGTTGCCTGGCTTAGTTCCATGAAAGCTTTTCCTTCTTCGAGCATTCTCTTAGCTAATACTTCGTCGTGGGTTTTACCTTCTTGTTTTAATTTAACTGCAGCGATACCACTCGGAATATCTTTCTGGAATTGCAGTAGCTCACCTAAGAAATCTTCTTTGCCAGGTTCTTGAATAGTTCTTTCAAGTCTTTCATAGAGCATTAAGTCCTCTGTGAGTTGAATTACTGCGCGTTGAAATGCGGTCCGCTGTTTTTCTTCGATAGGGCCTGCGAGTTTAGCCTGATCTTCGATCGATTGTAGGTAAGGGATGAAATCTTTAAAACAAAGATACTGACTCGATTCATTTTCACTTCCTTTGTGAACAAGACTTAAGAGTTCAGGATTATGGATTGCAAAAATAGGATAGGTGTCAGCTTTATCAGGTCTAAAAAATACATCCAGTAGCCAAGCTTCAGGAGTAAGACGAGTGCCGTCTGCAAGTTTTACCGACTGTTTCCCTTGAAGTTGTAGCAGTGAACTGCGAGCTACCGTATCTAATGGTTTAATGCGGCCATTAGATAAGACGGGTAGTTTTCCAAAGCCTACGAGATCAAAAGCTGTTTTGTTTTTCGTTGGTGTTACTGATACAGCGATAACAAGGATAGCCGTAACAAGAGCAAGAAAAGGGATAAATTTTTTCATGTGAGGGATACCTCCGGTTTACGGCGGCTAAAGAATCCAAATAAATGGATGCTAAATTGGAATAGGAGTCCTGCTGTCATCAGTAGGCAGGCAATGTAAGGCAGTTGCCAACTTGGATTACGTACAACTTGTAAGATAGCAGTTCTGTCCTGATTAGCGAAACCGCTTTGATAGAACGTCAGACCATGGGTTCGTAAAGGATTATTCATATAGATTAATACTTCACGGCTGGACTTTGTATTTTCTTCGTTGATTCGTACTAAGCTAGAAAAGTTTTTTGGAATATCTGTTCCTTGATACACATCATGACTAAATTTTACTAAGGTTAATGAAAAGGGCAGATAGCGGCGCGTTGCACGCATAGCGATTTTCCAGGTTTTACCTTTGTAATCGAATTTCTGAACAGGCATTGCAGGGTCTGCTGATACAAGCCATGTGCCCAGACTTCCTTCTGAACCGACGAGTTCAATCAAGGCAGCTGGTTCATTGCGTTCATTATCTTTTACCGTTTCAGCAAGCGGCATTAATACGGTTTGAGTACCAACCCCTTGCGTTGCAGCCGAGACTGGTGCATTAGGAGCTTGGGTACGGTTAGCAATCGCTGCATTAGGATAAAAGGTGCGAGGAATAATTTGAAACGGTATGTTTGGTAGCTGAACGGTTTTTAGGTCGGCTACCGTATCAATTGGAATTGAAGTGACATCGTCAGTTTTAGGATCTGTTACATCCGTAACCACAAATTCATTTTGACGCATACTTTCTGCGTAGTTTTTGGTTTGGCCATTATCTAAGACCATATCGTTGTCCTGTTGGAGTAGTCCGCTAAGCAGTTCTCCAACAAGCAGCATAATCAAACCTAAGTGCGTGGTCCAGATACCAAACTTTTTCCACGACAGTTTGAGTCTACTAAACTGCGCTATAATAAGATTAATAAAGAGTAGGCCACCGATAAAGTAACCGCCTGGGAAAACAGGAAACAAGAAGTCTGTTCCTGGAAATTTCTGCATAATGAATAGGCTATGGAAAAATTTCTGCTGAACACCATAAACGCCAAGATCGGTCTGTGCTAAGGTAGCCCAAAAAACTAAAATGATAGATAATCCTAAAAGGAATACCGTAAGACGCAGGGATATGAAAAAGTCTCTAAATTGGCGAATCAGTGCTGTCATTTGTATGCCTTTAGACTAGCTCAAAACTTAGTGACTTCTCAAGACGGCATTAGCTTAGAGAGGTGATTAACAAGTATTTATGATCTTCCGTATGGCGTGTAAGCGCTAAATGTGTCTACGATAGGGTTATGAAGGTAAGACTAAAATCCCAGAAAATAAGGTTCTCAACCTTAGGGGATTGTGCTCTTGAGGTCTTTGTTGGTTTTCCCTCTGAAGCAGGGGTAATAGAGCGCGTACAAGTGCTCGTAGCAGCATTGAAGAAACAGGGGGTAAGTTGGATTCTGGATATTGTGCCAGCGTATGGAACGGTAGCTGTTTTTTACGACCCTATTAGAATTCCTTCTGTATTAGACAATACCTATGACTGGTTATGTGAGTGGATTAAAAACGTCGCTCTTCATGCGGGTGTTTTGGCACGCAGAACACCGTCTCTTCCTAAGAAACGTAAGCCTTTCGAGATACTTGTTTGTTATGATAAATCTTTAGGTGAGGATTTAGAACGTGTTGCAGCGAACGCTAAACTCTCTGTCCAAGCATGTATCAAATTGCATTCCAGCGCTACCTACCAAGTTCAAGCCGTGGGTTTTGCTCCAGGATTTCCTTATCTTACAGGACTTAGTCCTAAGTTAGCAATGCCTAGACTGCAGACACCTCGCGAACGTGTTCCTGCCGGATCAGTAGGTATTGGTGGAAATCAAACTGGTATATATCCATTTTCAACACCCGGGGGGTGGAATTTAATAGGCCAAACACCACTTCGTTTATTTGATTTGAATCAAACACCTCCCGCTCTACTGGCTGTAGGAGATCTCGTCATTTTTAAGCCAATTAGTAAGGAGGAATTTTTGGCATGGAAATGAAAGTACATAAAGCAGGGGTGTTAACAACCGTCCAAGATTTGGGGCGCTATGGTTACCGAGCAGGGGGTGTTCCTGTGTGCGGCCCTATGGATAGTGTGGGTCTACGTATCGCTAATCTCCTGGTTGGAAATGATGAGGGCTCTGCTTGCTTAGAGGTAACTCTGGTAGGTCCTGAAATCGAATTCTCGTCAGATAGGGTAATAGCTGTGAGTGGAGCGAAATTATCGAATATCGAAATGAATCGCCCGCTCGTTGTTAAAGCAGGAGAAAAAATAAAATTAGGTTCCTGTGTTTCTGGCTCACGCGCTTATGTGGCAATTTCTGGAGGTATTAAAACGGAGGCGGTCCTTGGTTCGCAGAGTACTTATCTGCGCGGTCAGTTTGGTGGCTTTGAAGGAAGAGCGCTTAAAGAGGGAGATATTTTGAAGTTAGGAAAAGGCTTAAGTCTAAAAAAAGACGTATCACGCTTTTACATATCTGGATCCCCGCTGCCTCAGTACAGTGGAGCTTTAACGCTGCGCGTTATAGAGGGTGCTCATAAGTCAGAATTTTCTGCAGGCTTTTTTACTCAGAGCTATAAAGTCAGTCCTTCATCGGATCGTATGGGGCTTAGATTGATGGGGAAATCGCTCCAACGAAAAGTATCCACTGATATTACATCGCGTGCGGTAGTTTGTGGAACTATTCAGGTTCCTGCGGATGGTCAGCCGATAGTATTAATGGCTGATGCTCAGACACTAGGTGGATATCCACAGATTGCTCATGTATGTACCGTGGACTTACCGCTTGCAGGACAGCTTAAAGCGAATGATGTGGTAGAATTTTCTCTCATAACTGCTCATGATGCTCAGGAGTTATTAAAAAAACGTGAAGCCCATATCGGTTTGATACGTATTGGGATTAAACATTATTTTCAAACTGCATGAGGCTATGACAAAGCGAATTGATATAAACTGTGATGTCGGGGAGGGAGGAGCTTATGACGTAGAGCTCATGGCATATATTTCTTCTGCAAATATTTCGTGTGGAAAACATGCAGGAGATGAATCAACGATGCAGCGTGCGATAGAAGCAGCGCTAAAGCGGGGTGTATCAATCGGAGCTCATCCAGGATATCCAGATAGAGAAAACTTTGGTAGAACGTCAAAAAATCTTAGTGAACAAGAAGTTTATTCACTCGTACTTGATCAAGTAAAAGCCTTTTGTGCTTTTGCAGAAAAGCTAGGAGCACGTGTTAATCATGTTAAGCCGCACGGCGCTTTGTATAATCAAGCTGCGAAAGATAGACACCTTGCGAGAGCAATTTCACAGGCTGTTTATGACTGTAATCCAAAACTAATCTTGTTTGGTTTAGCAGGTAGCGACGCTGCTTTAGAGGCTCAATCCAAAGGCCTTGTATATCTACACGAGATGTTTGCTGATCGTAGCTACGAGTCAGATGGAACACTTACGCCGCGTACTCTGCCGAACGCAGTTCTTGATGACCCTGATCTCGCAGCTAAGCAGGTCTTAAGTTGCATTCTAAATAATGAAATAACGGCCAGGGACGGGAAAGTGATAGCACTTAAAGCAGACACCATCTGTGTCCATGGAGATAATCCCCATGGCTTACATATAGCTCAACATTTGCACCGTGTTTTAACGCAGGTGCAGATTGATATAATAGCGTTCCGTACTTAGTTACCGAAGCGGAATAAAGCTACGTCACCATCATCAAAGACGTACTCTTTACCTTCTAAGCGGTACTTACCTGCTTCACGAGCTGCTGCTACACTGCCTAGACGAGCAAGATCTTCATAACTGACAACTTCAGCTTTGATGAAATTCTTTTCGAAGTCGGTATGGATTACGCCTGCAGCTTGCGGTGCTTTCCAGCCTTTACGAATTGTCCAAGCTCTAACTTCTTTTTCACCTGCTGTGAAGTAAGTCATGAGACCTAGTAAACTGTAAGTGGAGCGGATCAGATTAGAGACACCAGAGTCATCAACGCCTAAATCTTTTAGGAAAGCTTTTGCTTCTTCTGGTGCTAGATCGATGAGTTCTGCTTCAATACGTGCACTGATTGGTACGTAGGCTGCGTCGTGATGTGCTTTTACGAATTCAGCAACTTTCTTAACAAACGGATTTGCTTCAGCTGTAGCTAAATCGCTTTCTGCAACATTACATGCATAGAGAACAGGTTTGCCGCTTAGGAGTTGGAATAATTTGAGCAGCTTTGCTTCATCTTCTTGAACAGGTAAGATGTTCGCAGGCTTATTAGAATTGAGATGAGGCACTAACTTTTCAAGAAGTGCGAGTTCTGCTTGGGCTTCCTTGTCTCCGCTCTTTGCCTTCTTCTGTGTTTTATCGATACGTTTTTGGACGTTATCTAAATCCGATAAAATAAGTTCAGTAGTGACAATGTCGATATCGCGTACTGGATCTACGCCACCCATGGTATGAATAACGTCTGAGTCCTCAAAGCAGCGAACCACGTGAACGATCGCATCGACTTCACGGATGTTAGCTAGGAACTGATTTCCTAAGCCTTCGCCCTTACTTGCACCTGCTACTAAACCTGCGATGTCTACGAATTCAATGGCGGCTGGAATAATGACGCTTGTTTTAGCAATCTTCTGAAGCACGTTCATGCGATCGTCAGGAACCGCAACCACCCCTACATTAGGGTCGATGGTGCAGAAGGGGTAGTTAGCCGCTTCGGCCTTACGGGAGCGCGTAAGGGCATTAAATAGGGTAGATTTGCCAACATTGGGCAGTCCGACGATACCTGCTTTTAACATATAAAGACCACCGTCACCGCCAAAAAGAGGGGGGTCAATGGAAAATGACATTATTCTAACGGCTTGACACCCGGTTTCCGGGTCTGTGTGTTGTTCTGCTTTTCAAGTCAATTCAGGCCCTAAGCACTCACTATGGCACTCAAAATCCGTCTCACTCGTATTGGTACAACCCACCAACCGCACTACCGTGTAGTTGTGGCTGAGGCACGTTCACGCCGTGATGGCGATCCAACTGAAGTTATCGGTACCTATGATCCACGCGCTAAATCTAGCCAGATTAAGCTTAAATTAGACCGCGTAGATTATTGGATCTCCAAAGGCGCGAAACCAACCGAAACTGCAGTTGGTCTCATCAAGAAAGCTCGCCGTTCAGAAGCTGCTGCTAAATAAGGAGTTACGGCATAATAGCCGCCTTGAGCAGGGTTTCAAACCCGACTTATAAGTATCTTTTCAAACCTCGGACTAACCTTCCGAGGTTTTATTTTTTATGCTCAGAATCGATGTTATCACCCTCTTCCCCAAGATGTTAGATGGTTTCTTAACTGAAAGCATCCTTGGCCGGGGTATAGCTGCTGGGCTGTTAGAGGTTAAAGTGCATGATTTAAGGCGCTGGTGCCTAGATAAGCATAAAAAGGCTGATGATAGTCCCTTTGGAGGTGGTGCAGGCATGGTTTTAAAGCCTGAGCCGGTCATCGCTGCTATAGAGGAATTACAGACACCTGGCTGTAAAAGGATCTATTTAACGCCAGATGGCACCCCTTTAACGCCAAAAATAGCAGAAGGGCTATCGCATTGTAGCCATATTATCTTTTTGAGCGGTCATTATGAAGGAATTGACCAAAGAATTAGGGATTCAGTTATAGATCAGGAGATTAGCATAGGTGATTATGTCCTGACCAATGGTACTTTAGCAGCTGCGGTAACCATTGATTGCCTGAGTCGGTTCATTCCTGGTGTATTAGGTGAGGAAAAGTCATTGACGCACGAATCCTTCAATGGCAAGTTGCTCGACTTTCCTCAATACACGCGTCCCGCTGAGTTTCGTGGTATGTCAGTACCCGAAGTTCTTCTCTCCGGTAACCACTCCGAAATAGAGAAATGGCGGAACCAACGTGCGTTGGAGAAAACCCGCTCAGTCAGACCAGATTTACTAACATAAAGTCATAGCTATGAACCCGATAATCAATCTCATCACCGCAGAACAGGTGAAAAAAGATCTACCTTCTTTCAAGGTAGGTGATGGCGTTCGCGTACACACAAAGGTACGTGAAGGCGACAAAGAGCGTACACAGATTTTCTCTGGTATCGTTATTGCCCGTAAGGGTCACGGTATCCATGAAACATTCACCGTTCGCCGTATCAGCTACGGAGAAGGTGTTGAGCGTGTTTTCCCAGTCAACTCACCTAATGTTGAGAAGATTGAAATCGAACGTGAATCAGAGCCAATGAAAGCTCGCTTGTACTACCTACGTGGTCGTACCGGTAAAGCTGCTGTTGCGATTCGCGAAAAAGAACGCCGCACGGACGGTGTTGAAGCTCCTGCTGCTGCAGCTGCTAGCGCTTCATAATATTCTTTTTAAAGAATTACATTTAAGAAACTCTGAATCGATAAGGTTCAGAGTTTTTTTGTGGGCTCAAACAGCCAGTATATCTAGAATTAACCAAATTACTTTACCATATAATGTGGGTTTATTGATTTGAGCTTTCCCTATTAAAAAAGCTTTTATACGATCAATTCGAATTTCGACATAACTATGCCACTTCAAACTACTACCCTTAGTAACGCAGCTAACCAAGCCCGCGGCCTTGCCATTGATGCAATTCATGCCTGCAGTTCAGGACACCTCGGTCTTCCCTTGGGATGTGCTGATATGGGAGCTGTTCTTTTTGGTGATTCGCTTAGTTATAATCCTGATCAACCACGTTGGTTGAATCGTGACCGCTTCATTCTTTCCGCAGGTCATGGCAGTATGTTTATTTATGCATGGTTACACCTAAGTGGCTATGCCGTTTCCTTAGAGGAAGTAAAAAAATTCCGTCAACTTCACAGCATCACACCAGGACATCCAGAATTTCATGAAACACCTGGAGTAGAAGCAACGACAGGTCCTTTAGGTCAAGGCGTAGGTAATGCTGTTGGTATGGCAGTAGCAGGACAAATGGCAGCAGCTCGCTTTAATACAGCTGAGTACACGTTATTTGATTATCACGTAGTAGCACTCGCTGGTGATGGGTGTATGCAAGAAGGTGTCGCTATGGAAGCAGTCGCTTTTGCAGGTCACCAAAAATTAGATAACTTAATTTTAATTTATGATTCAAACGATGTGACTCTGGATGCAATGGCATCAAAGACACAAAGTGAGAATGCAGCACTACGCTTTAAGTCAATTGGTTGGGATGTTCAGACCGTTGATGGTCATGACATGGTTGCTTTTGCAAAAGCATTTAAGAAAGCAAAGAAAGCAACCTCAGGTAAGCCTCAATTAATTATTGCGAAAACAATCATTGGTAAAGGTATCGCGGAAGTACAAGGTACAGCAAAAGGTCACGGCGAAGGCGGTGCAAAATTTGCAGAAACAGCACGTGCAAGTCTTGGTTTACCAAAAGATTCACACTTCTATGTAAGTGATGATGTACGTGAGTATTTTGCATCACACAAAAAGCGTCTTGTTCGTCAGTACAAGAAGTGGGAAAAGTCCTACAAAGCATGGCGTGCAGCAAATCCAGATAAGGCGGCTTTACTCGATTCTGCTTCTGTACGTCCTAGTGCAGCTCACCTCATGGCAAATGTGCCAATGTTCCCAGCAGATGCTAAATTATCTGGAACACGCGCAGCAGGTCGCGATGTATTGCAGCCATTGGCAAAACAATTGCCTCTGTTAATTTCAGGTAGTGCTGATCTTCACGGCTCAACTTACAATTATATCGCAGACGATAAAGATTTTGATCCATCCAATCGTGGTGGACGTAATCTTCGTTACGGAATCCGTGAACATGCGATGGCAGCTATTAACAATGGTATCGCTTATGACGGAATTTTCCGTACGTCATGCGCAACTTTCTTAGTGTTTGCTGATTACTCGCGTCCTTCGATGCGTATTGCAGCACTTTCGAAACTACCGGTCATTTATATTTATACTCACGATTCAATCGGGGTAGGTGAAGACGGTCCTACGCACCAACCTATCGAAACAGTTTCTGGGTTACGTTTAATTCCTGGCTTAGATGTTATTCGTCCAGCTGATTTAGAAGAAACAACTGGGGCTTTCGCAGCAGCCTTAGAAAATACCGATGGCCCAACACTTATCGCTTTAACACGCCAAGCCGTTCCAAATCTAAACGAAATTCCAAATCATATTCGTAGAGCAGGTGTTTTAAAGGGTGGTTATGTTGCGGTTCAAGAAACAGCACCATTAACTCATATTATCTTATCTGCAGGCAGTGAAGTTTCACTCGCGATTGAAGCAGCTAAAAAATTAGGTGCAGGAACACGCGTTGTTTCAATGCCATCGTTCGAACGTTTTGATAAGCAGTCACAAGAATATCGTGATAGCATCATTCCTCCAAACTGCCGTAAACGTGTTGCTGTTGAAGCTGGCGTAACAGACCTTTGGAGAAAATACGTAGGTCTTGATGGTGCTGTGGTGGGTATTAACCGCTTCGGTATTAGTGCACCAGCACCGACTGTATATAAAGAGCTTGGTATTACTGTAGAGGCCGTTGTTAAGGCAGCTTCGAGTTTATAATCCACATACGTTAATTCATTTCTAAGCCTCTAATCTCACTGAAGATTAGAGGCTTTTTTATCGGTTTATGATAAGAACTTGGCCTATTTAAATAATTGACATACATGTACTTATAAAAAATAAGCAAAAGTCACTTGCGAAAGCTAATTAGGTGCCTAACTATATTCAACTCTACACGTTACTATGACCTATCTCATGAAAAAGAATCTGCCACGCTACGAGTGCTTGCTCGAGGCTGCGCAGCTTTATCCTGAATTAGATCCTACGGCTTGTGAGGCTTTCCTGCATTTACTGAGGACTGGCAATGATATGACGCATGAAGTGGAAGCGTATTTTGCTAAGCATAATCTTACGCAAGGTCGCTTTTTTGTACTCATGCTCTTAATGGATAAATACAAGCAGGTTCCGGTTGCTAGAACTCCCGCTGAGTTAGCTGAGGTCTCAGGTGTCACTAGAGCAACCATGACTGGTTTGATTGATACGCTTGAAAAAGACGGACTTGTTACGCGTGAACCAGATCCAAAAGATCATCGTATGGTATCTGTTAGAATTACCACGAAAGGGGAAAGTGTACTCAAAGATATTGTACCTGGGCACTTACAGACCATGTCGTCACTGATGCGTCATTTAACGGATTCAGAACGTAAAATACTCGTAACTTTACTTGGCAAAGTGATTAGAGCTGTAGATCAGAATAAAAATCAAAATGCGGAACTAGCTGACTCGCACATAACCTCTTAATTTTAAAAAAACTTAATTCATATGAAGAAAAAAATAGTACTTACCTTAGCAGGTATTGTTATCTTAATTGCAATAATCGCTGGAATTAAAGCGCTTCAGATCAAGGCGCTTATTGCACAGGGAAAATCAATGGTTCCTCCTGCTGAGGCGGTCACAACTGCTGTTGCGAGTGAAGGACAATGGGCTCCTGTTTTATCTACTGTTGGCAATGTAACAGCCGTACAAGGAGTAACTGTTTCCGCACAGCTTGATGGTAATGTTGAATCTATTGCATTCACACCAGGAAGCGCAGTTTCAAAGGGAGATTTGCTTCTTCAAATGGATATTTCAACGGAGAGTGCTCAACTAAGAGCAGCAGAAGCAACGAAGGAGTTAGCACGTCTTACCTATGAGCGCTCGAATGAATTATATGCAAATCACACGGTCTCAAAAGCTCAGTTTGATTTAGACTCAGCTTCTTACAAACAAGCTCAAGCCCAGGTTGATACGATTAAGTCCACGATTGCTAAAAAAACAATACGAGCACCTTTCAGTGGTAAATTAGGAGTTAGACTTGTTAATGTTGGCCAAACGCTACGTGCAGGTGATGCTATCGTTTCTCTACAATCATTAGACCCTATTTACGTAGATTTTTATTTACCTCAGCAAGATGTCTCGTCAATTGCTAATGGAGTTACTGTCCAAATCACTTCTGATGCAATTAACAATGCGACACTCGAAGGTAAAATTACTGCGATAAATCCAGATGTTGATTCAACAACACGCAATGTAAGGGTAGAAGCTACGTTCTCAAACCCTGATGAAAAACTAAGACCAGGTATGTTTGTGGATGCTAAAGTTATTTTAACAAGAAAACGTACCGTGGTTTTCATTCCTACGTCATCAGTACTTTATGCACCCTATGGCAATTCCGTTTATATAGTAGAAACTAAACCTGAAGGGAAAACGGTTCGTCAACAACTAGTGCGTTTAGGCGTTACTCAGGGCGATTACGTTGAAGTTATTTCAGGTGTGAATAAAGGAGATGAAGTTGTTTCAACCGGTGCCTTTAAGTTACGTCCTGGAGCTCAAGTTAATGTTAATAATGCTTTATCACCAAAGTTTGAGTTGGCTCCTAAGCCAACTGATTCCTGAGTGCTAAAGTTTTTGTGAACACTCTTATTCACTATGAAATTTACTGATTTATTTATCCGCAGACCTGTGCTTTCGCTTGTCGTAAGCTTGGTTATTATCATTGCGGGTCTACAAGCACTTAGCTCACTGAATGTGCGTCAATATCCGAAGAGTGAAAATTCTTCGATCGTTGTCACTACTGTGTATATCGGTGCGAGTCCCGATCTCGTTCGTGGATTCGTTACCACTCCTCTCGAGCGTGCGATTGCTGCTGCTGATGGAATTGACTATATTCAGTCACAAAGTTTACAGGGTGCCTCCATTATCACAGTTCGTTTAAAGCTTAACTATGATGGTAATAAAGCGCTCGCTGAAATTGGTTCCAAAGTAGATAGCGTTCGCAGCCAGCTTCCAACTGAGGCTCAAATACCGACACTAGAGATTCAATCAGCTGATAGTCAGTTTGCGTCCGCTTACTTAAGTTTTACCTCAGATGTATTAAAGCAAAACGAAATTACCGAGTATCTTGTTCGTTCTGTACAGCCTCGTCTATCAGCACTAGAAGGTGTTCAACGTGCAGATATTTTAGGCGCTCGTATTTTTGCAATGCGTGTGTGGTTAAAAGCTGATCGCATGGCTGCTTTTAATGTTAGTCCTTCCCAAGTTACACATGCGTTAGCTAATAATAATCACTTAACAGCTTTGGGTCGTACAAAAGGCGCTTACATACAGGTAAATCTAACTGCAGATACGGACTTAAAGTCGGTTGAAGAGTTTAAGGATTTAGTTGTTACGCAATCAAAAGGTTCGATCGTTCGCTTAAGAGATGTTGCTGATGTCGAATTGGGAGCTGAAGACTATGATACCGTGGTTCATTTCTCAGGAAAAACCGCTGTATTCATGGGCATGTTCCCTCTGCCTAATGCTAATTCACTTGATGTGATCAAGCGTGTAAGAGAGGAAATGAAATCGATTCAAGCTGATTTGCCTTCAGGCATGCATGCTAAAGTAGCTTACGATGCAACTGAGTATATTAATACAGCGATACATGAAGTAATTCATACATTACTCGATACACTACTTATTGTTATCGTTGTTATCTTTTTGTTTTTAGGTTCAGCACGATCTGTTCTTGTTCCTGTTGTAGCCATACCTATTTCACTCATTGGTGGACTGTTTTTAATGCAGTTGTGCGGCTTCACAATTAACTTATTAACGTTACTTGCTATCGTCTTATCTGTGGGACTTGTGGTGGATGATGCTATCGTAGTCGTAGAAAACGTGGAGCGACATTTACGTGATGGGATGACTCCTTTTGATGCAGCTATAGCTGGTGCTCGTGAATTAGTCGGTCCGATTATCGCAATGACGATTACACTAGCTGCTGTATATGCACCGATTGGTTTACAAGGTGGAATCACCGGTTCCTTGTTTAGAGAGTTTGCATTCACACTTGCTGGTGCTGTGACTATTTCAGGTATTGTCGCGTTAACCTTATCGCCGATGATGGCAGCAAATCTTCTGCGTTCAGATGAAGAAAGTCATGGGTTTGCAGCTGTGATTGCACGTACATTTGATCGTATTCGTGTTAACTACGGTAAACTTCTAGATTTAACCCTACGTAATAGACCCTATGTCTACACGGCTTGGATCGTGATTACGCTTTTGGGAGTATTAATGATAGCTGGTCCGTTTACTCCTAAGGAACTAGCTCCGACAGAAGATCAAGGTGTTGTGTTTGGTATTCCAATTGCACCAGCTAATGCATCGATTGATCAAGTACTGCCGTTTGAAAATGAAATAAATACACAGTTTTTCTCGGAGCCTGAAACACAATTCAGTTTCCAGATTATACAACCATCAGGTGGCATTGCTGGCGCAGTAATGGTTCCTTGGGATCAGCGTAAGCGCACAGCATTTCAAATTAATGCAAGTCTGCAGCAAAAGTTGCAAAATATACCTGGTGTGCAAATGCGTGCAGGTATGCCACCAGCGATACCAGGTGGTGACTTCTTCCCGTTTGAAGTAGTTGTGTCTTCAACCCACGACTATGATGAATTATTACCGTTAGCCCAAAAAATTGCTGATGATGCAGCAGCGAGTGGAATGTTTTATTTTCCTCCACTTGTGGATATTAAAATTGATCAACCACAAGCACAGGCAGTTATAGATCGCAATAAAGTTGCTAGTTTAGGTCTAAATTTAACTTCTGTTGGTGTTGATCTTTCAGCAGCTATGGGTGGCAACTACGTAAACTTCTTTGATATTGGTGGACGTAGCTATAAAGTAATTCCGCAAGTTAAACGTACGGATCGTTTAAATGCTGATCAGCTAGATAATATTTTCATTTCTGGTCCTAATCAAAAACTGATTCCGCTTAATACGGTTGCACATATTGAATATAAGACAGTCGCTCGCTCCCTTAATCGTTTTCAACAGTTAAATGCTGTTACGATTACTGGTATTCCAGGACGTTCATTGGATCAGGCACTAAAGTTTATAGAAGATGATGCTGCTAAAGTCTTACCTAAAGGGTATTCACTCGATTATATGGGTGAATCACGCCAATTGCGTAAGGGCGGTGGCGATCAAGAGTTCTACTTGATGATGGGTCTTGCTATCGTGCTAATCTTTTTAGTGCTAGCAGCTCAGTTTAATTCGTTCCGTGATCCATTCGTTATTATTTTCGGATCAGTACCTCTCGCTGTTTTCGGTGCTGCAGTGTTTATGTTTGAGAAAATGCCAAATCCAAATCTTCCGTTCTTCACGGATGGCTGGACAACAACATTAAACATATATTCGAAAGTAGGATTAGTAACACTCATAGGTCTTATTGCTAAAAACGGAATTCTGATCGTTGAGTTCGCTAATAAACTGCAACTTGAAGGTAAATCTAAGCTAGATGCGATTCGTGAAGCATCCCTTACACGTCTTCGTCCAGTATTGATGACTTCTGTTGCTACAGTAGCTGGTCACTTCCCACTAACTTTAGTCAGTGGTGCAGGGGCTGCAGCTCGTAACTCGATTGGATTAACTCTCGTTGGTGGTATGTCGATTGGAACAGTCTTTACGCTATTTGTAGTACCATCTGTCTATATGTTAATCGCTAAAGATTATAAAAATAAGCCTTCCGAAACTGCTTCAGAATTAAAGTCCGTTAGCGTTTGATTTCATATGAAACACATTACTTCATTAAAGTTTACCGCTCTTGTTGTTATACTAGCACTATCTAGCCAATTTCGTGTGCAAGCTTCTGAGCTACCTGCTTCACTGGATCTTGGTAGTGCCATCAATTATGCCTTAGATCATAATTACTCGATCCTACAGGCTCGTGAACAAATTAAACAACAAGAGGGTGTAGTTGTTCAGGTTAGTTCCCGCTCTATACCTAATCTTGCTGTAAATGGAGGATACACAAAGAACAGTGCATCGATATCAACCACGTATCCTTCAGAAAACAACCAATACGCGATTCAAGTTCAGGCCTCACAAGTTTTATTTGCTGGTGGTGGAGTTAAAGCTTCGATCAAGTCTGCAAAACTTTTAAGACAAGCTGCAGCCTATGATTTAGAGTCGGTAGTTAATCAAGTTTTGTTCCAAGTACATTCTGCTTATTATAATGTACTATTGGCACGGGAGAAAACGATAGTTCAGGAAGAGAATATAGCGCTTTATACGCGTCAACTTGAGGATGCAAAAAACCAATTTAAAACTGGTAGCATTTCAAACTTTGAAGAATTACGTGCTCAAGTTGCTCTTGCTAATCAGCAGCCTGCTTTAATTACGGCTCGAAATGATTACCGCGTTGCGCTTGAGCAATTAAGACAAGTACTGGGAGCTCCAGCGGGACCTTCAGGTACAAATGTTGAATTCGCTCAAGTAAAGGGTACCCTTGATTACACACCAGAGAATTACACGCTTGAATCTGCTTTAAGTAGTGCGCATGAACATCGTCCGGAGCTGCTGAGTTTACAGGTACGCACTTTATCGGGTGAACAAGCTGTGATTCAGGCTAAATCAACGTATTATCCTAGTGTATCTGCAGTTGGTACTTATGAATGGGTTGGTATGGGTTTAACCCATGGGGGTAATGTATCAGCAAATGGCTGGCTTCTTGGTTTGCAGTCCTCTTGGTCAATATTTGATGGCCGAGCAACAGCAGGTAAAGTACGTCAAGCGAAGTCGCAAGAAGCTCAATCACGTATTGGTCTACAAGCACAACAACTCGCTATTGATGTTGAAGTGCGACAGGCTTTGAGCTCATTAGAAGAAGCTAATGAACTTGTTAGTGCATCTAAAAAGACAGTTGAGTTAGCGGAAGAGGCACTTCGATTAGCTCAGGTTAGGTATCATGCAGGAAGTGCTACGCAATTAGATGTGCTTACAAGCCAAGTAGAACTTACGAGTGCTCGGATGAATCAACTGCAAGCACACTATGCCTACAGCATTGCTTTGGCAGCTATGCATAAAGCAATTGGAGCTACAAATATCGCAGTTAAAAATTAACTTAACTTTGATCTGATTTCTATGAAGGCCCGCGTACCATTAAGTGTTATCGCTGGCCTTGTTATTGTAGCGTTTGCCGCTGGTTTTTATCCACCCGTGCAAACGTGGTATGTGAATCGTGCTTTATCTAATATTCACACTTTAGAGGGTAGTATAGGATCACTAAGTGCTGGCTTAAATGAAGTTGAAATTAAGAATTTGGTTCTTAAGCGTGCCAATTCCGTTTTGGTACTACCAGAAGTGCATTTGAAGTTACCTGTAGCTACGGCTTTACTGAAGCATAATTTAAACTTTAGCCGAATTGAAGCAACTGACTGGACCCTTGATTTAAGTCAATGGACATCTAAAGATTTTGGAAATGCGAAACGCGATTCAGTTGGGTTAGCTAAATCCGCTTTAGCACTTAGTTTTCAAGGAATTATTTCAGAGCTATCGTTGCCTTTGGGACTTTCGATTGACGACATACATTTACAGGGAGATGTGTTGTTACCTCCGGCTCCTAAATCAAGTGAAGTAATTCGCGTCCATGTAAATTTAACAGGAGGAAAGATGCAGGTGGGTAAAGAAGCTCATTTCGCGTTTTCCTTTATCTCTGACTCTACTGGAACAGCAGAAGTGCCTTTAGATGCAGTTAGTATCAATGGTGTTTTAGATGCGAGTATGAATACATCGCACTCATTTTCATCTGTAAGTATTCGTGTGGATGCTGCTGCTCGTGGAATAAAGATTCCATTAGGCGTATCGTTACAGGCTATTTTTTCAGCTACTGAAATGCAAAATGCTGAAACATATGCGTTCACGTTAAATCAGAAATCTAAACAGCTTTTGAATATAAATTCAGTTTTTTCACGTTCAACGAGCCAATTAAATGGTACGTGGAATGTGAATGCATCAGATGCCGATATTGAGCCATTTATTTTGGGAAGACTTATTCCAGTGTTTAATTTATCTGGTCAAGGATCCTTCACAACGGATGCCGCACTTACCAGTACGCAAGTAAGTGGTTCCATAGAGGGAGATATTAATCATATAGGATATATCTATCCTGTGCTAAGTTCCGTGGGTGATGTACATGTAGCATCTCAGTTTGATTTATTAAGATCTGAGGCGACGCTTCGCGTAAACAAACTTGATGTTCGTGTGAGCAAAACAAAACCAGTCTTGGAATTAACAAGTCTACAAGCTTTCGCCTTCAATAGTAAAACAGGTGAATTGCAGGTGGCGGATGCTTCTAAATCACTTATTGGAGTAAATTTAAATGCCATGCCGCTTAATTGGCTAAAGTCGTGGATGGGTAGCTACGAAGTAAAGTCAGGTGAATTACAAGGAAGGTGTGAGCTTGTTGCCGGTAAAGGTGGGCTTGCTTTTAAATCGGTTGATGCACTGCGTGGTTATTCTATTACAATATTACATCATAACCAATTTATTTTAAACAATGTAGATCTTAGTAGTCCTATGCAGGCGATTTATACGCCGCAGGGTTGGCAATTAGACTTATCTGATGGTAGATTAATAAACACAAAATCAGGTATTTCTTTTGCTGTTAAATGGGGCCGTCTAGCTGGTGCCGAGCAACCGCTTAAAGTAGCTGCTCATATTGATTCTAGCATTCAATCATGGTTGGATTTTTCATATGCGCATGGGCTTATACCGCATATTTCAAAAGAGGATGAACCTCACGGGCATGTAATAGCCGATCTGACTGCTAGTTTGGGTCAGGAGAAGATAAGTATACTTAGATTTACGGCAGATCATTTAGAGTTACCAAATAGGGTTATTTCTCTGCCTGATATTCAGTGTGAATTAACATTAAATGAATCTAGGGATGGTGAGATCGCCTTCACAGCACCGGTCTTTTTTGTAGAGCCAAAGGATCGCACTGAATTGCTTTTTGTGGGTGAAGGAAATTATCGTGACGACGTATTTCATTTTAAAGCACAACTTACATCAGATCGTGTTAATCCAGTTATTTTTGGATTATTTAAAGGACTTGTTTTTAAAAAGACTGACGAAACTGGACCAAAGCTTATACCGATAATCCAGCCCCCAAAGCAGCCATTTTGGTTTGGGGTAAATGCAGTTTTGGATTTTAATTTAAAAGAAGTTGCAATCGCTGGAAACCCACCAGGGCGTATATCTGGGATTATTGATTGTGGTTCGCAGCAGCTTAGTCTGAAACATGTGCTTGTTGGTTATGCTAAGTCAGGCGATATCCAATTAGATGCTAAAATTGATTTCGAGCAGAAGAGTTTAAGGCCTTACAGTTTGATTGCTGATATTAAAACACGAGATTGGAATATTGGTTCGATTCTAAACAGTAATGATGAGTTAGCTAAACCAAGTATAGAGGGTAAATTTGATCTTGAGGCACATGTTGTAGGTCGTGGAGCTTCTTTGGATGAACTTACACAGCGTCTTCATGGTGAATGCACACTCACGAGTAAAGGTGGGTCTTTTGGAATGCTTAACACTCGATTCATGCCTAAGCTAGAGAAGGTAGGGAAACTAGATAAGACGCTTTCCTATGTTAATAGTGTGTCGGTTGCTTTAATTGGCAAAAAATTACCGGCAGATTTAACCAATACGGTAGCTGCACTAACTACATTTACGAAGACACTGTCACCACTTCGCTATGATCAGTTAAGTGTTACAATATCTCGTGATGATACACTAGACACGGAATTGAAAGATTTTACATTGATTGCTCCAGAGGTGCGTATTGGCGGCATAGGTCGAATTTCAGAATTGGAGGGTATATCTCTCATCAATCAGCCTTTAGCTATGGACTTTAGGCTAAGAGCACGCGGACATTTAGCTGAAGCACTGAAAGTAGCAGGTTTGTTAAATAGTAAAAAGCCAGATGATCTTGGCTACTTTCCTTGCACGCTTCCTGTTCAAATAATGGGAACGATAGCACACCCTGATGTAAGTGATTTCCAAGCAAAACTAGAGAAAATTGCTATGGAAAGAAGCGGAGCTGACGAATTATTAGGTAGGATTTTAGGAAATTAAGGTGTGCTTCAAAACTTGCCACCACAGTACAGGAGAGTAGCGTTTCGTGCGTGCGTTTAGTTGCTTTCTTTAAACGTCTTAATACATCCCCGATCTTTTATAAGCTAGGCCGGAGGTCTTTTTTGCCATGGCCATTTGAGATCACGATAGGACTGATAGCACTGATACGATATAAAGTGAGGGTTTTGCGTAACGATAATGTCCCTAAAAAGGGAGGCGTTATTTTAGTCGCTAATCATTTGTCGTATGTTGATCCCATACTGCTGCAAATAGCCACCTTAAGACCTATACGGTTCATGGGATTTGCTGCGGCAACGGAGTCATCCTTTTTTAACACAGTCTTTAAATATGCTGGTGTTATTTTGATTTCACCGACGAAATCTGCACGTGGCATAAAATTGGCGCTCGAGGCATTAAAACGTGGGGAGTGTGTTTGTATTTTTCCTGAAGGTGGTATTTCACGTACAGGACAACTTATGAAGTTGGAGCGCGGGGTAGAGGTGCTTGCGCATAAATCGGGATGTCCTGTTGTACCAGTTGTGCATGACGGAATATGGGGTTCTCTCTTTTCTTTTTCTAATAGTTGTTATCTTTTTAAAAAACCACGCTGGTCTAGACCAACGGTTCATGTCGTTTTTGGAGAACCTATCGCATTTCAGGAATTATCGACTGAAAAACTAAGATCAAAACTTCTTGATTTAGGATGTGAAGCATTCGAAAAGAGACCATCTTTAGAAGGAAATATTGGCTATGAAGTCGCTCTATCTTTAGCGAGCAGTCCACGTAAAACAGTCATCATTGATCGTACCGCTGAAAGACGTGCAGTTTCTTCAGCGACCGTTTTGGGAGCTTCTGCAGTGTTGTCTCGGTGGATTAAAAATCAGATACCCGAAAATCGAGTTGGAGTAGTTCTACCTCCTGGACTTGGTGCCATGGTAGCGAACATCGCTATTGTTTGGGCGGGTAAGGTGCCAGTGAATTTGAATTTCACGGCGAGTAACAGTTCTAATCAAATAGCTCTGGAGCTAAGCGGTGTAAAAACGGTTATCTCGGCTGAGATAATGAAGCAGAAGCTACCTGATTTTCCATGGCCTGAAAAAACCCTGGATCTAAAATCATTTCTGTTGAAATCAGATGCGAAAAAGAAAATCGCACTCTGGGTGATCGCTGCATGTATTTTACCCTCAAGGCTGATTGCTAGATTATTAGACTTAGAATCAAGCGGTGATAGAAAAGAAGCGATACTTCTATTAACAAGCGGGAGTTCCGGTGAGCCAAAAGGTGTAATTCTCTCCCATAGAAATGTCTTAGCAAATGCAGAGCAGATATCATCGCTATCTATACTTCCCGAATCACGTACGATACTTGGTTGTTTGCCTCTGTTTCATAGTTTTGGATTAAACGTAACCTTATGGTACCCACTCCTAAGAGGCTGTGGATTAGTTACGGTACCAAGTCCTTTGGATACACGTCGTATGATTGATTCGGTACATGAAGAAAATATTACCGTACTTGTGGCAGCTCCTACTTTTTTACGTCCTATTCTTAAAAAAGCACATCCAGGAGAATTGAAATCGCTTGAATTAATTGTATCAGGTTCGGAGAAGCTACCTCTTGATTTAAAAGAGCAATTTTTAAAACAATTTCATTTAGATATATTAGAGGGTTATGGACTAACAGAGACTTCACCGGTAACGAGTGTTAATCAGCCTAATCCGCCGAGCGTAACTCGTACAGGCAGTTTTCAAGCAGGAAAAAAATCGGGTAGTGTAGGCCGCTTAATGCCTGGAATGACTATTCGTTTAGTTGATCCAAACACACTTCAAGAGGTACCTACAGGTTCGCAGGGACTTATTTGGCTAAAAGGCTCAAATGTCTTTGAAGGATATTTAAGTGATCCAAATAAGACGAAGCAGACGATTGTAGATGGATGGTTTCACACCGGAGATTTGGGAGTTTTAGATCAAGATGGATTTTTAACGATATCGGGAAGATTATCTCGTTTCTCTAAAGTAGGTGCAGAAATGGTTCCGCATGGATTGGTTGAGCAGTGTATTATGCACAGTCTAGGCCTTACTGAGAGTGAAGAGACTGTACTTGTCGTTGTTGGAGTGCCGGATTCTGCTCGTGGTGAGCAGTTGGTCTTGGTTACGACACTTTTCTTGAATCTTGATGAAGTGCGACTAGCACTATCGAAAACAGATTTAACCCATCTCGCCTATCCAAGGCGAATTATACGGGTTGAGAAGATACCACGGCTAGGATCTGGAAAATTAGATATTTCAGCCTGTATGAAACTGGCTAAAGACTAGGCATAAAAAAGGCTTGGAAGCTAAGTGCCTCCAAGCCTTGAAAGAAAAAATTACGTTTTAGTTTAACGTACGACGCGAGCACTGCCACCGCCCATGACTTTTTCAACTTCCTTTTGGTTGACCATAGAAGTGTCACCTGGAGTTGTCATCGCTAGAGCACCGTGAGCTGCACCGTATTCAACTGCTTTTTGAGCATCACCTGTTGATAAGAATCCATAGATGAGGCCTGAAGCAAAACTGTCACCGCCGCCAACGCGGTCGAGAATTTCTAGCTCTTTGTACTGACGGCTTTCATGGAATTTACCGTTGTAGTAGCAGATAGCGCTCCAGTCATTTACTGTGGCTGTAATTACCTTACGTAAGGTTGTTGCAGCTACTTTGAAATTAGGGAATTCACTTACTGCCTTAGTGATCATCTTCTTGAAAGCTTCGGTTTCGATGTGGCTTAAGTTTGCATCGGCACCTTCAACTTCAAATCCAAGAGAAGCGGTGAAATCTTCTTCGTTACCGATCATGACATCGACGTAACGAGCGATCTCGCGGTTTACTTCCTGAGCTTTCTTTAGACCACCGATACTCTTCCATAAGGAAGGACGATAGTTTAGGTCGTAGCTTACGATAGTACCGTGTTTTTGAGCTGCTTTAACAGCTTCAATAGTAATCGCTGCTGTAGATTCAGAAAGCGCTGCAAAGATACCACCAGTATGTAACCAGCGTACGCCAAGTTTACCAAAGATATAGTCCCAATCGAAATCACCTGGCTTTAATTGGCTTGCTGCTGTGTTGCCACGGTCAGGAATACCTACAGCACCGCGGATACCAAAGCCACGCTCTGTGAAGTTAAGTCCATTACGTACGGAGCGGCCAATGCCATCGTCTGCACGCCATTTGATGAAGTCTGTATTTACTCCACCTTGCATGATGAAGTCTTCAACTAAACGACCTACATCGTTTTCAACGAATGCGGTACACACGGATGTGCGTAAGCCGAAACATTTTCTTAGACCGCGAGCGACATTATATTCGCCGCCGCCTTCCCAGACTTTGAATTCACGCGCAGTGCGGATTCGGCCCTCGCCTGGATCTAGGCGGAGCATGATTTCGCCGAGAGAGATCTCGTCAAAAGTGCAAGTGTTAGCAGGTTTTATTTTTAGGCTCATGGGTGAAAAGTATTATAATCCGATTCCAGCAAGAATGAAAACTACCGCTGAAGCTGCAAGACAGTAGAAACCAAAAAAGCTCCAACGTCCTTCAGTTAAGAAACGCGACAAAAGTTTAAGGGCAAATAAGCCAGCTATGAAACTAGCGACCATGCCAATAAGACCTGGCGAGATCATTTGGGAGAGATGCACCGAGGCAGGTAGTTGAGACTTAAGTTTTAATAATCTTAAAAATTCACGTCCAAGCACTGCTGGCGTTAAAACGAAAGCTAAGAGAAAACTAAATGCTTCAGATGCTTGGCGGCCACTGCCTAGTATCAGTCCAATCGATATCGTACCACCAGACCGTGAAAATCCGCGAAACGGAAGGCTAAGGCCTTGAACTAGTCCCATCGCCAAAGCGCTTGGCATAGTTACGTCTTGGGTTTCTTTTGATTCCTTTGAGAAATAGGCAGCAATGAAAATAAAAATACCCGCAGCGGCTAGGGCAGTACCAACTAACGGCAGTTGACCAAAGAGTTCTTCTATTTGGCCAGACCCTGTGTTTTTAAGAAATAATTTCTCAATTAATTTCATTAAGCCTAATCCAATAATCCCTGTCAGAGCGGTAGCTAAACCTGCATGGATTATTGTTCGAACGATTTGACCTGTACTTTGGAAATAACTCTTAAGCCATGCTTTCCAGAAATAAAGCAGTACAGCGAACATGGTTCCTGTATGAAGCATCACGAGCAAGAAGGTTGCTTCAGGGCTTGAGGGGTTTATCCCCATGAGTTTCTCAGCGACAATAACGTGCGCTGAGCTAGAAACAGGTAGTAGCTCGGCTGCGCCTTGCACCAACCCAAGGATGATGATTTGCAAGAGGCCGATAGGCATAGTGCTAATTAAACAACAACTTGCTTTAAGTCAGCTTTAGCCCAGGTCTTCTGACCACACTCAACGGCGAGTTCGTTGAAAGCTTCAACTTCGGCATCGGTGAATAGAAGACCACCGGCTGCTTGTGTTTTCTTTCCGAACTCAGCTTCAGGTTGTCCTGGTAGCATGACGTTTTCATTGCCATGACCTAGAATATCCTGAATGACTGCTTTTAGATTCTGGTTTTGGTTACGGCCTTTAGCAAAAGCGCCTGAGCTGATTGCGTCTGGATGAATGATTTGGAAGAAGAAAGCACAGGAGTGCTTTTCATCACCATCAGCCCAGCGACTACGAAGAGTTGGAAGTGATCCACCAATCATACCGCCTACTAATTCATTAATAAGAGATAGGCCGTATCCTTTGTGTGCACCGAACGGTACTAATGAAACTGCTGCATTAGCATCGGTTGTTGGTTTACCGTCTTTATCAACGGCTGCATTTGGAGGGAGTGGTTTACCTTCACGCTTTAATTGTTGAACGCGTCCCATTGCGATAACCGAAGTAGCCCAGTCGATTACGATTGGGAAACCAACAGCATCGGTTGTTGGGAAGCCCCAGCTATGAGGGTTTGTTCCTAGTGTAGGAAACTTGCCGCCAAAAGGTACAACCTCAGCGAGTGCAGCTGTACAATTGGTATAAGCGATGTAACCCTTTTTTGCTGCTTCCATCACATAGCCACCACCCCAGAGATAGTGGAAAGCATTGTCTACGGAAACGGTACCAACACCGTATTGGTCTGCTAATTTCATCGCAGCGTCCATAGCGCGGTAAGCAGTTGATTGGCCTAATTTTTTATTCGCATTCCAAACTTTAACCGCTGGGAAGCGTGTTGGCTTTTCTTCAATTGCAGCACCAGGTACACAACCTTTCGAACCGCTACCAAAAAGATGATCTAAGTGGAGCGCTTTAAGTCCATTGTGTGTACGGATTCCGTGACGGGAAGCTTGTGCACAGAAGCGTGCACCTTCAGCTGCTTCATCAGCTAAGTAACCACGTTTGCGGTAGGCAGCTTCGATGAGGCTGTTATGAAGTGATTCTGGAACTACATTAAAGGATTCTGGCATGGTAAGATAAAGTTAGACTTATTTGAGGTTAGCTTGAGCGTGAGGAGCTTTACCTGCTAAGAATAATGTTAGGTTTTCTACAGCACAGGTTGCTTGACGTTGTACGGATTCGTACGTGCGAGAACCGATGTGTGGAGTGATGATACAATTTGGTAAACCTAAGAGTGGGTGATTCTTCTGAGGTGGCTCTTCATCTAATACGTCAGTGCAGTAAGCAAAGAGTGGGTTGGCTTTAAGTACTTCCACCATAGCTGCTGTTTCAACGAGTTCACCGCGTGCACAATTTACAATGATCGCTTCTTTCTTCATGAGCTTGAGCGAGTCTTTGTTGATCATGTGACGGGTTTCATCACTGAGGTTTGTGTGAAGAGAAATAACGTCTGCTATTTTGAAAATTTCTTTCAAATCTGTATAACGCTTAACACCGAGTTCTGTTGTTAAGGTTTCTGGCCAGTAAATATCATAGCCAACTACGTTCATACCGAAAGCTTTAGCGCGAATTGCGACTTCTTTACCGATACGACCAAGTCCGATGATAGCGATTGTCTTACCTGCGATTTCGTGACCGGTGAGACGTTTCCATTCACCTTTAGCAACAGCATTAGCCGAAGCAATGAGGTGACGTACGGATGCGAGCATTAACGTGAATGTGTGTTCTGCTACGGTCGTGTGATTAACGCCAGGAGTAAAAAGAACTGGAATTTTGTATTCAGTAGCACACTTAACATCGATTTTATCTAAACCGATTCCGTACTTGCTGATTACTTTTAAGCGAGGAAGTGACTTTTCGATAACCGCACGTGTGATTGCGTCATCGCCGCAAAGGAATGCGTCGAATTGGCCAGCAAGTTCTAACATTTTTGATTCAGGGAGTGGTCCGCGTTCGCGTACAACTTCAACGCCTGATTTTTGGAGAAGTTCGTGATGAACTCCTGGTGTATCTTGAAAGGAAGTGGTGGTGAGAAGAACACGTGTCATGGGAGGTTTTATTCAACTGTTTTAAGGTGCTTTTGAAAAGTATATTTATACCTGTTTTCTGGACAGTATAGTTCCTCTGGCGGTTGTAAAAAAAACAAAAAGCCGATCCTGGTATAAAATTACCTAAGTTAAGTTGACTAAAGAGGTTGGAATTATGCCTATTTTTGGCTTACTTTATTCGGATATATGAAACGCCACTTAGCTGCTACGCGTGCACTAACGAGACTCTTAGGTAAAAAGCTTGTGAAAACCGATGAGGATTCTCTGATCGCAGCTTCATTTGATGGCAGTAAATTAGCATTTAAGCCAGAGGCGGTCATCACTCCAAAGAAGACTGAGGATATTAGTAAGGCTCTTAAATTAGCTAATAAATACAGGGTGCCTTTTACTGTTCGTGGTAGAGGTACTTCGCTTACGGGGTCCGCATCTCCGGTGCGTGGTGGTTGGGTTTTAGATATGCTTTCGTGGAATTCGATTTCAATCGATTCTGATGTAGGATTAGCAAAGGTTGGACCGGGTACAAATGTAGCTGAAATTCACCGCCAAGCCGAAGCCTTGGGATGGTTTTATCCGCCTGATCCTGCCTCTAAAGAATATTGCACAATCGGTGGTAATATAGCCTGTAACGCAGGAGGAATGCGCGGAGGAAAATACGGAGTTACGAGGGACTTTGTGTTATCACTGAAAGGGTTTTTACCGACGGGGGAATATGTCGAGTGGGGAACCCCAACACGCAAATATTCAGCTGGTTTTAATTTAAGAGATTTGTGGATAGGTTCAGAGGGAATGCTAGGTGTTATTACGGAAGCAACGCTTCGTCTCGTACCAAAACCAGAAGCGACTTGGACCCTACTCTTGTCGTATAAAAATGAAGTAGGTGCTTTTGAAGCAGTGCAGGATTTATTTGCTTCACGTCTTCAGCCCTCCATTTGTGAATTTTTGGATCGCTACTCGGTTATGTGTGCTGAGCGAGCAACGGGTAAGACTGTGTTTAAGGGGCAATCAGGCAGACCAGTCGTGCTTCTTGAATTTGCAGGCTCAGGTGCGGAACTCAAAGGGCTTAAGTCCCGGGTTTTGGCTTGGGCTAAAAAGCATGCCCTCGCATACCGAGTAGCTGAATCTGAACAAGAAGTTGAGGAATTATGGAAAGTTAGACGTAAGTGTTCAGGTGCGATGTTCGAACTTGGGGATGCAAAACTAAATGAGGATATCGTGGTGCCTATGAGACAGTATGGCGCATTTATATTGTTTCTTGATAAACTCAGAAAGACATCGAAATTATCTATCCCTACCTTTGGGCACCTAGGGGATGGTAACTTGCATGTTAACATCATGTACCATTCTGCTATAAAAGCTGAATGTAAGGCAGCAGAAAAAGCTGTTAACTCATTGATGAACAAGGTTGTACAACTCGGAGGTGCTATCTCTGGTGAACACGGTATTGGTCTCGCTAAAACACCCTTTTTAAGGATTCAACACCGTAAGGCTCAGGTACAAGCCATGTGGAATATTAAGAAAGCTTTAGACCCTCAGTTGATCCTAAATCCGGGCAAAATGTTTGATATTTTTGAGGTGTGGAAACACAAGAAATTGGCGATTAAATTACCCTGGGATCATAAGTGATATAAGTTATTAATTATTAAATAATTAATCAGTTTTTGGTGAACTGTTCAGTAGGGGTTATTTAAACCCGCATCGACAAGTACTGCTAGCCTTGACAAGGCTTGCTCGCGTTGGGTAGTTTATACAACTCAATCAAACTCACTTAATTTAAGAAGTGGGCCCTTCGGCCCGCTTTTTTTTTCCACTTTTTTAACACATCACCCATGAGCAGCGAAATACTTTCCGTTCTCGAATATATGGAGAAAGAAAAGGGCATTCCACGTGTCGACATGATCGCCACGATTACGAATGCACTCAAAACTGCCGCCCAAAAGGGTGTAAGTTCAGGCCAAGAGCTTAAGATTGAGATCAATCCTAAGAACGGCCAACTCCATGCATGGTGTATCCTTAAGGTTGTTGATTCAGTCAGCAATCCTCGCATGGAAATCCATGTTGAAAAAGCACAAGCACTTAAGCCAGGTGCTGTGATTGGTGATATTATCGAAAAAGAAATCGATCCATCCTCCTTAGGTCGTATTGCTGCTCAAACAGCTCGCCAAGCAGTGATGCAACGTCTTCGTCAGTTTGAAAAAGATCGTATCTATGATGATTTCAAAGATCAGATCGGTAACATTGTAACAGGCACCGTTCGTCGCCGTGAGCGCAATGATATCTACATCGATTTAGGTAAAGCTGAAGCGGTCATGCCTGGTAAAGAGCAGATGCCTGGTGAAGAATTTCAACCAGGTGATCGTATTCGTACGCTACTGTTAGAAATCGAAAGTACGCCACGCGGACCAGAAATTATTTTAAGCCGCGCTTCTCCAAAATTTGTACGCCGTTTATTTGAGTTAGAAGTAACTGAAATTGCAGACGGTACAGTAAAGATTGAAGCATTTGCTCGTGAACCAGGTTACCGCACAAAGATTGCAGTAACGAGTGCAGATCCAAAAGTTGATCCAGTAGGAGCTTGCGTTGGATCTCGTGGTGCACGTGTTAAAACGATCGTTCGTGAATTAGCCGGTGAAAAGATTGATATCATCAAGTACTTTGCTGATCCACGTGAAATGGTCATCGAAGCATTAAAGCCTGCGGTTCCTCGTGATATTACGCTCGATGAAAAAAATCACCGTATCTTGCTAAAAGTAGCAACGGATGATCTTGCAGTAGCGATTGGCCGTAAGGGTCAGAACGCTCGTCTGACATCCCGCTTACTTGGTTGGAGATTAGACATCGAAGAATTTAAAGCAGCAGGTGATGATCCACGCGGTAACGCTGTTTCACTGCTTGTTAAAGCTTTCGAACTTGATCCGATTATTGCGGGTCGTCTTGTCGACATGGGAATTAATTCTCCTGCCGCATTCGAAGGTGTTGCTGCCGAAGACTTAGTCGGAGGCGGTTTCACAGAAACAGAGGCACAAGAAATTATTGTACGTGTAACACCGTAATTTCTCTTAAACGTAAATTTAAACACACCACTGATTAAAATATAAATGAGTATCCGTATCCACGAGCTAGCTAAGCGCCACAACATGGAGGGCAAGGACATGTTGGCATTGCTCAAAGAACGTGGCTATGTCTCAGCTGATACGAAGTCAGTTTCTAGCACGGTCAGTAAGATTTACGAAGAAGAGGTAGAAAAAGAATTTGCTCAGAAGGCGAAAGAAAAAGCTGAGAAAGAGGCGAAAGAAAATCCACCAAAGCCAGTAGAAGAAGCTCCAATTTCGAAGCCTCGTATGCCAGCTGGTGCTTTTGTTAAGTCAGCTCAAGATATCGTACGCGAAAAGGAAGCTATTGCTGCAGCAAAGGCCGCAGAGAAAGCTGCAGCAGCTGTAGAAAAAGCACCAGTAGCACCAATTAACGCTCCTGCTGTAAAAGTACCTGCAACTACTTCAGTAGTTAAAGCACCTCCAGCTCCTGTGGCTCCTCTTAGTGTGCCACCAGTAAAAGCTGCTCCTCCGCTTCCTCCAGTAGTTGAAGCTCCAGTACGCGCTGCTTCGCCAAAACCACTTCCAGTAATTCCAGTAACAAAGGCACCGGTTAAAGCACCCGTATCTGCTCCAGAGCCTGTCAGTCAGCCAGCAAAAATTGCTATTCCAACGGTTTTACCTAAACCCGTTGAAACACCAAAAGCTCCTGTAGACGCTTCGATTTCGGCTCCACCGTCCTTACCAACTGCTAAGATCCCTTCGGTTGCTCCTAAGACTTTTACACCTCCAGCTGCTCCTGCTTCCGTTGGTGCTGCTACCGTTACTGTTTCGGGTGACGTGAAGATGATTCACTTCAAGCCTCCAGTGATTGTTCGTGATTTCGCAACAGTTCTAGGGCTTCGTCCGTTCCAATTAATTTCGGAACTGATGCAGATGGGTATTTTCGCATCCATTACACAGTCTTTAGATGAAAATGTAGCTTCTAAGGTTGCAGAAAAACACGGCTTCTTACTCGAAGTTAAGCACCGTGGTGATGCTACATCACAGCAACAAGCACAGAAGGACCGCGAAACAAAGAAAAAGCCAGTCCAAGAGGATGAGGCAAAGAATTTAGAACCACGTCCACCAGTTGTCTGTATCTTAGGTCACGTTGACCATGGTAAGACGTCACTTTTAGACGCAATTCGCAAAGCAGACGTTGCTGCTGGTGAAGCGGGTGGAATTACCCAGCACATTGGTGCTTATCAAATCGAATTTAATAATCGCAAGATTACGTTCCTCGATACTCCAGGTCACGCTGCCTTTACTAAGATGCGTGCTCGTGGTGCTTCGGTAACGGATATTGCTATTCTTGTCGTTGCTTCTGATGACGGTTTCATGCCTCAGACAGATGAAGCATTAGACCATATCAAAAATGCTAAAGTAACGCTCATTGTTGCTGTCAACAAGATGGACGTGAAGGGTGCAAATTTAGATCAGGTAAAAAATCAGATGCAGCAGCGCTCAATCGCTCCTGAAGACTGGGGTGGTGAAACAATCACGGTTCCTGTTTCAGCGATCAAGGGCACAGGTATCAATGAATTACTTGAAATGATTCTACTTCAAGCAGACGTGCTTGAACTTAAGGCTAATCCAAAAGCAGATGTGTCTGCTATCGTGATTGAGTCGCAAGTGGATGTAGGTCGTGGACCACTTGCTACCTTAATTGTACAACGTGGAACTCTCCGTGTTGGTGATGCTTTAGTCTCAGGTCCAAATTGGGCACGTGTTCGTGCTATGTTTGATGACCAAGGTAAAGCAATCAAAGAAGCGCCTCCAGGAACTCCAGTTCGTGTTATCGGTTGGTCAGGTACTCCAGAGAGTGGTGCTCTAGTAAAAGCTGTTAAGAATGCTCGTGAAGCTGAAAAGCTAGCGGAAGAAGAAGAACAGCGCTTAAAGAAAACCTCTGCCGTTAATAATCCAAGCCCAACAGACGTATCTGTTGAACAACTTTTTGCTAATATCGCAGCTACACAAGCTCGTGTATTAAAGCTCATCATTAAAACAGACGTATTCGGCTCTGCGGAAGCAGTACGTAATGTGCTTGATGGAATTAAATCTAATAAAGTAAGTCTCGAAATTGTATCTGCAGATGTCGGTCTTATTACTAAGAACGATGTATTAATGGCAGGAGCAGCTGGCTCTGTTATTGTTGGATTTAATACAAAATTAGAAAACGGTGTAACCTCCGTTGCTAAACATCACGGCGTACGTATAGAAACATATGATATCATCTATGAATTAGCTGATAAGGTACGTGAGATGATGGCTGACCTACTTGATCCTGACTTAAAGGAATTAAAGTTAGGTGCTGCTGAAGTACGTGCTACATTCCCATTAGCAAAAGGCTTTGTTGCTGGTTGCTTGGTTACAGAAGGTAAGATTACACGTAATGCAATGGCACGTTTACGCCGTGGTCGTGAAATCGTATACCAAGGCAAAGTCGGAACACTTAAGCGCTTCAAGGATGATGCTAACGAAGTTAGAGCAGGACTTGAATGCGGTATCAAACTCGACGAATTTAATGGTTATAAAGTCGGCGATGTTATCGAGTGTTATGAAGTTCAAAAGGTTAGAGCTTCGCTCTAATTCATGAAGAACATAACCACTTTTTAACTGGTTGATATTATGTCAAACCGTACGGTTCGCATCAATGAGCTCCTTCAACGTGAGCTAAGTGATATTTTAAGAAAAAAATATCAAGCGGAGTCCGTTGCTATGACGATTACGGAAGTACGCGTTGCACCTGATTTAAGAGATGCAATCGTCTTTGTATCAATTGTTGGAGATGAAACCTATGCAGAGGAACGTCTGCGTTGGTTAAGAAAACAGGCCTTTGATATTCGTGAAGAGATTAGTAGAAGAATCGTTCTTAAATTTCTTCCGAAGTTTGATTACCGCTTAGATTTATCGGTAGATCGTGGAGTAAGACTACTTAGCATTTTAGATGAGATTGATAGAGAAGACGCTAAACGTCACGCATCGGATAAGAAGGAGGATAAGTCGTGAGCGAGGTTTTCTATCCTGAATTTAAAGAACTTTTTTCTAAGCTAATAAAATCCCTCACAGGTAAGCATGTTGCTGTTGTGGGGCATGCTAGACCAGATGGTGATTGCATCGGATCACAGGTAGCACTCGCTCGAGTTTTAAGATCTGTTGGAATTAATGCGGTATGTGTAAACGCAGATCCAATTCCTCGTCGTTTACAGTATTTAACGAAGGAAGAAACTTTTTTAAATCTAGAGGATATACTAAAGCAGAAGGTATCCTATACGGTTATATTTGTAGATTGTGCTGATCATGCGCGTGTTGGTGAGCGTTTGAAAGCTCAGTTCCCACATGTGGAAGCGTGTATCGATCACCACATGTCCAATCGCAGTTATGCTACGGTTAATATTGTGGATAGTCATTCTGCTGCGACCTGCGAAATCTTAGCAGGAATGTTTTTTGATTTAGGATTAGCGGTAGATGCAATTACAGCTCAGGCTCTGTTTACAGGTATCCTTACCGATACGGGTCAATTTAGATTTAACTCAACCTCACGCCGCTGCTTTGTATTATCCGGTGAATTGGTTGCACGCGGAGCATCTCCTGTTCAAGCGGGCTACGAACTCTTTTCAAGAGAGTCCTTAGGTAAAATGAATTTACTCAAGAGATTTCTTAATTCTCTAGAGATGCACTGCTCAGGGAAAGTATGTATTGGTGTTTTGCCAGTCGGTATCTTTCAAGAGACATCAACATCTGCTGAAGATACAGAGGGCTTGGTGGACTACGCTCGTTGTATAGACGGGGTACTAGTGGGTGTCTTAGTTGAAGAGAGGTTGGGAGGAGGAAGAAAAGCAAGTTTGCGCTCCGATGATCCACGTTACCGTTTGGATTTAGTTGCAGCTCAATTTAATGGCGGTGGCCATGCTTGTGCAGCTGGGCTTAACTTACCTGCTGAAGAGGCCCAAAATTTTATCAAGCGCTTGGTAGAAGCGTTAGCTATTCGTATTGACGAAGTAGAAAAGCAAAAAAAGAACATCCCTTAAGTTTTATGCTTATTCCTCAAAAAGAACTTGATGGAGTACTCCTTGTGGACAAACCACGTGATCATACCTCACATGATGTTGTTGCACGTCTTCGTGGTAAACTTCGCACAAAACGCATTGGTCATGCAGGAACGCTAGATCCTATGGCCACAGGCCTCTTGGTTGTCTTGATTGGTAAATCAACACGTCTGTCTCAGTATTTAATGGGTGTCGATAAAGAGTATGAAGGTACAATCGAACTCGGTAAGGTTACAGACTCTCAAGATTTAGATGGTCAAGTGATGGAGACACGTCCTGTGCCTCAATTCACGGAAGATCAAATTAAGCAGGCAATGAAGACTTTCTTGGGGGATCAGTATCAAACGCCTCCGATGTATTCAGCTATCAAAATAGATGGAGTACCACTTTATAAGATGGCTCGCAAGGGTGAAGAAGTAGCACGTGAACCGCGTTTTATTCGTGTGGTCAGTTGGGATATGTTAAAATTCACTACACCGCATATTGATTTTAGAGTTCGTTGTACTAAGGGCACATATGTAAGAACATTAGCTCACGACTTAGGGCAAAAGCTGGGTTGCGGAGCCTGTTTATCAGCTCTTCGCAGAACGGGATCTGGCACTCTAAAAATCGCTCAAGCTTTAACCTTGGAAGAGATAGAGAGCCTATCCATTCCAGAGATTGAAAAGAGGCTCGTGCCAGCTCATGTAGCTGCACCTTCTCAATTAATCGCGTGAAATCATGCTATCGTTTGACTCCATAGATAGTTTTTCTCTTAAGGAGAGACCACTCTTTGTTGCGATAGGTATTTTTGACAGCGTACATCTAGGACATAGAGAAGTAATTAAGACGGCATGTCTTGAAGCTAAGCAGGTAAATGGTCTTGTTGTTGTACTAACCTTTAGACCACATCCGAGTCGTTTATTTAGACCTACTGCGCCAACGCTCATGATGCAAAGTGTGGCGACACAAGCACAGTTACTTTCGCAGATTCGTGTAGATGCTGTCGTTGTACATCCATTCTCTCTCGAGTTTGCTCACATTGAAGCGAAAGATTTTCTTCCTTGGCTTAAAGCAAAGTGGAAAAATTTATCAGGCGTTTTTGTGGGTGAAACGTGGCGCTTTGGAACGGGTAGATCTGGAGGTGTTGATTTACTCAAAGCTTCAGCAAAAGAATTGGGCATTCGTGTAAGTGCAATTCCCTCTGTCATGATTGGCGGAGCACCGGTTAATTCTACGCGTATTCGTAGTCTTTTGCAGTCAGGGGAAATTGGAGCTACTCAACCGCTCCTAGGCTATCATTATTTTTCCGTAGGTAAGGTTGAGTCAGGTAAAAAGTTGGGTCGGACAATTGGATTCCCTACGTTGAATATACTCTACGATCCTGAACTAAGACCAAGGCTTGGTGTTTATGCGGTAAGAGTCTCTGCCAAGGGTGTAACACTCCCAGGAGTTGCTAATTATGGACTTAGACCAACGGTAGAAAAAACAACGGATCCTAAATTAGAAACGCACATTTTAGGTAATCAACCCTGTCCGTTTGATTATGGTGATACGATCACTGTCGAGTGGATCGAATTTTTAAGACCTGAAATGAAGTTTAATTCCTTAGATGAACTTAAGCTTCAGATCGCAAAAGACGTTGACTCAGCACGAGGAGTGTTCGGCATAATAGGGTAAATGATTACCCCTATTCTTGGCATTGATCTTGGTGGAACTAAAATTGAAGGTGCTTTTATAGATCCATCCAGACCTGAGAAGGCACTGGCTCGTCTAAGACTCCCAACAGAGTCTGTTAAGGGTTATGATCATGTCCTTTCACAGATCGTTTGCGTTGTTGAAGCTTTAGAGAAGGAGTCAGGTTTAAAGCGTCCTTCTAAAATTGGCATTGGAACTCCAGGAGCAATAGAGCCATCAACGGGATTATTAAAAAATTCAAATACGCTGTGTCTAAACAAACAACCGATCAAAAAAGATCTCGAGCGGTTATTAGGTACACAAGTTGAGATTGCCAATGATGCTAACTGTTTTGCTCTCGCAGAAGCCGTTTTCGGTGCAGCTAAGGGACAAAAAAATGTGGTAGGACTTATTCTTGGTACAGGCGTAGGTGGCGGTGTTGTTATAGATGGGAAAGTAATCAATGGCTTGCATGGAATCGCGGGTGAGTGGGGGCATAATCCGATGAATGGAGAAACCACACTTTGTTACTGCGGTCACCGTGGATGTGTTGAAGGAGTATTCAGTGGACCTGCCTTAGAGCGTTTTTATCACGAGCAATCAGGGAAAGTCGCACGGCTTCCAGAAATTGTTAAATTAGCCGCAGAAGGAGATGCTAAAGCTATAGCTACCTTAGATAGACTTGTAATAAAGTTTGGTGAAGCAATTGCGGTCATAATTAATATACTTGATCCGGATGCTGTCGTCATAGGTGGCGGTGTAGGAAATATAGATTTACTCTATACACCTAGAGCTAGGGCAGAGGTGCTCTCTCATGTGTTTAATCCAGAAGTTCGTACGCAATTTTTAAAACCAACACTTGGTGATAGTGCAGGAGTTTTTGGTGCAGCATCACTTACTCTGTAAGGTGTAAAGAGAGGATGTCTTAAAAAAGACTGATATTCGTTACCTTACTAATAGGTTAAAATATCAATAAAACGTATATTATATGTTGATTTTAGATAAAATTGATCCTAAATATCAATAAAACATATAAAATGAACTACTTAATTAAAGATGCACAACAGTTAGGACCTTTAATTAAAGCTTTTCGTAAAGATAGCGGGTTAACCCAACAACACGTAGGTCAAAAGTCAGATTTGAGGCAAAACGCAGTCTCTTTGATTGAATCAAATGCAGGAGCTTCCTCGGTGGAACGGCTCTTTAAACTACTACAAGCATTAGACCTAGAGGTGATGATTCGGAGGCGCGGAGAGCGCTGAGGTTAGTCTAATAATTACGTAATATGTTATTATTACGTAGCTTATGGTGCTCGGGACAGGACTCGAACCTGCACGCCTTACGGCACACGCACCTCAAGCGAGTGTGTCTACCAATTCCACCACCCGAGCAATAAGTTATGGAAGGTTTACTAAGAGAGAATGTGCCTAGGATGTCGAGCTTTGAGTCTAAGCCTTTTTTTGAGTATCTTTTAACTCGCAATCACATTGGTCCGGATAAACAACTAATCTCAACCCCATGAATAATACCCCGATTAAGCGTAGTGAGTTTATTTCCAGTGTTGGCGTGGCTGCGTTAGGACTTTTCGGAGCTCAGTCTGCATCTGCTCAAACGCTAAACAGTGAAAAGAAAAAACTTCTGCCTGCGAAGATGTATGTGGGGCATCAGCATGATCACTCTGCTGCTACTTTAAAAGTGTTAGCTGCACTCGGGGTTAAGAATATCTGCAGCGGCTTGCCTGCAAGACGTATGGGAGCTGAGTGGTCGGTGGATGGACTTGTTCGACTAAGAAGACATGTAGAGTCATTTGGAATAAAGTTAGACGCAGTGCCTCTTCCTATTTCTTCAAGCCCCGTAGCAAAGGCAGAATATCCTGAAATATTTTTAGATAAAGGTGCAGCCAGAGATAAAGCGATAGATGAAATTTGTGAAATGATTCGTAATGCTGGGAAAGCAGGTATTCCCATGTTGAAATATAATTTTACGTATCTGGGAGTAGTGCGCACAGGCAAAGTAAAAGGCCGTGGAGGTGCGATTGATCCTAATTTCGATTTTTCGAAAATTAAGCCGAGTGCTGCAGCTACCATTGCTGGACAAATTAGTGCTGAAGAAAACTGGTCGAGAATCGAATATTTTCTAAGTCGTGTAGTACCTGTTGCTACAGAGAATAAAGTAAAGTTGGCACTCCATCCTAATGATCCTGGTCTATTACAAGATAGGCCTTATCTAGGGATTTATGCCGTACTAAGTTCTGTGGAAGGCTTGAAACGCTTCGTTGATACCCATGCAAGTCCTTATCATGGACTTAATTTTTGTCAGGGTACGATTTGCGAAATGCTTAAAAATCCGAACGAAGAAATTTTAGATATCATTCGTTATTTTGGAGTGCGTAAGAAAATATTTAACGTTCATTTTAGAAATATCAAAGGAGGGTTTTTAAACTTCCAGGAATGTTTTCCTGATGAGGGTGATGTAAATATGGTGGCAGCACTCAAAGCCTATCAAGAAGTGGGGTATGATGGCATGATTATGCCTGATCATGTCCCTCAGATTGAGGGAGATGAAGATAAGCTCCGTGCGTTCTCGTTTTGCTTCGGCTACATTCAAGCTCTGCTTCAAGTTATGAAGCAGGAAGCTTAGAATTCGATTCCAAGTTGTGCTTTCACACCTGCCTCAAACGGGTGTTTGATATCTTTCATTTCTGTAACTAAATCAGCCACTTCAATCAGTGGTTTTGGCGCATCTCTTCCTGTAATGACAACATGCACTCCAGGGGATCTTTTTTGGAGTGCTTCTATTACTTCCTCTACCGGTAAATACTGATGGGCTAGGGCAATATTTAATTCATCAAGAATAAGTAATCTAACAGATCCATGACTTAAATAATCACACGCTAGGGCCCAGCCTTCTCTGCACCTGGCTACATCTTGAGCGCGATTTTGAGTATCCCACGTAAAACCATCTCCTACTTTGTGCCATTTAAGTCGTGGGGAGCTTAAGAGTTTTTCAATGGCATGATCTCCAGATTTGATAAATTGAATAACAGCGCATGGCTGGTTGTGTCCTAGCATTCGAGCGAGCATACCGAAGGCTGCGGTACTCTTTCCTTTTCCATCGCCGGTATGTACAATGAGTAGGTCTTTCTTATCTTTTGCTGCGTTAATTTTCGCATGCATTTGCTTTTGCAACTCCTGCATTTGTCTACGGTGTTCTTCTTCAGATATAGGTGAGGTAGACATGAGCGAGTGGTAACCTTAAAGCTGCCTTTTTAAGTAAAAACAACCGTTTCTTTCTACGCTAATTTACTGCTAAATGGTGGACCCTACTGGACTCGAACCAGCGACCTTTTCCATGTCAAGGAAACGCTCTAACCAACTGAGCTAAGGGTCCAAAATAGTCAGAAGGTAGATCAAAAGGATCGAAAGCCCTAGGGGCAAGGGAAAATACACATTCCTTTAAGAGCAATTTTTGCGCTCTTTATTGGGCTTTTTCTAGGCTAACTGCTTTATAAGGATGATGATCAAGAAGGTTTGAATACCAGCCCTTAACGGAAGTGTGCAGTAAAAAGACGTGGGTATAAAAATAAATAGGAATGAGTGGAGGTTCTCTCAGTAAAATTTCTTCGGCATGAGCCAATAGAGCGTTTCTTTCGGGTGAATCTGGTTTTTGAGCTGCAGTAAAAAGGGCGGCGTCAAAATCGGCATTCGACCATCCAGTAAAATTATTGGTGCTAGTCGATAACCACAAATTGAGAAAACTGGTTGGGTCTTCATAATCTGCAATCCACACAGAAACTAAAATTTGGTAGTTACCGGTCCTACGATCAGATAAAGCTGATTTAACATCTTCATTAACAAGACGGGCATCTATGCCTAATTCTGACTTCCACATACCTTGAATGGTTTCAGCAATGATGCGTTTGGAGAATGTATCATCAAATAAGATGTCAAAACTAGGTAGCCCTTTTCCATCTGGATATCCTGCTTCACTGAGTAAGCGTTTTGCTTCAGCGATATTGGTAGCAAGATTTTGAGGTGGTGTGTAACTACCTATACCTAAGGGAGTGAAGGATCCTGCTGGGGTTTGTCCGCCTCGTAATATTTTATCTACAATTTTTTTACGATCTACGGCAAGTGCCAGTGCTTTTCTGATACGAGGATCATTTAAGTAAGGACGCTTTGTATTAATGCGGTAAAAAGAAGTGCCTAAATAAGCGTCAGTTCTTAAATAAGGACTGCCTTTGTATGCATCTATTCTGCCAGCTGCGATAGTATCCGTTACGTGAAGTTGTCCTGATCTAAATGCTCTTTCTTGGGCGTCAGCACTATCGAGAGGGTAGAATCGAATTTCATTTAATTTAACGGAAGCATTGTCCCAGTAAGTTTGAGATTTCGTAGCGACAATAATGCGATTGGGAGCCCAAGATTTAAGTGTAAAAGCACCGTTACCGATAAAATTTTCTGGTTTCGTCCAGCTGTTATTTCGAGCGATAGATAATTGTGCTACTTGAGGAACAGGAAACCAAGCCCAGTGATTAAGTAGGGATAGAAAGTATGGGGTTGGCCGCTCGAGTGTAACCTTTAATATATGAGGATCGGTTGCTTCTACACCTACTTTTTTGAAATCATGACTCAGGCCTTTATGATAAGCTTCTGCACCTTGTAATACATAAAGTAAATTTGCGTTTTCTGCTCCAAGCTCGGGTGTAAGAATTCTTTTCCACGAATTAACAAAATCGTCAGCAGTAATTGCTTTGCCATCAGACCAGCGAGCATCAGGCCTTATGAAAAAGGTATAAGTTTTTAGATCGGGTGAGACCTTCCAGTTTGAAGCAACACCGGGGACAGGATGTAGATCTTTAGGATCTTCACTGACTAAGCCTTCGAATAAAGCGTTAATTACTTCTTCTTCAGTGGTGCCAGTTGCTAATTGAGGATCTAAGGTTGTTACTTCGTAACCTAGACCTGCAAGTAGTACTTGGCTTTTTGTTGCACGCTCTACAGGAGTTTCCCGTTTAAAGCAGCTGGTTAAGCAGACTAAAAGTAGACACGATAAACTTAACTTCAATGCGCGTAAGTACATGTTATAAGCGCTCAATAAGAGCGACTGCATGTGCAGCAATTGCTAATCCACGACCGATTTCATCGGTTTTTTCGTGCGTTGTTGCTTTGATTCCAATCAAGCTTGGAGTGAGTCCCGTAGACTCTGCCAATACTTTTTTCATCGCCGGAATATGGCTTAAAATTTTTGGTTTCTCTGCAATTAAAGTAGAGTCGATATTAACAATACTAAATCCTGCCTTTTTAACTTCTGTTACTACTTTACTCAGTAGAATCTGAGAATTGATACCTTTGTATGCAGGATCTGAGGGTGGAAAAAAGTGTCCAATGTCAGGAAGCCCGGCTGCACCAAGTATTGCGTCGCAGATAGCGTGGGTTAAGCAGTCGGCGTCACTGTGTCCTTCAAGTCCGAAGTCTGCTTCAAAACGTACTCCACCTAGAACAAGCGCTCTACCTACTGCTGTTCTATGGATGTCATAGCCATGACCGATTCGTAAATTGGACATATGATTTTAAAAAGCAGATTAGCGGTTAGTAATAAGAAATTCGATATACGCTAAGTCCGAAGGTTTAGTTAACTTTGGATTCGGGAATTCGTTTTCTAAGATTGCTACGGGATGACCGATGGCGTCTAAAGCTGCGGTATCATCCGTTACAGTCTTTTTCTTGGATGCTATTTTAGCATAACCTTTAACAATTAATTTTCGCGAAAACACTTGAGGTGTTTCCATAGCCCAAAGTTTGCTTCGGTCGATCGTTTTTAAACGCGCTAATTTTGATCCTTTAGGAATGTGTTTTTCTTTAATCGTATCAGTAACACGGTGCGCAAGTACTACTGCCTTACATTTTCTTACGACCGCATGAAGTTGTTTGATTGTTTCAACTTGGATGAGTGGTCTCGCGCAGTCATGGATATAAACGTAATCGATGTCAGGAGGTAGAACACTCAGGGCATTCATGACGGAATCCTGTCTTTCTTTACCACCATGCACTAAGAGTGAAGGGGTAGGCGCATAGGCGGAGAGCTCTAACATTTGGCGCTGGTCGCGGTAAACAACGACATATAGATCAGCGACACCGCTCTTTAGAAATGCCTTAGCAGAGTGGGCAAATAAGGGACTTCCGGCGAGATGGGTTAATATTTTATCTTCAACAACTCCTTGCATGCGTTTGCCACTGCCTGCTGCAAGAAGGATAACTGCGGTACGACTCATAACTCAGGTTAACTAAGCTCTTGGCGAATCGCAAGCGCGGCGCTAGCAGGGTCTTTAGCTTGTAAGATAGGTCTACCGACAACGATATAGCTTGATCCAGCTTCGGAAGCTAGGCGTGGAGTCATGACTCGTTTTTGATCATCACCACCACTTTCACCTGATGGACGTATGCCAGGTGTCACGAGTTTAATATCGTGCGGAAGGCTGCTTCTTAAAAGGGTAACTTCATGGGGAGAACATACCAAACCCTTAAGGCCTGCACTGGATGCAAGTAGACCTAAACGTTTCACTTGGGATGTAATGTCCGGTCCTGCCCCTATCTCACTCAAAGCCGCTGAATCCATTGATGTGAGAACGGTAACACCGAGTAAGAGCAAATCAGGGCGTGCTGCTTTATGGGCAGCTTGCATCATCGCTTTTCCTCCTGAGGTATGCAGGGTTAGCATACCAATCGGTAGTGGACTCAGAGATTCAACGGCCTTTTCAACGGTGTTCGGGATATCGTGTAACTTTAAATCGAGAAATATATTATATCCCAAGTCAGCGACTTGCTTAACATAGTCTGGGCCATATGCCGTAAACATTTGTAGGCCGATTTTAATCCAACTTACCTTTCCTTGGAGTTGGGTAAGAATGGGACGAGCCGCCTCCTTGGTAGGTACATCTAATGCTAATATGAGTTCGCAAGCCATGGTTGAAATTCTGTAGAGTTACTATCTCATGGGAAATGTGCCTTTAAGGGAAGTTTTTCTTGCTTCCTTTAAGGCTAAATTCTCACGAAGTTAATCGTATGTCATCCGTTCAGGTAACATCTCTTGCTAAGTTAAACCTACTACTTGCCATTACAGGTAAGCGTGAGGATGGTTACCATAATCTCATGTCGGTAGTCAGCCAAGTGAGCCTAGCGGATGAGATCTCGGTTACGTTAACACCTAAAGCATTTTCTCTCAGTTGTAATGTAGGAGAGGTGCCTGTTGATGAAAGTAACCTGATCCTTAAAGCGGCTGTACTTTTCAAGCAATTAACGGGCTATACTGGGGGTGCCCATTTTGACCTTAAAAAAGAAATTCCTATGGGGGCTGGTTTAGGAGGAGGTAGCAGTAATGCTGTTGCTGCCATCAGGGCACTTGAAGCACTTACGGGTATCAAAATAGATGTAACACAACTGCAACAGAAGGTTGCGACGATAGGCTCAGATTGCCCGCTTTTTCTGTCTCAAAAGGCCTGCATGATGCAAGGCAGGGGAGAACGAATTCAGGTTCTGCCTGATTCGGTTCAGGCAAGAATTAAGGGGAAGAGGGTGGTTATTTATAAACCGGATTTCGGTATTTCTACCGCGTGGGCTTATAAGCGTATGACAGAATTAACAGACGCTTATCTCCGTGCGGATAAGGCAGAGGCGCTCGTAAAAGTTTGGGTAGATAACCCGGCTGCACCAATCGAGGATCTCCTCTATAATAACATGCAGAAGCCTGCCTTTTTGAAATTTCCAAGTTTGGTAGTTGTGGCAGAAAGCCTACATAAAAACTATGGTCTTAAGGTGCTCATGAGCGGGAGTGGAAGTGCCTGTTTTGCTCTCTTGCCAGATAAAGATGGTCCGTCAGATGCTGAGCTAAGTAATACTATTCGAGGTCTACTTGGGGACAGTACATTTGTCCGCATCGCTACGCTTGTTGGCTAATCCTGATTAGTCTAATACGTTAAAAGTATTAATTTCTATTCAGCTACTTAAATATCGATATTGACCCCAAGCTTGTCTATAGAGTTAGTCAGATAAGCTCTTATTTAGGTAACCTATGCCTAAGTTAAAGTTACACCAACATGCCTAACGAAACCCGTGTTCAAAACGAACTAACGGTGCAGGGAATTGCTGCATCGCCGGGCATCGCATTTGGACAGGTTTTTGTTTATCTGCAAAATGATGTAACGGTACCTAGTTATCAGATACCCCCTGAAAAAAGTATCGATGAAATAGCACGCTTTGACCAAGCCTTGCTTGTTACGCGCCAGCAAATTTCAAAAATTAAAAACGAAGTTGGTAAAAATTTAGGTGAAGATGAAGCGCTCATCTTTGATGCGCATCTGCTCGTTTTAGAAGACCAGGCGCTTATTTCTCAAACCATCAAAGAGTTTGAGACAACGAATGAAAATATTGAAAGTTGTTTTCACCGCGTTTCTCAAAGTTATATCAAAGCATTTTCAGAAATTGATGATGAGTATTTGCGAGAACGTGCAGGTGATATTCGCGATGTAGCGCAGCGCGTGTTACAAAATTTATTAGGACAATCTGAAAATGATTTAAGTCAGTTGGCGAATAAACGTATTGTTGTTGCTAATGACTTGTCGCCCTCGGGTAGTGCCTCGATTGATCGTAGTGGTGCTTTAGGTTTAGTTACGGATAAGGGTAGTATTACTAGTCACGCGGTTATCGTTGCTCGGTCCATGAAGCTACCTGCTGTTGTAGGTGTGCATGATTTAACATCGCGTGTTAAGACGGGTGATTGGATTGTTTTAGACGGCTATGAGGGTGTAATTATCCTACATCCTTCCGAGGAAACGTTAGTAAAATACGGTAAGGTACAAAAACAGAAACAGTCATTCGAGGATCGCATGATTGAAGCGAATCGCCAGCCGGCGGTTACGCGTGATGGGGCCTCTGTTACGCTGATGGCTAACATAGAGAAGATTTCTGAAACAGAGCACGTAAAAGAATATTATGCTCAAGGGGTTGGTTTATTTAGAACTGAATACTTATATTTAAATTCATCACAGGTGCCGACCGAGCAGGAACAGTTTTTAGCTTACAAAGCTGTTGCTGAGGCATGTAACCCAAATCCAGTGATTATACGTACACTTGATTTAGGTGGTGATAAACCTCTAGCAGCTATTCCAGAACTCGATAATAAAGAGGCGAATCCTTTTATGGGTTACCGCGCTATTCGGTTTTGTTTAGAGTCGCCGGACCTATTTAAAAATCAACTACGTGCAATTTTGCGTGCGAGTGTACACGGCAAAATTCAGCTTATGTTCCCTATGATTAGTGGAGTGGAGCAGGTAAGGAAAGCACGCAGCTTAGTAAAAGAGTGTATTGCAGAATTAAAGAGTAAGGGTCACACCTATAACGATAAGATCGAAATTGGAGCGATGATCGAAATTCCTAGTGCTGCTGTGACAGCGGATTTAATCGCAAAGGAATGTGATTTTTTTAGTATCGGTACGAATGATTTAATTCAGTATTTAATTGCAGTGGACCGCGGGAATGACCGCGTAGCTTCCCTGTATGAGCCTTCGCATCCTGGTGTGGTTAGAACATTAAAACAGATTGTGGAGTCTGCTAATAAAGCGAAAATTCCAGTCAGTGTCTGTGGTGAATTAGCAGGTGATCCACTCTATACAGCCTTACTGATAGGACTTGGTATCGAGCGTCTTAGTATGACCTCAACATCCATTCCTCGGGTTAAGTATCTAATTCGTGCCATCAAGATGGCAGATGCAAAAGCTTTAGCTAAAAAAGTCTTAGAAAAAGATACGGCCGAAGAAGTACATGCCTTATTGGATGCATTCTATGCGAATGCCGTGAAGCAAGACTGAGAGTAGACTAAGGCTTAGCTTAGCCAGTTCTCTAAAGCGCGTTTGTCCGCTTTGAATGCCTCTACGATATCGTGACGATTGTTGAAAGGAATCGCTTCAAGCTTTCTGTGCTCAATATGTATGCACATAGGTAAAGTTCCTCCGTGAGTTGCTAGGACTTCATCAACGATTTTCTTTTTAACATTTCCTTGTCCTAATGGTACGCCAATAGGGTTATCTCCAACCCATCTAAAATCTTTCAGACATAGTGCAGCAATACGTGGGGCTAGAAGCTTGATCGCATTAGGCCATGATAAACCTTGCTCTACCATCACATGGCGTGTGTCGAAAGCTATACCAAAATAACGCGGGTCGATATCGTCTAAAATAAGATCTAAGTCCCAACATGCACTACCAGCCATCTGAGGCATCGCATGGGTTTGGTATAATGCTTGAATTCCAATTTCTTTATTAGCTGCAGCAAATTCTTTGGCGATGATCTTAAAGTCGGCAATTTGAGATTTCAGTGAGCGTGTCCCTTGGTACATGAAACCACGGTGACGATATTGTTTAATTCCAAGTGCCTTAGCAGTTCTGAGTGCTTTTTCCCAATGAGGTTCATCAGCACGAACGGTATCCATGGCGACAAATAGCATTTTTCTGTTTTTCTTAGCTAGAGCTTCCGCCATTTTCGGAAGTTCGTCTGGTGCATTCTCTGGTGATATATGTCCTTTTTTGCGTAGGGTGAGCTCTAAATCTAAACCAATTTCATCGCACGTTTGTGCCATTTGGTCATACGTGTATTTGAGCGGTCCACCATTGGCACCGTCAAAAAACCATTTTTCTAAGAAGGCTATCTCGTGCTTTGGTTTAGTGGATGCCGTTTGTGCTTTAAGTGCGCTAGGTAATACATACGAAGCAGCTGCACTCAGTCCTAATGTAGCTATAAAGTTCCGACGTGAAATATCTGAAGCAAGGGGTGTATTCATTGGGGTAAAATGAGACTGAGGGATAGACGTAACTCATGGCTCATGCGTTACTCTGTGAAGTATCATACTTTAGTATGAGTCTAATTAGCGAATCATAATTTGTAATTACGTAATATTATGAATTAGATACGAGAGATTAGTATACCCTTTATTTAAATTATGAAACGCAGATATCTCTTCGCGAGTTTAGTTTTAAGCCTCGTTAGTGTTGCACTAAACGCAGCCTCTATTCCGGATAAGCCAAATATTATTTATATTTTGGGAGATGACGTCGGAATCGGTGATATGCCAGTGTATGGTTCAGATAAGTATGCTACACCGAACATAGAAAAGATGGCGCATGAAGGCACTTTGTACACCCATGCTTATGCTGAGCCATTGTGCGGACCATCTCGTGCTACTATTTTGACTGGTCGTTATGTATTTAGGACTGGAGCTACGAATCAAGACTCTACGGGACTTTTTACTCCTCAAGATGAGATTATGATGCCACGCGTTTTAAAGCAGCGCGGCTACGTTACAGCCTCTATTGGAAAATGGGGACAGTTGCCTTTAGGCCCAGATGAATTCGGATTTGATGATTATCTTAGGTTTACAGGAAGTGGAATTTACTGGAATACCCAAGCAAAAGGTAAGTTCTATGAGGATAATGGTAAAACCCTACCTTTGAGAGATCATGAGTATATGCCTGATGTCATGCATACTCATCTCGTGAAATTTTTAGAGAAGCATCAAAAAGATCCTTTCTATATTTATTACTCCATGGCCCACATTCATCAGGACATATTGCCTACGCCTGACAGTAAATCTAATAGCCAAGATTTGTATGCGGACAATATTGCCTACATGGATAAATTAATCGGTAAGTTGATTGCTGAATTAGAGCGTCTCGATTTACGAAAGAATACGCTACTTGTTTATTTTGGTGATAATGGAACAGCCACCTATTTTGCTGCGCATAATACAATCCATGGTAGACCTTTGTTAGGCTCTAAAGGATCTATGCTTGAGGGCGGTAGTCGCGTACCTCTCATAGTTAATTGGCCTGGTGTGACTCCTGCTGGTAAAGTTCTGGATGACTTAGTTGATTCGAGTGATTTCTTTCCGACCTTTGCAGAACTTGCTAAAGCACCTATGCCAGCGAATCGCATTATTGATGGTCATAGCTTTTTACCTCAAATATTAGGGGAGGTAGGTCATCCTAGAGATTATGTTTTTATTGAGTTGGCGCGTAATTGGTATGCTGCAGATGCACACTATAAGTTAACTCAGGATGGTAAGTTTTATGATTTAAGTGATGCTCCTTTCGCAGAAAAACTGATTCCTGCTGATACCAAAGATCCTCAAGCAATTGCAGCGAAAGAAAAACTTGCTGCTGTTCTCTCACGTTTAAATCCTGCAGCAGGGCATATGGATGACGGAGATGGTACAGGCCGTCATGCAAATAAGAAGATGAATAAGAGAGCTAAAAAAACTAACGAGTAATTTTTGTTTCTCGAGTTAAAGCTACATACGTGTATTAGTATGTGGCTATGAAACGGATCGCTTTACTTTTTAACGTTTTTAGTTTGGTTGTGTTTACTATGGCAAGTGGACTAAAGGCTGATACAACCAAATCGACCCCTAAGAATTACGGTATCGTTATTCATGGAGGTGCAGGTGTGATTTTGCGCTCCAATATGACGCCAGAGATGGAGGCGCAGTATACACATGCATTAACTGTAGCACGTGATACAGGATATGCTGTTTTGGAGCAGGGAGGAACTTCCCTTGATGCGGTAGTTGCAGCGATTAAAGTCTTAGAGGACGATCCACTCTTTAATGCAGGTAAGGGTGCAGTTCTTAATTCCGAAGGTTACTGTGAATTAGATTCGGCAATTATGAATGGTAAGACGCTTAGCGCAGGTGCAGTTGCTGGACTTAAGCATATTAAAAATCCAATCACTTTAGCTCGCGATGTAATGGATAAATCTGCTCATGTTTTTATGGTTGGAGAAGGAGCTGAAGCCTTTGCATCAAAGCTTGGATATTCTTTTGTAGATAATACTTATTTTCAAACTGACTTAAGAAAAAAGCAGCTGCTTCGTGCCAAGGAACTTGAAGTTGAAAAGAAAACAAGTTCTACCGCTACAGCCCATGAAAAAGCAGGGTTCGTAACTGTACCAGACGGATATTTTATTAAGACATCTCATTATGGAACCGTAGGGTGTGTTGCCTTAGACAAAGCAGGTAATCTTGCTGCAGGTACATCTACAGGTGGAATGACTAACAAAAAATTTGGACGTGTAGGTGACTCACCGATTATTGGTGCAGGCACGTACGCAAACAATGCCACGTGTGCTGTGAGTGCTACAGGTTGGGGTGAGTATTTTATTCGTGTTGTGGTAGCGCGAGATATTGCGGCACAAATGGAATATAAAGGTACTCCAGTAGCTGAAGCTGCTCAGAATTCATTAAATAAAGTTGCTCAGCTTGGAGGTGACGGTGGTCTTATTGCAATCGACCATGATGGTAACATTGCCATGCCTTTTAACTCTCCAGGTATGTACCGCGGATACAAAATGTCAGACGGTCGAAATGCTATCGCAATTTTCGACAAGTAATACTTAAGGTACCTCGTAAACTTCAATTAAAGTTGTACCAGCTGTTCCGGTAGCGCTAGTTGCTTGTGCTGTATAAGAGCCTGGCGCTAAGGTAATCAGAACTGCTGAGTCTTTACTTGTAGTACTTTGGTAAGGGAAAGCACCTACAGCATTCATTGCGTTTGAGATTGAGGAATCGCCCATCCATCCTGCATTTGTTGCTATTACTGTACTGCCAGAAAATACACTAAGCTGAGGATCTGGCATCACGTTTTGTACACCGTAAGTAGTCAATGCTGGGCCGGATGCGCGGATAAGTACTGTTTTTGAAGTAGAACCACTGATAACAAAACCTGCGGTTAGCATACCATTTGCAACCACTTGTTGGCGGCAGGATAGGTTTACTAGATGAGGTGATGTTGCGCTATAGGTTGAAGTGTTGTCGTATACTTCAGCAATGGCTTTACCTACACCAGTGCCATTACCTGCAACTTGCACGGTATAACTTCCTTGAGGCAGTACTTGTACTATGGCTGCATCTAAACTGGTTGTAGGAGTCAGTGCGAACGCACCGGTTTGTGCTTCGGCGTTATTTACTGCCGTGATATTTGCTGCGGTAGAACCCCAGTTATCGTTGTATGCAATACTGCTACTTCCTTGATAAAGTGTGAGCGTTGGATCGCTTAATACATTTTGAACTTGGAATGCGCTTAAAGCAGGACCAGCAGCGCGTATTAAGAGAGATTGTGTTCCTGTTGAGTTAGCGCCTCCGTTTACAAATCCAAGGGTCAGCATTTGATCTGCTGGTCCATCTAAAGTCAGAACCGATAGGTTTACTAAGCGGCCTGGGTTAGTTGTACTGATTAAGTTAAGTTGTGCTGCTGCTGTTGTGACAGATCCTACGGCATTTGTGATTAAGCAGGTATAGGTGCCACTATTCACCGCTGTCACTGCTTGGATCATTAATGTGGAGTTTGTTGCGCCTGATATGAGTGTACCATTTTTATACCACTGATAAGTTACTCCGCTTGGGGTTGTAACAGTAGTTGAAAAGACAACGGTACTGCCTGCTGTAACTGTTTGAGAGGACGGTTGTGTTATTATAGCTGGTGCATTTGCAGCGACTACATAGTTAAAACTGCCCTGTACTATATTACCGTTTGTATCACTTGCTGTTATAGTAATTGCAGTGGTGCCAACTACACCTGGAGTAATTGTTAGTTTTGAACCGCTGATAGCTGCGGAACCAACATTAGGGTTGCTTGAATTTACGCTCCATCCAATTACGGAAGTTGAGCTAGTTGTTGTAGGATATACGGGAATTTGAGTAATTGAATTTACGATAACCAAATTTGCTACAGTAAGACTACCTGAAGTGTTATAGTTGTATACAGGTAGATTAGGAAATTGTCCTCCGTTTACATTATAAACAGGAAGTGCTGCTATGGCATTTACAACATTCATGCCCGTTCCAAGTATCCGACCAAAAACAGTATAGCCACCACCGTTGGATGTATCGAGGGTTGTTGAATTATCTACGGTATTTATGTACCATGCACTTGTTGCACTATTTAAAACACTTGTTCTAGCTGCTGCTAAAGTGCCATATGCGTTAGGTAGATTATATTCTAAAACGACGGGAGCTTGCGTTGGTATTGCTGCTATAGAGCCTGAAACGATATCATAGCTACCACCTTGAACAACAAAACCTGGAACAGAACGGTCAATAAAGGAATTTGTGTAGCTACCTGCGTTCACGTAGCTAAGGAAATTATTTGCGTTGATAGGGGCTGCGCTTGTGTAAAGTTCAGCATTATATTTACCAAGAACGGTATTAAACTGAACCACTGGACCAGTAACTGTTGGGATAGAAAAGTAACTGGTTAAGTCTAACGTATAAGGGGTAGCACCTAACTTTACTGTAGTGTCAGGTAAAGCAGTACTTAAAGTAGGTACGGTAGCTGTTTGAGCACAAAGTATAGCACCTAGATAAAGTGAAAAACCTGATACTAAAAGTAAGCGGAAAATTGAGCGCATGAATACGTAGGCTAAAGCTCTAGCCTATTAAATCGCAATGCGTTAATCGCTTACTCTGCTACGACTTTACTTTATTTTAACGGAGGTAGTAGGTGCTTTTGAACTTTCCCAAGTGCGGTTCTTGGGAGGGCGTCTACTCGTACAAATGCCTTCGGTAGCTTAAACGAAGCAAGCTGTGTAGCAAGGCGAGGTTTTAAGGTAGCTTCATCCCAGGTCTTTTCATCCGCCACTACATATGCTACTGGTACCTCTCCTCGAATCGGATCTGCTACACCTACTACGGTTGCTTCTTTAATGCCAGGTTGTTCTAGAAGTAGTTCTTCGATTTCACGTGGATAAATATTGAAGCCTCCAGATATAATTAAATCACTACGTCTACCTTGAAGTGTGATATAGCCATCGTTTGCACGAATTGCGATATCACCCGTTTTAAACCAGCCGTCTACCCATGCCTGTGCTGTTGCTTCAGGTCTTCCCCAGTAACCTGAACAAACATTTGGTCCTTTGACCCATAATTCTCCTGTTACGTTATCACCGACAGGGTCTCCCTTTTCATCACAAATTTTTGTTTGTACGTGTTTAAGTGGGAGTCCAACTGTTCCAGGTCTTCTTTCACCCACATAGGGATTACTCACATTCATGAGTGTCTCTGTCATCCCGTAGCGTTCAAGAATAACAGAACCAAATTTTGCGCGAAACTTTTCATGAATTTCAGCTGGGAGTGGGGCAGATCCTGAAACGGCAAGACGTAATTTATCGCCGATTGCTTTTGCTGCAGCGTCTGGAATTTCCAAAAGACGTATAAACATGGCGGGTACACCAAAGAAGACGGTAGGCTTGTAATCTTCAAACCAAGCCTGTGCTTGAGAGTGCTCAAAACGTTCGGTTAGACGCATATGGCATCCGCTCATAAGCCAACAATGTACGCCGTTGCCTAATCCGTGTACATGAAAGAGTGGAAGCGTTGCTAAGTAGCGATCGTTTTCAGTAAATTGCCAGTCGTTTACAAGGGCTTGTCCATTTGCTAAAAAGTTTCCTTGAGTCAGCACAGCACCTTTCGATGCGCCAGTAGTGCCGGATGTGTATATAAGAGATAAGGGTGTGTTTTCAGTAATTGTATTTATGATACGTTCCGATGATTGACTGCTCGCTTCGTGGCTTAAGTCTTCTACATTCCATACAGTAATTCCTGAAGGTATCCAGGTAGCCATATCTGATGATGTAATCACTGCTTTTGGACTAGCATCATTTAAAATATGTTTAAGTTCTCGCTCGCGATATAGTACGTTAACAGGAACAACTACGAGTCCTAATTTAACTCCTGCAATCCATAAATCGATTACTTCAATTCTGTTTTGAAGGAAAAATGAAATGCGATCGCCCGGTTTTAACCCTTTTTTAGTTAGGAGATGAGCGAGTTGATTGCTGCGTTTTTCAAGGTCGCCGAATGTATAACTTTTGCCGTTAAAATCGACTGCTTGCTTAGACGCTAGTTTGAGTAAGGACTTATCGAATGCAGAGAGAAGTTTCATTTATGCTGAAAAAGTTTGGCTAAATTAAGTCTACAAAGACGTGAATGTAATGCGCTGATTAATCTTATTATATCAAAAAAAGTGAACTGTCCGATTATACACCTCTTGTAGGAGAATTAATATCGTGTTTTAGTCAATAGTGTACACCTATTTACTTGTATCATGAAATTTATAAAACCTACGTTTGTTGTATTCGTTTTTTTCTTTAGCGCTATATTTTTGAGGGCTGAAGATCCCTATGCAAATTTACCACAAGGTGCTGATCCTAAAGATGTAGGTGCTCGTATTGTAGATAATTATCTGAAACGTCCGATCGATAGGCACCAGTCTGGAATTATATATCCAGAAATATGTGCATGGTACGGTGCTTTATCCTATGCAAAACTAGCGTCTGATGGTGCACGCACGGAAAAACTAATTCGCCGATTTGATCCTGTATTGGCAGTAGCTTCTCAAGAGGCGAAGGTTATTGCAGATCCCTCTCAGCAGGCTCCTTCTGCAGCAAGTTCAAAGGTAACGCATGAATCTGCACCATACCCAATTAGAATCGCTCCCAATGCGCATGTTGATTTTCGTGTTTTTGGTGTCGTACCTTTAGAGTTATATATACAAACACATAATCCTGTTTATTTGGCCCTAGGTAAAAAATTTGCCGATGCGCAGTGGAAAAATCCAACGGCTGATGGGATTACCGATGAAGCGCGTTACTGGGTTGATGACATGTACATGATTCCTGCGCTACAGATGCAGGCGTACCGTGCAACAGGTGATGTGATCTATATGAATAGGGCTGCTTTAACAGCTGCTTCTTATTTAGAAAAATTACAGCAGCCTAATGGCTTATTTATGCATGCTTCAGATTCACCATTCTACTGGGGTAGAGGTAACGGATGGTTTGCAGCTGGCATGGCTGAGATTTTACGCGATTTACCAGAAAACAATCCAAACTATGCTCGTATAAAATCGGGATATCTTAAAATGATGGAGGCTCTTCTCAAGTATCAGTCACCAAATGGTCTGTGGCGTCAACTCGTGGATGTGCCTGAGTCTTGGACTGAAACTTCAGGTTCTGGGATGTTTACTTTTGCAATGGTAACGGGCGTAAAAAATCATTGGTTGGATTCAACTACTTATGGTTTAGCGTCACGTAAGGCGTGGTTAGCTTTAGTGGCAGCGTTAGATAAGAATAATAATTTAACAGGTGTTTGTGTGGGTACCAATAAAGGCAAAATGATGGTAGGGGATGATGTGAATAAACAACGCGAATATTATCTAGCAAGAGATCGTAAAAGTGGTGATCTGCATGGGCAGTCGCCGATGCTGTGGACTGCAAGTGCTTTATTGAGATAATTATATTTATAGTAATTATTGTATAACTATATAATTAGTAAACGTTTAGTAGTATTATATGCATGGTATGCATATAATACTTTTAGACAATAAATAGCGCTATTTTAGCCTATATCTTAGTAAACCCTTGGGGCCTAAAATTATTAGGTCCATGAAACACCACACCTATGAAAATTGATATGACTAAGTTATTATGTTATCTTCGTATAACGGCAAAACTTGCTGCTTTATGCGTTGTAATTTCTGTTTGTGCTAAGGCTCAAACTGCCGCTAAAGCAAACTCTGGCAGCGATTCTGCATCTAAGGAAATGACTCAAGCTGCAGTTTCGGATGTTGTTTCATTGAATCCTTTCGAAGTTCAGGCTGATTCTTCCAACAGTTATAATACGTTAAATTCTAATTCGATTACTCGTTTTAATGTAGAGCTAGATAAAATGCCGCTTTCGGCTGATATTTTCGATCAAGCTTTCATGGATGACGTAGGTGCAACGGGTATTGAAAGTATGATTCAGTCATATTCTGCAGGAGCTGGCTTCAGTGGTAATGATCCAGGATCAACAGCTTCGGCCTCAACGGGAGATCATACTGGCCATGCAAATATGCAGTTACGCGGTTTTACTGTGCCTTACATGATGCGCGACAGCTTGATGCCTGTAGGTTCTTTTTTTAACCCTGGTTCAACAGGATCAAATTATACAAGTAACTTTGATATCGAGCGTGCTGAAGTAATTGAAGGACCGCAGTCATTACTTTACAGTAGTGGTGGTGGCGGTGGTGTAATTAACGTAGTTTCTAAACAAGCACGATTTGGGCAGCCAGCAACTGGTTCTTTAAAGTTTCAGTTAGATCAATATGGCTCCAAACAAGAACAGTTTGACTATGGATTTGGTACTAAGAATTTCGCTATACGTGTTGCAGCAATTCAGTCCAATATGGATACACGTCGTGTAAATCTAAGCGGTTCCTTAGAGGGATATTATGTTCAGGCTGCTGTTAAAGTTCCTGGTAACACTACAATACGCATTACTGGTGAACAAACTACATTTAATCAGTTATTAGGTACCAATCCTACTTTATCAGCAGCGAGTACTACTGCCGATAGTCGTAATGGCCAATATCTATCTTATCTTTTAGCTACAAATCAAACGGGTGCTAATACTGTTAACGCAGCTGGAGTAGCTAATGCTTCAGGAGCAATCGACAATGGTTATTTGAACTGGAGTAACGTCAACTCCTATGGTGGTTGGCAGGATGATAATCTTACAAGAAATACGTTTGTATTAGGTGAAGCTGATACAAAGTGGAATGACTGGCTATCAACTCAAGTGTCTGCTGGTTACAATGATTTCTACTATGATTTGTCGACACCTAGCGTTTCCTTTTATGCACCTACAAATGCATCAAATCCTAACCAGGGCTCATGGACAGCTGGTATGACACCAGGTGATTTGGCAGAACCAGGTCGTGCTAAAGCCGTGCGTTTTGTAGCACTTGCAACAAATAATTTCTTAAACGGTAAAGCTAAGAGTCAGACTATTGTAGGTGGAGATTTTCTTCGTCAAGACGCTGCTCAATTACAATATGCCTACGTCCAAGCAGATAGTAATTTTAATCCAATCATAAGTCCTACGGTTACTACGCTTGGCGGTCGTACGCTTATGGCTAAACAGTACTTTACTATCAATAATGGTATTGTTCCTTATACATTCTTTGGCCCTCGTAGCCCTCAGGTTTCTTTGGGCGGAGTAAATTATGTAAGACAGTTAGAAAATATAGTTAATCCAGCACTTGTTACGGCAGCTAATCCTATGGGTACCATTGGAACATCAGGTACGTATGAAATAGCTAAAGCTTTTAACAAAGGATGGTTTGCTGTAAACAATACTCAGTGGTTCGATGGCAAACTTGATACACTCTTAGGCTTAAGATTTGCGAATTTCTTCACACAAACTCAAACAGCTAGTACAGCAGATAGCTTAAGACCACATACGCACAATATCGATTTTGATGTTGGCTTAGATTACGCTTTGGTAAATGGCTTCAGGGTTTATGTTTCTGGATCAAATACGTATTATCCTCCTGAGCAAAAAGGTAATACACCGCTCGGTCAGCCAACACAAACATCCTCTGCTACATCTGAGGAAGCTGGTCTAAAATGGTCATCTCCAGATGGAAGATTTTCGGGTTCATTGTCTGTTTATCATGACTCAGGTAAAAATGAGCAATATTCCGCAAGTTCAACCATTGAATATGATATAAACCCATCGGGCTTAAATGGATTAACTGGCACTTCTCCTAGCAACTTCGTTTATGTTAATCGTAAAGCGCAAGGTGTTAATTTAACTCTTACTGCTAATCCAACACCTAATTGGAGAATGCGTTTATCAGCAGCTGATGTAGGTGGTACAGTTGAAACTTCAACAAGTTTTAATCAGGTCTATAACGATCAGTTCCATGAGAACTCATCGGGCCAAGTAACTTATGCCGATGGCACTCTTGTTTATGTACCAGCAACGTATAATTCAAAAGCGCCTACAGTCACGTCAACAACAGCTGGTGCTGTTCCTTTGACTGTTTCGATGATGAACAGTCCATCGAGCGTGTATTATGCTAATCCGATTAATCCATCAGGTGCAATCAGCCCTTCGTCAGCTGTGTTTACAGTATTGAAGACAGTCGACCCAGTGCATGGTTCAATTACTACTGGAGTTAATGGACTTCCAATCAGTTCTATTCAAATTACACCATCCTTTACGGTTCCAGGTGTTATCAATGTAACTCAAGCTGGTGATAAGACTGTGGGATTCCCACAATTGAGTGCTAACTTCACTAATATTTATACTATTTCAACAGGTGCATTTAAAGGTGTTGAATTAGGTGGTACGCTTGCTGGTCAATGGAAGTACGCTGAGTACTATTATTATCCATTAGGTGTTACAAATTCGATTCAACGTTCACTCTACTCATTACCAGGAGGAGGTCGCTTTGATTTAATCGTTGGGTATACCCATAAATTCCGCCGTGTTACATTTGCTACACAGTTAAATATATTCAATATGACAAATCACTATTCGATTATTGTATTACCAAGTGAAACAAATGGTTGGGCTACATTAACTTCGCTACAGGCGCGTTATTCTCAAAATCCACGCTCCTATACTTGGTCTAGCGCAATTAAGTTCTAACATAAGCACTAGCTTAAAGCTGGTGCTTTAAGTTAGTGTTTTATATAGTTGTTGTCCGTGATATCGGAAACACAACGACAATATTTTAAAATGGCGGCGATAATCATCGTCGCCATTTTTGCGTATGCAAATAGCATAACAGGTGCTTTTGTATTCGATGATAATGTCGCCATTGTGACAAATCCTACACTGCGGCATTTAGATCATGTCAGCCAAGTATTAAGTCCTCCTTCGCATAGTGGAAACACAGTCAGTGGTCGGCCTATAGTTAATCTATCTTTAGCTATCAATTATGCTATTAGTTTAGACAGAGTATGGAGCTATCACGTTGTTAATATTCTGATTCACTGTGTAAATGCCTGTTTACTTTTTGGGATTTTACAGGCGACATTTCGATTAATTAAGAAAGGGTACTTAGAGTCGTTGGCTATATGGATAGCAATGCTTTGGGCAATACACCCATTACAGACTGAATCAGTTACATATGTTGTTCAAAGAGCAGAGTCTCTAATGACACTGTTTTATCTTTTAACGCTTTATGCGTTTATTAGATCAAACCAAACAACATATTCTCGTCTTTGGCTTTTTATATCTGTGATTGCTTGTGCAGCAGGTATGGCGACGAAAGAAGTTATGGTAAGCGCCCCTTTTATTGTCATCGCTTACGATAGAACATTTATTAGTGGTACGTTTAAAGAAGCCTTTAGACGCTATACTAGATATTACTTATGTTTGGCTAGTACTTGGATTATACTTGTTGATTTGGTAGCTACAACACAGGGCAGGGGCCATACGGTGGGTTTTAATCTAGGTATCCCACTGAATTTGTATATATTTATACAAGGTAAGGCTATTGCGCTTTATTTGTACAAAGCAGCATGGCCAAATCCGCTTGTTTTTGACTACGGTCCTGCACGGCCTGATATGATAAAGGGGGCTTTTATTCCCTCTTTATTTATTTTATTTATCCTAGCTTTAAGTATTTGGGCATTTACTGGTAAACGTTTTGAAGTGCGAGCGTTTGGATTTCTAGGAATTTCTTTTTTCGGTATTTTATCTGCTTCTTCAAGCTTCGTGCCGATAGCATCTGAAGCCATGGCCGAGCATCGTATGTATTTAGGATTGGCTACTTTTATCACTGTCTTAGCGATTGGTGTGTATCAACTAATTTTACACCGTAGTTGGGTTGTTTTTGTAGGTTTAAGTCTGGTTTATCTTATATTAACTTATCGACGTAATGAGGTGTATCACTCTGCTTTGAATATATGGGAGAATACAGTAAAATATTGCCCCGATAATCCACGCGCACATTTTAATTATGCGGTAGAGTTGTCGCGCGATGCTGCAAGTAATCCTAAAGCAATTCAAGAGTATGAGATTGCACTACATTTAGACCCTAATTACGCACAGGCATGTAGTAATTTAGGAGCTGTTTTAGTCAAAAATCCGGCCCGGTTGAATGAGGGGCTAGGTTTTTTACGCAAAGCTGTCTTGTTAGATCCAGAAGATCCTCAAGCGCAATATAATTTAGGAGCAGAGTTGGCTAAGTATCCAGATAGGCAGTCAGAGGCCTTATTTCATGAAAGAGAGGCTTTGCGATTTAGTCCCGATTTTGCAGAGGCTCATAATGGTTTAGGAGTATTACTTTTAAATTTTGGTGGAAATAATCGCGATGCGATTGATGAATTTAGGACAGCCATACGTTTAAAGCCTGATTTTGCTGATCCTCATTGTAACTTAGCAGTTCAGTTATCTAAGAATCCTGACCTACGTGAAGAAGCCTTAAATGAGTACAAGACTGCTATACGTTTGGATCCTCGCTATGTTATGGCTCATTATAACTATGCTAGTGAACTAGCTAAAAACCCGCAGGATTTAAATCTAGCAATAAATGAGTATGAATACGCATTAACATTAAATCCCAATTTTGTTGAAGCACATGTTAATATCGCAGTTTGTTATGCGAAAAAAAACCTTATTTCAGAGGCAATAAAACATTTAGAATTGGCCTTAGAGCTGAATCCAAATCAGCCGGCTGTTAGAGGTGTGTTAGATTTACTTAAGTACGGTAAATAAATCTAGTTTCAAGCAGTGTTTGCATTTAGTGATAAGCATTAGTTTCCTATTTATACGCATGAAGGATGACTTTACTCCTATATTTTCGGGTAAGAAATTGGTTGTTTTTGGGTGCGGTTATATAGGAATGCATTTGGCAAGACTTGCGGTTAAGGCTGGAGCCGAAGTCGTCGCTTTAACAAGGAATGTAGCTAAGGCCGAAATTCTAAAAGCTGAAGGCATGCAAGTTGTAATCGCTAAGTTAAGCCAGATTGAATGGCATAGCGCTATTGAAGGCTATTATGATTATGCTGTTAATTGTGTAGGTTCCTCAGGAAACGGCTTACATGGATATGAAGAAAGTTATGTTTTGGGTATGCAGTCCATTTGTAGCTGGAATCAAAAGAATCCAATAGGGACATTTGTTTATACTAGTAGTACTTCAATATATCCTCAAACAGGTGGAGTTTTAGTAGATGAGTTTGCATCTAGTGAAGGAGTTGGTGAACGAGGTAAGATACTACAACACGCAGAAAACTTAATACATAATGCTTCAGATGATCGTGATAAAATGAGTCGTTATTTTATACTCAGACTTGCAGGTATTTACGGTCCATTAAGGCATTATCTTTTGGATCAAATTAAAAGCGGATTCGTTAATGCACCGCTCGATAACTATCTGAATTTAATATACCGTGATGATGTTGTTTCAGCCATAGTGGCCTGTTTGGCTGCACCAGAAAAGATTGGGAGTTCTACTTTTAATTGCTCAGATAACAATCCTGCTAGTAAGAGAGAAGTTATAGAGTGGATCTGTAATCAACTTAAAATCGAATTTCCTCAACTTGTAGTTTCGGCAGCATCAGAACGCTCAAGGGAGGGTTTAAATAGGCGTATTAATTCTCGATCCATTATGGATAAGTTGGATTGGAAGCCTGGATTTAGTGATTACAAGCAAGGTTACTTAACTCTACTTAATACTAATTTAGTATAAGTGCATATAACCTTTGGTTATTGATATTACTTCAACTTTTAGGACAGGTGTAGCAGTTGATCGGAAATAAATTTTAGGAAATGTAGATTTGTAGTGTTCAGTAGCTTATGTAGTTAAACGCTTTTATTCTATATTAGCGTATTAACGCTATACTCTTTGAGTTATATTTATTTATTCAAATCAGATGATCGACAAGGAAAACAAAATCGTTCACGAGTATTTGTATTGTTTGTGATAAAACATCCCCTTTTTTTCACAAAATGATTTTATATGCTCTTGGTTAGTTTCTATTTAAAGCTATGTTACGCTATTTAGGTTACGGTTTTAGACAGTTTGGTTTATATCCTCTTGTATCAAAACCAAGAGTGAATTGGGAATTTTATGCTGTAGTTAAAGGGCAATGTGCACCTGTACTAAGAAAAAACATTACTCCGCGTTTTTCTAAATTAAAATTTTGGATATTTCGTCCGGGCAGTAGTCATGGCTGGGCTGGCATAGGAGATAAGAAAGCTTATGTTGCGTCTTTCCATTTCGGTTCGGTGCCCTCGCAGTTAGATAATTTAGTAAAACTAGAATCGCCATTAGAGTTGGATCTTACAACAGGTGAGGCTGATCGTATTGTAGCGCTTGCTAAGGAATTAGAGCCTCAGTTTAAAAAACGTACTAATTTAAGTAATTTAATTTTTCAGGCCGCTGTTACTGAATTGTCGTTGCTAGCACTTCGCAAAATACCGGATCAGGTTGAACTATCACCAGATAATGAAGCAGAGCATACAGTCGAGTTGGCAACAAAGTGGTTTTCCGATCGGGTGCATCTTAATCCACCTATAGCTGAGGTGGCTCGTGAAATGCATGTTTCGGTAAGTACTTTGCGTAGACGCTTCCATCAAGTAAGGCAGGCAAGTCCTGCCGATGTATTCGAAAAAATAAGAATTGGTTTAGCTATGCAGCTCATGACGCGAGGCAATTCCAAGCTCGATGCGATTGCGATCGAATGTGGATATTCATGTACCAGTGATTTTTGCAGGGCTTTTAAAGCGTTTACGAATATAACGCCCAATGTTTGGAGGCAGACATTAATAGGTCCTCCAACAGCAGCGGTATAGGTTTGCATGCTGGTTACATGTTAAAACTGATTTAGGCTAAAATTTCATAAAATAATGTATTGTAATAGTTTATAAAATTAGTGTACCTGCAGAATAGAGTATTTTGTTTTAGCAGGGTGGAGCTTCGATGTGTTTATTATGAGTATTATTAAGGTCTATAAAGCATGCGCTTTTAATGAACGATTTTGTATATTCGTTGATTAATCTTACACATGAAAAACTATAGCTATTATGTATATTGGCCTATTATGCTTATTGATAACAATTTAGTACTTTAATACCCTAAGTATACCCTTGTTAAAAACCCTAGCTATGAACTACCTATCAATGCGTAAGTGTGTATGGACACTGACTGCTCTAATGGCAGCTTTATTAATTAACGTATCGCTTTATGCTGATACTTCTACTGGATCGGTAATTGGCCGAGTTCAGAATGCTGAAACTGAAGAATATATTTACGGAGCACGCGTACAAGTTGTCTCAACAACGGGTTCGATTAATGGAGCACGCGTAGAAATTACTGATCAGTCAGGTGCATTTCACGTTGATGGGTTACCAGAAGGCCAAGTGACATTAGCAATTAGCTATCTTGGTATGCCAACGAAGACCGTTACTGCAACGGTTCAAGCAGGTAAGGAAGTTGCTATAGCTGATGTTGAATTACGTCATAATAGAACTGGTAATGAGATTGTTAAGCTTGATGCTTTCCAAGTTAGCGTAGCTAAGGATATGAGTAATCGTGAAATCGCGATTAATAGTCAGCGCTATGCAGATAATTTAAAGTCGGTCGTATCTGTGGATGATTTAGGATTTATTGCCGATGGTAGTATCGCTAATGCGATGAAATTTATCCCAGGTGTTGATATGGAAACAGATCAATATGGATACGGTGCTACGATTTCAATGTCAGGTGCTCCAAGTTCAAGTGTCCCTATTACGTTTAGTGGTTTTGCGATGACTACGTCATCTGATAACAGCCAAGGTATCAACGGAGCAGGTAGCCCTGGTACCGGCAGTCCAGGTAACGGTGGATCGGCCTCTGTTCGTTCTACACAGCTCATGACGCTTTCCCTGAATAATATTTCTCGAATTGAAGTTAATCACACAACATTACCAGATGATCCAGGCAGCGCTTTAGCAGGTTCCGTTAACTTTATTCCTAAGAGCGCTTTCGAGTTATCTAAACCAGAATATCAATTCGCACTTTATGGTGCTGCTGAAAAGAATGAAATTACTAATCGTAAATTCTGGGGACCAACTTTTAAGACAATCAGCACAAAGTTTCCTGGGTTTAATTATTCTGCTATCGTACCTGTAAATAAGAAATTCGGTTTCTCAGTTAACTTTAGCAGTAATTCAGTACCTAAATATACGCAGAAGCAAAATCTGTACTGGAATTCAGATTATAACACGACAACGGCTTCTTATAAGAGCACTCCATTAAACCCTGATCACTATTTCTTAAACTACGATGCGGTAGACAATGTTATGTCTGTATACAACAAGACTAACATTAATTTAACTGCAGATTACAAGGTCTCGGATCACGGTACAATTTCCGCTACATTTACTCAGGGCTATAACGTTATGGCTTGGTCGGATAATCAATTACGTTGGGGTTCTACTAACGATATTAATCTAACTACATCAACCCTAGCTAATGAAATTGGTACTTACACATTAGGTACGGCGGTAGCTCCTGTAAATGGAGTGCTAACCACGTTTACAAACGTAAACACCAACTCTCAAGATGGTGTAGCTAATAACGTTAGTAGCTGGATTAGAGATGATGCTAATAAGCAAATGACACTTACGTACCGCTACGATTATAATGGATGGAAATTCCATTTAGGTAACAGCTATGGTGCATCGAGACAGCAAAATCGTAATTTAGACGCAAATACTCCTGAAGTATTTAACTCGTTCTATAACTTACGTCCACTCGCAGCATTTGAACTATACGGAGTAAACTCACATGGGTTCTCTGGTTTTAAAGCAACATCCACCAACGGAACTCAAATTAATCCTGTAGATGTAAATACTTTTGCTGCTGCTGGCGGCTTTGGTACAAGTTACACATATCAAAACGGCGTTAGCACAGCTACGCAGTATTTTAGCTTACCTCCTGAACGTGTTAAACCTCTTTGGGCTTCTGATCATACCTTCCAATCCCAAGGTGACGTTTCTAGATACTTTAATTTACCTATAGCTCCTACATCTGTGAAGATAGGCTATGACTATAAGCAATATAGCCGTGAACAAAGACTAGATCCTACACTTGGAAATAACGGTCAAGGTTTCATGTATTTAGGAAATCTTCCACTGTCTTCGTTTACATCACCATATCCTAACACATATATCGGAGGATTTGGTGGCCAAGGCTATAGCGCAATTAACAACGTAGCAGTGGGTGAATATTTCGTAACAAATCCAAATCAGTTCGCTGCTGGTCGCCCATATTCTGACTTTAGTGCAAATATTCAGTACAATAATCGTATTGCTGAACGCATTGCAGCTTCATACGTACGTTTCGATACTTCGCTTCTCAAAGGTCGTTTGAAGATCGCTTACGGTTTACGTGTTGAAAAAACCATTGATAACGGTGCAGGTGCTTTAATTAAAAACGGTGGTGCGCAATCGTACATTACTAATAGTGCTGGCCAGATCCTCGATCAGCAATCTGGTGCTGTATATGTTGCTAATACTTACGATCCAGTTACCAATACACCTGAAACTCCTGCTATTAATCCTAAGACTAATACAGTAGCTTGGGCTCAAACGGTATTTACACAGTTGGCTTCCTTCTCGAAGCATACTTATACCAACTATTTCCCAAGTGCTACAGCGAGCTATAATGTAACTAATGATATTATCGCACGTGTTTCCTTCTCAGAAACAATCGGTCGTCCTGATTATAATACATTATATCCATCCTTACAGACACCTGATCCAACCGTAGCTCCAACACCAAATTCTAATGAATTTATTTTAAACAATATAGGTTTAAAACCATGGGTATCTCATAACTATGGTCTGTCATTGGAGTATTATTCACCAGATGGACTTTGGAACGTAACACTTAGAGCTTATAGACGTTTTGTTTCAGATCCATGGAACACTAACGTTGTGCTCAGTCCTGCACAGGGTGCCGTTATTTTGGCTCAATATAATATTAATCCTGTACAGTGGCCAGGTTTCTACATTCAAACAGCTTCAAATGAGCCAGGCGTTATTACAACTTCTGGCTATGAACTAAGTGGTAACTATAGCTTTGATAAAATTCTACCAAATTGGGCTCGTGGTATTGGCTTAAAGTACGGTGCAACACGTGCAACACAAACTGGTGGTGGAATTGAGGCTGTAGCCTTCACAGCTCAGAATTTAGCCCTAGTTCCTTGGAGCGTTGGTGGTGGTGTATCGTTTACTCGTTCTCGCTACCAAATTTCAGTTAATGGAAAATGGGATTCAACAGAACGTCTAACCTATAACGATTGGACTACAGGTAGCGGTCAGTACGATCCAGGTACCTATACCTATCAACAGCCAACGCTACACGTGGACTTAGATATGAGTATACGTTTAACAAAAGCAGTATCATTCTTTATTAATGGTAGAGATGTAAACGGCTATCATTTACAAACTCAGATCTATAGTCCTTCTACTCCAGACTATGCTAAGAATAACGTCCTTTATCAGTATCAGCCTGTATGGACAGCAGGTATTAAAGCAAAATTCTAATTGGGTTAGGTAATTCAATCTTGAAGCCACTCCTTTTCATCGAGGAGTGGCTTTTTGTTATATGGAACATAGATGACGTTTCCTAGTATGATTGATTGTGTATATTATGTGGGTGAAGGTAAGTATCATTAATATTTGATTGTTTCTGTGCTAATATGGCATATTAATAGGTATTAAATTTACCCCCCTAAATTTACTTAATTTAGACTTTTACCCAATAACCCCCCGTGAAAATGATACAGAAAAAAATATATACTTGGATTGTGCTCACTGTAGTCGCTTTGTTTGCTACAGTGGTACGTGCGGAATCACTGACTGGTTCCGTGGTAGGACGTGTTCAAAATGCTGAAACTGAAGAGTACATTTATGGTGCTCGTGTTCAGGTTGTAGCTGTTGCAGATGCTCAAACAGGGCAATCAATTGCCTATACCTCTACAAAGGTTGCTCAAACAGATGAGTCTGGTGCTTTCCGCATAGATGGACTTCCTGCAGGGCAAGTAACGCTATCTGTTTCGTATTTGGGTATGCCTACTCATACCGAATCAGTATTAGTTAAATCAGGTGCAGAGGTTAGTGTGGCAGATGTTCAATTACGTCATACACGCACAGGTAATGAGGTTGTAAAGCTGGATGCATATGAAGTCAGTGTAGCTAAAGATATGAGCAACCGTGAAATTGCTATTAATACCCAAAAATATGCAGACAATTTTAAGTCAGTAGTATCGGTAAACGATCTAGGCTTTATTGCAGATGGTAGTATTGCAAACGCAATGAAGTATATGCCAGGTGTCGAAATGGAAACAGATGCTTATGGTTATGGTACTTCTATTTCTATGTCAGGTGCTCCTAGTTCGAGTGTGCCTATTACTTTCGGCGGTTTTTCCATGACAACATCTTCTGATAATAATCAAGGTGTTAATAATTCAGGTGGATCATCTGCAGTTCGTACTACACAACTGATGACGCTTTCTTTAAATAATATTTCTCGTATCGAAGTTAACCACACCACACTGCCTGATGATCCAGGTTCGGCATTAGCGGGTTCAGTAAACTTTGTTCCTAAGAACGCTTTTGAAGTATCTAAGGCACAATATGAACTGGTTGCTTATGGTGCATCAGAGCAAAATGAAATTGGTAAGACTTCATTTTTCGGTCCTACTTTTAAGAATACACAAAACAGATTTCCTGGATTTAATTTATCTGCGATTGTGCCAGTTAATAAAAAATTAGGTTTTTCAGTGAATTTTAGTACGAACACTGTTCCTAAGTATATTCAGAAGCAGAGCTTTTACTGGAATGCTGACTACAATACAACGACTGGGGCTTATCTAAGTACTCCGCTTAATCCAGATCACTACTTTTTAAATTTCCTATCTTATGATAATGTTCAGTCTATCTATCAAAAGACTAATATTAATTTTACCGTAGATTATAAGGTATCAGATCACGGAACACTCAGTGCAAGTTTCACGCAGGCTTATAATACAATGCAGTGGTCTGATCACCAAGTGCGTTGGGGTTCTACAGGTGATGTTAATTTAACTACATCAAGCTTAGCTACCGAATACGGACTTTATACACTGGGTAGTCAGACTGTCCCTGCCTATGCAGGTGGACCATTAACTACGTATACGAATGTAAATACTAGTTCACAAATAGGTGTAGCCAATATCGTTCAAAGTTGGATCCAAAACGATGCTAATAGACAGCTGACACTTAACTATCGCTATGATTATCAGGGTTGGAAAATTAACTTTGGTAATAGCTATGGTAATTCGCGTAAACAGGCTAGAAACTTGGATGCGAATACTCCTGAGATTTTTAATGCTCAGTACAATATGCGTCCACTCGCTCAATTAGAGTTTTATGGCGTAGGATCTAACGGATTTTCTGGTGTGACTGCTAAAGCAACCAACGGAGCAAGTATTAATCCACTCGATATTAATACCTTTGCTGCAGCTGGTGGATTTAATACTACATGGACTTACCAAAATGGACAGTCTTCACCTTCTTACTGGTCAACTTTACCTGCGGTGCGTATTAAGCCTACATGGGCTTCAGATCACACCTTCCAATCTAAAGGTGATATTTCTAAGGATCTTAATTTAGACGGGTCAGTATTTAAGGACATACCAACAACGGTCAAAATTGGTTACGATTTTAAGCAATATAGCCGTGAACAGCGCCTTGCTTTAAATTTAGGTACCAATGGTCAAGGCTATGTATACACAGGGCCTAATTCCTTATCCTATTACACGTCACCCTATCCAAATACATTTGTGGGTGGATTAGGTGGCGGAACAGCTACGGCAATTAACAACGTAACAATTGCGCAAGATTTCTTAGCAAATCCAGGTAACTATCAAGAAAATCGCCCTTGGGCTGATTTCAGTGGTGGTGTTAACTACGATAATCGAATCATGGAGCGTGTAGCTGCTTCCTATATTCGTTTTGATTCAAAATTCCTAAACGGAAGATTAAAATTGGCATATGGTATTCGTCTTGAGCGTACTATGGATAACGGTGCTGGCTTAAAGATTAACGGATATCTAAAGTATCCTACTAATTCCCTTGGTCAGGTGTTAGATACAAAGGGTTATCCGCTTAGTACCTCGGGAACAGATCCTGATGGGTCTGCTCAGATTTTTACACCACTACCAAGCTCAAGTACTGTTGCCTATGCACAGTCAATCTATACGGCTTTAGGATCTAAATCGAATCATAACTATAACAACTGGTTCCCTAGTGCTACAGCGAGTTATAATGTAACAAATGATTTGATAGCTCGTGTTTCCGTTTCTCAAACTGTCGGCCGACCAGATTTTGGTCAGTTGTATCCAAGCTTAACAACTCCTGATCCAACACAGCCACCTAGTCCTACTGGTCAGCAGATAACATTCACTAATACGGGACTACTGCCATGGGTTTCACATAATTATGGTGCATCACTTGAATACTATGCGCCAGATGCAGCATGGAATGTAACCTTACGTGCTTATCGTCGTTTTGTTTCACATCCATGGAATCCTAATCAGATCATTCCTCCTGCTCAAGCGGCTGCTCTCTTGGCATCTTATAATATTAATCAATCTGATTGGCCTAATAGCTATGTCGTTACCTCTATCAATGAACCAGGTGTCATTGTAACATCGGGCTTTGAACTGAGTGGTAATTATAGCTTCGACAAAATTGTTCCTAACTGGGCTCGTGGTTTAGGCCTACGCTATACCGCTACACGTGCAACACAAACAGGTGGTGGTGTTGAAGCGGTTCAGTTCGTTTCTCAAAATCTAGCTCAGATTCCATGGAGTGCAGGTGCTGGTATATCGCTTACCCGCTCACGCTTCCAGTTAATGGTTAATGGTAAATGGGATTCTACTCAGCGTCTCAGTTATGACGATTATACGACCAATGGTGGTAGATATGATCCACTAACTTATACTTATTTATTACCTACCGTTCACGTTGATATGGATCTAAGTATCTATCTCACCCATGGTATTTCATTATTCATTAATGGTCGTGATATTAATAAGTACAAATATCAGCTTCAGGCTTACAGCCCAGCTACTCCACAATATGCTACTAATCTAGAAAAAGATTATTATCAGCCTGTGTGGACAGCAGGTATTAAAGCGAAGTTCTAATCACACAGTTAACTTTTATAGTTATCAAAGCCGCCTAATTAGGCGGCTTTTTTATTTTCATATTTGTACTGTCTGTAAGTTAGTCTAAAAGTAGCATTAGTCTGTAACGCAACCTTAGTACAAAGTATTAAAAATTTATGCATTTTATGAATCGTCTATTTTTACTTTCAGTCATCTTCGTTGTAACGAATGTTCTTTCGAATGCAGCTGAGCAGGGCATGCCTCACTTATATATTTGCGGAGATTCAACCGCTGCTAAAAATAAATTACCAATTATTGGTTGGGGTGAAATGTTAAAGGATTATTTAGATACCTCACACGTACAGATCGAAAATCGTGCAAGAGGTGGAAGAAGTGCACGTACATATATTACCGAAGGACTGTGGGAAGCGGTGCATAATCAATTAAAGCCAGGCGACATAGTGATTATACAGTTTGGCCATAATGATGGTTACAGTAAGATTAGTGCGGCTAGATACGACCTACCAGGATTGGGTGAAGAAACTCAGCAAATCGAAGATCCTAAAACCAAAAAGCCGTTTGTTTTACATACCTATGGTTACTACATGCGTACGATGGTTTCTGAAGCTAAGGAATCAGGAGCAAAAGTAATTGTTCTAGGATCTGTTCCACGTTGTAGTTGGAAGGATAAGCACATCGTACGTGATGAAGCTCAACATGTGACCTGGGCAAAAAATGTTGCATCACAACAATCAGTTCTATTTTGGGACGATAATGATGCTATAGCGCGTGTCTACGATGGCTTAGGTGCCGAAAGAACTAAAAAACGTTATTTCCCTCAGGATAATACCCATACAAATCCGGATGGAGCTAAGTTAAGTGCGGCTATAATAACTATGGGGTTAGCCTCACTCAACGAGCCGTCACTGAAGAGCTTTGTAACTGCAGATTCACTAACGAAAGCAAGGTCTGTGGTAGAATCGGCAGAAACGTTAAAAGACTAATTTAGTCTAGTTTTTAATTTTTGCGGGTAACATTCCAGCTACCATCGTTTGAATTTTCGTCAGGGCTGTTACTTAAAGTACCGCTAATTTTGGCATTCTCTAATGTGCCGGTTAACTTGGTGGTGCCGTGTGTTGACTGGATATCCCAGCTGATGAGAACAGCAATTTGACTATCTTTAACCGTTACTGATTCAGTTTTTGCATGGATGCTCGTTCCACTATACATAAAACTAACATCTGCAGTAAGTTGGTTATTAGGTAATTGGGTTATATCTAAGAACAATTTGCCTGCGCCATCTTGTGAACCCCAGCGACCTTCATATTTTCCTACAAAAGGAGATACGCTTGGTGAAGTAAATGAGGCACAGGCTGTTAGAAATGCGAAAATCAATAGGGTAGGTAGGTATTTCATAAGAATTGGATAAATGTAAATTTGAATGCTGCCATCGGTCAATGCGTCAATTTCGTCCTGTGACGTATAAGTATAGTTCTACCGTAAGTATAAAATAAGGCTCATTCGATATAGATTGCGGCACAATTCTGGAGGGCTACCTTATCTTATAAGATCTTACTATTCTCATTGCCCTTCATGAAACTAAAAATGCGTTTTCTTTGTGTATTAGCTTTGGCCCTGTGCTCTTACTTAGTTATGGGTCAGTCTGCCCTTGTTAAATCAGATGCTGCTAAGCCTGCAGCTGCTAAAGTTCGTATTCCGCTAATGGAAGATCTAGGTGATTTAAAGTCAGGCTCTGCTGTTCCAGATTTTGATGTTACAACATTAGATGGAAAAAATGCTAAGTTTTATGACTACGCAAAAGGTAAGGTAACGATTTTTGCACTTTGGCCAGCATCTGGAGGCCCTACAGAAAAATTACTCCAAATGTTAAACAAGATATCAACTAAGTATGCTGCATCTAATGTTCAGTTACTTGGTATCGGTGTTTATGGAACAAAAGAAAACATGATTGCTTGGAAGCAAAAAAATGAAGGAAAATTTTCATTTCCTTTGGTTGTGGATCCTTCAGGTAAGTATCAACCAGCATCAAAGACCCGTGATAAAATGACGGTAGATGAGCTGAAGGCAGAAAAAGCGCGATTTAATGAATTTTATAGTAAAACGATTTCGATGCGTCTAGGTGGCAAATTAACTCCTGTACCAACTTTAGTTGTTGTTGGTTCTGACGGTAAGCTCGTTGGATGGACGCTTGGTATGCTACCTAATGTAAGTGATGGAATAGGTAATTTATTACTACGAGCTGGTGTTAAATTAGATTCTGAGGATATGCCAACTAAGGTATATACTTCAGATGAAACAAAGGCTCCTGTTGCTAAACCTGCTTTAACACGACTCTTGCAGCCAGGAGATAAGGCGCCAGATTTCACAGTGATTGATGTAGATAATCATCCTGTAAAACTCTCTGATTACTTAGGTAAAGTGGTGATTGTTGATTTTTGGGCAACCTGGTGTGGACCATGTTTAGCTTCAATGCCCCATACGAATGAAGTTGCTAAAGTATACAAAGATCAGGGTGTTGTAATCCTTGGATGTTGTACAAGTGATACCCGTGAAAATTTTGTGAAGTGGATTAAGGCAAATCAGTCTAAATATCCTAATTTTATTTTCGCTCATGATCCAATCGGCCGCTCTGCAACTACACTTGCTATGAAGCTTTATGGTGTATCTATGATTCCTCAGCAATTTATCGTGGATCGTGCTGGTATGATCGTAGGTCACTGTTCAGGTTATCTCCCAGGAGAGGTACTCTTAGAAGCTCAGCTTTCATTAGCTGGCGTAAAAGTTGATCCTGCTATTCTTGCGAAAGCTAAAGTAGATCAACAAAAGCGTGATCTAGACCACTAAGAAGAACGTAGATATAGCTGACTTGACCGTATTAAGGGGCTTAGCGCATGATGTGGTGTTATGCCCCAGCTTGATACGGTATTAAAGAGGCTTAGGTTTTGGACTATATTACAAGCCTTAGGTATTATTTGCGCGGGTATCTATGTATATTTACCTGCGATTCATGGTGGTTGGCTTTGGGATGATTCAGCAGAAATTACTGCGAACATTTTACTGCGAACTTGGCAGGGGCTAGGCAAAATTTGGTTTTCGACAGTAGAGTTAGATTATTTTCCTCTCAAAAGCACAGTGCAGTGGTTTGCTTGGCAGTGTGTTGGTGAAAATCCAACTTTTTATCATAGTTTAAATATTATAACCCATATTGTTTCAGCCTTACTGATATGGAGAATTTTAGTCTTATTGGGTGTTAAACATGGGTGGATAGGCGGGGTGCTTTTTTCGATCCATCCTTTGTCACAAGAATCAGTGGGTTGGATATCGGAGTTAAAGAACACGTTATCTCTTAATTTTCTTCTACTCGCTTTTCGTGAAATAATAATTTTCGAAGAGAGTTCAGATACTCGTAGATCAAGGTACTTTTCTTCTTTGATTTTATTTGTAGCTGCAATGTTGTGCAAAAGTTCCGTAGTTATGTTTCCGGCGGTTGTAGTTCTTTTTTATTGGTACAAACGAGGTAAATTAACAAAACGGATAATAACATTAAGTATTCCGTTTTATTTGGTATCGCTCGTCTTGGGGTTAATTACGATTTGGTTTCAGCTAAACCGAGCTATTGCAGGTATGGTTTTACCAAAGGTTTCTTTACCTTTGAAACTAGTACATGCTGGTGAGGTTGTATTATTTTATCTCTCTAAATCGATACTACCGATTAATTTAAGTCCTATGTACCCGCGTCTACATGACGCTGCATTTGTAAGTAATGTATATATAGCAGGGGTGGTCTTAATTTTATCCTTAGTTTGCTTTTTATTGATTCGCAGATGCTACGTAAAAGCAGCGCTATTTTTAGTAGGAAGCTTTGTTTTAAACTGTGTTCCAGTGCTGGGTTTTATTCCCATGTCCTATTTTAAAATATCAGAAGTGGCTGATCACTTCGCTTATTTACCTTTGGTGAGTGTCGTTTGTCTTATCGCTTCAGGTCTAAGTTTATTTTATGAATCGATACGACTTAAAAGTTTAATTCTAAAAATAAGCTACTTAGTTGCCGCATCGGTACTTTTTATTTGGATCATTTTTACTTCTCATCAAAGGGCTAAAATTTTTGAGAATTCAGAGAGTTACTGGAAATATACATTGCAGATGAATCCAACTGCATGGGGAGCAGATTATAATCTGGGGTGGTATTATACCTCAAAGCCTAATCATCTTCTTGATGCTATTCACTACTACGAGAAATCACTAACAGTAAAACCTGACTTTTTTGAAGCCGAAGAAAATCTGGCGGGTATATTAGCTCTCATGCCTGGAAAAATGAGGGAAAGTGAAAGTCATTTTAAAAAAGCAATAGTATGTAGGCCAAATGACGCGGAAGTGCATAATAACTATGGTGCACTGCTCATGAATGAGCCCAGTCGATTAACAGAAGCTGTTGAGCAATTTAAAACGGCAATTGATCTGAGACCTTCCTATGCCGAAGCTCATGATAATTTAGCAATAGCTTTTTCAAATTCTAGAGATTTTGTTTATCTAGCACTTCAAGAAAGTGAAATTGCTGCACGTTTAGATCCAACTAACCCTAAAATACAGGGTAATTACGCTAATATGCTTTCGCATATATCAGGAAGATTAGAAGATGCGTTAACCCAATATGAGATTGCAATTAAGCTTAGCCCAGATCTCGCGCAAACGCATTTTAACTATGCTAATAAACTTATAAGTATACCAGGTCGTTTTGAGGAAGGATTAAAACAATACGAAGTAGCCTTAAAAATTAAACCGGATTTTGCCGAAGCTCATAATAATTTAGCCTTAAATCTAGCTACTTTGCAGGCAAGAAAAGAGGAGGCGCTTAAGCATTTTGAAGAAGCAATTAGTTTGAAACCTAACTATGCCGAAGCGCATTTCAATTACGCTGAAGCGCTAGTTAATTATCCAAATCGTTTGAGTGATGCGATTGCTCATTATGTGATAGCTGTTGAATTACGGCCTGATCACTACGAATTGTATTATAAAATTGCAGTTTTAAATGCAAAATTGGGACGCTATCCTGAAGCACTTGATGCTATAACTCAGCTTAGAAAATATGACCCGCAGTCAGTACAAGCACGGGAGCTCTACACTAAAATCATGTCAGTTATGGTTGATCATTAATTTTATAGATTGGCTTAGATCTCTAATTGGCTGCATACTATGGATGTTTTTCTTCTGTAACCGTTTTATGATGACACGTATTCTTTTTGCTTTAATTTTAATTTCTCGGGTTTCACTTATGGCTTCGACTCAAACGCATGATGCGCTTCAGGCTATTGTAGATAAAGCGGTTGCTGAAACACATAAGCAGTTTCAAAAACCTGAACTTAAACAGGATCAATTAGCAGTTACAGTCATACATCTTGATGCAAAGTCCTTGGTTCAGGCTTCTATTAATGGCGATGTACGCTTTTATCCGGCGAGTGTAGTAAAATTATTTTATCTGGCGGCTGCACATCGTTGGCTAGAAGATAAAAAACTAGAAGATACGAATGAACTGCGACGTGCAATGCACGATATGATCGTTGATTCATCTAATGATGCTACAGCATATATCGTTGACCTTTTATCGGGTACAACAGGTGGACCAGAGCTTTCGCCAGACGAATTAGAATTGTGGAGTAAAAAACGAGATATAGTAACGCTATATTATCAATCTCTTGGCTATGTTAATGTTAACGCAAATCGGAAGCCTTGGGGTGATGGTCCCTTTGGTCGTGAGTCTCAGGCTCAAAAAGTACATGCTCCACAAAATAACTATCTTTCTACTAACGACACGGCTCGACTATTTTCTGATATAGCACTTCTTCGGTGCATAACTGAAGAAAGATCTAAGCAAATGTTAGAACTTCTTGATAGGGAAGTGTACAGAAAGAATCATATTACAAATTTTCAGGCCACTGCTTTTTCTGCTGCTGGTTTGCCGCCTGGCACAAAACTATGGTCTAAGGCAGGATGGACGAGTAGTGTACGCCACGATGCTATATTAATTGAATTACCCAATTCAGAGCGGTACATCATCGTTACCTTTACCTCTGGTAAAGAGCATGCAAATAACCGCGATATTATTCCTGCTCTTGTAAAACGTATTGTATCGGAATTAAATCGGTGACTACTGATTCTTAATGATGCATGCTAACTTTGCTCATTTATGAACGAAGGTGACTTTACAGATCAAGCAGTATGGTTTGAGACTGAAGTTCAACCGCATGCACGTGCTTTAAGAGCGTGGTTATTAGTAAGATTCCCAACGCTTCCTGATGTCGATGACCTTGTGCAAGAGAGTTTTACAAGAATTCTTAAAGTGAGAGTAAAAGGGCCAATAAATTCATCACGTGCATTACTCTTTACCATAGCACGTAACTTAGCGCTAGATGCTGTCAGAAGACAAAAAGTGATTAATTTCGAACCTATTACGGAAGATACTCCTTCATACGTCTTATTAGATGAGACTGATATTATTGAAAGTATCAGTAAACAACAGGAGCTAGAACATTTGACCCAAGTTATACAGTCCCTCCCAAGTCGATGTCGCCGAGTTTTTACTCTGCGTACGGCCTACGGCATGACTCTAAATGAGATAGCTGAACAGCTAGGTGTTTCACTTAGTACTGTAGAAAAAGCAATGGCCCAGGGTACACGTTTGTGTGCGCAGTATTTTGCTAAAAGACGTTAAAGAACGAGTAATCTCATGCACTCCAACGATTCTTTTTCAGATAAAACGGCACAACGCATCAATGAGGAGGCTGCATTGTGGCTTGCAAAAAGAGATCGAGGATTAACCCCTGAAGAGCAGGATTTATATTTGCAGTGGTTGCGCGCTGATTTACATCATGCTTCGGCTATGAGGCAACAAGCAGCTGTGTTAGAGCGTATGATGCAACTCTATAACTGGCAACCTGGTCAGAGTTCATCGCCTAATGCTGATTTATTTAAGCCAAAGCAAAAACGCAAAGGGTTACTTATCTCATTTGGTTTAATCGCTGCTGCGGCTTTATTAGTTATTGGGTTTTTTGTTTTTGAATCCAATCAATCTAGTGACCAACTTTTAGAAGCCAATAAGAGTTATCTTAAATTGAATCAGGAGATGATTTTATCTGACGGTTCTCGCGTTCAGTTAAAAGATGGCAGTAATGTGATTGTTAATTATACGCCACAAGAGAGACGAGTTCGTCTGACAGGCGGGGAGGCTCAATTTAATGTATCCAAAGATCAGGCTAGACCTTTTTATGTAGAAGTTGCTGGTATTCAGGTAAGAGCTGTAGGAACTGCGTTTAATGTTAAACTGGATGATAGTGCGGTTGAGGTTTTGGTGACGGAAGGTAAAGTTAAGGTGCTCTCGCAATCACATTTAAATACAGATAATAAAATATTAGTGCCTATGTTAGCAGCCGGTGAGAAAGCGGTCGTGCAACTAGCAAATTTAACTTCTGTATCCCGTCCTGTTGTTACTCCGTTGACTCAAGACGAGGTCAATAGGCAATTGGACTGGCAGGCACCGAGACTGAACTTTCATGAAACAACTTTAGCTGATGCTGTAGCTGAATTTAATCGTCTAAATATACATAGACAAATCGTGATCGCAGATCCGTCTATTAATACCATTAAGATTGGTGGGACGTTTCGCTCGGATAATGTTGAGGGATTTGTCCGTTTGTTGAATACAACATTAGGCATCAAATCGGATATGTCCCAGAAGGATAGGGTTAGTTTAAGTCGTTGAATGATAGATATTTAAAATGATTATTAGAGCAGCAGTGTGGTCTTAGATAGTGTTGGTTATAATTACGTAAAAATATTACGTCTTATTTGCTCAGGTTCGTCTTACTTATAGGACCTGTTTTCAAGGTCTTATATCAAACAAACCTACACACTATGAGTAAACTATCCCGCTTAGGCGGTACTATCTGCTTACTGGCAGTATTAATCAGCTCCTTGTATGCCTCTGATGCTGCAATTAAGGCTTATAATCTTCCTAGCGGAGATGCTGCTACTGTACTTAAACAGTTCTCTGAAATGTCAGGAAGAGAAACACTGTTCGCTGCGGAGGTAGTTCGCGGTGTTACAACCCACGAAGTAAAAGGCGACTTCACAGCTCAAGAAGCTATTGCACGTTTATTATCAGGCACCGGTCTGAGTGTCGTTGTTGATGAGAAGACAGGCGCTTTTGCTATTCGCTCTGCTCTTCAGTCAGACAAAGTAAGCGAAAATTCTACTCAGATTCCTGTCGAAAACACTCCTGCTAAGGAACAAAAGGCTGTAAGACTTAAGCAATATGAAGTTCTTGGAACTCGTATTAGCCAAACCGATGTTCAAGGACCTTCACCTATTTCGACTTATAGTTCTGAGATGATTGAATCAAGTGGTGCTTTAACGCTTTCAGACTTTTTAGCAACAGTACCGCAAACGTATGGTGGCATAAGCGTTGGTCGTAATAGTGCTCCAAATGATCTTAATTTAACTTTCGGTCAACGTAGTGAAACCACTATTCCACTTGCTCCAGCTCCAGGATCTAGTCCTACAGCAGTTGCTCCTGGTCAAACAGGCGTTTCAGGTGTTGGTCTAAGAAGCCTTGGTGCTGCATCAACATTAGTTTTGGTTGATGGTCAGCGTATGGCTCAGTCGCCTAGCGGTAATCGTGATACAGCTTCTGGCCAAGGATTTGTTGATATTAATTTAATACCACTTGGTTTGATTGATCACGTTGAAATCATTACAGACGGTGCATCAGCTATCTATGGCTCTGATGCTGTTGCTGGTGTTATAAACATCGTGCTTAAGAAAAACTGGTCAGGTGCCGAACTGAGCGGAAGTGTTAAAAACACAGAACACGGTGGTGCAAATGAACGTCAATCTACATTAGTTGTTGGATTTTCTGCTTTAAAAGGAAAGTTTAGCGGCACCGTTGCTGTAAATTACTACGAAAGAGATAAGCTCATGGCTTCGCAGCGTGATTTCTCCAGTAATTTGAATCACTCATCGATCATCAAAGGTTATAACCCAACTACAGGTGCACCTATTTATGGTTATGATCTACGTCTACAGTATGGTTACCCAGCTACAGTATATGCTTCCGGTGGTTTCACAGCATTACCTGGTGTTTCCTACGCTGTTACACCTTCTGGCTATGCTTCAACACCAACTGTTAGCCAATTTATTCCTAAAACAACAATCGCTCCAGGTCAGACTACACTGAGTGGTCAGGGACAGAATATTTTTAACGAAGCTCCATATGTTGAAATGGTGCCATGGTCATCACGTCATGGTTTTATCAGTAATTTCAACTATACGCTTTGGCATGATATTCAAATGTATGCATCAGTAGGTGCTACTGATAACCGTGGCATCGCAACAACCATGTTGCAGTATGTTGCTCCAAGTACGCTGTATGCAGTGCCTGCAGCTTATAATCCATTCAATCAGAGTGTACAAATTGGTATGGCGTTCCCAACGTTTGGACCTTTGACCCAACGTACGCATTCTGTTGATACAAATGCTACAGCAGGAATTAAAGGTAAGGTAGGTTCAACTTGGCAGTGGGATGGAAGTCTTCGCTGGGATAGACAAGTTATCAATCAGATGAACCGTAATTTTAATACAGGTATGTTAACAGCTGATTTAGCTAACGGTACCTTTAATCCATTTATTGATGCTTACGCACCTGGAGCACCAAGTTTTGCAGCAATATCTGAAAGTTTTGCAATATATCCATATATCCAATCTAGCTCGAGTATTAAGCAGGGTAGCTTCTCTGCTAATGGTGAATTGTTCAATTTGCCAGCTGGTGCAGTAAAAATGGCTTTTGGTGGCACTATGGAGTTAGATTACGATCTATTTACATCAGTTGCAGTGAGTGCAGCAGCTACTCCTGTTTCTACTACAACGGTATATCAGACATTACAGCGTATTGATGCTCTTTATGCTGAATTGAGTGTTCCGATTTTAGGTAAATCGAATAACATTCCTCTTTTTAATCGCCTAGATTTTAATACAGCAGAACGCTATGAGTATCAAAATTTACACGTCGGCAGTAAAACAGTGCCAAAGTATGGTTTTACATGGGCACCTGTAGATTCGATCCTATTTAGAGGTAGTATTTCTGATGGTTGGAGACCACCATCCCCAACTGAAAATCGTGCTGTAACGCAAGTAATAGCTACATCAGGAGCTGATCCTGCACGTGGTAATGTTGTATCACCTTACAATCAAATCCGTGGACCAAACCCAGACCTTAAAGCTGAAACTTCAAAGACCAAATTTATTGGATTAGTTTATAATCCTAAATTCGTAAAAGGTCTCAGTTTAAATGTAAATTGGTATAGCACTACGCAGAAGAATGCCATTCAGACAATTACATCAGCAATTGTACTAGCTAACCCTACATTATTTCCAAACGCTATTGTGCGTGCTGCACCTACAGCAGCTGACACTGCAGCTGGTCAACCAGGTGCCTTGATTAGTGTAGCAAATTATATGGAAAATTTCGGAACACTCAGAAACGACAGTGTCGACTATGGAGCAGAGTATGAATTTCCATGGAAGCGTTTTGGTAATTGGAAGTTAACCGCTGATTCATCACACACGCTCAAAGCGATACGTGCACTAACTCCTGGCCAAGCCCTTATTAACGATATTGGTGATACTTACGGTGGTCCTAAGTGGAAGATTAACAGCGGTCTATTCTGGACGAGTGGATCCTGGAAAGCTTCCTTGTTGTACAGCTACCTGAGTGGCTTTAATACAAACTTGGCTGACGTAAATTATCTTGCTTGGAATCAAGCTACACCAGCTGTTTATAAAATTGATACGACTGTTGGCTACCGCTTCAAAAACGGTGTATGGCGTGGCTATGCTAAGAATCTCCAAGTCAATTTCGGTATAAGTAACTTACTCGATAAAGCTCCTCCATTCTCTGATACGATCTATTCGTATGATCCTGCTTTACACAGTGAGTATGTCTTTGGACGTACTTTTCAGCTATCGTTTAAATTACCACTCTGATTTTAGTCTGATAGTTTAACAAACGTGAACCCTTAGTAGTTAATGCTACTAGGGGTTTATTTTTAAATCTTATGTAGATGTGGCTTTAACTATAATAGTTACTTAAGAAGGAATTATTGTTTTCACAAAAGCTACTCCTTATGTAGCATAAAAAAGACTTTCAAATTACAACTTTGCCAGTCATTCCATTAATTTTATCCAAGCAATGAAACCTGGCGAAACTCGATCTGATTTAGCTATATACTCAAAAAAATTTGAAACGCTAAAGGGTTTAATTGGAAATACCCCATTAGTAGCTATTACCCTAAGTTATAAGGCTCGTACTTATACTATCTATGCTAAAGCCGAGTATTATAATTATACTGGGAGTATAAAGGATAGGATTGCCTTACATATACTTAAGAGTTCATTCAGAGCAGGCCTAATCCAGCCGCATTATGAAATAGCTGAAGCTACGAGTGGAAATACGGGAATAGCATTTTCAGCTTTAGGCAGACTACTAGGGCATAACGTAAACATTTTTATGCCGAATTGGATGAGTCGTGAGCGTGTAGCTATGATTCAGGGTTATGGAGCTAATGTAATAAGCATATCACCAGAACAGGGAGGTTTTTTAGGAAGTATAAGTCACTGTGAAGACTATGCAAAATCACATCCATATGTATTTTTGCCTCGGCAGTTTTCCAATAAACTTAATTCTGAAGCTCATTACTTAACAACTGGCCCTGAAATTCATCGCCAGCTTATGAAGGGCTACAGTAAGTCGCTAAATGGGTTTGTAGCTGGTGTAGGTACTGGTGGAACAGTCATGGGGGTAGGTAAATATTTTAAATCACTAGACTCTAAAATAAATATTATTCCAGTTGAACCTGCAGAATCCCCAACTTTATCTACTGGTTATAAAGTTGGTAAACATCGTATCCAGGGAATCTCTGATGAATTTATTCCGGATTTGTTAGATTTAAAATCTCTAGATCCAATTTGTGCTATACCTGATGGAGACGCTATTCTTATGGCACAAAAATTGTCGCGAGATTTGGGTCTTGGTGTTGGTATTTCATCTGGGGCTAACATCCTGGCGGCTCTTAAACTCAATGAACAACTAGGAACTGATGCGGTTGTTGCTACGATTCTATGTGACGATAACAAAAAGTATTTAAGTACGGATTTAATGAAAAATGAACCAGTTAAGGAAGACTACTTAAGTCCGCAGGTTCAGTTGCTTGATATGCAGTAATGACTAAGTCTGACGAAATTACTCCATAGGGAAGGTTTCTTGGGTAGTATCTGTTTTATTTAATTGTAAAAGGATATGGTAAAAGTTCATTTTGGGTGAAGTTAGCTTACCCCTATGAATCAATTAAATAAAATCGTCGCGTTATCTGCGTCTATACTCATTTCAATTACTGGATATGCAGCCTCACTTGAGGACTATGTTCTAAAAGCTCCCTTTAAGATGGGAAAAATTGAGGCGCCTGTTTTTCCTGACACTAATTTTTCAATTAAGGATTATGGTGCTAAAGGCGATGGACATAGCTTAAACACAGCTGCTTTTGAGGCCGCGATTGAGGCATGTGCAAAGGCGGGTGGTGGACATGTTATTGTACCAGCGGGAATATGGCTAACTGGACCAATCGTTTTAAGAAGTAATGTGGATTTGCACACAGAGCGTGGTGCTTTTATCCAGTTTACCTCTGATCATACGGCTTATCCTATTATTAAACGAGGATCTCGTGGTTTTGGAGTCCAGTCACCACTTTCGGGATCAGGACTTACAAATGTCGCTGTAACAGGAGAGGGTATATTTGATGGAGCAGGTGAAACGTGGCGCCCTTTAAAACGAGGCAAAGCAACTGAAGCCCAGTGGAAGGCAATCTTAGCTAATGGTGGTGTTACAAACGAAGATGAGTCTATTGCTTGGCCAACTAAAGCAGCTCGTGATGGATTAAGTATGGTCGCAAAAATGGCTAAAGTTAAGAAGCATCTAACCGAGGAGGATGTTGTGAGTGCGCGTGATGCTTTTAGGCCAATATTATTTACACTAAATGACTGTAAAAACGTTTTAATCGAAGATGTTACGATTAGAAATTCACCTAATTTCGCCTTTGATCCATCTCACTGTAAAAATTTGATCGCTCGACATGTTAATATATTCAACGAGTGGTGGGCACAGAATGGGGACGGAATGGATATCTCTAGCTGTGAGGATGCGGTACTTTATCGGTGCACGGTAAGTGCAGGCGATGATGGTATCTGTATGAAATCAGCAGCTCATAATATCATTATTGCTGAATGCACCGTATATCACGGACATGGCGGTTTTGTCGTCGGTAGTAATACGGATGGAGGTATGTCGAATGTATGGGCTACTCAGTGTGACTTTATAGGCACGGATAAAGGCATACGTATCAAAAGCGCACTAGGACGTGGGGGATTAGTGGAGCATATTTATGTCGATCATATCTATATGAAAGACATCACACAGGAGGCTATTGGTTTTGATACTTACTATGACGATTCTTCTAATCCAGTTAAAGAGGTAGATAGAGATAAAATTCCCGAATTTAGGGATTTTATAATTAAAGATGTCTATTGCTTAGGCGCTGCAGCTGCCGTTTTAGTTACAGGTCTTCCGAATCATCCCGTTCATAACGTACTTATTGAGAATGCAGATATTACTGCAAAGCGTGGCATTCATTTGGTATGTGCAGAAGATATCACATTCAAAAATGTGATTGTCCATACCCCTGAAAAAGCCCCCTTATCTGAGCGATCGGTAAAGAATATCGTATTTAAGCATTAATTTTCTATTTTTGAGAAAAGTTTTCTACGGTAGGAGCTATGTTTAAAGATTTTCCGTGGGCAGCTTTAATCACAACATTTTTGAGTGAGATATCCTTCGTGTATGCAATCTGCATGCCTTCAGGTGCCTCTAATTCAATGTTATCTAAGTGTATATTTTGAATAGGCATTTCAGGTAGGCCGAGAATTAGTCCTCCATCGCGCGTTCCATTTATGGATCGAATATTTCTTATTATTACGTGATTCCAGATCGGGGTTAGTTTTGTAACTGGTTCGGCAGCCACTTCACCTATACCTGATAAATCTACAGTAGTACCTTCGTAGTGACTGTTAATCGATATGGCTCGTCCCACGTGATCCATCGTTAAGTCTTCATAAATTACATTGTCAGTTAGTCCGCCTCTGCCGCGTGAGGACTTTAGTCGAACTCCTGTTTCTGTTCCATTAAAGCTGCAGCGCCTAACTTTGAAGTTTTCAACACCTCCTGCGGTTCCACTTCCTATAGAGCATCCGTGTCCATGGATAAACGTGCAATCGGTTACGAGAATATCTTTCTCTAGCATACCTTTACTGCCACCTGCTGCAATGCAGTCATCACCTGTGTCTATGTAGCAATTACTGATAAGCACACGTTGTGCTCCTTTGGGGTCTATACCATCGGTGTTTGGTGAGGTCGCAGGGTTTAAAATAGTTACTCTATCTATTGTAACGTCAGTAGATTCCGATATTCCAAGATTAAGACCTGGTGAACGGGTCAGAGTAACTCCTTCAATTTTAATTCTATACGATCTAGTTACTGTCATTAAGGAAGGTCGTAGCGTAGTACCGTTGTACTGTTTTCCTGTTTTAGGATCTCTCATCGCATTAGCAGCAGGCCACCATATCTGACCGTTGCCATCAATTTCTCCAGACCCAGAAATAACAACATCGTGAACAAAATTAACGGCAAGCTGTACTGGCTTTCTAGTGTGAGAACTAGAGTAATCCCTTGGATTGGTTGAAAAGTGTATTTTGGCACCTTTTTCTAAATGTAAATCTATAGAACTTGGTAGTTCTATAGGTCCTGTAAGATAATCTCCCTCGGGAACGATAAGAGTTCCACCGCCAGATTTTGTAACAGCACGTAATGCACGATTAAACGCTTCCGTGTTCATCGTGGTTCCATCTGCTGTCGCACCAAAGTCTTTTAGGCTAAATCGCGCAGATGGTATTACAGGTCTTGCTGGGCTGATATCGCCTTGGTCAGCCTTTAATTGACTAGAGGCTGTAAAGATAAACGCGCTAGCAATTAATAGATGGGTTAGTTTCATATCAACTATCCCTATCTAATATCAGACTGAAACTAGTTGGCTAGAGTGAAGTGCCTTAATGCTGCTAATTCTTTCCTTAAGTCTGTCCTGAAATCTGGATGAGCAATAGATATTAATGCATCAGCACGTTCTTTGAGTGTCTTGCCGTGCAAATTGACAATACCATATTCTGTAGCAACCCAGTGGATATGGCCCCGTGTTGTAACTACGCCAGCTCCAGGAGAGAGCTGTTGCACGATACGTGAAACTTTTCCGCCCATGGCAGTAGACGGAAACGCAATAATTGGTTTACCGCCTTCTGAGAGCGCAGCTCCGCGAATAAAGTCCATTTGTCCTCCGATTCCGGAATAAATCCTATGACCTATTGAATCTGCGCATACCTGTCCAGTAAGGTCGATTTGCACAGCTGAATTAATTGCAACGACTTTAGGGTTTTGTCGAATGATAGACGTATCATTAGTCCAATCACAGGGATAAAAAGCTACCGAAGTATTATCATTTACGAAATCGAAAAGTCGCTTAGATCCATTAACAAAACTTGTTACAATTCGACCTTTGCCAACTGTTTTTAGGCGGTTTGTAATGGCTCCTGCCTTTACTAGATCTACGACTCGGTCAGAGAACATTTCAGTGTGTATTCCTAAATCTTGCTTATGCATCAATCTTGCTAGCACTGCGTCAGGAATCGCACCTATACCCATTTGAAGCGTGGAGCCATCTTCGATGATATCTGCTACAACGGCACCGATTTTACCTTCTATATCAGTCTCTGGTTCGCTTTTGTGTTCATGTAGGGGACGGTTCGTGCTTATAAATGCATGTACCTGACTGAATGGAACAACATTATTTCCATGGGTACGTGGCATTTGTTCATTGATTTCAGCAATGATAAAATGAGCTTTTTCCGCCGCCGCTTTAGCGGCGTCAGTCGATGTCCCTAGAGAGCAGAAACCGTTATTGTCAGGAGGTGATAACTGTAGAAAAGCAAAATCTAACTTTATCGTGCCTGATAAAAAAAGATTAGGAATATCTGAAAGAAATATTGGAATAAAGTCAGCCCTGCCTTCTTCAATTGCTTTTCTTACTGGAGCTCCTACAAAAAATGAAATCGAGCGAAATTGCTTTTCTTTATCCTTATCTACGAAAGGAGCGGGTCCTGCCGTATGCAAGTGGTAGAGTTTAACATTCTCGAGGTCGTTTCTACTGGTTAGTGCTTCAATCAGTGGAGTAGGTGTAGCCGCTGCACCGTGTATGAATATATTTTGATTACTCCTTATGAGAGCAGCAATGCTCTCAAGAGATGAAGCTTTTGATTTTACGGAATTCCAAAACGTTAAGGTGCGCATTTAAAGCAAGTAATATTATTTGTGGTGATTTGTCATCTTTAGTTCTTAACCTAAAGATGACAGTCCATGATTCTCGCACACTTAAGCGCTTTGCTCTGCGCATTAATTGCTTAAGTAATACTGTAATTTTGCTATACCGTACCTTAAACGATATACAAAAACCTATAAGCGCATTGTGAATGCGCTTTTTTGAGTCTTATAGCTTTTCCCCGTTACTTTTTGTTCCACAAAGATGTACTTCTATGCCGAGTTCTTTAGCTAAAGCAGCTTTAGTATAGAGTGCCAGATCGGCTTCCTCTGATGAGTTAGCATAAGCTACCTGAATATGGTTAGCTTTATGACGTGCCATCATTTGGTCACGAGTAGTTCCGTAGGTTACTGCGTGCATTATTGGCCACTGGGGCGTCGTTTCATTCCAACGTCTATCTGTTTCTTTTTCTGGTAAGCTAATTACTTTCGCCCTTCCTAAATCCATTTTGAGCTTGTTGTTTTCGATGAATACACGGCTCCAGACTATTTCGCCTGGTTTAGCTATACCTCTTAATGTGCCGCCACCTAATCTAAAATACATGGAAGGTTGTCTCAAGGATTCTGAGCCAGCCCAACCTCCAATGTGGTGATCGGCTGGAGCACTTCCTGAAATTAAAAAGACCCACACGTATTCATTGGTAGTTCCTGATTTATCCCAGTCACCCCATCTTAAATCATGAAGTGTTGTCGCAACAGGCTGTTTAAGTGCAGTATGTACGCGATTTGTTAGAATACCATCTAAGCCTGAACATTCATCGACTTCATTAAAATGAACGATAGGTTTTCCTGGGCGTATGACTTGACCAGTTTTTGTTTTTACTGGAGGTCTATCAGTAGAATTAAGTGTGCCTTCAACAAGATCTGATGCTGGTAGCAGATCTTTTAATCCTTGTTGATATTGTATACCAATACTTTCACATCCAAATTCTTCAGCAATACGACATGCAGCTATATATGTCTTACATTGTAATAGCACCTGACGTTTAGTTAGATCGTTTACTTCACTCTTTCCGAAGTGGAATTTTAGTCCTTTTTTGACGTACCATTTGTAAACATCGTTAGCTTCTTTATCTGTCACTTGAGTAGTTTCGAAATAAAGAGCGGATTGTGAGAGTCGTTCTTTATATACACCTGTTTGAAAGAGTAGTTCATCAGGGATTATAGCGTTATACATACCCATACACCCTTCATCAAAAATACCCATTATGGATTTATTCCTAACAAGATCTGATGCTAATTTTTGAGCAACTACGGATGCTTTTTTAGGTATCTTGACAGTTGAAATAGCTCTTACGTGCTCTGTTTTGTGTTTAAATTCTCCCTTGTTTAACCAAGTGCTTAAACCTTTTAAAAAGTAAGTATCGTCAAAATTATCGCTCCACAGTGTAGAGTACTTAACTCCAGCTTTTGTTAGAGAACCGTTTAGATTTAACATGCCTACAAGTCCTGGCCAAGTACCTGACCAATTTGCAACGGTGAGTATTGGGCCGCGGTGACTAATTAAACCGTGTAGTATATGATGGGAGTATTGCCACACTGACTCGGCCACGATGATTGGTTGATCTTGATCAATATGCGAAAATACTTCCATTCCTTGTTTTTGAGAGCCAATAAAACCATGGCTCAATTTCTTATCATAGTGATGAGCCCTCACTACTTTATAGCCTAAGCGCTTAATGATGGCGCAAAGCTTTTTTTCCATAGCTTCTTGTGCTGGCCAGCATTTCACATTAGCAGAAAGGCGTAAATCACCGTTGGCGATTAGTTGTACAATATTTTTGGATGGCATGATGGGTAGATTTTTAATGATGGTTAATTCAGTTTAATTAGTTCTGATTTTTATACGTATTTATAAAATTGGCGGGTGAGATGCCGTGTATTGATTTAAATAAACGTGAGAAGTGGTATGGGTCTGAGTATCCCATGTTAGATGCCACTTCTTTTATGAGTTTACCTGAGTGTAGTAATTCTTGAGCAGCGGCTGACATTTTTTGTCTTAAAATGTACTGATAGGGACTAATTCCGTGATATCTTTTGAATATCCTACATAGCCCAGATACCTCGATGTTAAGTTGGCTAGCTACCGATTGAAGGTTGTTCATAGATGAAAGATTCTCATCTATCATGGCTTTACATTGTAAATACTTCTCACGTGATAAATCACGCAAGCGATTGGGTCTCATTGCGGATTCACTTATTTTGCTAAGTAAGTAATGCATCAAGTGATTGCAAATTGTCTTAGTGTTAGGCGTGTGGTGCTTGCCTTCTCTTCTAATTAGGTTGAATGAATCAACTATCTCGGCTTGTAGTCCTACATTTCGACTGATGCCAAAAATAGGTACAAATTTTCGCATCATTTCCTTGGTGCGTTTTCCTCCGAAACAAACAAAATGTTTAACTAGTCTCTGGGTGCTATTACCTGAACCGCTTATACTTATCTCTTGGTCTGGACCATAGGTAAAGAGGGTACCTGGTAAAAGAGGTATTGGATCATCGTTTCCGTAGCGTACGTATCCATTTCCTTTTTCTACGTATTCCATTGTGATGTAAGGAAAGGTTTTCCTGTTAATATTATAATTAGCAGAACAAAGTTCTTTCCCGCCAAACGCTACAAAGAGTGAGTCCTTAGATTTAGGGCGTAATTCTAGGAAATAATAATCACCTTCAACATCACTAGTTGCAATCAGACCATCGGTCTTTGGGGTTGGATTATGTATGAGTAAGGACATCCTATTAAGTGTATATTATATCCATCATTAATCCAATTCTATCCATGTGTAACAAGTACTCCATGTGATAATATTAAACAGCACAGTAATAAGAACTGTTTCCTGATACCCCAAATTAATAGTAAATTACAATATAAAACTTATTCGTTTTTATTTAATTATCTAAATACAAGGAACAATGTATTTAGATGTTATCTATTGTCTTTAGTCTGAGCTAACTTAGTCTACTATATACATAATTAGTATGCTTTAAACTGTATCCATACATTAACGTATTAATTTAATTTTATATTAACCCCGATACCCCACTCATGAGAAATAAAAGTATATTCACAACATCAGATGGTAAGAATCACGCATTCACCTTTTTTCTAATTGCATCGCTATTTTTATTATGGGGATTCTGCAATGGAATGATCGATGTGATGGATAAGCACTTTCAACAAGAACTACATTTAAGTTTAGCTCAATCTGCATGGGTTCAGTTTGCTCATTATTTAGGTTATTTCTTAATGGCGTTACCTGCTGGCACACTTGCTACACGATTAGGATACAAAGGTGGAATTATTGCTGGCCTACTGCTCGTAGCTATAGGTGGTTTTTGGTTTATACCTGCTACGCATATAGCATCGTTTTGGGCTTTTTTGCTAGGCGTATGTGTCATCGCATCTGGCCTGACGTTTCTTGAGACTATAGCTAATCCATATACAACCGTACTAGGGGATCCTAACTATGGAGCTACTCGCATTAATCTTGCGCAGTCATTTAATGGTATTGGTTGGATATTTGGGCCAATAGCTGGTGGTATGTTTTTTTACTCCAAGGATAGCAGTGGCCATTCGATTGGTAGTCAGACTCTCTGGTTGCCCTACACTGGTGTAGCTATAGTAGTAATTATCTTAGCCATTGTATTTTTCTTTGTAGATATACCTGATATAAAGCTTAAAGATGAATATCAGTCTACAGAGTCTGATGATAATTCGTCTATTTCTGTTTGGAAGAATAAGCATTTTGCTTATGGGGTATTTGCTCAGTTCTTTTACGTAGCGGCTCAAGCGGGAATATTTAGTTTCTTTATTAACTACATGACGTCACAGGTACCTGCTGTGCCTAAAACTTTACAATTCAGTTTCTTGAATAGTTGGTTTGATGTATCTAAATTAGGAATTTATTCAATTAGTGATCAAGGTGCTGCTAATTTAGCATCCTTTGGTTTCATATTTTTTCTTGTCGGTCGTTTTTCTGGTGCTGCAATTCTTAGAAAAATTGATGCACATAAGGTGTTGGGCTATTACAGTCTCTTGAATATCGCGATGAGTGTCTTAGTTGTTATGAAACTAGGTTGGATTTCGTTTTGTGCTGTATTTCTTAGCTATTTCTTTATGTCGATAATGTTTCCTACCATTTTTGCCTTAGCAATTTATGGTTTAGGTAGTCGTGCAAAGAAGGCTTCTTCTTATATTGTTATGGCTATTATGGGTGGTGCGATCCTGCCTAAACTCATGGGTTACATAGCAGATAAAACAGATATATCTCGTGGTTTTATTGTTCCTGCTGCCTGTTTCGTCTTTACTGCTTACTATGCCTTCAATTGGCCAAAGTTTAGTAATGTAAAATCTACTAAAGTTAACTTAACTCAGTCCTCTCATTAATATTTAATGAGAGGCAGGTTTAAAATCTCTTATTTATGAGATTTATCCGTGAATTGCTAAGTTACTTTAAACTGGCTAAAGAATTTAAGTTAGTAGTTTTTGGTTTTTGCTTACTGGGTTCGTTTTTAGAAGGTCACGCTAAAGATATTTCGATGATTGATATTCAGCCAACTCAATTGGCTGAAATTAACCGTGAACGTGTAGGCTTATTTTGCGCATCATATCCCAATCTGATTATTAATGCAGGTGGGTATGATATCAAAAATCACACTGTAGTTAACAGTATTGATGTACTTAGAGTAGACAAAGCCGATAAGCCTATATGGGAGAGTATTGTATGGCCTAAAGCACGTTCTTGGGGTGCAACGGCTCAATGGGGTAATGATATAATTCTCCTTGGGGGTCTTGATAGCACTGGATTGGTTTCTTCAGATGTAACTCGCATGCATTGGAATGGAGCTAAGTTTGAATTAAGTAATTTAGTCTCTTTGCCGCATCCTGTCGTTGGTTGTGGGGCAGCTGTAATAGGTAATACTTTATACGTTGTTTGCGGATTAAAGTCATTAGATACTAACCTTGCTGAAAATACACTATGGGCATTAGACCTCAGCCGTGTAGATTCCCAATGGAACGAGCTAGAGCCTTTACCTGGAGTTGGACGTTTTCTGCCTATCGTTGTAGCTCAATATGATGTTTTGCATGTGATTGGAGGGCGTGAAATTAAAACGGCTTCTCAAGGGACGCACTATTTTAGAGCGTTAAATGAAAACTGGGTGTATAGATCAACGCCTCTTGAAAGTACGACACAACGCGGATGGCAATGTCGTACGAATGCACCTAATTATATGGCTGCTGGATCCGCAGCTCCAAGCGGTCAATCGCAAATATTAGTTCTAGGTTATGATGTTACCCAATCAGTAAATGATCCCTTGAGTTTGGGAAATTATAAGCAACAATCTTTATGTCTTTATAATACGGTAACTGATAGTTGGGTTGATACACATACCCTTGTACAAAATGTTGACGAACGAATTGTTCAGGACTTCTCAGGAGGTTACTTTGTATTAGGTGGAATAGGATTAAAAAATATAAGCCATGTGAGTCCTATGAGAACTGTGCGTAATTTAGCATGGATAGATTATATAGTTATAGCTGCATATTTTGCATGCATGGCATTAATCGGACTGCATTTTTCGCGAAAACAAGAAACAAGCGCTGATTTTTCTCTCGGAAATAGAAAAGTAGCTTGGTGGGCTGCGGGTATAAGTATGTTTGCTACGGGAGCTAGCGCTATAAGTTTCATGGCTATACCAGCTATGGCATTTTCAACAAACTTGGTATGGATGTTGCCTTCAGTCATGTTCATTCTGGGTTATTTTATAAATTCTAGATTTATATATCCATTGTTAAGGAAGTTAGAGATCACATCCACTTACGAATACTTAGAGCGGCGCTTTAATAAACCACTACGCTTAATAGCAAGTTTTCAACAAATACTCTTTCAGATATTTGGGAAGGCTAGTGTAGTGCTTGTTTTACCTTCACTAGCTATTTCTGCAACAACAGGAATTAGTGTTTTTAAGAGTGTATTAATTATGGGGGCCTTAACCACGGTCTACACTGCTATAGGTGGATTTAAGGCTGTTATATGGACGGAAGTTTTCCAAGGGGTGCTTAAAGTTCTAGCGCCACTAACTATGATAATTTTCGCGATTAGAGCTATTCCAGGTGGCGTTGGTGAATTTATACAAATTGGTAAAACATATCATAAATTTGATCTTGCACTAGTAACTTGGGATTTGGCGGTACCTGCATTTTGGCTTTTATTTATGAAAACACTTATGGAGGGTACGCTCCAACACGCAGGTGATCAGCCGATAATACAGCGTGTGTTTTCAACTCCACTTAATGAAGTACGTCGCGTATCGGCAATGATGGCCGTATGTGCACTTTTGATCTCTGTGATAGTAAACGTGATGGGGGTGGTAATATTTGCCTATTTTCATACTCATCCCAATCAGTTTGATGCTGGTGCACAAAACGATCAGATAGTTCCACTGTTTGCAGTTCAAGCTATGCCTGTAGGCGTTGCAGGTATGATAATAGCAGCAATTTTTGCATCAGCCATGGCAACAGTAGCAGGTAGTATGAATAGCGTAGCGACTATTTTTACTGAGGACTTTTACAAAAAGATAAAGCCTCTAGCTGATGATGCTGAAAGACTTCATGTACTTAGAACGGCTTGTTACTTAGCAGGTATTATTGCTACTGGTATGGCTCTTATTCTGGCAGCTCAAAGTTTCAAATCCATGCTTGCAACCTGGAATCAAATTCAAGCGCTATTAGGGGGAGGAGTGGTCGGGGTTTATTCATTAGGAATGTTTACTAGAAGAGCCAATGGAGTAGGGGCTGTTTGTGGCGCGATTATAAGCGTTATAGTAACTTTATTAGTTAAAAATTACACATCACTGCACTGGGGGTTTTATACTCCAGTTGCAATAGGCTCTTGCATGCTTTCGGGATATCTTATCAGTCTTATATTTACAGAATCAAAACCTAGAGACTTAACTGGACTTACTGTATTTACGACTAGGGCTAATTGATTTTAGTGTTTTCCCCTCATTCCAATCACCTAGAACTAATTCAAATTTCGGATATTTAGGTGACGATAGATCATGTAATAAAACACGGCCAATTAGCATTTCAATTGCTGTCGTGCCCATACGAGCATGGTCCTGACTAATTCCAGAATAGTGGAGTTTGTCAGGGTTTTTATCTAGTAGTGCTATTCCTATATCTCGAGGTACATTTAATCGCTGTGATCTTAACCATGCTTCAACATTCGATATGTAATCAGAAGATTGATGCATTACTATGACATCAGGTCTATGTGTTTTAAACCAATTTTCAAACTGTTCTAAATTCCATTCGTCAGCTCGTAAAATAGGTAAATATGAGGGTGCAAATATTCTCTCTTGTGCGCTCAGATAGCTAGCAGAGTAAGTATAGTTCGTTCGCTTATCCCCGTGAATTAAAATAGACAATCCTGGTCTTTTATATCCTCTAGCTCGTAACTGTTCAAATAGAAGACTAGCGTCTGCTTCGAAATGACTGATAACACGATGAAGTCTACTTGGTATGCTAGCTGCAAAAGTAACTACAGCGAATTGCTTTAGTTCAATAGGAAATTCTTCTGTTGGGTTAAGACTACCTAAACATAAGATGCCTTGAATGCCTCTTGTTTCTAAAATATTTCTTAAACGCGCAGGAGACATACCTGGTTTTTTTAGCCAAAAATATTCTAGCCTATAGCCATGACTTTTAGCGACATCGATAGCGCTTTGCATAACTGACTTTAAATAGGGACGATTATTCCATGGCTCTTCATCGGGGTAGAGAGATATAGCTGCTAGGGTGGCTTTATAGGATGGAGATGAAGAACGTCTAACTTCATCCATCAGTTCGGCTAGACGTGCATTTGGTACGTATCCTGTGTCTTTCGCTGCTTTTTGTACTTTTAACCGTACTTCTTTTGAGACACGTGGACTGTCTTTAAGAGCAAGTGAAACAGCGGTCGCTGATAATCCGAGTTTTCGAGCAATTGAGCGAACACTCATAGAATATAATAATTACGATTTACGTATAAACACATAATTTTTGATTAAGGGATCTAGTATGCAGAATTGTTATTAAGGTATTTTAACAGTTAGTGAACGACCAAATATTGTAAGAAGTGGATGTATTGCTTTAGATCTCACCTCATAAGTATGATTACTGATCAGTAGAGAAGTTTCACCGGTAAATTCTCCACTCTTTGTTCTAACGTCATTTGGTAATGATTTCCAGTCACCAGATCTTTCATTTAGATCTAGTCCTGATATATCTCGATATTCGAAAGTAACTGGTAGTTTCAGTGCATCTCCTAAACTAATTACATTTCCTATAAATTTAGTAGTTTTTAATTTACTATTATAAAATGCCTTAAGTGTATCGATTTTAGGTGGTGTTAATGCAGGTTTTACGTGAGTAATTTTAATTACGATTGGATTAGGCCAATGCCTTGTATCATCGTAACGTTGTACATGCATAGCTTGAATGTGTAATCCATCTGATAATTCACTCCACTTAGTTTTAGGATTGATTTCAGGATGATACTCATAAGTTCTATCGTTTTGTCCTAATATAGAAATCTCTGTCTGAGCAGTTGTTTTAACGGACTTAAGTATGAATTCTTTCCGTTCACCATCAGGCCATGGGGTATTTCTTTCAACAATGGCGTAGAGTGTATCTTTGTCTTTTGATTTAGTGAACCAGATATCCCCTTCGTTAGTAATAATCCATGGTCTTACAGAATATATGCATTCATGATTTACAAACATCCATAAGCCGATTTCACGTAGTCTCTCTTCTTGCTGTATTGCTAATTCACCATCAGGTTTTGGGCCGATATTAAGTAATAAATTACCACCCTTAGCGCGTGTCTCTATAAGTAAAGATATGCATTCTTTAGCAGATTTGTAGTTTTCTAGTGTGGGCTGATATTGCCATGCTCTTCCCATAGTAACGCAGGATTCCCATGGTCCATCGATAGGTACTCCAGGTACGTGTTGTTCAGGTGTAGGTATAGCGCCACGTGTTACAATAATGTTAGGTTGTAGTTTCCATGCTAAATCTCTTAATCCCTGAGCTTCCCCATCAAAAAATATTAGATCTATATCTCCGTAATGCGTTAAGAGTTCCTTAATTTGACTTTGATCGTGTTTAAGTAAGCCTGGATTTTGAGATGGTTGTACTGATGGTATACCACGTTGGATTTCTATTTTATTTTGCCTTAACCACCAAAAGTCATCGGGTGAGTGATAAAGTCCTATAGCAATACCTTCTTTTCGGAATGCCGATACTACATCAGAAGTTATGTCTTTTTTGAATGGTGTATTGATAATATTAAAATCTGTTGTTTGGGTATCCCACATGCAAAAACCTGAATGGTGTTTCGCAGTAAATACTACATAGCGAAATCCTGCTAAATGAGCTAGTGCAGCCCATGCTTGAGGATTAAATTTATAAGGATTAAAGCTTTTGGGTAATTCGTTATAAAAGCTATTTTGATATTCTTCTGATGAACCTACCAGAGAGTGACTTATCACTGTACCTAATTGGCTATCTACGCTCCAATGTATAAAGAGTCCAAAGCCTTGGTCACGAAACCAGTCAAGGCGCTCTTGTTTATTAAGGGACTCACTTGAACCTTCCTGAACAGTGTCCGCTTTAATGGCTAAATTGGGTAATTGGAAAAGAGCTAGTCCAAGTATTAAAGCTCTGAAGATTGATTTATTTAACATAAAAGTGAGATGAATAATTGTTATATCTATCTAAATTAAAGGCTACTAAGAATCCGATTTAATACTTAAAGGGGTTTAGACAAAGGTGATTGATTGATTACTAATTGGCTTTGATTGTCGATTGGTAGGTTGTTTATAGTTGTATCTGAAATGTTAATATTTTTTACGTCATCAACAAAGATAGGAGGACGTGCGTCAGTGTTTTCTGTTTTTAATGTTATATGCCGAAGCGTTATTTCATTAATGTGACGAAAGAAGAATCCCCAGGATGGCAAGGGATGAAACATCGGGAATTCTGGGTACTCCGCTTCTTGCTCTGGAACGTTATACGAAATAGGAATTTTAAAATTAGTATCACCTGGGAAAATGATATTTAAATTATTGAAATTTAAATTATCGATTAGATGTCCTGGTATTCCGGTTGCAATAATACCAGCTTTTCTGGGGTATTTTCCGTAAAGTAAATAGCCTTCTTCGATAACGTGTATATCAATATTACTGATAGTTATGTTTTTTAGTGTACCAGGCTTACGTGCAACTAGGTTTTTATAGTAAGTTCTTAAGCGAGATCCTAGACGTAAAAATATTGGGCCAGATACGTTTTTCATGGTAATTGTATCGACTATAATATTTTCAACACGACTACCATCCATGCTTATGATTTTTAATCCTCCGCCAAAGGTGTCTCGAATAGTAATATTACTAAAAGTTATATTTCTTATATCGCCAAAAGTTTCTGTACCGATTTTCAATGCTCCCCAAATGCTTTTAAGATTACAGTGAGTAACTATAATATCTTCACATATCTTTGAATCGGTAGATTTAATGCATATAGCATCATCACTAGTATCTATAGAACAGTTGGATATTTGTACATTTTTACACGAATCGATATCTACGCCATCATTGTTACTATTTACGTGGCTATTAATAGTGACTCGGTGGATTTGTATGTTCTCGCTACGGAATAAATGCACTACCCATGCAGCTGAATTTCTTAAATAAATATCACTTAAGCTAATATTATGACAGTTTACGTAGCGTACCAGAAGAGGTCTGTTGCTTTCGTCTATTTTAAAAGCACTGCCATTACCATCAATCGTACCATTTCCAGTAATGGATGAGTTGATTAAGTCTCTGCCGTATATAAGACATTTTCCACGCACGTGTCCTACGGCATCGATAAATAAGTCAGAAATTTCTGGATAATCAGTCAGGTTATGACTGCCTATGAGTACTGCGTCATTTTCTAAATGCAGGGATACGTTACTTCTTAAATAAATAGTACTAATATAGTAGCTACCTGGTGGTACTGTTACAATTCCCCCTCCTGTATTATGGCAGGCATCAATGGCTGCTTGTATAGCATGTGTTTGTAAGACTTCGATATTCGGTGCAGCGCCGAAATCCTGTATGTTGAACATGTAAATTATTCTAAACTAAGTTAACCAAGTAACGATTTATAATCTAAATATTCCTTATGAGGAAATTGAAAATACATAAGCACAACTTGGTGGGGTATCGTTAAAAATTAAGTATGTAAGCACTAGATTACTTACTTAATTATGAATAGCTAATACTGGTCTGAGTGAATTTGCGGTTGATTGTAAGGTTGACGTAAACCTAATATCACTTCGTTGGGCTTTGTCTGCAATGAATTAGATGATTATCGTTTAGTGTGTTTGATTTAGGCATAGTTTCTGTAATTAATCTTTACGTTTAATCTCCTATTTATGAATCCAAGTGCTGCTATATTTCGTATAAGCAATATAGTTATACTAGCAGTATGGTGTATTTCATTTAGCTGTGTTTTTGGAAAAGATTTTTATGTTACACCAAATTCGGAAGGTAAGGGGGATGGAACTATTGGTTCTCCATTTTCTTCTTTGTATGAGGTGCAGTCTGCAGTTCGTGCCTTTAGGTCAAATTTTCCTAACGAAAAAATTACTGTATTCTTACTGCCTGGAGTTTATCGAATAACGAATTCTCTTGTTTTTAATGAGCTTGATGGAGGTACTTCGCAAGTTCCAGTAGTATGGAGATCATTATACCAAGGTACGGCTAAAATTTCGGGTGCCTTTTCTGTAGATACATCGCTTCTAAAAAAAGTTAGTGATAATGATGTGAGGCTGAGACTGGATTCTAAAGCACAAGAAAATGTTAGAGAGTTAGATTTAAGCCTTATTGGAATTAATAATATCGAACCTTTCCCTGATAGATTTTCAGCAATAACTGGCTTTTTGCATCTATATTATGGTGGTAAATTAATGAATCTATCTCGTTGGCCTAACTTAGAGCAGGGCTATGCTGGCTTTGATCGTGTTATAGATAGTGGTAGTTTACGTGCTAATCAAAAACATGGTGCAACCATTATGTATATTGGAAATCGTCCTGAGCGATGGATGAAATCTTTAAAAGAAGATGGACTTTGGCTCCGTGGCTTTTGGCGTGTACCTTGGGTAATAGAAGGTCTTAGAGTATCATCTATCGATACTGCTAAACGGCTCATGACTTTTAGCACTTCAACTGCTGGTGGGGTTGGATCCAAATATTCTAAAATGGTCAATGGTACTAGAGTAGGAGGAAATGTGGAAAAATGGTATGCCTTAAACCTTATAGAAGAAATTGATCAACCAGGAGAATGGGCTGTAAGTTTTAAGCGTAATAAACTTTATTTTTGGCCTCCTATTCAAAGTGGCAGTCAAGATCTACTGATTGCAAATAAAGTTTTCCCATTAGTAGTGTTTAACCATGCATCGTGTATCAATTTTCAAGGTATAGTTATCGAACAAACACTTGGTGATGGTATTCGAATAATCGACGGACAATTAATTACTATATCTGGATGCAATATTAAAGATACAGATCTTACTGGAATTACAATTGAAGGTGGTATAAACCACAAAATAATTAGCTGTGAGATATCCAATATAGGACGATATGGAATCGATTTTACTGGTGGTAAACGGGCAACGTTAACTGCAGGTCTTCATGAAATAACTAATAATCATATTCATCATATTGGACTTGCTGGTCCATATGCTGGCATTAGGGCAGGTGAAGGGACGATGGCTGAGGTAGTAGGTAATCACATCATGAATAACCGTATTCACGACTGTCCCAATTCTGGTATACGGTACGCTGGCAATAATAACGTAATAGAATATAATGAAATCTACCGTATTGGTTTAGACTCAAGTGATCTTGGAGCGTTTTATACAAACAGTGGATGGACTAGTCAGGGTAACATATTAAGATACAACCTAGTACATCACTCACATAATGCCCAAGGATTTTATTTAGATGATGGAGACTGTGGAGATACTATCACACATAATATTGTAATTGGGGTTAGCTCTGGAGCTTTTGTAGGTGGAGGTAGTGATATAAGAATAGACAAAAATATATTTATAGATTGTGACCGTGCTATACACATTGATGCTCGTGGTAAATCGCGTGGGTATACCTTAAAAGATAGAAGACTTTCAACTGACCTTAAATCTGTTCCCTTCAAGGATACGCTATGGGTTGAAAAGTATCCTCATTTGTCAAAAATTGAAACACGTGATACGAGACATCCTAGTGAAGTATTTATTTTAGATAATTACGCTATAAATTGTAAAGTTGGGGTCAGAAAGAGTGCTCCCGAAAGTGATCTTTCTGGCGTGCATTTTGGTAGTTTGTATGTCACTCAAAATGATTTTCCGGAAATTTCTCGTAGATTAATTTTTAATTCTAAAAACCTGCTAGCATCGAAAATCATTCAATCTGCATTTGATGAAATCCCTTTTAAAAAAATTGGATTGCACGTCGATGAATATATCAAGGTCTTACCTGAGCGTGATTGGCATCTTTTGGATTCAGGATCTGACCAAGGGCCGCTTTTTGACTCCCAAGTTGATGTTAATGCCTCAAATCACAATTAAATTTATGAAGTTTAAAATTATATACCCCACCGTTGTTTTATTTTTAATTATTTTCAGCAAAGTTAATGCTAACTTGAGTGTTAATGGTGTTTTCTCGGATAACATGGTTCTACAAAGAGAGACACATGTTGCTGTGTGGGGGACAGCAAGTGCTGGTACCAAAGTTGTAGTTTCATTTGCGGGACAATTACATAAAGCAGATACTAACTCAAATGGTCATTGGCTGGTTTATTTGGATCCAATGCATGCGAATGCTAATTCGTCTGATTTGATAGTTAGTAATCAAACTGCTAAGCAAGTATTTCATAATGTTGTTGTAGGTGAGGTTTGGCTTGCCGGTGGACAGTCTAATATGGGTTATCCTCTCTTTGCTGCACATAATTCTGCCGAAGTTTTACCTAAAGCCGTTGACCCACTGCTAAGATTTCTAGTTGTTCCAATGATAACCTCTGTAATTCCAAAAGAATCGATTACTGGTGCTGCATGGAAGCAGTGCACGCCTGATAGCGCTAGAAATTTTTCTGCGGTAGCTTATTTTTTCGCTAAAGAATTAAGAGTAAAGTTGAATTGTCCTATTGGTGTTATTTCGGCTGCTTGGGGAGGAACTCCTATTGAAACGTGGATCAGCTTGGATGCTCTTAAAGTTTCTCCTCAATTAAGTAAGACAATTAAGGATTATAATATGGCTATGGATAAGCATTTATTTGTCTTAAAAAATCCTACACTTGCATCCGATTACGAGGCTTCTCTCAAAAAATGGAAAAAAGAAGTTCAACCAGCATACGATTTAGCTACGAAGTCATATAATGCTGATAAAGACTCTGGAAAGCAGGTCGGTAAAAAACCAGAACCAGCATGGGCAGAACCTCAAAATCCTGATCCTACTGGTATGCCATCGCCATCGAGACGTCCACAAGTGCCTGCAATAAGTTTTAATGGCATGATTGCTCCACTGGCACCTTATGTTATTCGGGGATTTATCTGGTATCAGGGTGAGGCTAATGGAGCAGCCGGATTAGAGTATCGGAAATTATTTCCAAGACTGATAAAGAATTGGAGAGATGTATGGGGCGCAGAATTGCCGTTTTTATATGTTCAATTGCCTGCGTGCTATGAAGATCCTGTACCCGTAGCTGTAAAAGGATGGCCGTGGTTAAGAGAAGCTCAGGCTATGACACAAAATCAAAACCGTGTTAGTATGGCAGTTACTATCGATGTAGGTGATCCTAATAATGTACATCCAACTGATAAGTTAGATGTAGGACATAGACTTGCACTTCTTGCACGACGTGATGTTTATGGTGAGAATACGTTAGTAGCAACTGGGCCTAAATTTAATGACTATACTATAGTTAATAATTCTATCCGAGTACACTTCACTAATATAGGTAGTGGCTTAGTTGCAGGTCAGGCTCCATGGAGGGCAAGGGGAGTAGAACCATTACCTTTAGATCACTTAATTGGTTTTTATATTGCTGGTAGCGATCATGTTTGGAAACCAGCTAAAGCAGTCATTGATCAAGATAGTGTTATTTTAAATAGTGATTTGGTAACGGCTCCTATCGCAGTAAGATATGCTTGGGCAAATTCACCACGCTGCAATCTGTATAATAAAGAAGGACTACCGGCTGCTCCATTTAGAACGGATAACTGGGAGAAATAATCACGCTTAATTAAGGGGATTATTTTGGCTCGAGTTTATGTAGATACTCTGGGTAACAATTTGTGCTGTTTGGACTTTAGGCTCTGTAGCTCGTCCCCACTGCCATGCACTGATCGTAACACGGATGGGATACTTAGCTCTAGGAGGTATAGCCGTAAAAATAAGTCTATTTTGTTTTATTATTGCTGGTCCAGATACGACAAAAAAGGAGACCGGCATTTTTGAGTCGGAATTAGCATTCAGTGGTATCGATTCATTTCCTGCTACATTAGTTGGTAAAGGGGTAAAACTTATGTGCTGAACTTTGCCTTCTGTATTTATTGAGAGGTTAATATAACCAGGCTCTGCTATAGCTCTTGTTGTTTTTGATCCTCTACTGCGTAGCGCAATGCAAATAGGACTATTTGTCCATGTTCTATCTAGAGCGATTTGAAACTTATTATTTCCTAAAGGAGCTATAGGTCCACATATCCATTCAGCTAAGGCTTCATCTTCAGGTACACTTAGTTTTTCTCCAGCATGTAAAAAGTTCTCAGGAATATTGGTATAATAAGTAGAATGTACTGAAAATGTAATACCGTCAGATTCAAAGGATGTTGGAATAGGGTTAGTTATTCCTCTGAAATACATTGGAATTGGCCTTCCAGTATTATCTGCAAAGGCTGGTAATTGACTCTTGGCATTCCAGTTTATTGAAGCAGCCGTAAATGATTTTTGCGCTAGAGATTTATTGAAAAACCAAGGTAAAAAATTATCTTCTTTCGAATCAGATTTATATTGATGAGCAATTACTGGATTTTTTTTCGGTAAAGGTAGTCCTGTAACATAACCAGTTTCATAGTTAATGGGGCGTAGGGTAGTAGATTCGGATGATAGTCTTAACTTTGATACAGTATCTATATATTCAGCGAAATATTCTATCATCCAGTCCGGGCAATCAAAGTGTCCGCTACCTCCATCTATTAAAAGACTAATTGGCCAATAGGGATTTGCTTTATGTTCCTTAATAATTGAGTCGTAAAACCCTAGATCTTTCCAGCGTGCGCGTATATCGATTTTATTTTGATCCCATTCTTGTGACGTTCCCACTGCAACGAGAATTGGAGTTGTTCGATTTTTACAGAAGTAATGAGCATTTTTGACATAGATACCTGCTATGCATCGATTTGGTGCAGCATCTAGTAATTGATCCACCATCAGTAAATGGCCAGATTCCCCCATAGGAAGCCAAGGTATAATAGAGAGTTCTGTATATCCTGATTGGACTGCTAAGTTATCAATTATATGTTGTAGAAACTGTACTGACTTTGAAGGGTCTTTGTTTTCTGTACTAAAGAATGAAGGGACGCACCAAAGAATTCCTAGGTCATTTTGGGCACATACATTTCTTATTCTTAAATCTCCAACTAAGGTGTGTTCTGTGACATTACGGCATAATACAAGGAGGCCCTTAAGCTTCTTGCAGTTTTCTGGTATCCATAAATATGTAGTTGCGTGTACTCTGATCGTTGAGGAGTAAACGAATGTATCGTCGCAACAAAATTGAAACACTTGATTTTGAGGACTTCGAAGTGTCTCAGGATTTGGGGTAGCATGGCAATATATGCAGCTAATCAGAGTAATTATGGTGTATAGAAATTTAGTTTTCACGCCGCCGTATGATTTTGTGCTACTTGTTATACGAATACTTAGTTCAAAAATAGGGGTGCTATATCGTATATGTTTACGTAAACCTCGAGTGGGCTTTTGAACTTTTTGCTAGGTTATAATATGGTCTATAAGAGTATTAAGTGTCCTGTTTCACAAACCCTAACCCCGTCAAACCTATGATTAGAACTAAAGGTATAGTATTTGCTATATTTACTCTAAGTACGTGTGCATTCTCTTATGCGCAACTTGTTCAAAAACAAAATACATCATTAGCATCAGATTCTACTCCAGTTAATAAAGAGGATTCTATTGTCACATTAGATCCTTTTACTGTAGCACCAGAAAGTGATCCGCAAAGAGCTGCGAATACATCAGCTATTACGGCTTACTCTGCACCGATTAAAGAATTACCCGTTCAGGTCCAAGTTTTTACACCTGAATTTATGGAGTCAGTTGGTGCAACTGATTTATATGGTGCCTTACAATATGCTGCTGGAACTATGGTTATTCCTAATACGGAAAGTAGTTTAAGTAATCCATTTAGCGCTATAGGTGTTGTTCAGCCCAATGTGAGTATTCGTGGCCAAGCTGCAACAGGCGCATCAAACGTAATCAAAGATGGCTTTAAAGAAATCCTGATTACAGACGTTGCTTTCATTTCTCGTGTGGACCTTCTCGAGGGTCCTGCAGGTGCACTTTATGGTGAAGGTAATTTAGGTGGTGCTGTAGCTTATTCTGGTCCTCAGCCTCCGAAGACTAAAAAAGTATCCTTCACTCAAGCTATAGGAAGTTTCGATTTTAAACGTACAGTATTCTCTATTGGGGGTCCTATTACTAAAGACGGTAAATTAAGTTACATTTTACCTATATCGTATCAAGAAGGAGGAAATCCTGAAATGTGGGGTCATGATAGGCGTATAGCTACTAATCCAACGATTGTTTATAAGCCTAAAGCAGACACAACATTACGTTTCTCTTATCAGTATGGAGACACAGATCATTCGTTTACTGATTCTGGTTTTGGTATGAATAATGATTCTGCTGCCTACGGTGTAAGTCCATCAAACCGTGTGTTAACAAGTGCTACAAATTACATATTACCATCGCCCAATTTAAGAACATTTAGATGGTCAGGACCTGATACCTTTGCACGTCAGCGTGCTTGGTCTTACGAGCTTTCTTTTACTAAAGAATTTAATCCTGATTTATATTTTTATACGGGATATAATTACGAAGAGTATCACCGCAAAAGTAGAGGATATGCTATTAGTCTTCAAACAGGATCAAATGGTACAGGCGCTAATGGTATGGCTGCTGTTGCTGCAGATCCTGCCTATAAAGCTCTTCTTAGAAGTGATGGTGCAGCAGTACGTTATTTCCCTAATGAGTATTATGGTGATGGCTACGAAGTTCAACCTGCATGGATTTCAAATCTCTACTACCATAAGAAATTGAGCTTTGTTGATGCTAGTTTCGTCACGGGTGCTTACTACTCAGCTTACGTTCAAAGCCAGGATAAAGGTCGTATCCGTTATATGACGAGTGATTCCTCGTCTTTATCACAGGACCTTAACGGAATAACAAATGCTACAGATATTAATGGTAACGTAGTTAGTATCGGACCTAGAATTTCTGAACAACAAGCTCTGGCTTGGTATCGTTCTCCTTTAGATTACACGAGTGTTTATCATTGGAGTAGTTTCGCAGGAATGCCTGCAACTCCATATCCTAATTATGTTGTATCAAAGTACTTTGATAAGAACATTTACGTAAATTCTATTACGAAGTGGTTTAAAAATAAACTTATTGCAAATATAGGACTCCTTTACATCAGAGATGATAGAACTAGTAGGGTCTATCGTTCTTCAGCTAATCCTTATGGATCTAATGGTTCTCAGGTTTTACCAACAGATCCAGATTTTTACGGATTTAACACTAATCCTTATGCTGTTTTTCCAGCTAATGCGCACTTACTTAATGGAACATCAGTAGCAGGCAGGTTGGTTCCTGTAGGTGCTGCTACTCCCTATTACACGACTAGTGCTAGCACGATTTCTTACGCTGGTAATAATCAGTTCAATGATTCGGCTTCATTTAATACTCGTCCAAAACCAATGAAAGAAGCTTCTCCTTCATTTTCACTCTCCTACATGGTTACGGATGACCTTAATGTATATGCCAACGGTTCCTCAGCTATGGATCCAGGTCCTACTTACTCAGGTAGGGACGGCAATGGAACTCCAATTGATGCTCCTATCTACAAAAATACTGAAGTAGGGTTAAAATATGAAGCTTGGCATGATAGAATTTGGTTTTTAGCTGACGGCTATCGCACCACTTCAAATAACTACGAAAGCAGTGTAGCTTGGGCTTTTAACAATGTTAATACGACAGGATTTGGAGCTTATATTCCTGAAACCTTGAGAGTTGAGGGTATGGACTTGTCATTAGACATGAAAGTTACAGATAGCCTGCGCCTATTCCCTAGTTGGTCAGTCAATCAAGGTCAGATTACTACGGTAGGAGCCTTTGTTGCTCCTAATAATCAAACGCCTGGAATTTTAGCAGTTCAGCAAGGCACCGCTAATGTAAATGCCAACGTATACATTGGCACCAATCCATTTAACTTGCCCAAACACTTAGGTCGTATTCGTGCACGATATGATTTCCTAACCGGTATGTTAAAGGGACTTTGGATTCAGCCAGGCATGACATATTCTGGCAGTGTACAAGTGGTTGCGATCAACAACGGATCATCAACAACGAATTCATCAGGAGTTGTTGTCACGACAGCGCCTACCTATGCACTTACTACACTCTACTCTAAGACATTGATTAATTTCGATATGGGATATGAACCACCAGCTCTTAAGGGAAGAGTTCGGTTTATATTCAATGCTACCAATATTGGATATAATCAGGAGTGGTACCAGGTTGGAACGAACGGATATTTTAACGCTCCACCTACCTATCGCTTTACTACAGTGTTTAACTTCTAATGAGTATTTAAATTTAGTGTGTGTTAAATGAAAAATGGGTTACCTAAAGGTAGCCCATTTTTTCTTTATTTACTACCGGCTTCAGCAGTTAATATAAATTTAACTTAAACCATGAGGCTTGTAAGATTTTGTTTAATCACTTTTTCAATCATTTGGATTACTTTTCTCTCAATAAAAGCAGAGTCTGTTAGCGCTTTTAATAATGGAGCAATCAATGAATTTGTTGCATGGAATGATGATTCAGGTCGAATCATCAACGCGCATGATGGAGGTATTATTTATGTAAGTGGAACCTATTACTGGTACGGAATGGTTCTTAGGGCTTTACCTGTTGGAAAACATGGCGCTAACGGAGCAGCGACAACAGTTGGCATATCTTTATATAGCTCAAAAGATCTCTACCACTGGCATAGTGAAGGTTTAATATTAAACTGTACGGATAAGGTAGGCAATCCACTTCATGGGCCAATGCGCTTTGAGCGCCCTAAAATTATTTTTAATGATAAAACGCAGCAATTTGTCCTTTGGTTTCACTATGTTGGTTTCCCGGGTGATCATGGAGAAAACGTGGGACAAGGAGATGCTGGAGTTGCGACTGCTAGCTCTATTAAAGGTCCATTTACGTTTCGAGAAATAGTAAGACCTGTAGAGGGAAAAGCTTCTGTAAAAGATTGTACCTTATTTAAAGATCAAGACGGAACTGCCTATTTTGTATATGATCATAAAGATGGTGAAAATCGCTGCCTATATGTCGTGAAACTTTCTGATGACTACCTTAAGCCGACAACAACGTGGTCACGTTTAGAAAATTGCATAAGAAAAGAAGCTCCAGTTTTAATAAAGAAAAATGGTTATTATTATTTAATTACCTCTGATATGTCTGGGTGGAATCCCAATCCAACTCATGTTTATCGTTCTACAAGAGTCCTGGGGCCTTATGAGGAATTACCGGCTCCATGTTCTGGGCCTTCTTCAGATATATCCTATAATACACAACCTACCTACGCGATTGAACGACCAGGTAGTTCTAATGAATGGATACTCATGACAGAGCGCCATAATACAAAGAACTTTGTAAACTGTTCTTATGTATGGCTACCTGTTGTGTTTAACGTACAAGGGAATATATCCCTGCCGTATAATAAAACCTGGAGTTATTAAGTTTATAAAATGTGGTGGAGGTGGCGGGAGTTGAACCCGCGTGCCCCTGACCTTCGCACGCCACGTCTACCTTATATAGTATCACTTTAATTTCGCCGAAAGTACGCCATGATACGCGCTTAGCTTTCAACTAACTCCCGGATGAAGGTACGATGTGTGAACCGCGAGTGGCTAAACACATTATGCCTGCTGTCGGCGTAAGGTTCAGCTAGCAGGTGTCGCTGAGCTTACGTAGTTGCATTAAGCAGCTAGGGGCATTTCTTCGAAGTTGCCTATTATTTTTTGGATCGAGGATTTACGAGAGACTATCCACTCTCGATAAGGCAGTAGCGCACTCCAACCAAGGGTCGAATCCGGTACACCCCCTAATTCACATAAGCTTTATTAAGGCTTAAATGGACTATGGGATTGAATTGGTGTGCTAACCATTCAAAGAACCAAGGGATCAATATCCTCTATAAAAGCTCAGAAAGCAAGTATGCTATGACTTTATGGTTTAACGGTAGGATTTCCTACCTCGACTTTCCCTTGAGGAGTGATGGGTGTAAGTGCCGGATGGCTAGCAGTTTCTTTACCAAAATACGGTGCTCCACTAGCTACCAATCGATCGATGATATCTGTAAATTCAATACCTGAAAGAGGTATACTCATTTTTGTCTGCCAAAGCGCTACACGTTTTTTTGTCTTTGTGTATTTATCTGCATCATAAGCTGTCAAAACGATAAAATAGCGCTCATCAAACGCAGCGTCTAAGTATTGGGAGCGATTAAACGATTCTGTAGGCATTACGGAAGTAATGGTATGCCCTAAAACAAGGTTAAATCTTTCAATTTGGTTTTTAACACTATCTGTATCGCTGTCTGGTGTAATTACACCCCAGGTGATATCGAGTAATATGTCAGCCTTAGGATGCTTTATAGACATTACTAAATAGTTTTCCTTAGCTAGTTCTCTGGCTACAGCTTTAACAACTGCAATCGTTGGGATTGGTTTTAGCCCTGGTATAGGATCTCCGTAGAAATGAAAACCTCCGATAAGAGGCTGATAGTATTGAGGATGATTTTTGTCTGTGATTGGGAATTTTCTGCCCTGCAAGGAGAGATCTGACACCACTGTTATATCTCTGTCTGCTTTAAGACTAGGTATTCCTAGTAATAGGAGTAAACAGGGTATCCAGACTTTCATCATATGTTTATAAACATAATAGGTGATGAAGTCATTGAATTTTATTCTTTAATTTATCTAGTTATAAAAAAAGCGCCTCCTTTTTGGGGAGGCGCTTTGAATTAAAGATTACAGATTAATGGCTTCCGCCGTGCGTAAGTGAGTAGCTTAGCATAATGCCGCGTCCATCACCTTGAAGCCCGTTAGTTTTAACATAGTTTTTGTTAAATGCGTTGTTCAAGGTTAGTGATAAACGTTGATCCCATCCACGGTTCAAACGAGGTAGACGGTAATTGGCTGAAAATACCCAAGTTTCATAGGAAGGGTATCTTATTTTCCAGGCATCGGTATGTCCTGTTAAATAACTTTTGCCCGATGTTTTATCGATAGCGGTAGTATCTCCTGTATTTGGTACTTGGGAAGGAGTCGAAGATACATATGTCGTTAGCGCATTTAAATAAAGACCCTTAACACCAGGGACGATGTATTTGATATATGCGCTTCCGTTTTCTGGAGTAATACCGTTAACGCTACGACCTATTACTTCTGGATAAGCAGATCCGTAGTTGGTGTACTTTGAATTAACTTCTGCACCACTTACACCCGCAATAACGTTTTCATTAACAACCCAGCTTAGATCAAATTCGAAACCACGTACTAATTGATCACCATCTTGTAGTGTTACGTTGGTGAACAGACCTGAACCTGGAGGTGTTTCAACGGTATCTGTTACAAGAACATTGAACTGCTTTGCATAGTAGCCACCTACAGTAAAGTTTAAGCGACTATTGAGGTACGAACCTTTAATACCGTAGTCATAGCCTTTAGCTGTGAAGGGTGCGTAGGTTGATGCTGCAATGACAGCAGGGCGAGATGTTTGATCTACGAAGTAAGCAGTACTGTAACTTCCGTAGAAATGGAGATTCGGAGTGATCTGGTAATTAAATCCAGTGTTAGGTTTGTTTTGATGTTCATAGCGGCGTACTACGCTTCCTCCTGGTTGATTAGCTCCACCTGTACCTGGTGCTAGCGTATTGCCAAAGCCAACAGAGGCGAACGCTGCGGTGTAATCACGTTGGGAGAAAAGTACGGTGTCATTACGAACACCTGCATAAACAATCAATTTTCCATTCAGTAGGAACATTTGTTGGCGTAAGTTTCCACCAATGGATGTTGTACGGCGGCGTGTTAATGTACCACCGTTGAGTGCGGCACCACCTGTAACGGCGTTGCCTGATCCACTGAAGAGAGCTAGGTTTTGTGTGTTATACCAATTAGGGAAGTAGTTGATTGGTGCAGTTGGGATTAGATTAAGTGGATTGCCATCTGCTGAAGTGAGTGAAACAACGCGGCCTGATCCTGTAGCACCCCATGCTACTAAAGCTGGATCAGTTGATGGGCCATATTCCCAAGTTGGATCGTAACGATAATAGTCGTTATAATCGATTGTGAAAAGGGTGTTAGCTTCGATGGTATGGTTCTTTAGCCAGTAGTGAGCTTTTAGATCTTGTTGATAGCCACCGCCGTCTTCTTGAATTTCTCCACGTGATGGAATTGATCCGCGTGTTGAAGTGATAGCTCCTGTTGCAGGGATTGTAATAGCACCCCATGAGGTGTTTGAATTGAAATCCCAGCGGCGTGCTCTAAAATTATAGGCACCAACCCTTAAGCTCCAGATGTCATTGAATTGTTTTTCATACACACCCGTAAAGGTGACGCTACCACGGTCGAGTTCACTGTTTGGACCATATGGATTAATTTTTCCAAGCCCTAAATCATAGCCTAGTGCTTGAGTAGTAGCTGTATTGTCTGAAGTTGCTGTGCGTGCAGCAGAAACTAAAGGAACGGCTCCTTGAGGTGCTTGTTGAATCTGCATGAAATATTCAGCGCTAAATTGTAAGCGTGATGAATCAGAGAAGTCATGAGCTATTGCTGCGTAATATTCTTGGTTGTGCACCGCACCGAATTGTCCTGGAAAGTGACGATCCGTTAGTGCAAAGGATGTTACATAGTAAGTCTTAGAGTCTTTATCGATTGAACCTGTTGCTTTAATCTGGTCCTTCTTTTGAAAATAGCTACCGCGTGATATTGAAACGGTTTGGCTATCTTGCTTTTTAGGCTGAAGTGAAATCATGTTGATCATACCACCTGGTGATGAGCGTCCATAGATTGCAGCGTTAGGGCCACGGATAACTTCTAAACGGTCAACATTACTAAGTCCGTAACGACCTAAGCGATAGAAACCGTCACGTAATTGGGATGAAGCAGAAAAACCGCGAAGATTAAAAGATCCACCAATACCTACACCAGTGAGGCCACCGATATAAGTCATGTTTTCATCTAAGATTTGAATATTAAAATCGTCAAAGAATTCACTCGTTAAATTTACGATGCTATAAGGTAGATCGATAATCTTTGTGTTAACACGGCTTCCAGTCATTGTTTCTGAAGCAATATAACCGTTAGGTGATTTCTCAGAGACGGTGAAGTCTGCTAGTTTAATAACTTGCTCAGCATTTGGAGCCTGAGTTTGACCTACGACAGCTTTAGATAAAGCGATCGTAAGTAATGCTAGTGTTAGGATACGTTTAGTCATACGATTGAGTTTAGTGTGTGTGCTTACTAAGGGGTTGAATCTATGGCTATATTAATGCCTAGAGATACAGGCTTAATATTTATTAATTATTAGGATTGGTCGAGGAAAATGCATAGCAATTAAGACACGAGTACGAATGAATGATGGACTCCCATATTCTATTGGTGAATTCAGATACAAATTAGGAGTAGTGGTAATATCTAGGGGCTTGCCGTAGAGGGCAGGGATGGTTGAGTTACCTAGGTACACATGAGCAAATTACGAGAAAGGACTTCACAGCAATCATTTGTCATGATTCTGGCTGGAATTTCTCTTTTAGGGATACTCGCATTTTGTGCCTATTGGCCTTCGTTACATGCTCCGTTTGTCTTTGATGATCAATTTGCGATTTTGGAGAATCATTCAATCGAGCATATGGCAGATTTAAGATTAGTGCTGTCACCGCCGGCTGAGGCTGCTGGTGCTGCAGGAAGGCCTCTAGTGAATCTTACCCTAGCAATTAATTATGCTATAGGACATTACAACGTTTTTGGGTATCATCTCTTTAATGTATGCTTACATATACTCACATCGGTAGTTTTATTTTTAATACTACTAAGAGCACTTAAATTAGATTCTAGCTATTGGTTTAGTTTGAGTGTTGTCAGTATATGGGCCTTACATCCGCTTCTTACTGAAAGTGTAAGCTGTGTTATTCAAAGAGATGAAATATTGGGTGCGTTTTTTATTTTACTCACCTTGTATGCATTTATAAAAAGTATAGATTCGTGCAGCGAACAGCATGCAAAGCTCTGGAAATCGGTTTCCCTACTTGCTTGCTCTGTAGGGATAGGTGCTAAAGAAACAATTATATGTGCTCCGCTAATTGTTTTTTTATATGATAGTTTTTATGTAACGGGATCTTTCCTTGGAAGTCTAAAAATAAGAAAAGGCTATTATACTGTGTTATGTGCTACATGGATTCCGCTCTTTTACTTAATTTTCAACAGCAATAAACGGGGCGGTACAGTAGGTTTTGGATTGGGTGTAAGTACATGGAGCTACTTACTTACTCAGACGAAGGCGCTATGTATCTATATAAAATTAGTTCTATGGCCAAGGCCACTCATAATCGATTACGGTACACAGCTCGTTAGAGGTATTAATGAAATACCTCTTCAAGCTATATTTATTTCCGGTGTGCTTATAGTAACACTGTATGGTCTTATAAGAAAACAAAGTTATGCTTTTTTAGGAGCTGTCTTTTTTATATTACTCGCACCTAGCTCAAGTTTTGTTCCTTTAGTGAGTCAGCCAATTGCTGAGCACCGCATGTATTTACCCAGTATTGTTGTGTTAGTTTCGTTAAGCTTAATTATTGTAATTACATTACCCTCAAAGTTTATACCCGTACTAAGCTCTGTCTTAATAAGTATTTTATTAATATTAACTTATCTTAGAAATAATGATTATCAGAATGAGTTAAATTTAATTAATCAGTGTATAAGTTATAATCCACTTAATGATAGAGCGTATTTGAATCGAGGCACTCTGCTTTCAAGAGATGGCAAGATTGATGAAGCAATACAGGATTATGAGACTGCCTTGAAATTAAATACTAAGTCAGCAGATACGCATTTTAATCTAGCACTCTTACATGAGCAAAAAGGTGATCTAGTTTCGGCTAAAAATCATTTAATTGAAGCAATTGTAATTAAACCTAATTATCCTGTAGCCAGCTACGAGTTGGGGTTAGTCTATTTTAAAGACCGTGATTATAACTCTGCTATTGTTCACTTAAAATTTGCTCTTAAGTTACAACCCACGATTCAGAAAACCCGCAAATTGTTATCTCAATGCTATTCACTTATTGGTGACCAGCAGGCTCAAAATCAGGAATTTATTGCCGCACTTGATTCTTATGAAGCCGCATTAAATTTGGATATTGGAAACTCTAGACTACATTGCAATTTAGGTAATGTTTTTTCAGTTTTAGGGAAAAAATCAGAAGCAGTAAACGAGTATCAGGAAGCCATAAGATACGATAGTCTGAATGTTAATGCGCACTATAACCTAGCTCAAGAATTGATGGATCAAGGGAAGTATAACGAAGCCCAGAGTGAACTATCGATTGTGAGAAAACTAAATCAAGTGCACCCTTAATCTGGGTAATTGGGGTATAATAAAGCTCTAGGTAAGTAGACTTGAAATAATGCGTTTTTTTATACAATTTCAAAAACCCTATGATTAGTACCCCCACGAGATTTCTACGGCATGCAGGCTTTGTAGGTTTAGCTTTTTTTGTGGTGTTTGATTCAGATATTAACGCACAGCTTCAGCCTGAGGGATCTGTACATGAAAAACCTAAGCGTCTATTGTTTGTAGGTAACAGTTTTATGTTTGGTGCTCTATCTCCGGTTCGTTTTTATAGAGCTTCATCTGTTACAGACTTGAATGGAGAACATATGGGTGGAGTGCCTGCTCTTTTTAAGACGTTAGCTACAGAAGCTAATTTGGATTTTAATGTTAACTTAGAAACAATTCGTGGAGCAGGCTTAGATGCTCATTTAAAAAATAAACTAAATGTAATTTCCCAACCTTGGGATCACGTGGTTATGTTGGGTTATAGTTTATTAGACAGGCAAAATCCCGGAAATCCAGCGTTATTAGTCAAAACTGCTAATCAAGTTTCAAGTATCTTACATGAAAAAAATCCACGTGTTGATGTAAGGCTTGTAGCAACATGGGCGCGTGCGGATCAAATATATCCAGACAAAGGAGTCTGGCATGGTAAATCTATTAAAAAGATGACTGAAGATATACGCGATGCCTACCAATTAGCAAAAGCAGGCAGCCCTTATATACATGATGTCATTGAAGTAGGTGAAGCATGGGATAGGGCGATTGAGACGGGTCTAGCAGATCCTAATCCTTACGATGGAATTAATCCGGGTCAGATTGATCTATGGGCTTATGATAATTATCACGCCAGTGCTTACGGTTATTATATAGAGGCACTTATGGTTTTTGGTGATATTACCGGTCTTGATCCTAGACAACTCGGACGCCGTGAAACTTGTGCATATGAATTAGGTTTCTCTCCTGAGCAAACACTGGCCCTTCAAAGAATAGCTTACGACGAGCTTCATGCAGATAATCCAGCGCGTGTATTAAAGTCATTTGAAGTTAAATACTTAAATGCATCATATAAGATCGATGAACAAACAGCTCGTGCAGCTAGTATAGTTCACTAGTAGATTGTATATTAGCTAAAAGCACAAAAATTTATTCAAATAAAAAGCCTCCAAGGTAACTTGGAGGCTTTTTAAGTTGTAAGACTAAGATTACTTTAGAGTTTGATATCAAAAGTAACCATAACTTGGAAAGGTAAACCAGGTGTTCCTGATCCCCATGTATATTTGCGATCAAGTAAGTTTTTAACTTGTAAACGTGCTGTCTCAGTAGATTTTTTCGATGTTTTCCAAGAGTAGCCTATACCTGCATCAAAAACAGCATAGGGTACATTGAAATTGTACTCACGTCCGTCATCTACGAATACACCACCAGGCATTCCGCTATACACTCCAGGAGTCGAAGCATTAACTAGAGGCAGTGGTTGGCCAGTTGCTGACATTGGATAGTTGATCGTTGCTCCTGCTGCCTGAGAAGGGAATGGGAGATTTCCGTTGCCAGGGAATGGTGCGTTAATAACAGGTGTTGTAGTAATCTTTTGCTCACCTGTGATTTTAGGATCAGTACCGGTAGCATAGGTTGTATTGGTTGCAGCAACATAGTACATATTGCCAGTGGATCCTGAGCTGCTGCCAGCTGGTCCAGGGATTAAGCTCTTGCCTGACCCTAAATTAACTAAGGACTTGCTTGTGTACTTAGCAGATGCAACGACGAAGATGCCCTTCAGTGGTCCATGACTAAATTGATAGCGGACACCATAGCCTACGTTGTTACGAGGAACGCGGCGTGCAGGTAGATCTTGTAAGAATGTTAACTGACCTGAATCTGTGATTTGGGTTTGAGTGTATCCCCAACCGCCAAAGAACAATAGGTTATCTGTTGCTTGATAGCTTAAATCGAGTTCATAGCCCTTAGCTTGTTCTTTAGGTAATAAGATCGTGTCCTTAAGACTTGTTACAGGATCTGTTTCACTTTGTAGAATATTAGCTTCGTTGATTACGAAGTGATCAAGTGTGATATTAAGATGGTTTTGTAGGGTAGATGTTTTTAGACCGAATTCATATCCATCACTCTTGTTATTTGGCAGTGCTACACCAGTAAATGAGTTAATTTGAGGCTGTGGATTAAAGGCAGTGCTCTTATTAGCATAAGCATAGATACCTTCTTTAATCTTAAAGGATGCTCCAGCCTGGTAGGTTCTTGCGCTCGTGGTGTAATCGAAAGCTTGGTAAGGATTTGCTTCAGCGGTAAGGGTGCCGTTAGCGCCACTTGCTGGAATATTATAATTCTTTACCTGATTCATGACTCCATCATAACGGCCACCAGCCATAAGAATGAGGCGGTCGTTTAATAGTGTCGCACGATCACTTACGAATAAACCTGTATCAGTGGACGCAAGCCATTGATCGGTAGTAACACCGTTATAAAGAGCTGGGTTTGTGCCATACAGCGTTGTGTTCCATCCATAACCTAGTGCAGAGGACCATGTGCTTTGCATTGTATAGTAAGATGCCCCAGATGGATCGTATGGGCTGTATAGCGCATAGTAGTCAGTTGCTTGGCTACCGTTTACGGTAGGAACGAGAGAAACGGTGCGCTGAGAGTTCTCATAGTAATCTACTGTAAACAGTAGTTTATGTGATACGCTACCTGTGTTGAACTGAACAAGATTGTCTAACTGGAATCCACCACCGCGTTGTGGTTTCCAATCTGCTGTAGGCTGATCTTTTACAACAGGAGTAAAGGCATTAGAGATAGTGCCATTAGTAACTGTTACGTTACCTGTGCCATATGGATAATATGCACCACTGCCGACCATTTGATCATTATAAGGATTGATGAAAAGATTTGCACCAAACTTGAGTGACCAGAAGTCATTGACTCGGTGTTGAAGTGAAATTGTGGAACTTGTAACACGGTTGTGATCATAACTCTCAGGACCTGCGTAGTTATAATTCAATAATCCTAGTTGAGAGGATGTTGTCATTCCGAAATATTGACTTTCAGTAATGTTATTTCCTGCCCAAGGCATCGTTTGTTTTTCGGTTACTGTTAAAGCCTGAGTGAACGGGTGTTCATAGAGCTCTGAGTGTTCTAGATCTAAAGTGATACTTGTTGTATCTGATGGTTTGTATTCGAGTTTGCCGGAGATAGAGGACTGGCTACGGCTAGCAAATTCTTCAGCATAGTGCTGAGTCTGATCTGCTATATCGATACGATAGTATAGGTGCTTACTTTGCGAAATTGGTCCAGATGAGGATAAGGATCCGCGATAGAAAGCTTTGCTTCCACCATCAACTTCAAGTGTTTGAGTTGGAGTTGTTGTTGGCTGACGCGTTACGTAATTAACTACTCCGCCTGGATTGATAGCTCCATAAATTGAAGCAGCAGATCCTTTGATAATTTCAATACGTTGAATATTTTTTGTATCAATTAATCCAATTCGGCGAAAGCCATCTACAAGTGAAGTAGAGGCAGCAAATCCACGTAATTGATATTGACCGAAAACTTCAGAAGGGGAAAAACCGCTAACAAAGGATAGCTGTGAATTAAGATCAAATGCGGCAAAATCTTCGATGAAGTCAGAGGTAACAACGTTTACTGCAAAAGGAGTTTCTACAATTTTGCTAGCAATACGTGTTCCAGTACTTGTTTCAGAAGCAATGTAGCCATGTGCTGCATCTGCAGTTACATCAAATGCTTCTAAAGTAACAATATTACTTTGGGGGGATACTTGAGTATCCGCCTTTGCTTGAGACTCAGACTGTGCGTAGCCAGCCTTGAATAATGAGCTGCTTACAATAGCTAAGCATGCAATTTTAAGGGATTTCATGGGTTAATTTCTAGTCGTGTGTGTTTGTGTTAGATACCTGTCTTTTGAATCATATGAACTCAAAATATGTAACGATAACACTTATCAATTCGGACATGTGTCCGTCAAACTAAACGATTAACTAAAAATGTGCTATTTTGTCCCTTAAACTGCTGATAATGATGTAAATGTGCCTTGGCCTAGCTTACACTTAATGACCAAAGGCTACCATGTTCTTTAGCTGAACTTATTCGGATACAGCAATTGAAACGGTACGTGATTTGCCCCACACGATATGGCCTGGATCGGACTTGGTATTCCAAAGACATTCCCGAGCGGTTAATAGATGTTTTCGGGTATCAAAGGTTACGATTTGAAATGCGAGCTTGGTTTCGTCTTTTCCAGAAATCTGACCTTTCATTGGTGAGTCGGATCTAAAGGCATTTAGACTTATAGAATTATCAGACCCTTTCCAGGTGTAAAATTCTGTAAAGTTAGTATGGCCATGAAAGTAAGCAACTATGTTTGGGTGACGTTTTATGAACTGAGTTAATTGGGTTTGCTCAAGCGTTGTTTCTCCATCCGATTCCGTACCGTCTTGATAGATATCACAGACAACATTTTCAAATTTATCTGTAGCATTGATATCATGTTTTCCGTTTGGATTTGTTAAATGTCTAGCATCGATAGCAGGAGGATCGTGGCAGAAAATAAAAACAGGAATATCCTTAGGTACATGTTTTAAATCTTCATCTATCCATGTTCTTGCTGTGCTATCTGGCCACATTGTAATGAATATTTCATGCGCTCCTCCAATATCAGTGGAGTAATATATTCTGTTATTTTTGAATTCGTAGGTTTCTGGTGTTACTGGCTTTTGGGGATGCATGTAGCGATTGTACAATTTAGTCATTGAGGTCGCATCTGTTGCAGGAAGTAATTTGCTAGGTGAGCCAATAGCATTGGATACGTCATGGTTTCCAGGAACTAAATAAAGTGGAGTTGGGATACCCGAAGAAGTTTTGAGCTTCAGATTTTTGATGTAACAGGCGTCAAATTCTTTCCAAGAAAGTGCAGAACTCTGTATTTTAACAGGGTATAACTCTTGCCGATTAGTAAGATCCCCTGTGATTACCATAAAATCTACACCGTTAATCTTCTTATCAGCACCGACTCCATTATCCTTAGGGGTAACTGTACCAACACTTGTATTAATTACCTCTAATAAAGCATGATTTACGTCGCTTGAAGCTACATTAACTGCACCACGAAATTTGATTCGTTTTAATCCAAAGTGGACATCAGAAATAAAAACAAATGAACATTCTTCACTATCCGCTGGCTTTGGTACTTCTGTCGCTATTGCAAGAGATGCTAGACTAAAAATGATACAACAGCTGGTAGTGATTTTGGATAGGATTAATTTCAAAGTGTAAATATGTTGTATTAGCTTTGTGCGTTATAAAAGAGCAATAAAGTTACATTTCTGTAACGTAAGTTCTATTAAAGTTGGAGAGCTCAGTTTACTTGGTTAACAACAGTTCCTTTAATAAATGACTCTACATTAGTAGCGGCTATTTTTATAAGTCTCTGTCTCGCCTCTGTTGAAGCCCAGGCAACATGGGGTGTTATGATACAGTTTTTAGCTTTAAGGAGCGGATTGTTTTCAGAGGGTGGCTCTGTAGATAAAACATCTAAACCTGCCGCAGCGATACGATTTGAATTTAAAGCACGTGCTAGATCTGATTCTTGAATCAGTCCACCACGACTTGTGTTAATGAGAATAGCTGTTGGTTTCATCCATGAAATTGTTTTTTCACAGATTATTTCTTTTGTAGATGATGTTAATGGACAGTTAAGACTGATGACGTCACTTGTTTGCATGACGGCTTCAAGTTCTTTTACGCCGCCTGTTCGTGTCGCAAATTGAACGTGCATACCTAGAGCTTCTGCAATTTTTGCAGTGGCTTTGCCGATTTTACCTGCGCCAATTATACCTAATGTTTTACCTGCCAATTCAGTGGACGATTTATCCCAGTAAGAAAAGTCAGAACAGGATACCCATCTACCTTGATTGACCGTTTTTGATAAATGCCCTGTCTGTTGAGTTATTTCAAGGAGCAGTGAGATGGCATGCTGAGCGACTGATAGCGTGGAGTATTCTGGTACGTTAGTCACTGGAATGTTCCGTTCTTTAGCAGCTTTAGTGTCTACAATATTATATCCTGTAGCGAGAACTCCTATGTATTTTAATTTGGGGAGCGCAGCGAGAGTTTCGCGAGATAGGGGTGTTTTATTCGTGAGTAAAATGTCTGCATCTCTAGAACGTTCCACGATTTTACTAGCAGGAGTACGGTCATAGAATGTAACTGAGCCTAACCTTTCAAAGGGAGCTAGTGACATGTCCCCAGGGTTTAAGGTGTAGCTATCAAGAATAACGATTTGATTAGGCATATAATAAAAAGATAAATACGTTATATGCGATATTTGTTCGCTCAATCGACCAAATCGAGCTTAATTAGTATACATAAATGGCAGCTGTAACCCTACAAGACCTAGTTAAGATTTATCCGGATAAAACTCAAACTGGGGTGACTGCGGTAAATCAAATTAATTTGGAAATTAGAGACCATGAATTTATGGTTTTTGTTGGTCCTTCTGGTTGTGGTAAATCGACTACGTTACGCATGATTGCAGGTCTGGAATCGATAACTTCGGGTAGTATATCGATAGGAGGGAGTAGAGTTAATGATGTTCTACCTAAGGATCGAGATATAGCCATGGTATTTCAGAATTATGCGCTTTATCCGCATATGAGTGTTTATGAAAATATGGCGTTTGGCTTGACCATGCGGTCTATGCCTAAGAAAGAAATTGAGTCACGTGTAAAATCAGCAGCGCAGCTTTTAGGTCTTGAAAACTATCTTGATAGAAAACCTAAAGCTCTCTCAGGTGGACAACGACAACGTGTAGCCGTTGGGCGTGCTATCGTAAGGCAACCCAAAGTATTTTTATTTGATGAACCGCTTTCTAATTTGGATGCAAAAATGCGCGTTTCGATGCGTATGGAGCTTATCAAATTACACCAAAGGCTTAGTGCTACTATGATCTATGTTACGCATGATCAAGTTGAAGCAATGACGATGGGGGACCGTATCTGTGTAATGAAAGATGGTAATATTATGCAGGTAGATGAGCCACTTAACTTATATAATCATCCAGATAATTTATTTGTAGCTGGCTTCATTGGTAGTCCCCAAATGAATTTCTTTAAAGGTCATTTAGTGTTAAATAATGAGCTGCTTTATTTTGTAGAGGAATCGGGATTAAAGTTTGAACTCTCAAAAAGCCAAAGAAAGACTTTCGCTGAACATGTAAATAAATCTATTATCCTGGGAGTGCGCCCTGAAGATGTTTATGAAAACAGTGAAGGTAAAGTGCTTGAAGAGAAAGCGGAGGTAGACGTTTTGGTGGAACGTTTTGAACCTATGGGCTCAGAAGCCTATATATATGTGAAAAAAGGTAATACATCGTTTACAGTAAAAATTCTTCCACGTAAGAAATTTGATTTAGGTCAACAAGTGAAAGTGTTAATCGATTTATCACGAATTCATATATTTGATACTAAAACGGAAAAGGTAATTAGGTGAAGTATGCCAGACGAAAAACCTAAAGATCCACTGCATGGAGTAACACTCGAAACCATGATCAAACACCTCGTTGAAGAGTTGGGGTGGGATGAGATGGGCAAGCGAATCAGTATTCGGTGTTTTAACTACGACCCGAGTGTTCAATCGAGTCTTAAGTTCTTAAGGAAAACTCCTTGGGCTAGAAAGAAAGTGGAGACGCTATACCTTGAAATAACACGCAACTAACACTTAGGTCGATACACCTAATAATCCGCGTGTTAATTGAAAATCACTGATGTTTGCGCGAGTAGCAAGTGAAGCCAGACTAGAGCTATACGCTAAACACAGCATATCGAGTAGCAATTGAGCATCTTCTTTGGAGCCTTTTAAGACAAGGTCGCTCGCGTGTTGATTAGCGCTATCTGAAATTTGTAATAGAGGAATAAGTGGATGATTTGGTCTGACTTGATTGCCTTTAATGGACAGTGCAAGTTGTGCGCCGCATCCGCCTAGGCCTGCTAGATTTTCGATGAAGTGACTCGTTTCAGTCGCTACAATATAGAAACCGCTTGATTCGGTAAATTCGCCGTATGCTAAATTAGTTACAGGCTTAGCTATTGCTAGTACCTGTTTAGTAAATGCTTCCTTTTTTAATAAAGGATCAGATTCAGCGATAAATATTTTTCCACCTGCTGATACGACTGCATGGGCTACTTTACCAAAAGACTCTGCAAGATGAGTGTTAGGATATTCGGTGTCGCAAAGTAATGCTAATGAAATTGCTTTTATGCCTACGTCTATTCGATCAAGAGATGATAAATTGCCAAACTGTAGATTAAACCACTGCTCAATTTTTTTAATTACAAGATCGATGCCGCCATCAAGTTGAACACTTGCCCAACCATACCTAGCTGGATCAACTCCTGCTTGTTTTAGACTCAGTCTAATGGCGTCGTTTGGTATTTTTTCACACCCATGTTCTAAGAATAAGGTGGAAATTGCATTAGGATGACGTGCATAGGAACTTAGTGTTCGTTGCATTAATGCATACATAGCTTCACCCGCAAAACCGCATCCCTCTGAGTGAGCAAGCGCTACAAAACGGTTTATCCCTAAGGATGCACCAACTTTTTTCGAAGTTAAATATTCCGCAGCGAGGCGAGCTATCTGACTTGAGCACATGCTGCTAGCGACAATTAATCCAACTCGCTCATTAGCCCATGTCGTTTGGTTTGTTTGAAATGCCAGGACAGGAGGAGCTGTAAGTTCACTCCTATAGTTTAATATAGGAGTTGGTTTTCCGTTAGGCTTCGGTGAATTTTTAATTAATTCTAATTGAGAGGTATCTGTTTGAGACCAATTTCTCCAAATAGAAACCTGATAGTGACCAGCTTTTTCACCTTGGGTTAACTTACCGGAAGCAACGTCTCTAAGATGGTTAAAACTTGAATGACAGAGTTGATCCATGGGCGTTCCGTCAAGATAAGCCCCTGCGTTTATATCCATCTCGTTTTTAAGTAAGGTATGTCTACGTGTTGTAGATGTTACTTTAATCGTCGGAACGAAAGGGAAATTTGTGACCGAACCATTTCCTGTAGTAAAACAAATGACATTACATCCAGCACCGACTTGTCCCGCTACGCTCTCTAAATCGTTGCCAGGACTATTCATGAAGGTGAAGCCTGAATGAATCATTGGTTCTGCATAGTCTATGACTTGATCTAGTCGAAGACTTGGATCTTTCTTAGTTGCTGCACCGAGTGACTTTAGGAAGATGTTATAAAGCCCGCGTAAACGGTTTCCCCCGGAGGGATTGCCTTCAATGGTAGATCCATGCCAGCCTAAACGTTCTCTAAATAGTTTTTGTTTTTCTAGAAAGGCTTTAACGGTTTGCGCGTCTTTTACATTTTTAAGAATATAGGTTTCGGCACCTATAAGCTCATCGGTTTCTGCTAAATTAACAAATCCACCATTTCGCACGAGTTCTCTACCAATAGCGCCTATGAGTGGATTAGCAGATATTCCAGAAAATGCATCTGAGCCGCCGCACTGTAGTCCCATCTTGAGTTCAGCTACTGGGCGTGTTGTTCGCTTATAGGAGGAGACTTTGGGTATCCACGAAGCAATGATAGATTTACCATCTTCGAGTGCTTGGTTAAGATTATCCTCAACGGAAATAAATTCATGTAAGACATGCTGAAGTGGGTATTCCTTTTCTAGCATGAATTGTTTTAATGCCTTATTGTTAATGGCTTCACTTCCATGATCCGCAATAAGGATAGCACCTACGTTGGGATGAACGATAAATCCAGCAAGTGCTTTAAGTAACTGAATTTTATTATGGGGCTCAGTATGGCTTCCACCTTCTGTGTGAGCTACAGATACTATACCATTAAAGGAGGTGTTATTCTTTGCTAAGCTCTGAACTCTATCGGCTAGAGCCCGTGCAAAATACGCACTCATTGAGCTTGTACCTAATACTACAATAAAATTACGCGTTCCTGTACCTCGCCCTCCATCTCGTAAGTATCCTTCGAAAGTGATTTTATCTTTATCCTGATTTAGTTCGATTTGTTTTCCTGGTTTGAATTCGTTTTCGTTGAATTTAAATTCAAGTGAACTGTTTTTGAAATTAGCTTCTTTGGGAAGTACTGCGTTGCCTAAATCTCTTTGGGATAAAATTTGTAAACTTAATTCATTAATAATACTTTCACCGGCTTCGATGGTTTTTAAAGCTGTGCCAAAGGGTAGTCCCCAAGATAAAACGGCTTCATCTTTCGCAATTGTTTTGTAGGCGAATCGGTGGCCCTCGAGAATTGTTGTATTAATTTTTTTTAAGCTTCCTTCGATTAATACTTCCGTGCCTGGCTCTATTCGGCGAATTGCTACCGCAGCATTATCTCCCGGCGTTGGGAGACGTCCTAGTGATTCAAAGGCTGCTATTTCTGGCATAGGTATAACGTTTAGTTCAGTAATAAATATACTACGAGCAATCATTATTTCGTTAACGAAAAGATAGAACGCACTCGACCTTATTAGAAGCCTACGATTTTATAGCACAAATATACCCCTATGCGCTGGATATCTCGTTTTAAGCCGCTTCATATACAAGTTTTAGTAGGTGTCATCGTGGGCTGCTTGTATGGCCTGTTTTTCCCTGCCTCGGCTGTGAATTATAAATTCATTGCGGATGCATTTGTAAGTCTCATATCGATGCTGATTAGTCCTATTATCTTCTGCACGATCGTTGTCGGTATTGGAAGTATGAGTGACTTGAAGCGCATCGGCAGAGTAGGGCTAATCGCTCTTTTGTATTTTGAAGTGATAACAACACTCGCTTTAGTAATTGGATTAGTTGTTGTAAATTGGATTAAGCCGGGGGTGGGTATGCATGCTAATGTAGCTGCACTCGATGTAAGCACCATTGCGATGTACACAACAGCAGCTAAAAAACTATCTGCACTTGATTACTTTATGAACTTAATCCCTAAGACGTTTCTTGGGGCACTTGTTTCAGGCGAAATTTTGCAAGTATTGCTGGTAGCAATATTAACTGGTGTTGCTCTCGCTGGTATGGGAGAGAAAGGTAAAAAGCTTACAGATATGCTCGAGGTCATTTCGAAAGTAATGATGCGTATTGTAGGTATTGTTGTACAATTAGCTCCGTTAGCTGCTTTTGCTGCTATTGCTTTTGTTGTTGGTAAATATGGAAGCCGTAGTTTACTCGCATTACTCTCCCTGATGGTTTGCGTTATAATTACGATGATAGCATTCATCGTTCTCGTTTTAGGGACAGTATTACGATTAAATCGTTTTCGTTTATGGCCACTGATTAAATATTTGAAGGAAGAAATTATCCTCGTTTTAGGTACTTCTTCTTCAGAAACGGCATTACCTGGTCTCATGGCTAAAATGGAGTCACTCGGATGTGCAAAACCGGTAGTTGGGCTCGTTGTTCCTGCTGGATATTCGTTTAATTTAGATGGAACGAGTATCTACTTAACGATGGCTGCAGTTTTCATTGCCCAGGCAACAGATACGCCGCTTACCATTTGGCAGCAAATAGTCATGTTGCTTGTCTTAATGCTTGCTTCGAAAGGGGCAGCTGCAGTTACCGGAGGTGGATTTGTTACGCTATCAGCTACCCTTGCCTCTACTCAAACTGTTCCAGTTGCAGGACTAACCTTGGTCTTGGGTATTGACCGTTTTATGTCACTTGCTCGTGCTATTGTAAATTTGATTGGTAATGCAGTGGCTGTATTAGCTATTTCCTCATGGGAGAAAGAACTAGACCGAGCGAAGGCGAATAATATTTTGAAATAGCTAGCGAGGTAAATCGATTCCTCTTTTTGTACTAGCATGTGTGTCAAAACTGGACACAACCTGAATGTAAACTTAATTGATTTTAATGAAGTTTATGGTTTAATTTAAGACCAAGCTCGCTCAAGATTATGAGAACGTAATCTTATGGTGGCTTTAACTCCGACTAGTCGCAACTTTAGTTTAGTTACATGTTTTCGTGTAGTAACGAGTATGGGAGCACTCGGTTTTGCTGGCTGTTCAACCTATACATCATCACCGATTACGGATGAGTCGGTTAATCAAGCACTAGCTCAAAAACCACTCGATTCTATTAGTGTTCAACTGTCTGAGTTAAACCATCCATTAATTCAGCCGATCGTAATTCAAGCAGGGCAAGCTTACACACCTGATGAATTAGCTGTTATGTCAGTAGTGCTAAGTCCCGAGTTGAAAGCATTACGTGATCAAAACAAGGTAGCAGAAAGTCAAGTTATACAAGCGGGGCTACTTCCTAATCCCCAATTAGGGTATTCTGTTGATAAGCCTACTCAAGTTTATGATCCAGCTGTAACTGCTGCCAAAAATTTAAATATCAGCTATGACTTGGTTGCGTTACTTACGCATCATGATCTGCATACAGCTGCTAAAGAAGCAGCTAAGTCTGTTAATTTGTCTGTAGCATGGCAGGAGTGGCAATACGCGCAGGCAACCCGTGTTTCTGCTTACAGGATTTTGTCCTTACAACAGAGACTTCCTTCGGCCCGACTCATTGAGGAAGATTTACGTACTTCGCTTGCTGAATCTAAAATAGCTCTAGAGAAAGGATACCAGACTTCGATTGATGTAGCTAATTTATCAACTGCTTATAATCAGGCTCGCTCGGTACGCTTTGATATGGAGCAGCAGCTCTTAGCGGAGCGCTCATTTTTAAATCTTTGTCTTGGCAGAAATCCTACTGAAATCGTTCCAATCAAAGCAGTGAATGATATCGCAGTAGATGATATTGGTAGTGTTACGGATGGGGCATTGGAGAAATCTCGCTTAGATCTCGTTGCTTTAAAAGCAGGTTATAGTAGTCAGGATTATGCGCTTAGGGCTGCAGTAAAATCACAGTTTCCGCGTATTGGTATTCAGGTTAATAAAGCCAATGATACAACACCTATCTCAACCCGTGGACTTGCTGTTAATTTCGACATTCCGATTTTCGATCGCAATCAAGGGCAAATTGCCATCGCTCAAGCAACAAGGCAGCAACTGTTTGATGAGTATGTTGCTCGTGTAGCTGAAGCGCGTTCACAAGTTGGTCAACTCAACGCTCAAATTAATCGAGTTAAAGTTGAGTTAGGTAGTGCTTCAGAGGCTTATGCGCAACAAGAGGCAATCGTTAATGCGCTTAAAAGGACGGGAAATAATTTAGATTACCAAGTTTACCGTGATGCACGTAGTCAATTAGCTAATCGTTTTCTTGAGCTTAGTGCTCTTAAACAAGAGCTGCTTGAGCTAGTAGTTGCCCTAGAAATCGCTACAGGTAAGCCACTCGCTTCTAATCATTTTACAAAATCTAACTCTCCTTAATTTTAAACTATTCCTATGAAAAGACGGATCATCGTCATAAGTCTAATCGTTGTTGTTGGTTTGGTCGCGTTTATTGTTTTTAAACGTCCCAGTGCTACCCAAGTAGAAGAAGCTGCAAAACCAGTTGCTCAAGTACAGGTTCAGAAGCTGCAAAATCAACTCATTACGCAAACACTAACTGCGTATGGTGTCGTAGAAGGATCTCCGAAAGGCGCACGGTCCTTTACTCTTGGATATGATGCTAAGGTTAAATCGGTTGAAGTCAGTGCAGGTAGTCACGTTGCACAAGGTGATGTAGTGTTAACAGTAACGCCTACCTCAGATGCACAGCTTTTATTTGATACAGCAAAAGCAGATTCTTTATTAGCCGATAAAAATTACCAAGTTGTTAAGGAAAAGTACCGCTTGCACTTAGCTAATTCACAAGATCTGTATTTAGCGGAACAAGCATCACGTGATGCTAAGCTAAAACTAGTTAGTTACACCAAACGTGGTATGGGTAATGATCGCATCGCAATCACTGAAGAGGGTGTGATTACTAAAATGGATCTTCAAGTAGGTACAACCATTCCAGCAGGAGTTGTGTTATTCTTATATACAGCCGTTTCTCAATTGGATGCACATGTAACCATTGAGGTAGCAGATACTTCTCTTGTAAAAAGTGGACAGGTAGTCCACGTATCATCCGTTAACCGTAGCCAGTTAGATGCAATTGTTGGGCAAGTTAGAGCCGTAGCGTCCTCGGTTGACAGTGTGAGTGGAGCCGTAGATTTACGTATTAGTTTGCCCGTAGGTTGTGGGTTAATGCCAGGTGAGCATGTAAGAGCCATTGTAGATGTAGCTTCGAAAACAGCACTTGCTGCACCACGTGCTGCAGTTCTACCCGATGATGATCAACAAGTCCTTTATACCGTTAAAGATGGTAAAGCAGTTAAGCATTCCGTTCAAATCGGTTTAGATGGAGATGATTTAGTAGAACTTATCAGTAAAGATGTGAAAGCGGATGATTTGGCTGTGATTGTTGGAAATTATGAATTGGAAGATGGCATGGCTGTTGAACTTCCTTCGGATAAAAAAGCAGAAGAATCTAAACCCGTAGAGCCAGCTAAAGATAAAGCGGAGGCAAAGACTCCATGAATTTGAGCGCTTGGATTAAGCAGCACAAAAATGCGACTTTAACCTTAGTAGTGTTACTGTCTATAAGTGGGCTTGTCGCTGCACTTAAGTTACCTGTCGCATTATTTCCTCAAGTAGATTTTCCACGCGTTGTCGTTAGTTTGGATGCGGGTGATCGACCTGCAGAACGTATGGCTATGGAGGTAACGGTACCTGTAGAAGAAACGATTCGATCTGTGCCTGGACTCAAATCGATACGTTCAACGACAAGTCGTGGTAGTAGTGAAATTTCAATTAATTTCGATTGGGGAGCAAATATGGTTGAGTCCATGCTTCAGGTTGAGTCTGCGATCAACCAAGCATTGCCAACACTTCCTCAGGGAACGCAGTTTGATGTGAGGCGCATGGATCCAACCGTCTTCCCATGCTTGGCATACAGTCTTACCTCAGATAAGGTACCGCTCGTTAAGCAGCGTGATTTTGCTTACTATGAATTAAGACCACTTTTATCAACAGTCCCTGGAGTAGCTAAGGTGGTTGTTCAAGGTGGTCAACAGGCAGAATACCAAGTGATCGTTGATCCAGCTAAGTTAGAAGCGCATGGACTAACCCTTGCTGATTTAAGTAAAGCACTCTCAAGCGCTAATACAATCAGTGCTGTTGGGCGTTTAGAGGATCATAATAAGTTATACTTGGCTCTCGTTGATAATCGTTTTTCTGGAAGTGAAGAAATTGGCCAAACGGTAGTGCTTAAAACGAGTACAGGACTTGTACGTGTTTCAGATCTTGCTGAGGTAAGTCTTGGAGCAGTTCCTTTGTGGACGCGTGTTACAGCCGATGGGCATGATGCGGTTATCTTACAAGTATTTCAGCAACCTAGCGGTAACACCGTAGAGATCGCTCGTCAGGTAAATCAAAAATTAAAAGATTATGCCTCTCATACACCAAAGGGTGTTGTGATCGCTAATTGGTATGACCAAAGCCAACTCATCGTTGACGCAGCGCTCAGTGTTCGTGATGCGGTTCTGATAGGTATTTGTCTAGCAGGTGGCGTACTGCTTTTGTTTTTAAGAAATGGCAAGATTACGCTGATTGCTATGGTGTGCGTACCTGCTGTCTTAGCAGCGACTGTACTTTTATTAAAGTTACTCCATAGCAGCTTTAATATTATGACGCTTGGTGGTATGGCTGCTGCCGTTGGGCTAATTATCGATGACGCTATCGTTATGGTAGAGCATGTCATTCGCCGTTTACGTGGTCACTCGGGAAGTCACCATGGATTAGTGTGGCAAGCTGCTGCAGAATTTACACAGCCACTCGTAGCTTCGTCCATATCAACCATTATTATATTTGCACCGTTAGCATTTCTATCAGGCGTTACGGGAGCTTTCTTTAAAGCGCTATCGCTAACCATGGCAGCGAGTTTAGTGATATCTTTTATTGTAGCATGGCTTGCTGTTCCAGTTCTTGCCGACAAATTTTTGACGCAGAAGGATGCCGACCAAGAAGAAGGCGGAAAATTAACAGATAAAATTCATAACCTTTATACAGCTCTCATGCAGAAGTTGTTTAAACGTCCTTCGCTAGTTTTAGTAGGTCTTATACCGCTCGTTGTTCTAGCTTATGTTGGTTATCAAAATGTGGGATCAGGTTTTATGCCTGTCATGGATGAGGGTGGTTTTATTTTAGATTACCGTGCGGAATCAGGTACTTCACTGGGTGAAACAGATCGACTCCTTAAAAAAGTAGAAGCCATCTTGCAAGCAACGCCTGAAGTTCAGACCTATTCACGTCGTACAGGATTGCAATTAGGCCAAGGAGTTACTGAAGCAAATGAAGGAGATTTTTTCATACGTCTAAAAAACGGACCTCGTCGTGGTATAGAAGAAGTTATGGATGATGTAAGAACACAAATTGTCCATACCGTGCCAGGCCTTGATATTGAGATTACACAATTGATGGAAGATTTGATTGGGGACTTAACTGCTGTGCCTCAACCCATCGAAATAAAACTCTTCTCAGACAACGCTGTTCAGTTAAAAGAAGCGGCTGTAAGTGTTGCGACCGCGCTCCAAAAAGTTCCAGGAGCTGTTGATATTGTAAATGGTGTCATCTTAGCAGGGGACGCACTTAATATCCAAGTAGACCGCCCCAAGGCAGCGTTAGAGGGTATGGATCCAGATTCAGTTACCTCTCAAGTAACCGATCTTTTGGATGGATCAGTAGCTACTACCAAAGTGGAATCTGATCCTAAGCTGATTGGTATTCGTTCATGGATTTTACCAAAATATCGCCGTACTTCTAAAGATGTAGAAAATTTACGTATTAAAGCACCTGACGGTCATTACTTCCCACTTAAACGTGTGGCTAGTGTTAATGCTGTGGTTGGTCAGCCACAAATCATGCGAGATAATTTAAAACGTATGGTAGCAGTGACTGCTCGCATTAATGGTAGAGACCTTGGATCAACGATCAAAGATGTTAAAGTGATGCTAACGAAAGAGGGTGTCGTACCTCATGGTATTTATTATAGTATTGGTGGTACTTATGCTGAACAACAATCCGCCTTTGCTGGCCTGATGGCTGTTTTTGGTGCAGCGGTAGCGCTCGTATTTCTACTCCTGTTATTCATTTATTCTAATTTCCGCGTCGTTTTCGCTATGTTAGCCACAACATTACTAGCATTAACAGCAGTGAGTATCGGATTATGGATTACGCATACGGAACTTAATATATCATCGATGATGGGTATTACGATGATTGTTGGTATAGCTACGGAAGTCGGAATTTTTTACGTATCTGAATTAGTATCCTTAGATGAAACTCCTCAGGTTGAGGATAATTACATTTTAGCGGGTATTAATCGTATGAGGCCAATTGCGATGACAACCTTTGCTGCTATTTTAGCACTTCTGCCACTAGCTCTTGGTATTGGTGCTGGATCTGCAATGCAGCAACCGCTTGCTATCGCTATTATATCCGGTCTTGTACTGCAGATGCCGCTAGTGCTTATTGTGCTTCCGATCTTCTTGAAGTTATTTACAGCACGTAAAACGGTTTCCTAAGTAATGTTGCAAAAAAATCTGAATTAACGCATATGAAAATATATGCGTTTATCAGGATTTCTCTTTTCTACAGTCTCTGGGCTAGAGAAGTTTACTGATCGTATATTATGCGCGCTAGGTGCATTAGTATTTTCGCAGGCACCAGAATTTATGCAGCAATACTTGCAGCGCCTAGGTGGTCGACTTGATGAGGCACTGCGTCATTTAGATGAAGTGCGCAGTGTAGCGCTTCAATCAGGTATTGCTATATCATCTGAAGGTAAGCCACTGGACGCAGGTTCTGCTGGTGTTGCTAAGCTTCTTCAGTTGGCAAATGACCGTACTAATTCACTTCAAGCGGCAGAATTTAGTTTAAGAAATGCTTCTATTCTTACACGTCCTTTTGTGTTTATAAAAAATTGTGACTGGGAGACTGCTAAAGCTACGCTTCACGTTTATAAGCCTGCGGTTCCAACGACACTCGAAGGACTGAGTTATGCTTTAGTTGGGATGGCAGTTGCCCTAGGGCTGTATTACTTCACCCTACGGCCTCTTGTGATTCAGTGGTATACAGCGTGGCGTTTAAGGAAAGCGCCACCTGTACTTTAAGGCTCTTACTCAATCGGTTTAACTTCAGGTGCTGGTAGCTTCTGCCAGGTGTCACCTTCTGGACTTAAGAGGATAGCAATTCTAACAAGGTGATCATTGGGTGTCGCATTTACGTTTACTTGAATCAATTGATCTCTCTCGTTTTGTTTTTCGTCTTCGCTTGGTGGGGTAGCTGCAATCACACTGAGTGTAGCTCCTTTAGGTTCTAGGACACGAACGGTCAGGTGATGACCATCTTGACGTAAGGTTAGCTCGCTTGCGTCCTTAGATTTATTAACGCGGGCACGTGTCATCATTCTCCAATGAAGTACGGTATCTTTTTTGATGTTCGTTAATTCATCTTCGATGAGTACGCGGCTACGATCTAAGATAGCTGCTTTACGAACATATTTTTCTGCTGTGTTTGGATAAACCTTACTTAAATCAGTAACCGCGTAGGCTTCCTTAGGGGTGCTTTTAAAAGCAACGATTGGAGCTAAGGCAGGGTAGCGTTGTAAGGTTCTATCAGGAGTAATAATGTTATGGCTAAAATTATTTAGTCTAAAATAAGTCCAGCGTTTGTTACCAAAGTAGGCGGGTAGATTATAATTATCAGGGCCTAAGTCTTCAGCCCATCTCACTCCGTCGGAATCGAGTACAAATGATCCTAGGTCAAGGTGGGAATGGTTAGTTGAATTAAGTCCTGCACGAAGGCCTAAGAAAATGGCGTGAGGGTCATTCCATGCACTGCGAAATAATGCGATATCTGCAGGTCCTCTGAAGTGTAGGTCTTCAGCGACAGAGTTTTGTGTAGAATCCGTTTTCTTTTCTTCAGGAAACCATAATGCGTTGAGCGCTAGAAAACGATTTTTTGATCCGCCAAGAGTACGTTTCAATTCTTCTCTCGCTTGCTGTATAGCAGGTTGAAATCCTGCTTTATTTGAAAGCCATGTGAAAGCAGGAGAAGCTTCAAAGCCTTCACCACCATCCGAATAGTTGAAACTAAAATGCGAAGGGCTAGCAATGGCCATTCGGTAGAGATACGTTTTGTTAAATCCTGGTGTATCACTTAATCCGAAGTCGGTACCAAGCGCACTACGCATAAGATTGATCGCAATAATATTGTAGGTAGTTCCATAGGTCCAATAGCCTGGGCCTTCGGGATAAGCACCGTCTGGCTCATACGCATGCATGCTGAGCGGGAGTGATTTTCTAGCTCCATTAATGACGAGGCGAGCCAAGTCTGGCTCTTCATCACTCAGAACTAAGGCTGCACTTAAAAGGCCACCATTACATACCTGATTCCAGTTGTGCTCTGCTTTAACAAACCAAACACGTTTATCTTGTGGTCCGCGTTTATCGTAAGCGAGGGGTGCAAAACTGAGTGAATAGTTAAGGAGTGCTTCTTTAATTTGTGTACGCTCGGAATCGTTTAACTCTGCGTAAAGCCAGTCGTAGCCAATCGAAACAGCAAAACTCATTTCGGCTACGTCTAGAAAATGGCTAGGATTCCAATCCTTAAATTGACAGACAGTCATTAAATCAAACTTAGCTTGTTTCAGAAATTGAGGATCTTGCGTTAACTTATAAGCCATGGCGCTAGTCATGATGCGCTCAATCGCAAGTCTACTCTGATCAAGTAGGCGTGGACCTATCAGGACATGTTTAATAGGAGTAGCTCCTATGTATTTTTTAGCGTTATCTATGATACGTTTATTAAGTGCAGCACGTAGTGGATCTGTTTTTGCAGCTTCGATATCATAACGAATAGCTTCATCGGATATGAGGAGTTTGGGGTGTCCTTTTTTGAGTTGAGCTAATGGGTCTTGAGCAAAACTGGGTTTAACACCTAGACAAATAAGGAAAGCGATCAGGGTAAGCGTGCGTAGATTAAAGCTCATAGCTAATGTGTAAGACGAGGTTCTATATCTTAGGTTTCACGTAATGAGTGAGTACCTTCAAGGAATATTGACCAAACACCATACCTTGTGTTTTCTTAGGACTTTGATGGCTGATGCTATTACAGTTCAATTAGCTGAAAGGTCGTATCCGATCTACTTTGGTGAAGACCTTAGTGGTCAGATAGTTGACCATGTCCAGCAATTGCAAAATAAGGGACGTAAAGTTGCTCTTATTACCGATGAGCATGTAGCGAGAGCACAAGCTAACTTGCTAGACGCGCTAGGAAGTGTAGTCCCAAAGCTTGTGGTCACTCCGGGTGAAAAAGCGAAATCGATCTTAGGACTTGAGCAGTGTTTAGATTTTTTATCTCAGAATAAATTAGACCGAGGTGGGGTCGTGATAGCATTAGGCGGTGGTGTTATCGGGGACTTAGTTGGATTTGCAGCAGCAAGTTATTTACGCGGTATTTCGTTTATACAAATTCCAACAACGTTACTCGCGATGGTAGATAGTTCAGTTGGTGGAAAAACGGGAATTAATTTAAAGTCCGGTAAAAATTTAGCAGGCGCATTTCATCAACCCAGTGCTGTTTATATTTCTACAGACTGTTTAAGTACGCTACCAAGTCGTGAATTTGCAGCGGGTATGGCGGAGGTCATAAAGTATGGGCTTCTTTCCGATAAAGTACTCTTTGAGCAGTTAGAAACGTCTCCTATTACTCCAACTTCATCGCAATTAACGCAGGTGATAAAGCGCTGCTGCCAAAGCAAGGCTTCAATTGTAGAGAAAGATGAGAAGGAACTTGCTGAGCAAGGCGGACGAGCCTTGCTCAATTTGGGGCATACTTTCGCGCATGCGATAGAAAATGTTTCTGGGTATGGTACCTACTTACATGGAGAGGCGGTAGCGATTGGTTTATGTGCAGCAGCGAGGCTTTCTCATAAATTAGGATACCTTGGGCTAGATGATATTTCGCGTGTTGAACGTGTTGTAAAAGCACATGGATTGCCGACTGCTTTGTCTCAGCCACTCGCACTATCTGATCTCATGCAGGCTACCACGCGCGATAAAAAGAATAAAGCTGGGTCGCTTAGGTTTATTGTTTTAAAGCAACTGGGCAGTGCGGAAGTTCATTCGCAGGTAGATTTGGGCTTAGCTGAGGCTTCTTTTAAAGAAATCGGTGCTCGTTAATCGGTTGTCAGGACGGCTATTTCGGTTCAAGATCTGACGTGTAACGATTTCTATAGATCATTAATCCGTATTCCTTGTCTTTTACATGTCTGCCATCGACGAAAGTATAGTTCGCGAGTACTTCGAACAAAATGGATTTTTTGTTAGGCAGGTTCGTAAATATCATGTTCAGGCACGCAAGAAGACAAGTGACGAAGAAGTTGATTTACTGGTTTATAATCCAACGTGGCGCAAAGGAGTGAGAAAGCCTGATTTTTTCTTATTCCCGAGTGAGTTAAAATATATACAGCGTGCAATGATCGCTGTTAAACCTTGGCATACGGATGTGTTTTCTCCTGCCATGTTAAGAAATGCACCCGAGAAAATTTTTAGCTTCTTAGAAGATAATGTGCTTAAAGAAGTGAACCGATTGTTTGCTCTAGACCAAGCGGAGCCCTCGATGGGCGTTTTAACTAAGGTTTTAGTTTTACCTGCATTACCAACGGCTGAGCCTTTTCGAAGCCAAAGTGTAGAACTTTTGAAATCTAAAGGTGTCGATTGTATTATCTCGTTTAGGTCTATGCTTCTGGATTTAATCGACAAAGTAGAAACCAACCGCAGTTATGGTAAAAGTGATGCACTTCAAATGATTCGTATTTTAAAGAATTACGATTTATTTCAAGATCCACAATTAACACTTCCGAATGCCGACATTAATACATCCAACCGCAATCGTTGAGCCCGGTGCACAAATCGGTCAAGATTGTGAAATTCATCCCTATGCGATTATTAAACGCTGGGCGACATTGGGAGACCGTGTTGTGGTGCATCCTTTTGCAGTCATTGGAGGTGATCCACAGGATTTAAAATTTGATGGAGTTTCCGCTTCATATGTTAAAATAGGTTCAGATACAAAAATCCGTGAGAACGTTACGATTAACCGAGGAACCTCTGCAGGTTCAGTCACTTCTATTGGAAGTAACTGTTTACTGATGGCTGGTGTTCATGTCGCTCATGATTGTACTGTTGGAAATCATGTGGTTTTAGCAAACGCGGTTCTTTTAGCAGGCCATGTCGTAGTTGGTGATCATGTCGTACTTGGTGGTGCTTCTGCCTTCCATCAATTTTCACGTATTGGTGAGCGAGCTATGGTGGGTGGTCTAAGTCGTATTACCCAAGATATTCCGCCTTACACCATGGCCGTTGAACGCAGTGAAGCCGTTGGATTAAATCTTTTAGGATTAAAACGCAGTGGCTATAGCCGTGAAGCAATTACAGAAATTAAATTAGCATTTCGCTTAGTGTACGCGAAGCCAGGTAATCAAAAGCAGGCTGCGAGTGACGCTCAAGCCAGTGGCCAATTTAAAACGAAAGAAGCACTTACCTTTCTAGAGTTCTTCAGCTCAGGTAAGCGTGGCTTTGTACAATTGCGTAACGCTGGGGCTGATCACGAGGAAAATGCATGAGTAGTCGGCTTGCTTTGACGTGTGGAGATCCTGCAGGTGTTGGACCAGAAATTATAGCTGCGTGGCTTAATGCACAGAAAAGCGATTTAAGTCAGATTTCAGTCATAGGACCTGCAACATGGCTTCAGTCGTTGCCAGCTTCGGTAGAAAAAATTCCTGTTGGTTTACCAGAGTATTATGCAACTCCAGGTAAACCTGATCCTGAAGGGGCACTCATAGCTTGGGCTGCTATGGCAAAAGCAGCAGAAGGCTGTAAAAATCATGCATTTGGTGGGGTCGTAACAGGTCCTGTTTCTAAAGAAAAACTTTCTGCGATTGGATGGAAATATCCAGGTCAGACTGAATTTTTCGCTGAAACATGGGGTGGTAATCCAACCATGGCTTTTAGTGGCGGGTTAATGAACGTGGTTCTCTTAAGTTGGCACATTGCACTCAAAACAGTACCTGCAGCACTTACAGAAGAAAATTTTTCGAGATCAGTTGATGCAGCTTATTATCTAGTAAGCGCACTTAAGACGAATCAGGCAGAACCGCGTATTGGTGTTTGCGGTCTTAATCCTCACGCTGGAGAAGCAGGGCTTATGGGAGCTGAGGAAATTGAAATCATAAATCCCATTTTAGATAAGCTTCGTAAGAAATATCCGTTACTTTCCAAGGCAGAACCTGCTGACACGTTGTTCGCACGTCATGTGCGAGGAGAATTTGACGTGGTTGTTGCTCTTTATCACGACCAGGGACTCGCTCCACTTAAGACGGTTGATTTCGATCAGTCAGTTAATGTGACCTTAGGACTTCCGTTTGTTAGAACAAGTCCTGATCATGGTACGGCTTACGCGATAGCTGGTAAAGGAATTGCGAGTGCTAAAAGTTTTGGGAATGCCGTAACTATTGCACGCTCCCTGTTGCGTTTTAAAGAAGCGTCGGTTTAATGGCGTTACTACTATGAGTTTAGAACAATCTACATTAACGGCTAATCCACCCGTACAGGTGCGTGAAGGCACGGAAATGCTTGTTCGCTTATCAAGTGCTGCGGGAAAAAAGGCGACTGCGCTTATGGCCCGTGAAAATCAAGGTAACTACCTACGAGTCGCGATTAGTGGCGGTGGCTGTAACGGTTTAAGCTATAAACTAAAGTTTACCGGCGAACCTAAAAAAGGGGATATTTTGGTCAAAAGTGCTGGTGTTGATGTCATAGTTGATTCTAAGACTGCCCTTTATTTAAAGGGTACAGAGATCGATTTTTCAGATAAATTAATAGGGGGTGGGTTCAAATTTTCAAACCCAAACGCTAAGGCAAGTTGTTCATGTGGAGAGAGTTTCAGCGTTTAGGCATGAACTTAGGCTATGCAGGATAGTTCACTTTTTTACACTTTAAATGTTGTCTTCGTAGCTAAATCGGCATCATTTTTTCTTACCTGATTACTATTCACCAAACTAATTGATGGCTATTTCGTCTCCTTCTTCCGGTGCACCCGGTTCACGTCCTTCTCAATATCCTCGCCGCGCTGTAGATCCATTCGCCGCGATTCGTCGTAATCACCGTATAAAAGTACCGCAGGTGCGTGTTATTTCACCTGAAGGTAAACAGCTTGGTATCCTAGATACTGCCAAAGCGGTTAATTTAGCTTTAGAAGTGGGCCTTGATCTTGTTGAGGTCGCACCAAACGCAGCACCTCCTGTATGCCGTATCATGGACTTCGGTAAGTATGTCTATGAAGAGCAAAAAAAGCAGTCTCACAATAAAACAACGGCAAGTAAGATTAAGGAAATTGAATTTAGTGCCCGTATTGAGCCGCATGACTTTAATACTAAGCTGCGTCACAGTGAGCAGTTTTTAGCACACGGAAATAAAGTTAAACTCAAGTTGAAGTTCCGTGGTCGTGAAATGGCTCACACAGAAATCGGTTTTTCTGTAATTAAAAAGGCAGTCGCTGATTTAGCTGGTATGGGTCATCCTGATGCCGAACCTAAATTAATTGGTCGTAATATCCATGTGATGTTAACACCACTCCCAGTAAATAAGCGTAAACCAAAGTTTATTAACGATAACGAACCAGAACTCGAAGAGGAACCACATCAAAGCGATAGTGATTCCGATGACGAATCTGATTCTTAAGTAATAGACCGGTAAGCTTTATGTGACTCAGCGATGATTCGCTGCCTACTATTTTTTTTACTTGGGGCTTTATCACTTAAGGCAAGTAATCCTGTCATACTCACGTTTGATGGCCTAAGTTATGTGAGTGCTGTCGATGCAGCCTCCCACTTAGGCATGAAGGTCAGTTACCTAAGTCATGGTGCACCTGGAGCTAGGCCAGGCGTAATTCTCTTTAATCAGGAACACCGTATCGTTTTAGCTTCTGAAAGTCGTGAAACGGTGATTGATGGGTTACGGGTCTTTTTAGGAGATCCGGTATTATCTAGAACAGGACGTTTATATATTAGTCTCAACGACTATATGAAACGCTTAACAGCAATTGTTGCTCCTCAGCTTTGCTTAAATCCACCTAATTTACCTCATGTTATCGTGATTGATCCGGGTCATGGAGGTACGGATACAGGAATGGGTAACCCTCGGCTTGGACTGAGAGAAAAAACCCTTGTTTTAGATGTCGCAAAGCGGCTTAAATCGATCTTAGAGACAGCGGGTTATAAAGTCATTTTAACTCGAGATGTAGATCAGTTTGTTGAGCTTAAAATGCGTGCTGCAATAGCCAATTCCGCTGGGGCTGATTTATTTATAAGCATTCATTTTAATGCGGGACCTCCTGGTGATTCACGGATTCATGGAACTGAAATTATTACTTTCCCTTTAACGGGACAACGCTCGGATCAATCGTGGAATGATCGCATTAATGACCGCGAAAATTTTGCATCACCCGTGAATCGTTTTGATGTATGGAGTGCTGTTTTAGCGGAGAGTATTCACCGTGAAGTAATTAATGGTCTTAAAACAGATGACCGGGGACTAAAATCGAAGCATCTAGGGGCACTACGTGGTTTAAATTGTCCTGCCGTGTTAGTAGAGTCTGCGTTCCTCTCAAGTGATTCAGAAGGTGGACGTGTTGCTCAACCTGCGTTTAGGCAATTAATCGCTCAGTCACTAGCCTCTGGCGTTGCTTCTTACGTTAGATGTATTGAACGATTGAAACCGGCTTTCAAGTCCTCCAATGTTGTTAAACCTGACGTGCAAAGGTCAACCCCGACTCGTCCTTAAGTAAATTTTTAGTTATGAAAAAATATTATACGCTATTCGTGCTAAGTTTAGTTACCAGTTTTGCTTTACCTCATTCACTTCAGGCGTGGAATTATCCTGGTCACCGTATTGTTGCACTTTCAGCAATTGATTCTCTCCCTAGTGATTTTCCAGCGTGGGCAAAAACACCTGAAGCTCGTGAGCGTATTGCTTTCTTAAGTGGTGAGCCTGATCGTTGGCGTAATACGCATGACTATCCACTACAGCAGTACAACGGATTAGACCATTATATCGATTTAGAGGATGTAACTGCTGCAGGACTAAATATCGATTCACTCACAGATTTTAGATATGATTTTGTAGGTCAGTTCGCTGCAGGTAGAAAAGCACATCCAGAAAATTTCCCTGCATCTAACGCAAAAAACTACGATCACACACGTCAGTGGTGTGGTATGCTTCCATGGACGATTGCAGAGTACGCAGCTAAAATTGAATCCGCTTTTTCATATTTAAAAGCACTTCAAGAAGCAGGACGTCCTGACGAAGTTGCAAATGCTGAGGCTAATATCATTTATATGATGGGTGTGATGAGTCACTATGTTGGAGACGGAGCACAGCCTCTCCATGCAACGGTTCATCATCATGGGTGGGTAGGAGATAATCCAAATGGTTATACTACCGACTATGCTATACATGGATGGATTGATGGTGGGTTTATTGCAAAAGCAGGAATTACTTATGAGGAAGTGAAACCACTCATTAAGGAGGTCAAAACTTTGAATATGGCTCCTCGTGGCGATCATAGAGACCCTGTTTTTGTTGCTACTATTGATTACATGAAAGGGAGCTATATTCTTGTTGAGCCGCTTTATAAGCTTGAGAAGGAAGGTAAACTTAAGGGAGAAGGTTCAGAAAGTGCTGAAGGTAGGGTATTTATAAAAAATCAACTTGTTCGTGGTGGTGAGATGTTAGGTAGCCTTTGGTTAACTGCTTGGCGTCACGCAAAGCCAGATACATATCTGCATGCTGAACTTTTAAAGCGTAAGGCCGGGGATAACTAAAAATAGCGGTTTAGTTACGGATATTTTTTCTTGTACTATTTTAACCTCCTCGTGGTTAAAATGTTACAAAACTATCCTTTTGTTACGTATTTATAAATTATTGATTATTAGTAATTTATAAATTTTCGTAACAATTGAGTACTTTATAAAACAAGTCTGTTACAAATACCATCAGGCGTTGACTTTGTATCTGAAGCTACATTGTTTTGAAGCAGCTATATTTTGTATTAGTCAGGACCACATACACACACATACTATGTTAAAATCACATCTCACTAAATTGTTGATGGCAGTCGCTGTCCTCAGCTTAGCGGTTTCAACTTCTGTTTACGGACAGGGTGTAACTAGCTCGGACATCAACGGATTCGTTACCGACTCATCCGGTAAACCAATCGCAGGTGCTACAGTTGTTGCACTTCGCGTTGACACAGGTTCAAAGGCAACTGCACTTACTGGAGCAAATGGTCAGTATGATATCGACGGCTTAAAAGCTGGCGGTCCTTATACAGTTACTGTTTCCAGCGCAGTAGGCAGCGAAACACAGAACAATGTCTATCTAGACGTTTCTGCTCACTTACGTACTAATTTCGTTATCGATACATCGGTTGTGAAATTAGAAACGGTTAAAGTTTCAGCAAGTTCTGATGACACAACTTTCGGTGCAGGTAATATGAGCTTTGGTACTACGTTTAGTGCTAAGGATATTGCTTCAACATCAACAGTACGCCGTGACGTTCAAGATTACGAAAATTTAGATCCACGCGCGAACGTAATGCAGGTTAGCCCATCTGACTCACAATTTACCGTAAGCTTTGCAGGACAAAATCCTCGTGAAAACTTATTCTTAATCGATGGTGTATCAGCAACAGATAATTTCGGTCTAAATTCAAACGGTTATGCAGGTTTCCGTAATCCACTTCCTCCAGAATGGATTCAGTCTTTATCCGTTGATCTAAGCCCATACGATGTTGTTTTCAGTGGTTTCTCCGGCGGTCTTCTCAATGCTACTCTAAAGTCAGGTACAAATTCAGTACATGGCTCAGCTTATGAGTTATACGAAGGAACAAGCTTCCGTGGTCCTAATCCAGTTCCAGGTTCTTTAGGTGCTCATGAGCCATTACAAGCTCACACGACAGGTTTCACAATCGGTGGACCGATCATCAAAGATAAATTATTCTACTTCTTAGGTTATGATGCATTCCGTCAAATTGCAGCAGCACCTTCCCAGAATTTTATTCCTGATAATTCAGGTGGCGTTTATACCCAAATTATCCAAAAGACTGTATCCTCTTACGGTTTCAATCCTGGTACTTTCCAAGCTGTTAATCATAGCTGGCAGCAAAACTTTGTAGGCAAAATTGATTGGAATATCAGTGACGCTCACAAATTTGAATTCACATTCCGTCATACAGATGGTGAAGCTCCAAACTTCTATAATTACACCGCTAGCTATGAAACATCTCTTAGCGCATCGTGGTATAATACCCACCGTTCTGACCAATCTTATACAGCAAAGTTAACTAGCGATTGGAGTTCGATTATTCCATCACTACATACTGAAATTGAAGGTACTTATAAGCGCTATAACGGTACTGCTCAATTAAACGGTGCAGATTTCCCAGCTATCACGATTGATAACGTACCAGGCTCTAGCTTAAACGGCGGTACAGCTCCTTTTGCACTTTTCTTGGGTCAATATTGGGCATATCAAACAAACAATGTTTATACCTGGGAGCAGGAAGAACATGCTTTAGCTGATTATTCAATCGGTAATCATACAATTAAGTTCGGTGTTACTTTCGATCGTACAGGTTATACTGATACGTTTATTCCAAACACCTTAGGTAGCTTCACATTCGCTACTGTACAAGATTACTTAAACGGAACACCAACTTATGGTGTACAAGAAACGACCTATCCTGGTTTCACAATCTCTTCAGCAGTATCACACTACTATGCTATGATGATTGCTCCAGTTATTGGTGATACATGGCGTGTAAGCGATAACTTAAGTTTAGTATTTGGTGCTCGTATGGATTATCCTTACGAACCACAAAATCCTCCATTAAGCCAACTATTCGTAAACACTTATGGCTATCGTAATGATGGCACAATCAATGGCCATTATACGATTTCTCCACGTGCTGGTTTCACGTATCAAGTACCTTCTAAGTTGAAGACACAGATTCGTGGTGGTGCAGGATTGTTTGTTGGTGCTAATCCTGTAGTTTGGACTGAAAACTCATTCAATAATGCAGGTCAGCTCAATACAACTACAGTTGGTTCAAGCTCTTCAGCAGCTACAACAGCAGTTATCCCAGGATATACCTTCACAGGCCCTGTTCCTCCTTCAATACCTGGTACAGCATCAACTGCTGTTCCTTCCTATGACGTGGTAGCTCCAAACTTCAAAGCTCCTTCACAATGGAAAGAAAATATAGCAATCGATCGTGAGTTAGGCTTCTGGGACTTAGTTGCTTCAGCTAATATCGACTTAGCTCAAGTTAATAAGGATATATTTACTACAGATGCTAATCTAAAAGTTGCCGCCTCAGGTCCTGCAATCTTACCAGATGGTGCTATCCACTATAATGGTAATATTACTCCAGGAAGTTTAGGTTCTTACAACTTAAGCCCACTTCCAACAGGTGCTAGCACAAGCACAAGTTCACTAAGCAGCACAACCTTATCTGCAAATCCTGCAACAGGTCCTGTTTATACACTTCAAAATACGAACAAAGGTGCTAGCCAAGCTTATAGCATACAAATCCGCCATCCTCTAAAAGATGGTTGGGCTTATTCGATTGCTTATAGCCATACCCATGCAACTGCTGTTCAACCAGAAGGTTCTTCAACAGCTTCTGGTAACTACGGTGGTTTCCCATTTGTTAATCCAAATGACAATATCGCTTACCGTTCTGAGTATGCTACACCAGACAAGTTTGTTGTAACACTCACACGTCAATTCAAGTTCTTCAATGCTAAGAACTCTGCGACCACTATTTCGTCACAGCTTATTGCTCAAACTGGTCAACCTTACAGCTATGTATTTAAGGGTGATGCATCAGGTAGCGGTCTATCTGGTGAGCAATTATTCTATGTTCCAACAGGTCCAAACGATCCTAAGGTAACATGGGGTAGTGCTGCAGAACAAACAGCATTCTTCCAATTCTTAGCTAATACGCCTGATTTAGCTAAATATGCAGGTTCAATTGTTCCACGTAATAGTTCCTACGCACCTTGGCAGCACTTTGTTAACTTACACGTTGAGCAACAGGTTCCATCTATTGGAAATTCACGTTTAGTCCTGTTTGCAGACTGCTTTGACTTCGGTAACATGCTAAACAAGCAATGGGGTACAGTTACTAATTTCAGCAACTCGTACTTCACACGCACAGTCGCTGGCACGTTCTTAAATGCTGCAACAAATCAGTACATTTATACGTTTAATCCAGCAACATTAGGCACTACATCGACCTATTCCGATATGTCACGTTGGACAGCTCAAATCGGTGCACGCTTTGAGTTCTAAGCTATAACTTTAAAATAAGTTATAATTTATTTAAAAAGGCCGTACTTAAATGTACGGCCTTTTTTTACGTGCGCACAAAGCCTTCTTAGTCCTTCATTGCTAGTGTGCAAGCACCTCAGTTTAAACGAGCTTCTAAGCCCTTGGGCGGTCAGCACCAGCTAAAGGTAGTGGTCAGCCTATTGGTTCTATTTACTGCTTTAATATTAGCTTATTTAAATAGTTTTAAGGGGGTTTGGGTATTAGACGATCACGGTACGTTTGCCGAAAATCCAACGCTAACTTCACTTATAGCTTCATTGTCACCACCACATAATGGTACACCAATTGCAGGTCGTCCTATTACAAATTTTAGTTTTGCTTTAAACCGTGCACTACTAGGAGAAAGTCTATTAGCACTTCATGTAGGTAATTTTACTATTCATCTCTTAGCAGCGTTTTGTTTATATGGCATTTTAAGATATACGCTTATAAAACTGTCTGCAGCTACGATTGATCAATGTAATTTTTTTGCCGTAGTAGTAACACTGCTTTGGGCTGTTCACCCTCTTAATACGGAATCGGTTACATATTTAAGTCAAAGGGCTGAATCTTTGATGGGACTTTTCTATTTGGTCACCCTCTATGCATTTATACGGTACAGTAGTACTAATTCTTTGTTTTGGTGTATGCTCAGCTTGGGTACTTGTTTACTTGGAATGGGGACAAAAGAGGTGATGGTTACGGCACCATTTATTATCTTCGTTTACGACTGGTTCTTTGTTGGAAAAAACTTCTCTGAAATAGTAGCGAAAAGAAAAACATATTATCTGCTCTTGGTTTTAACTTGGATTGCGTTAGCTATCCTTGTCACAGGTTCTGGAGATAGAGCTGGTACTGCAGGATTTTCTTCGTCTGTCAGTTGGTGGGCTTATGCATTCACGCAAATCAAAGCTTTGGGTATATATTTAAAATTAGCTGTTTGGCCTGCAGGTCTTATTGCCGATTACGGACGTATTTTAGGCGGTAGTGGGTTTGAAATCTTTTTCTCTCTTTTTGTTTTAGTCTTACTTTTAGGTGCGACCTTGATATTGACGTTTAGGCGTTCGCCATGGGGTTTTTGCGGTATATGGTTTTTTGTTATTCTATCACCTAGTTCCAGTTTTGTTCCTGTCTCTACAGAGATTATTGCAGAACATAGAATGTATCTGCCCTTAGTTGGAGTGATAGTTGGTGTTACTAGTCTTATCTACTTTTTTATTAAGCGATTTACCCGAAATTCAATTCTGAATTTTTTCCTTATATCTATTCTAAGTTTTAGTGCTATTACCGCACTGATTGCTACTACGTATAACCGTAACACGGTTTACTTAAGTGTTCTTAACTTCTGGAAAGATGTTGCGCTTAAAGCACCTTATAACGCTGGAGCACTCAATAATTATGGGAATGCTTTAGCTGAAATTGGAGACTTAAAAAATGCAGAGATTATGTACAAGGAATCAATAAAGTTAGTACCTGCCTATATGGATGCTAATGTTGATTTAGGTAATTTGCTTGTAAGGGAAGGGTGCATAGACGAAGCCGTAACCTGCTATCACGTGGCAATCAGTACTCCACCCACGAGCATATTCGAAAGAAAGGCGCTTGGAAATGTAGCTTATCGTGCTGCTAATGCTCTATTGGATCATGGTAGGCATTCAGAGTCCCTTGAGTTTTATCGTGTCGCTACACAGATGCAGCCCAATCTCGTTGACGCTAGGGTCAATTATGGAGGTGTGTTAGCTGAGTTAGGCTATTATTCAGAAGCGGTAGTACAGTTTAAAGAAGCGATTCATTTAGAACCTAATTCTGCAGACATTCACAATAATTTAGGAGGAGTGTATGCTCAAATGGGTCGTATGGTTGAGGCAAAAAAAGAATTTGAGACAGCACTTAATTTAAAACCTGGCTATCACGAGGCGCTACGTAACTTAGAGCAAGTTAATCGTATTTTAGCTAATTCAAATCAGTAAATGACTAAGCAAAGTAAAACTTATCCTAATATAGAGCGCATGGGAATAGTGTTATTGGTGATTGCTGCAGGGGCGTGGGCTCTGTGGCCAGCAATACATGGATCTTGGTTATGGGATGATGAATTAGAGTTATTTAATAACCTATGGGTTCGTGATTCTTCTGGTTGGTGGAAGTGTTGGGCTATGCCACAAGGTTTAGATTACTATCCACTTAAAGATACCTTTAATTGGATACTTTGGCATACGTTTGGTAATTACACGACTGGTTATCATTTAATCAATTTAGCCTTACACATAATATCCTCATTTTTAATCTGGAAGATCTTAGTCCGCTTAGAAGTGAAGCTTGCTTGGATTGCTGCTCTTAGTTTCGCGATTCATCCTATGGTTATAGAATCGGTTGCATGGATTTCAGAATTTAAAAGTGTCGTATCACTTCCCTTATTACTGTTAAGTATTAATGCTTTTATTTCCTATAAGGAGTTAGAAAAAAAGAGCTCACTGCTTATATCGGTTATTTTCTTTACCCTTTCACTCTTGGCTAAAGTGTCAGGAATTATGTTACCCGTTGTATTTATATTATATGCGCTAAATTCTAAACGCACACGATTAGTGAAAGTATCTCTTATCTATGTTGGTATAGCTTTAGTGTTTGGCATAGTGGCACTGTTTTTTCAAAAACAACGAGCAATGTTAGGGGTTAGCTTAACTTCTACACTGAGTGATCGTCTCCTGCAGGCGGGACCAATTGCGCTACTTTATCTTAAATCATATCTACTGCCACTTAACTTAAGTCCAGTTTATGACTCTTTAGGATGGAAGCATTCTTCGGCGCTGGCTTGGGTTATTTTAACTATAATTTTTATTCTGGGCGTTACATTAACACATAAAAGATATCCTCTTATAACGCTTAGTCTAATTTGGTTAGGTGTACATTTGTTGCCCGTACTAGGTATTTTACCTCTGGCTTATTCACGGGTTGCACCTAGAGCTGATCATTTAGCTTATGTAAGTCTTGTTGGATTTAGTGCTCTCATTGCTTTGATTGCCGATTTACTTTGGGAAACATGGGCAAAGAGTAAAAAATTACGTGCAGTACTATTATGTATTGGAGTATGGCTTGTCGCGGGAGTCTTAATCATAGATCAGAGCTATGCTGCAGTATTTAATAGTTCAGATTTGTTATGGAAAATAGCGACGCAGCGTGCTCCTGGTGCTTGGTTGCCTCATAATAATTTAGGCCGTTTTTATATACAATCTGGACAGCTAGATAAGGCATACCTTGAGTTATCTAGAGCGAGTGAATTAAAACCAGATTCTGCAGAAGTACTAACTAATCTAGGTGATGTGTTTGAACGTCAGAATAGACTGGGCGAAGCTAAATTATCCTACGAACGTTCTATAGCATTGGATCCAACGTTCTCAGGTGCACATTATAATTTAGGTAGGCTCCTTCTTAAAGAGGGAAACTATCGTGGAGCAGTTACTGAATTAACCCGTTCTCTAGAACTAAACCCGCATTCAGCATTAGCCCAAAATAACCTCGGACTTTCATTTCAAAAGTTAGGTAACTTAGATTTGGCTATAGAGCACTTTGATTTAGCACTAGCCTTGGATCCTTTGCGCTATGAAGTATACCTGAATTTAGGTAATACCTATTTTAGAAAACAGAATATTGATCTAGCAATTGATGCTTATCGTAAGGCTATCGATATTAAACCAGATTATGGAGCAGCTCATCGTAACTTAGCTGTGGCTCTTTTTAATAAGGGTCTTAACAAACAAGCAGAAGAGGAGTTTGCCTTAGCGCGCAAGCTGCTGATTCCATGAATAACCAAACCACGGTAACTCAACGTAGAGGCTTGGGTATCTTCAAGGATCCTTTGTTATGCATTGGATTAATCGCGATTACGATTATTAGTTACCTTCCTATTTTCTCTGCTGGTTTCATTTGGGATGATGAGGGGCATGTGCCCAGGCCCGACATGGTAAACGGGGAGGGCTTGAAACAGATTTGGTTAAACTGGACCTATACACAGCAATATTACCCAGTCCTTAATAGCTTCTTTTGGTTACAATATCAGTGCTTCAAGTATACACCCCTCGGCTATCATAGTGTTAATCTAGTATTACATATTTTAATAGCATTACTTTTAGTGATTGCCGTTAAGAAACTACTCGCTGGTAGAGTGTCTGAAGAGTCTGCATCCTTAACCGCATGGCTTAGTGCTGTCTTATTTGCTATACATCCCGTGGGGGTTGAAACAGTTGCCTGGATTTCTGAGCAAAAGAATACGCTATCTACAGTGTTTTATTTAGTAGCGCTTATTGTGTTTTTTCAGTTTCAAAAGAAAAGAAGTCTTGGGCTGTATGTCAGTGCGACTTGTATATTTATTTTAGCAATTTTAAGTAAGTCGGTAACCGTTACTTTGCCTATTTCTATTCTTTTAATTTCCTTATGGAGAGACGGTTATAGAAATATAAAGCACGATCTACTAGCCTTGCTGCCTTGGATAGTAGTTGGGTGTACTGTTGGACTTGGAACAGCTTGGCTAGAGACGCATCACGTAGGAGCACAGGGGAGTGCTTTTGAACTCAATTTTTTAGAGCGATTTATATTAGCTGGGCGTATTATCTGGTTTTACGTCGCTAAACTTTTATGGCCGTCAGAGCTAATGTTTATCTATCCAAGATGGCATATCGATTACTCTCAGTGGTATGGGATAGCTCTGGTTTCTGTGTTACTAATTACACTCATTTATTATCGTAACCGCATACCTGGCATCGTTTTGTGCGTTTTTGGTTTTGGTGTTAGTTTATTTCCAGCTTTAGGGTTTTTTAATGTATACCCCTTCGTTTTTTCATACGTTGCTGATCACTTTCAATATCTCGCTAGTTTATGGTTATTTGTTTTATGCGCGGGATTTATAACTGCCTGTTATTCAAAACTTAAAATTAGTCTTCGTATCTGTGGATACCTCTTTTTTGTGCTTTTATTAAGCTTTCTCGGTTGGAAAACGTATGCTTACTCTAAGACATTCAGCAACCTGGACATTCTGTATAAATCAACACTCGCAAAAAATCCTGAAGCTTGGCTAGCGCATGATAATCTTGGTGTTGAATTAGCTAAATCGGGTAAAATTACGGAAGCTATTGAACAATATCAGCTAGCGATAAAATATAATCCTAACTATGCGCATTCGCATAATAATTTAGCCAATGCCTATGCTAAACTTGGGATGTGGGAAAATGCGGAAAAGGAATATTCCAAGGCACTTGAGATCGATTCGAGTTTTTATGAAACGGAATTGAATTGGGGCAATTCACTTGCTGACAGGCAGTTATATGATTTAGCAATCACTCATTACGTACGTGCACTGAAAATACATCCATCTGACGCTCAAATTGAATATCATCTCGGCAGTGCTTATGCAAATTTAGGTAATTTTATTGTAGCTATTGAGCACTTCAAAGCGGCAATAAAATATAATCCAGAATTTGCAGAACCTGAAGCAAATCTAGGACTTGCGTTAGTTTTTATTCATCAAGAAAACTTAGCTTGGGAGCATTTTGATAGGGCTGTTAAACTTAACTCATACTACCCTGAAGCACATGGTTATTGGGGAGCTGCACTTGCTCAAATCGGACGCTTTAGTGAAGCGTTAAGTCAGTACAAAGAAGCACTTAAAATTAATCCAAATAGTGCAGAATTTCACTATCAAGCAGCGCAAATGTTGAAGCAATTGGGGCGCTATGATGAGTCCTATGCAGAACTTATGCGGGCACATGAATTAGTTTTAAGACATTAAGGCTATTTGGGCACAAAAATTGTCACTTAGAGGCCTGAATTGGGATTTGTAGTTACTACAAAAGTCGATGCGTTTGATAAGAGATTTTGCTTAATACTCCAGCAAAATTTTAAGCGAGTATAAATTTTTTTTAATACATGAAAAATTAACACATTTTTTTCATAAACGAGTTGACGATTTCACCCTTAGGTTCAATTAGTTGTGGCCGTACCAATGCAGGACCACTTCCTGTTGTGGTTAATATCTTCTTAAAAAGTTTTCAGTAAGTTTAGCTCGCAACCGAATTTAGCCCGATACAAACACATCTTTAGCCACAAATTTTAGCCATTTTTTTATACTTTAGTTATGCAGAAGTCATTTACAGTCGGGACCAAAACTTTCGTTTTAGATCAAGAAAAAGCAGAGTCAGCATTTGCTGCAAAAAAAGTTATCAATGGTCGTCAGACAATGACGTTTAACTTGCTACCACTGAAGTATCAGTGGGCTTATGACTTGTATCGCACGATGAAGGCTAATCATTGGGAACCAGAAGATATCCCAATGGGTAAGGATATTGAACAATGGCGTGATGAAAAAGTGCTTTCAGATGTAGAGCGCTGGATCATCCGTATGGGTATCGGATATTTTTCAGCAGCTGAAGGAATTGTTGGTGATAACATTCAACACGTCGTTCGTGAATTAGTCACGGCTCCTGAATTAAAACTTGTATTAGGTCGTCATGCGCATGAAGAAAATATTCATGCTGATTCACTACTTTACATGATTTCATCACTTGGCATTAATCCGCACGAGTGTGAAGCGATGTTTGAAGATGTTCCTACTATTGTACGTAAAAATGAATTTGTTACGCGCGTCTCACATTCATTACGCCGTGATTTAGATTTAACTAAGATTGAAAACAAACAGCTCTTAGCAAAAAATATTTTTGTGTTTGGTCAGTGTATGGAGGGGACGCAGTTTTACGGTCTTTTTGGTATGATATTATCGCTTTATCGCCAAAATAAGTTCCCAGGAATAGGTCAGATGTTCCGTTACACCTTACGTGATGAGTCCAATCACATTGAAGTGTTCCGCAATTTATTCATGGATTTAATTCAAGAAAATCCTGAAATTTGGACAAACGAGTTTAAGGAAGAATTGCGCTCTCTTATGAAAGAGGCCGTAACCTTAGAAAAAGAATTTATTCGTGATTGTCTTCCGGTAAATGCAGTTGGTTTACTTCTCGAAGACTTTCTCTCGTACATTGACTACATCGCTGATCGCCGACTTGAAGGTACAGGTCTTCCTGTGCTTTCTCCAGGAGCTAAGAATCCGCTCCCATGGCTAGCAGAGATGATGGACATCAAAAAAGAACAAAACTTTTTTGAAGGCCGTGTCACTGAGTATCAAAAAGCTTCAGCACTTGCTAACGTTTCAGACGACGACCTATAACCTATTACCCCACATTAGCGTAGAGGTTACCCCCTTTGACCTCTTGCTTCATAGATCAAATACTTAAGCCTTTAATATATACGTCAGGTGTCATCGCAAGATGACACCTTTGTTTCCTTTTCACTTTAATTTTATTTTTTATTTAGTCCATGAGTTCTCCTTCTGTTGCACATGATTTAGCGCTAAAGCGCACCGTTCAGTCCCCTGTAGAGTTAAAGCCAAATTTTGCCTGGTATGAATGTCTTGCTGGTCAGGACATTATTGTTCCTCCCACTGTTCTTGTTTGCCCTCATGGGGAAGAGCGCTTTGCTCTTGCAGAGGTTGCAGACACGCTCGGAAAAGCGCTGACCAATGTAGCTATTTCACGCGGCGATAAAGAAATTTACACGCAGGAAAATCGCACGTGGGTTTTATCCATCTGCCGCGAGCTCAACAATACATTAACTGAAATGGCTAAAGAGGAAAATCCTCTTAGGCTGCAGCTTAATACGCTTTATGAGCTAATCGAAAAAACGTTGGTTGATAATAACGCTTACTTCGTTGCTAAGAGTTTACTTCTAAATCGTGCTCGTAAATTAGCTCTTTCGTTTGACCGTGAGAGTGCAGCTCAGTCCGGTGTTCGCGTTATTCGTCGTAACAATCAAGTTGTACCTTGGAATGAGCAGAAAGTCGAAATCGCGATTCGTAAGACTTTCCTCTCGATGCAACGCGATTCAGCTCCAGCTGTTGCTATTACTAAAGCGATTATCGAACGCATAACTGCATCAAAGCAGGCTTTTGTTCATATCGAAGAAATTCAAGATATGGTTCAAGAGGAGCTGATGAAAGCAGGTCACTTTAAAGTGGCAGAAGCTTACATCCTTTACCGTGCTGAACGTGCTGCTGCGCGTGAACATGCTAAAGTTACTGAGCCAGAACAAGTTTTACAAACTCCAGAGCCTGCGCAGTCGACCATGGTGGTCGTTAAGAAAGCTAATGGCGAAAATGTATTTTGGGATGGAGCAGATCTTCGTCGCCGCATTGAGTTCGCTCGTATAGGTCTAGATCTTTGCTTAACCAATGAGCAAATAGAGCAAGAACTTCGCAGAGCAGTCTATGATCAGATTACTCAAAAAGAATTAGATGCAACGATTTCGCTCAATTCTAAGACACTGATTGAAAAAGATGCCGATTTCGCAAAGTTTGCAGGTCGTATTCAACTCACCTACTTGTATGAAGAAGTATTGGGTTGGGATATTATGGTGGACGGTATTGGTAAATTAAAAGAATTCCACCAAAGAGCATTTCGTAAATACTTGGAACACGGTGTTGCAATTAAACGCCTAAATCCAAAGCTCCTTGACTACGATACCAAGAAGTTAGCAGCAGCATTAGATCCTTCTTCAGATTTGGATTTTGACTTCCTCGGTATCCAAACACTTTACGATCGTTATCTCATTGTAGATAAAACAGTTAAGCCATCACGCCGCATGGAGACGCCTCAGTTCTTCTGGATGCGTGTAGCGATGGGACTTTTCGTAGGTGAAACAGCAGACCGTGAAGATAAGATCATGTCTTTATATTCTCTATATAAGACACGTAGATTCTGCTCTTCGACTCCAACACTATTTAATTCAGGAACGCTTCATTCTCAATTATCAAGCTGCTACCTATATTATGTAGAAGATACGATTGAGGGTATCTTCCAACGCGGTATTGCTGAAAATGCATATCTCGCAAAGTGGGCAGGTGGTCTCGGTGGTTCCTGGTCTGCAGTCCGTGGTACGGGTGCATATATTGGAGGAACCAATGGCGAATCTCAGGGTGTTATCCCATTCCTGAAGCTGCACAACGATCAACTCGTTGCTGTAAACCAAGGCGGTAAACGTAAAGGTTCCGGCTGTGCCTATTTAGAAACTTGGCACAACGATGTATATGAATTCTTAGAACTGCGTAAAAACACGGGTGATGATCGCCGCCGTACGCATGACATGAACACAGCGCATTGGATTCCTGACTTGTTCATGAAACGTGTTGAGCTGCGTCAGTCCTGGACGCTTTTCCGTTCTAACCAGGTTAAGGATCTTCATGATCTTTATGGTAAGAAATTCGAAGAACGCTACGTTCACTACGAAAAGCTTGCCGATGAGGGTAAAATTTATGGCCAAAAAGTAGAAGCCATTGAACTGTGGAAGAAGATGCTCTCGATGATATTCGAGACAGGGCATCCTTGGATTACCTTTAAAGATCCATGTAACATTCGTTCACCTCAAGATCACGTTGGGGTAGTGCATTCCTCTAATCTCTGTACAGAAATTACGCTAAATACTTCAGCTGATGAAACTGCGGTCTGTAATTTAGGTTCAGTTATTTTAGAAACGCACTTACTTCCAGACGGTTCTATTGATCAAAAGAAATTGCGTGAAACAATCCGTACAGCTGTACGTGCGTTGGATAACGTAATCGATATCAACTTCTACCCAACGGAAGCAGCTAAACGCTCTAACGTTAGACACCGTCCGATCGGTATGGGTGTTATGGGCTTAGCGAACTGTTTATATATTAAAGGCGTTCCTTTTGCATCGGAAGCAGCAGTCGAGTTTAATGATGAACTCATGGAGAGTGTTGCTTACTATGCTTATGAAGCTAGCTCTGATTTAGCAGCAGAACGTGGTACATATTCTTCTTACAAGGGATCAAAGTGGGATCGTGGTATTCTACCTCCAGATTCGGTTGACTTACTTGAACAAGAACGTGGCCTCCCAATTAAGGTTCCTCGCTCAGCACGTATGGATTGGACAAGTCTACGCGCTAAGATTGCTGCACAGGGTATGCGTAATAGTAATGTCCTTGCGATTGCTCCTACAGCGACCATTTCAAACATTACGAATACATCCCCTTGTATTGAGCCTACCTATAAGAACTTATTCGTTAAATCGAATCTGTCCGGCGAATTCATTATTCTAAATCCATTCTTAGTAAAGGATCTGAAGGCACGCGGTCTATGGAATCAAAATATGATAGATAGCTTGAAGTACTTTGATGGTGAATTAAAGGACATCGAAGCAATTCCTGAAGATCTCAAGGCGAAGTATCTAACGGCATTTGATATTGATCCAAAGTGGATTATTGAAGCTGCAGCCCGTCGCCAGAAGTGGATTGATCAGTCTCAGTCTGTAAATCTATGGATTAAGACGCCTGATTTAGGTGTTCTCTCACGTATGTATCGCCAAGCTTGGCATGCAGGTCTTAAGACAACGTATTATCTACGCAGTCTGGGTGCTTCCAATATCGAAAAAGCAACCGTCTCTGTTAAGAAAGATATGCGTGGCGTGGTTAAGGATTCTGCCGATGCTCATGCAGCAGGTGTTGCAACTCAAAGTGAACCAGTCAAAAAGGTTTACACAGCAGAAGAGAAATTGGCATGTAGTATTGAAGCTATGCGCAATGGTGAAGCATGCGAAGCTTGCCAATAACGCTTACTTAAAAAGTTATTTCATAAAGCCTGCTTTTAATTAAGCAGGCTTTATTTTTTTGCCTTAGAATTATTCGTTGCGTGAGTGAGGTTTTGATAGGGATTAAATATCAAAAAATCATGCATCTGTTCATAAGAGCGACCGTTTGATTTGTTTGCATGCGTGTCACCTAAGATAGCAGCGCGTATGAGTGAATCTTGCCGAGTAGGCAAGGGGCGGTATGTGTCATGTTGAGTTGGCATATATTTTTGGTTTGTGCCATCTCTACTGCTCTACCGGTGGAGAGCAAAAAAAAGCCCCCTCCGGTAAGGCACCGGAGAGGGCTGATTGAAAAGTAATCAGAACCTTCTCGGTGCGTGTGTAACGACCACGACAGATGCGACCGCGGATACAACGTATCCGAGTGAGGCTTTAATTGAAGTGGCTGAGAGATTCATGAAAGAAGCTAAACAGATAGATTTTACTTAACGGGTGTCAAGTAATTCTAAAATTCCTATGAGGTGGACTTACTTTGCTTGAGGGGCGGTGAGTCTGCAGGATTGCCATGCTAAGAAGCGCCAGTGGCCATTCTCATTTCTGTAAACTGCTAGGAATCCGAGATATAAGTTAGTAGGCTTTCCGTCTGTTTCAGACACATAAGCCGCTTTACCAGTCATCAGAGCAATGTTTGCATCAGCTAAAGAGAAACTGCGCTCATCGTATTTAATCGATAGATATTTGAGCGTTTTCTTCATCAATGCGAGAGAGTAGGAAGCCTTGGAGTCTACTTTACCGCTTGAGTGTGCGTAGCGAAAATCATCAGAAAAAATTGCATCTAAACGTGTTGGGGTTGGATTAATCGTAGCAGATACACGCTCATCGTCTGCAGCGATCAGGGCAGCTAAGGTTTGAGCGTCTGGTTTTGTTTGTGCGTAACTGTGTGTTTCAAAAAAACGAGCGCTTATCAGTAAAGCGATAGTAAGTATTAAGCGGATGGGGTTTTTCATAGTAAGATGAATTGAGTACAGTACTTTTATTGTAAGCCTGCAAGCGGTTATCCTATTTTAGAAAAGTTCGGGCTCTATTGTTTTTTTTATTTTCTGTGGTTGTAGGTCGGGTGAATTTTTATCCAGTTTAAATTTTGCTTCATTCCATCTCGAAGCTTCAGTCCACTTTAGTGCATTTTGTTTTTCATCTAAACCTTCGCCAACCGCTATAACTTTATAGCTACCCTTGTAGGGTGAACATCTTAATAAGGTGACTTGCTCGTCAGGTTTGAGTTCGGGACGTGTAGATTCTCGTATTGATTTGAGAAGTCGCTCGGAAATTGTAATAGCCAATGTATTTTCCTGGTTATCTACTGGAGAAATATAGAGTCGATGAGGGTCTTCTTCACGCATAGGATGAGGTCTGACTACAATTGTTTTGAGTGTTTGATGTTCTGTAAGAACCGGTATTGGGTTTGGAGTGGGAGACTTACTTGGTTCTTCGGGAGGTAATTTAACCTCACCAGCTTTTGTTTTTGGTATTTCTAATGATGGTTTCATATCTAAACCAACGACGGTATATCCAAGACGGGAAAGGTGGGAGTAACAGTTGTTTAAAACGGAGGCTAATTCTGAACCCAGGGGATGAATAGATTCTTCTGTAAGCTCTGTATTTCCAGGTTCTGACTTGCTCCAACTTACATGAATTCCGTTTTTATCTGCATATATAGCCTTCATGTGGATTTGACTAGGATCTGCGTGTAAAACGGGATGAATTGGCTTACTTACTTTATCAAGTGATGTCTGAGGCGGCTTTTTATCCTTAGGGGTTGGTTGATCTAATCCTTCTTCGTATGCGTGTGATTTATGTCTATCGAAATAATTGCTTATCCATGTTCTAATTTTTTTATACCAAGAAGGCGTTTTTTCGTGGGTTTGTTTAATTGAATACTTAAGGGCAACGTCGTAGAGGGATTTAATTGCTTGTACCGAAGCAGGATCGCTTTCGTTTTTAATCCAAACCGGCTGTCCCTGTATATTCACGCTTATGCCGGCACTACTAATGCGCAGCTCTTCGAGTCGCGTGCTTTCGCTAATTAAATCTGAAGGCTTCATGCGTATGGGTATAATAGCAAGGATAGTGCTAGGCCTTGCTATTATAGACTTAGTATGGGTCATTATTCTGATACAGTACCAAGGGGTGTGCCTTTAAGTGGCAGTGATATTCATTTAGAAGCTTTTGAGTTATGTCGTGAATTATGTGTACGATACCAATTTCTACCTACGTACTCAGATGGACTGCTGATACAAGTAGCGATGGTCGACCCAGCGAATGAAAGAGCTTATATTGAACTTCGTAATTTTACGCATCAGGAAGTTAGAGCTTTTGGAATAACCGATGATGATTTCGAAAAAGCTCTTGCCTGGTTGTTATCAAAACCGATTCAGGTAGAAGAGATTAAAGTTGAATTGTCCAATGAGCGTCCCAAAAGCTGGAGTCATTACACGATTTCCAGAGAGCTTGTTTTAGAAATAGTAACTATAGCCTTTAGACTCGGAGCTTCAGATATCTTTATAGACCAACAAGAATTATGGACCGAAGTGGCAATGACTGTAGCTGCACAAAAAGAGATTCTTCCTCCTTTAAGTAAAGAAAATGGGTCTGCAGTGCTTAAAGCATTTAAGGAGATGTCTGGTATTACAACTCAGCAGTATACTACCTGGTTGTCTGGATTTGCTCGCTGTCGAGTTGATCAAAGCTGGGCAGAATTACGCGTTGAAATAACACCTACACTTCATGGAGAAAGTTTAGTTGCACGTATTCAGAATAGAGCTCTGCAGCTTCAGCGTATGCGTAGACTCCCATTTACGAATGCAGAGCAAACGCGGAATGTTCTAGCATGTTTAGCTCAGTCTCAGGGACTTATTCTAGCTACAGGCCCTACAGGGCATGGTAAGACCACAACGTTATATGCCTGTTTAGGTCAATTGGATCGTTCTAAATTGAATATTAGAACGCTTGAGGATCCTGTTGAGTTTGCGGTGCCTTGGATCACGCAAATTCCTGTTGGTTCAGGTACAGCTCGTAGTTATGCTGATGGTTTAAAGAGTTTATTAAGACAGGCGCCTCACGTTATTTTAATGGGTGAGATTCGAGATAATGAGGTAGCGCAAACATGCGTAGAAGCTGTAGATACAGGGCATCTCATATTGGCTACATTACATGCCAGGGATGCTATTGGTGTAGTATCACGCCTGATGGATTTAGGCTTAAGTGGTAATGCTATAGCGAGATCTCTTACACTTATCATAAGTCAGCGACTCATGCGTAGTCTATGCGTTCAGTGTAAACAGAAGGTAAAAACATCTGAATTACAGGCTAGGCACTATGTTCGTTACAATTTGGCGGTACCAGAATTTCTTTGGGTAAGTTGTGGTTGTAAATCATGTGGTGGCGTAGGTGAAAAAGGAGTAGTTCCAGTTTTTGAAATTATAAGACCATCCGTGCATTTAGGATTAAATGCAGAATTACGAAAGGTTACCCGCTTAGCGTATGATGAAGAAAAGCTAAGGGGAATCTGGCTTAGAACAGGTGGAGTGCCGCTGATTAAAGAGGCGCTAATGAGAGCTGCTCAAGGCGAAATAGGTTATACGGAAGTAATAAAGTATGAGTATGCTAATCTATGAGCCTATCTGAGATAGATGAACATGTGCTTTAATAGTGCATGCCAAGTTCTGAATCTAGTTCTTCTTACAAAGATATCGCTCATGGGTATGATTCTCAAACTTCAGATAGTACTATTGTAGGCTTATCTGTAACACGAAGACTTCAACAGATTGTTTATTCTATTCATGAGCAACGCCTAGTAGCATTAATCCTAAGTCTTTTGTTTTTGGCATCCGCGTTTATCTGGGCACTCAATTTCGAATTTTCAAAGAAGCCAACGTTAGTTCTTAGAGCTCCTTCGTCCTTAAAACAGGAGGCTCAAACATTATCGAGTAGTACATCAGTTTCTTATGATCAATTAGCTTTTTTCATAATCGCAGTGCTGCCGCGACTCTATGCGATTGATGGGAATGGACATCCTTTTTTAGCACTCCTACAGGGTGTCGTAGATCCAGGTATTCTGGCTCGTGTGGAGTCTGGATTTAATGTGTTGGAACGTGATTTAAAAATAAATCATATGACACAGTCGCTTACACTAACATCTATTCTCGATGTAGTATCTGACGAAAAATTAGGCAGAGCTGCAGCTTACGTTAAAGGTAATGTGTGCGTTACGTTTAACGAATCGCGCGTTAAATTTTACCCGTACCGTGCTCAGATACTTCTAGCAGTAAATCCCGTAGGTCTTCTAAATCCCTATCCATTTTACGTGCTTAAGTGCGAAGAAAAAATAGGAGCAAAGGCTCTCGAATGGGATTTGCAGCATGATAATAAGCGCTTCCTTGATTTATAATCAAATACCCGTGTTTATGTTGGATACTACCCATCACAAATCACTCTACAGTGAAGCTAACTATCGCTGGTCAAGAAGTGTGGAGTCTACGGATTATTTTGACGAAGCAGAGCGATATAAATTTAGATTTCTATTACTTACAGCACTAGCAGCTTTGCTATGTGTAGCTCTGGTTACAGGGCTTCTACGACTTTATAAGGTAGCAGGATCTCCCCCAAATATTATTGGTATTTCACATGGGCTTATGTTTGGTGGTGATCTTAAACCACTAGGAAGTGTTGAGGATGCAGATTTAGACGTACAGTTCTCGGATACCTTAGAAGTGCTGTTTAGTAGAACTGAGCATGGTTTGACATCTGTAATTTATGAATTTTGCGCTCCTGAAGTCATTTCTGCTGTTGAGCGTGATTATAAAGACTCAAATCAGAAATACCCTGCAGGTTTTGTTCAAACGTTTTCCATTACAGGTTCTAAACGAGGTTTAAATTCTCCTGGTGTACGCCATATGAGGTACAGTGGAGTCTTGGCATCACGTTCATTACTCAAGGCTCAAGTGAGTGTGATCTATTGTGAAGCTACATTTGTGATAACATCTTCTACGCAGCGTAATATAAGTGGTTGGAAATTAGTACATCTGGATTCGATCAGTCGCAGCGAGTATTTTAAAGATGAACATACCCGTGCTGTGATTAAAGCACTGAACGCAGATGATAAATAGTATGTTTCAAAGATTATCATTATACGCTGGGTTGCTACTAATTGTCTTATGTTCGCAAACAGTAAACGGGGAAGATGTTCATGAATCTGAAGTAGGTGAGGTCTTACATCCCGATAAGCCTGTAGACATCTATGTTTGTGCAGGTAGGTCTACAACGGTAGTAATACGTGGTAACGAACTCATCTCAGCGATAGCACTTTCGTCATCAATCATTTCCTATAAATATAATAAAGTATTAAATCAGTTAGAAATTACACCTACCGGCAGGCTTTCAGGATTAGAGACAAATCTTAATTTAAGAATTGGGTCTGAGGTATATGTTTTAATTGTAAAGTTAGTGAATGACGTAAGGACACAGTATGTGCGGATTTTTACACCTGAATCACAAGTGTTGGTAAGTGACGAAGATTCGCTTTTTAAGGTTGCTCCACGAAAGCCGTCGTATGTCGATTTGCTTGGTTCAATCAAAAGAATTGAACGTATGGAACATGATTTAACTTATAAGAAAACACAGGTAAGAGTGCATGAAATAAGTTTAAATGATACATATGTATGGAATCGTTCTTTGATTACATTAGAGAAATTTTATCAATTTCTTGACGAGGATTTGCTTATATTTCGTGCACGATGGACCAATCGCACTGGAAATGTAATTTATCTAGATCCTCGCGACTTAGGTATATGGATCGATGAAATTAATATACCCATCATAGCAGTAACGCGTAAGAAAATGACTAAGGGGATTCTGCCAGGTGAAACGGATGTTATATATCTTGGTGTACAAGGATACCGCTTAAGTAGAAAAAATAATTTTAAGCTTAAGGTTTTGGATGTCACTTCATGAATTTTTTCTTTAGATATAAGCCGGATGGAACAAGAGCCCTAAGTTACTTTTCGTACCTTGGCATTGTATTTATTATTTTTTTATTTGTTTATTTATTACGTACAAGAACTCGAGTTGTAACGGCTAGCTCTAGCAAATACCGAGGTGCACAAGTTGCACCTATTACTCAGCAGGCATCACTCGTTGAGCCCATTAAGATACAAACGCCTAGGCCATCGCCAAAACAAGATAGTTTTAGATTGCCTGAAGAATTAGATATAAAAAAGAGTGAAATTAAGCTAACCGGTAACGAAGCTATAAGTCCTCTAGCTTATGCACTCCGTGACTTAGATGCAGGAAGTGAAGAGATTATAGAGAGTAAGTATGCTCAGCTTTTGCCTGCCTATGCGCCTGAAAAGCCAAAGTCGATTACTAGTGCGATTAGGCAAGAAGTAGGGGATTCGGATTTAAAATTTTCGTATTATGATTTAGATGTGGTTTCAAAATCAGAGGGAATTACTCACAACAAGAGTGATCCAGTAATTTCACCTGTAAAAGACTATATACCCAAAGGTAGTCTTTTAGATGTTTGTCTCATATCCACGGTCGATACGAGTAATCCCACGGCTCTTATTGAATGTACATTAGTACGTGACTTCTTTTTTAATCATACCAAGCCGCTTAGTTTTGGAATTCGTTTTTTGGGAAAACTATCGGGTGTGCCTGCACGTGGTCGGGTTAATCTACTCTTTGATACCATCGTTACCCCTTCTGGGAAGCAGATATCGATTAATGCTGGTGTAGTAGAGCGTGATGATTTGAGTTTTGATTGTCGGCCCGGTTTGGCTGCTAAACTTATTTCACCGCCAGTATGGGTTGAAACAGCACCCTATGTAGCTCAAGTGTTTACAGGGTTTTTGAATTACTTCCGATCACGGGTGAGTAATCCCGTTGTTGTTTCATCTAGTAGTATTAGTTTTCAACAGAGTGCTGCATCAGAATTTAAAAGTGCTGGTTCCCAAGCATCAGCGAGTGCTTTAGAGGATTTATCCCTTACAAAACAAAGGCAGTGGAATGAAATGTATGGAGCATATTATTTAGTTCCGGGTGGTACACTCTGCAGTCTTCAACTCCTGAGCGAATTAGATGTTTCTGAGCTAAAATCCCTGTAAGGTTCTATGTCACCTAATGTATTTCAGCTTTATAAGCGCTATTTGGTATCCTTGATTCTTGGTGTAATGATATTTGCATTCGCATGTGGTTGTTCTTCTGTTCTAAGGCATTCAACACATGGGGTCCAAGAGTTGCATTCGAGTGAACCTGAAGTCATAGAATCACCTCTTAAGCCTACAATCATTCCAGAAACTCCTGTATACAGAAATCCTACGGTCGCTGTTGTTGAGCTTAGGTCACACATAGATGAACAGGGGCGGTTGTTAGGTCCGCAGCTCATGTATCAGATCGTTGATCCAGGTGGTTGGAATATCGATCAAGTCGATAAATATGGGGGTAGGCTTGGTGATGAGACTAAGTCTATAAATCAAAACCCGTTAAAATCTACGGAATTGGAGGCTATTTTACCCCAAAATAAGCTAAATGAGGTCATTTTTACAGAGGTTATGCAGTATTCTGATAAGCCACAGGCAGAGCTTATAAGACTTAGAAATCAGCCGAGTTTTAGTCTTATTTATGATTCAAAGGCAGGGTGGTTATTAATTCCACCACTGTAAGGAATTGTATTACTTTAGAGACATTAATTCACACATAATCAGTTGCCTAATAAGCTGATTAATGATTGGTTAGTGCCGTTGTATACTAGGTTTAACCCTAGTAGCTGCTTACAACATGATCACACTCGAAGAGGCACATAAAAACATAAAAGAATCTCTCGTCGGCTTTCCAAAAGAAGTGATGGAGGCTTATCTTGCCTTTGCAACAAAGGCAGACATGGAGAGTTTAGATAAAGTAGTGACGGGTATTTTGCAGTTTTACTTAGCTAAGGCTCCCAAGACAGCACTCTCAGACATGGCTGGTACCACCCGCTTACGTGAAGACCTTGGTATGGATTCACTTACCATGATGGATACGGTATTTTTAGTTGAGGGCTTATTTTCGATCAAACTGGAGGATGAAGAATTAGCAAAGCTATCAACCCTTGATGATCTTCGTCAGCTAATCCATAGCCGTTTACCTTCGATATCGAAGACCAAATAAAGTCATATGAGTCAGCCGAGAGTTGTTATTTCGGGACTAGGTTTTGTTACCAGTATTGGTAATTCTAAGAGTAGTGTTCGAGATAGTCTTCATTCTCTAAAAACAGGTATTGAGCCAATCGAATTTATACCAGGAGTAAAATTACCTGTCAGTGTAGCTGGTACTATTAAAGGTTTCGATACGCAGTCTATGTCGTGGGCGGGGTGGACATGGCCAGAAGGTTACACCTTTGCTAGAGATGTACTGCGCAATATGCCTCCACATGGTTTATACGCGCTATGTGCCACCGAACAAATGGTTGCCGATTCCAAATTGTCACCTGAGCTATTAAGTTCAGATGAAACAGCTCTCTTTTGTAGTTCGGCAGGATCTCCAAAACTTTTAGCACATTATCTGCATCAAATCGTAGATTCAAAAGGTCAACGTGTTCCTCCTGCAGGGGTAGTGAGTACAATTGCTGGTACGCTTAATTTTCACTTAGCTGCACATTATCATATTCATGGTGCGGTTGTAGGATTCTCCTCGGCATGTGCTTCAACTACGCAAGCTCTAGGATACGGATTTGATGAGATTCGATTAGGGAGGCATAAACGTGTAATCGTGGTTGGTGGAGAAGAAGTAGGGCTTGAGGCTACTTACACGTTTCATGGCATGCGTGCTTTATCACGTCAGAGCGATCCAATAAAAGCTTCACGTCCATTTGATAAACAAAGAGACGGTTTTGTTGGCACGGGTGGCTCAGTAGCACTAGTTATAGAAGAAAGAGAAACGGCTCTTAAGCGCGGTGCGCCAATCTACGCAGAAATAGTCGGTTGGGGCCAAGCGGGTGATGGACATAATCCTGCGATTTCCGACCCTGAAGGTAACGGTCTAGCTACCGCGATGAAGCGAGCACTTAGGGCATCACAGCTTGAAGCAAACGCAATTGAGTATGTGAATGCTCATGCCACTTCTACTCCTGCGGGAGATGCTTCGGAAGCATATGCGCTAAAGCAAATTTTTACACGTGCTGGGGTAACACCAAAAATTAGCAGTACCAAAGCACTCACAGGCCATGGATTGTCGATGTCAGGAGCGATGGAAACAGCCTTTTGTGCACTTGCACTCAGCGAAGGCTTTGTTCCTGGTTCTGCTCATATCACTGAACTTGATTCAGTCTGTGATGGATTAAATATTATTCAAAAAACAGAAAGATTTTCACCGCGTTATATTTTAAAAAATAGCAGCGGGTTTGGTGGTAGTAATGTAAGCCTCGTGCTACGTTCTGTAGTGAACTGATTACACTCGCATGTCGCTTACTTTTTCTCTTCGTCCTCCAATAGGTAAAACCAGCGATAAGCTAGATGCGGGTATTGTGATGCCTGGAACAAACGGGAAGGCTTTTATTTTAGTTCATGGACTGACTGGAGCTCCTAATGAAATGCATTTTATTGCGTGGTACTTAAATTCAGAGGGCTACACCGTGCATTGTCCTCGTTTAGCGCATCATGGTGAGCCTATGCAGGTGATTAAGGAAGCGCACTGGGAAGAATTTTATCAAAGTGTAAAAGACTGCTTTATTGAACTGCGTAAAACGTACAAAGCTGTATACGTGGGTGGATTATCGATGGGAGCATTACTGGCTTTAGAGCTTGCTGCAGAATTTCCTGATGAGGTAGCAGGGGTAAGTTGTTTATCACCGACTTTTTTCTATGATGGGTGGAATGTTCCGTGGTACCAAATGTTACTGCCTTTAGTGGCTTATACCGGTTTTGGAAATTATTTTTATTTTAAAGAGCAACCTCCTTATGGGCTGAAAAGCGAAAGACTCAGAGAAAAAGTTCATGCTTATTATCAGCATGCCTCACTCTCTGATCTCAATGAAGTAGAGAAATATGGGTATCCCTTTTTTCCTGTCAGACTCTTAGTACAACTTAAGCAGCTTATTAGTCACGTTAAGCCAAGGCTTAAACGTGTCACCTGTCCATGTCAGGTAATTCAGGCAAGACAGGATGATATGAGTAGCCCAAAGAATGCAGAATTTGTCATAGATAATATCTCTTCTTTTAGAAAAGAAATTTTCTATTTAGAGAACTCTTATCATGTCATTACTGCAGACCAAGAACGGGGCAAGGTGGGGCAAAGTATTGTAGATTTTTTTAATCAGGAGGCTTTCCGTGGATAAGGTTTTAAATCCTCATTACCGAGTGTTCATTGATTTTGATAACACAATATCTCAGGGAGATGTGCTCGATAGTGTAGTAGAAAAGTTCGCTCAAAATAAAACTTGGCAAGACTTAGAGAGCGCTTGGGTAGCAGGTAAAATTGGAGCAAGGGATTGTCTCAATGGACAATTAAGTATTGTGAAGGCTACGGATGACGAGCTACATGCACATTTAGCAACTATCTCGATTGATACTGGATTTCACAGTTTATTAAAAGTCATTGAGGATGAGCACATCGAATGTGCTATTTTAAGTGATAATTTTGACCTTATTTTAAAGCCCATTTTGAAGCGTTTGGGTTTGTCGCGTATTGCTTGCTATTCCAATAAGTTAGAAAGAAAAGGAGACTATTTTACGCCCTCTTTTCCTTACTTTAATAAGGATTGTCCTGGATGTGCCCATTGTAAAAAAACACATTTTACCCCACGGGGAACAGATAAACGCAAAGTGATTTACATTGGAGATGGCAGGTCAGATATTTGCCCTTCTCTTCATTCTGATATCGTCTTTGCTAAAGATAGTCTTTTAACATACCTTAATAAGTCAGGCGTGAGCTGCATACCTTATCACGATCTGGCTGAAGTAGCTAAAAAGTTAACCAACCTGATTCATGACAACTCCACTACCAACAAATCTAGCTAAAGGCGCCCTTACTGAAGAAGAGTTACTCAAGTTAGAGGCAAATTACTGCTCATGGGGCGATACTGTTCACTACGCTAAAGAGCTAAATTTTTTCAGCGAAGCTAAAGGTAGCTTTTTATATGATAGAAAAGGTACTGAGTTTTTAGATCTACAAATGTGGTATTCGGCAGCCAATTTTGGATACCGTAATCCTGTTCTTAACGAAGCCCTTAAAAAACAAATTGATACGTTACCTCAGCTTGCGTGTCAGTATTTGCATGAAGACCGTGTATTACTTGCTACCAAGTTAGCACGTAAAATTGAACAGCACTTTGGTGTCAAAGGTCGTATACATTTTAATGTCGGTGGAGCTTCAGCGATTGAAGACGCAATGAAGGTTGTACGTAACCACACCGGAAAGAATCACACCTTTGCTTTTATGGGTGGTTATCATGGCAGAACGCTTGGTGCTACTTCGATTACCTCTAGCTATCGCTACCGTGAACGGTTTGGACACTTCGGTGATCGTGCTAATTTTATTCCTTACCCTTACTGCTTCCGCTGTCACTTGGGATTAAAACCAGAAACATGTGGAACGGCTTGCTTAAAGCAGTTCGAAAAAATGTTCGAATCCGAATACTATTCTGTGGTTAATCCAAAGAATAATAAGAGTGAATATGGGGCTTTTTTTATTGAGCCTGTTCAGGCAACTGGTGGATATATTGTACCACCAAAGAATTATTTTAAGGACTTAAAGAAAACGTTAGATAAGTATGGTATTCTTTTAGTCGTTGATGAAATTCAGATGGGCTTTTACCGCACCGGTAAATTTATGTCCATTGAGCATTTTGATGTCGTACCAGACGTACTAGTTTTAGGTAAGGCAATGACAAATGGTCTAAATCCAATCTCTGCCATTTGGGCGAGAGAAGATTTGATTTCTCCTCAAGTATTTCCACCTGGATCAACTCATTCTACTTTCTCAGCAAATCCACTTGGAACAGCTACAGCGTTAGCAGTTATGGATTTAATAGAGAGTGAAGACTTCGAAAAGCGGGTTATGAAAACGGGCGCCTACTTCCTTAAGAAATTAGGGGAATTGAAGTCGCGTCATAAACAGATAGGTCATGTCGAAGGTCTTGGTTTAGCACTGCGTATCGAGATGTGCACTGAAGATGGATTTACTCCTAATCGAGCCCTAACAGATGATATCATGAATATCGGTCTCGAGGGTAAGCTTACACAAGGAGGCAAGACGAAGGGTCTCGTTCTTGATATTGGCGGCTATTACAAGAATGTCTTTACCTTAGCTCCTTCACTTTACATTTCAGAAGAAGAAATTGATCTAGGTATCGCTTTATTTGAAGAAGCACTTAATCGTGCACTAAAAAAGAAGTAAGCTCCTCTTCGGGGTGAGCTTTGAGATAATTTGCAAGATCGGTATCCAGTGACTTCCACGTTACTTGGGTACCGATTTTTTTATAGATAAAGTGAATTATCTTATTTTGATGCCGAACAAGATTGTAGAGTGGTATTAGCTGATGTCCTAAATCAAGTTTTGCTCGGTAGCCAGTTTGGCCACTTTGAATTTCTGTTAAGCCTTCAGCGCATGCGGTCTCTACAGCAGCTTCGAAAAGACGAAAGTAAAGATAGGTTTTTCCTGCTTTTGAATAATCGAGACCTATAAATTTATTGATGAAACGTTTTCCAATTACAAAACCCAGCATGAAGGTAACGAGTTTGCCCGTTGATTCTTCTCTCTGAAGTATAAAGCGTGATTGTTTTGCTAAACTAATTTGTTCAAAGAAAGAGAGCTCTAAGCGTTCAAATTTAGTACTACCTTTTTCATACGTTTGCTGGAATAGCTTAAAGATTTCTTCAAGCTCCTTTGTTGATGGGGAAGTGATAACCTGAGTTTTAAGCGGGAGTATTTCTTTGGAGCGTTTGAGTTTCTTTAATAAATTGTGTCGGTGAGACGAGGAAAGGTTTTGTATGTAACTTTCCTTTGTCCCTTCAGAAATGACTACGCGTGTTCCTGGATAACTGGGTAGAGTAAAAAATGGAGTATCTTTTAGTTGCTTAGAAACATTTAAGCTGTCGTGTTTTTCAAAATCTTTAAAGACGATCATAGGAGCTTTTAATTCACGTGCTTTCACTTCGCAGGCTTGAGTAATGCTAAGTATAAAATCGCTCAGTAAGTAGCCACTGCGTAAACCAATTGTTCCACTGTCTGAACAAACTGATCCAATAAAAAAAGTCCGCTGATAGCCTACCTGAGGGATTACCCGTGCTAGTTGTTTAAGTGGCCATGCAACGAAATCAGGTGCCACTAAACTTAATGGCACATTATGAATGAAACAGGGGATGATTCCTATTTGTTTACCTTCATAGCTTATAACTCCGTAATAAAACGTAAATTGATCTTCGAGTTTACTCTCCTCGAGAGCTTTATACCAAAAATAGCCTTCCAGTGGTGCAGGATAACATGCCTCCCAGAATTCAGGGCTAATTGCCTGATAGGTATTCTCAAATTTTATATTTAATGTGGCAGGATCGAACGTCATCTTACAAGGAGACTAAAATGCTGCCTAGGACGATGCTTGCTATACCAAACCAGCGAGTAGGGGTTATTTTTTCTCTTAAATAGACATGAGATATAACGGCTACGCCTACAAAGCTAAGACTACCAATGGGAAATGCGATACTCACGTTTAGTCGGTTTAATACGAGCGTGTAGAGAATTATTTCTACGCAGTAGAGAGTTACTCCTAACACCAACCATTTTCTTCCATGTTTAATCGTTGGATGCTCAACGGATGTAGAATATTTTAAACACACTTGAGCTGTGCTTTCTAAGATGAGAGCTAGCAAAAGAATTAAAAGCCCTAGTGTGTATGAACTCATGGGTTTGTTCTAGATGGACTTCGGCTTATCAAATATACTCCGCCTAAAATAAAAAAAACACCTAAGCACTGCGTCCTCGAAATTTTCTCATGTAAATAAATACTGGAGCAGGTAAGTACTGAAATGTAACTCAGCGCTGTCATTGGCTGAGCAAAGCTAAGGTCGATAAGGCTTAAAACTTTTATCCAGTTGATGAGTTGAAGCACAAATAGTCCCATGGCTAAGTAAAAGTAGGGGCTTAAAAAAAGATGTAAAAAGCCCCGACTTATGTTTTCGGAGAATGGGGCTAATGAAGCAGCATACTTCCAACTGATCTGGATAATTGTGTCTAAGACGATGGCTGCTACTATACCTAGTAGTGCAGCTTTGGGGAACTTGGGTTTTGAGGAAGACACGCTATGAATAGGCTCTTAAAATATTACAGAACCCATTGAGGGTGGCCTATTTAGGCCATTTTTTATACTACTTCGTAGTTAATTGGCTGCCCGACCTGGATTCGAACCAGAACTAGACGAGTCAAAGTCGTCTGTGCTGCCATTACACCATCAGGCAATTACTAAGCATTACATGGTGCCTTTAGTAGGCTGCTGGTCAAGGTAGTAAGTATTAAAACTAACACGGTCTACGGTTGAAATATTCCTAATTTATGGAGTTAATAAGGTTACATTATTGATGGCATCCAAATCAGACGTAAAAGTAGGTCCCAAACGCGCCCTTCTCGTAGGGGTACAGACCCCGGATATGCCTCCTGGGGAGGCCGATGAACTCCTCTTAGAACTGCAAGAATTGGTAGAAAACCTTCATTTTGAGGTTGTAGACTGTATTCTCGTTAATTTGAAGCGCAGTACCCCGGCATTCTATACGGGCCAAGGGAAAGCGGAGGAAATCGCTAACTTTGCAAAAGAAGCTCAGGTTGACGTAATTGTTTTCGATTCTGCACTATCGCCTGCTCAGCAGCGTAACTGGGAAAAATTAGCTGAAAAAGCAGTTATCGATAGGCAGGAAGTTATTTTAGAAGTTTTTGCTGACCGGGCTCATACGCGCGAAGCCGGTCTACAGGTTGCCTTAGCTCGGCTTGAATATTCACTGCCACGCTTAACCCGTGCATGGACTCACTTATCACGTCAAAGAGGTTCTGGTAGTATGGGTGGTGAAGGTGAAACCCAGCTTGAGCAAGATAGACGTGTGGTTCGCGCTCGTATTTCCCATTTAAAAGAAGAACTCGCATCGGTTGTAAAACAACGTGATGTACAGCGAAGAAAACGTCAGCGAGTACCTGTCCCAACGGCGGCAATTGTTGGATATACAAATGCAGGAAAGTCATCCTTATTAAATGCGATGACAGGATCGAGTGTGCTCGCAGAGGATAAATTGTTTGCGACGCTAGACCCGACTACCCGTCAACTTGAACTGCCTGGTAATTCTAAATTACTTGTAACAGATACCGTAGGTTTCATACGTAATTTGCCTCACGATCTTGTTGAATCATTCAAGGCTACTTTAGAAGAAGTGGTTGTCGCTGATTTTTTAATACATGTGCTTGATCTCACAAGCCCACACTGGGAAAAGCATCACGCGACAACGCTCAGTGTTTTAAATGAGCTAAATGCTTTAGATCGGCCAATCCTTAATGTATTCAACAAGGCAGATATCGCATCAGGTCTAGATATCGCAGAAGCAAGAAAGATTGTTCCTGATGCTCTTTTCGTCAGTGCTAAAACAGGTAAAGGGTTAGATGAATTAATTAAGCGCTGCAGCGAGCTGTGCGCTGGCTCCGATTTACAACATACGCTGCTTATTCCTCATAGTCGCTATGATTTAGTCGCACGTCTTAGACGTGTTGGTAGTGTATTAGAAGAAGAGCATACAGAAGAGGGAGTTCTTATGGAAACACGTTTTCCTCCAGCTCAATTAGGTTATTTTCAAAACTTTATTGTTGCTGATAAACCAAAGAAAAAAGCAAAAAAATCAAACAAATAGCCGATGCCTTGGTTCTCGACAGAAATAATTTATAGTCTATTTATTTATCAACCCCTGTTATCCCTATGAATAAACTATTAAATGTTAGTTTTATCCCAAAGAGTTCTGATTTAGGACTCCTTGTTTTACGGTTATTTATTAGTGTATCTATGTTTTTAAACCACGGTTTAGAAAAGTTCACTAACTTTTCTTCAACGGTTAAAATGTTTGGTAATCCAATGATGGATGTACTGCACCTTGGTGGTGGAATTACAGCAACACTTGTTGTATTAGCCGAATTGCTATGCTCAGCACTAATAGCACTAGGTGTTGCGACACGTTTAGCAGCTTTAATTTTCTCAATTAATATGGTGGTAGCCTTTTTAGGTGTACACCATGGATCGTTTGCTCCTGGACCTCATTCTGGCGAACTTGCCTACCTCTACTTAGGAGCTTCTCTTACTCTATTATTTGCTGGCTCAGGCCGTTTTGCCGTCAGCAAATCAGAATAACTTTAGCGTAATGTTAGATCACAAAGGCCAAGGGTCTTATAGACCTTGGCCTTTTTTCATTTTTTCAGCCGCGATAAATGGCTCAGCACCAATCGTTCCGTTTAAGCGTTCGATATAGGCTGGATTTTTCGCTGCTAAGGCTGCGGCTCTAGCGCGGGCCAGTTTACCAGGAACATCTAAACGCTGAGCTATGTCAGCGTAATTGGCCCGTGATAAATACGTATGTAAATACTTAGCATGATCATCCCAAGAGAGTGCATCTAGGATGCCTTGGGCTTCGAGACGCTTCTTATACCAAGCACTTGCCAGAAGTGATTCACGAGTAAACAAGCTTCTAAAGGACGCATCCGTTGATGTCTTACCTTCCCATGCGCCGTCCTTCATGATGTGTAAGAGAGCTTTGAGAGGAGGGCATGCATCATTGATTGATCCGTCAGCGAAATAATGCTCAGACGCTTCTTTCATCGCTGATACAATGTTTGCCACGCCATCTGCGAATACATCGAGATCTTGTGTCTCTGGTTTTAAAAATTCTTCGTCAAATACGGCACTTGGATTACCGAGTACACGACCAAAATAGGTTTGTACAAAGCGTGCTGTAATTCTCCAGCCTAATCGGCTAGCGAGAACTTTTTTACCCTTATGGTCAAAGTCCTCACATCTCTCGAGGTGTCCGCCTTGAATTAAATTATCAGGCTCGCGCTCCTCTGGAGTCATGCGGCACCAGATTTCAGGCACGAGTAAACTGATGTCGTGATCTACTTGATGTTTTGGACCAACCCAACCGGCAGCTGTAGAGAAAATAGGTAGCCCTGTAATGATGTAAGAAACTAAAGCAGAGTTTAGATCGTAGATTGGAGGTAGGGCATTGAATGGACTCTTCGTGAGAGCACCTTCAGATCCAGCTCCTGTTGTAGACGGTGATTTGCCCGTTAAACTTGCAATCAAATCCATGAATGCCTCAGGCAATTCTTGGTAATGAATAGGACCAAATACGCATAGTGGTCTTACTCCTTTTTCAGGTGGATTTAACCTACGTCCCATGAGTACTGAGCCAACATGGAAAGGGGCTGCTGCGTGTGAAGGTAAGCGTCTAAATAACCGTGCACCTGTATTTGCAATAACGGTTGAACGTGGATCCTCTAGATCAGGACGGTACTGAAGATAGCGAGGATTCTTAGATGGTTTTCCATCCACAATGCGAGGATGGGAAGGGGACACCATGTAGGAAGGATGATGCTTATGAACGAATTCTTTGAAACGTTTCTGCATCGGCTCAGTAAATTTTTCAAATCCGAGCGTGTCATCTAAGATATCACGTGCTGCTTCAATCGTGATAGGTTCGTAGTTTGAACTAAATAGTCCAGGTGAACTGAAATCGCGTTCTGTTCTCTTGTCGTAACCACGAATGACTGCATCGTCTGGTCTCTGGAATAAGCGTGTTTCGCAGTTGTGTACAAATTTAAGCGAAGGCTCTTTGACCCAGGAAGGAAGTCCAGGAATTTGATCTTTAGGAGCTACCGTTGAAGCAGTGATATCATCTTCTACCTGAATTTTTACAGCAGGAAGATAATCCGAACGTAGCGTGAAAGTTCTCCATCCATGATCTTCTGTATAACCGATACGTAGATAATGGGTGAGGAGTTTTTCCTCGTGGTGTTTTAATTCGTTACCCGGACGAGCATTGATCGTATCAACACTGAAATGCTTTCTCCAGTCATTGCCCCACTCAGGTTTGTAAACACGTTTAACGAGTAAGACTAGATCACGAATTGAACGTGGTATGGTTCCAAGCCACTGATTAAATTCATCTGTATAGTCAGGACTACGGCTAAGGAGTTTAATGACTGATCCAAGCGAGCGTGCTGGACTTAAGATAGGGCGATGAACGACATTCTTTTGAGGAATTTTAAAACGATCACCGAAATCTTTATTTAGAATAACTTCAACTTGATCTAAGTCGTTTGATAGGTCGCTTACGAAAACAGGACCTGCAAACATCGCATCTGAAATCGGTTTTGAAATTTCAGACTTTCCTCCACCAGATACCGTACATGGCTTGTGGCACAAGAGGCCTTCTGCGGTGGTTCCTTTTAGTCTCCAGGTTTTTCCCTCTTCAGGTTTTACCATCTCCACTTTGTAGCCGGAAGGTAATATATACGTGATATGAGGAAGCAGTTTGATCGAAAATTCAGTACTATCTTTTTGCTTCCAGGATATGCGCTGAGTTCTTAGATCAAAGAAGGCGTCTTCTGGAATAAAGTAAATATCTTGATGGGTTTTATCCTTAGCCCAGCCACCAGGTTGTACTTCGACTTTATCACCTAGAAGCGTGAGTGCTTCTTCAAAGGTATGACTTACGCCTGGTAAATTTTGAGCGAGACGGAAGTTTTCTCCTAAATCGTAACTTGGAAAAACAAGAGCTCCGCCTGCATGCTCTTCTTCTGCACCGCCCAGTAAGTTTGCGGCGTAGCTAATCTGTGTCTTAACTTCTTTTTTGCAGTAACCGAAATAATTATCAGATATGACTGTGACAATCACACCAGATGCATCACGTGCGGTAATTTTAAACGCAACGCCATCATTGTAAGCTTCGCTTGGATCTTTCCAGCACATACCGTCACGCTTTTGGCGATCGGTGGCTTTATCAAAATGAGGAAGTCCTAAATCTTTTTTAAGGAGTCCGTTTAAGTGTGGTGCTAAGATAATGCAACCGGTGTGGCCGCTCCAGGTTTCTGGATCAAGGGCTGCATCACATTCTGGTAGGAGAGGATCTCCTGCGTTACCGAATACACTTTCTACGAAATCTAAATTAGCTACTAAGCTACCTGGAACAAATAGGCGTGTTTCCATCGCGTGTACTGGAGAATGTCCAGGGACTTCTGGTACAACAACAGGTCTTAAATATAACGATACAATACACTCTGCAGGAGCGTTTTCTACAGCAGTGAAAGGAAGTCTGCGGTAGTCACTTGGAGGATCCAGTGCTATCGTTAATAGTTTATTAAAGACTGAAACAGGTACTGCTTTTTTATCATCCGGAATAGGGAGTCCACCTTCTGTGACATGGAAAATGCCTTGGGTGGTTCTACGGTCACTTTTCGGATTGTGCAGTACACCGTCTTTAAGACGGTAAGATGAAAGTATTTGGCTTGAGTGCTGATCACGGCTTGGAGGCAGTGAGAGTTCGCGTGCTAAGCCTTCACGGTCGAGTACTAGGGTTGTAGCTGGAAGGCTCGGTATATCGCCTGAGCCTTTCAGATAACGATTCAAAAAATTCTGAATTCTTTGATCAACAGGACAAAGGCGGCTTTCTAAAGCACGGTCCTTCTCTCGACTCCTGTTTAAAAAATTATCGACCATGTCGGACAGTTCGTCCTGAGACGTAACTGTCACGCCGGGCTGGCCGATTTCTCGCAGCTTAAGGTTTAGATAGGCAATGAGCCGCTGATCCCCGGATATTTGATTCACTGATGTAATTACTTTTTGGATTTGTTAAGGTCTGCGACGGCTGCTTGTGCTGCGGCAAGACGAGCAACTGGTACTCGATATGGGCTGCAAGAAACATACGTTAGACCGAGAGCATGACAGAATTTGACTGAATCAGGATCACCACCGTGCTCACCACAGATACCAAGCTTGATGCCAGGACGTGTGGAGCGACCCTTTTCGATAGCGATCTTCATGAGTTGGCCAACGCCAGACTGATCGATCGTTGCGAAAGGATTACGTTTGGTTATTTCTGCTTCTTGGTAAGGAGCAAGGAACGAGCCAGAATCGTCACGGCTCATGCCTAAGCATGTTTGCGTGAGATCGTTAGTTCCGAAACTGAAGAATTCAGCGGTATGAGCGATTTCATCTGCGGTGAGTGCACCACGAGGAACTTCGATCATTGTACCAACAGAGTAGCTAATCTTTGTCTTTGATTCTTGCTGAACTGCAGCAGCGACTTCGTGAACAACTGCGACTTGGAGATCGAGTTCCTTCTTGAAGCCAACGAGTGGAATCATGATTTCTGGGTTAGCTTTAACTCCCGCTTTCTTTGCTAGCACAGCTGCTTCGAATACAGCACGAGCCTGCATCGCTGTGATTTCTGGATATTTGATACCCAGACGGCATCCACGGAAGCCAAGCATTGGATTAAACTCATGCAGTTCATGCACGCGCTTATTAATACGGCTTACGTCGATTTTGAGCTTCTTAGCGAGCTCAGCTTGCTGCTGCTCTGTGTTAGGGAGGAACTCATGAAGTGGAGGATCAAGGAAGCGGATCGTTGCTGGTAAACCTTCTAATGCTTTGAAGATACCTAAGAAGTCGTCTCTTTGATAAGGTAAGAGTTTAGCAAGCGCTTTTTGACGATCTTCTAGCGTATCAGCTAGAATCATTTCACGCATTGCGTCGATACGGTTACCTTCGAAGAACATGTGCTCTGTACGTGTAAGACCAATACCGCTTGCGCCGAAAGCGACTGCATAACGGGTTTGTTCTGGCGTATCAGCATTAGTGCGGACCTGTAACTTAGTTACCTGTGAGCACCATTTCATGAGTTGTACGAAGTTTGCATAGGTACGGCTCTTGCGTGCCTGTAGGTCGCCGTGAAGCAGACCTTGAATGACTTCGGAAGGAGCCGTTGCAATCTCTCCAGCATAGACTGTGCCTGCTGTACCATCGATTGAAAGATGGTCGCCTTCTTCAAAGGTTGTGCCGTTTACAGTTAGAGTACGTTTTTCGTAATTGATTTGAAGTGCACTTGCACCGCAGACGCAGACTTTACCCATTTGGCGAGCAACGAGTGCAGCGTGAGATGAAACACCACCACGTGCAGTTAGAATACCTTCTGCTGCAATCATACCACGTAGATCTTCTGGTGAAGTTTCTACGCGAACGAGAAGTACTTTATCTCCTTTTTCTGCACCAATAACAGCGCGGTCAGCATTGAAGTAGATCTTACCACTTGCTGCACCAGGACCTGCAGGTAGACCAGTTGCGATAACCTTAGAGCTTGCGACTGCCTTCTTGTCGAAGATTGGAGCAAGTACTTGGTCTAATTGATCTGCTGGTACGCGGTTAATTGCTGTTTTCCAGTCGATAAGACCTTCTTTAACCATTTCTGCAGCGATACGAACTGCTGCTACACCGGTACGTTTTCCGTTACGGGTTTGTAGCATGTATACTTTAGAATCTTCGATAGTGAATTCGAAGTCTTGCATGTCTTTGAAGCGGCTTTCTAAGGTTTGGCGAATGCGCTCAAGTTCCTTGTAAGCAGCTGGCATTACTTTGCTAAGACCGATAACTGGCTCTGGTGTACGAACGCCGGCAACGACGTCTTCACCTTGAGCATTCATTAAGAATTCTCCGTAGAATACTTTTTCACCTGTTGCAGGATCGCGTGTGAAAGCAACACCTGAACCAGATTTTTCACCAGTGTTACCATACACCATCGCTTGTACGTTTACTGCGGTACCCCATTCTTGTGGAATGTTGTATTTACGGCGATAAACAATAGCGCGGTCGTTCATCCATGAACCGAATACTGCGCCGACTGCGCCCTTTAATTGATCCCAAGGATTTGCTGGGAAGTTTTTTCCGGTACGCTCTTTAACAAGCTTTTTGAAACGGGAAACGAGTTCTTTTAAATCATCAACAGAAAGAGCGGTGTCTTCCATGTTTTCGTCATGGTAGCGTTGTTCTTTTAAATGACCGATGACAGTTTCAAATGGTTCGTGATCTTCATCTGGGCGTTTTTGTACACCAAGTACTACGTCACCATACATTTGAACAAAGCGGCGATAGCAGTCCCAAGCAAAACGTTCGTTGTTTGTTTTGCGAGCGAGCGCTGCAACAGTCTCATCATTGAGACCTAAATTTAAAATCGTATCCATCATACCAGGCATCGAATCACGAGCACCGGAACGAACGGAAACAAGTAGAGGATTCTTTAAATCACCGAAGCCAGCACCGACTTGTTGTTCGATGGAAGCAATACCTGTTGCAACTTGTGCATCAAGATCAGCTGGGTAGCTGCGCTTGTTAGCATAATAATAAGTACATACCTCAGTTGTGATCGTGAATCCAGGAGGTACAGGAAGACCGATTTGGCACATTTGTGCTAAGCCGCATCCCTTACCGCCTAAGAGCGCGCGCATGGATCCATCACCATCGGTTTTTTTCTTACCGAAGAGATATACGTATTTTGTCGCCTTAGATTTCTTTGAGGCGGGTTTTTTAGTTTTTGATTTAACGGCCATAGTAATAACTGTTTTTTTGGAGTGTTATAAGAAAGTATCTATTTAAAAAAATGATGAAGAAATCGCTTGAGCTAAAAACCCAAGCGATACGTACAAGTGCTAAAGGACTAGCTACTTATTTTTTCTTTGATTCACGTTGTGCTTTGTAAACAACGCGAAACATTTGAAGAGCTAACCAGAAGAGTGCTGCTAAGCAGGATGCAGTGAATGCACCCCAGAAGTGAATCATTTTTGGATCTTCAGATGGTACATGCGTTGAAACAACGGTGTACATGTAGATGAAAAATGCGACCACTAGAACGGCATCAACAGCAATGCTTCCAGGTGTTGCTAGCTTTAGTTTAGTTTCTGTCTTTTCTTGTTCAGCCATGGACCTAAAAATCGAACCCAAGTAGACGATATTGTCCACGCAAAAACTGGAGCATTTTCGCTCTAAATACTGCATATTTTGCACTTAGGCCTAATTTAGGCCGTTTTATCCTTAAAAATACCTCATTTTGGGATAGCCTAGCAGAGATTGGCTTGCCACATTTACGTTACATGAGCGATTTGGCACCCAAGATTTTTGCAGGAAACTCTAACAGGCCTTTAGCTGAGGCTATTTGTAAGTCGATTGGTCTACCGCTTGGAGAGGCGTTAGTAACAAGTTTTCCAGACGGGGAAACCTTTGTTAAGATTAACGAAAATATACGTGGAAGAGATGTTTATATCATTCAATCGACTTGCCCGCCAACGAATCATCATCTGATGGAGCTGCTCATTATGATTGATGCGGCAAGGCGTGCATCAGCTCAGCGTATTACAGCAGTGATTCCTTTTTTTGGGTATGCTCGCCAAGATCGTAAAGATCAGCCACGTGTTGCAATTACAGCAAAACTCGTTGCTAACTTGCTCGTGTCAGCAGGTAGTAACCGCATACTAACCATGGACTTACATTCGCAACAGATCCAAGGTTTCTTTGATATTCCCGTCGATCACCTCTTTGCTTCCCCTGTCTTTTTTGATTATTTAAATAAAACAAAGAGTGATAAATTAGTCGTTGGTTCACCTGACGTTGGAGGGCTAAAAATGGCATCAGCTTATGCCGATGTATTAGGGGCTGATTTGTGCCTTGTGGCCAAGAAACGCCAAAGTGCTACTCAAGTTGAAGCGGTCAGTGTTGTAGGTGATGTTGAAGGTAAGGATGTCTTACTTGTAGATGATATCACGGAAACAGCTGGAACTCTCATCGCAGCAGCAAAAATTTTACGTGATCACGGAGCACGCCGTATCCGGGCAGCAGTGAGTCACTGTATTTTAAACGAAATCGCCTTTGATCGTCTCAGTAAGGGTCTCATCGATGAGCTTATTACAACGGATTCGGTACCTATTGATGCTAAGGGACTTCCTGTCACAGTGCTAAGTATTGCGGACCTCTTAGGTAGAGCCATCGTTCGAATTAATACGAACGAAAGTGTTACTGGACTGTTCCGTATCAAGGGTTTCTGAGATTTTGTAGTGTAAATGATGAAGGCTAGGGGGATGGGAACCTCCCTGGCTTAGGTATGTCCCTATTAATCTCCTATTTATGAAAAATAAGATCCTTACAGGCGCATTTATATTTGTATCCGTTGCAACGGCATTTGTTTTAGGAATGTCTGCATCAGACAAATCGGCTCCTGCCAAGCCTGTCCTTAAGAAGGATGTCTCTCCTGTGGGTGAAGGTAAAACAGCTGTTGTTACAAGTTATGCTGATATCGTTGAACCTGTGGAGAAAGCAGTCGTATCCGTTTATTCCAGTAAGACCGTACGTGTACCGGTAAATCCACTTTTAAAACAGTTTTTTGGAAATCAAATCCCTGACCAAGAAAGAAAAGAAGAAGGATTGGGTTCAGGCGTTATTGTTTCTGCTGATGGATATATCTTAACAAATAATCACGTCGTAGAAGGTGCAGATGAACTAACGGTATCACTTCAAGATGATCGTAAATTCAAAGCAAAGGTTATTGGTACTGACGCTAAGACCGATATTGCTGTGATTAAAATCGATGCAAAAGATCTGCCTCTTATTACGCTAGCAGATAGTGATAAATTAAGAGTAGGTGATATTGTTTTTGCGGTAGGAAATCCCCTAGGTGTTGGTGAAACAGTTACTATGGGAATTGTTTCTGCTAAAGGCCGTAAAGGTTTAGGACTTTTAGAAAATAACGGTGGCTATGAAGATTTTATTCAAACTGACGCTGCGATTAACATGGGTAATTCGGGTGGTGCACTCGTTGATGCAAAGGGTCGTTTGGTTGGTATTAATAGTGCAATCATTTCTCCATCACGCGGAAATGTAGGTATTGGTTTTGCAATACCTGTAAATCTTGCAGCAAGTGTGATGCAAAGTTTGATCACAACGGGAACGGTAACACGTGGTTATTTAGGAGTATCAACTCAGCCTATAACTCCTGACATCGCTGATCAGCTTAATTTACCTAAGGATTCACGTGGCGTAATTGTTACTGACATTACACCAGGTAGTCCTGCAGAAAAAGCAGGATTAAAAAATTCAGATGTAATTTTAGCCATTAACGGTAAACCCGTTGTTACAACGGAGGAGTTGCGTTTACAAGTAGCAGAATTATCACCGAAAACAAAAATTACGCTTAATATTGTGCGTGAAGGTAAAGCCTCAGTTCTTTCTGTTGTCTTGGATGAACTTTCAGACAAACCGAATGAAATTCTCACAGGAGTTAATACGGTAAAGCTTAACGATGAGTATCGCACTAAGCTTGGAATAGATCCTCGCGTAAATGGATTACTTATTACGGATATTGAACAAAATTCACCTTATGCAGATCGCTTAGCAGCTAATATGGTGATTATGGAAATCAATCGTACAGCACCACAAGATGTTGCTGCAGCCAAGAATTTACTCGTTCATGGCCGAAACCTGCTCTTTGTCTATTTCCGAGGCGCTCCAGGCTTTCTCGTACTCGATGTAAAGTAAGACTTAGCTGCCTGGTTTTTCAACAGGCAGTTTTGCTAAAGCTTCTGGTAGTTGATCTGCTGGATAAGTAGGGAAGCTTAATTCGAGAAGAGAAACTGCAGGTATATCAAAGCGGGCGCTACCGCTACTGCGATCGACGAGCATTGCTACCGCAACTGGAATCGCTCCTGCTTTTCTTACGATATCTAAGCACTCTACGACTCTTCCTCCACGTGTGACTACATCTTCTGCGATGAGTACACGCTCGCCTGGTTTAAAGGTAAAACCACGGCGCATCACTAAGACATTATTTTCCTTTTCAGCAAAAATGTAACGAGACTGGGATTGGCGTGCTACTTCCTGACCAATCACAAGTCCACCCATGGCCGGTGCTAGAACAGTCGTGTAAGTGATATTAAGGTCTTTTAACTTAGCTACGAGCATTTGAGATAAACGCTCTACGGCACCCATATCTTGGCATACTTGAGCACACTGAAAATAGTGTCCGCTGTGTAGACCAGATCTTAGAACAAAGTGACCTGTGAGGAGTGCGCGTGTGCGTGTGAATATCTCGAGAACTTCTTTGTCGGTGGATGCCATGTGCATGAGTTGAGCAATTTATAGGACAAAAAACAAGCGATGTTCTTCCTGTTCAAATCGATTTGTTCGTGGCATTGTCTAAGTACTAAGATGAAATCTTCTACATTAATACCTATAGAAGACGAATTAGGCGACGTGATCGAAAAAGCGATGCGTCAGCTCTCTTATACTGAAACAATTTTGGCAGAAAAATCAGGTATTTCAGAATCGCGTATATCGGATGCGATTAACTACGAGTCAGATTTAGATGTCCATGAATTGGGGATAGTTGCAAAAGTGCTTGGCCTTAATGAATTAGGTCTGTGTGCCTTAGGGGCAGGCCAATATCCTTTACCTGAAATTAAAGGCTTACCGTTCTGTGTGTGGCCTCTTCATATGCAGCATGGAATTGGTGTAGCGAACGCCTATTTAATCGCCGAATGTGGAGACACCTCCGGCATACTGTTTGATACAGGCTCTGGAATATCCGATTTAGAGAATGTATGGCCTTCACAAATTAAAACACTAAAAGCCGTTTTTTTGACTCACTCTGAAGCAGAGCATATGGGTGGCTTATGTGAGGTGGTAGAGCGATTTGGAGCACCTAAAGCGTTTGTGCCAGAAGGTGCGGTGACTCCTTGTGGTAAAGTAATAAAGGAAGCCCAAGTTGAAAAATTTGGTGCTCTTGAAGTCACGGCACATAGTACCCCTGGTCATGCAGAGGCACATAACTGTTATTCTGTTTCGATGCCTTCTCTTAAAATGGGAAGAAAGGTGCTTATTTCGGGAGATCTTATTTTTGCAGGCTCAGTTGGAGGCGCTTATTATTCAGTCGAAAAACGTGACTATAATATTAGACGTATTTTGAAGATGGTGTCTCCAAGTACCGTTATTTGTCCAGGTCATGGCCCTATGACTACGGTAGATAATGAACTTAAATTTAACCCGTTTTTACACTAAGCATTTTTATTTTAAAAAATGTCCTGTGTCGGGGCGTAGCTTAGCCTGGTAGAGCGCTACGTTCGGGACGTAGAGGTCGCGAGTTCGAATCTCGCCGCCCCGACCAAAGCACCAGGTAAAGAAAAACAGATTATTTCGCTACTGAGCGAGTAGACGTCGTAACGTTTCGTCTACTAATTTTGGATTAGCTTTACCTTTAGCTGCTTTCATAACCGGACCTTTGAATGCGTTAATAGCACTGTCTTTTCCGGCTTTAAATTCAGCTAAGGCTTTTGGATCAGATGCAATCGCGTCTTTACACCACGTTTCTAAATCATCTGACGAGACGCTGGCTTTCAGTCCTTTGCGATCGATAATCTTTTCTGGCTCTTCACCACTTACAGCCATTTCAGTAAACACGTCTCTTGCAGCTGTGTTATTGATGGTTCCTGCAGTGATTAATTTGATGAGTGAGGCTAAATGCTCAGGCTTAACTTTAGCGTCCTTGATCGAAGTACCACTTTTACCGATTTCACGCAGTAGATCGTTTGCAATCCAGTTGCCGGCAGCTTGAGGCTGACCGCAGAGTTTTGCTGTAGCTTCAAAATAATCGCTTAAGTCTTTATCTGGAATTAAAACGGAAGTGATCGTGTACGGAATATCGTACTGCTTCATAAACCGGCGTTGTTTATCAAACGGCAGTTCTGGGCATTCTGCTTTAAGACGTGCTTTCCATGCCTCATCAACTTTAACAGGCATTAAATCTGGGTCAGGGAAGTAGCGATAGTCGTGGGCGTCTTCTTTAGTACGTAAGGACTGAGAGGTTCCGGTTTGGCCATCGTAGTCGCGTGTTTCTTGGACTATCTTACCACCGGATTTTACAACACTTAATTGACGCAGTATTTCATGCGAAATGCCGTCACGGACGTAGGAAATCGAATTTAAATTTTTAAGTTCTACTTTCGTTCCTAATTCTTTTTGGCCCTTGGGACGGATGGAAATATTTGCATCGCAGCGCATCTGACCTTTTTCCATATCACAGTCAGAAATTCCGCCGTACACCATGATTGTCTTAAGTGTAGTTAAGAAAGCGAAAGCTTCCTCTGCACTTTGCATCGCAGGTTCAGTCACGATTTCCATGAGTGGCGTGCCTGCACGATTATAATCAACGAGTGAATCAAATGTTGAGTGGTTGAGTTTGCCTACATCTTCTTCTAAATGGATACGCGTAAGAGGAATCGATTTATGTTCCCCCATCACATTACGTGCTGCTCCTGGTAGTTCGATTTCGACATGACCGTGTAAACAGATCGGTTGGTCGTACTGTGAAATCTGATAATTTTTAGGAGAGTCAGGATAGAAATAATTTTTTCTGTCCCACTTACAAATTGGAGCTATATCGCAGTTTAAGAGTAAACCCGATTTAACGATCGCGTTGATCGCTGCATGATTCATCACAGGGAGTACGCCTGGTAGGGCAAGTACAACGGGATCAGTCAGCGTGTTCTCTGGATGTCCAAAACCCGTTTGTACACGGGTGAACATTTTAGAATTGGTTTTAATTTGGACGTGTACTTCAAGCCCAATGACTACTTCGTATTCTTGCATTAGAGGGCTCCTTTCTGTCCTTCAATGTCTGGGAAGCGTGTTCCCCAAGCGTGTTCTTTTTCGTAAGCGTGAGCGAGTGCTAGTAACTCTGCTTCACCGTAAGGTTTGCCAATTAATTGAAGTCCAATAGGCAGACCGCTCTTGGAATAGCCACAGGGTAAACTTAAGCCAGGTAAGCCAGCTAAATTGACGCCAATGGTGTAAACGTCGCACAAGTACATCGCGAGTGGATTGGATGCCTTTTCACCTGCTTTGAAGGCTGGGGTAGGTGTGGTTGGTGTAATGACCGCATCCACTTCCTTGTATGCTTCTAAGAAGTCGCGCCTAATGAGGGTTCTTACCTTTTGTGCTCTTACGTAGTACGCGTCTTGGTAACCACTACTTAATACATAGGTACCTAAAATGATACGGCGTTTTACTTCAGGTCCAAAACCTTCAGCACGTGATTTATAGTAAACTTCAAGTATGTCTTTTGCGTCTTTCGAGCGGTGACCATAACGAACACCGTCATACCGAGCTAAGTTCGAAGAACATTCTGCGGTTGCGATAATGTAGTAAACACCGACAGCGTATTTCGTATGAGGAAGTGAAATTTCTTTAATTTCACAGCCCTTAGATTTGTAGAAATTAATCGCATTTTCTACAGCCTTAGCGACTTCAGGATCAAGGCCTTCACCGAAATATTCTTTTGGAATACCTAACTTCCAAGGTCCTTTGCGTTTTGATAATTCAGCGCGGTAATCAGGAATCTCTGTTTTAAAGGAAGTGGAATCTAAAGGATCATGTCCTGCGATTGCATTAAGAATAATAGCAGAATCTTCAACCGTGCGGGTAAAGGGACCAATTTGATCCAGTGAGGATGCAAAGGCGATGAGTCCGTAGCGTGAAATTAAACCGTAGGTAGGTTTAATTCCTACCACTCCGCACAGGGCAGCAGGCTGACGAATAGAACCGCCAGTATCAGAGCCTAAGGTTGCTGGGGCTTCACCTGCAGCGAGTGCAGCGGCACTGCCACCGGAGGAACCACCTGGTACGCGCTCTAAATCCCAAGGATTATGCGTTTGACCGAATGCAGAGTTCTCGGTCGAAGAACCCATAGCAAATTCATCGAGGTTGAGTCTTCCCCAACTGATAGCACCAACAGATTTTAACTTTTGAGTAACAGTCGCATCATAGGGTGATACGAAATTTTTTAGCATGTTACTGGACGCAGTTAAAGGTTGGCCCTTAACTGAAATCACATCCTTAAAACCAATTGGAATACCATCAAGAACACCAAGGGATTTGCCCTGGCTGCGTCTTTCATCGGAGAGTTTAGCCTGAGCTAAAGCATCCGCTTCGTCATACGAGTTAAATGCCTTAACTTTCGAATCAACCGCTTTAGTTCTAGCAATAAAAGCCTTGGTTAATTCAACCGACGAAATCTTTTTAGAACTTAAATCATTAGAAAGTTCTGCAACACTTTTAAAATAAATAGGGGTACTCATTTTTTATTCTACGACTTTAGGTACCACGATCATGTTGTCGCGCTGTGCAGGAGCATTTTGGAGTGCTTCTGTTACGCTTAAGCCTGGTTTTGCGATATCTTCTGACCAAACGTTATAAACAGGAGAGGCGTGTGCTGTTGGTTCAATGCCTGAAACATCGACCTCTTTTAATTCTGCAATATGGTTAAGCACATCACCAAGCTGAGAAGCGAAACGTTCTTTTTCCTGCTCGGTTAAGTTAATGCGAGCAAGTTTCGCGATGTGATTGATGTCGATTTGTGCTGCGGACATAGAAGATTATTTACGAATCGAATAACCGTTTTTAGAAACTACGGTATCCTGGACTTTTTGGAATACGGCATTTACTTCATCATCCGTGAGCGTTCTCTCAGATGAACGAAAGGCAAGGGAGTACGCTAAACTCTTTTTCCCTTCAGGAATACCTTGGCCTTGGTAAACGTCGAAAAGATCAACGGATTCAAGGGCGAATGTTCCGTTAAGAGAATCCTTAGCTGCCTGAGTAAGATGTTTTTTTACATCTGATGCGCTGAGCGTCTCGTCTACAACTAAAGCTAAATCACGTAGTGCAGCAGGTTGTAGGCTAAAAGGAGTAAAGCGGCTAGCAATTGATTGATTCTTGATTAACTCGGGCTTAATCGCAAAAAAACCAGCGTAAACTTTACCTTCAATACCGAGGGATTTCATGGTGCTTACACTCAGTAGCCCAAAGTGTGCCAGCCAACCTTCTGAAACAGAACCTACTTTTGCGCTGTGTCCCTCTTGCCAACCTAGACCAGCTGAAGCGGTGATTGTATGGTCGCTTAGTTTAATGCCTGCAAGCGAAGCAAGTACTTCACTGTGATGCTTAGCTGTAAAGAAATCAGGTGCTTCACGGTTTTGCCACTGGCGTAACTTTTGATCGGTGATGATGAAAGCAGCAGAGGCGAGTTCAATGATCTGACCACTAGACTCTATAAAGATACGACCTGTTTCTGCTAAACGGGAAGCATACACGCCGCGTGACTGATTGAGTCGTAATGATTCAAGTAGTCCTGGGATTAAGCTAGGACGTAAGTGGGATTGATCCTCAACAAACGGATTAGCTAAGCCAAGTGCTGCAAAGGCTTCGTCACTTACCCAAGCTTTAAGTTCTTTGCCAGGGCGAAGGGTAATATTTACGCATTCATTGAAATCGTGGCCTACCAAATACTGTGTTGCGCTACGATTGAAGATGACGGTTGTGTCATCGTCTTGTGGAAGGGCGTTTGCTTTGACGCTTGAGTGTGGAATCGCCTCGGTGCCGTATAAGCGAAGAATTTCTTCAACTAAATCGATAGGGCGTTCAAGGTCAGTTCTCCAACTTGGAATGGCTACGGTCCATTCTGTCGCTTGATTAGCTAGCTGTTTTTCAGAAACGATTGTTAGCTGCAGTGACTCAAGGGACTGCTTCATGGCTTGGCTTGGAATATCAAAGCCTAAGCGTTCATTAACATAGCTAGAATTGACTGTGATCTCTTGTTTCCAAGGAGCGGGAGTGTGCGCTGAAAGGGTGGTACCCTCAGCTTTACCGTGTGCAAGTTCTTCGAGTAGTTGCACAGCACGGGCAAGTGCTTGTTTAGAACTGTGTAAATCAACACCACGTTCGTAGCGGTAGGATGAGTCAGAGCTGAGCGTTAATTTGCGCGAGGTTGAGCGAATGAGGGTTGGCTTAAATACAGCACACTCGATTACTAAATCTTTTGTTTCAGCGGTTACTCCAGAATCTACACCCCCCATAATACCAGCGATAACGACAGGACGGTTAGCGTCTGCAATCACAAGCATGTGGGAAGATACAGAACGTTCTTTGCCGTCTAAGGTAGTGATTTTTTCACCTTCTTTTGCGCGGCGTACCGAAATCTTTGATCCTTGTAGCTTAGCTGCATCAAAGGCATGCAGGGGTTGCCCAGTCTCAAGCATTACAAAGTTACCAATATCTACGATATTGTTAATAGGACGAATGCCTGCAGCAGATAAGCGTTCCGTAATCCATGCAGGACTTGGAGCTATCGTTACACCCTTAACGACTTGAGCATAATAGAGTGGGCAGTCTTCCGTGTTTTCTACGGTTACTTCAGATAAGAGAGTCGACTTTCCTGCTGAAGGAAGGGTTGCGATCTTTGGACTGCAAAGAGGTTTTTTAAACCAAGCGGAAAGTTCACGAGCTATACCAAGATGTGAAAGACAGTCCGGACGATTAGGAGTAATCTCTATATCAAAGACTGAATCTGCAGGAGGAAGTACATCGTTAATCGGAGTACCAACCGCAGGACGTGAGGTAAGAATTAATAAACCGCCTGTATCCTCACCAGAACCAAGTTCTTTTGCAGAACACATCATACCATCCGATAGATGTCCTCTGATTTTTGATTGCTTAATGGTGAAGTCTCCTGGGAGTACTGCACCAACGAGTGCAACAGGAACTCGGTCACCAACTTTGTAATTTTGAGCACCGCAGACGATTGTTTTAACGCCACCAGCAGGACCTACGTCAACGGTACATACAGAAAGCTTATCTGCATTCGGATGTTTATCGCGTGTTAAAACTTCACCGACAACCACGTGGTTAAGCTTTGGTGCACCAGTCGTGATAACTCCTTCAACTTCGAATCCAAGGAAGGTGATTGCGCGTTTGATTTCTTCAATGGAAGCATCAATTGCAACGTAGTCTCTAAGCCATGTAAGCGAAATTTTCACGGGTAGTTAGTTAAGCAGTGCTTATTTGCTTTGCGAAAATTGTTTTAGAAAACGGATATCGTTTTGGTAGAAGTAACGAATGTCGTCGATGCCGTATAAAAGCATGGCGAGACGCTCTAGTCCCATACCGAAGGCGTAACCTGACCAAACATTTGGATCATAACCAACGCCTGAAAATACGGTAGGATCTACCATACCGCAGCCACCGATTTCGATCCACTCCTTGTTAACTTTAGGAAGGTGCTTTGCGGATAAATCTACTTCGAAGCTTGGCTCTGTGTAACCAAAGTAGTGCGGACGGAAGCGAATCTTTGTGTCTGAACCTAAGAGTGACGAGAACACATGATCGAGAAGCGCTTTCAAATCACGCACGGTTACATTTCGATCAACTGATAAACATTCTAACTGATGAAAGTTAGCTGAGTGTGTCGCATCACTCGTATCACGGCGATAAACTCTACCTGGAGAAACGATACGAATAGGCGGATTGCCTTTTAACATGGTTCTAATTTGAACCGATGAGGTATGTGTTCTGAGTAAATATTTTTCATTCGGATTTTTACGTGTAATATTTCCGAATTGGGTAGAGCCAGGAAAATAAAAGGTGTCTTGAGCATCACGTGCTGGATGATCAGCAGGCGTATTTAATGCATCAAAGCAGTAGTATTCGGTTTCAACTTCAGGGCCATCAGCGACTGAAAAACCAACTTTTCTTAAAATGCGGCACATCTCCTCACGTACATGTGTGAGTGGGTGCATAGTACCTGGTCCTAAATCAGGACTTGGTAGGGTAGGATCAATTTTAGGACCTAATTGAGCAGCAAGCTCGGAAGATTCGATCGTAGATAAAGCCTGATCGAGCAGTGCTTGGAGGCTTACTTTAGCCTCATTGATCATTTTACCTACAGCTGGACGCTCTTCTTTAGGAACAGCACCCATTTTCTTCATGACTTGGGTTAGTTCACCATTGGGTCCAACATAGCGAGCTTTCGCTGCTTCAAAATCGGGACGGCTCCGCACACCAGGCAATTCACCGGCTGCCTTGGCAAGGATCGCGTTGAGGAGGTCTTGCATAAGACAAAAATAAGGCCGTTTAAGGTTAAACCTCTTAGGTCTATATAGAGTATAGACGCTAAGAGGTTGTAAAAAACTAAGCGATGGCGCTTATAGCGCCTTCGCGAGATATTAAGCTTTCTTAGATGTCTTAGCTTTTAGCGCTTCACGTGCTGCTGCAACGAGAGCTTTAAATGCTACTTCATCGCGTATCGCGATGTCTGATAAGACCTTACGATCTAATTCGATATTAGCAGCTTTGAGACCCTCCATGAAACGAGAGTAGCTAATTTCTTCAGTGCGACATGCGGCACTGAGACGTACGATCCAAAGCGCACGCCATTCGCCCTTTTTCTTACGGCGATCGCGGTAGGCATATTGCCATGCGTGTTGGACTGCTTCTTTCGCATAGCGGAAGAGGCGGGATTTATTTCCGAAATAGCCTTTAGCATATTTCAGAACTTTTTTGCGGCGCTTACGCGACGCGGGAGCGTTAGTTGCACGAGCCATGTTTTATTATTCCTTTATTTTTGTGCTTAATGAGGGTCGGCTATTGAGTTCACCCTCGTAAGCGAGTTATTGTATGTTGTTCGAGAACAGTTACTTATAAACCGAAAGGTAAGCAACGCTTGAGAGGCGCAGCATGACCTGGATCTACGAGCTTGTCCCTACTTGCCCGGCGTTTCTGCTTAGTGCTCTTGGAAGCGAGCAGGTGGCGGAAACCGGGTGTGCGGCGAATAAGCTTACCTGTGGAGGAAAGCTTGAAGCGCTTAGCAACGGATTTTTTTGTCTTTTGCATGGGATGAGTGTGAGAAAACAGACTTTCAGCAGAGAGTTGGCAAGGGGAAAATAGAGGATATTTAGGTCTGTATGAGAGGTATAATGCGATAGCGTCTTGACATCGTGGAATGGTTTGAGACTTTGAAACACTTCATTGAAGGCTTCCTAGCTCAATGGTAGAGCAGTTGACTCTTAATCAATTGGTTCCGGGTTCGAGTCCCGGGGGAGCCACCAATGAAAATTTTATTATTTTAAATTTTTGTAAGTATTTAGCTTGTTCTTTGATTCGTTTTTTGGAGGGTTAGTGATTCACAACACTTTCGCCGGTGTAGCTCAATGGCAGAGCACCTGTTTTGTAAACAGGCGGTTACAGGTTCGACTCCAGTCGCCGGCTCCATTTTTTTAATAATCAGGCCCTCTTGTTTTATATGATGCCTGGTAGTGTAATGGTAGCACCGCAGATTCTGACTCTGCTTGTCTAGGTTCGAATCCTAGCCGGGCAGCCAACTTACCTTGGCTGTATGAAACGTTTCAAACGAAAGAATAAGTTTTTATTTGATTGATAAACATTTATTATAAAATTGAATTTCTCGAGGAGAACTAAGCAAAAGTTCTCCTCTTTTTTTTCTTGTTTACTGTACTGTAAAATTTATGTTTGGTTTTGAAGTCGATAAACTTAGTTGACACTAATCTCTGAGTTAATCCAAGTTACCTACTCTTAGTTCTTTTCCCTATCCCTTTGCTTTCCCTATCAATGCTGCACAAAGTTGATGTTAATCATCAGCTCTTTTTAGCGAATCACTTTTTTAATCAGTAACATACTCCACCAACTCTAAATATGACAACGATGAGTCTTCCCCTCGCATTCCTTATTGGTGATCAATCGCCAATGGAATTATTCAGCAACGGCGGTCCTATTATGTGGCCGATTCTTCTTCTATCATTTGTGGCTATGACGGTTGTCGTAGAACGTTTACTGTTTATCTTTAAAGAAAACGGTAACCATGAACCAGAAGTTGTATCCAAGATGCTTGAAAACGTCGAGAAGGGTAACTTCGAAGGTGCTCTACAAATTGGTAAGAAGAGTAACGACGCTATCGCTCGTATCTTAGTATATACACTTACTAATAAAGATTACTCACTCTCCAATGCCTTTATTCGTGCATCAAGTAACGAATTAAACCGTTTCCAACAGGGTATGGCTACATTAGATACAGCTATTACAGCTGCTCCTCTCTTAGGTCTACTCGGTACGGTTACAGGTATGATGCGTACCTTCGGTGCTTTAGGTTCAGGTAACATTGCTGAATCCGCTGGTAAGATCACTGGTGGTGTTGCTGAAGCTCTTATTGCTACATGTTGCGGTCTTTTCATCGCGATCTGCTGCTTACTTCCTTACAATTACCTAAACGCTCGTACTGAACAAGCTAAGCAAGAAATCGGTGATGCTTCACACGCTCTCGAAATCTATTTAGCTAAGTCCGGTTCACACGCTAGCCGCTAATCCTTTAACCCACCCAACGCACCATGGCCGGCGGCGGAAGTTCACGAGGCAGTGGCGGTAAGAAGAAAGCGCGTATTGAGATTATTCCTCTCATCGACGTTATCTTCTTCCTCCTTGCTACATTCGTATTGTTCACGCTTTCGCTGAACAAATCCAACGGTATACCTGTTACCCGACCAAATTCGGAAACAGGTGAACCACGTGATCCTGCTGGTTGGGCAACGGTTTCCGTTACCGCAACTGGTACGCTCGCATGGGATAGAGATCCTATCTCACTTGATGAATTCTTAAGTCGTTTGAAGACATTCCATCTTCAACACCCAGAGCCTGATGCACACATTTTAATTAACGGTGATGCTGAGGCTATGTGGAATGTAGCTTACTACGTTCTCGATGAGGCCCGTAAAGCCGGAATTCAAAAAGTATTAATCGAAACTGAGAGCCACTCTGGCGGCAAAAGCTAATTAGCTTTAATCCCTTTAGAACACTTTAACGACATGGCCGGCAAAACAGCACCTCAATCCGAAAAGAAAGCAGCGCGTATCGAGATCATACCTCTGATCGACGTTATCTTCTTTTTGCTAGCTACATTCGTTCTGTTTACTCTATCACTAAGTAAGATCGTATCGTTGCCAATCAATCTCCCTGTAGCATCAGCGAGTGCAGCAACAAAAGACGATAATGATATGGTAACCATTCAAATGTCAGATGCAGGTACTGCATACTGGAATCGTGAATTAATCACTGTTGCTGATATTACACCTCGTTTAGAGCAATATCGCAAAGCAACTCAAAACCCACGTGTACTCATTGCTGCTGATAATAAGGCGCATTTTGGAGATACCGTCTACGCACTCGATCAAGTACGCAAAGCCGGCATTGATCAGGTATCCGTTGAAACCCGTGTACGTCCAACAGGACAATAATACGTAACCGATTTTCCATTACATGCGCCGCGATCTTATCATAGGTGTTATCGTTTCACTCCTCATCCATGCTGGTACAGCCTGGGTTGGAGAAATAGTTTCGCATGGAGCACCAAAGCCAAAGCCAAAGGAGAAAGCTCCTGTGGTCATGCTTATGGAAATGCCTAAAATTGAGCCTGATGAGCCAGAACCTGTTGACCAAACTCAACAGCAAACAGCTCCAGTTGATTTTGCACCTCCAATGCAAAATGACGTGCCTCAATTAGTAACAGACACGTCATTCGTTCAAAAACTTGAACCACCACCACCAGAAAACGTATCCATGAAGGGTGCGATCGTTATCCCACAAAATACAGGTCAGTGGGCTAAGGGTATTGGTGAAATCTTTGATATTTCAAAGCTCGATCAAATTCCAGTAGCTACAGTACAAGTTCATCCACAATATCCGTTTGAAATGCGCCGTGCAGGTATTTCTGGTCAAGTGGTTGTCGATTTCATCGTAGATGTTAATGGAAATGTACGTAATGCTTTTGCTGCTAGCTCAAGCCAACGTGAATTCGAATCGTCAGCTGTTCAGGCTGTATCGAAATGGAAATTCCGTCCAGGTAAGCGCGGTGGCCATACGGTTAACACGCATATGCAAGTGCCTATCGTATTCACACTAAATAACGACGAATAAGAATCCTAACAGTATGCGTCCATTTTCACTCAGATTCTCTTCATTATTGTTAGCAGCTTGTGCTCTAGCTGGTGTGTCTGCGAGCTATGCTCAAGATAAAGAACCACCAAGTTTAAATGAAGACACCAGTGCTGCATTCCAAAACATCAAGCCACTCCTTGATGCTAAAAACTGGGATGGAGCTTTAAATATTCTTAACGGTGTTATCGCGAAGAACAAACCAGACAGCTACGATACATTCGTTTCTTTAGATACAGAAGCTAAGATCTATTTTCAGGGTAAAGAAAACCCTTTCAAAGCAGTAACTATTTGGGAAGGTATGATGGATGTGCTTTCACAGCACTCTGACTACCTTGTTGCTAAAGATGCTATTCAACATGAACAATTCTTAGCTCAAGGTTACTACATGGTAGCATTAGGACTTAAGTCAACTGATCCACGTCAACGTGAATTGTATGATCGTTCCATTGGTCATATGACTAAGTGGATTGCTCAAACACCAAAGCCACGCCAAGAAGATCGTTTGTTCTATACATCACTCCTTTATTATAAAGCAGTGAGTAACCCAGATCACGCTGATCCAGTTTATTTAGCTAAGGCACGTGAACAAATTGAGTTCGCATTAAAGTCTGAACTAAAGCCACGTGAACCTTTTTATCAAATCTACGTTGTTATTCTTCAACAACAAGGTGAGACAGAAACAGCAACTCGCTACTTAGAACATTTAGTAAGCGTTCACCCACAGTCCCGTGATTATTGGCTCCAACTCATGGCAGCTTATAATAATTTAGCAGGAAACAGTGAGAAAAATCCAGATAAGCAGCGTTCATACTATGCACGTGCTATCTTGACAGTTGAACGTGCCCAAAAACTCGGTTTCTTAAATTCTACTAAGGATAACTACAATTTAGTAACACTTTATAATCAAGTAAGCCAATTCGGTATCGCTACTGAACTTATGTATGACGGCTTAAAGAACGGTAAGATCGAAAATGATCTTAAAAATTGGGAAGTCTTAGCTTATTTCTACTTACAAGTTAACCGTGAGTTACAAGCAATCTCAGTACTTAAAGAGGCATCACAAATATCTCAATTTGCTGAGATGGGTGAAATTAATAAGCAGATTGCTGAAATTTACTACGGTTTAGACAATACCCAAGAAGTTTACAATAACTGCAAAATCGCTGCTGCTAAGGGCCACTTAGGTGCTAAGGCATATGCAACGTACCAACTTTTATCCTTCTCTGCTTATAGCCTTGGTAAATATGCAGACGCTCTAGAAGCATGTGATAAGGCGATGACTTTCAAGAATGCTCCAGTCAAAGATCTTGCTCGTTTGAAACAAGGTATCAAAGAAGCTATCGCTGCACGTGAAGCTGAAAAAGCACAAGCTAAAGCTCAATCTTACTAAACCCAACTCTTTAACATGAAGAAAAAGTCGTTATACATCATTCCGCCGGTTGTGGCGCTAGTGGCATTCATTGCCTATTATCTTCATTTCCGTGATGGTTATGAGCAAGTGCTAGCTAACAAAGCTGCTGCTGCAGAAAAAGCTAAGCAGGACGAAATTGCGCACCAAAATGCACAACGTCAAAAGGCTATCGATGAAGCTTTACTAGCACAAGAACGTCACAAGAAGGAAAAGGCTGAAAAAGAAGCCCTCAAAGCAAAACGTGCTGATGAACGTCAATCAGCATTCCAAGCACGTGAAAAATCCTTCCAGGATCGTCAAAAATTCCGTGATGACGTAGAAAAATTACAAAAAGACGTAGCTATTGTTAAAGAAGAAATAGCTAAGTTGAAAACGGACAAGCAAGTGCTTGAAAATCAAAAACACTTTTTAAGTGAAACCGTTGTAAAAGCACAGGATGATGCTAAATCACTAGCAGCTGTAATTCAAAAGATAGCTGATGCTGATCAGGAAATAGCAAGACAACGTGCTGCAGCAGCTAAGAAAAAAGAATAACATCCAACCCTAACCCTTAAAATTTACTAATCTGTTATGAAAAAATGGATGTACGTTATTTTCCCAGCAGCGTTACTCGCTGTATTCTTGTTTTTCTACAATCAAGAAATGTCAAAGATTGCTGAGCGCCAACACGCTGTAGCTGAGCAGGTTGCTCGTGAAAAAGCAGCAGCTGATGCTAAAAAGAAGGAAGCAGAACTTCAGGCTAAAATTTCAGCTGATAAACATGCTAAAGAGCAGGCAGCAGCAGATGCAGCAGCTTTAGCCGCAGCAGAAGCTAAATGGCAAGCTGACACAAAGAAGATTCAAGATGAAATCGATCGCAATACAGCTGATGCTGATCGTTACTCAAAGAAAGCTTCCGAATTACAAATTGAGTTAGATGCCCTTCATAAACAAAAAGAAGAGCTTAATCGCAGAGACTTTGAACTTCTCAAGGAAGTTGAATTAATGCGTATTAATGAACAAAATGCTAATCTCGAAAATTATCGCTTAATTGGTCAAATCGCAAAACGTGCAAGTGATAGTGCGATTGCTCAACCACCTCCAGCTCCTGCAGCTAAGGAATAATTAATACTTTAAAGCGGCCTTAATAAGGCCGCTTTTTTTATGTCTAAATTCTAGTCCTTATTTGCAAAAGTTAGGCTCTAATCTAACTTAAGGGTAGTAATGCAAGACTCAGAATTTTCAGACATCGTACTGCTTATTTGCAAAGACGATACGCGTTTTGATCGACGCGCCTATGACTTTGTCCGTTTAGGGTTAGATTTTACCGTTAAAGAGGGTAAGAAACGCGATAAAGCAGCATCTGGATCTAAGCATGTTACTGGGCAGGAGCTACTAGATGGGTTGAGGTTATTTGCCCTGGATCAATATGGACCGATGGCGAAGACAGTACTCAATAATTGGGGTGTAAAAAAATGCCGAGATTTTGGAGACATCGTTTATAATTTAATCGACTACAAAGTATTCAGTAAGAATGAGGGAGATAAACCTGAAGACTTTGATAAACTCTATGACTTCGAAGATGCGTTTATAAAACCCTTCTTACCTCAGGGTAAAAGTAAGTTATCGCAAGAAACTCCTAAATTACGTTCTTAGGTTTAGCGTTTAGTCTTCTTATACAGGTGTTTTATTAATTTGTTATGCCAAAGACCTCACTTAATTCGGATTTTAAATTACTCGAGCCTCTCTGGCAGGAAAAACTTGAACGGTTTGTATTACCTAATGGGCTTACCGTTATTTTAAAACCTGATCACTCCGCTCAACTGGCTTCCGTGCAAGTATGGGTGAAAACAGGAAGTATTCATGAAGGTACTCTTCTAGGAGCTGGATTATCTCATTATTTGGAGCACTTACTTTTCAAGGGAACTGATCGTAGAACCGGAAAAGAAATTTCTGAGAGTGTGCAAGCTCACGGTGGGTACGTGAATGCCTATACAACCTTTGACCGTACGGTTTATTACATTGATATACCAAGCGAGCACACGACGGTTGCGATTGATTTACTCAGTGACTTAGTACTCCACTCAACCTTGCCTGCGGATGAAGTAGCGAAAGAAAAAGACGTAATCTTGCGAGAGATTGCGATGACTAAGGATGACCCAGACGATAGGCTCTGGGAGGCAGTTTTTTCTACCTCATTTAGAGAACATCCTTACAGACAACCTGTAATTGGACATCGAGATATTTTTTCTACTATTTCACGTGATCAACTGGTTTCTTATTACCGGTCACGGTATGTGCCAAATAACATGGTCGTGATTGTTGTAGGCGACATTAATTGTGAGCTGATTCGTAAGTCAGTGGAGGATTGTTTTGGTACAAGTCCTCGGGTTGCTCTCGCTCCAGTCTTGGTTCCACATGAGCCATTACAATTAGGACCTAGGCAGTTAGAGAGGTATGAAGATGTGGAGCTTTCTCGCGTAGCCGTTTCGTGGCAAATTCCTGGTCTTACGCATCCAGATGCGCCTGTACTTGAAGTGCTCGCACTCGTCTTAGGTAGTGGAGACAGCTCTATTTTATGGCAAGAGCTTCATGAAAAAACTGGGCTTGTGCATTCGATTGATGCCTCGTCATGGAATCCTGGAACGAGTGGATTATTTTGTATTTCTTTAGTCAGTGACGGAAATAAACGCTTGGACGCTTTAAAGAAAATGGACGCTGTGCTTAAAGCGTCTTTGAAGAAGGGCTTTAGTCAGGTCCAAATAAATAAAGCCTTACGTCAGCTAGTGATGGCTGAGATCGCAAATCGTCAAACGATGAGTGGACAGGCTTCACGTATTGGGAGTGCTGAAATTGTTGTAGGTGATTTAGGTTTTAGCCGTAGTTATTTTGAAAAATTAGCTGCAGTTAAACCAAGTGATTTGAAGCGCGTGTTGCAGATGTACTTGGTAGAGGAGCATAAATCACTGGTTTCACTTAATCCGCTTAAAGATAAGTTAAACACGGTCGAGGATAAGCGCTCTTCTTTGCCAAAGCAGAATATTGAGGAAATAAAACTTAAGAATGGAGCTCGCTTACTCGTTCAAATAGATCGCCGTTTACCGAATGTTCATATGCGAGTTGTAGCTCAGGGAGGTCCACTTCATGAGGAAGTAGATGCTCGTGGCGCAACAGCGTTACTGGCTAATCTTTTAGTAAAGGATACAAAACGTAGATCCGCGAGCGAGGTTGCTGAATATATTGAACAAGTGGGTGGTACGTTTACTCCCTTTTACGGTAATAACAGTATCGGTTTAGCGGCAGAAGTTTTGCCTATAAACGTAGACCGTGCACTTAGCGTTGTTACAGATGCTTTACTTTGCCCACTCTTTACTGAAACGAGTTTTAAATTAGAAAAGCAAACTCAGGTTGCTGCTTTAAAGCATGACGAAGATGATGTTGTCACTGAGGCCCGTAAACTCATGCGCAAAGCCTTTTTTGGTGATCATCCTCTTGCGCTTGATTGTCGTGGAGACTTATCAAGTGCTGAACTACTCACGGCAGATGCAGTGAGAGCACTTTATAAAAAACTCATTGTAGCACCTAATATCGTTTTTTCTATAGTGGGTGATATTCCTAAAACCTTAATCGCTAAATTAAAAACAGTGTTGAGTAAATTGCCTGCAGGTAGTGCACCTCGTTTAAAAACTAAAGATGTTTTACCTCAGTATCCTGCAAAAACAGGACTGGTTAGACATAGTCGTTCCCGAGAACAAGCGGTTGTTTTGCAAGCCTATCCTGGACCAACGTTACTAGAAAAAGATTTTTATGTAGGCGAAGTGGCGGATGAACTTTTTAGTGGAATGGCTTCGCATCTATTTGAGCGAGTAAGGGAAAATAAAGCACTCGCTTATTTTATTAGATCGTCTCGGATCACTGGTCTAAATGCAGGTCTATTTTTCTTTTACGCAGGCACACAGCCAGGAAAAGAAAATGAAGTACTTGAAGAAATTAATTTAGAAATAAAACGTGTAGCCTCAAATCAAGTTACAGGAGAGGAATTAAATCGGTGTAAAGTAAGACTCAAAGCGGGAAGACGACAAGGGCTTCAAACGAATTCGGCTAAAGCATTTCATGCTGGGCTAGATGTACTGCAGGGTAGAGCTGCAGATGACTGGAAAAATTACGATGCCCGAATTGATGCAGTTACTACGGAAGACCTAGCGCAATTTGCAGCTTATTACTTTAAAACGTCTAGTATGCTTCAAGTAGTTGTAGCTCCGTAATTTACGTAATTACCCTTCTTTTCTTTTTTTGTAAGGTTTCATATCAGTCCTTTGTACGATCGTAATTTTTATTTCTTTAGAAACAAAATCCTAGTACATTCGTCTTTCCTGTTACCTCATAATCTATGAATAAAACATCTAAGAAACTTACCCTCATCGCGAGCATTCTCGCAATCGTTGTAGCTTTCATCGCTCCTAGCATGAAGGCTCAAAATGCTCCTGCTCCAGCAGCAGATCAAGCAGCAGCAGCTCCTGCAGCAGCTACACAAGCTCCAGCAGATCAAGCTCCAGCACCTAAGAAAAAGAAGAAGAAAAAGAAGAAGAAAGCGGCTGACGATAAAGCTCCAGCAGATAGCTCAGCAGCAGCACCTGCAGCTGACGCAGCTCCAAAGAACTAATTTTTTGTTCTTTAATCACTTAAAAGCCTCGGCCTAAAAAGCTGAGGCTTTTTTATTGTTTAACGTCAGAGAAACCGCCGCTCCACTTAAGTTTTTCACGGACTACCGAAAAGTGTTGGTAGTTGGATTGGTGGGCTAGGGTCAGGTGTTTTTTCGCAATACCGATATAAACCTGCGAGTCTTTTGTTACTTTTAAATTTCTTTGACCATCGATTGCGACAAGAAGATTCGTATCAGGTGAGCAGTTTTTCACCCTTAATTTTACGGACTGATTAAAAATAATAGAACGGTTGCTTAAGGTGTGAGGGCAAATAGGAGTCATCGCAATGACTTCACTTGTTGGGTGGATAATTGGCCCACCTGCTGAGAGTGTATAAGCGGTAGAACCTGTTGGTGTTGAAAAAATAATTCCATCACACAAATAGTCGGTTACTAATTCTTCGTTAGCGTAAACCTCTAATCTAACAAGGCGTGAATTAGTTGCTGATTTAACCAGTACGTCATTAAGCGCTAGGTCACTGCGTTTTAAGCCAACAGAGCATTCAAGGAGTGCTCTGTTTTCAGTCTTAAATTTACCATTTAAGAGTTTGTCAAAACTAGCGCGTGCCTGTTCTGCTGAAAACGTAGTTAAGAATCCTAGGCTACCACGGTTAATGCCAATAATAGGTACTCGAGCGCGTGCTGCCTCAGCAGCCACACCTAGGAGGGTTCCGTCACCTCCAATGACACAACATGCATCCATGCCTGTGAGGTAGCCTGTTGGTAATGTAAGTCGTGAGGTGCGCTTATATTTAACGCCGCGGTTACGAGCTATTGCAGATAAATCCTGCTCTAAAGCATGTGCACCTACCTTATCGTCATTAACTACAAAAGCGAGTGTACGAATTTGTGACATGGATTTAGTTTTGAAATGATTACGTACTACGAAAAGCGATTAGACGAGATTTTATGATACGTTTAAAGCTTAACCTTTTTTAATACACAGTAGGTATTCATGATTACCATCTGCTCCAGTAATTGGTGAATCGATTGTACCGATAAGTTTTGCTTTAGGTAATTCAGTTAATGCAAATTCCGTTATCGTTTGAAGTACTTTGTGACGCACTTCGGGATCTTTAATAACCCCTTTCCCTTTATCAGCTTCGGCTTTTCCAGCCTCAAATTGGGGTTTTACAAGTGCTACGAGAAATCCCTCTGACGTTAGAAAAGGCCACACGGCGGGTAACACTGAACGCAGGGATATGAAGGATAAGTCCATCACGACTGCGTCATAACTAGCTCGTGGAAGGTCTCCTGGTTTCAGTGTACGTGCATTTACTTTTTCTAAATTGGTAACGCGTTTATCTTGGATCAATTTCGGATGTAACTGAGCACGTCCAACATCAACACAGGTCACATCGGTAGCACCTGCTTGAAGTGAACAATCTGTAAAACCACCTGTTGATGCGCCCACATCTAGTACATGTAAGTCAGTAAAATTGAGTTTAAATGCCTCAACAGCAGCAGCTAGTTTTTCACCGCCTCGGCTCACAAAACGCGGAAGTTCTGTAAGACTAATAGGTGTTGAATCAGGTAATTCTTTTCCAGGCTTATCCAAACGCTCAGTGCCATTTCTGACACGTCCTGCCATAACGAGGGCTTTGGCTTGGGCTCTTGTTGGAGCGAGTCCCTTTATAACCATGAGTTCATCAAGACGTACTTTAGGCATGGTTTATGGGCTATAAGGTACGATTAACGAAATCGGCTAGATTATTAAAAATCGGAACTTTGTTTTCCGCTACATAGGGGAGCGTCGTAGGATCTATCTTTCCTGTTTTTACTGCAGCAATATTTATTTGGGACTTATGGGCTGCTTTGATATCTGCTTCAGAGTCTCCAACCATCCAACTGTGCTTGGGATCTAAGTTATATTTTTTTATACTTTCCAAAATAAAAAGCGGAGAGGGTTTACGATACACCACAGGATCGTTTGGTCCTTCAGGTGCGATACAAATTTCGGTAAAAAGAGGTGACTTAAGTGCAATTAATTCCTCCATCCGTTTATTTACGCGGTGGGTGTCCTCTATGGTGTGTAAGCCACGACCTATACCTGATTGATTCGTAAATAAAAAAAGTAAAAAGCCTTGGTTTAAGACATGCTCAAGGGCTTGGCGTGTGCCATCTATGAGCTCTACTTTAGCGGGATCGCTTAAGTAGACTTTATCAATGATTAAGGTGCCGTCTCTATCAAGAAACAGTGCTTTTTTTAAACTATCCATTAACGTAAGCGGTAAGTTCGTCTGGGCTTACGGTTGCCGTACCTAGTTTTCCAACGACAACGCCTGCTGCTGCATTAGCAAAGTGGGTTGCTTCATCTAAGCTTGCTCCTGAGGTCATTGCTAGAACGAGAGCTGCAATCACGGTATCGCCGGCTCCTGAAACGTCATAGACTTGCCGAGCTGCTGTAGGAATAATCTTTTTAACCTTACCTTGTAAACTTGTGAGCATACCATCAGCACCTAGCGTTATGACCAATGTCTTAGGTGCATACTTCTGCCATATCCGGCTGCATACTTCGTCTAGATTTACCCGGTTGTCGTCATGATTAACTTCAGCAAGTTCGTAAGCTTCGCGGCGATTTGGAGTTATAATATCTAAATTATAAAATAGATTACCGCTCGATGGTTTAGGATCGAGTGCAATAAATTTCCCGTGTTTGCGTGCGAGTTTTTCTAAACGTTCTATCAAGGGTGTACTGAGTACACCTTTGGCGTAATCAGAAAGAATAATTCCATCTACTTTTTTAATTTTTGCTTCGAGGAGTTTCCAGCGTTTTGGTTCTTCGAGGAGTTTGCGGTAACTGCTCGGACTATCTTCATGATCTAAACGACAAAGCTGTTGGTTTCTCACCAACACACGTGTTTTAGTGATCGTTTTTACGTCTTTAAGAATAAAACGCTCATCAAAGGAAATGCCTTGGTCTTTTAAATTACTTCTTAATTTGTCTCCATTATAGTCGCGTCCAATCGCGCCTATTACCTCAACGTCTGCACCAAGTGCAGCGATGTTATTAGCAACATTAGCTGCACCTCCAACGGTATCTGTTGCATTGAAAACATTAACGACTGGCACAGGAGCTTCAGGAGAGATGCGATTTGAATCACCCCAAAAGTAGTGATCAAGCATCACATCCCCAATTACTAAGATTTTACGCTTAGCAATTTTTTTGAGGAGTTTATTCAAGTGCTTCATGGAAAGAGCTTATTTAATTTCCCACTGGTAGGGTGCTTTAGAGAGCATGCGTGGCTTACCGTTAGTAACTTGAACCACATCTTCAAAACGACAGCCGCCAATCCCTGGATAATATAACCCAGGTTCTACAGTAACAACGGTTCCAAGTTTTAAAGGAAGTTCTGCAATTTTATTCATGCGAGGTGCTTCATGAACTTCTAGTCCAAGGCCATGACCTGTGCCATGGAAGAAGCCTTTTGAACCGTTCTTATCCGTTGTCGTTTCAAACTTATGTTTTTCGAATACATCGAGAACCGCTTGATGAACAACTTTTCCTGGGATTCCCGCTTTCACGGTATCGATTGCTTTTTTCTGCGCTTCTTTAACTGCGATCACAATCTTATGCTGCTGGTCGCTTGCTTTTCCTTTTAAGAAGGTGCGGGTCATGTCTCCGTAGTAGCCACTTGCACTTAAGCGTGGAAATACATCAACAATGATAAGTTCGTTTGGTCTGATTGGACCGCTACCACGGTGATGGGGATCACAGGCTTGATCACCACCAGCTACAATCGTGTTGATTGATACACCGCCGTTTTCAAGACAGGCTTTTTCAACAACCATGCGTAAGCGCTCACTGGTGAGTTCTTTTCCTTGATATACAATTTTACGTCCCTTGATTTTACTTTGACGTAGTGCTTCATGCGCAGCGGCAATACCTGCAGCACTGCATGCATTTCCTAGGCGTAGTTGTTCTGCTTCTTTTGGTGATTTTGTTTCACGAGAAGGGAATAGATGGCCTTCAGCAATGGTTGGCTTTAGTCCGCGCTGGCACAATTTATTATAGAGGCCTGCAGGAAAGTCAGATCCAACAACGATGTGGCGCTGGTTTAATTCACGGCAGAGGAGTATGATTACTTCTGCTGCACCTACTGGCTTATTTGGCCACGTTTTACGTGCAAGGGCCATGTAGTGCTCAAGTGGTAGTACTACGTCGAAATCGGAGTCTCTTTTTACTCGGGTAAATTCTAGAGCACTTACAACCGCGTATTTTTTACCGCGTGCTTGCATGGCGACGAAGGCATCTGGAACGCCTACACGTCCAAAATAAAGTGCGTCTGCACATCGTTCGGTATCACCATAAATTAATATCGCTGAACTTTGGCTCATAAATTGAATATAAAAAAACTAACATTGAGTAATTCGCTAGGTCTGTATTACCTAAAATTTCAGTGAAAAACGCAAATCTGGTTTTTAGTACCTTTTTAGGCCAATTAGGCCATAAATCGCGCTGTCATAGGCTGCTTTTTAGCACCTGGATCGCTGCTATACTTCTTGGTATGGGTTTAACAGGCTGCCGGGCAAGTCAGTCCCAAGCTGCCACGGTATCACCTGTTAAGAGCGTGAGTGACCATTTCGATATTTTGGTCGGGAAAAAAGTAGTCCACATGCAATTAGCTATTTTACCTGGTGAATGTGAACGCGGCCTTATGCAGCGTCCTCATTTAAACCAAGATGAAGGTATGATCTTTTTATTTGATCGCCCTCAGCAAATGCAGTTTTGGATGCATAATACCCTAATCCCTCTTAATATTGGTTATTTTACACCAGAGGGAAAGTTGGCAGAAATTTATTCGATGTATGCGTTTGATGAACGCACTGTTTCATCAATCAGTAAGAACCTACAGTTTGCACTAGAGATGGCAGAAAACTGGTATAGCGATAAGAGCGTGAGTGCAGGAGATATGCTTGATGTGCATGCTTTAGCACGTGCTGTTAAAGCACGTGGTTTTAAACCAGAACTCTACGGTTTACCTAAGGAGTAAATTACTCTTTAGGGATTTCGTTGTCTGTCGTTAGAACGATGACTGGTGTTTTGGTTTTTACCCAAACTTCCGTTTCTTTAAAAAATTTAGCTGGTACACTCTCTAAGGCTTCACCCACAGTTTTGATTGGGTAGAGCATACCTTTCTTCGTTGTGTTGTAATCGTACACACTTTTGAAGATGCGCTCTTCAAGGGTAGCAGGACTTTCTTCTTCTGGCATTTGAAGTACCCAGCCAGCAAAATCAGTTTTCGGAAATTTATTATTCGGATCGCTGACTAAGATGACGTGCTGCTTCTTAATGGGTGGTGGAAGTTCTTCGCCTTTGTCTGGTTGTACGGCCAAATTAATTTCTTCCATCAGGCGTTTAAATAACGCTGGGTCAATCTGGCTTTTCTTAAGGATAGCGGTGACTTTACTGACATCGATCTTAGGCATGAGAAGAATTTGAACACTTGTTAGGCACTTGCCACGTAAAAAAAGAAACGAAATTTCGATTCTTTATCAAAAAAGCGATCGCCTAAACTCTGAGATAGCTGTATCCCCAATCGGTATGGCAGACAAAGAGGAATGGTTTGATATTGTAGACGAGGCAGACCGAGTGATCGGTAAAGCCTTACGTAAAGAAGTGCATGCCAAGCGACTAAGACATCGTGCGATTCATGTTTTTGTATTTAATGAAGAAGGGCAGATCTTTCTTCAGAAACGCTCGCACCTAAAGGATATGTGCCCAGGACTCTGGGATTCCTCCTGTTCAGGACATGTAGATAGCTCAGAGACCTATGATGAGGCAGCGCCTAGGGAGCTAGGTGAGGAGCTCGGAATTATGGCACAGGCAGGATTAACAAAGTGGTTCTATGTTGAAGCAACCGACAAAACAGGCATGGAGTTTGTGTGGGTATACACGCTTAAACACGAAGGACCTTTTGAGTTAAATCCCCATGAAATTGAGACAGGCAGGTGGTATTCGCTTAACGAGTTAAATCAGCTCATAGCACGAATTCCACAGGATTTTTCTCCCGCTTTCCTGCATTTATGGAGTACGGCCTCTCGTATGGTAAAGCCTTAGTGCGGGATTTTTAGCTGAAAGGTGGGGAGTACCACATGTATTTTATTACCTAAACTATCTACTCCGTGAAAACTGCCGCTAGCGAGGGCATTACAATGACTGATGTGATAGCTATTATAACTAAAGTGTTCTCCTGGATTTAAACGCGGCGTTTCGCCAACAATTTTATCTCCTTCGACTACTAAGCTTGTTCCGTCCTCATGTTCTATAACCCATTTTCTTCCTAGTAGTTGAATCGTTCTATCAGATCCATTTTTGATCGTAATGTAATAGACAAAGGCGTGGGGTTTGTCCGCGGGCAAGTTAACTCCACCATGATGATAGTGCAGCTTATCTAAGTGGGCAGTAAGCCCTGGAACCTGATGTGATAAGTTACTCAACTAGGTATTAGTCTAGTGTAAAATAGTGTATATGCAAACGCCTTAGCCGTTCTTTTTTCTTTTCGTTAAGCCATACTCTGTTTTCTTTAGAGTCATACATGGCTAAATTTGCTCTTCTTTCTGTTAGTGATAAACGTGGGCTAGTCGAATTTGCGACAGCTTTAGTAAAAGAGCATGGCTACACGCTGCTTTCCACGGGAGGCACAGCAAAGCTACTGGCCGGTGCTGGACTGCCTGTCACTGAAGTAAGTAAGCACACCGGTTTTCCTGAAATTATGGAGGGTAGAGTTAAAACCCTGCATCCAAAAATTCATGGCGGACTTTTATGCCGTAGAGATAAGCAGTCACATTTGGATGAAGCTAAGCAAAATGGAATCGAGTTAATCGATTTAGTGGTGGTTAATTTATATCCGTTTGAACAAACAGTCGCTCGTCCTGATGTCGAATTTGAAGAGGCGATTGAAAATATAGACATTGGTGGACCATCGATGCTTCGCAGTGCTGCAAAAAACTTTGAGAGTGTTGCCGTGGTATGTGATCCAGAGGATTACACGTCCGTTTTAAAGAGCCTGAAAGGTTCACCTAGCGAGGCTCATGCCTTAAGAAGAAATCTTGCTACTAAAGTATTTCAAAAAACGTCTGCGTATGATGCGGCTATTTCTGCATATTTAGTAAAGCAAGCAGCAGAAAAAACAGAACCAGATTTAAGTGATTTAGCAGGATTTCCTTCTGTATTAAATCTGTCTTGGAAAAAAGCCCAGAGCTTACGCTACGGTGAAAATCCTCATCAACAAGCGGCACTCTACGGTACCTTTCATGATCACTTCGAGCAGTTACAAGGTAAGGAATTAAGCTATAATAATATTTTAGATATTACTTCTGCTACCTATTTAATCGCTGAATTTCAGAAGCCCTGTGTTGCGATTTTAAAGCATACCAATCCTTGCGGTGTAGCGAGTGCAGATACTTTGGAGCTAGCTTGGGATAAGGCATATGCGACTGATAGACAGGCTCCTTTCGGAGGAATTATTATTGTTAACCGTACGCTTGATATTGGCTTAGCAACGAAGATTGCTGATATCTTTACGGAAGTAATTATTGCGCCTCGTTTCAGTGAGGAAGCGCTCGCTTTATTTAGTAAGAAAAAGAATTTGCGCCTTATGATTGCAAAGTCTGGTCCTTCTAGTTCAGACGGATTAGCAGGTTCAGAATCGCTACAAGAAATTCGCTCGGTGATTGGTGGCGTACTCGTTCAAGATAGAAACCGCACCCTAGGCGATGTGAACACATTCAAAGTGGTTACTAAACGTGCTCCAAGTGCTCAAGAGATGGCAGACCTCATGTTTGCCTGGAGAGTCTGTAAGCACGTGAAATCAAACGCTATTGTTTACGCTAAGGATGAACAAACCCTAGGCGTTGGTGCAGGTCAGATGGCTCGTGTTGATAGTTCACGGATTGCTGTATGGAAGGCAAAGGAAGCGGGCTTAAGCCTACAGGGCAGTGCAATCGCAAGTGAGGCACTTTTCCCCTTTGCGGACGGTTTAATTGCCGCTGCTGATGCAGGTGCTATTTGCGCTATTCAGCCAGGCGGATCCGTACGTGATGCTGAGGTAATTGCCGCTGCCGATGAGCGCGGTATGGCTATGATATTTACCGGTATTAGACATTTTAAACATTAATCAATTGGGTTGGCGTAAGCGTATAATTCGCTTACGCTAAGCCTCATGTTTGATCCTGTAGAAAAATTAAAAGAATTCATTCGTCATCCCAGTATTTCCGCAGATTCGAAGCAAAAAGCGGGCATGCTTGGGGCACAGCAATTTGTCTCTACGTTACTCACGGAGTTAGGATTTAAAGTAGAGGTCGTTAAGACAGCGATGCACCCCATCGTTTATGCAGAGCGTATTGGCAATCCTGAGTGGCCTCACGTGGTTATCTATGGTCACTATGATGTACAGCCAGCAGATCCTCTAAATCTATGGAAAACACCTGCCTTTGAGCCTACGATTATTGGTACACGTATCTATGGCCGTGGTGCTGCTGATAATAAAGGTCCCCTCATGACCAACATTGCAGCTGTGGGGAACCTCCTAGAAAAGAATCCGCAGGTTAAACTTAATATTTCTTTCTTAATCGAAGGTGAGGAAGAAATGGGTAGTCCAAGTTTCCCTGAATTTTTAAAGACTTACGGCGATCGCTTGAAAAAAGCGGATTTTGTATTCTTGTCTGACACGTTATTACCTACACCTGATCAAGTGGTTATTACCTGCGGCTTACGCGGTATGACTTTATTTGATCTCGTTGTTACGGGTCCAAAGGGTGATTTACATTCAGGACTTCATGGTGGGGTCTTGCGTAATCCTATACAGGCCCTTTCAGAGATTTGTGCTTCGCTACACACACCAGATGGAAAAGTAAATGTACCTGGTTTTTATGATGATGTACTCGATGTCCACCCATGGGAAAGAGAACAATTGAAGAAGCTCGGTACAGATGAAAAAAAATATGCTGAATTTTTAGGCATCGATTCTTTCTACACGGCTCCTGGGCTTACTCCTTTTGAAGCAATACGTTTTGCTCCTACCTTAGAATTTAATGGTATTGGTGGCGGTTACCAAGGAGAGGGAACGAAGACAGTAATTCCAAGTAAAGCGTTTGCAAAAATTAGCTGCCGCTTAGTTGCAAATCAAAAACCGGATAAGATTAAGAAACTGGTTATTGATGCGATCAAGTCGCGTGCACCAAGTGGCGTAAAATTAGAGTTTATCGATCAACATAGCGGCGAGCCTTATGTTGTGGTTCCACCTGACCGCTCTAATACACCTAAGGATCAATCAGAGGTACTCGCCCGTGCTTTCCGTGCTACCGATAAAGCAGTAGAGCAGTACTGGGGTAAAGCACCCCTTTACCTACGTGAAGGTGGCAGTGTTCCGATTATAGCTCAGATTAAGCAAGTAACAGGTCTAGATTCGATTATGCTAGGTCTATTTCTACCTGAGGATAATCTGCACGCACCGAATGAAGGTTTTAGTTTAGAGGTGATGAAGAAGGGTATTGCTACAGCTGAGAGCATCTTGGCTTCAGTCGCTGATAAATAAACCTAGCTTTTAATCCATAAAAAAACCCCGGAATTTCTTCCGGGGTTTTTTGTTTCTAAATTAGAAATTATTTCTTTTCAGCAGCAGGAGCAGCAGCACTGGTTGCAGCTGGAGCGCCACCTTTTAAGATAACGATTTCAACACGACGATCGTGTTTCATTGTTTCTTGGTCAGCGTCTTTCTTTGAATCTTCGCTACCTTTTGAAAGTGTATCAACTTTGTCAGCACTTACTCCGAGGCTTACTAAGTACTTCTTTGCTTCAGTTGCACGGCGATCACCTAAGCCAAGATTGTACTCGGAAGTTCCGCGCCAATCGCAATGACCTTCAAAGAGAACGTGATACTCAGGATTCTTTGCTAAATAATCTTTAGCAGCTTGAATCTTTGCGCGTTCGGATTGCTTGATTGATGATTTATCGAAATCGAAATAAACAGGCTCGAGTACGCCACGTAGTTCATTGCCAACAAAACCGTCACGTGCGGTGAGGTCAGTTGGTGCGTTAACTTCTGATGGATTTAAACCACCTTGGCCACCAGCTTGAGGTCCAAGAACGGTTTGACCTGGATCAGGCCTGAGAGGCTTTTTTGAGCAGCCTGTGATAAGAACTGCGGAGCTGAGTGTAACGAGGCAAAGAATACGCGAAACTGAGTTCATAGAGCTTAAATGACACTGTGCAGTTACTAATTATTGGCCGCAAGAATTTTAACCAATTTTTAAGGAATTAAATTTTGAGGTATAGCTGGTGGGTTGGCCGGGATTCGAACCCGGAACCAACGACTTAAAAGGACGCTGCTCTACCATTGAGCTACCAACCCAAGTCCAGCTATATACTCAAATTTACCTAACAGACCTTAAGCAATAAACCGCTCTTTAGCGTTTTGGCGAGCGACAAATTTAAGGCTTTTTAAGTCTGGTCAAAAATTACATGAAAAACAGCACGCGGATCATCTGTAATGTTGCAAGTGTGCCTAATGTCAACGAGATCCACCATATTCCTTTTTTCTTCATGATTAAGCAAACACCGCCTAAAGCCACGGCAACTTGGAAAATGGTACTAGATAAAGCGATTTGGCTACCTAAAAAGCTGAGTCTTTCCGCTGCTTTCCGTGCTTCATCACGCTTTGCCTCTAGGCCTTGAGCTTCCTTCATGATGTCGGCTTTTTCGGAATTATAGCGCTTAGCTTTAGCTTCGAGGGCAGCTATGGATTTCGCGTCTTTGACAGATACGTCTTTAAGTAAGTCGATTTGGTTTTCTACAAGACTCTGCTTGATGCTTTTAGCCTCATAGAGGGACCACTGGTCAGAGGCAGCAGCTTGATTAAAGGTAGCTTCATTGAGTTTTTTCATCACTCCCGAGGAGAATCCACCTGATTTTTGGGTGGCAACCGCAGCTAAGACGGCGATAAAAATCATCGAAAGGGAGACAAACTTTGTCCAGCCATCGCGGGCGTCCTTATCCTTTTGAGCCTGGCGATCTGCTTTGATGAAGGCAACTAGGTCACGGAATTCGGTTAAGTCTTGCATAGAGGCGATTGTTCAAAAGGTTAGTCCTTAATCCGACAAGGCGAAAATGCAAAAAAAGTGCATAACTAGGCCTGTATTGACCAATTTAGCTAGTTTAGGCTAAGTTAGACACCTTACTCATTTCTGTGGGAACAATTACCAAATATACGGATCAGACAGAGGCATCACGTATGTCTATGAAAGCTCAAGAAGTTGCCCTTGATCGTATCTTGGTGGACCGTTTCAAAAATGGGGACCAAGCGGCGTTCGATGAGATGGTTCAAAGGTACTGGAGTCGCATCTACTCCATGGTTAACCAATTATTACGTAACCCCCAAGATGCTGAAGAAGTTACACAAGATGCTTTCATTCGTGCCCACAAGGGTTTAGCCAATTTTAGAGGTGATTCAGCCTTCTCAACCTGGCTCTACCAAATTGCTACTAATTTAGCCCGCAATCGCTATTGGTATTGGTGGAGACGTAAACGGGATAAGTCCGTGTCCTTTGATGCACCGCTTGGGGATGAGTCCGATTCTACTTTAGCTGATTTAATACCGGCTGAAGTTGAAAGTCCGGATGATATTACCGTTAACCAAGAGCTCGTGGATAAAATTGGTGAGGGGATGGAAAAACTCGGTGCAAAGCACCGTGAAATCTTAGTTTTAAGAAATGTGAAGAATTTATCGTACGAAGAGATTTCTGCTATTTTAGGAATTTCCATTGGTACAGTTAAGAGTCGTATAGCCCGTGCACGTGAGACTTTACGTGCAGAACTAGGGGAGGATTTTAAATGAAAGAATCAGAGTTCATCGAATTACTAAATCTCTACATTGATCATGAGATCAGTGCAGAAGATGCTGTTCGTCTAGAAGCCGAGGTTGTCAGTGACCCGAAACGCCGACAGGTATACCGTCAGTATTGTCAGATGCATAAGGCATGTGCCGTACTTGCAGATCAGTTTTCTGAGCAGGCAACGCCTCAGTGTGTTGTCGAAAAGCCTACCCGTAATTGGACAGGTACTTTCTATTCCGTGGGCTTTGCTGCAGCGGCTTGTTTAGCTATTTTTCTAGCGGTAAGACATCATGAACCGATCAGTAAAGAAAGGTCGGTTGCATCTACGGTGTCGCCAAAACTACAGCAGAATTTTCAGCAAGTAGCTTATCAGCAACCAAACTTGCAGCCAATTGTTGCCCTACGTGATTTAACGTTAACACCAACACAGGTAAGTAACTCAAATCCTCAGTTACCGAATGATACGCTTGCGTGGATGCAGCAGTTGCAACTTCAACAAGTGCAAATGCAGATGCAATTACAAGCGATGCGCCAAATGCAAACGCCTGCTGGTTTGAACGTAAATCAATTACGAGTAATGCCAGTAGCACTACCAGTTGAGCTAACACCGTCCTATTTAAATCAACCTGAAGCGCAGGTACAAAACGCTGCGTTTCATTTCGAGCGTTAATCCTATTAACCGAGCGCTTTTTTAATTAAAGCCTCGGTTGTTGCTTTAGGGCCAAGTGCTAAGACAGCCTGTCTAACGGCTTGGTCTGCATCTTGTGTTTTAAAGCCTAGAGCTATGAGTGCAGAAATTGCATCACGCTGGTGACTTCCCGCTTTGGATTCTTCAGAGGTATTTGCTGAGTCTACAAAGGACGCAGTGCCACCTACTTTAGCTTTAAGTTCTATCACTAAGCGTTCTGCTGTTTTACGTCCAATACCAGGGCATTTAGCGAGGGTATTAATATCAGCTGTGCGAATTGCGTTTTCTAGCAGCGGCAGTGATAACCGGCTCATGATACTTAATGCAACTTTAGGTCCAACACCTGAAACTTGCTCGATCATTAACCTAAAAAAATCGCGGTCTTCTGCTGAATAAAAACCGTATAAATTCTGAGAATCCTCACGGTAAACAACATGGGTATGCAGTTTAACAGTTGAGCCAAGTGCTGGAAGCTTTTCAGAGGTCGTTAAAGGAATGTTAACTTCGTAGCCAATGCCATTGAGCTCTACGATTGCTTTAAAGGTAGAGGCAGAACTCAGCGTTCCTTGGAGAGAAGTAATCACGCGTCAGTACTTTAAGTTAAACCGAGTACATCTTGCATGTCATAGACGCCGGCTTTGCGAGCTGCGACCCACTGAGCAGCACGCACGGCTCCACGAGCGAAAATCGCGCGGTCAGATGCTTTATGGGTTAATTCTAGTCGTTCACCGAGTGCTGCAAATAAAACTGTGTGATCTCCTACAACATCACCGCCGCGTAAGGCGTGGATACCCACTTCTGAGTTAGTTCTCTCACCTGTGATTCCTTCACGACCGTGGCGAAGACTTGATGCGTTTAGTTTTCTTTCTTCTAAAATAATTTCTAATAAACGCGCTGCAGTTCCACTTGGAGCATCTTTCTTGAAGCGGTGATGCATTTCTACCACTTCGCAGTCATAGTCGCTTCCTAAAATACGTGAAGCTTGGCGCGTTAATGCAAATAAGAGATTAACACCTACCGAGAAATTGCCTGCCCACACACATGGAACTTGCGAGGCGAGAGGAAGAAGATTCTTTTTTTCTTCAGCCGAGTGTCCCGTTGTTCCAATCACGATCGCTTTGTTATGAGCCTTCGCTAACTTGAGTAAACTTTCAGTGGCTTTAGGGGAGCTAAAGTCGATGATTACATCACACTGACTAATTTTTGAAGCAGGGTCTTCACCTACGTCTATTTGTGCATCTACCTGGACGCCTAAATCATGACAGGCATTGAGTACGGCTTGTCCCATGCGACCCTTGGAACCGTTGAGTAAAATAGAAAGTGCCATGTTATGATTACTTAAGAGCTTCGAGTGCTCGCTCTAAAATAAGATGATTAGCAGTCGTCATTTCACAAAGCGGTGCACGTACTTCTGAAGATTGGATGATGCCTGCTTTTTGTAACGCTGTTTTGATTGGAACCGGATTAGGTTCAATAAATAAGGTCTTAAAGATTGGACTCATCTTACGATGAATTTTACGCGCTGCAGTGTAGTCGTTTTCTAGAGCGAGATTTACCATTTTAACGACTTCTTTAACAAAGAGGTTAGAGGCAACACTAATGACACCTTCTGCACCTGCTGCCATAAAGGGAAGAGTTAAGCCATCATCACCACTTAAAACGGTAATATCATTACCAAGTGCATTCTTGATTTGATCGACTCGGTCTACACTGCCACCCGCTTCTTTAATCCAGCGAACGTGGGTGTACTTTGAGGCTAAACGCTCAATCACGGATACTGGAATTTCAATACCGCAGCGACTTGGAATGGAATATAAAATGATTGGGCGATCAGTAACATCAGCCACAGCGGAGAAATGTCTATAAAGACCTTCAGGGCTTGGCTTATTGTAATAAGGAGCTACGACAAGCATTGCATCTGCACCCGCTTGATGAGCAAGTTCTGTTAAGCCAACTGCTTCTAGGGTCGAATTGGATCCTGTGCCTGCAATAACAGGGACTCTTCCGCGAGATGCTGCGATCACTTCACGAATAACATCAATGTGTTCTTCGTGGTCGAGGGTAGGTGATTCACCGGTAGTTCCTACAGGAACAAGTCCGTTAATACCTCCCTTGATTTGGAATTCTACTAATTTACGTAAATCCTTGGTATCCACCTTCCCATTGAGAAAAGGCGTTACGAGTGCTGTGATCGAACCTGTTAAAGGGCGAAGCTTCATGGCGTATAGTTCTATAAGATACCAAGCTTTGGCTTATGACAACCAGCGAAAAGAGCTAAGTTTAAGGCTTGGAACGGAAGCTTTTCGACTATTGTCTGGAGGGTTTACAAACTATGTCTCTTGCACTCATTTTCGCCGGTCAAGGTGCCCAAAAGGTAGGTATGGGGAATTCGCTCGTAGCGAACTCGCCAGCTGCCCAAGCACTTTATAATGAAGCAGATGCTACACTTGGATGGAGCTTAAAACGCGTGAGTTTTGAGGGTCCAGAGGCTGAACTTACCCAAACGAAGGTATGCCAGCCAGCTTTGTATGTGCATGGTATGGCGCTACTTGCAGCACTTAAGGAATTAAAGCCAGACGTCGTAAAACCAACGACTGTATTTGGTTTAAGCCTAGGAGAGGTCACGGCCTGTGCTGCTGCTGGGGTATTTGATTTTGCTACTGGGTTAAAAATTGTCGCTGAACGTGGCAGACTTATGCAGGAAGCGTGTGAAAGCACAGTTGGCAGTATGGCCGCTGTGATCGGTGAAGAGCGTAGTACCGTACAAGCGCTATGTAGCGAGTATGGTATCGAAGCCGCTAATTTTAATGCACCTGGCCAAATTATTATATCGGGAGAAAAAGCAAAAGTAGAGCAGGCAGTCCTAGGTGCTAAAGAAAAAGGAATGAAAAAAGTAATTCCTTTAAACGTAGCAGGTGCCTACCACAGCCGACTCATGGAGCCAGCGCGTCTTGCGTTCGAAAACTATCTCAAGACCATTCCTTTTAATGAACCTAAACTGCGCGTCCTAACCAATACCACAGGGCAATTTGTTACAGATGCTGCATCAATTAAACATGCTTTAGTTAAACAAGTGGTTTCTGCTGTTCTTTGGGAAGACTGCATGCGTACAGCTGCAGCATCAGGAATAAGTGAGTTTTGGGAACTTGGTCCTGGTGGTGTACTTGCTGGGCTTGCTCGTAGAACCGATAAAGCTTGGGTAACAAAATCTTTCTCAGAATTCTCTGATCTGTCTGCTTAATCCATGTCTGAACTCCTCACACGTAATTTTTGTATTATTGCTCACGTAGACCACGGTAAGACTACGCTTTCCGACCGTCTCCTGCAGCAAACCAATACGGTATCCGACCGTGTGCTCACCGAGCAGCATTTGGACTCCATGGATCTAGAAAAGGAGCGAGGCATTACCATTAAGTCACACCCTGTGACGATGCATTATAAGGCTAAGGATGGTAAGACGTATAAATTAAATTTGATGGATACTCCTGGCCACGTCGACTTCTCCTATGAAGTTTCACGTAGTCTTGCAGCGTGTGAAGGTGCACTGCTTCTTATCGATGCAGCGCAAGGGGTAGAGGCGCAAACGGTTGCCAATGCTCACTTAGCCTTTGCTCAACAGTTAAAGGTTATTCCTGTTATCAATAAAATTGATTTACCTAGTGCTAACCTTGAGCTCTGTATTAAGCAGCTAGAAGATATTTTAACGATACCACAGGAAGAAGTTATTCTAGCGAGCGGTAAATCAGGTATCGGTATTACGGATATTTTAGAAGCCGTGATTTCCCGCGTTCCACCGCCACGCTGGACAGAGTACAAGCAGCCACGCTGCCTTGTCTTTGACTCACTCTATGATTCTTACCGCGGCGTGATTGCCTATGTTCGTATGTTCTCTGGTTCCATTAAAGCGGGTGACATGATGCTCATGATGAGCACCGGACAAAAAGCGGAAGTTAAAGAAGTAGGTATCTTCATGCCTAAGATGGAGAAAGTGCAGTCTCTTGGTCCTGGCGATGTAGGCTATATTGTTTCCAGTATTAAAGACCCGTCCGAAATTAAAACCGGAGATACTATCACCCTCTCTAACAAGGCCGCTACAGAAATGCTTCCTGGTTATAAGGAAGTGCGTCCGATGGTTTTCTGCGGTCTTTATCCAATCGATAGTAATGATTACGAAAAACTTAAAGCGGCACTCGGTAGACTTCGTTTAAACGATTCTGCGTTTGTGTACTCTTCAGAAAGTTCCGTAGCACTCGGATTCGGATTCCGCTGCGGCTTTTTAGGTCTCTTGCACATGGAAATTATCCAGGAGCGTATTCGCCGTGAGCACGACGTGGATATTATTTCTACCTACCCAAGCGTAATCTATAAGGTAAAAACGTATGGTGGAGATCAGCTTGAAGTAGATAATCCAGTTAATCTACCAGACGCGGGTGTGATTGAAGAAATCAGTGAACCTACGATTAAAGCTTCGATTCACATACCGAATGATTCCATGGGTGACATCCTAGCGATGATCATGGAAAAACGTGGAACGGTAGATCATACCGATACACTTGATTCAAACCGCGTGATGTTAACCTGTTCACTTCCACTGAATGAAATCTTAGTGGATTTTAATGACCGTTTAAAGAGTGTCACGCATGGTTACGGTTCTATGGATTATGAGCCAGGTGATTACCGCGTCTCTGACTTAGTAAAAATGGAAATCTTGGTAAATGGTGATACTGTGGATGCATTCGCTAGTATTGTTCACCGTGAAAAAGCAGAGGGTAGAGGTCGTGAATTCTGTGAACGACTCGCTAAGATCATTCCTCCCCAAATGTTTAAAGTGGCAATTCAAGCGGCCATTGGCGGTAAGGTTATCGCTCGTGACAACGTTAAAGAAATGCGCAAGGATGTTACTGCAAAATGTTACGGTGGTGATATCTCCAGAAAACGTAAACTCTTAGATAAGCAAAAAGAAGGTAAGAAAAAGATGAAGCAATTCGGTAAAGTTTCTATTCCTTCTGATGCCTTTATCCAAGTACTCAAAAACCAATAACTTTTAATAAGGCTTACTCGTGTTTGGATTATTTGCATCCCAAGAAAAGAAAATGCGGCTCAATGCCGTTAACTGGTTAGAGTTAGCGGATAAGGTATGGAATTACAGACGTGATGTAATTACGTCGTCTGAGTTAAATGACTTAGAGCTTAGACGCCGTGAACTGCGTCAGATGCTGGCTGATAAATCAGACGCAGCTAAAATAAAACTTGGTATTGAATCACTCGAAGCGGTTTTACAAAAAACCGGTGGTGCGATTTATCCTAAAACTTCGCTTACAGAAAATATCGAATTTTTCTTAGTCGCAGCGATCGTGATTCTTGGAATCAGAACTTATTTTGTTCAGCCATTTAAAATTCCGACAAATTCAATGTGGCCTACCTATAATGGTATGACTGCAGAGAACTATTTGCCAGGAAAGGAAGCTCCTGGTGCTGCAGCACGAATCTTTCGTTTGGCTGCTTTTGGTGCTGATAGATGTGAAATCATCGCCCCTAAGTCCGGTATGATAGCCGCTTCCTTTATTGGTAAAGGCCGCATGGGTTATACCCTCAAATCAGGACGCACCTGGAGATTAACTAGTGCCCTCTACAGGGAATATACGTTTTACGTTGATGGGGAGCCTACCTCGGTTCGTGTCCCAGAAGATTTTAGCGATTTTGATAAGATCATGATCGAAACCTTTTTTGGTTCGCGTGAGGCATTTGATCAGTACTGGGATCAAATGGTACGCGAACAAAAGCTCGTTCGTCATGATATTAGGATGGAAGAATCAGCCAATGGATTAGTACCAGCTGTAGTAATGCCAATGCCAAAAGAGGCAGTCGCTGGTAAGCCAATTGTTTGTTTTGATTTAATGACAGGGGATCAACTCTTTGTAGATCGCGTAAGTTATCATTTCTTTAAGCCTCAAGTTGGTCAGGGCTTTGTCTTTAGAACAGGCAATATTCCTGCGATTGGACAAGATCAGTACTACATTAAGCGTCTTGTCGGTGTACCTGGAGACGTACTCGAAGTTAAGTCACCGTATCTTTATAGAAACAGTAAGCCTATCACAGGTGCTGAGGCATTTGATTTAAATGCTAAACGGGTAAGCCCCTATACAGGCTATACAGCTGGTGAGACGCTATATGGAGCGAGGTATTTATACACAGGCCAAACGCTCACGGTTCCTGCAGACTCCTTTTTTGCAATGGGAGATAATTCATCTAACAGCTCTGATGGTCGTGTGTGGGGATTTGTCCCAGCGCAAGACGTAGTCGGTAGACCTCTGTTTATTTACTATCCTTTCTCCAAGCGCTGGGGTCCAGCGCGGTAAGTACTGCAACTTTTTATATTTAGGCTGTGCCAAAAGACACTCAGGTAATTGCTTATCTTTTCACGACGTTTCCTAATCCTACGGAAACGTTTTTGCAGCGTGAAATTATTGCGATGCGCTCTAAAGGCGTGCAGCTAAGGTTATACTCGATGTGGGGTGGTTCCTCAGTATTTCGTGGAATGCCTGTAGAGAAATTTTCTAAGTGGAAACTGCTACTACTGTTTTTCCTTATTCCTTATGAAGGATGTCGTAAGCCAAAACTGTTAGCGCATTTAGTTAAGGGTTTATTTACGCGCAAAGCTCCGTCGTGGATTAACTTTTGGGAAAATATGCTAGGTGCTGGATTTGCCTGTGTTTACGCCCGTTCATTTCGCAAGAATCCACCGACTTTGATTCATGCGGCGTGGGGTGGAGCACCTGCTACAGCAGCGTGGATTTTATCTCAAGCGGGCGGATATCGCTACAGTGCCGCAGCACATGCTTATGACCTTTTTGAACATGGCGGCGATTGGTGGCTAAATGAAAAATTAACACCCGCTTTATTTGTTCATACCTCGACTCAGATGGGAAGGCAGGCACTGCTTAAACGGGGTATAGCCGATGATCGCATCTTTTGCATACGCCGTGGTCTTGATCGCATTTTACCGCTTAAGCCACTCAGGCAATTACGTACACCTCTTCGAATTATTTGTATCGCACGCTTAGTAGAGAAAAAAGGAATCGATCACCAACTTCGTATCTATGCTGCACTTAAGGCGGCAGGGATAGCATTCAAAGCCCGTATTGTGGGGGATGGTCCTTTACGTAGTAATCTCGAAAAATTAGCAGGAAATTTAGGCGTAGCTGCTGATGTCACTTTTGAAGGACATTTGCCTCAGCATGAGGTCTGGAGTGCACTGAATGAAGCAGATGTTCTACTCCATACGGGTGTGATTGCACCGAGTGGAGACCGCGATGGGTTACCCAATGTAATTCCAGAAGCTATGTCGATTGGGGTAGTCGTGATTACTTCTGCTACTGCTGCAACTACAGAGGCAATTACCCATGAAGTCAGTGGTATTGTAGCCCCTTATGATCAGCCACAAGTCTGGGTAGAAGCACTACGTAAAGTTTCTACGAATGATCAATATGCCCAAAAACTTCGCTTGGCTGCGCGTCAATGGGTTGTAGAAAATTTTGATGCCCATATTAATGCTGATCGTTTATATACTCAGTTTGAGCATGCAATAAGGTCATGATTTATTTCGACATCACAAAAAGCTCTCACTCAACCCATGCCTCAGGGTTAAATCGGGTGAGTCAGCGTTTATGTGATACACTAAATGGTTCAGTCACTCCTGTCGTGTGGGACACATGGGATAAAAAAGTTAAACCAGAGGATTGGTTTCTTACGGCTGATTTATTTAGCGAAGATGAACGTCCTGGAATTACCACCTTTCTAAAAAGTAAAACCTGTAAGACAGCAGCAATCTTTCACGATTTAATTCCTCTTCGGTTTCCCCAGATTACTTGGCCTAAAAGTGTTGGGAGACACCCTAAATACCTCCAACTCTTACGGGAGTTTACGCATCTATTTTCAGTTTCTGACTACTCCAAACACGACTTACTTGCTTTTTGGAAGTGGCAGGGGATTAAGGAAGTTCCTCCAATCAATGTTATTTCACTCGGTGCTGATTTTTCTAAGACGCTACGTATTACGGAGCATAATGAACCCAAAACTTTTTCCTTTTTGTGTGTTGGAATCATTGAGCCTAGAAAAAATCAGTCATTTATTTTAGATGTTTGTAAAAAGCTTTGGGATGAAGGGCTTATCTTTGAGATGCACTTGGTGGGAAGAATAAATCCACATTTTGGTGCTCCTATTATAGAAAAAATAAAGAGCCTAGAAAAAAACTACCAAGGACTTCATTACCATGCGCAGCTTTCGGATGATAAACTGAAGACGCTTTATCTGACAGCATCGGCAAGTCTATTTGCAACTAAAGCTGAAGGTTGTGGTTTGCCCCTCCTGGAATCGCTTTGGATGGGGGTTCCTTGTTTTTGTAGTGACTTACCTGTGCTAAAAGAAAATGCGGATCAAGGTGGATGTGTACGGCTTGCTTTAGATGATCTGACACAGTGGAGCGACGCCTTGCGAGACTACGTTAAGAATCCACATAAGTTAACGCCGCTTAGTAATGAAGCGAGAAGTCGTGAACTTCCTACGTGGAGTAATACGGCCAGTGCGCTTCTTGCTAAATTAAATACGCTTTAAAGCGTAAGCCATTGCATCGCCAATTTTGTCGATTTGCTCGTTTGTATGCTGAGCAGAAATAGCTGTTCTAATTAAATCCTTACCTGCTGGAACCGCTGGAGCAATAGACATGACCGTGAACACACCTTTCTCAAGCAGTGCTTTCCAGAAGAGGTAGCATTTTTCACGTGATCCTAAAACGATTGGAACGGCTGGGCTTTCGCTCTCCCAGGTATCTAATCCTAAATTTTTTAGGATAGCTTTATAGCGGTGGGTATTAGCCCAAAGACGCTCGAGATGTTCAGGCTCCGTCTGCATGATCTCAAGGGAAGCTTGCGCTGCAGCAGCTTGTCCTGGACTTAATGCAGCACTAAAAATGGTTTGTTTTGAATGGGTGCGCATGTACTCGATCGCTGCACTTGAGCCAGCAACAAAGCCACCCGTACTTGCAAGCGACTTAGATAGGCTACCGCAAATGATATCTACTTTATTCGTTAAACCGAAGTGATCGACAGTACCGCGTCCCTGTTTTCCGAATACACCAAAGCCGTGCGCATCATCAATAATATTGAAACAGTTATATTCATCGCTGATTGCGATTAATTCAGGAAGACGTCCTAAATGACCTTCCATGGAATATACGCCTTCAGCGATTAGAAATTTAGGAGCACCCTTCGGAGCAGTATCAATAATTTCTTTGTAATCGTTTGGGCTATTATGTGAAAAACGCTCAACGGTAGCTAGTGAGGCTTTTGCGCCATCTATAAGACACGAGTGAATGTTTTTATCGGCAAAAACATAGTCTCCTTTTTGTGCAAACGAAGCCACAGCAGACATACAGGAGAGATAACCTGCTGCATGCACATGGCAGGCTTCCTTACCTAAAAACTGAGCTAATTTTTCTTCTAAATTGACGTGGAAGCTGCGTGAGCCATTGGAGGGACGTGCTCCATTTGTGCTAGTACCCCAGGTGCGGATCGCATTACAGGAGGCTTCAATCACTTTCGGATGAAAGGCTAATCCCAAGTAATCATTACTTGAGAGCATAATCATGTCCTTACCGTCTAAGTTGACCTGGGTGCCATGCTGGGACTGCATGGCATGGTAATAGGGATCATACCGCTTACGCATGCTTGTGGCATAATCTTCGGCGCAGCGAGCTACGACTGCGTTTTTATTACTTGAAAAGAATGATAATGCCATGCTCCCAGTAGCGTAAAATAGCTAATGCTTTAAAGGCAATAGGAGAAGTCGACTTAAAGTACGCTAAATCAAGATCTACGGTGTACGCTTTCGATGTACTGGGTGACCTCTTGAACGTAGGTTTCCCAGCTCTTTATAGGTCGAGCCTTAGCTTTTTGAGTAAGGTCTTCTAAAAGTCGTGGGTTTGAGAGGAGTTCTTTTATGCCGTTTTGGATAGAGGTCACATCCCCAGATTCAAGAGTAAGACAGCCGCCACCTTGGGCGATTTCACCCATAGCGCCACTTCCTAGGCAAATACAGGGTTTTGCTCGTGCTAGACTTTCAGCAATGGGAATTCCATATCCTTCACATAGGGAAGGGTAGATCGTAAAACGACAGGTCTGATAGGCTTCTTCTTTAACGGTATCATTAGCTGCCCCTTTGTAGATCAGGGGTCTTTGTTTTGCCTTCAACGTCTCGATCAGGCTGAGGGCTTGGTGTGCTGTTTGGTTTTGTGGCAATCCAATCAAGACCAATTCGAAATCGGCACCATCTTCCCATAATCTTTCACAGGCTTGCAGGAGGGCATAATGATTTTTACGTCCTTCAATACTCCCTACACATAAAATGCTCGGGCGTGGTGACGTTTTAATTTGAGATCCGAGGGGAGGCGTATCGATACCTAGCGGTATTACTTTAATTTCAGGCGTATTTTTTAACCCTGCCCAGTTCCAATAGTCGAGTAGCTGGTTTTTTGAAAATGCTGAAATCGTGACGATGGCATCAAAACGAGCTAATTCTTGCAGATAGCTTGGAAAACGAATCAGTGTTTTGGGAGGAGTGTAATCTGGGTGCGATAAAGCGAGTGCATCGTGAAAGATCGCTACACGTGGACCGTTAATACAGGCAAACAACTCTGAAAATTGGCTATTAACTAAAGGCGAAAAAATTTCGGGGACAAATAAAGCACGGCCTTTTAAATCAAGAGTAGAAGAATTAAAAAACCGTTTAGCTCTTCCTTTAATCTGAGCAGAAATGGGCCACTTGGCACCACGCTTTTCCGACAAGTTGGTATGGGTTAGATTGTTGTACTCCCAGGTTTCTAGTGTTCGCCATTTTTTTTCATAAGGATCATAAGTTATTCCTTCCGAAGGTGTGGTGGCATGGGTAATAAATGCTCGAGCGACACGCTGCACTCCCGTTTTAGCATGGGTGTGGCTTGTGTGAGATAAGTCTATGAGTAGAGGAGCACTCATTGTGTAGCGACTGAATCGACTCTAACGTCGATCAAGCTAAAAGCGAGCTGCCTTGCATCTTTATTCTCTGATTCAAGGACACCAGGTTTATCACTTGAGAAAATAATATCATAGGTGCCATTGGTAGCAGGTAGAGATAATTGACCCTCGTGTTTGATGGAACTCACATCGGTTTCGTAGCAGAGCGTATTGTTTATTTTTGCTGATACGTGACACGGTTTTAAACTTCGAATCGTAAAATGTAAGTACGCAGGTGTTGGTTTTTCAGCCCAACTAGTCATTTTAAGTATTCCATTACCGCTGCACCATGTCCATGTGTGCCTAGTTGATTTTTCACACCCGTAAAATCCAACGCCTAGTCGAATGATTGAAGAGGTGCCATGACTTTTCCCTGAAAATAATTCCTGATTATCGTAAGGCACATCCTTTAAATTGAGGAGACCAGATAAGATGCCTAGGTTGCCAACGATGAGAAGTAGAAGGCCTGCCTTACGTCTGCGAGCGATGACGTTAAAAGCGAGTGTTAAAGGAAGGAGTACACGGTAGGCAGCACCTGGAAAACCTTCCCATACAGGCTTACCTAAAAAGAGCATAAATGTGCTGTAGGTAATACCAAGTCTCCACCACATGCTTGAAAATTCTAGCTTACTAAAGAGGTAGTATGCTTGAGTTGTAAGACCGATTAATGCAAGTAAGCTCGTTAGGGTAAGGAGGTATTCTTTACTCGTGTACAGACTATCAAGGGTACTATTCCATTTTAAAATATAGTCAGTCACTGGCCACGAGAGATTTCCAATACCTGAATCAATTAAACCCGTTTGGTGGCGAATGTAGAGAAGCCACAGGCCAAGAGGTAAAATACTAATCGTAATTAACAGTAGCCGTTTGAAGGTAAACCAAGGCTCATTTTTTTTAAGATCGAGATATGCACTTAAACTCAGCAGTGACGTTTCTCGGCAAAGTCCTGCAGCAGCAAATAAGTACGCAGAGCGTGATTTTTTATTTCGTTCAATAGCAAACATTGCACCTGCAATAATACAAAGAGCTATTAAATCAGTAAGGGCTAAGCGAATGCTAGCGAGTGCACCTGCTGAAAATAAAACACCTGCCCATGCGATAAAACTTTTTAGATCATCGACGTACAGTATTCGCCAGACGAGGTATGCGAGGATAAACCAAGCGATAATATTTAATGCACAGTAAACATGAACAATCCAGTGGGGGTTTCCTAGGGCAAATACATAAGCTAGGACAGAAGGTAAGATGCGTCTTGCCCGGTAGGGTAGACTATCCATAGCTGCATTAAGCTCATGTGATTTGAGACTAGGGTCGTACGCAATTTGAGCATAATACTGACCGTCATAGCCTCCTGTTTCCTTGTAGATATAGACAGGGACTTCTTTAAAGGCTGAAATTTTTGTTGGATCGCTAGATACGTCCATTTGTAGAAATGACGTAAAGCCATAGGCTGGGTGCCAGAAACGACTCACAAGGAATGAAAAAACGAGTACGCAGAGTGCACACCCCATGCTCCATCTTGCATGCTTTGATAATGATTTTAAAAGCATTACTTATTTAGCCTTTCCCAGATCGTTACGTCTTTAAACGTTTCTCGTTTAATCCACTCCCCTGGGAAGCGTTGGGTCAGAGCTTCGGTTTTTTCCCAATTAAACAGTGGTGCAAAGAGTGGACGATGTTGTTCTTTGATTTTTAAAATAATTTGATTGGTCAAGGCCTTATCAAGTTCGTCCCAGCGGATAATCGTAAATGGGGTGTAGTAGTATAAAGCGCCAGATTCTTGCATCGCGAGTATAACGGCATTGGAAGGCGCATGCTCGGTTAGCCATGCAGCAGTTTTAGGATAAACACTTTCACCTTTCCCTGAAGAGAGTGCGTGATAGTGATTTGTCCAAGATGCTCCTGAAATACTAATCAAGATACAACTGATCAGAAAACCGTATGATTCGAATCGTTTGAATCGCTCCGTGATTTTAAAGTTTATGATCAGTAAGTTTAAAATAATTAAACCACCAATGATCAGAGCTGGAGCGCAGGGTAAAATAAAGCGCATGTACCACCACGTTTCATGGGTGCAGGAATAAAATGCGTAAAGTCCAAGGTAGGTGCCAATCCAAGTGAGTAGCACTAGGCTTAGACGTGGTAAGTGTTTAATGACAAAAATAAGTCCAACACTTAACACTACAACCGGAGTAAATAAAATAGGGAGTAAATACGCGTAGTGAGAGACTGTGATTAAAACGTATTGGGACTCAAACATGCTAGAAGCATCACCGTATCCAGTCACTCCTACGTGACCGTAGGCTTTTGCACTATGAATCGCGAAAAAGAGAGCTCCTGGTAGACCGCCTACTGCAAATAAGGTGAGTCGTTTAAAGTTAAGACCTAGTGCTATCAGTGCTGGAATAAATATTAAGACATTGGTTGGTCTTATGAGTACAGCAATAGACACGGCAAAACCTGAGAGGAGTGCCCACTTCAGCGTACCCTCTGAATTTAAATTACTTTTCCAGGCAGCTAAGACGGCCAGGGTGACCCATACCATGGCTGGTAAATCACTCATGAGCTGTACCGAGTAATTTAAATACAGTGGGCTTGTAGCTAATATAATGGCTGCAAGGGTACTATACCTAAAACTTAAGTTCATAGCCCGTGCTAATTGAAATAAGAGAAGAATTCCCGCTAGGCAGTGAATTACCATCACGTAATCTCCTACATGATTCCAGCCGGTTAAAAAGGACGCCCCCATGAGCATTAATGGAAGTCCTGGAGGATAGGTTGCTACGAGACCGTGACCTACGGGTGCAGGTTTTAGTCCGAGTGGACTATATAAGTAACTGTGGTTTGAGAGGTAGTCTACGCCGTCAATCGTGCGTTCATCACTTAAAAGGTGGCCCTCACTTAGGGCTTTGGCGTGATTAAGATATCCCGATGAGTCCGAGCCTCCAGCACAGGCATTAACGTGGAAAATGATTAGGCAGGCGTAACCTAAAATTGCTAAAAATAATAATACCCAATTAGTATTAAAACCCTTAGATTGGGTGTTAGAAGATTGGGTGTAGTTAAAATCCATACTTGCGTAAGTGGCTAGACAGAGGATCTTTAAATTGAGCGTGATAAAGTTAAAACCTTTTTTTCAAAGACTTAAACCAAGCACGGTGGGATTAGCATATGCCCTCGTTGTTTTGGCATTTGCTTGGAATTGTGCTCAGTTTTACATCCCTGGGAAAGGGTTTACATATTTGATCGAGTTTGGGGATAGAAGCAATGCCACATACTTGCCCGAATTAAAGGCGGTTAATCACTATGAGCAGAGGCAGTCCAGCGGCTATGATGGTCAGTATTATGCCCAGATAGCTATGGATCCGCATTTGAGTCACCCACAACTCAAAGAAGCGGTTCCGGATTTAGCTTATAGGGCGAGAAGGATCCTCTTTTGTTGGACTGCCTATGGTCTAGCTGGCGGTGATCCCGTGAGTGCTCTGCATATCTACGCTATTCAGAATATTGTAGCGTGGTTTTTATTAGCGTTATTACTTTTGAAATGGTTTCCACCTAATCAGTGGGGAAACTTTTTTAGATGGTTCAGTGTACTTTTTACGTTTGGCTTAACGATGAGTGTTCGTAAGGCGCTCCTTGATGGTCCAACGCTAGTCATCATTACTTTAACGATCGCGCTTCTTGAATGGGATAAGCCATGGCTTGCAGCGCTATGTGGGGGCCTTTCTGGTTTAGCGAAAGAAACAAGTGCCCTGATTATTGGTGCATTTATTCCCTTAGGAAAAAATACTAAACCCTGGTTAAAAATTGTAGGGCAAATTATAATTATCCTTTTACCAATCGGTCTGTGGATTCTTGTGTTAACCCATTACACAGCAGAAGCAGGTGGAGTAGGCTACCGTAATTTCACGTATCCGTTTTTGGGATATATACATAAACTCAGTGAAATTAAGGCATTTTTAACTACGGCACCGGATTGGATTATTCGAGGGCTCTTCTGTATTTTTATATCTCTGAGTGTTCAGGCGCTGTTTTTTTTCACACGTATTCGAGTTAACGAAGCATGGTGGCGTTTGGGAGTAAGCTATGCATTACTGATGCTCGTTTTAGGAGACGCTGTTTGGGAAGGCTATCCTGGTGCTTCTGCACGGGTTCTACTTCCTATGACACTTGCGTTTAATATTTTAGTTCCTCGCGGCAAAAAATGGTGGGCGATACTTGTGTTAGGAAATTTATCCGTTTTTGTTACACCTGAAAATCTTAAGCCACCCGGAAGAGAAAGTGTTATTGTAGAGGGTCCAAGCAATTTACGTATGGTTGAATCAACAGGGCAAATGGTTGATGCACAGTTTGATTCCCAGTGGTATGACCCTGAAAAATCACTGCTAGAATACTGGAGATGGGCAAAAGCGTCGGCGAATATCATGCTTGTTAATCCTCAGACGTTTACCATCCATGCCGATATTTCCTTTAGGCTTAGAGCAAATGATAAGCGCGTCCTAACGGTAACATCGGGAGACCAAGTCTTGTGGAAGCATACCTTAAATCCGTATGAGTCACAGGATGTGATTTTAAAAGATGTTCTTTTAAATCCAGGAACTACAACGTGGCATTTTGAAACTACGTCAGAGGCAAGTCCTGATTATCCATCAAGTAGCCGAGTAGTGAGCTATAGCGTTCGAAATTTAAGAATAAAGATAATCAAGTAATCGCAGCCGCTTAAGTATTCTTAGAAGGAAGCAATTGCTTCTAAGCGGTCTTTATAGCGTTTCCCAATGACGGAGGGAGCGAATTGTTGAGTGATTGTTTCACGTGCATGATTACCCAATTTTTCTACGAGGCTTTTATCTTGGGCTAATCGCTTCATATAATCTGCAGCATGGTTCACATCTGGATCTGCCCAAATACCGCCACGAGAATAAGGTCCAACATTTTGTGTTAAAGTCGTTAGCTTAAAACGTACTGGGCAACCATTGGATTCGTTCACGAATTCCGTCGTTGCTGAAAAGTCAGTGCAAATGACTGGTTTTCCTAAAGCCATACATTCAGCGACTGCTAAACCAAATCCTTCTGCTCGGTGTAGAGATACGAAAACATCACACGCTGCTTCTAATGCGGTAATGTCAGGCCTGCTCAACGTTTCTGTGATAAGATAAGTATTAGGTATATCCTTTAAGTCTTTTTTGAGATGCTCAAATTCTACCGGATTTGAGTGAGCGTTATGGACTTTTATCACAAGTCCCGCATTCGCGTGAGCCAATCCTGATAATCGAAATGCCTCAATCGCAGCTTTTGGATTTTTACGTTCGGCGTAAGAATTAAGATCAAATAAACTTAAGAATAAAAAGGTATCTTGAGGGAGATTGAATCGCTTTCTTAAGTTATCCTTAGACTCCTTCGGACGAGCTACCTCTATCGAGTGTGGCATAACTAAAACAGGAATTGGGCTTTTAAGCGCAATCGCTGTTCTGGAAAATTCACTGGGGCACCAAATTTCATCAAAGTAGTCAAAGGACTCAAGCCAGCTGTCAGGAAATTCAGTTAATTCCCAGGCAAAATAACCAATCGAATATTTTGATTTTCTAAATGCCTGCCCGTGGTGATGGTCAATATCACGCGAGGCAGGAGGATCAATATGAACTACATTTACGTCGTAGGGATTTGTTTCCTGAAGACGAGACTGGTAAGTCATGTCTCCGAGTCTATTTTTACAATGTAGTTTAAGTGATACCAGTGCGCTAGGAATTGCGGCTGCATCAGCTGCTCGAACCATGGAGCGAGCGGATTCACCAATACCTAAATCAGCTGTTAAAAAGCCAACAATGTTTAAACCTAAGTGAGCATGTTTACGGGCAAACGCTCTACAGAATGGACTGTGTCTTTGCGAAAAGTCGTAAATAAATTCTCCTGAATTAGTCTCCAAACTAATCAGTCGAAGTTGTCTATTCTTATGCTGATGGCGAAAGCGCTGCAGTGATCCAAGACCTGTAACTCTTCCTAAAAAGGCCAATGCGTTTGTGAATGAAGTACCGGTTAATTCAAAACTAAGATTCAGACGCTCAGGCTGTGATTTCGGTAGTTGAACAGTAATTGTCCAAGGCCCAGCACTCGTTGGTTTAAGTTCATGAACACAGGAACCATTAAGATATAGTTTAAGGCCGGGGAATGGTTGTTCTACACCAGATGCTTTAGGGTGGTTGAGGCATTCACCTTTTAAGGTAAGCGAACTAACACCTTCTAAGGCGGGTAAGCGAATCGATCCTTTTTCGCGAAGCCACGCCGTACTTTCGGAAAATTCGTCGTAGAAGATTCCTGAGTAATCGGTGAAGTGCCGTTTAAAAGCACCTGCTTGAGGCGTTGATGTGTGCCTAGCCATATATAAGGCCTAACCGTAGAACGCTTTAGGTCAATCTTACTGCGTTAAAGAGCTGGCTTTAGAGGGCTAAAACCCTTTGCTTGGGAGTAGGCTGCTTTTTATATGAATTCTCCTCAAATCGACACTTTTGCGGATAGTGAGCACTACAAAATGGCCGCTGTTGAGGATACGATGTTTTATTATATCGCTCTACATAGCTTAGTAGAAGCGAAGCTAAAGGCAGTTTTACTAAAACCAGGCAGTTCGGTACTAGATGCAGGCTGTGGAACAGGTGGACTCATCCGAAGACTTAAAACGAAGTATCAGGCGGTACATTTCACAGGGATTGATCTCTCTGAGGTTGCCTGCGGTTTAGCAAAACAAAGAACCGATGCTACGATTGTTCAGGGTTCTGTTTTGGAATTACCATTTAATGACAACACCTTTGATGGAGTGATGACTACGGATGTTTTGTATCACTTAGTCGATGATACAAAAGCCATGCGTGAGATGAACCGCGTATTAAAGCCGCAGGGAACACTGGTTATTAATTTACCAGCACATCCCTGGTTATGGTCGTACCATGATATCGCGGTTTCTGGTGTAAGACGGTATACAAGAAAAGACGTTAAAGAAAAACTTACTCAGGCTGGTTTTCAGGTTTCATTTATCACGCACTGGAATTCAGTACTTCTACCACTGATTGTGATTCGTCGTAAATGGTTACCCCCACCTAAAGAGGGTAGTGATGTGCAAACGTATTCTCCTTTAGTCGAGAGGCTTTGCCGTTTATGTCTATGGCTTGAGCGGCCGATTATGTCACTCGGGGTTAAGTTACCGCTAGGTAGCTCAGTACTTGCCGTAGCAACGAAGTTACCTTAAAACTTTTCTTTAATCACGTAGTACATGCTTTCTTACTTAGTCGCGTACGGTTTACTACTTCATCTTCTTTTTTGGGGAGCTGGATTAGCTATGCTCGCGATGCCTCGAGGCTTTAAGTCCTTTTGGTTTTTGTTTGCTCCTGCGGCCGGAATATTTCTGCAATCCTTGGTGGTGTGGATAGGTGCATATGCAGGCCTTAAGGGTACGCATGTTTATGCCTGGCCTAGTGAAATCATAGCCCTTGGATTACTTTGGTTTGGTTTAAAAGAAAAAGAGGTTAATTTCCTAAAAGATATTAAGCGTTTTAGTGCAGTCGTAGGAGTCATTGTTGTCGCACTTTTTTTTATAGTAAGGCCAATCACACAGGCTGCCTCTGGACTCACAACGATTTCGTTGGGTAGTTGTGATGCGGCTGATTACGCTGGGGGTGCAAGAGCGTTGATGGAATTTGCTCGTTCTGATCGGTCCGGTTTTCTGGGTTTAACCGAGGTGGTTAAGGTGATGTCGGTAGATAACTTTAGTGATTATTTTCTTAAATTAAATCACTTCACACCTTCAGCACTCATTGCATTTAATGGAACGATATTTCACTGCGCTCCTTACGAATTGATCAGTCTATTTACGGCAGTATCACTTGTCCTGGTTGCATCTGTCGTGTTTTGGTGCGCTCGCTCACTCTTTAAATTAGGGGTACTCCCGAGTCTTATTGTTACTGCAATATACTGTTTTAGTCCTGCCGTTTTATATGCTGTTTATCACGTAGCAATCGGTCAGCTCTTTGCAGCGCTTGCGATAGCCTGGGTTACTTGGGCAGGTGTTTTTCTTTGGAAGTATAAACGACTGACTAGAAATTATTCACGTTACCTTCCCTTACTTGTCATAGCTTACGGCATTATACTTGGTAGTTATAATTTCATAATTATTGTAACACTTGCTTCATGTTCTGGGTATGTGCTACTCGAACTTTTTATCGATGGTAATTATAAGCCTGTTTTTAAGTGGCTTGGTTTATTAGGTCTACCTTGCTTAATCGCAGGAATAATATTCTGGGACCGTGTTGTAGGGCTTATTGAACGATTTATTTTATTTCGTACCTTTGACGAAGGATGGAAAATTCCTGCTTTTACTCCAGAGGGCTGGTTTGGAATAGTTCAAGGACCTAGCCTTTTAGGGTATGCCTTTAATGTACGCTTAGCCGTTAGCTTTATTCTACTAAGTATCCTCTTTGTCGGACTCGTTCGGCAGTTTGCGATTACTAAGCATTATGTACTCTTAAGTGTGGGATTTATTTTTCCTATCGTTATTGGCTATGGGTATTTAATCGTCCGAGGAATGCAGTTAGGTACCAATGCAAGCTATGACGGATATAAATTATTTTCTGTTTTTTACCCTGTTATACTACCTGCATTAGTTACATGGATACCACGCCGCATTATCCGTTTAAATTTAGCAAATGCCGCTAGTGTTGGTATCCTTCTTTTGATCTTAGGGGCAAATATTTTAGGAGCGCGCGGTTTTTTTAATTCCGCTCGTACTGCTCCCTTAGTTGTAGGCCGTGATTTGATTGGCTTACAGAATTTAGAAAAACATCCTGAGATCACGTCCGTTAATATGCGTATTCCGGACATGTGGTCGCGTTTATGGGCTAATGCCTTTCTCTTAAAGGTTCCTCAGTATTTCTTAACACACACTTATGAAGCACGTCTAAATACACCTCTTAAAGGGGAATGGGATTTGTACGGTGGTATTTTTCATATACTTTTACCTGATAAAGGCAGTGTTCGTTTCAATGCTCATTATTCTGCAGTGAAGGTCAGTGATCCTTATCGCATAGGACTAGAATCAACTAAGGGGTGGTATGATATCGAAAGACTATCCAGAAGTGCGGATGCATGGTGTTGGGCATCTCAACAAAGCAGTATAGTGCTTACTAATAATCACACGTATCCACTACGTGTGAGACTAACAATCGAGGCAGATAGCCTCATAGATCAGGTTATTTATCTCACGTGCCGTGGAGTCCGTGTAGGTACGTTTACTGTTACTCCTAAGCGGGCGATTTCCAAGGGGGATGAATTCTTGTTACCTAGTGGAACAACCGAAATAGCCTTTGTGGCTCAAAAAACACCTCCTAGGGCATCACCCACTGATTCAAGAGAGCTTGCTTTCAGGGTTTACGACGTGAACATTCACGTTCTTCCTTAAGGTTAGTACTTATGAGCTCCTGGCGTAACACGTTTAAATCAAAAAAGGTCCTTATTACAGGGGGGCTTGGTTTTATTGGATCTAATCTCGCGAGAGCCCTCGTTGAAGCTGGTGCTAAGGTTACCTTGTTAGATTGTTTAATCCCTGAGTATGGTGGAAATAAGCATAATATCGCTTCTATCCGAGGCAAAGTAACGGTACACCGAGCTGATATTCGTGATGAGAAAAAATTACCTCGGTTTGTTCGTGGTCAGGATTACGTGTTTAATTTAGCAGGTCAGACAAGTCATTTGGACTCGATGACAAATCCAGCAGCTGATCTAGATATCAACTGCCGCGCTCAGCTCTCTATTTTAGAGGCGTGTAGAAAACACAACCCACATGTTCGCATCGTGTTTGCAAGTACACGTCAAATTTATGGAAAACCAGACGAACTTCCGGTTAAAGAGTCACATCCTTTAAGACCGGTTGATATTAATGGTATTAACAAAGTAGCAGGTGAGTCTTTTCATTTACTGTACGCAAAAGTTCATGGAATGAATACGTGCGCTCTACGTTTAACCAATACGATTGGACCAGGAATGCGTATTAAAGATGCGCGCCAAACCTTCGTTGGTGTATGGATACGCGATGTGCTTAAAGGAAAACGTTTTGAGGTTTGGGGTGGTGAACAGAAACGTGATTTCACGTATATCGATGATGCAGTCGAGGCATTCTTACTTGCTGCTACCAAAAAAGAAGCCATCGGCGGAGTCTTTAATTTAGGCGGTCAAGAAGTTGTCAGCCTTCGTGAGCTTGCTGAAATGCTCATTGAATTAAACGGCAAAGGTGGTTTTCAGCTTCGTCAATTTCCTAAGGATAGAGCAAAAATTGATATTGGTGATTATTTTGCAGACTATACTTTAATAAAGAAAAAACTAGGGTGGAAACCTAAGACAAGTTTGAAATCTGCGCTTGAAAAAACGCTTAGCTATTATCGTAGCGAACTAAAGTACTACGTATAAGTCATGAAGTGCCTTTTTGATATACATGAAGAGATGTTCTGGTTTAAGGCCTACGCAGATATGCTTAAGGTCGCGATTACCAGCATGCGTCAGTATTGTACGATGGAGCCCTATGTCGTTTATGACGGATGGCCAAATGATTTTACGGACTGGTTAACCGCGCATAATGTGGGGATTATTTACCGCCGCAGTTTACTTTATCCACAGCTGCTTCGTTTAGATCGTGAAACGAATGATAAAGTTTATTTAAACCATGGTCCTGGTGTTCTCCTCAAATTAGATTTAACGGATATTTGTAAGGAGCAGGGCTGGAAGGATGAGCATATTGTTTTTTGCGATTGTGATGTTATTTTTACCGGAGACCCAACACCCCTGTGGCCAAAGCTTGAGGGCAAGAGTTTTGCGGTTGCTGCAGAGGATGATCCAAACGTACCAGAGCGTATGAATACAGGGGTTATGCTTATAGATGTAGCTGAACTGCATAAACACAGTGCCCCATTAAGAAAGTATACAGCAGAGCATTTAACTGAATTAGTGAGAATAAGCTGGGATCAACATGCTTATAAAATGTATTTTAAGGATCTTGGATGGTCGGTTCTTTCCTCAGAGCTTAATTGGAAACCGTATTGGGGAATTAATCCACAGGCTAAGATCGTGCATTTTCATGGGCCTAAACCCTTCCTTCGCTCTGAAATCGAAGCTGGTCGTATTCACCAAGCACATAAGCCACTGATTAGTGGAGCATTTTACCACTACTGTGATTTATATGATAAAGCGCTAGCCAAAGCTAACGCCTAAGATCCGTTGACTGTAGCCTAGGTATTTAGTAACCATAAGTCCGTTACATGGCTGATTACTCCTTAAGTTTTGTCATCCCTCTTTATAATAGCGCTCAAACCATTGGCGCGGTTGTAAAAGCTATTGAGGCCTTAACGATCGAAGGAGGGCACGAAATCATTTTAGTTAATGACGGTAGCCAAGATGAAACGGATATCGTTGCTCGGGCTTTAGTGGTCTCGGCGAAAATTCCTGTTACCTATATTAGTCATGCACGCAATTTTGGTGAGCACAATGCGGTACTCACAGGGTGGAGGCATGCTACAGGTCGTTATGTGGTTAATTTAGATGATGATGGTCAGAATCCTCCAGCTGAAGCAGTTAGACTTTGGCAACATGCTAAAGCGGGAAACTACGATGTTGTGTTTGGCCGTTACATCCAAAAAGAGCATTCATTATTTCGTAATTTAGGTAGTTATTTTACAAATCGTATCACGGATTGGGCGCTTGAAAAACCACGGGGATTATATCTTTCAAGTTTTAGATGCGTTTCTCATCTCGTTGTAAAAGAAGTCATAAAGCACAAAGGTCCACACCCCTACATTGATGGCCTTATATTACAGGTTACTCAGCGCTTAAGTACACTCGATGTAAAACATGAGTCACGTAAAGCAGGTGCTAGTGGCTATACACTGGGTAAGTTAATTAAACTTTGGCTAAGTGCGTGGATTAATTTTTCTGTCATGCCACTGCGTGTCGCGACCCTGTGTGGAATTACTTTAGCCTCTGTCGGTGTTCTAGGATTCGGGCTCGTTGTATATCTATACTTAACTCAGCAAGGTCCCGCGTTTGGCTGGGGATCTTTGATGGCAGCCTTACTTGTATTTTCTGGCGTCCAACTGATTATCCTAGGTCTTATTGGTGAATACATAGGACGTATGTTTATCTCAGTGAATGAACGACCGCAGTCAGTCGTTCGTGATGTGATCACTCGTTCTTAAACATTACTTTCCAGCGCTCTATTTCTTTATCTAAAGATGCAGTGGCTAACGGTAGTGTTTCTTGTAAAGGGACTGAGCGAAGTCCAAGAAGATAACAGGCTATTTTTCTAGCTAAATTGTCATTTGGAAAATCTCTCGGCTCTGGGAGAAATGCTTCAAAGTGTTGTCTGCACCAGTCTGGAACAGCAAGAAGGGCGAGCGTGTTTTTCCACGTTGAAGTTAATGTGTACGAATTTGTTTCGTCATGTTTTTTTCTACCGGGTGATTGACTGATATGGTGATCAATCACACTCGATAATGCGATCGCATTTATTTTTCCAATCGTTCGAGCTTTTAATCCTAAATCGATATCCTCACACCCATTGATGTAGCGCTCATCGAATCCGCCTAACTTATTCCATAACTCTTTACTGATTAAAAAACAGGCTCCTGTGGTTAAGGTATCACGTCTTATTGTATTTCCTAAGTAGTAGGAAAGGGGGCGATGTTTGATATGTGTAGGCTTACCTTTTGAATTAATAAAAATGCCAGCATGATCGATTAGCCCTGTTGAAACATTACGCTGAACGTTACCAATAAGCCCAGCATGCGTTCCAAGTTTTGCATGAACTTTAAGGAGTGCCTCAAGCCATCCAGATCTAAAGACTAAGTCATTATTGATAAAAATAAGTATATCTCCTGTGGCTTTGGCTGCACCTCGGTTATTACTTACTGCATAACCATAATTTTTATCATTTAAAATACTAGAGCAGGGACTGGGTAAGGTTGTTAACCAATCACGTGTTTGATCGGTACTGAAATCATCCACAAAGATAATTTCATAGTCTAAGCCTTGAGGAATACTTTTTTGCAGGCTAGCTAGCATTTCCCGGGTGAGGGGAAGGCAGTTATATAGGCCTACAATAAAAGAGACGCGCATGGCGTCAGCTATCGCTTGAAGCTAAGGTTCGAAGGTAGTCAGCGTATGCTGATTTTCCTAATTTAGAAATATTGGCTTGGAGTTTCGCTTTATCTATCCAGCCCTTGCGGTAAGCAATTTCCTCTAAGCATGCAATTTTGAGTCCTTGGCGGTGTTCAATCACTTGAACAAACTGACCCGCTTCAAGGAGTGAACTGTGTGTGCCAGTATCAAGCCACGCTGTACCACGACCGAGAAGTTCTACATTGAGAGTGCCCGCGTTTAAATACAGACGATTTAAGTCAGTGATTTCTAATTCACCCCGTGCTGATGGTTTTAAATTACGGGCATACTCTACGACTTTATTGTCATAGAAATAAACTCCTGGAATCGCGTAATTGGATTTCGGTTGAGCAGGTTTTTCTTCGAGGGAAAGCACCTTACCGTCAGATGCAAATTCAACGACGCCGTACGATTTTGGATCTGCTACATGGTAGCCGAAAATCGTTGCGCCACTGGTTCTTTCAGAAGCGCTTTCCAAAGCTCTGACTAAGTCGTGACCATAGAAAAGATTGTCTCCTAAAATGAGGCAGGAGGGACTGTTTCCAATAAAGTTAGCACCAATAATGAAAGCTTGAGCTAAGCCATCAGGTGAGGGTTGCTCTGCATATTCTAGCTTCATTCCAAGATTTGCACCATCACCTAAAAGACGACGAAACAGTGGCAAGTCGGTAGGAGTAGAAATAATCAAGACCTCCTTAATCCCAGCGAGCATCAGCACTGAGAGCGGGTAATAGATCATGGGCTTATCATAGACAGGCATGAGCTGCTTACTGACAGCAATTGTCAGAGGAAATAAACGTGTGCCTGATCCACCTGCTAAAATAATGCCTTTTCTATTCATAGGGTAATTTTATTTGGATACTCCAAGTCTTTCGCGTGCGTATTTTTTTGATGTAATATCATCGCACCAGCTTCTGTTAGCGAGATACCAATCAACGGTACGCTCTAAACCGGTTTCAAAGGATTCCTTTGGAGACCAGCCAAGTTCTTTTTGTAATTTAGAGCAGTTAATCGCGTAGCGACGGTCGTGTCCTGGACGGTCTGCAACAGTTGTTTTTTGACTGATGTATGATTTACCGTCCTTACGAGGTGATTTCTTATCAAGAAGTGTACAAATGCGCTCAACCACTTCAATGTTAGGGCGCTCATTGAGTCCACCTACATTGTAGGTTTCGCCTGGTATTCCTTTGTTGATAACGAGCCAAATAGCTTCGGCGTGATCTTCAACATACAACCAATCTCTGATTTGCATACCATCGCCGTAGATAGGCAAAGCTTTGCCATCTAGTGCGTTTAAAATCATGAGTGGAATAAGTTTTTCTGGGAAGTGGTAAGGACCGTAATTATTCGAGCAGTTTGTTGTAAGGGTAGGTAGGCCGTACGTGTGTTGAAAGGATCTGACTAAATGATCACTCGCTGCTTTTGATGCAGCATAAGGACTGTTCGGTGCAAAAGGAGTAGTTTCTGTAAATGCTGGATCTGTTGGAGAAAGTGTACCGTACACTTCATCGGTAGATACGTGTAAGAAACGGAACTGTTTTTTCTTTGTTTCAGGGAGTGCCGACCAGTAGCGTCTTGTGGCATTCAATGTACGAAGTGTACCAACGACATTCGTTTGAATAAAAGGCTCAGGAGAATCAATAGAGCGGTCTACGTGTGATTCAGCAGCGAAATTAACGACTGCATCAATTTGATACTCCGATAATAATTTACCTATTAACGCTTCATCTCCGATATCGCCATGAACAAAAACATAGCGAGGGTCTGTATCAACGCCTTTTAAGTTTGCTGGATTACCTGCGTAGGTGAGTTTGTCTAAATTTACTAAACGACCTACTGCAGGATCTTTAGATGATAAGCGCTGCCTTACAAAATTACTTCCGATAAAACCACATCCGCCTGTAACGAGTAAGTTCATACTTTTTTCCATTCTTTAAGAGATTTTTCAACAGATGCGTGTACTTCGGTCATATGAATGCCGTAGGACTGCAGTTTAGAGGAATCTAATACGCAATTTGAGCGCGGAGTTTTCGCAGCGACTTGCATGAATTCAGATTCGTTTGTGAAAAATGAATACTCTTTTTTGCATACGCCGCTTTTTATAATTTGGTCTACAACACTGCGGGTCGTAACTTCACCGGGATTCGTTACATTGTAGATTCCGAAGGGAATGCGTTTTTCAAAGCAGGCAAATGTAGCTGCAACGAATTCATTCAATTCTGAAATTGAATTGGTTGCTTCAAGTAACCGCGCATAACGCATGAGTTTCGTTAAGTAGTTACGTGGATTATCGATATTGTCGTACGGAATTCTTAAGCGCCAAATGTAAACATTCGTTTCATTAGCTAAGACTTCTTCTCCAAGCGCTTTGGTTCCGCTATAAAAAGAGCATGGACCATTTCTGAAAGAAAAGTTTGGCGTATCATTTTCAGTAAAACCTTTTCCATCACTACGTGAACCATTGTAAATACAGCCTGAGGAAACATGTCCCCAAGGAATATTTGCTTCACGGCATGCCTGAGCGATGCGTCCAGGTAATACAGCATTTCCAAAAAGACATTCTGCCTTATCGAGTTCACAGGCATCCACATTTGGCTTTCCTGTATAGCCGGCAGCGTTAATGAGAAAGGTAGGCTTATCCTTGAGTAAGGCCGCTTTAAGAACAGAAGGGATAGTATAATCAACTTCAGCCCTTCTTAAGTTGCGGAATGGTATGCCTTTACGAGATAAAAGTGCTTGATAGGCTTGACCTACGTAGCCAGAGCCGCCGAGGAGGTAAATCATAGTTCGGCACTATCTTAGGAGAGTTATCCTAGGTATGGAAAGCGGAATTATCTTTGTTAACTTTGGTGATAATGAGGCATTTAAGACCACGTCTTGAGGCCTAATTCCTTACTTTCCCTTAGCTTCAGCTTCGGCATCAGCCTTCTTTTTGGCCTCTTCGTATGCTTTACGTTGCTGCATGCCGATATCAAGTAAGTCGCTGACAAGCATACGAGATTCTTGCTCCTGTTTTGCGTTTTCTGCTTGTTGAGCGGGAGTAAAATTAGGCCGCACTGGACCAACGGCCGCAGAAGCAGGAGTTGTAGAAGGAGAAAACTCCTGAGGTCTATGATACGCAGGCTGAATGTAAGCAGGTATTGGCTGAGAAGAAACTGCAGATTTTTTTAACTCTAAGCTTCTTGCTTCTCCGTTGATGACCACTTGTGCCCGTTCACTCGTTGTATCAAAACTGATTACTTTTATATTATTAGAACTTTCTCCCACTTTTACCCAGTGGCTCTGCTTTGCTTGCACATCATAAATGCATAATTTTATGCCATCAGATGCTTTGATAGTTCCAGAAAGTTCAAAACTTTGAGGTGCGGTGCTCGCACTTGAACTATCGGTTTGAGAGGGAAGAAAGGGAGAAGCGTTTTGAGCGAAAGCAAGGCTTAGCACGCCTGTGCTTAAGCTAATAAAAAAACATGCTTTCACAAAATGTCTCACAAGAGATAAGGTATGCGAGATTCCCTGTTAGGTCAAACGCAAGCTAAGCTGCCTTGGAGCTTAGCTCTGAGCGGTTCTTTTTTTCCAGGATTCTACAATTTGGCGAATCGTATCCTGTACACTTTGAGTAATATCCCACGATGGATAATGGGATTTCATTTTGCGAAGATCAGAGTAGTAGCAGATATGGTCACCAGCGCGATTTTCTTCAACGTAGGTGCTGATTTGTTTTTTGCCAGTGAAAGATTCTGCAATTTTAAATGCTTCGAGGATCGAAACACTATTAGATTTTCCACCACCTAAGTTATAGACTTCACCTGCACGAGGATTCGCGATGAAGGCTGCTATGAAACGTGCTACGTCTAAAGAGTGGATATTATCTCTGACCTGTTTTCCTTTGTAGCCAAAAATACGGTATTCTTTGGACTCTAAATTACATTTAACTAAGTAGCTTAAAAAGCCGTGCAGTTCTACGCCTGTGTGATTAGGCCCCGTTAAACAACCGCCACGAAGACAGCAGCTTGGTATATTAAAATAACGGCCATATTCTTGCACCATGACATCCGCGGCCACTTTTGATGCTCCGAAAAGGGAGTGCTTAGATTGATCGATTGTGAAAGTTTCAGGAATTCCATGGGCGTACGCGGGATCTGCGTAGTCCCAGCGTGTTGCCTCTTCTTTCATAGCGATTCGGTTAGGCGCATCACCATAAACCTTGTTTGTACTCATATGCACAAAAGCGGATTCAGGGCAGTGTCGTCTTACGGCCTCAAGTAGATTCAGAGTACCAACTGCATTCGTGTCAAAATCATCGAAGGGGATTGCTGCTGCTCGGTCGTGACTCGGCTGTGCGGCGGTATGAACAATCGCATGCGGTTTAATCGACTCGATAAGCGTTAAGACTTTGGCACGGTCACGAATATCAAGTTCATGATGAACAAAACCTGGGAGTTCATTTTCAAGGCGTTTCTGATTCCAGCGAGTGTCTCCCTGGGGTCCAAAAAATACAGCACGTTGATTATTATCTATACCATGAATTGTATAACCTAATTCACGTGAGAAATAAGCACTTACTTCTGAACCAATTAACCCAGATGATCCTGTGACTAAAAGCGTTTTGGCCATATCCTTATATGTTGTAAATTAAGGCAGGCAGGCAACTTGGAAGTGTAAAAAGCTCCTGAATAGGCGCGCTTGACGCATCAAATGTTATCAGTAAGGTTGTTCCTTCAGTCTGGATGTGGCGCGGTAGCCAAGTGGTAAGGCCGAGCTCTGCAAAAGCTCTATGCGTCGGTTCAATTCCGACCCGCGCCTCCAGTCTAATGCTTAAGTAACTTAAAAAAGTGGTTACTTTTTCTCGCTTCTCTTGGTGAAGAAGGAGGTCACGAGTGAAGCAAGTGATCCAATCGAGATTGTACCAAATACAGCAAAAACGGATTGCATCATGGGTTTCATAAACATGCGCATTCCTTTTTCTGCGTTATCAAGTGCGGTACCTGAAACACCACGTGCAGCTAATTTGTCTAATTGCGATTGAATGATGACGTCTTTGAAGTTCGGATTGATGTACACCATATAGGTGTAGTTCGTTAAAATGCCTACGACACCTGCAACTACGGAAATTAAAAAGCCTGCAAGAAAAGCTTGGCCAAAACCGAAGGGTTGATCAGCAGGAACTTTTTGATCGATAGCTTTTTGACCGAGATAAACGGTGGTAGCGCAAATGCCGATCGATAGCACACTGCTCATGATATTAGCGGTAGCTAGCTTTGCTGGATCTGAATGAAAACCTAATATGTATAAGATAACGTTTAATATGAGGTTAGAAAATGCGCATACTACGCCGTAGGTGAGGTAAGTGTTCATTGGATAAAGATAAAGCTTACCCTAATTAATGTGTCAGGCAAGCCATCCGTCGCTCCTAAAATCATACTTGCGAGTAGGGCGCTTTTTTTTGATTCTGACGTACGCTTTACAAGCTACCTCCTATGGAAGAGATCCTTAATATATCGATGTATAAGTTTAATCCGATTACGGATATGCCTGCTCTACGCGACCGCGTACTTGCCTTTAGTTTGGAGCGTGGGCTAAAGGGGACCGTGCTTATCAGCCCAGAAGGATTAAATGTGTTTGTCGCAGGGCAAAGAAAGCCCGTGGAAGAGCTTGTTGAACTCTTACGATCGATTCCAGGATTTGAAGATTTAAAACCAAAAGAGAGTATTAGTGATCGGCAGCCTTTTAAGCGAATGCTCGTTAAGCTAAAAAAAGAGATCATCGCTTTTGGTGTAGAGGGTATTGATCCAGCTCGCTACACAGCGCCTAAGTTACCACCCAAGACATTAAAACAGTGGTTAGATGAAGGTAAGCCTATCACGCTCCTTGATACACGTAATGAATATGAAATGCGTACAGGTACATTTCGTGGAGCTCTTAATCCCAAGATAAATCATTTTAGAGAATTTCCTAAAGCGGTAGAACAACTTCCAGAAGCACTCAAAGATCAACCAGTCGTTATGTTTTGCACGGGTGGTATTCGTTGTGAAAAAGCAGGGCCATTTATGCAAAAACAAGGCTTTAAACAAATTTACCAACTTGAAGGTGGAATTTTAAAGTACTTTGAAGAATGTGGCGGCGCTCACTACGACGGTGAATGTTTTGTATTTGATAGACGAGTTGGTGTGGATCCACAGCTTAAAGAAACAGAATCCATTCTTTGCTACTGCTGCCAAATGCCACTCACGATCGAGGATCAAAAAAGCCCTGATTACGTTTTTGAAAAATCATGTCCTTTTTGTATCAATGGAAAGCCTGCTAAAAAACAGACGGTTGACGCAGGATAAGTAAGCGGCATCAGACATAAAGGCGATACGGTTCTGCTAAATCGATTCTTGTTCTTACACTCGATTTAGCTTCATATGGGGACGATGAAAAAAGCCCCATTTTCTCTTGGCTTTGTAGTAGCCGTTTTAGCAACAAGTACTGTTTTTGCAGGTAGCTTACCTAAACAAGACCCTGCTTTTGAAGGTGTCGTTGGGAAATCCTTAGAGGATTCAAGCCCGGCTTATCCTAAAGCCGTTCATCCTGCGCAAGGTGCCCCCAATATCATCGTTGTTTTACTTGATGATGCAGGCTTTGGAGCAACCTCAACGTTTGGTGGATTAGTAAAAACGCCACAACTTGATAAGCTCGCTTCTGAGGGACTGCGCTACAATCAATTTCATGTAAGTGCCCAATGCTCCCCAACACGGGCTGCACTACTGACTGGTCGTAATGATCATGTTGCTGGATTTGGTGTCGTAGGCTTCGGTGGTTTTCCTGGATACGATGGCGTCTTAAAAAAGAATACAGCTTTATTTGCAGATGTACTGCGCCGTAATGGTTATAGTACGGCTGCGTTTGGTAAATGGCACAACACGCCAACCTGGGAAATTACTCCAGCAGGTCCGTTTGATCGTTGGCCAACGAGTGTCGGATTTGAGTACTTTTATGGATTCTTAAACGGGCAAGCTGATCAATATGATCCGATTTTATATCGTAATACAACGGCTGTTGAAGCGCCGAATAAGCATAATCCACAGTACCATTTAACACATGATTTAGCTAATGATGCTATTTCATGGATACAAACCCATGACTCAATTGCTTCAGATAGACCTTACTTTTTATATTTCGCAACTGGTGCTACGCATGAACCGCTTCAAGTAGCTGATAAGTGGATTCAGAAGTACAGGGGTAAGTTTGATCAAGGTTGGGATAAGCTCCGCGAACAAATTTTTGAAAATCAGAAAAAACTGGGTGTTATTCCAGCTAACGCAGAATTAACACCACGTCCTAAAGAGCTACCTAGCTGGGATAGTTATTCTGCAGATATGAAGAAAATTCTAGCTCATCAAATGGAGGTATATGCAGGTTTTCTTGAGCAAACAGATTACGAAGTAGGTCGTCTCATAGACGCAGCTCATTCCACTAGCACGGGTAACAATACACTTATATTTTATATTGCTGGAGATAATGGAGCGAGTAGCGAAGGTGGTTTAGAAGGCAACGATGATTTTCATACAAAACAAGATGGCTTAGCTTCAGTTAATGAACGCTTAGCTCATATGAATGAGCTAGGTGGGCCGCTCCACGAAAATCACTACGCATCTGGATGGGCGTGGGCTTTATGCACTCCTTTTAAATGGCAAAAATTAATTGCTTCCCACTTCGGGGGAACGAGAAATCCGCTTGTTGTTTCATGGCCTAGTAAAATAACGGATAAAGGTGGATTACGTTCTCAGTTTGCTCACGTTAACGATATTGCTGCAACAATCTATGCTGTAGCAGGAATAGAGGCTCCTGAAAGTGTAGATGGAATTAAGCAATTACCATTAAATGGTGTTAGCTTTGATCAAACTTTTTTTGATGCCAATGCTCCTTCAAATCATCATGTTCAAATCTTTGAACAGTGGGGTAATCGTTCGATTTATCAGGATGGTTGGGTTGCTGCAGCACGGCATACTATTCCGTGGAAAACAGGTTCAAGAATTAAAGACAGTGGATTTGATAAAGATGCTTGGGAGTTATATCATATCAGCGATGATTTTAGTGAAGCTCACGATTTGGCATCAACAAATCCGGCAAAATTAACTGAGTTAAAAAAGCTCTTTGAACACGAAGCTCTGAGGAATAATATATATCCTTTAGGTGGTGGAACGATGAGGGCTGATATGCCGGTGTCTACGGGTGAGAAAAAACATTTTGTCTACCATATGGGCTTACCTCGTATGCAACCTTTTGCTGCTCCAAAATTCGGCGTTTCGCATAAGATTACAGCGCATGTCACGATACCTTCTAAAGGAGCTCAAGGCGTACTTATTAGTGATGGTAGCCGAGCAGGAGGGTTTGTTCTTTATATCAAAGATAATCACTTGATATACGAAAATAACATAACCTTCGACCATGAACGTTTGGTATCATCTAAGGAGATTCCTTCTGGCGAGGTAGAACTAGCTTTCGAGTACATCCGCTCAGAAGAAGGAGTAGGTGGCACAGGAAAACTCTATATTAATGCTGAATTAGTAGGAGAAAAACGTTTTGAAAAATTCGGTTTTGATATTACTGGAGGACTCAAAATGATGGGTTCATTTGGTGTGGGACAATCCTTCGCGTCGCCTGTAAGTAAAGCTTATGAGTCTCCTTATAAGTTCACAGGTTCGTTACATGATCTTATCGTAGATTTAAAGTAATACGAAGATATAAGCTTTCCGTTTAGAAAATAATTTCTAGAGTAGAACATCTAGAAAATGAATAAATACTTTCTGTTTAGTCTTTTTGTAGTATCAAATCTCTGGGCTCAGGAACAATCACCTCACGGCTTAACAGGAGACGTTTCTCATAAACCTAAATTGGTCGTTGTGATTAGTGTCGACCAATTTAGGTATGATTATTTAGAACGTTTTAAGCCTTATTTCGTTGAGGGTGGCTTTAATCGTTTTCTAGATCACGGTTTAGATTATACGAATTGTCATTACCAGCATGCAGTGACTAAAACAGCACCAGGACATGCTACGATAGCAACCGGAGTTAATGCCAATATTCATGGTATTGCCGGTAATGATTGGTTAGATCGTACTGACTGGCATCAGAAAAACTGTGTTGAAGACGAGGCTTCAGCACTTATTGGTGCATCTAAATCAACACAACATGCACCAGGTGGTAAGTTACTCGAGTCACGCACCGGAAGGTCTCCCCGTAACTTACTCGTTAATACACTAGGAGACGAACTCAAGTTGTCCTACGGAGAATCGAGTCATGTTATATCCATTGCTAATAAGGATCGTGCTTCGATTTTAATGGGAGGCAAAAAAGCGAATGCGGCTTACTGGTTAGAGAATGACCGTTTTATCAGTTCTAAGTATTACATGAACGAATTACCAACGTGGGCGAGTGGCTTTAATGAAAGACACTTAGTAACCGACTATTTTGGAAAAACATGGGACCGTCTATTACCTGAAAAAGAATATGTGAAAGTGCAAGGACCAGACGATGCTCCTGGAGAGTCTGATTTTCATGGTTTAGGTAAAGTATTTCCAAGGAAGATAACAGGCTCCCAGGGTTATATTGGGCCTAGTTTCTATGAAGCGTTTGATGTGACGCCTTTTAGTACAGACGTACTTGAATTATTTGTAGAAGAAGCAATACAGGCAGAAAATTTAGGCAATCATGCGACACCCGACATGCTTTGTGTTGGGTTTTCCCAGATTGATTTTGTAGGTCATGCATATGGCATAGATAGTCAAGAATTGATGGACTGTGTGGTGCGCTTAGACCGTTCAATCGCACAACTACTTACTTACTTAGATAGTCACGTAGGCTTAGATCATTGTCTTATTGTACTTACTGCCGATCACGGTGCTAGTCCTGCTCCAGAGAGAGTTACAGATCCAGAAGCTAAAAAGACTGCTTCTCGTCTAAACACCGCTTTACTTGATAAAACGGTTCAAGCAGCACTTGTAAAAGCGTTTGGGGAACCTCCTGTTAATGATTTTTGGTGTAAGCGAGACAACTTTGGTTACACACTTCATCCTTCGGCTTTAAAAGCTAAAGGTATAACACAAGCTGAAGCCGAAAAAGTTATTAAAGAGGTACTGCTTACTTTCCCACAAATTTATACGGCTTATGCGAGTAGTGAACTGACAAGCACTCCTGTAGGAACCACCCTTTTGGCAAAATCTCAGCGCAGTTATTTTCCAGGCAGAAGTAGTGATGTTGTATACATATTAAAACCCTATGTGATTGATAAAACAATAGCAGGAACAAATCATGGTACTCCTTGGGAGTATGATACGCATGTACCACAACTGTGGTACGGTGTTGGAATAAAACCTGAAGTCTCTCATAAGCCAGTTTCCGTTGAAGATATTGTTCCTACCTTATCTAATATACTTGGCCTTCAAGTATCTAAGTATGCTGTTGGTAAGAAACTATTTTGATTTTTACGTCTTTCTTAATCTGATTTTAAGGTGCTTTGAACTACATTTGAGGCAGTGATTCGTACTTAATTCGATTTAGTAAAGCACCGTGATCTTCCCAAAGTTTAAATTCATTTTATTCCTCTTACTCGGGACTATCCTTTTTGAATTTAAATGTTATTCGCATCCTCTACTTCAGAATAGTCTTTGGTTAAAATGTGAGAGTAATCGAGTTCTTCTCGCAATCGATGTTAGCGAAAAAGAGATTCAGGTAGCACATGGAAATCAAACTGAATCAAGTGGCGGAAAAGTATCGAAACAGGCAGTAGGAGAGCATGCTTATTATGTTTTAAAGCATCTAACGTTGCGTGCATCGGGATTAAGTTTACCTGGAGTATTTCGGTTAGTTAAAGAGCCGCTTGTTATACAAAATCCTGAAAGTACATTTTACCAATACGAGTACGAGTTTCCTCTTTTAGAAAAAAACCCAACCGAACTTATCCTTGAGCAGTCAATGCTTAACGAGTGGGAGTACTCCGCGGGACTGAAATGGAGTGTAACGTATGTTGTTCGTTTTAAATCAGACGCAATTAATTTAAGTACGTTTTTATTAACATCGAAGGCGGTAAATATTCCTACAGGTCTTCATCCGGATATTGGAATAAATAAAATCCATCAGATCGAGCCGCACGCACAATCACCTATGCATATAGCAAAAGATTATTTTAAGCATGGGATCATGCATATTTTAACCGGCTATGATCATCTTTTATTTATATCCGGACTTGTAGTCGTTACTTTAAGTCTCTGGGAAATGGTAAGTGTTATCCTTGCTTTCACTTTAGCGCATACACTAACCCTTATTTTATGTGTATTTGGAATCGTTAGGCTGCCGTCTAGTATTGTTGAACCCGTGATTGCACTTAGCATCATTTTCATCGCACTAGAAAATGTTTTTTGGCCGAAAAGAACGCATTCACTTTTTAGGCTAAGTGTGGCTTTCGGATTTGGTCTAATTCATGGACTAGGCTTTGCTGGAGGATTGCTAGATGCCATGGCCGGTCTCCCACCTATAGGTACATGGATATCACTCGCATCTTTTAGTTGTGGAGTTGAATGTGGGCATCAACTCGTTGTCCTTCCTTTATTCGCAGCCTTTTATTACCTCAGAAAACGGCTTGAGGCTAATTACTTAAGGCTAGTGATAGCCGCTGTTTCGGGGACTATCGCTATTCTAGGTTGTTACTATTTAATTATAGCTATCAAAGAACAGTATTTAATTGGGAAATAGGGGTAATTTAGATAGGGTTACTAGCGTCTTATTTTAATACCCCAATGAAGCCATTTATTTATTTACGTTCTTTATCTTTTGTCGGCATGTTTGCTTTAGCTTGTTTTATACAGTTAAGAGCAGAGGGAGTGAGTCAAGTCGGTGCGATTGAAGTTGTTCGACCTTCAAGTGAATCAGAAACACTCCGTGGACGTTTGTATTTATATGTAAGTACCAATGCAACGGCAGAGCCTAGAATTGATGGAAGTAAAAGTCTCTTTGCTCAGGATGTTCTTTCCTGGAAGCCAGGTAGCTCTGTTGTCATGGATAGTGAAGCAGTAGGCAGTCCAGAGCTTAAACTGAGTGATTTACCAGAAGGGGATTATTATGTTCAGGCCCTGTTTAATCGGTATACAGAATTTAAACGTGCGGATGGACATATAATCTGGGCTCATATGGATCAATGGGAAGGGCAGAACTTTGCTCGCTCTCCCGGAAATACCTACAGCCAAGTAGAGCATATTCATGTTTCAAAAAAATCAGCTAATTCGGTACAATTAATACTCAGTCACACGATTGCACCTATTGAAATTCCAGAGGATACGAAATGGGTTAAGCGAATTAAATTTGAAAGTCCTTTGATCAGTAAGTTCTGGGGTCACCCTATGTATTTAGGTGCGACTATTTTACTTCCAAAGGGTTATGATGAGCACCCTAATCAACACTACCCAGTAGTCTATGTTCAAAACCACTTTAGTATCGGCGCACCGTTTGGATTTAGGGATCCAGCTTCTCAGGATCCTCTAAAAAAAGAGGTTAAGAATCAGGACAGTAAAAGATCGTTTTCAGAGTATTGGTTATCGGAGCATTTCCCCCATGTCATTCTTGTAACTTTTCAACACCCTACGCCTTACTTTGATGATTCTTATGCTGTAAATTCTCCTAATTGTGGACCCTATGGAGATGCAATTATGCAGGAATTAATCCCGCGTATTGAAAGTCAATTTAGAGTCATTTCTGAGCCTTATGCTCGAACACTCACAGGAAGCTCTACCGGTGGATGGGAATCATTAGCCCTACAGATTTATCATCCAGACTTTTTCAATGGGGCTTGGGCTTTTTCTCCAGACCCACTTGATTTTAGACTCTATTACGGTGGTGTTAATATCTACAAAGATGATTACGCCTTTATTGAAAGAAACGAGAAGGGTTTTGTTGGAGGAGGCCTAATGAATCGGAACGGCAGTCAAAGAGCACGTGTTATAGCAATGCAGGATAGCCGCTTTGAATGGTGGAAACACACCACTTATGATGAACACGGATATCCACAAAATGTGTGGGATTTAACAACCGGTAAAGTTGACCACCAAGTTGCAGAAAAAATGCGTGAAAATGGTTATGACTTACGCGATTACCTAGCAAGAAATTGGTCTAAGATTGGAGACAAACTAAATGGAAAATTTTATATCTGCGCCGCATATACAGATAGTTTTTATTCTAATTTAGCGGTTCATCTTTTTGAGGAGTATCTAGGGAGTACCACAAACCCTCATAATGTAGCTAGTTTCCATTATGGACCTGAGGGTTCTCATCATGGTTGGCAACCAATGAGTAATGATGAATTAATTCGCATGATGGCAAAGCACGTCAAGGAATCTGCTCCGGTTAATGCCCAAACAGCAGGTTGGTACGCTAACTAAATTTAAGACATAAAAAAACCCGCACGAATGCGGGTTTTTTTAAAAGCATTACTTGGCGTGTGAACCGTCACAGTAGCCCTGAGGATCTTTAGATTTGCCACATCCGCATTTTTTACGGGTATCTTGTGCAGGTTTGGCGTGTGAACCGTCACAGTAGCCTTGAGGGTCTTTGGTTTTACCGCAGCCACATTTGTTACGAGTTACTTGAGTATTTGATGGAGTAGACATAGTAAATGAGTGATTAGTTATAAAATATAGTACCCCTTCTTCTTAATAATGCAAATCACAACACGACGGAGTTTACTTGTTACCGTTTTGGCATTTGTCTGTGCACATCTTGCTTGTGCTCAAACTCTAGCTAATAACGAGATTGATCGTTCGTTTGGACAAGAATTCGGCGAACATTTTCTAGATGCGTATTGGAAAATAAATCCAGAATATGCAATCCATGAGGGTTATTATAAGTATGCAGATGAAACCGTCATTCCAGACGATTTATCACGAAAAAAGGCTGAAGATTTTATCGTAGCGTGGGAGGCTAAATTACACGGTTATAATCCCCAAGCGCTCAATACGAGTAATCGTAGTGATTGGGCTGTCGTAGACCTCGAGCTACGAACAAGTTTGTGGCAGTTAAAAACACTAAAAGAGTGGGAGTGGAATCCATCCCATTATAATATAGCAGGACCAATCGCTCGTATTTTAGAAAGTAATTACAGCTCACTCGATGACAGACTAAGAGTAATTTATAAGCGTCTTAATCGTGTTCCTGATTACTACGCTGCTGCAAAGTTAAGTATAAAAAATCCAAGTTCCGTTCATACCCAACTCGCAATAGATCAGAATCTAGGTGCTCTTAAGATGATTGGAGAGGGTTTAGAGAAAAAAGTTAAAGAATCTGGTTTATCCAGCTTAGAGAAGGAAGGTTTTGTCGTATCGCTTAATCATGCCCGTAAGGCAGTCACCGATTATATTACATGGCTTAAAGAGGTTAATACTGCTCTTGGGAAAACAGGAGGCCGTTCATTTAGGTTGGGAGCAGCGTTATATAATGAAAAGTTTAACTTCGAAAACCCAGGAAGTTTAGGAGCGGAAGCATTGTATGCGCATGCACTAAGTGAAAAGGATTCTGTGACGAGCAAGATGGATGTTCTCGCAGATACACTATGGCCTAAATACCTAAAAGATGAGGTTAAGCCTAAAGATAAAATGCTTAAAATAGCACGTGTGATTGATGTTGTTTCTAGGCAACATAGTGAACCGACACAGTACGTGAATCATCTTAGGGTGCTCCTTGCAGATTTGACTCAGTACGTAACCACGAATCATTTGGTTAAATTAGATCCTTCATTACCTTTAGGTGTAAGAGAAATGCCTGCCTATATGCGCGGTATCTCCTTTGGTAATGCAGAGTCTCCTGGGCCTTACGATGCAGCAACGCCTGGTTATTTTAATATCATTCCACCCGAAACCTATCCTGCTGATAAAGTAGAGAGTTTACTGCGTGAGTATAATGATTGGACAACACAGATATTCACAATCCATGAAGCAATGCCAGGACACCTCGTTCAATTGCAGCATGCCAATAAGTCTCCAAGCCGTATTCGAGCAGTGTTTAGTAATTCTACGATGATTGAAGGCTGGGCGGTATTTAGTGAACGTATGATGTTAGAAAGTGGTTGGGGTAGAAATGCGCCTGAACTTATGCTTATGTACTGGAAGTGGTATTTAAGATCGGTACTCAATACGATTGTAGATCATGAAGTTCATGAGGGTACCATGGGAGAAGAAGGGATTAAGCAGTTAATTGTTCATGATGGATTTCAGTCAGAAGAAGAAGCAGCGATTAAGTGGAGACGTGCTCAGCTCAGTAGTGTACAACTTACCTGTTACTTTTCTGGTTTTACTCAAATCCTCGCCTTTAGAGACAAGTTAAAAGACCAACAGGGTGAAGGGTACTCGGTTCAGAATTTTAATGAAACGTTCCTAAAGTACGGCAGTGTTCCCGTAGGAACTATCATTGATCTGATGCTTAGTGATCATGATTAATTAGTACTATTAAACTAAGTATGACTCGAGTAGGTTAAGCTATTTCAAAATAAAAGGGCGATCCCGTGAAGGATCGCCCTTTTTGTTAAGATAAATATCTCTTAAGTGATTAGAACCATTTGTACTGACCTGAAACTACAAAGGAACGATCACGTGGATCACCTACACGTGGATCCCAGTCACTTCCAGCGCCACTATTTGTATCATAGTATGCTGTGAAAGGAGGGTGGGTGTTGAATAGGTTCTTTATACCAGCCTTGAGTGTAAGATCCTTAATGTAGAAGTCTTTGTAGCTAACCATTAAGTTATACAGCGTATAGTCTTTAACTTTAGGGCTATAGTTAACAGGGAGTGGGTAATAAGCACCTGTGAAGATGTTACCTTCTTGTTGATCCATGTAACCTGAACGGTAGATGTTTGTGAGTGTTGTTGCCCATCTGCCGCGTGCATAAGTTACATTCGTTGTTGCTTTGTACTTAATACCGAGTTCGCCATAAGTACCGTGAACGAATCTTCCTACTTCAGATCCACCAAATGGAGCACTTGGAATTAAACGGGAAGTTTTCTTTAAAAGATCTGATAGATCAAAGTTTACCATTAATTTACCACCATGGATTGTGGTATCGCCATTGACGCCAAACTCTACGCCCTTGGTGATACTTTCACCTGCGTTTAGATATGTGTTATCAATAGCGGTGAGGTTACCAGAGCTATCGCGAACAAGGCGATCTGGGAAGAGCTTATAGTTAGCAATGATTGTTGTTACACCAAGTACTGAAATAGCGTTTTTGCGGTTGATGCTCCACCAATCAACATTGAAGGAAAGATGTTTGTTTGGTTGTACAACAAAACCGTAGGAACGCATAAGCGCTTTTTCTGGTTGTAGTGTTGTTTTACCACCTGTCCAAATGTTGTAGTTCGTGACCGAGGTGTTTGTAACAGGATCGGTGATAGCTGCTGTACCTGGGCTAATTGTTGTAGGATAGTATTCTTGAGCAAAGCTTGGTACTCTGAAGCCTGTGCTATAGGAACCACGCATTAAGAAATAATCTGTTGGAGCAACGCGTAAGGTGTACTTTGGATTCGTTGTACGACCAAAGCCGCTGTAAAGATCTGAACGAATCGATGGGTCGAAGTTTACGCCATGGATTACAGGAACATCTAATTCAGCAAACTCAGCGCGTACGGTACGAGATAGTGCACCGTTTGTTGCATTAACGTTATCGAATGGAGCATTAGCGATTAGGCCAGCTTGTGTCATAAGATTTGGATCTGTGTCACCGCTCATACCGAAGGTGTCCTTACGATAATCGAAACCAAAAGCTGACATAAGATCTCCTGCAGGAAGTTTAGCAACAGGACCTGATAGGGTCATATCTGCTTCGCTTGTTGCATATTCACCGCTATAGAGTTTAACGCCTGCTGCAGAGAATGACTGAAGTGCATTCATAGCTGTAGGAGTTTGTGTGAAGGAGAATGGATCTAGTACGCCGCTGTTGATTAAACTAGCGAAACCTTGGGTATAGTAATAACCACTGGTTAAGATGGAGTAGCTCTTGCTTTGTGAACGGGAGAAGCCTGTGCGATATTCCCATCCAGCAGGGAAGAACGAGAGAGGTCCTTCGGATGATAATAGTACGCGATCTGAATTTGTGTGCGTAGCATATTGACGATCACCTGCTGGGTAGAAGCGCCAACGAATTGGCATAGGAGCGCCATTATTAACAGCTAATTGCGGGAAGTACTGAACCAGTGTACTAAATACATTAGCATAATCTGCACCTGTGCTTGGATATGCTAAATTATAAAGTGGATTTGGTACTGTACCGCCACTTGGGTTAGTTGTGTTTGCTGTTGCGGAGCTTGTAATCTGAGAAGCCGAAAAGAACTTATTGGATACTGAACGACCAAAAGTTCCTTCTAGGGTGATAAGGTTATCACCTAATTTATAGCTACCACGGGTAATTAAATTTGTATTCTTAACAGGCTGTTGGAGTGCAGCTACTTTACCGGTATCAACGGTTGCACCATATTGAGCAGATGGATTTGACCATAATTGCCAATCATATGGGAACATTCCTGTACCTGCTAATGCAGATGGGCCTTTGAGCACTAATGTATTAACCGTAGATACAGACATACCTGTATTGGTATCAAGGAAGGAGCTTTTTGAAGCGCCACTGAGTACGTTCGTGATACTGGTAATACCGTTTAAAGTAGCAAAAGGAGTTCCACGGGTATCTGCTGATAAACCGCGATCAGGTTGTTGTGTGTTAACCCATGAGCGTTGTGTACCTAAAAGAAGCATGCTCTGTGTCATGGAGAGTGATGCCATGATGTTGAACTTGTCTTTTGCGAGATTACCGTAACCGCCAACTAAGGAGTAGCGATAAATATTGCCGCCACCTTCTTGGGTTGCATCAAAGCCAGAGTTTAAAATTAAACCTTGGAAATCAGAGCGGGTGATAAAGTTGATAACACCACCGATAGCTTCTGTACCGTACGTTGAAGATGCACCGTCTTTTAAGATTTCAACTCTCTGAATTGCTTGGAAAGGAATTGAATTTAAGTCAACTACACCACCACCGTTTAGACCGCCTTGTGAAACGCGGCGACCGTTTAAAAGTACGAGTGTAGAATTCGAACCTTGGTAACGTAAATTTGCTGCAGTAACACCGTTATAACCACGGGAAGTACCGGAAGTAACAACGTCACTATTACTAGCCATATTGTCCATCGCATTACCATTAACGTTGAGTTGGCTGATAAGCTGTTCAACGCTTGTGATACCTTTGGATTCAATTTCTTGATAGGTGAAAACATCAAGTGGTAGAGCGCCTTCGTCACTGACGCGTTTGATGCTGGAACCAGTGATGACAAACTTTTCGAGTTTAACGACATCATCTTGTTTTGCTGGTTCGCTATCAGATGATGCAGCAGCAGTTGATGGAGTTGCGGTAGGTTCAGCGGCTTGTACACTGATTAATCCTAGGGCAAGAAACAGACTTAATCCTAAGAGGAGTAATCTGGATACAATAAGTCTATGATATTTTTGCATAGTTAGTGATATAAAAACGTAACGGGTTAGGTGTGTGTCTAAGCAGGTATTATTTCCTGACTTGCGACACTAGCCAAGTGCAATTTACATGCCTAAATTGGGCCAAAATCAGGCAAAAGGCATAAAATGAGAGCCAATTTGGCTTATTTTGAGGAACTTCCCTCAAACTGAGCTAGCATCAAGCTGAGTTGATCTAAATCGTCCGTACTACGGTGTTCACGGGTTGAGACATGGCGATTGAGAATAAAGCTAAATACGAGCTTTTCGTGAGATAGGCTCGTGACATAACCCGATAATGAGCTAACCCAGCGAAGTCCGCCTGTTTTAGCATGTAGATTGCCCTGTGCTGGAGTATTTCGCATGCGTCTTACAAGTGAGCCATCGACGCCAGCAATCGGTAGGGCGTCATAAAAGACAGAAAAGGCAGCTTCCTTAGACATGCTCGAAAGTAAATTAACTGTAGCTGCAGCTGTAGTGAGATTATTTCGAGATAATCCTGATCCTTCATCAAATTGAACAGCGTCAGAAGGTGAATGTATGTTAGCTAAATACGCGTTTAATGCATCAACTGCTAGTTCATCTGTTCTTATCCAGGCAGGTGTTTGCGTGGTACGTTTTGATTCTCCGACTTGAGCGAAAATGAGATCAGTCTCTAAATTCTGAGAAGGTTTTAAGAAACTTTTTAGCATCTCTGAAAGGGGCGGTGACGTGATTTCACCAAGTAAGTAATCCGCCTTAACCGTTTTACTTGGCCAGCGGTAGGACTTTTCTTCTCCGTCTACGACAATACCTGCCTGGATAAGTGCTGTTTTTAAGCAGCGAGCGAACCAAAGACTTGGATTAGGGATAGTGGCTTCGGTTAATTCTGGAGAGCTACCTAAGGGAAGATTACCAGAAACCCGTAATATGTTTTCACCTAAAATGCGCTGTACCCTGATATCTCTTTTTGAATCTTTCGGACCTGTTGTTGTCTGGTTATCGACTGTGAGTCCTGAGAGGGGTTGTAGAAGTTCTACTGTGCAGGCTTTATTAATTGTATCGGTTGAAGTAATACGTATATTAATATAATTATCTGCAAGCGTTAAGGCAGAGATTTCTGCGCCAAAATCATAATCCATATCATCAACCGTCCAACTTGCACCTTGGGGTGGTTGTTTTAACCAAGTAGAATCGGCAATGATATTTCCCGTAATATGGTTTATATGCTTATTTTTAAGTACGGTGATAAAAGGCTGAAAGGTACTCCAAAAATTGTTATCTGTTTTTCTGAAGTTCCAACTTGGATCTCCGTGTCCTTGGATTACTAAATCTCCATGTAGCGTGTGATTTGAATCGGGGAGTGCTGTACTTAAAAGGGGTGTTTTAATAGTATATTGGCTTCCTAGTGTAGTTAAGGCGAGGGCCGCTGTATAAAGTTTACTATTTGAAGCAGGACTTAACCTAGACGCTGAGTTGTAATCAAAGAGTGTTTTACCAGTTGAAAGGGAGGAAACTTTAATACCCCAACTTGCGCCTTCAAAGCGTGGCTGGGTGACAAAGGTTTTAAATTTACTCTGAAGTTCTTCGAGTGTTGCGATTGTAGTCGGGTGACTAACACGAATAGGCATGCCTGGTCTATTGTGGGTCAATTTTTCCCCTTGAATCACAAAGACACCGTTAACGAGTACATCATCCACGCCTACGGCGTAGTGATGAGGATCTTCGTAAGTTGCTAAGCTATTAATTGTTTCACGATCAAAGATGATGATATCAGCCCAGTTGCCTTCTTTAATTTCACCGCGCTTTTCAAATTTGAACGTATGCGCAGGTAGACTCGTCATTTTACGAATAGCGTCTTCTAGGCTTAGTAAATTTAACTCTCGTACATAGTGTCCTAAAACGCGTGCATTATTTCCATAGCCTCGAGGATGGGGGACATCTCTACCGAATTCGCGTATCCCGCTATCACTCGCAATCATGGTGTTTGGATCGGCCATGAAAACTTTGAGATCAGTTTCGTTTATGCCGTGAAATACACCGCTTGCTCCACCAAACCTATATAAATCAAAAATAACATTAATTTGTTTCTCTAGGCTTTGTGATCCGTATTGTTTAACTGCTGCTTGCGGAATAGATAAACCATTTAAAGTGGGATTGTGCTTAAAGGATGCAATGACTGCATAGGTGTAGTCGTTTCTTCCGTTACGCTTAAGCTGAGCTTTCATCTGATCTACTAAGGCAGTTTTTTTTACTGGGTCGTTGATGATGCGATTAAATACCTCTACGCCTTTAACAATTGCTTCATCAGGGATTAGTTGACTCATGGTAGTAGAGGACGCCGTATATGAATACTGATCATCTGTGAGCGAAAGCCCCTGTGTTCGTGCTTTTTGAATATAGTCTAATACTTGATGCGCCTGACCCCATGCGGGTTCACCTGCTAGTTTAATATGGGATATTTCTGCTCTTATGTGTGCTTCTTTAGCTACACGGAAGACTTCATCTAAGGCCTTATATATACGTGCGTTTTCGTAACGCATATGACTTGCGTAAATACCATCATATGGAGTGATAGCTTTTGCCAGTTCCACGATTTCATCCGTCGTTGAAAATACTCCTGGCTGATAAATAAGACCGGTCGAAAATCCGACTGCTCCGTCTCGCATAGCTTGATCTATGTAGCTCTTCATTTTGGTCATTTCCTCTTGGGTAGGAGCTCGGTTAAAAATTCCTCCCATGGCTGCTTCTCGAACGGTATTATGACCGATGAGTGATTCTACATTAAGCGTGATATGATTTGTTTCTATTTCTTTAAAAAGATTACCGATGTCTAAAGCTGAATTACCGCAATTTCCTAAAACCAGTGAAGTAACACCCATCCGTAAGAAATTTTCTGCCCAAGGATAGCGTGCAATATTATCGGCGTGTGTATGGACATCAATAAAGCCGGGTGAAACGATGCGCCCGGATGCATCGATTTCTGTTTTTCCTTTTTCTAAAATTGTACCGATTTTTACAATATGACCCTGATCTACCGCTACATCGGCCGAGTAAGCTGGTTTACCTGTTCCGTCAATAATGGTGCCATGACGAATGACTACTTCGTAAGGTTCTGCTCTAACAGCTAATTGAAGGCTAAGTAGTCCTGCTACAAAAAGGAAAAGCTTCATTGACTAAACACCTAGCGATTAAATCGCCTGCTGTCTAGTCATGGCTAAAGATAGTGCTTTAGTGGGGACTTACGCCATGACCTGCTTTAATGTGAGCGACAGAGATAGCTCCTCCTGTAAGAGAAAAGCCTCCTTTGAATGGATTTGAAGCAAGGAAGAGTGGTGTATCTAGGTCGGCAAAGGAAAAGCCTCCTAAGCCTGCTGCAAAACAGGCTGAAACAGTCATGGCTAAAATTGATTCTACATTACCACCGATCATAAGACGTAAGCCTTCTTTTTTAGCTACAGAGGCAATATCTAGAGCAGTGGCAATACCCGCTTTCATAAGCTTTATATTAATTACTTGTGCTGCCTTTAGGTCAGCAATTTTTTGTGCATCTTCTTTAGAACATACGCTTTCATCTGCAGCGACTAGCCAACCGCTGTACCGAGCTAATTCACCCATGCCTTCGAGGTCATTTTTAGGTAGCCACTGTTCTAGCAGTGCAGGTGTGATAGCTAGTTTTTTAAGTCCTTCGACTAACGTTTTTGCTGCTTCACGACTGAGTCCAGCGTTTCCATCAAGAATGAGTGGTGATGTTGGTGCTACACTTCGAATTGCTGCAAGCCGTTCTAAATCGTAATCGGTACCCTTGGGTCCGCCGACTTTAATTTTAATTTGGTTAATCCCGCGTGCTAAAATATCACGTGCAGCTTCTTTTGCTTCAGTAGGAGAGCCGGTTGTTACGGTCATATCCGTTTCTAAATCTGTCGAAGCGCCACCAAAGAATTTCCAAAGAGGTATGCCATCACTTTTGGTGAGTGCATCAAGTAGTGCCATTTCAAACGCGCACTGAGCTGATCCGCAGCTATTTCCACCCTGAGATCTAAATTCTGAAGCTAAATTTTTCCAATCTGAACAATCTTTTCCTATGATCCATGTTAATGCATGGTTTAGTACCTTAAGTGCATCTGCTTGTGTTTCTCCATTATAAGGAGGCAAAGGTGCAGCCTCTCCATAACCTGTTACTCCATTGTCCAAGGTTAGGCTAACAAGAACATTGTTCGCGATAGCTTGTGCTCCACCTGATATGCCAAAGGGGGTATGAAGGGGGATGTCGAGTTTAGTAACTAAAAATGCTCGTACACTTCTACGAAGATTCATTGATACAAACGTAGAGTAAAAAGGAATGAACGAAAGCAATTAATTTTTAGCCTAGGTATAAGTAATATACTCCGGTTGGAACATTCTGTTTTTAATATCTTCTTTAATATTCGCAGGATGTTTAGCACGTGCAGTGCCTGATTGATAGGCTTCAGTTGCAACCGCAGTAGCAATTTCTAGTGAAACATCACGAATCGTATTTAGCGGTGGATAAACGCGTCCCTCTTTGAGATCCTCGGGTGTTACTAATTTAGCTAGCGTTTGGGCAGCTGTTAAAAACATTTTATTTGTTATTTCAGTCGACTCACTAACCAGTGCTCCAAGGCCAATGCCTGGGAAAATGTAAACATTGTTTCCTTGGCCTGGTACTATGCGTTTGCCGTTGAATTGTACGGGTGCAAAAGCACTACCACTTGCAAAAATTGCAGCCCCATTTGACCAGGTGTATGCTTGTTCTGCTGTACATTCAGATTTTGAGGTTGGATTTGATAACGCAAAAATAATGGGACGGTTATTTATTTTACTCATATACTGAATTACTTCTTCAGTAAATGTTGCGGGTTGTGCAGATACCCCAATCAAGATGGTTGGCTTTAATTCTTTTACAGCATCAATTAAATGTTGAATTGATTTATGCTCATGTGCGTAAGGCAGTTTGTGATTGGCTAACGTTTCGTACCTGCTTTTTACTACGAGTCCTTGAGAATCAACAAACCAGCATTTATTGCGTGCCTTGGCAGGGGATAGGCCCTCTTCTTGCATGGCGGCTACACAGAGATCTGCAATTCCTGTTCCTGCTTCGCCTGCACCTAAAAATAGTATCTTTTGTTCACTCAACTGTGAGTTGGTTAATTTCAGTGCGGCGATAACACCAGCGAGTGCAACAGCTGCTGTTCCTTGTATGTCATCATTAAAGCTTGGTAGTGCTTTTCTATATTTTTCTAGTAGGTGGAATGCTGTACTGTTTCCGAAATCTTCCCATTGAAGTAGCGCTTTGGGGAATACTTCTTTTACAGCCGTAATAAATTCTTCGATGAGAGAATCATAGTCTTTACCACGTAATCTTTCTTCTTGGATTCCAATATAGGAAGGGTCACTTAAGAGATTTTTTGTGTTACATCCCACATCAAGTGTAATCGGTAATGTGTATGACGGATGCACTCCTGCACAGGCTGAGTAGAGGGAAAGTTTTCCAATAGGAATACCCATGCCATTAGCACCTAAATCTCCAAGACCTAGAATACGCTCACCGTCGGTTACTACAATAAGCCTTGTTGATTTATTCGGCCAATTTCGAAGAATTTCTTTAATTCTACCTTTGTCATGTCTACTGATGAAGAGACCTCTTGCTCTACGGTAGATGGATCCATACTTAAGGCATGCTTCACCAACTGTAGGAGTATAGATAAGAGGTATAATTTCCTCCATATGCTCCATCACAAGTCGGTAGTAAAGGATCTCATTGCGATTTTGTAGACTGACTAAATAAATGTATTTTTCGAGTGTTGTTGGTTTACTTCTTAGTGCAGTTAGAGCTCGCTCGAGTTGTTCAGCCATAGTGAACACACGTGCAGGAATTAAACCCCTAATACCGAGCGTATCTCGTTCAGATTCGCTAAAAGCAGTCCCTTTATTAAGGAGGGGATTATTAAGGATTGTTTTATCCTTTTTTAATATAGAGTGGAGATTTCCTAATGCAGAAATCTCGGCCAAGTCTGATACGCTATGAGCTGTAAAGAGTTGCTCTGAATTAGACTTAAGTATCTGTGGCTCTAGGGTAGGCATACAGATAAGGTACCCTTTTGTGGCAAAATGTGCTCACTGTCTTTTGAAATTAGCTGGGCTCATTTTGGCATATAAGGGACCTATATTTTAGTCTAATTTTAATGAATTAGATTAATACTTAAAATATAGATTAGGTTCTTAGGCTTGATTCTAGAACGGACCTAGTTGTAAAACTCGTGGGTGAGTAACAAAAAGATTAACTGGCTACCTACCGCTGAGGCCCATGATTATACTGCGGCAGATTCTTACCTGACCCTTGTTTGCACTGAAAATGAGAAACGAAAACTTATCACTCAATTAAAGGGGTCAAAAATAGAACACTTTAAAGCTAAAGACTTATTTCGTGCATCGACTCTTTCTTTACTCGGCGTGAGTAATTCACACGTACTTAAAGATCTTAAGAAAATAAAAAATAACATTCCCTTGTCGCCACTTCTTGTTGTGACGGATTCTGTAAATCGTAAATTAATTATCGCAGATGGATATCACCGCTTATGCGCGGTTTATGCATCCAACGAAGATGAACTAATTCCTTGCAAGATAAGTAGTATAGAAAAGTAAAAATCTGGAATATTGTAATTCTAAATTATTACGCTTCGAGTTGTTGCCTCTAATGTGTCTAGGAATTTTATGACTGCTGGAGTTGCTTCATCATGCGTAGTTATAGCGTAGACATCATAAGAAGGTTTAGAGTCAATCAGGTCGATCATTGAAATCCCTGCATAGGTGTAAGCTTTAGCGTAAGAAGGGAGTAAGGTCACAGCACCTGTGTTGATAATTGTACTAAATAGATGTGATAAATTTTTCGCTATTGGGCCAAAGTTTGGTTTAAAACCAAAATCGCCGCATACTTTTATCATCCAGTCATTTCGACCGGGCATTGTATTAGAGTTTGATTGAACAAAGATGTCGTTTTTAAATTCTTGTAAAGAAATTGTACTTTCATGCGAGTGAGGGTTTGAATAAGGTACAACTATAATGGGCTTATAGGTGCCTAGTTTTTTGCTCATTTTTAAGTAGGTTTCACTCACAGCTTCTGCACCTACTACTGCTATATCAATTTCCTTGGTTTTAATCTTGTGGATGAGATCTACTGGGTATGACTCGATAAGCTCCAATATTATGTCACTATTTGATTCTTTTAATTTCTGTATTGTAGGGTTGATGTAAATTTGAGCTAGTGATGGAAGATAGCCTATTATTAATTGATGCCGTTCTTTTAGTATATAGGCCCGCGCACTGTTGTAATGCTCGTCTATCGAAGCTATCAAATGTTTACTCCGTTTATAAAAATAGTGTCCAAAATCCGTGCACTTAACACCGCGTTTACTTCTTTCCAAAAGTTTGCCACCAAGAAAATCTTCCAAAAGTTTGATCTGTCTGGTGAGTGTTGGTTGAGGAATATTTAGTTTGCGTGCAGCGTTATTAAAGCTGCCTTCTTCAACGACTGTACAAAAGGATTTTGTTTCTTTAACTTTCAAATTAAAATTATTTTTTAAGTTTCAAATAAAATATAAAAAAGAATTTTTTCTTATACGATTATATTACTGATTATAGTAATATAATTAAATTAAAATTTGTGTCTTAAGAAATGATTCATACGTCATTAATGAATCGTAGCACCTAAAATATATAGATAGTAAATACGAATAACGTATGCTATTTTTGTATTACATAATATTTCTAAGTATAATGTTAATTTGAATTCGCTTTAGTTTTTGTAGTGTGGCGTGTGAAAAATTGAATTTTGGAATGTTAGACAGATTTCAAATATAGAGCTTTTTGTTGTTACATGATGCGGTAATTTTTATTTTTGAAAATCGATCCTCGTGATGCGACGAGTTATTCAACCACTAATTCTTTAGGTTTATGTAGCTTAGAACATGTAGCCTAGTAATTAACTGCTAGCTTAGATTTTAAAATCCGTAAATATATGCACAATAGTAGCTTAAGGATTTTTGAATCACTTTGTTATACAGTCATGGTTTATCTATTATATATATATTAAGAGTGTAATAAACTGTCCGATTGCTAAATCGTTACACTCTCTGCAAAAGTTGTAATCGATGTCTGAAGAACAAGAACTATTTGCTCATGAAGAGGGTGCACTAGGGCCTACGGCTAGTTCTCAGCATGATGATAAAACAAGCGAAGGACAACCGCTTGCGGCTCGTATGAGACCACGTTCATTAAGTGAAGTCGTTGGGCAGTCTCATATTCTTAAATCAGATTCACTTTTGCCGCGCTTAGTTGCACAAAATAATTTTGGCTCACTCATATTCTACGGTCCTCCTGGTTGCGGAAAAACAAGTATTGCTGAAGCAATCGCTAAGGAAACAAAAAGTCGTTTTGTAAGAATTAACGCAGTCATGTCTAACGTCGCTGAACTGCGCGAGATATTGACCACAGCTCGTAAATTAAAATCTGCTCAAACTAAGACCTTATTATTTATCGATGAACTGCACCGATTTAATAAGGCACAACAGGATTTGCTTTTGCCGGATATTGAAGAAGGAAACTTAAGACTCATTGGGGCTACAACACATAACCCTGGCTTTTATGTTATACCGCCACTTCTTTCACGTAGTCATCTGTTTCGGCTAGAACCAATAGCTGTAGAAGTAATTGCTTCAGTGCTTTCCAATGCGCTTAAAGATGAAGAGCGTGGATTAGGAAAAACAGGTGTTACAGCACCGCTTGAGTTATTAACGGATCTAGCGTGCGTTTGTGATGGAGACTTACGTCGCGCACTCAACGCACTCGAAGTACTCGTTGTAAGTTCAAAAGACAAAAAGCAACTCACTGAGGAGGACTTAGCTATCTTTGCTCGTGAAAGACGTATTCGGTATGATGATGAAGATGAACATTATGATACGATTTCTGCTTTCATTAAAAGTTGCCGCGGTGGAGATCCCGACAGTGCCCTTTATTGGTTAGTAAAAATGTTAAAAGGGGGAGAGGACCCGCGTTTTATCGCGCGCCGGTTAGTCATTTTAGCAAGTGAAGATATTGGATTAGCAGACCCGCAAGCTTTACCACTTGCTGTTGCTGCGCATCATGCCTGCGATTTTGTAGGTCTTCCAGAAGCTGAATTAACACTCGCCCATGCCACCCTATATATTGCTTCTGCTCCAAAAAGTAATTCAGCAACCTTAGGACTAGCTGCAGCGCATCAGGCAATCGATTCAGCACCTGTACAGACCGTTCCTTTGTATTTAAAAGACAAGGGAGGGCAGGCTAATAAACGTCTAGGACAGAGTAAGGATTATATGTACTCGCATGACTTCCCTGAGGGGATTTCTCCACAAGACTTTTTAAGTAAGCCGCTGAAACTCTATACACCTAAAGATCAAGGTGCGGAGAAAGTGATTGCAGAGCGCCTAGCGCATTGGAAAGCCCTTAAAGCAAAATTAAAAGGCTCCGTTTGACATTACTTAACTAAAAAAGACACTTTCAAGTATGTCTGACACTGTTCATTTCAGTACCGTTGAGGAAGCTATAGCTGATATAGCTGCGGGAAAACTCGTGATCGTAACAGACGATGAGAATAGAGAAAATGAGGGTGACCTCATTATGGCAGCATCGCTTGTGACCCCTCAGGCTGTTAATATGATGATTCGCTATGGGAGTGGTATCGTTTGTGTGCCAACGATTGAATCAGAATTAAGACGTCTCAATTTAGGGCCCATGGTTGCTCGTAATCGTGAAGTTCAGCGAACTGATTTTACAGTGAGTGTAGATGCAGCCTCAGGTATATCGACTGGCATTAGTGCACAAGATAGAGCACATACGATTAAAATTTTAGCCGACCCACATTCTGAACCTGATTCTTTAGTTCAACCCGGACATGTTTTTCCACTGCGTGCAAAACCAGGTGGTGTTTTAGAAAGAGCGGGGCATACAGAGGCAGCTGTTGATTTAGCACGCCTGGCAAAACTTCATCCAAGTGGAGTGATTTGTGAACTCGTCAATGATGATGGGACCGTTAAACGTCTTCCTGAATTAATCGAATTTAGTAAACAATTCGGAATAAAATTAATTTCGATTGCTCAATTAATTGAATACCGGGCTAAGCAAGATCGTCTGATTGAGCATGTCACCTCACGGCCTTTTGAATCTAAGTATGGAGTCTTTGATCTGCATGTTTTTAGAAGTGTGATCGATAATCGACATCACTTAGCATTAATCAAAGGACACTTAACTGCTGAGCCAACACTCGTTCGTGTCCATAGTGGCAATCTCTTAGGAGACGTATTTAGGATGTCGAGTCATGACACGCTAGGTTCACTCAGTGCATCCTTAGAAGTCGTCGCAAATGCAGGCAGTGGGGTTGTGCTCTATATGGAGCATGCTCCAACAGGGCTTGATGTATTAAACCAATTAACGGCTAAAACAGGGCAAGATCTCCCAAGTATGACGATTAGGGATTATGGAATTGGTGCCCAAATTCTCGTAGCGTTAGGACTAAAGAAGATCCGATTACTCTCGAGTAGCACGCGTAAAGTGGTGGCTTTAGACGGATATGGCTTGGAGATAGTTGAGCAAGTGGCTGTAAAGTAACGATTTATATCGCTTTTCGAATTGTTTTGCGACTTAACGTGAGTACGTTGGACTAATCTATTCAACAGTTCTTACACCATTTTTAACGTAACGCTATGAGCCTCTCAGTACCGCAACTTCCTGCGATTTCAGGGAAATCATTTAAAGTAGGCATTGCTGCCGCTTGTTATAACGAGCGGCTCGTAGGTGCTTTATTAAGTCAAACTGTTGGCTTACTTAAAAAACAAGGCGTTAAAGCTAAGTCTATTTCTGTTGTCAGAGTGCCTGGCTCAAATGAACTCCCGATTGCGGTTCAACTCTTAGGTAAGAAAACAAAGCCTGATGTACTAATCGCTTTAGGAGTTATTATTCGCGGCGATACGATTCACTACGAATTAATCTCTGAGGCTGCAACGAATGGGCTGATGGACGTAGCGTTAGCATTAAATATCCCTGTTATTAATGGAATTGTTGTAGCTGAAAAAGAATCCCAAGCAATTGAGCGCTGCACAGGTAAGATAGATCGTGGTGCAGAGTTTGCTCATGCTGCACTCCATATGGCTCAACTAAAAAAACATCTTTCAAAATGAGCCGCGCCCAATTTGCCCAACGTCGTGATGGCCGTGTTGCTGCGCTACAGTACTTGTATGCGTGGAGTATTAATAATCCCGCCAATATTGCGAACGATTTAGAAACCTTCTTCGCAAGTATGGAGCATCCTCGCTCACATTATGAATTTGGTGAACAACTCATCCACGGTATCATTGAAAATATAACCGAAATTGATGCCCGTATTCGTACGCTTGCTCAGAATTGGGAATTCGACCGTATTGCTAAAATTGATTTAGCCATTCTTCGCTTAGCGATTTATGAAATGATTTATAGGAATGATATTCCACCTGTTGTTTCAATTAATGAGGCAATTGATCTATCTAAAGAGTATTCAAATCAGGATGCAAAGCGCTTCATTAATGGCATTTTGGATCGCCTTAAGGATCAAATAGGTCGTGATGCCCGTAAAGCATCTACGCCTTAATTAAAACCGGTGAGATAAGGTTACTCCGTCTCGTTAATTCCTATGTTTGGAATATTAAAAAAATTCAAAGAGGGTTTTTCTAAAACCGTTAGTGCCATTGCTGCAAAAACGCATGGACTTTTTGGTGGCAAAAAAATTGATGCCTCATCGTTAAGTGAGTTAGAAGAGGCGCTTTATACGGCTGACTTCGGTGTCGAAACGACGACCGAAATTATAGATGAGATAAAAGCGGCCTATAAAAAAGATAAGGATTTACAAGGTAAGCAAGCTGCAGAAATTGGAGCATCGGTGCTTAAACGTATTTTGGCAGGCAGTGAAGGGGTGTTAACTCTAAGTGAGAATAAGCCCACGGTACTTGCAATTATAGGAGTCAATGGATCTGGTAAGACAACGAGCTGTGCAAAACTTGCGTGGCGTCTTAAAGCCGATAATAAATCCGTTATTATTGCTGCAGCTGATACGTTCCGTGCTGCTGCGGTTGAGCAATTGCAGACCTGGGCAAAAAAATGTGATTTAGAATTAATTGCGTCACATACAGGGGCAGACTCAGCAGCTGTTGCGTTTGATGCATGGCAAGCCGCTAAGGCACGTAACAAAGATTTTCTTATTATTGATACAGCGGGGCGTCTCCATACGAAGAGTAATTTGATGGATGAGTTAGCTAAGATTAGACGTGTACTTCAAAAAAATGATGCTACTGCTCCACAACACCGCTGGCTTGTTGTGGATGGTTCACTGGGTTCAAATTCGATTGAGCAAGCAAAAGTATTTCATGCAAGTTTTGGTCTTACTGGGCTGATTGTAACGAAGCTCGATGGTACAAGTCGTGGCGGAGCAATCGTGGGTATTTTCAGACAATTAAAAATTCCAATCTATTTTGTAGGCTTAGGAGAACAGGCTGAAGATTTACAGCCGTTTAGTGTCGATAATTACGCAAACGCAGTGTTTGGAATCGAAAGCTGATTTGCCTGTATAAGACAGAAATTAGTGGCTTAAATTATTTCTTACGACTATGTCTTTGAAGCAGAGTCGTTGTAAGTAATAGTATAAACGAAATGACGAGCAGGATTGCAGCAAAGCGGTGCGCTTCTGAATAGTCTAAGGTCTGTACTTCATCAAACAGAGCGATACTTGCTACTTTAGTAACACCTGGGATTGCTCCACCTATCATAAGAACAACACCAAATTCACCTAAGGTGTGTGCAAACGCTAAGGTTAGACCAGCAGTGATACCACGCCAAGCTATAGGGAGGTGTAACTTGTACCACACTTTCCAAGGGGTAGCACCTAATGAAGAACCTGCATTGAGTAAGTCTTCTGGAACTGTTTTTAAGGCTGCCTGGAATGGCTGTAGAGCAAACGGAAGTGAGTAGATGATTGAGGCTATAATAAGACCAGGGAATGAGAAGACGAGGGTTGTACCAGTTAAGCTAAGCCACCATGAGCCGGGTGGATGAGTTGGGGACAAAACAATGAGAAGATAGAACCCAAGTACGGTTGGAGGTAATACAAGCGGTAGTGTAAAGACCGTCTCAATAACGGAAATAAGTTTGAACTTACTTGTATTAAGCCAATGCGCGAGTGGAAGCCCAATTAACGCTAAAAGGAGCGTTGTAATAAACGCTAATTTTAATGTCAAAAATAGCGACTCCCATAGGGGATTAGAGATAATAAAAAAAGCGAGCATTACTCAGAGCGTTGATCTACTAAATCACGCTACAGTTCAAAATCAATGCGCTTATCTTAGCTTTATTCGACCGTAACTGACTTTGCTAAATTGCGTGGCTTATCAACGTCGCATCCGCGCTCTACGGCGATATAGTAACTGAGCAGTTGTACCGGAATAGAAGCTATAATGGGCAGTACCGCTTCATGACACTCGGGTATGATGATTTTATCGTCAATCAAACCAGTAGGAAATTCTGCACTCGCCTGGGTGATAGCAATAATTGGTCCTTTGCGGGCTTTTATTTCCTGCATACTCGAGACAATCTTATTAAAGATTTCGCCTTGAGGTGCAAAAAAGACGCTTGGACATTTTTCACTTATAAGAGCTATAGGACCATGCTTCATTTCTGCAGCAGGATATCCTTCTGCATGGATGTAAGAAATTTCTTTTAATTTTAAGGCTCCTTCTAAAGCGATAGGAAATAAAGAGAGTCTGCCAAGAAATAAGAAATCACTGACGTGTGCATAGCGTTTAGCTATTTCACGAATTCGAGGGGCTTGTTTTAGTGCTTCACGCACTAAGTCTGGAACACGTTTTAATGCGGTTACATAGTGCGTACCGTCTTGAAAACTCATATCGCGTAGACGCGCTACATACAGAGCGATCATCGCTCCAACTAAAAGTTGTGAGGTGAAAGCTTTTGTTGAGGCGACACCAATTTCAGGTCCCACGTGTTGATAAATACCACCATCAGATTCGCGTGCGATAGTGGAGCCTACGACATTATTAATAGCGAGTACGCGGTAACCCTTACGCTTCGCTTCTCGCATGGCTGCTAAGGTATCAATCGTTTCACCTGACTGACTTAACACAAAGAATAGAGCATTAGGGTCGAGCGGTGAATTACGGTATCTAAACTCTGATGCATAATCGACTTCTACAGGGAGTCGTGCAAATCGCTCAATGAGGTGCTCTGTTACAAGACATGCATGCCAAGCCGTACCGCAGGCACAAAACATGAAACGGTTGATTTGTCTTAATTCAGATGCCGTTAAGTTTAATCCACCAAAGACAGTCGTACTGCCATCTTCAGAAAAGCGCCCACGCATGGTGTTTTCAAGTGCGGTAGGCTGCTCGAAAATTTCTTTCTCCATGAAATGGTTATAAGAACCAAGTTCAGCATCACTAACAGACCACGTGATTTTATCTACAATCGGTTTTACCGTAGATTGATCAAGGGTTGTAATTGAGAAATCTTTTGGGGTTATGTGTACAAGCTCACCGTCTTTAAAGTAGACGACATTTTGTGTACGACTAATTAAAGCCGATGCATCACTGGCTATAATGTATTCATTGTCACCAACACCAAGCAGGAGAGGTGAAGCTTTGCGTGCAGCGATTAATTGATCCGGACAATCAAGACATAAGACAGCAATCCCATAGGTGCCTTCCACATGTTGTAAGGCTTTTCTAACGCTTTCTAAAAATCGCTCACTAGCTGTGCCTTTGGATTCTTTTGCGAAGTGGTAGGCGATGAGGTTACACAGTACTTCTGTATCGGTTTCAGATTTAAAGGTATATCCCTTAGTGCTTAAAAAAGACTTAATATCAGCAAAGTTCTCGATCACTCCATTATGGATTAAGGCGAATTTGCCATCACTACTAAGATGGGGGTGAGCGTTCGTATCTGAAACACCGCCGTGAGTAGCCCAGCGTGTATGCCCAATACCAAGGGTTCCGTTAAAGGTCTGCTTGGAGACTTCTTTAGCTAAATTTTCTACTCTTCCTGCTTTTTTGGCCACTTTCAGCTGACCATCTTCAAAAATAGCAATACCAGCAGAGTCATAACCACGGTATTCAAGGCGTTTTAGGCCTTCTACGATGATGGCTGCTGCTTTATGTTTACCAATATAGCCTACAATTCCACACATAAATTGTTTTGTAAAAATAATCTATAATCACAATGCTTAAGCAAGGTTATAGGGGCTACTTTCACTAGCAAAATTTTTTATTAATCTTTAGATGAATACATCCAAACAAGTTCTTGCGGTAATCATGGGTGGAGGACGTGGTACACGTCTATCTCCATTAACGTTGGAGCGTTGTAAACCAGCTGTGCCTCTTGCTGGTAAATATCGTTTGGTCGATATTCCGATTAGTAACTGTATTAATTCCGAGATTAATCGTATTTTTTTACTCACGCAGTTTAATACAGCGTCTCTACATAGACACATTCAAAATACCTACAAGTTTGACCCATTCGGTGGTGGATTTGTTGATATCATGTCAGCAGAACAAACTGAAAAGAGTGTGGATTGGTATCAAGGTACAGCTGATGCCGTACGTCGTAATTTAGTCCATTTTAGAAATTCTCCGCATGAGTATGTCCTTATTTTATCTGGAGATCAGCTCTACAAAATGGATTTTAGAAAAATCCTAAATGACCACATTAAACGGGGGTCTGATGTAACAATTGCTGCAATTCCTGTTCCTGTTTCTAAAGTAGAGGGCTTAGGGTTAATGCGTGTAGATGACTCGCTCGATATTAAAGCTTTCGTTGAAAAGCCTAAGGATCCTAAAGTGATTGAGAGCCTTGCTGTTTCGAGTGCGATTGAGAAGCAGTTTGAGGAACCACTCTCTGAGAAAAGCTGCTTAGCTTCCATGGGTATTTATGTTTTCAATCGTGCAGCTCTAGCAGAAGCGCTCGATAATAACATGACTGATTTTGGTCGTGAAGTGATCCCAAGTTTACTCGGCAAAAAGAAGCTCTCAGCTCATGTATTTCAAGGTTACTGGGAAGACATCGGTACTGTAAAAGCATTCTTTGAAGCTAATCTTGCTTTAGCTCAGCCACTTCCTCCTTTTAATTTTTACGATCCTAAGGCACCTGTTTACACGCAGGATAGTTATCTTCCTGCATCTAAATTAAATAAGTGTACAATAGACCAAGTTGTGATTGGTGATGGATCTATTGTTACTGATTCGAAATTAGTTCGCTGCGTCTTAGGTATACGTTCTTTCGTTGGAGAGAATACAGAGCTTATAGATGTTGTTATGATGGGAGCTGATTATTACGAAACAACAGAGCAGCGAATTGCGAAAAAACAAAATGGTTTAACGCATATAGGCATTGGTAAAAATTGTAAAATCACGCATTCGATTGTAGATAAAAATGCACGTATTGGAGATAACTGTGTGCTTAATCCTACAGGCAAAGCGGATGGTCGTTATTTGAATGGTGATATCGTGATTCGTGACGGAGTTTTAATTGTTGTTAAGGGCGCTTCGATTCCTGCAGGTTCAACGATTTAATATGAGTGATGATCGTCTAACGAAACTCGAATCACGCTATGCTTGGCTTGAGAAGCACTGCGCTGAACAAGATAAAGCAATGTTCGAGATGAGTGAGGAAATTATGCGTTTACGTAAAGAGGTGATACGACTTAAGGAATCACTGGATAACCAGGTGCAAACAGGTAGTGGTCCTGAGGCGCCAGAGCCACCACCACCTCATTATTAAGAGGCTTTAAAAAGGTCTATTTTAGAGTTTGCGGGCAGGGTACTTTTACCTAAGTATATGAGGTATTCCATGATCTTAGGAATTACCGGTGGAATTGGTTGTGGTAAAACCACAGCGGCTAATCTTTTCGAAAATAAGGGTTTTAGCCGAATCGATTCCGATCAACTTATGCACGCTAACGTCCTCGCATCAAACGAGGTTCTTACAGCAATTCGTGCCCATTTTGGATCAGGTGTTTTTGATGCGACAGGAGCCTTAAATCGTGCCTCGCTAGCTGCGATTGTATTTACTGATGCTCATGAGCTCAGATGGCTTGAAAATTTAACCCATCCTAAGCTTTTTGAGCTATGGAGGCAGAAATTAGCCACTAATCCTGAGGGTAAATGGGTCATAGAGACTCCGCTTCTTTTCGAAGCAAAACTTGAAAATTGGTTTGATTTTACCGTCTGTGTAGCGTGTTCTAGTGATCTGCAACGTAACCGATTAGAGCAACGCGGTTTAAACCGTGAGCTCGCACAGCAGCGTATCGCTCAACAGCTACCGTTGTCTCGGAAAATCGAGTGGGCTGACTTTGTTCTGTGGAACTCCAGTTCTACAGCCTTTTTAGAAGCTCAAATCGATCGCCTCGTTGCGAATCTCTAAATTTTAAAAAATCCCCTCATTCTGAGGTAAATTTATTTCGATAATGCCTAAATCATCTCAAGACGATTCATCTCAAGCTGCACCTAAACGCCGTGGCAGACCACCTAAGAAAAAGCCTGACGAGGTTTCTAGTGAGTCACATCAGGAGGTATCGCATGAGCCTTCAATTCAGCAAGCTGAGTCACCTCAGCGTGAAGTTTTTACACCGTCTTCTGAGCAAAATCAGGATGCTTCCTTTGGTGGTTCTCAACCATCAGATCAGGGTGATAGCAATCAAGCGCAGCAAGCTCCTCAACAGGGTGGCTTTGGTAGCGCTCATCATCAAGGGCATCAACATGGTCATGGTGGATGGCAGGAAAGAAAGTTTTGGAAACAAGGTAAGAATCGTAAAAATAGATTTGGTAAATGGCAGGGAAATCAAGGAGGTCAGCACCATCACCAACAACAGCAGCCTCAGCATCCACCACAACCTGCACCTGCTCCTCAGCAGCCTATATTTGGTGATTTACCTCCAGCAGATCGCTTCAACGATCTTCAAGCGCTCGATCAACTCGCGCTTGATATTGCCTCAGGTTCAAATGAAGCACTGCATTTAGAAAAAATTTACGCCTATAACTTAGCAGATCTCAGTGCATTCATTCGTTCTCAAGGAATTACGATTGAGGGTGCTCCCAATCGTCGCCAATTATTAACTCAACTATTTAAGCAAGCTGCTGAAAAGAAGCAGCCTATCTATGATTCGGGTTACGTTGATATCAATGAGCGCGGTGCGTTTATTGTGCACGAGGATGTTAACTACAGACTCTATCCCGATGATGCTTATTTGCCTGAAAGCTTGATTAAACGTTACGGCATTAAGCGCGGTCACCAAATTAAGGTGCAAGTTCAGTCTCCGCAAAATGAAGAGCGCTGCCCCTCAGTCGTTAAAGTGATTGAAGTCATGGGATTAGCTCCAGAGGAGATTTTAAAGATTACTCCGTTTGAAGAGTTAGTACCTTATTATCCTTTAAGACGTATCCTGCTTGAAGCACCAGAAATTCAAAAAGATGTTTCGATGCGTGCTGTAGATATTTTAACTCCGATTGGATTTGGACAACGTGGTTTGATTGTTGCACCACCACGTACCGGTAAAACGGTCCTTTTACAGAATATTGCTAATTCGATTTCAGAAAATAGCCCGGACGTTAAATTAATTCTTCTCCTAATTGATGAACGTCCTGAAGAAGTAACGGATTTTAAGCGTCACACAAAAGGTGAAGTTGTTTCATCTACGTTCGACGAAAGTCCAGAAAGCCATGTTCACTGTGCAGAAATGGTTGGAGAAAAAGCGCGTCGTATCGTTGAGCATGGAGGCCATGTCGTTGTCCTTCTCGACTCTATTACACGTCTAGCTCGTGCTTACAATGCGCTAGCTTCCAATAATGGTAAGATCATGTCTGGTGGTTTAGAAGCCACGGCACTTCAAAAGCCAAAACGCTTCTTTGGTGCTGCTCGTAATATTGAAGGGGGTGGTAGTCTAACGATTATCGGAACTGCCTTAATTGATACTGGTAGCCGTATGGACGAAGTGATCTTCGAAGAATTTAAAGGTACTGGTAATATGGAACTCCACTTGGACCGTGGTCTTGTTGAGCGCCGTATCTTCCCATCGATTAATATCGATCGATCTGGTACTCGAAAAGAAGAGCTCATTTATCACCCAGACGAACTACAACGTATCTATGGACTAAGACGTGCAATGCAGGGCTTAGGACCTGTGGAGTCTATGGAAATGTTGATTACCCGTCTAAAGAAGACGAAATCAAATCCAGAGTTTTTAATGACCTTGGCTCGTTAAGACTTAATTTAGAGCAGTTAGCTTTTTTTCTATAACTTTAATAAAATCAAAGGCTTCTTGGATGTTAAATGCTGAGAAGTCCTTTGGTCTTAATACCGGTTCTAGATTGGATTTTAACTGCTTCCTAAAAAGGAGTTCGCGATCGTTTTTTAGTGGAATCCATTTTGCGTTTATTTTTCAATTTTAAGCCTAGTTATTTTAAGCAAACTCTCAGACGTCTGAATAACGTTACTTCTCTGAGCAAACCAAATATCAAAAATGTCGCGAATAGCGGGTGGATCACGTGTTAACGCAGCGCGAATTTTTTCAGCATAAGTTTCTACAAGGCTTAAACTAGGTACAGTAAATACGTCTATCGCTGTATTTCCTGTTATAGGGTTCTCTAGTAGAGTACGAACAGGTCCTTTGATGATAGGCTCTACGAGGTTTTCTTTTAATGCTATGTCTACTTTTATAGTCCCTGGTCGCCTAGATAATATAGAAATATAGTTTATTTCTGCTGTATATTGCTTCGATTCATCATGACCCTGAAGCTCCTTTGTAACTGTTAGACCTAGGGACTTATCGGTAATATTGCTAAAAATGATTTTAAGCGGTTCTATGACTCTACTTCGATTGGGTCGTGAAGATATTTTTTCTGTATTAAGTGTGAAGTCCAAGTCTTCACTAAGACAATAAAACCCTGTATGAATCTTATTTAGTGCAGTTCCACCCTTGAAACATAATGGATTAATCTGTTGATGAAAAAGTGAACTTAAAACCACTGAACAGTAGTAATCTTTTTCGATAAGTTCAGCGCTAAACTGGGTCTTACTGGTTGTGTATTGAATCGCTGCTTTAAACTCTTCGTGATCTTGATGCAGCCAATTCATTTTAATTACTAGAATTATCTATAATGCCCCAAGATTCTATTTTTACTCCTCGAGTGGGTGCGCTTGGATCATAGGGTATTAAACTTAAATTTCGCGAAACACTTTTTTTGATTAAATCAGCGAACGCTTTTTTGCCCATTTTCTCTAAGGTAAATCCAATCCTTTTCCTTGTAGCTATGTTGCCATAACGAAGGGTATCTTCAGTTAATGCTCGGCAACTTACTTTGTTTTGTGAGTTATCTTTTATCCATTTAAACGCTTTAGGAAGCGTATTGAAACGTTTCCAGTCATAAACCGCATCGACTAACGTTCTAGTGAGAGTAGGGGTGTTAATAGCGTTTTGTTGTTCTTGAATCAGTACCTTCGTTGAGCCTAACCATTTTTTTGAAACTTTAATGAAGATGAAGGTAAGTTCACCTAGTTTACGTCTCCCGCTTATTTTGTCGTTATATACGTAGGTAAGATTTGGAATTTGATCATCAAGTCCGTACAGCTGAAAGGCGGTTGGTCCACTGATTTGATACGAAGCACCAACACTTTTCATGAGACTATATAGTACTACATTGCCTCCTGGATTCCATTTTCCACCAGGAGGTAAGTAATCTGGCACGAGATAGAGCCCGCGTTTGATTCGGCATATTAAACCTTTGTTTTCTAGTCTGCTTAGAAGACGATTCTCTTGAAGGGATGATAGATTCAATGCTGCTGCTGCCTCACCTTTTCTAAGTGATTTCTTTTTTTTGAGTTGTAGCCACCCAATCAGACGTATCTCTATAGCACCAAGCATAAATTATTTTATTTTACGTTAATACGCTAATAAGCTATTATCAATAATTAAAGTAATTGTGTTTTAGGTCCAAAACAGAGTTTTTACTATGCTAGTATAGCACGTTTCGAGAAGGCCTCATTAATGACTAGCCATTTACGCTAATCGTATACGTTTTACCCTGAGATAACGCTTAACCTTTTAAGTTAAGCGTTGGTCTTTGATATAAAGAGACCTTTTTAGGGACTAAAAACTTAACCCTTAACAGGTTTCGTGAGTAAAACTGAATCTAGTCCTTGGTAGCGTTCTGAGAATTCTTGATCGTCTGATGCATGGCGTAGGCCGTTTTGAACGGTTCCTAATTTTGCATCCATGTGATCAATCATAGAAACGAGTACGGCTTCCGGAGTGGCTGCTTTTACGGCAGCACCCCATTCAAGCTCTCCTTGGTGACTTAAAATGATATGCTCTAGTCGTTCGAGTAGTTCGGTATCTAATCCTACTTTAAGACCTGCTCTACGTGCCAAATCATAGCCTAATACGACGTGTCCTTGTAAAATGCCACGGCGACTTCGTTTAGTTACAAGAGAGCCCACATATTCAATTACTTTGCCTGTATCATGCAAAAGAATGCCAGCTATGACTAAGTCAGGATGAACTTCTGGATAGAGCGGCAAAAGTACTTTTGCTGCACGTGCCATGTGTAGGGTGTGTTCAAGTAAACCACTACGATATGCATGGTGGACGGAGACTGCAGCAGGAGCTGTATAGAAGTTGTCTCCTAATTCAATGAAAACAGTCTCTACTGTTTTTCTAAGGGATTCATTTTTGATACTCTCAATGAAGCCCTTAAATTCCCTCTTCATTAATTCTACGTCTTCTGAAGACGTCTCCACTAAACTTTCTAAGGGATGATCTGAGGTTAATTCAGATTCAGCAATCGGAGTTACTTTAGTTAATTTAGGTGAAAGTCTTCCTGCATAGACATCCAATTTGCCTTCGATTTTTACAATTAAGGATTCACCGCCATTTTTTAATATCTCAAAAGCAGGTGAGTCACTAAATACGGTGCAATTAAAGGAACCGGTTCGATCACCCAGTTCAACACTCAGGAATGGATTTCCGTTACTTGCTGTTTTCTGGTTCGATTTTTTCAACAAGAGTAAACTCACAAACTGCTTACCAGTACTCTGCTGTTCTTTTAATTCTTTGACGGTTAAGTAATCGCTCATGGAAAATATCGTGCCTTAGCTTTAACTTGGATAAAATTACGATCGGGTAAAATATAAGCTGTCAGATATCCTCCCAAAACACACGAGGTATCAATTCCTACCGACCATTTTAATTTATAAATTTCTGAGCGAGGCGTATGCCCATAAACAACAAACGGAGGGCCGCTCCAGCGATCTGCCCAGCTAAGATTATCTGCGGACTCAGATAATTTAATGATATCTCCATTTTTATTAACGGACTGAATCCGAGTTACGATATCAGCTCCCTGTTTTTGCCAGGGTAGATTTGGGATAAAGCCTGCGTGTGCAAAAACCGTGTTTAATTCGGGCTCTTCATGGGTTAACTCCATCGTTTCAAGATACGCCCAGTGTTCGGGCTGGAGTTGCTCTAAAGTAGGGTGGTCGTAATCCTTTAAAATGTTCTTATCACGTGATTTACGATACTTTAAAAGGCGCACTTCATGGTTACCTAGGATAGCCTTAGCCTTATGTTTAATCGCCAAATCGATGACTTTAGCGCTGTTTGGGCCTCGGTTAACGAGGTCTCCGAGTAAAATAAGCTTATCGTCAGCTTGAAGAGACAGTTTATCGATCATCTCAGCAAATTCGAGATGACATCCATGAATGTCGCCTATTGCGATTAGCCGTCCTTTCATTTGTTATGAATTTGCTAGCCTAAGCCAATCTAGCAACTAAACAAGAACGTATACATGGAATTGAATTTACAACCCCTTTCGCCGTTTTGTGCGGTAACTAAGAACCCATTTAATGAGGGTGATAAAGTCGTCAGCTATTTGATTCAGCTGCCTTCTCTTGAGATTGTACGCCATGATGTGCTTCTTGAGAAGAATCCAGAATTTACGCCCGAAGGTAAGACAGCATGCAGTTGGACACATTTATTTAAACCACGGTCAAAAGATAATTCTGAGCGTGATTTAAAAATGAATGCAGAGAATTTGTTCATGACCTTGGCTGATCCTCAAAATGAGCCTTCGGTAGAAACGGTGCGATTAATTCAATTTCTAGCTCTTATGCTTGAGCGTAAGAAGGTATTAAGACCTAAGGGACTTAATCCGGAAAAATCAAAAAATGTGTATGAGCATGCAAAAACAAAGCAGCTCTTTGAAGTTCCTGTAGGGGAGCTTTCTGCAGAATTCTTTGTTGCCGTACAACAACAGCTCACGGTCTTGGTAGGAGAGGGTAAGCCTAAGGATGAGGTACCTAGTGCCGTTTCAGCTGAGCCTGTAGCTACTAAATAATTAAAACGTATTAGGTTATTTTTTATCTAGCATAGTCTTAACAGCATCTATCCAGGTTTTTTTCATGGATGTGACTACATCTGTTGAGTTTGTATCGCTGTCTAATATTTTGTGAAAATTATTTGCTGTTGAGGTAGTCGCTTCAATTACTTCCTCAATTATGCTATTAGCAACCGTAGGGTTTAGTAAGCAATGTTTTATACCAAATTGCTCTAAGCGTTTTCTGTTTGGCCACCGCTTACTACCATCCCATGTAAGAGCAAGTGTATCACTAGGTATATAAATCGAAGATGTGATAACATCATATGTTGGAGCTAACCATACATCGCTTGTAGCATCATCATAAAGAACTCCAAAATTTTTTCTGTGCGCATCGCCGTTACGTACTAGTACAGATAAAACAAGTGACCGGAAAAACTGGCCTAGATTAAATTCTGCATTTTTTTTCACTAGTAAAACTCTACCTATACTTCCTGCAAGCTGCTCGTATGATCCCATATATTTATCGCGTGATAGCATACCTGTGATCGCACAACCATCCTCAAAGGCGAGATACTGACCGTTTGGTTTTAAATCAAAACGTTCTATAATAATCATTCTGCCGTTGTTAGAAAGTTCTGCATTTGGAACTACTAAGCCTGCATTCTTTGCTGCTTGTAGACAGAGATATTCGTTTGTCGCAAGTCCAGGAAAAATTATGGGGTCAAAAGTTTTTACTATATGCGTAGTTCCGTTTGTTGTTAAACGAGCGCCTGATTCTACGGGATTAAGTTTAAGAGTGTTTAAGCTCTTATCATCTCTGATTAACAACTTTGGCTGTACGCCTGCTACGCCTGAGTAGCGTGCATAGCGAATGAGTAAGTCACGGAAAAGATCCTCTGTGCCTTTGTAATTTATGAGTTCGCGTAAATTTTGAGGCGGAACTAAATCTAGTTCATTATGATTAAGACCAAACCTTAGTCTTCCTATGAGCGATCTTCCCACAATATCGAGTAAGGCAAGGTCATCAAAAATTGGGACCGTCTTCGAGAACATATTTGCAAGAGCCTCACGCAGTGGACCTTCCGGTAGGTTCATGTCAAATACAGGATGAAGCATAGTTTCACGCTCGGATAAATAAGATGACTCACTAACTGGCATAAGCAAAGATACCGCTAATGAGGCAGTCGTATTATCGTTATAGGAGAAACGATTTAAAAAGTTCTCACGGGTCAAACGACCCACAGGCTTATGATTTACAAAAACATTAGTCATACAGGGTGTAATGATTCATTTTTTCTATTATAGCATCCGTCTCCTTGTATGCTTTTTCTCGTTCACGTTTATTTTCTGCGTAGGCTTCGTGTAGAGTTGGTAATCTAGGTAGTTCTTGGACCACGATTTCCAATCCTAGTCGGTTACATATTCTGCCTAATTTACGAATACCTAAATCCGTTATAATACCATTCTCTAATTGAGAAATAGTTGCGCGACTCATACCTAGGGACTTAGCCAAATCAGCTTGGGTAATCTCTGATTTACTTCGGACTTCTTTTATATACTGGCCTATTTGGTATAAATTCATGTATCGTATATGATACAAATAAGCCAATAAAAACACTAAATGTCGAGTTTTTGTTTTATATACGATACATCTATAAAAATCCTACCAAAGCTAAGCCCTATCAATTTTTAAAGTCTTACAGGAACGTTTTGAGACTTTAGATACTGCTTAACCTGTGGGACGGTTAGGGTACCAAAGTGAAACAGTGAGGCAGCGAGTACGGCACTTGCATGACCTTCCTTTAAAACATCAGCAAAATGACTTAATTCACCAGCACCTCCGCTGGCAATCACAGGCACACCTACAGCATCACTGATAGCACGGGTTAAAGCGATATCATAGCCCTCTTTGGTGCCGTCCTTATCCATGCTGGTTAAAAGAATTTCACCTGCACCTAAGGCGACCGCTTGCTTGGCCCAACTTACTGCATCTAGCTCAGTTGGATTTCTTCCACCGTGGGTGTAAACTCGCCACTCATTTTTACCGGGCTCTTTACGTGCATCGATTGCGAGGACAATGCACTGTGCTCCAAAGCGCTCAGAGGCTTCCTTGATTAAACCTGGGCGCTGAATAGCGGAGGTATTTAAAGATACTTTGTCTGCTCCTGCACGGAGCATGCGCTCAATATCATCTACGGAGCGTAGTCCGCCGCCTACCGTAAGGGGCATGAAGCACTGTTCTGCAGTCTTTGCGACCACATCATGCATAATTTTTCTTCCATCACTTGAAGCCGTGATGTCTAAGAAAACAAGTTCATCAGCACCTTGTTTGTCGTAGGCTTTCGCGCACTCAACAGGGTCTCCCGCATCTCGTAATTCCTGAAACTTGACGCCTTTTACAACACGTCCGTTTGTAACATCAAGACAGGGAATAATACGGCTAGAGAGCACAACAATTAGCCTTCTATACGCGCAACATCGGGTTCAAAGTTCACAGCTAAGCGGTAAACTTGGCCTGGACGCATCACCAGTGGATGATCTCTGACTAAGTACTGTAAGTAGTGAATTTTTCCGAAATTAGTGCGGTAGTTTTCGTCAGCTGATACCACTTCGGTGTCTTGCCATACACCTTGGAAATCGTCTTTAACGACCGTGCAGCGGTGACCTAAAGGTCCGAGGGTGATTGCGCCACTTGAGCGGTAGTGGGAGTGAGGAGCAGCAACAGCTAACACATAGCGGAACTTATCTAAGTTCACTTGTTGTTTTACTGTGTAAGCGAATTCGCAGCTTACTTTGTTGCCTGAGAAATTCCACTGCACTTTTACGCTACCTAAATTCTTAATGAATTCTTCCTTCGTATTAATTAATTCAGGTTGTTCGTAGCGAAAGTAGAAACTGTTTTTTAGACCAAGGCCTGTGACACAGTTTTTACCGTAGAAAGATGGGATAGTGACTTGATCCCCGAAGGTTAATTCAGGAAGCATGAGTGGCACGTACACATTATTTGGCCAATCAAAAATACCAGGCGCATGTGGGAATGCTAAGTTATCGCTTGTAACTTTGGAGCCACTGCTAACAAGAGGAATTTGTAAATGAAGTCCGCTTTCACCATCACGGTAAAGGAATAGACCTTGTTCTTTACGGTTACTCTTATCGAAGATTACAAAACGGCCGCTTGTTTTTTGTTGTTCAACTTGAGCAAGACCTGCTGGAAGATGAATTGTCTTTGCGATACGTGACCACTGACAGAGGTAACGAGCAGCATCGAAATTGGACATACGTGTTGTATGTTGATCAATAGCAGTACGTTCACCGTCACGAATATCTAAGAAACCGTGCTCTTGATCGAGGTAGGTTTGATAGAAGAAGAGGAATAAGCGGCGTAAAATATCAAAGTACTTAGGCTTTTGATCTTCTGCAATCCAACCGTCACGAAGACCTTGTAAAATTAAACTAATGCAGTGCATCTGACCGTAAGCACCTGCTGATTTACCGTATGCCCAACCTAAGCCGTCTGCTCTGACTAAATCAGGCATCATCTTAATGTATTTTTCTGCGTACGTGCGCAGAGTTGGTAACTTGCGATCGCGTACACCGCTATTTGCGTGTAGCTGTAAAGCAGAGCGAGCAAAGACGAAAGTCATTACACCGTATAAGCTGTAATCACCACCGAGTGGACCACCTGTTGAATCATCAAAGAATCCTGCAGAGCTGGTTTGATCAATACGGTCTACCATGCGCTCGATTAAGCGGGAGGTTTCATCTTTTTTAGATAAACCAAAGCTGAAACGAGCAACGGCTTTCGCAATATTGAATGCCTGCCAGTGATTATCATAGTCACTGCGCTGTAAAAGTTGTTTGTCGATGCGTGTCTGGGTTTCTTCAACTAAGCGCTCCCATACTGCATTACGATCTTTCGATGGACCAAAGCAGAGTAGGCCTAAAGCTGCATAGGCAAGACCGTTTTCCGCAGCAGGTTCCGTGAACATTTGTGCTGTGATACAGCGAGCTGCTAAATCAACAATGTCATAACCTTTCAATGTGGTCTCGCCTGTTGCGCGGTAGTACTCACCTAACGCATAGGCTGCGTGACCAGGCTCATCAGCTCTGGAAACTTCCCCATTTGCGGGTGTTATTGTACCATCGGGTTGGATCGAGTCCAGATTATGGCCTAACATTGAACGGGCCATATCTAAACACTGCTCTGAAAAACTATGCATTGATTAGGTTAAACGGAAAAGGTGTAAGTGACGCTTAAACTGTTTGGCTTAAGCTTGAGGATTAATAATTTAGGAACGATTGGTCTTGGGCAAGAGGGAAGTAAAAATTTCCTTCTTTCAAAGGCCTATCGGGCGATTAATTTGAGGAATTCTTCGTTAGTTTTGGTCTTAGATAGACGCGCAATCATCGTGTCGGTTGCCTCTTCTATCTTTTGTTGTACTAAAGCACGTCTAAAGAAGTGAATTCCTTCTAATTTCTTAGGGTCTATGAGAAGTTCTTCTTTACGGGTACCCGATGCGGCTATGTTGATAGCTGGCCATAAGCGCATTTCTGCACATTTACGGTCTAATACGAGTTCCATATTACCGGTACCTTTAAATTCCTGGAAGATGACATCATCCATACGGCTGCCGGTTTCTACTAAGACGGAAGCAACAATCGTTAAGGAACCTGCTTCTTCCGTGTTACGGGCTGCTGCAAAGAGTTGGCGTGGTTTTTCTAATGCTCTGACATCTAAGCCGCCTGAACCCGTACGACCGCTATTGCGTAGTGTATTGTGAGCACGGGCTAAACGCGTGATAGAATCGAGGAATAAAACAACACTGTAGCCTGCTTCTACAAGGCGTTTTGCGCGTTCAATACATAAATCGGCAATACGAATGTGGCTTTCAATTTGTTCATCATTGGAAGAAGCCCAAATTTCTGCAGGGACATTACGTCTAAAGTCAGTGACTTCTTCAGGACGTTCATCAACGAGAAGAATAAGCACCTTACATTCTGGATTATTTTCAATAACCCCTAGTGCCATATCTCTAAGTAAGGTCGTTTTTCCTGTTCTTGGTGGTGCTACAATGAGACCACGCGTACCTTTACCAATAGGACAGAATAAATCGACAGCGCGTGTTGTCATACGACCATCTTTTAATTCCATTTTCAGATGTTTATCTGGAGAAACGGTCGTTAGCTGGGAAAAATCATACTTGGATCTTCTTTCTTCAAGAGGAAGCCCGTCGACTGTTTCAATAAATTTAATTTTTGGATTAGGGAAGCGTCCTTCAGCAGGATACGCGGTTCCTGCAATAAGCATTCCCTGCTTTAATTTAAAGCGGCGGATTAATTCCTTAGGAATAAAGCAATCGGTAGGTCTACGTTTACCTGCGCGTGCAATTTCGAGTAGTTGACCATTGCCTCCCTTAGTGAGGTCTATGTCTAGAACGCCTTCTATGCGGATTAGATTTTCAACAAAGGCTGGACGTGGAGGGAAAGGTTTTGGTGCAGGGGCAGCAACGGGTGCAACTGGCGTCTCAAGGGCTGCAGGAGCAGGCGCTACCACGGGCGCAGGCGTAGCGATAACGACAGGCTCAGGGGTAGGTGGAACCACAACAACCGGGGCTGGTGCTGGGGTAGCCGTTACCTGAGGCGTTTCCTCTGCTTTCACTGCTGGAGTCTTTTTTGAAGCTCTTTTTGCAGGTGCTTTGGTTGATACTTTTTTGGCTTTAGCCTTTTTAGGGGCTGCTGATTTCTTCTCCATACTTGCGATAAAAATAGGTTCTAACGAGTAAGAATGAGTCGTCATGCTTAATTACATGAGAAAACGATTCTTAAAAAAATAAATATAAGATGTACCCCTAGCTTGACGCCTGAAACTCGCTTCAGAATACTAAACCAGAACGTATCGATTATTCGTCCTGATTAACCCCTGAATACATTTAACGTGACCGAACAAAATATTACCTCAATGTCCCGGGAAAACCGGGTTATCAAGCCATCGGCCGAGTTCAAAGCCCAAGCTAATATTGGGAGTGACGCTACTTATAAAAGACTGTATCAAGAATCTGTCAACTCCCCAGACACCTTTTGGGGCCGGGAAGCCAAGAAATTCCTGACTTGGGATAAGCCTTTTAAGAAGGTTTTACAGTGGAAGTTACCCCATGCCAAGTGGTTCGGGGACGGTAAACTGAACGTTTCTAGCAACTGTTTAGACCGTCATTTGGAGGGTCCTAGGGCTAATAAAGCAGCCATTATTTTCGAAGGCGAACCAGGGGATATTAGAACGATTACCTACCGCCAACTCCATCAGGAGGTATGCCGTTTTGCTAATGCGCTAACTGCGGCAGGCATTAAAAAGGGTGACCGTATTGCGATTTATTTACCGATGGTTCCTGAGGCAGCGGTTGCCATGCTTGCCTGCGCTCGTTTAGGTGCAATTCATACCGTTATCTTTGGTGGCTTCTCCAGTGAAGCGATTAAGGACCGTGTGAATGACTGTCAGGCTAAAATGATTATTACGGCCGATGGTGGTTACCGCCGCGGTAAGATCGTTGAATTAAAAGCCAATGTTGACCGTGCTCTTGAAGGAACTCCTTCGGTAGAAAAAGTGGTGGTTTTAAAACGCACGCATCAAGTTGTCACGATGCAATCAGGCCGTGATCACTGGTGGCATGACTTTGTTCATTCCTTTAGCAGTGAACATAAAGCTAAAGCTGTTGAGAGTGAGCACCCGCTGTTTATTTTATATACCAGTGGTTCAACAGGAAAACCTAAAGGTGTCTTGCATACAACAGCAGGGTATCTCCTTGGTGCTGCGATGACGACACACTACATTTTCGATTTAAAAGAAAATGATGTTTATTTTTGTACGGCAGATGTGGGTTGGATTACTGGCCACAGTTATGTCGTGTATGGACCGCTCGCAAATGGTGCTACCGTCCTCATGTATGAAGGCGCACCTAATCAACCAGGACCAGACCGTTTCTGGGATATGATTGATCGTCATCAAGTCAGTATTTTTTACACCGCTCCTACGGCAATTCGCGCATTCATGCGCTGGGGTGATGACTACGTTAAAAAACATAAACTCACATCACTACGTTTACTCGGATCAGTCGGTGAACCTATTAATCCAGAAGCGTGGATGTGGTATCATACATTAATTGGTAAGAAGAAATGTCCAATCGTTGATACCTGGTGGCAGACAGAAACGGGAGCAATCATGGTAAGTCCAATGCCTGGTATCACACCTACAAAACCAGGTTCTTGCACACGTCCTTTCTTTGGTGTTGTACCTGTTATTTTAGATGAAGCAGGTAAAGAAGTACCTAAGGGAAGTGGTGGAAAATTATTCCTTTCAAAGCCGTGGCCTTCCATGCTTCGTACGCTCTGGGGTGATGATGAGCGCTTTAAAAAGCAGTACTGGAGTGAACTTCCAGGATACTATTTTGCAGGCGATGGTGCTCGCATTGACAAAGATGGATATCTTTGGGTTGTTGGACGTATTGATGACGTACTCAATGTTTCTGGTCACCGTATTGGTACCTCAGAAATTGAGAGTGCACTTGTTTCACATCCAAGTGTTGCAGAAGCTGCAGTTGTGGGACGTCCTGATGACCTTAAAGGCCAAGCGCTTGTATGCTTTGTCACCTTGAAGAATTCGATTTCACCAAGTCCTGAATTAAAAGAAGCCTTACGTCAGCATGTAGCTAAAGAAATTGGCGCTTTAGCTCGTCCTGATGATGTTCGCTTTGCTGCAGGACTTCCTAAGACACGTAGCGGTAAAATTATGCGCCGTATCTTAAAGGAAATTGCATCTGGCGGTGAAGTAAAAGGGGATACAACCACCTTAGAAGACTTTGCAGTCGTTGCGGCGCTTCAGTCAGAAGACTGATATGTTTCAAAGTAACTTACACGTAAGGTTTACTTACGTGTAAGTGCTGAAAAGCGTTTTGAAATTTTTTCTACGATAGCTTCTGACGAAAGACCGTGGGCTTTTCGTAAGATGCTAACACTTGAGCCGTGCTCAACAAATTGATCAGGCCATCCAATACGTTCAACTGGCGTTGAACAGTTGTTATCCTGTAGAATTTCTAAAACGGAACTACCAAAGCCGCCTGTTACTACATGGTCTTCCATGGTAACGAGAAGGGCACTACTTGCTGCTTGAGTAAGGAGCAGTGCTTTATCAATTGGTTTAATAAAGCGTGGGTTAACAACACCTACTAAGATACCAAACTGTTTTTCAAGTAGGTTTGCTGCTTTAAATGCCTCTTCAACCATAGGGCCGAGTGCCCAAATGAAGATTTCTTTTCCGTCTTTCACAATTTCTGCTTTACCGATTTCGAGTTTCTTCGGTGTTGGCTTTATTGCTGTTCCTACAGCTGCTCCACGTGGATAACGAATGAAGCCAGGACCGTTTAGAGCGAGGCTTGTATGCAGCATATCGCAGAGTTCATCTTCATCCTTCGGTTGCATTGCAACGATACCAGGAACGCAGCGTAAATAAGAAATATCAAAAAGGCCGTGGTGTGTCGCTCCATCGTTTGGAGATAAACCAGCACGGTCCATACAGAAGGTAACAGGTAAATTCTGTAGAGCGATATCGTGAACGATTGGATCGTAAGCACGCTGCAAGAAAGTTGAATAAATAGCACACACCGGTTTGTAACCCTGAGTGGCTAAGCCGGCTGCAAATAGCACCGCATGTTCTTCGGCAATACCGACATCGAAAAATTGCTTAGGTAATTCTTTTGAAAGAAGACTTAAACCTGTTCCTGCAGGCATAGCGGCTGTAATACCTACAACCTTTGGATCCTGTTTTGCCTCGTTAACAAGCGCTTGGCCTAACACGTCTTGATAGGCGGGAGGTGTCCCAGGTGGAGCTTTCTTACTTTCACCTGTTTCAGGATCAAATGCTCCTAAGCCGTGGAATTTTTCTGGGAAATTACGAGCAGCTGGAAGTCCATGACCTTTTTTGGTGATGACGTGTAATAGAATCGGAGAGTCTGCAGCTTTAGCGAATTCCAGATGCTTAATTAATTCGTCTAAATTATGACCATCAATCGGACCGATGTAGCGTAAGCCAAATTTCTCAAAGAGGCTCGAGCTCATGAAGAAATCTTTTGTCTCACGTTTCCATTTACTCCACATGCTGTTCATCTCATGGCCGTGGGGGAGTCCTAAAAAGAATTTTTCTAAATCACTATGGATTTTATTATAGGTCGTACTCGTACTTAAGCGGTTTAAGTAGTGAGCGATTGCACCTACATTTTTAGCAATCGACCATTCGTTATCATTTAAAATAACGATCAAACGTTTGGTTGATGAAACAACGTTATTTAGGGCTTCAAGCGTAATTCCGCACGTGAAGGCTGCGTCACCGCAAATGGCTACGACATGTTCTTTAGAGCCCTTTAAATCACGAGCTGAAGCCATTCCTAGAGCTGCACTCAGTGCAGTCCCTGCGTGACCTGCTCCGTAGCTATCATGTTCACTTTCTGCACGGATTAAAAAGCCGCTCGTACCACCTGTTTGACGAAGACCTTTGAAAAATGCTCCGTTTCTTCCCGTGAGTAATTTATGCGTGTATCCCTGGTGTGATACATCGAATACAAACTTATCGTCAGGAGTTGAGAAGACGCGGTGGAGCGCAATACTGAGTTCAACAACGCCTAAATTAGGTCCTACGTGGCCACCCTGATGCGAGGTAACGGCAATAATCTCATCTCGGATTTCTTGTGCTAAACCCTTGAGATCTTCAGGTTTTAAAGCTTTGAGATCTTTAGGAGAGTTTAGAGATTGAAGTAAACGTGCAGGCGTACTCATCAGCTCGTTTCACCTTCGCTCTTAAATGCTGTGAAAGAAACGCTGGAGCGTTCTTTTTTAAGCTTTTCGATCTTTAGTTCCGCGTCTTTTAGGCGTGTTTCGCAGGTTTTGAGTAGCTTATTACCTTGTTCAAATTTTTGCAGTAACTCATCTAGGGGAATTTCTCCCGATTCCATGGACTCAACCACGGATTCGAGTTTACTGAGAGCTGCTTCAAAGGTCAGGTCTTTATCTTTAGATTCCACACGTATAGCATGGCTAAGATAGGCTTAGATTCAAACCAAAGTTTGAACCTTTATTATAGCCTAAAATACCCCTAATCTTAGTGAGCGTTTACCGTAACAGGTACGGTAATGTCGGTATTGGTGTAGCCCTTGATAAAGAGTTTTCCATTACCATCACGGCCGCCTTTGACAGGTACAGAAACGCTTGTCTGGCCTTGTGGAATGACGACTTCAGGCATGATCACACTTTCAGGAATGTTGGTTGTGACATCCAAGAGGGTGCCGCCAACGGATGCAGGTGCTGGAATTGTAAAGGTTAGCATCTGCGTTTCGCCTGTCTTTAAAACAAGCGAGCTAGGCGATACTGAAACGGAAGTGGAATCAATACGGAAGGTTCCAACGGGAGAGCTGCCTTGTTGGTTACTTAATGTAACACGGTAGCTTTGACCGGCAGGAAGAGCTGGAACATAGAAATTCAGTGAGGAAGGTGAATTGTAAACGGTACGAACAGGATTTCCATCAAAGCAAACAACGTCTTGTGGTGTAAAACCGCGACCTACGAGACTGATACTCGAACCGATTGGTCCGCGTGTTGCCTCTAACGAAATGACATAGCGGTGAATAAGGGAAGTGTGTTGTAATTCCGTAAAGGACTGAGAATAGATATTCTTAACATTGCTCTCAATTTGGTAGTCTACGATGAAGTAGTAGCTCATCTCCTGACGACCAGCGGGGAGTTGATAATCGAACTCGTAGAGGTCTTCACCAATCGCGGACTTTTTCATCGCGAAGGTCTGTCCATCAATAACGATTTGAGGAGCGAGTGTACCTTTAACGATGGTGTTTAACTTAGGCGTAGCACGTAAGGTGAACGTGTAGATTTGGGATGGATTCTCAGGAAGTGTCCCAGGTGTTAAATTAGAGATAGCAACGGACGTACAACCTGACATAAATGACAGGAGCACTGCAGCTAAGCTAGAAAGGAGGATTGTCCTCAGGGAAAAAACGCTTTTGTTATGCATTGATGACTCGTTTAAGATAATAGATATGATCGATTTAGAGCAAGACAAACATAGGACAGTACAGACTGGGCTAAAACCCTTGGATCAAGGGATCTATGTGCATGTTCCGTTTTGTTCTTCTACCTGTGATTTTTGTGCTTTTTATCAGATTAAACCCACGGCTAATGCGGTTGAGACCTACCTAGAAACCGTAGCTTTAGAGGCTGAACTTGTACCTTGGAGAGGACCTATTTCGACTGTTTTTTGGGGTGGTGGAACCCCTGGTTTGTTGTCTCCCAATGCCTTGGGTCAGCTAGCTGCGATCGTTCGTAAGAAAACCGTTGTTCAGCCCAAGGAATGGTCCATTGAACTTGCTCCTGCTTGGGTTACTGAAGCACGTCTTTCTGTATTAAAAGAAGCGGGAATTAATCGGATCTCTTTAGGGATTCAGAGTTTTGATGATAAACTCTTAGATGCTTTAGGAAGGCAGCACACCGTTGAACATATTTATAAAGCGTATGAGCTCATTCGCCGTATGGGTTTTAGTAATGTGAATGTCGACATGATGTTTGCACTTCCTGGTCAAACGCAGGAACAGTGGCTAAGTGATTTAGACAAGGCCTTTGAACTCAAACCCGATCATCTCTCGACCTATTGTTTAACCTTTGAGGAGGATACAGCGCTTTGGGTTAAATTATCCGAAGGAAAAGTAAAACTAGATCCTGATCATGAGGCTAAGCTGTACGAAAAAACGTGGGAGAGGTGTGAAAGAGAAGGCTTTCACCAATACGAGATTTCCAATTTCGCTAAACCGGGATTTGAATGCATGCACAATTTATCAACGTGGAAAATGCAAGAATGGATCGGGCTTGGACCCTCAGCGGCTTCACAGCATGACGGAGTGCGCGGAGTAAATCCCTCCGATTTAGAGCTCTGGACAAAACAGGTTAAAGAAGGAAAGCGGATGCAGGAGGATAGGCGTGAATTAACTCCTGACTTACTCCTAGAAGATTCGTTAATTTTTGGTCTACGTATGAATCAAGGGGTTGATCTTGCTAAAGCCCGTATTCGTTTTCCGAATGCAGCATGGGAAACGCTCGAGAAGAAACTGTCTTCATTAGAAAATGACGGACTTCTGTCTAGACAGCTTAGTCACATACGCCTTACGAATCAAGGTAGGCTAGTTGCAGATTCTATCGGATCTGAACTCCTTGGTACCGTAGACCAGTAATTAATCTTTTTTATCGTAGGACTTTAATTGTCCTACTAAGGCCACAAATTCGGAATCGTCTTTTAGGCTCTCTAAATCGGGATCTTTTGAAAGCCACTCTACATCGCGGTAGCCAAGAGAAATAGCCTGATTAAGCGATTCTAGTGCTTCTTTGGGTTTACTCACTAACGCGAGTGAGCACGCAAGATTGTAGTGAGCGGTAGGATTGTCTGGATGGAGTTTAACAAGCTTCTTATCCATCCTTAATCCATCTTCAATTCTTCCAGCCTTGGTATAAAGACCACCTAGAATTTCGATTACATCGTCATAAGCAGCGTGCTTACTTAAAACGGTCTCGAAAAATTCTATATCAAACGCTAAATCGCGATTTTTGTCTTTGGCCATGAAAGTTATCTCTTTTTAGATTTAGTACCACTGGACGCTTTAGGGCAAGTCCCTGTTAGTTTTAATGCGTCGCAGCGAGCACTTACTTGCAGGCGCTGTGCTACGGGGGTAAGCCCTAGTTTGGATGATACGGTACTACCGTACCAATCCATAAAAGGGGCACTAATTTCAAAAATTTTATCACAGTCTATACACACGACTTGGGCAACCTGGCTATTGTTGCCAGTATGGGGGGTATAATATTTTTCACCGCTACCAATATCGACTTCTCTAAGAAGATTGCTCTCGGTCATAACCGGTAATGTCCGGTATACGGTAGCACGAGAAACATACTTACCTTGAGGTAGCGATTTTACCCGCTCCAGTAATTCATCTGCCGTAAAGTGCTCTTTTTGAGAAATAGCCGTTTCAAAGATTGCTTTACGCTGCTCAGTCACACGAAGCCCCTTTAGCTTTAGGTAGTGTTCAAAGGTCTCTCGTGCTTTAGGTGTACTCACAGCCTAAGAGTGTTTTACACGTTCAAGCGTGGTGTCAATTTCTGAGTAATAGCTAAATTATAGCTCCTTACTTGCACGCTCGCTGAGTCCTGTTCATTGGTTAAGGGTATGATCGTTGGTGTTCATCCCTTGGCAGGCTTTGATAAAGTCCTGCATTACCGTGTCCCAGAAGAGCTTCGCTCAACTGCGGTCGTGGGTGCTTTGGTAAGGGTCCCCATCGTTTCTAGTATGCGCTTAGCAGTCATTTGCGAAATCGCGCCGCCTAAAAATTTTCCCCTCGATAAGCTAAAACTGGTCGCCCAGGTCGTATATTCTTTTCCTGCTCTCACTGCCGATTTGATGCCACTGGCAAGTTGGATGGCCAGTTACTATGCAGCTCCTATGGATTCGATTATCGAAACCATGATTCCAGCAGCTGTAAGACGAGGCGCATCCCTGAAAGTTCAAAAACAACTCGTCCTGGAAAAGCAGTTAGCACCTGATGAGGAAATTAAATTAGCTAAAAAGGCTCCACAGCAAGCGAAGTTATACCATTTTTTAAAATCACAAACACTGCCGATTTCAAAAGCACTTGTTCTAAGTAGACTGGGGATTACGACTTCATCGGTTGCGGGATTAATTAAACTTGGGGTTGTACGTGAAGAAGGCCTACGCATCGTGAGAGAGGCTTATGAGGAGTCGTGGGCCTCAGGAGAAAAAGTAGCGGAAATAAAACCAACGCCAAATACTGAACAACAACAAGCGATTGATTCATTAATCACGGCAGTTGATAAAAATGAGTTTTCTACGTTTCTTATTCACGGTGTTACTGGCTCAGGAAAAACAGAAGTTTATTTAAAAACGATTGAGCACGTACTGAATCAAGGAGGAGGGGTTATTTTCTTAGTTCCTGAAGTTGCCCTTACGCCTCAAACCGTATCTCGGCTGCGCTCTCGTCTAGAAGCGATAGCACCAGGACATAAATGTGTCGTCTGGCATAGTGCCCTAAATGAAGGAGAAAGACTAGATGGGTGGCTTGCCCTTGCGACAGGCGAAGCACGTATTGTTGTCGGTGCTCGCTCAGCTGTATTTGCTCCGATCAAAGACTTACGCCTTATCGTCGTAGATGAAGAACATGAGCCAGCTTATAAGCAGGATGAAACACCGCGCTATCATGGACGTGATGTAGCGGTCATGCGTGCAAAGTTAGCGAAGGCGGTCTGTTTACTAGGCTCTGCAACACCGTCTCTAGAAACATACCTTAATGCCGTTTCACATAGGTACAACCTGCTTGAATTAAAATCACGCGTCGATTCACGAAAGCTTCCTCATATTCATGTGATCGATATGAAAATTGAAGTGGCTCGTCAGCGCGGGTTTACTTCTTTGTCACGTAAATTAGTGGATGCGATGCAGGACAGAATTAGTGCTAAAGAGCAGATCATTTTGTTTATTAATCGAAGAGGGTACTCGCCGTCTGTTGTGTGTACAAAATGTGGTCACGCCGAACAGTGTCCGCATTGCAGTATTACGATGACCTATCACCGCAGTGATGAAACGATTCGCTGTCACTTATGTGGTGAAGAAAAACCATCACCTATTCGCTGTCCTTCCTGTGGATCTCCCGAAATAAGATCAAAGGGTATGGGGACCCAGCGTGTGGAAGAAGCAGTAAGACGCGTGATTCCGCGGGCTAGGATTGCGCGTGTCGATACGGATACGATGAATAAAAAGCATCGTTTAAGAGAAATCTTATCTGACTTTAGATTAGGTAAAATTGATATTTTAGTGGGTACACAAATGATCGGCAAAGGACTCGATTTTCCAAATGTGACCTTAGTCGGATTAATAGATGCAGACTTATCCATGCACATACCTGATTTTAGAGCTAATGAGCGTACGTTTCAGCTCTTGGTACAAGTAGCAGGAAGAGCAGGGCGTGGAGCCAAATCAGGGGACGTATTTGTTCAAACCTTTACACCGAGTTCGGGGGCTATCCAATTTTCACGGCATGCTAATTTTATAGGATTTGCTGAAACGGAATTAGCCTCCCGTAAGAATTTTGGCTATCCACCGTATCGCCATATTATTCATCACCAGTTTAAAGGACCAAATCCAGAGAAACTGGCCTTTTTTACAGCCCAGTGGGTAAAGCAGGTTAAAGAAAAGTTTGGCGATAGATTAGAGGTTAAGGGTCCAACGCCTGCTCCGATTGATAAAATTAAAGACTTATACCGGTGGCAGATTTGGTACTTTGCACCTAATGTAAGTCCAGTGATTGGTGAACTGTCTGCTCTACGAGCTGCCTTTCACTGGCCAGATGATATTGTTCAAAATTTGGATGTAGATCCGTCTAATCTTGTTTAATTTCCGTGGGTAAGCTATAGTACCTTTATCAATTGGTTTAGCTTTTAAAGTGACTATTAAACGCCTCAGTTACTTCGCTTTTATCCTACTTCTACTCGGGCTAGGTTTTATGGGCTTTGTATCCTTTAAAGAGGCTCGCGTTGAGTATGTGCATTTAAAGCAAATTCAAGAGCGTGATAAACGTCGGCTTGAGGCAGCTCAAAAGCAATTAGAACGTGAACAAATCACTTTAAAGCGTTTAAAAACGGATCCAGCTTTTGTGGAACAGCAAATTCGCATGAAATTAGGCTATACGAAGCCCGATGAAATGATTTTCCGCTTTGAGCAGTAACCATTTTTCGTTCATCGTAACGTATGGCTGCATTACATCCTTTAATTCAAGCTTACCGCGATGCGGGTCAGGGTCATGTATTTCACTTTTTTGATGAGCTGTCTGAACTCCAGAAACGCGACTTACTCAGTCAGGCAGAGGAGATTGATCTAGGAGAGCTTAAGGCGCTTAACGATACATTAGTGCTTAATAAAAAAGCGGTGGATGCAGCGAGTTTTGACGGATTAAAGCCAGCGCCGTTTGAAAGTTTACCCAGTAAAGGCGGCAGTTCTAAATTATGGGCACGTGCTCGTGAAGTAGGAGAAGAAGCCTTGAAGGCAGGTCGTGTAGCTGCGTTCACGGTTGCAGGTGGTCAAGGCACGCGTCTTGGGTTTGACGGGCCTAAAGGAACGTTTGAAGTAACTCCACTTAAGCATAAATCGTTATTCCAGGTATTTGCAGAAAAAATTAAAGCAGCTGCACAAGATTACGGTAAGGTCATTCACTGGTTCATCATGACGAGCCATCAGAATGAAAAACAGACGATCGCTTATTTTCAGAAGCATAATTATTTTGGATTAGATTCTGATAGAGTTCATTTTTTTAAACAGGGTAGAATGCCTGCAGTAGATTTTCAGGGTAAAATCTTACTCGAATCAAAAGGATCGATTGCACTTTCACCAGACGGTCACGGTGGATCCCTGCGTGCACTAGAACGAAGTGGTGCACTCACGTTCATGCAAAAGCAGGGTATAGATACGCTCAGTTATTTCCAGGTCGATAACCCACTCGTAAGATGTATCGATCCTGTCTTCATTGGATGGCATCTACTTAAGAAGTCCCAGATGTCGAGTAAGATGGTTCCAAAGGCATATCCTGAGGAGAAAGTAGGTCACTTCTGTGTTCAGCAGGATAAGTTATGTGTTGTTGAATATTCCGATTTGCCTATGGAATTTCAGAAACAGCGTAATGAGCAAGGTGAGCTAAAATACATCGCAGGGAGTATTGCGATCCACATCCTTGATAGAGACTTTATTAAACAGATGGCGGCTTCCGAAAAAGGAGCGTTAGCGACTTTACCTTTTCATAGAGCTGATAAAAAAATTACGCATATTGATGCTGCAGGAAATACAGTCGTTCCTGATAAACCAAACGGAGTTAAATTTGAACTCTTTGTGTTTGATGCACTTCCCTTTGCTTCGAACCCGGTTGTCATTGAAACGGAACGAGCAGAGGATTTTTCTCCAGTAAAAAATGCCGAAGGTGTCGATAGTCCACTGTCTTGTAAACAGGATCAATTAAAGCAGGCAGCGCGCTGGCTTAAAGAGTTAGGGGAAGTAGTGCCTGTGGATGCACAAGGTCTACCTTTAGTATCTATCGAAATATCGCCTTTTTTTGGCTACGATTTCTTCTCGTTTAAAAAACGCTGGTCTCAGCTAAAACAAAAACCATCCTTTTCTAAAGATCTGTATCTCTCATGAGTGATAACGCACGTATTCAAGCCGCAGTTGCAGAGGGCAAACTTCTTAGTTCCGCTGCACAAACGATCGAGCAGTTTCGCCAAGCAAAACTGCCACTCTGGGCAAGTCAGAGTATTGATGAGTTAGTGGCACGTGAGGCGTGGCAAGAGCTCAATGACCGATTCTACCGCTTTCTCGAATTCGGTACGGGCGGTATGCGTGGACGCACGATCGGCGTTGTTAAGGCAACTGCAGAAACAGGAACACTCTCTAGTTCAGGAAGCCCTGAGCATGCAGCGATTGGAAGTAATATGCTCAATGATTTTACCCTCATTCGAGCCGTGGTTGGTCTTTACCGCTACACGAGTAAGTTTTTAAAAGAAAAATCAGTTTCATCAAAACCACGTATCGTGATTGCCTACGATGTAAGGCATTTTTCTAAACACTTCTGTGAACTTGCTGCATCAACCTGGGTAAAATTAGGAGGTGAAGCCTATATCTTTACAGCACCACGTCCTACACCGCAGCTTAGCTACAGTGTTCGCTGGTTAGGAGCGCATGCTGGGGTTGTTATTACCGCAAGCCACAATCCTCCGCATGATAATGGCTTCAAAGCTTATTTTGATGACGGTGCACAGGTTGTTCCTCCGCATGATTCGGGCATTGTAAAAGAAGTGGATTCAGTACCACTGAGTGAAACCGTACGTTTTCTTGAAAAAGATACGTCCAAGGTCGTTCTATTATCTGAAGAAGCAGACAAGGCGTATTTAGCAGTAGCAAGCCAAGCCGTTTTAGATACCCACGTGATCAAACGTGCTAAGCTCTCAATCGTATTTACAAATATCCATGGTACAGGTGGCGTTCATGCTCCAGCACTTTTAACGCAATTAGGTGCGCAGGTTAAACAGGTGCCTGAACAGGCAGGTTTTGATGCAAACTTTCCAACAGTAAAGTCACCCAATCCAGAAAATGCAGAGGCACTTTCAAAGGCTGTAGCACTTGCTGAAACGGTGCAGGCAGACTTAGTGCTAGCTACCGATCCAGATGATGACCGTATGGGTTGTGCCGTGCGTACAAAGTCAGGCAAGATGGAATTACTCAGTGGTAATCAGGTGGGTGCATTACTTGTCGATTACCGTCTCACGCGTATGAAGGAGATGGGAATTATCCCGAAAGAGGGTTCAAGAAACGCGTGTATTATTAAAACGTTTGTAACGACTTCTCTCCAGGATGCGATTGGTGAAGCCCATGGCGTAAAAGTAATTAATACGCTTACTGGCTTTAAGTGGATTGCTGCAAAGATGCGTGCTTATGAACGTAAATTACAAGAGGCGATGGGTGCTTCTTTTAATTACGATGAAATTAGTTTAACGGAAAAAGCACGACTGCATCTTCAACACAGTACGTTCTTTGCTTTTGGTAATGAGGAAAGTTACGGCTATCTACCAAACGATCTTGTGCGTGATAAGGACGGTAATGCTGCCTGTCTTATGTTTGCAGAACTCGCTTCATGGGTGAAAGATCGCGGTTTAACAGTCCCCGAGTATTTAGATCAGATCTATTTAAAACATGGCTTTTACTTAGAGGGTACGATTAACCTCTATTACGAAGGAGCGAGTGGTAATGCTAAGATTAAGCGCATTATTGATTCCTACCGCACAAGTAAACCAACCCAGTTTGGTGATATAGGAGTAACTCAGTTCCAAGATTTTGGACGCGAAGCCATCAAGGATCAGGATGGAGAATTAATTCCTAAACAGGATCTGTATGTGCTCACACTAGCAAATGGTGCGACCTTTGCAGCGCGTGGCTCTGGTACCGAACCTAAGATGAAGTTTTACTTGTTCGCTAAATCAAAAGCGAAGTCACTCGAGGAACTCCCACAAGTAAAACAGGGTGTAAAACAAGACCTCGAAAAGCTTAAAGCTTTAATCGAGGCCGATGCTAGAAAACGTGCCGAAAGCTAAACACTTCTTCTTTTAGAGAAGAAGAAGTGCTGGCTTTTCGATAAGTTCTTTTAGAGCTGCAAGGAATTGTGCGCCAATTGCACCATCGAGGACGCGGTGGTCACAGGAGAGGGTGAGCGACATTCTTTGGCCGATTACAATTTGGTCGTTTACAACAACTGGCTTTTTAACGGTTCCACCGACAGCTAAGATAGCTGCGTTTGGTTGGTTAATAATTGCACAGAAGCGGTCGATACCAAGCATACCCATGTTAGAAACACAGAATGTGCCACCTGTGTACTGAGCAGGTTGTAATTTTTTATCGCGGGCAAGTTTAGCAAGACTCTTTGCTTCGCTACTGACTTCGAAAAGAGATTTGCCGGATGTATCGCGAACGACTGGCGTGATGAGACCATCTTCAATTGCTACAGCGAATGATACATTAACTGCACCGTGTACACGAATGGATCCCTGACCGGATTGATCTGTTTCGTAAGACGCATTAACCATCGGTACTTTGCGTAGTGCATTACCGCAGGCTTTAAGAATGAAATCGTTAACGGATAGTTTAACGCCTTCTTTTTCTAAAGCGGTGTTAAGTTGGCTTCTTAATTCTAAGAGTGGGGTGGCATCCGCTTCTACTTCTAAGTAGATGTGTGGAGCTTGAACCTTGGACTCCTGAGTTCTACGAGCGATCGTAGCACGCATGTTTGTTAATGCGATCACCTTGTCTTCTACAGGACCTGAAGAAGCAAAGAAGCTTGAGCCTTTAGGTGCAGCCGAAGCGCTAGCTTGGCCACCTTTTTGAGCTGCAAGAATGTCAGCACGTACAATACGACCCCCTGGGCCAGATGCTGGAACACGCGCTGCATCAACACCAAGTTCTGCTGCTAATTTCTTAGCAAGCGGTGAAATCTTAATTCTACCTTGGTGAATAACCGGAGCGAGTGCGGGTGCAGCAGTTGCAGCGGGAGCCTTTGCACTTGGAGCTGGGCTAGCAGCAGCAGCAGGAGCAGGAGCTGCAGGAGTCTTAGCTGCTGGTTTAGCTGCGCCACTTGGTACTTCAACAGCTTCTCCTGCTTTACCAATTGCGCAAAGAGGTGCGCCTACTGCTACTTGAGAGCCAGCTGGCACAAAGAGTTTAAGAAGGGTGCCATCAAAGAAGCTTTCAAGCTCCATGGTAGCTTTGTCTGTTTCAACTTCAGCGAGCATGTCGCCGGACTTGATAACATCGCCTTCTTTTTTGAGCCACTTGATCAGCGTACCCACGGTCATCGTGTCGCTGAGTTTGGGCATATCAATTATGTTAGCCATGGTGATTAGCGAAGAAGTTCGATTGCTGCTTTTAGAATACGCTGAGGATTTGGAAGTTGTTCAGCTTCCATTGGAGGACTGTAAATCGCAGGAGCATCGATTGCGGAAACGCGCTTAATCGGTGCATCTAAGTCATCGAATGCTTTTTCTTGAATCATGTATGCAATTTGAGCATCGACTCCACAGAATGGTTTATTCTCTTCAACCAAGAGTACACGGTGTGTTTTGCGAACGGATTCTAAGATTGTTTCTTCATCGAGAGGACGAATCGTGCGAAGGTCTACCACTTCAACCGAAATATCGTGTTCGCGTTCGAGTTGTTGTGCTGCAGCGAGTGAGCTAATCACTGCTCTACCGTGGGCAACGATCGTGAGATCTTTACCGACACGTTTTACATCTGCTTTACCGAGTGGAATGAGATATTCTTCTTCAGGTACTTCCCACTTATCTCCGTAAAGAATCGTGTTTTCCATGAACATGACAGGATCATTGTCACGGATTGCGGATTTTAAAAGACCCTTGGCATCGTAAGCGGTAGCTGGGCAAACAACTTTGATACCAGGATGATTTGCACAAATGTTTTCAGGTGTGTGTGAGTGAGTAGCACCTACGTTTGTACCACCGTTAGCTGGTCCACGAATAACGATAGGGCAGTTGATTAAACCACCGGACATGTAGCGAACGTTCGCTGCATTATTTAAAATTTGATCGAATGCTACGGAGTAGAATGACCAGAACATCAGTTCGATAACAGGTCTTACGCCAAGCATGGAAGCACCGATACCCATACCGATAAAACCCGCTTCACTAATCGGTGTATCGACAATACGGTTTGGGCCGAATTTTTCTAATAAGCCTTCGGTGACTTTGTAAGCGCCGTTAAACTGAGCAACTTCTTCACCCATAACGACCACATTAGGATCGCGGGAAAGTTCCTCTGCTAAGGCGTGGCGAATGGCTTCGCGGTAAGTGATAAGAGGCATCGTGGTAAAAAGTTTAAATAAATTATTCGAAGAAAATACGTCCTTGGGAGGTCTTGTGTTCAGGATGATCTTCTTCCCAGTAAACGTCTTTAGAAATGTCTTCTACGGTTGGATATGGACTTTGTTCTGCAAAGTCTGCTGCAGCATCTGCTTCAGCTCTTGCTTCTGTATCAATCGATTCAATGAGGGCATCGGTGAGTACGCCTTCATCGTGTAAGATTTTTTGGAAAACGCTGATTGGATCCTTTGTCTTACGGTATTCTTCGATTTCAGTTTTGCTACGGTAGGTGTTATCAGGATCAGCAACCGAGTGACCGCGGTAACGGTAAGTTTTGATTTCGACAACCGATGGTTTGCACTGCTCACGAGCTAACGTAAGGAGGCGGTTCATGGTTTCACGTACTTCGTAAATATTGCTACCATCGCATTCAGACCAATTCATGTCGTAGCCTTCAGCACGTTTCGCGAGAGAACCTGCGGATGAACGCTGCTGCGAGGTACCCATGGAGTAGCCGTTATTTTCGATCACATAAATAACAGGAAGATTCCATAGGGATGCTAAGTTGTAAGCTTCGTGTACTGCACCTTGATTTACGGCACCGTCACCCATGAATGCCATCGCTGCACCCTTCAGGCCTTTGTACTTAATGCCGTAAGCTAGTCCTGCACCGAGTGGAATTTGTCCACCTACGATACCGTGACCGCCCCAATAATTGCGTGAGGGATCAAAGAAATGCATCGAGCCACCTTTACCTTTTGAGCAACCCGTTGCTTTACCATACATTTCAGCCATGAGAGGATTCATTGGCATACCAACGCCAATCGCATGACCGTGATCGCGGTAGGCGGTAATCACATGATCATTCTTTCCCATTAAGGAGCAGCAACCAATCGCCACTGCTTCTTGACCAATGTAGAGATGGAGGAAGCCACCAATTTTTTTAGCTTGGTAAGCTCTTAAGCTACGCTCTTCAAAACGGCGTACACGCACCATGGTGCGATAAAGGTCAATTTTCTGCTCACGGTTAAGCGATGCATTTATTGGTGCCTTACTGAAGTCAGTCGTTGATGCGGATTTGTCAGCGATAGCGCTTTGTTTTTTGCTCACGGTAGAAAGTGGAAAGTAAAGGAGATGAAAAAAAGACAGAAGTAAGGATCCAAAGATTGTTAAACCCGAGTATCCAGTGAAGCGGTGGATTTTTGGCCTAAATAGGTGGAAATCAAGCGTCTTTGCATCACTTAGGCATAAGGATTAGTAACTTTAACCTTAGATACCCACTAACCCGTGTATTATAAAACCTTATTTTAAGCCCTTAAAATTGCTTAAATTTATATCTAACAATTACTTATGTGATTTTAACTTATTCTGCAGGCTATAAACTAGAAAAACATCGCTTCGCTAAGACTATCTTCAGGTTTTAACAGTTTTGCTGCGGCATCGAGGCTTGTTTTGGCGGTTTTAAAGTCCGCTTCAAAGTGGCTATGACCGATTTTAAGATCTGCCGTCCAAACAAAGCTTTGAGAATTTGAATACGTAAAACGTAAACTTAAGAAAAGTTCAGGCGAGTGAGCGCGCTCTTTTACTGAAAAATCAGCCTGATTTGATCCGCAAGCGAGTATGCGATCTTTTGCCCAGGCAAGTAATGCGTAGCCTTCAGCCATTAATTTTTCTCCATGCTCTACGCTTACCCCGGTTAAGTTATCCGTGAGCGTTTGCGGGGAATAGCGACTTAAGAATTGTCCAATCGCTTGTCTTACGTGAAGAAGTCGAGCGGAAGCGAGATCTCTTACCGCTTCTGGCTTTGGCCATGGGTAGCTCAGTGCTTCACGAGGTGAAGTTGAACTATCAATTAAGATACGTTTAGCCTTCGTTAATAAATATCGGTAGTCCGCTAGATTTGCATTAGCTGAAAAACGGTGAGGCCAGTAATACAGAGGTAGGTCACTTGAAATACAAATCGAGACTTCTGATTCAAGGTACTGCCTAAAACTACGTGGGTAGCTTAAAATTACAAATTCACAGCAGCGTTTATCCTGCTTTGATTTTCCAATCGCGCATTCGCCGTATACCTTAGCGCGCATGGTTGTGCTTTTATCATCCTCTTGTAATGGACATAAAACTACGACACGGCTTGGGTAGCGCATGGCAAAATGTGCCGCTGTTTCAAACTGCGTTTTAGCATCCTCGAAAGTGGTATTTAAACCTAAGTGAAGTACTAAATTGATTTGGGTCGCACGTGAGTCTTCTACGGTAGGTGCAGGCTTACCTGAGGAGGCTGCATCATCCCAGAGTGAAGCTAAGCTTTTTGCTATAGCTCCGACTGGAACTTCAAGTCCCGGTAGTGCGTCAAATAAATCAGCCATAAAGAGGATGTGATTACTGACTTAAGGTTCCCGCCACGTGTGATTTTGAGATGCTAGGAGTGCGTCTGCACTCTTTGGACCCCAAGAACCTGATGCGTAGCTATCCATGCCTTTTTGGCCTTGAGCTTTCCAGTGTTCAAGGACTGGGGTGTAGAGTTTCCATGATGTCTCTGCTTCGTCGCCACGAATAAAGAGTGTACCGTCACCAATCATTGCATCTAAGACGAGACGCTCATAAGCCTCAGGTGTATTAGAGCCAAAGGTAGTTGCATACCGGAAATTCATTTTTACAGGCTGTGTGCGTGTTTCTAGGCCTGGAATTTTTCCGTTTAAAATAAGACTTAAACCTTCATCGGGTTGTATTTGGAAGGTGAGGGTATTAGCTGCTAAATCTAAATTTTTATTTTGCGCAAAGAGCGTACCTGGTGGACGTCTAAACTGAACTGCGATCTCAGTCACACGGCGTGCAAAACGCTTACCTGAACGTAAATAGAAGGGAACCCCTTGCCATCTCCAATTGTTAATCGAAAGACGTATTGCAGCGTAAGTTTCCGTGCCCGATTTTGGATCTACTCCTGGTTCTTGTAAGTAGCCACCCACAGGTAAACCACCGATCATGCCGGCTGCATACTGGGCACGTGCTACGTCTCCACCTTCTTGCACGTTTAGTGGCTGGATTGCGCGTAATACTTTAACTTTTTCGTCACGTACGGCTTCTGCATCCAGTGAAACAGGCGGCTCCATCGCGGTGAGTGCGAGTAGCTGCATAGTATGATTTTGAATCATATCTCTTAAGCATCCACTTTGCTCATAGTAACCAGCACGGGATTCAACACCAACACTTTCAGCTACGGTTATTTGGACACTTTCGATAAAATTACGATTCCAAAGCGGCTCGAAAATAGAATTTGCGAACCGTTGTACGAGTAAGTCTTGTACGGTTTCTTTACCTAAGTAGTGATCAATACGATACACTTGATGCTCTTCAAAATGAGCTCTAATCGTTGTGTTGAGTGCGCGTGCTGAATCTAGATCACGGCCAAAGGGTTTTTCGATAACGACCTTAGCATGATGTGGCTGTCCTAGGTATTTACTAGCAAGACCACTCGTACCTAAATTGATGATAATTGATTCAAACACCGAAGGAGGTGTTGATATATAAAATAGAGGCTGAACTTCACGGCCTAGATTTTTTTCTATCTTAGCTATATGCTCTGCTAAGCGCTCAAATGCCTTTTTGTCATCATAGTTACCTGAAACGTAGGTAGTATGATTTGAAATGCGCTTCCAGACATCGGCTTGTAAATCACGTCTTGAAAATTCCTTAATTGCATCAGAGGCAATCGTTCTAAAGGCATCATCAGTGATCGTGCTTCTACCAAATCCTACTAAGTAGAAGTCTGCAGGTAGTAGGTTATCGAAACTGAGGTTGTAAACAGCAGGTATTAATTTACGCGTAGTAAGGTCGCCTGAAGCGCCAAATATGACGACAACGGTAGGGGGAGCCCCACGGTGTTTACTGAGCCCTTGAAGAAACGGATGACGTTGATTTTCAGCCATAAGCGCGATTTAGCGTTGATTAGGTGAACATACTTGAAGGCTTAAGGAAATGGAATTTTACACAAACTGCAACTGTACCTTTTTTAAATTCCTAATAAACAAGCTTTTCTAAAGGCATACTTTCTAAGCATGATAAGGCCTAATAACTATGGCATCACCTGTTACAACTCAACCGCTTGCCTATAAACTTGCTGTTCTTGTTTTCATAGAAAACGAGAAAGGTGAACAGTTACTCCTATTACGAGCAAAGCCACCCAATCACGGTGTGTGGAGTCCGATTGGTGGAAAATTAGAAACCTCAGTTGGAGAATCTCCCTTTGAGTGTGCCGTGCGTGAAACCAAAGAAGAGACAGGGCTAGAAATTCAAACCTCTGACTTACATCTCTTCTCCATGATTGCTGAAAAAGCGTATGAAGGAGAAAAACATTGGCTCATGTTTTTATTTCGCTGCAAAAAGCCAATCGCTCAACTGCCTCACGCAATTAGTGAAGGCACATTCGGATTTTTTTCACGCGATCAGATTCAGTCTTTAGCTATTCCAGAAACAGATCGAAAAGCGCTGTGGCCAATTTTCGATCAGTATAAAGACAGGTTTGTTTCGCTGAAAGCTGATTGTGCACCGGGTAAACCTGTGCACGTAGAAATTGAAGAAATCTGCTAGTTTAAGGAGTAGCTGCCTTTGCGACTTCAACGGCAAAGGCATATGTGCTACCGAACATATTTGAGCGGAATACAACGAATTTCATATCAGGCGTAAAACTTACATTCGGTTCTAGCCTGTAATGATGTTTACTCATGTTAACGAGTTTTTCTGCTTCAAATTTTCCTGCTAAGATTAAGTTTTCACCAAGTGTGTGATCATTGTGTAGGTGGACAGGGCGAAAGAGATAAATCCACTGTGCACCAGGTGACTGACTGCCATCTCCGCAGAATAAACTGCCATCCCAGGATGAGTTATAGTGAATGGAGTCTTCGCTTACTTCGTGGTGATACCAAATACGCTCGTGGGTAGAAATATTATAACCCGCTACATAACCATTAATGCGTTTGGGTAACTGTAAATCATACCATATCCAATTTCCGTCGTGGCTCCACCATTCATGACCGGAAATTTCCATTTCCATGATACGTTTATGAATTAATTGGTTTTGAGTTCCATCGGTACGGATAGTCCAAATACGATCCACTTGATGCCAAGCTCCTTCATGACAGTACATGAGTAGGTTAGGATCAGTCGGAGAAAATTGCATGTGATTTAACCAGTCTGTTCCATGTAATAAATTGTGGGACTGGCCAGTTTTAAGATCTACTGTGTAAATCCACATCGGTAGTCGTGCAGCAAGGCGAGTTGCCATCATTTGCGACTTATTCACTGGCTGATCTAGTACGTGCGGTTGTTGCGATCCTTGGGAATTTCCGCCGTTACTGCCGTAGTCAAGACCTGCTCCCTCAATGTAGCTTCCGACAGCGAGTGTTTCATCTGCATTGATAGTAACGATACTTCCGCGCTGCGGTAGAGACGCTAGTTTTTGTGTCTGGTTTGTTTCGATATTTGCTGACCACAATTCTAAAAATCCTCTTTTGTCTGTCGTTTTCGTGTAGAAAACGGTTGGTGTTTTTCTTCCTACAACAATGGCACGTGCGACACCTTTAACGATGACATGGGTTTCGTAGGTTTTTAAATTTAAAGCGCTAATGGCACCTGGTGTTGTATAAACGAGATATTTCCCATCAGAAGTATAGCCATTATCTGTGAAATAAAAACTTGCTGAACCAGGTTCGTCAGTAAGACGAATAACGCGGTGTCCCGTATCTGGATCAATCCATGTCTTTGGGGGAGGGGTCTGTGTTTGAGCCTGAGAAATAAGACCGGCACTAAGCATGAATGCACTACAAGTATTAATAATTTTCGTAAGGAGGGGTTTCATGGATGGGTAAATACGATGATGTAATGACTGCATGAATGATGCGCGCTTAATTTTTTCGGACAGTCCTAAGCGAGATTTTCAAAGTTATGCATACCTTAGTTTTTTAGGACTAAGGAAGTGCACGTGGTGGCTATCACAGGAAGGAGCTTTGCTTAGACTACACGCAGTACAGCGTACGTTTTCTTGCCCTTACGAAGGAGTATATATTTTCCGAAAAGAAGATCCTCTAAAGTAGCCGCTTTCGTAACAACGCTTACACGCTGATTATTCATCGAGATACCACCGCCTTCGATATCTTTACGTGCTTGGCCTTTAGATCCACACAGACCTGCTGTAACTAAGAGTTCAGTCAGTGCAGTACCGGGTCCTTCAATAAGATTTTTAGTTACATCTTTTGTTGGGATTTCTCCAACAACATCAGTGAATATTTTTTCTGAAATACCTTCGAGTCCGCCACCAAACATGATTTCGCTCGCCTTGAGTGCATCATGGCAGGCGCTTTCACCGTGGACAAGCGTAGTAACTTCTTTTGCTAATGCTTTATGGGCTTCGCGAGCACCCGGATTTGCTGCATGTTTTGCTTCAAGATCAAGAATGACGTCGTGTGATAAGAGTGTGAATTTACGCAAGTACTGAGAGATCATGCTATCTTCAGTATTTACAAAAAATTGATAGAAGCGGTAAGGGCTTGTTTTTTCTGGATCTAGCCAGACTGCACCTGATTCAGTTTTACCGAACTTTTTTCCATCTGAGCGTGTGATGAGTGGGAATGTCATTCCCCATGCAGGCACACCTAATTTTTTACGAATAAGATCTGTTCCTGCTGTGATATTTCCCCATTGGTCACTGCCGCCAATTTGTAATTCACAATTAAAATTCTTTCTCAGGTGATAAAAGTCATGCGCTTGAAGTAGCATGTAACTAAATTCGGTGTAGCTTATGCCGTGCTCACTTTCCATACGGGCACGCACACTTTCTTTAGCTACCATCATGTTAATCGAAAAATGTTTTCCGATATCACGTAAAAAATCTAAGTAGCTTAAATTGGCAGTCCAATCAGCGTTATCTACTAAACGTGCAGGATTATCTTTTCTGTCAAATTCGAGCAGCTTAGAAAGCTGTGTTTTAATGGATCTAACGTTATGCTCGAGTTGCTCACGCGTAAGCAGGTTACGCTCAGCTGACTTACCGCTTGGGTCTCCAACCATACCTGTAGCACCACCTGCTAAGGGTAAAGGGTTGTGACCTGCTAACTGAAAACGTTTTAAGGTTAGCTGTCCCATGAGGTGTCCAACGTGTAGACTATCACCGGTAGGATCGAATCCGCAGTACAGGGTCACAGGTCCTGCCGCGAGACGCTGGGTAAGAGCATCAATATCGGTGCAATCGGCTATAAGGCCGCGCCATTTTAGGTCTTCTAAGATAGTCATGGGCTAGGGTATAGGATTTAGGTAGGATCCAAGATGGTCAAGCTAAGGCATAACCTAAAATTGGGCCTAAAGTACCACTTTTTTAACGGTTTTTTTGACTTTTGCGTTCGCTTCTTAAACCGAAGAACTCTAGTGTTTTAGGTCTGTTAATTTGCTTAGATCAACAGGGCAGTATACCTTGTTTATTTGAGTACACTTAGCTTCGCCGTTCTGAACGTTTTTTAAACTCATACAGCGTCTCCACGTTTAACCTTAAAACTCTCTACATATGCCTATCTCCATTGGTTCAAAAGCACCTGATTTCACTCTAAAAACAAAGACTTCTGAAGGCCTTGTTGATGTGACCTTAAGTGGTAACTTTGGTAAGAAAAATACGGTTATTTTATTTTTCCCATTGGCTTACACCAGTGTCTGTACATCTGAGATGTGTGATGTAACAGCAGGCCTAGGCGACTATACTAAACTCAATGCTGAAGTATATGCTATCAGCGTTGATAGTCCCTTTGCACAAGAGGCTTGGGCTAAGCAAAACGGCATTAAACTGACGTTATTATCAGATCTAAACAAGACCGTCACTCGTGCTTATGACGTTCTTTTCCCTATGTTAGCTGGAGTAGGTGATACGGCAGCTCGCGCAGCTTTCGTTGTTAATAAAGAAGGCGTTGTAACTTACGCTGAACAAACACCAACCCCTAAGGATTTACCTAACTTTAAAGCCATCGCAGCAGCTTTAGCTAAATAATCTTCATTTTCAGATATGAGTCTTCCTAATCCGTTTAATACCCGTTTGTCATTTTCGGCTAACGGTAAATCGCATTCCTATTATTCTTTACCTGCTCTTTCAAAAGCAGGCATGAATATTGAAAGACTACCGGTCTCAATTCGCATCGTATTAGAGTCATTGCTGCGTAATTGTGATGGTAAGCGAGTCAGTGAGGCTGCTATTAAAGCACTCGCTTCATGGAAAGCGAATGAAACGCGTACGGAAGAAATCCCATTCGTTGTTGCTCGTATCGTATTACAAGATTTTACCGGCGTTCCACTCTTGGTGGATTTAGCGGCTATGCGCTCAGCTGTTTCAACGCTTGGAAAAAATCCGAAGATTATTGAGCCACTCGTTCCTGTAGATTTAGTCGTCGACCACTCTGTTCAAGTTGACTACGCAGGCAGTCAAGAAGCGCTCAGTCGCAATCTAGAATTAGAATTCTCACGTAATCGTGAACGTTACCAATTCTTGAAGTGGGGTATGCAAGCTTTTGATACATTCAAAGTTGTACCTCCTGGAATCGGTATTGTTCACCAAGTTAATTTGGAATACCTCGCAAAAGGTATTTTAGCAGATTCAAGTGGTGCTTATTATCCAGACACTCTTGTTGGTACCGACTCACACACAACCATGATTAATGGTCTTGGTGTTGTAGGTTGGGGTGTAGGTGGTATTGAAGCTGAAGCAGGTATGTTAGGTCAGCCTGTTTACTTCTTAACTCCTGACGTCGTAGGTGTGCGTTTAACAGGTGCCTTAAAAGAAGGTGTTACCGCAACGGATTTAGCACTCACAGTTACTCAAGTTTTAAGAAAAGCAAAAGTTGTCGGTAAATTCGTAGAATTCTACGGTCCTGGTGCTGCTGCACTTCCTGTCGTTGACCGTGCTACGATTGCAAACATGGCTCCAGAATATGGTGCTACGATGGGATTTTTCCCAATCGATCAAGAGTGTTCCAATTACTTACGTGCTACAGGTCGCTCCGAAGAGCATATCGCTTTATTTGAAGCATATTATAAATCTCAAAACTTATGGGGTATCCCACAAGGTGGAGAAATCGACTACTCACAAGATCTTGCCTTAGATTTAAGTACGGTTGTTCCAAGTGTTGCTGGTCCTAAGCGTCCACAAGATCGTATTGAATTACCTAACTTAAAGCAGGAATTCGTCACCGCTTATTCACGTGGTGTAACAGAAAACGGTTTTGGTAAGACAGCTTCTGATTTACCAAAAACATTTACCGTTCCTTTTGCTGACAAGAGTCATGCAAAGCCAGCAAGTGGCGGTAGAGCAGATGGTGAAATCGCGAGTGGTAGCGTTTTAATTGCTGCTATTACCAGTTGCACCAATACCTCAAATCCTAGCGTTATGCTAGCGGCAGGTCTTCTTGCTAAGAAGGCTGTTGAAAAAGGTTTATTTGTTCAGTCGACCGTTAAGTCATCCTTGGCTCCAGGTAGCCGTGTGGTAACGGATTATCTCACTAAGACTGGTCTACAACCTTACCTCGATAAGCTTGGCTTCCAGACGGTTGGTTATGGTTGTACAACCTGTATCGGAAATTCAGGTCCTTTACATTCTGCTATTGAAGAGACGATTGTTAAAAACGATCTCGTTGCTGCAGCAGTACTCTCAGGTAACCGTAATTTCGAAGCGCGCGTACACCAAAACATTAAGGCTAACTTCTTAATGTCTCCTCCGTTAGTAGTCGCGTTTGCTATCGCAGGTCGTGTTGATATCGACTTGTCTAAAGAACCACTCGGACGTGATTCCCAAGGTAAGGATGTTTACTTAAAGGATATCTGGCCAAGCTTACAGGAAGTACGTGACCAATTACAGGCAGCGCTTCGTCCTGAAGTATTCCAGAAATTATATAAGGACTTTGCATCACAAAATCCAAAGTGGAATGAAATTCCTTCCTCAACGGGTAATGTCTACAGCTTTGATAAGAGTTCTACTTATATCCAAGAGCCTCCATTCTTTGATAAGTTTAGCCTCAAAGCTCCAGGTATCTCTGAAATCAAGGGTGGCCGAGCTCTCGGAATCTTTGGTGATTCAGTAACGACCGATCACATTTCTCCAGCAGGCGCGATTAAGAAGAGTTCTCCAGCAGGTAAATTCCTCTTAGAAAATGGCGTTTCCTTTGAAGACTTTAATTCTTACGGTTCACGCCGTGGTAATGATCGTATCATGACACGTGGTACATTCGCTAATGTGCGCATTAAGAATTTAATGCTTGGTGGTGAAGAAGGTGGTAATACGCTTTATGTATCAAAAACCGGTGCAGTAGAAAAATTAGCTATCTATGACGCATCGGTAAAATACAAAGCTGAAAATACACCTCTGTTTGTTTTCGCTGGTCAAGAATACGGTACAGGTTCCTCCCGTGACTGGGCTGCTAAGGGTACATCACTCTTAGGTGTTAAGGTTGTTGTAGCTCAAAGCTATGAACGTATTCACCGCTCTAACTTAGTTGGTATGGGTGTTCTACCGCTTCAATTTAAAGAAGGCACCTCAGCTCAAACACTTAAGTTAGATGGTACAGAAACGTATGATGTCGTTGGTTTAAATAGCGCTATTAAGCCACAGCAAGACATGACCCTTAAGGTAACCCGTAAAAACGGTGAAAGCTTTGATGTTCCCGTACGCTGCCGTATCGATACACCAATCGAAATCGATTACTATCAACACGGTGGTATCTTGCCATACGTCTTACGTCAGATCGTAGCTGCTAACTAAAAAGTACTAGCTAAACTATCACTTATTCGAAACAGAGCACCTCATGCTTACTCGCATGAGGGTTATCCTTTTTTATTCATGCCTGATACTGGTTCACAGTCCGTATATTTGGTTGATTGCGATACTGATCCTGTGCGCATAAAAATCTCGGGTAAGGCTAATTTTCAAAATAGTGCCTGCTTAAAGGACTTTTTCCAACATATGCTAGGTTTGGGGAAAGTCCGATTCGTTCTCGATTTTGAAAAGTGTGCTACGATGGATAGCACCTTTTTAGGTGTTCTTGCCGGAGCAGCGTTAGAAATTAAGCGGAAGTCTGCAGAGGGTAAGTTAATCCTCTTTAGGCTTGGTGACCGCAATTTGGAGCTAGTCCGTAGTCTTGGTCTTCACCGCTTGATGACGGTAGAATCAGGTGAATTACCTATTGCGTTATCTAGCTCTAGCCGTGCTTTAAGCTGTGAGGGTAAGTCTGACCTTGATAGTGCTAAGTTAGCTCTCGAAGCACATCAGAACTTAGTCAAAGCGGATGAATCTAACCTCGAAAAATTTCAAGATGTCTTAGTCTTCCTTAAGAACAAGGTGGACAAGAAGAGCTAATTTTTTTGATTTATTAAACCTATGGCAGACAAAACACAAATTAACCGCGAAAGTTTACCTGATAGTTCAGGTCACTTTGGTGTGTATGGTGGGGTGTATGTACCAGAGACATTAATGTCTGCCTTGAAGGAATTAGATGAAGCTTATCACGTTGCTTCAAAAGATCCGTCATTTCAAAAAGAGCTGCAGGAAACCTTAGCCGTATTTGCAGGACGTCCTACACCGCTTTACTATGCAGAGCGTCTGACAGAGCACTTTGGTGGAGCAAAAATATTTTTTAAGCGAGAGGACTTGCTCCACACGGGTGCGCATAAAATTAACAACGCAATTGGACAAGCGATCTTAGCTCGTAGAATGGGTAAGAAGCGTATTATTGCAGAAACGGGTGCTGGACAACATGGCGTTGCTACCGCTGCAGTGTGTGCAAAATTTGGATTAGAGTGCGTAGTTTACATGGGCGCAGTAGATATGGAGCGCCAGGCACTTAATGTTTTCAGAATGCGCTTAATGGGTGCAGAAGTGCGAGGCGTTGAAGCAGGTCAAAAGACGCTCAAAGAAGCCATTAACGAAGCGATGCGTGATTGGGTAACCAACGTGAGAACGACGCACTACATTTTAGGAACTGTTTATGGTTCTCACCCCTATCCAATGATGGTCAGAGAATTTCACCGCGTTATTGGTAAGGAAGCGAGAGAGCAATTTTTAGCTCGAGAAGGTCGTCTTCCAGATGAACTCGTTGCTTGTGTAGGTGGTGGTAGTAATGCAATGGGACTCTTTTACGAATTCCTTCACGACACCTCGGTTAAAATGACCGGTGTAGAAGCAGGCGGACATGGTATTACTCGTGGTAATCATGCGGCTCGTTTTTCAGGTGGCCGCTTAGGCGTTCTTCAAGGCTGTAAGACATACATCTTACAAAATGAAGACGGACAAATTGAAGGTACGCATTCAGTTTCAGCTGGGTTAGACTATGCTGCAGTTGGACCTGAACATGCTTTCTACCGCGAGACTGGACGTATAGATTTTGACTATGCGACAGACGACGAAGTCTTAGCTGCATTTAAACTCTGCTCGAGTAAGGAAGGTATTATTCCAGCACTCGAAAGTAGTCATGCTCTCGCTTACGGATTTAAACGAGCTGCTGCATTATCCAAAGATAAAACGGTCCTAATTAATTTAAGTGGCCGTGGTGATAAGGATGTTCAGCAAGCAACGACTCTCATTAAGTAAGCGAGACTTGTACCTAAGCTTGCAAGCTGCGCATCGCTCTTATTGTATTGTTCTATGCGAAGTATGACCGGCTACGGCAGCTCATCAGCTGCATTGGAAGATTTAGCATTTACCGTGAACGTAAGTTCAGTAAATCGTAAATCGCTCGATTTAACGGTATCCTTGCCTGATGAGTGGGAAGTACTTGAGATCGAAGTTGCGGAACTGGTGCGTAAAGTGATTGCACGTGGTAAAGTGCATCTCGCCATTGAAGTGACGAGTAAGAAATCGGCTGAAAACGAAGCCTGGGATGAGGATCAAATTAATGTTTCCTTAGATAGGCTTTCAGCTTTGGCGGAAGCTCAAGGGATAGCTTTTAATCCAAGTGCTGACTTACTGTGGCAGATTGCGAATTCAAAACGTAAAGAGCTTACACTTCCTGCTGCCGATTTAATTAAACCGATGCTTTTAGAAGCGGTTGATACGGCGCTTAATTCATTGGTCATTATGCGGGAAAAAGAAGGGGAGGCTTTACTGGTAGATTTTATTACTCGTGTAGCACTACTTCGCCGCCTTGTGGATTCGGTGGCTCTGCGTGCACCGTTAGTTGCACCCAATTACCGCGAGCAACTGCTAAAACGCTTACGCGAAGCGAATCTTGATCTCGATGTTAGCGATGAGCGTGTACTTAAAGAAGTGGCACTGTTTGCAGACCGGTGTGATATCACGGAAGAAATTACCCGGTTTAAGTCACATATAGAGCAATTTACTCAGCTCATTAAATCAGACTTAGAAATTGGCCGTAAGGCAGAATTTATTCTCCAAGAGATGGGGCGCGAAGTGCACACGATGGGTAGTAAGGCAAATGACCTTGAAATTGCTAAGCAGGTGATCGAATTAAAAAACGAACTCGAACGCGTAAAAGAGCAAATCGCTAACGTCGAGTAAGTACTCAGTCTTGTTTTTTAAACGATTCGATTAAATAAAGCAGTACTCCAATGCAGATCCCTGAGTCTGCGATATTGAAAGTAGGATAGATATAATTACCAAAGTGCAGGTCGATAAAATCGACAACATACCCATGGATTAATCGGTCGGTTAAGTTACCTAAAATACCTCCGCACAGTAAGCCGAAGCAGACTTGGGTATAAATAGCATTAAGACCAATCGCTTTACGCCAGATATAGATTGCGACGAGTGCAATTAGTGCGACTACAGCTAAAGGTACACTATTGCCATGAAACATACTCCATGCAGCTCCTGTATTACCTACGTGTACAAAATTAAAAAAACCAGAGATAACGACTATCGCACCGTTTTCTTCCCCGTAGGTAGGGTAGCTTAGTTTGGATTCAATCCAGTGTTTTGAAAGCTGATCACTTAAATAAATGAGGACAGCTAAAAGCCAAAACCACCGGTACTGAGCGAGTGCCGATGGTTTTTTGGAAACAGAGCCTGAACTTTCCGCTCTTACTTCGCTCACTCGTCTCCTCCGGAATCCTCCGTGAGCATACTGCCACCTTCTTCACCCATTTCACCGAAGAGTCCAGGTTGCGTGCGTGCACGGTAATGGTTCTTTTCGATGTTCTTTTTTGCTTCAGCGCAGTGGCGTGTAAAAGGAACAGCCATTAAACGATCCTTAGGAATTGGTTTTCCTGTGGTTTCGCAGATGCCGTAGGTACCGTCATGAATACGTTTAATTGCAGCGTCAATTTCAGTGAGTGCTTCTTGTTCACTGGAAACTAAACTTAAAACGAAATCGCGGTCGAAGGTGTTTAGACCACCATCTGACATGTTTTGTCCGTAAGCGGATAAATCACCAGAGTCTTCCTTAGCTGAACGCTTAAGCGATTCCTCTGAGTGTAGTTCGATATCTTCCGTGAGCTTCTTACGCATATCAATGAGTAGGCGATAGAACTTACGGTATTTTTCAGGAACTTCTTCCTCAGGTTTAAATTCAGCAGGCTTAGCTTGTTTCTTAGGATTAAATCCTAGGATGTCTGCTAGGGATGCTGCTTGTACAAAGCTAGGTTTACTTTGTTTTTCTAACAGTTCTTGGATTTTTGCCTGAGATGGCTTTGTCGTAACTTTCTCTGTTTTAACTTCTGGTGATGCTTCTTCTTTCGAGAAATTACTAAGAGCAATGGCTCTGACTTCTTCGAGTGTATAAGCGATTGGTTTTAGCGCTGCTTTACGTGCTAAAATACTTTCTCTTAATGCATTTTTCTTCGAAGGTTGATCTTCTGTTGGCTTAGTTACCTTTTCTATTGGTACAACGATAGCAGGTGCTTTAGCCCCTTTGGTAGGTGCTTTTGAAGCTGGAGTAGGTGCTGGCTTAACGGGTGTAGCTGCCTTTGCAGGTGCAGGTTTAGCAGGTGTTTTAGCAGCTACTTTAGCGGGAGCTGCCTTTGTAGGTGCAGCTGCTTTAGCAGGCGTGCTGTGTTTAGCCTCGTTTTTAGTGTGAGCAGGAGCTGGTTTAGCAGCTACTTTTGCTTTAGGCTTTGATGTAGATTTGTTCGACACGGTCGTTTTTGGTTTTTCTTTTTTTGCCATGGGGAGCTTTGGGCTAATGAACCAAGAAAGTAAGTGAAAGTGATATTAAGGGGAGTTTATGAAGTTAAGGCTTCATTGCAACGAGGACATATATCCCCGTGAGGTGTTGTTTCGAGTTTAGGTAGCCATCTCCAGCAGCGTGGGCAGCGTACATAGCCTAGCTCTTGGGAGTGGCGAGGTTCTATGATTGGAGTTGTGCTAGAGCTATCTGTTTTTTGAGTTAGCTCTACTTGTGAAACAATAAAGAGTTCAGAGAGTAGCTGCTTATGCTTGCTTAGGGCCTGGTACGCTTGATCACTTGATCCTGTTTGAATCGTAAGAGAAGCGTCTAAGGCTTTACCTAATTTGCCAGCTGCACGCATTGGTTCGATCTTCGCATTAACCTCGGTGCGCACTTTGAGGAGTGCTGCCATTTCTGACTCTAACTCTGCGTTGTTCCAGGCTTTATCAGCTACTGGCCAATCTTGCTGATGGATAGAGTCGTCAGAAAATTCCTTACCGGTTGTTGCAAAGGCCCATGCTTCATCCGTTGTGAATGGGATGACTGGAGCAAGTAAGCGAATCAGCGTATTAAAGATATGATGAATGACCGTTTGTGAGGAACGTCTCAGTGCGCTATGTGTTCCTAACGTGTACATCCTATCTTTTAAGATGTCGTGGTAAGTAGCAGAGAGTGTAACTACGCAGAACTGATTACATAGCTGATAGACACGGTGAAATTCGTATTGCTCGTAGGCTTCTGTGCATTGACGAATCAGTTCACTGGTTTGGTGAAGAGCCCAGCGATCAATGGTATCTAATTTTTCGTAGGGCAGGGCATCCTTCGAGGCATTAAAATCAAAGAGATTAGCCATCTGGAAGCGAAGTGTGTTTCTGAGTAAGCGGTAGGTTTCGCCTACGTGGGAAAGAATTTCTTTCGAGATAGGAATGTCATCTCTAAAATCTTGAGACGCGATCCACAGACGAATCACATCAGCACCATGCTCAGCAATGTAAGCGTCGCTTGTTTGCGGTTTTTCGTAAGTAGAACTTTTCGAAATTTTCTTACGTTCTTCATCCGTAATAAAGCCGTGCGTGAGTACGGCTTTATAAGGAGCGTTCGAGCGAGATATGACGCTTGTCCAAAGTGAGGACTGGAACCAACCACGGTGTTGATCGCTACCTTCTAAGTAAAGATCTGCAGGCCAGTGGGTGCCGCCTTGGCCTTTCGCAAGTACAGCAGCATGGGAAGATCCGGAGTCGATCCATACATCTAGGGTATCACGGCCACAATTTAGTGCATCCTTACTTGGCCACTCTTTTGGAAGGGTAACACCTTCTAAAATCGAAGAGGCTGAAGTGGCATACCATAAATTGGAACCTGCTTTTTCAATTTTATCTGCAATCGCACGGATGACTGTGTGATCGAGGAAAGCGTTTTTCTTTTCATCATAAAACGCTGGGATAGGAACTCCCCAGGATCTTTGACGACTGATACACCAATCAGGGCGTGATTCTACGGCACCGCGGATACGTGCTTTACCCCAGGTTGGAATCCACTGTACGTGCTCAATAGATTCGAGTGCTTGTCCACGTGCAGATTTCTTTTCAAACGCTGCATTCTCTTTATCTAGAGAGACAAACCACTGATCAACGGCTCTAAAAATAATCGGTGTTTTTGAGCGCCAGCAGTGAGGATAGCTGTGTGTGTAGCGCTGTTTTGCAACAAGTGCTTCTGCTTGATCGAGTTTACGAAGGATAGCGATATTGGCTTGAGAGGTTTTTTTCTTCTCGAGGTCTTCAACGCTTTCTAAGCAGGAGATACCGATCAAGTCTTGAGGAACTTTTCCGTCATCTACGTAGCAACCATTATCACCAACAGGACAATAAATTTCTAAACCATACTTAAGTCCTGTAATGTAATCATCCATACCGTGACCAGGTGCCGTGTGAACAGCTCCAGTACCGGTTTCAGTTGTTACATAGTCTGCTAAAACAACAATCGAATCGCGGTCGATGATTGGATGTTTCGCTTTGAGGCCTTCTAAACTTTTTCCTTCAACTTCGATCCCGCGAACGAGCGGTCCCCGTTTTGATTCAGGGGTTTGTCCATCGATGAGTGGTTCAATTGCTGAAATACGTTCTGTCGCAACGATCCAGTTTTCTTCTTTACCTAAGGTTGGTGAAACAACGCAGTACTTTAGGTCAGGGTGCAGTGCGATCGCTAGATTCGCAGGAATTGTCCAAGGAGTCGTGGTCCAAATAATTAAGCTTAGAGGCTTATTGGTTGGTAAATTAAATTTCTTCGCTTCTGATTCAGGAATAGGGAATTTAACCCAGATTGAAGGGGAGATATGCTCCTTATATTCAATTTCAGCTTCAGCTAAGGCTGTTTCAAAGGGGATAGACCAGTAAACAGGCTTTTTACTGCGATAAACGAGTTTTCTTTCTACGAATGAGGCAAAGGTCCTTAAAATATCTGCTTCATAGGCAGGGGCCTTCGTTTTGTACTCATTTTTCCAATCGGCTAAGACGCCTAAGCGCTTAAATTGCTTTGTTTGGGTAGCGATCCAGCCTTCGGAAAAGGTATCGCAGTGTTCCCTGAGTTGCGCAGTCGTGACCTCGATTTTTTTCTGCTGAAATTCACGAGTAACTTTTTGCTCAATCGGTAGACCGTGGCAGTCCCATCCTGGAACGTAAGGTGTTCTGAACCCACGCATCGATTTGTAGCGTAAGATCATGTCCTTCAACGTTTTATTTAAAGCGGTACCTATGTGTACATCACCGTTAGTGAAGGGAGGACCATCGTGAAGAACGAACGTAGGTGCTTTTTGAGCCTGGCGTTTAGCCTGGATTGAGTCGTATAGGCCGATTTTGGCCCAATGTTCCACCCGGGCTGGTTCCCTTTGAGCGAGTCCTGCTCGCATCGGAAAATCGGTCTTAGGTAGCTGTAGTGTATCTTTCAGTTCGTTCGCCATACCGGAGAAAAGGTGGGCAGGCTAAATTGTCTGCAGGGTGAGTCAAGGGGTAAGGACGATTCTCAGTTATTTGAGCTGCGATTGTACTTTTTGAGCCAATTTAAAGCCTGACTGGATGCAATCTGGGACGGATATACCGTCTCGTAACTGGCCACCCACAAAAAACCCTGGATAATCGGCTTCTGTAGACGAAATAGCGTCCCGTATAGCCTCATAGCCTAGGTTGTACTGCGCTATCGCTTTAGGCCAAGCGGTATGCCGAATAAAGAGAGGAGATTCCGACACCTGAAGGAGTTCACGTAACTCTGGCATAACTTTATCCAGGATCACTTCTGTAGGTTTTAGGGCTAAGTCCGAATTTAAGGAACCGCCTACCATAACCGTAAGTGCTGCGCAGTCCTTAGGGGCACGTCCTTCAAATAAACTTGAGGAAAATAAAATACCTAAGGCATTTTTCTTTTCTTTCGAAGGAATTAAAGCGCCAAATCCGTCCAGCGGATGTTTAATGGCGCTACGATTAAATCCAAGAAACAGGGAGCTGACTGCCGGATGTTTAATGGTACTTAAAACGGTTAACGGCTTTTTATCTAATGCAGTAAAGTTAAGTGCACTCAGTGCTGATGCAGGGAGAGCGGAAATGATGAAATCAAAGTTTTCCGTTTTTTCTAAACCAGCTTGTGTGTAGGTTAAACTCCACGATGTATCACGTGAAATACGAACGACGGAGGCTTCAACTTTAATACTCCCTGAAGGTAATTTAGCAGCTAGTGTGTGGGGTAGAGTATAAAGGCCTGATTTAAACGAGATCAGTTTAGCGACTGTTTTTTTTCCTTCTTTTTTCTTTCCCGATCGAATCATTCCTCGGATGAGAGAGCCTGTTTCTTTTTCGAATTCTAAAAGCTTAGGGAATGCATGCGTTACAGAAAGTAATTCTGGGTCACCTGCATAGATGCCACTGATGAGCGGCTGAACGGCTTGATCTAGGATTTCACTTCCAAAGTGGTCGCGTACAAACGTCGCCAAACTGACATCACCGGTACGATTTTTTTTCTTAAATAATAATTCTTTAAAAATACGAAATTTAGCTGAGGCGCTAAAGAGTGAGGTCTTAAAAAATGAACCTGGTCCCATCGGAACGGCTTCAAGCTTACTTCTTTTTACAAGGAAGCGTTTTTTTGCCGTAGTACTTGCTTCAATTCTTTCGGAGTTAAGTCCTAGCTCTTCAATGAGCGCTTTTAATTCGGGGGTCTCCTGGAGGGAATTAGGACCTTTCTCGATTAGCCAGCCTTGAGCTATTTCTGTTTTGATAGATCCACCTATTGAAGACTCTTTCTCAAAGACTCTTACGACATGGCCTTCCTGGCTTAACCTGTAAGCAGCACTTAACCCAGTAATACCACCACCTAGAATTGCGATTTTTTTAGCAGGACTAGCCATGGTTGTTAGTTTACAAAAGACGGTGGATTTTTACTACGCATCCCCTGCGTAATACTTCTTACATTTTTAACTCCAGTTTACAACAGTATCAACGAGCGACTGCATACATTCAATTTTTGCCTCTGGCATAATGCCATGACCTAAGTTGAAAATATGACCTGGAGCTCCGCGCATGGATTCTAGTAAACGTTTTGCTTCGTGGCTTACAATCTGAGGGGTAGTATTGAGTAAAACTGGATCAAGATTTCCTTGAACAGCTATTGGTCCAAGTGATCCGCGAGAAGCATTAGCCTGCGTGTAGGTTGCGCGAAGATCAGCAGTCCAGTCCACACTAATTGCACGAACGCCGTGTTTTGCTTGAGCACTGACTTGAGGGTTAGTTCCTTTTGCGTAGAGAATGATTGGAAAATCAGCAGGCAGAGCTTGGATAATTTTTCTTATCCATTTAAGGGATGCCTCTTCGTAATCATTACCTGCTATGATACCACCCCATGAATCAAAGATTTGAATAGCATCTGCTCCGCTTTCGATCTGCATCTTGAAATAAGTAATCAGTGCATCACTTAAGCGCTCAAGTAAGAGGTCAAATGTTTTACGATCTGAGTAAAAAAGAGATTTGATACGAGAAAACTCATCGGAACTTCCACCTTCAACCATGTAGGTTGCAAGTGTCCAAGGTGAGCCACCAAAGCCAAGTAAGGCATGCTTACCATTAAGTTCTTTTTTTAATAATTTTAGGGTATCTGAAACATAACGTAATTTTTCAGGAACCTCTGCCGCTGAACCTAAGGCTTCAATTTGGCTGCGTGAATCAATTCTAAAATCCATACCAATACCACCTTCGTCACGGAATTTGTAGCCCTGACCTAATGCTTCCGGAATAACTAAGATATCAGAAAATAAAATGGCGGCATCTAAGGCAAAACGTCTTAAGGGTTGAAGGGTTACTTCGAGTGCAAGCTCGGGCGTTTTAACCATCGTTAAAAAGCTATGCTTTGCTTTGAGCTCACGGTATTCAGGCAAATATCTGCCAGCTTGACGCATAACCCATAGTGGTGGCCGATTCAGTGGCTTGCACTGGCATGCAGATAAGAAGCGTTCGCGGGATGTCATGATGAATGAGTAATGGCGTCTAAGCGCACTAACTCTGACAAACTTAACTTACGAAAGCCAGTCTCTAGGTTTTAAAAATTCAGTAATCAGTTTTTCTTCTTCACTCCCTGCCTCTGGCTTAAAGTTGTAGTCCCAGCGTACGAGGGGAGGTAGGCTCATTAAGATAGATTCGGTTCTGCCTCCACTTTGTAATCCGAAATGCGTGCCTCTGTCCCATACGAGATTGAATTCGACATACCGACCACGTCTATAGAGCTGATGTTGCCTTTGCTTATCCGTATAAGGGGTGTTCTTTCGTTTTTCTACAATAGGCTGGTAGGCTTTGATGTAATGATCGCCCACGCTTTGCATAAGCTCAAAGCTTCGCTTAAAGCCGAGCTGATTAAAATCGTCGAAAAATAATCCGCCCACACCGCGAGCCTCCTGCCTGTGTTTTAGATAAAAGTAATCATCACAATTCTTTTTAAATGTCGGATATAAACTCGGATCAATCGCAGTTACAGCATGCTTAGCTGTCTTATGCCAATGCACACAGTCTTCGGTGAAACCGTAGTACGGGGTTAGATCAAAGCCGCCTCCAAACCAAAACGTTGATTCTTCATTTTTAGAAGGATCAGGTTTAGTCATGAAAAACCGAACATTAGCATGACTCGTCGGTACGTAAGGATTTAAAGGATGGATGACTAAAGAGACGCCAAGCGCCTCCCATGCCTTACCTGCGAGATGTGGCCGATGTGCCGTTGCAGATGCAGGCAAATTGGTGCCGCTTACATGAGAAAAAGCTACGCCTGCTTTTTCAAAGACAGCGCCACCTTCTAAGATGCGAGTTCTTCCGCCACCACCTTCTGGTCGTATCCAGGAATCCTCTTTAAAGTGAGTACGGGTTTCTTCGGCCTCTAGTCCTTTACAAATAGAATCCTGCAGTGCGAGTAAGTAGTTTTTTACCTCGGGTAGTGAAACGGACATAAATTAATCTAAGGAGTGGTTTACGCTACGTTGCTGCTTTGCAGTTTCAATGAGCTTACTTAAAACGCCGTGAGTAGGACTAAAGATAACGGAAATAATAAAAATTGCACCTAGGCAAAGTACGATACACGCACCACTTGCTATTCCCGTGTAGTAGCTAATTAAGATTCCTGAAAATGAACTAATCAGTGCGAGCGTACAGGCAGTGAGAAGTAATTTAAGGAATGTTTCACACCACAAATAAGCGGTGACTGCTGGAAGGAGGAAAAGACCTAGCGAGAGAACGACTCCCATCGTTTGCATACCAGCAACTAAATTAAGGACTGTTAAGATTAACAAAAGAGCATGAATAAAACCACCTTTGCCTCCGGTTGCTCGGTGAAATAAAGGATCGAAGGTTTCAAGCAGAATGCCTCGGCGGGCGACGATGAATACAGCGACCGTAAGGGCGGAAACACTGAGTGAAAGTTTTATGTCACTGGGGCTCACAGAGAGAATACTGCCAAAAAGAAAATTTTCTAAATTTATTCTTACAGGCAGGCGGCTTAAGAGTGCTACACCAGCTCCAAAGAAGACAATAAAGAGAGAACCAAAGGCAGCATCTTCTTTAACTTTAGTAAGACGGCTTAAAGCAGCACTTCCAAGTGCAGTAAGAAGACCAGCAATCAGTGCTCCGATAAATAAGGCAACTGGACTTGGTCCAAAGATAAGCCAGGCAATGGCCATACCGGGAAGCACAGAGTGAGAAAGGGCGTCACCCATTAAGGAAAGTCGTCTGAGAACGAGAATAGAACCTAAAAGCCCACCACTGATACTTAACAGTAATGCAGAGACTAAACCTCGCTGCATAAAGCCATAACTAAAAGGAGAAATAAAAAGTTCTTTAAGTGTCATGGCTTAGGAAGGGAAGGATGCACTTCGGGCATGCTTAAGGGGATCAGTCTCAAGAAGGCGCGGTGTTTTGTAGGCAGATTCAATATTTGCCTCTGTAAGAACAGATAAAATGGGTCCACTCGCGATAAGTTTATTTGCGAGGAGAATACCACGACCAAAAGCTTTTTTAGCTAAATCAAAATCATGGACGGCAGCTAGCACGGTTCTTCCTTGTACTTCCCAGGAGCGTAAAATGTGAGCGAGTTCTTCCGTAGCGGTTGCATCAAGACCAGTGAACGGCTCATCTAAAAGAAAGATATCAGCACCTTGAGCTAAAGCGCGTGCTAAAAAAACTCTCTGCTGTTGTCCTGCGGATAGTTGGCTAATCGGACGATCAGCAAGGGACATAATGCCAAGCTCATCGAGTGCATGATTTACTGCGTTATGATCTGAGGCTTGAAACTTCTGCCAAGGTTTAAGCCGTGGGTATCTGCCTTGCTCAACAACCCGGCGTACCGTGATAGGAAAATCCCAGTCAATCGTTTGACGCTGAGGTAAGTAGGCTAAACGTGGAAGCGCATGCTCCAAGTGTTTATCACCAATACGAATTTCGCCGTGGGATAAAGGTAACCATCCTAAGCAGGCTTTTAAAAAGGTACTTTTACCTGCTCCATTAGGACCTAAAATAGCATTGATGCTACCACAGGGAATATCCAAGGAGAGATCTCTGAGTGCTGTGTGAGCACCATAGCGCACACCGACCTCTCTAAAACGGATAATATTATGGGCATCACTCACAGGCTTATAGCTTAAGGAACTGTGAAATGAATGGAAGGCCCATCTTGGCTGCTTTTAGGTGTACCCGGAGCGGAATTTTGAGGAAACGCATCAGGTCGTGTAGGTTGCGTTGGTGTGCTAGGCGTACCGATAGGCGGAACAACTAAGGGATGGGTGCTGAACCCGCGCTCAATCAGTTGAGCGATCTTTAAATCACGACTTCTTGAGTCAGGACTATCCATCATAACAGCAATAATACGCCGATCACCCCGTTTAGCTGTTGCGGTAAGACAAAAACCTGCTCCATCGGTAAAACCTGTCTTAAGACCATCGACTCCTTCGATATGTCCAAGCAGATGATTGTGATTTGTCATCATGACAGGAGGGAAACGTTTTCCTGCTCCAAAGGGACGCTGCTTAACTGACGTATATTTTAGAATATCTGTTTGTGTTACAAGATACCTTGCTAAGATAGCAAAATCACGAGGGGTTGTGAGATCTCCTTCAGAGACTCGGTGGCTTGCTACAGGAAAGCCGTTTGGTGTTTGAAATACTGTATGGTTCATTCCGAGTGAGCGGGCTTTGGCGTTCATCCAAGAAACGAAGAGCGGTACGGATCCGGCCG
>DAISZL010000001.1:733514-738212 GCA_036824825.1 Opitutaceae bacterium
AGTGAGCGGGCTTTGGCGTTCATCCAAGAAACGAAGAGCGGTACGGATCCGGCCGAGCAGCGTGCAACCATGTAAGCGGCATCATTTGCCGACTGTAGCATCATGGCGTAAAATAATTCTTCTAAAGTAAAACTTTCCCCTGACTTTAACCAAACACTCGTGCTATGGCGTACAGCTCCTACTTTTTCATCCGCTCTCGTTGCAGTTAAAACTGTATCTAATTTTAAATTACCTGATTTTATGCGGTCATAAGCTACGGCATAGGTCATGAGTTTAGTCATGCTAGCTGGTGGGCTTACTTCATCTGCGTTATCTTCAAAAAGTACTTTGCCGGTGTTTGCATCCAAAACAATAGCACCCTTATAAGCACCACGTGCTTGACCTTTAGGTGCTGAAAAAAGTACGGGTGTAAGCAGTAAAGATATAACGAATAAACTTAAAAAACGCATCTTCTTTAGACTTAGGTTTTAGGAGGTAATTCGTGAAGTGTGAGGGTAGGGTTCTTCTCGATAAAATAGCGCATAGTCCATTCGTTCGGGAAGAAAATAACGGTTTGGCCAAATTTATCGGTACCAAAGCTTACGCCAGAGGCCACAATAAAATTGCGGGTGTCTTCTGCTGAAATCTGAGGTGTTATCCAGCGCATCACGGTCCAAGGCGTTGGATCAAGACGAGAGGCCGCGTTGTACTCGCTTTGTAAACGGTACTGCACGACTTCAAATTGCAGAGGTCCAACTGCAGCAAGCAGGTTAGAGCCTGCGGGAGCTGCACGAGCGGAAAACGATTGAACAACACCTTCTTGTAGAAGCTGCTCCAAACCAGCTCTAAACTTTTTAGCGTCAGCAGGTGTTGGGTTACTGATGTAAGTGAAAACTTCAGGAGCAAATAATGGAATTTCGTTAAATAAGATATTACGATCAGTCGTGAGCGTATCTCCTATACCAAAGGAGTCATGACCCACTAAGCCGATAACATCACCTGGGTAAGCCACATCGACTGTTTCTCTTTCTTGTCCGAAGAGTTTGTGAGAAGACGATAAGCGAACGGTTTTGCCTGTGCGCTGATGAATGACTGTCATATCGCGCTCAAATTTGCCTGTGCAAATACGCATAAACGCGATGCGGTCTCTATGCTTAGGATCCATGTTTGCTTGGATCTTAAAGATAAACCCAGAGAAATCTGCTGTCGTGACTTCAAGTACGCGGGTATCTGCTTCCTTAGCGTTATGGCGTGGTTGTGGTGGAACAGAATCTTTTAAGAAACCGTCCAAGAGTAGTTGAATACCAAAGTTATTAACTGCACTGCCAAAATACACAGGGGTTTGTTGTCCTGCGCGTACTTTATCTAGATCAAAAGCGTGTCCTGCACCGTCTAACATTGCTAGCTGTTCGCACACTTCGGTGTGGGTACTTGTGTGAAGTTTGTCTTTAACGAGGGGATCATCTAACGAGGCTACTTTGACTGGAGCTTGATAGGCACCCCCGGGTACACGCTCAAACAAATGTACTTGCTTGGAGCGGCGATCATATACTCCACGAAATTCTGGACCGTTTCCTAGTGGCCAAATAACAGGTGCACACTGTAAACCTAAGATACTTTCTAATTCATCAAGTAGTTCCAAGGGATTGCGGGTAGGGCGATCACACTTGTTCATGAAAGTAAAAATAGGAACGCCGCGTCTACGGCATACTTCAAAGAGTTTTCTTGTCTGAGCTTCTACACCTTTACCGGCGTCGATGACCATTAAAGCTGCGTCAACAGCCGTGAGGACTCGGTAGGTATCTTCAGAGAAGTCTTTGTGACCAGGAGTATCAAGTAGGTTTACTGCAAATCCGTTATAATCAAATTGAAGTACGGTAGAACTAATCGAAATACCTCTTTGCTTTTCTAGTTCCATCCAGTCAGATGCGGTAGCGCGCTGATTTTTTCTATCTTTAACTGCTCCCGCTAAATGGATCGCATTGCCATACAGAAGAAATTTTTCAGTAAGGGTTGTTTTACCCGCGTCAGGGTGCGAAATAATGGCAAAGGTGCGCCTACGCGCAATTTGATCTGAAGTAGACATAACTAGAGTAGATTAAGCTGAGAGTCACTGCCCTGGGAGGCGACAGTAATCTTTTTCTTAGGCTTAGCAGCAGGGGAGGCGATTGTGACGGTAGTATCATCACTTTCTAGCTTTGAAAGTATCGTGCGAGCACGGTCTATAACCGAAAGGGGTAGGCCTGCTAATCTTGCAACCTGGATACCGTAGCTTCTATCAGCGGCTCCCTGAATTACGCGGCGTACAAAGACGATATCGTCATTGTATTCTTTAACTTCCACACAGAAATTTTTAAGCCGTGGTAAATATTTATCAAGCTGGGTTAATTCCTGGTAGTGGGTTGCAAATAAGGTGCGTGGTCCCAGATTTTCGCTGCGGTGTAAATGCTCCACCACGGCCCATGCGATACTTAAGCCGTCATAGGTTGAGGTTCCGCGTCCAATCTCATCTAAGATGATTAAGGACTTATCGGTCGCATTATTTAAAATATTAGCTGTTTCATTCATCTCAACCATGAAGGTTGAATTGCCACGCGCTAAGTCATCACTTGCTCCGACACGTGAAAAAATGCGGTCAATTAAACCCATGCGACAAGCCTTGGCTGGAACGTAACTACCAATATGGGCAAGCAGTGCGATTAGGGCTACTTGGCGAATGTAAGTCGATTTGCCTGCCATGTTAGGACCCGTGATCAAAGCAATCTGGGTTTCTTGGCATGAAAGACGTGTAGAATTAGGTACAAATGCGCTACTGCCGGACTGGGTGCGTGCCTCTGAACTACGAAGCATTTGCTCTACGACTGGATGGCGTCCCTCTGTGATTTCGAGTGTACTACTTTCATCTATCGCTGGTTTGCAGTAGTCCCATTCACGTGCGAGGAGAGCCCAGCCTGAAAGTACATCAGATTCAGCTAGAGTAGATGAAGATTCAGATAATAAGGCTGCTTCGTTTAAAATCGAATCTACTAACCCTTGGAAAAGGAGTCTTTCACGTGCTATCGCGTTTTCTTCTGCACTAAATATTTCTTTTTCTTTTTTTCTTAGGTCTTCTGTTACATAGCGCTCGCCATTAACCGTAGTCTGGCGACGTATGTAATCGGCAGGAACAAGGTGCAAGTTCGCTTTAGTGACCTCGATATAGTAACCAAAATTATTTGTGAAACGTACCTTAAGGCTGCGAATGCCCGTTTTGTCTTGTTCTGATTTTTCAAGATCAGCTAACCATGTTTTATTTTCACTGGTTAGATTTCTTAATCGGTCTAGTTCCTCGTCGTATCCTTGTTTAATATAATTGCCGTCTTCTAAATCTTGAGGGAGTTCATCACTCAAGGCGCGTGCTAGGAGAGCAGAGAGTTCGTTTTGCTCGTGCAGGCTATTTAATAACTGATCAATTGGTTTATTTAAACCACGGTCGCTTGATTTAAATTCCGTAAGGGCTTTTTTAATAGCAGGAATCTGAGAGAGAGTATCTCGTACGCCACCAAGTTCACGTGGACTTCTGAGTTTATTTTGAAGTCTTCCCAGAATACGTGGGATATCTCTTACTTGAACAATGAGATCTTTTAATACGGAAAGTTCGGTGGGTTTTAAAATGAAGGCTTCGATGAGCGTCTGTCTTCGTTTGATTTCATCGATATCAAGTGAGGGAGCAGCTAGCCAGCGCTCCAACAGGCGTGATCCAGGAGAGGTGCAGGTTCGGTTGATCGCATGAAGGAGTGAGCCCTCTTTGGTTCCTCGGCTTGATGTAAAAATTTCTAGATTACGTAACGTGGAGGGATCTAGGAGAATAGTGTTCTTACTGTGATACTCTTGAAGCGTACGTAGGTTTTCTGGTTTAGCACACAGATTTTCTGTCGCATAGCGTACCAGTGCTCCGGCAGGTCCTAAGGCAGGATGATCTGTTTTTAAACCAAACCCTTCGAGATTAAGAACGCCTAAGGTCGCCATCACAGCGCGTGAACCTGAAGCTAATGAAAATTGGGTCGCAGGAAGTTCTGTGCAAAGGCGTGTGCTCGCAAAACCGTGGAGTGCATGTAGAGCTGTATTTTCGTGCGGACTTAGTTTCCATTTTTCAAGTTCACCTTCAGCGATGAGTAATTCATCGGGATTAAGGCTCGAAAGAATGGGTAGTAGGTTTTCTATTTTAGCGTCACTAGCTAAACGAAATTCTCCGGTTGAAAGATCAAGCCATGATGCGTGAATACCTGAACGATCTATAAAGAGTGCTGCTAAATAACGGTTACGAGAAGCATCTAATTGATTGGCTGCTAGGGTAGTGCCAGGAGTGAGAATACGTGTTAATTCTCGTTTTACTAATTTGCCAGGAGTTGCAGGTTCCTTTTGGTCGCAGATGGCTACTTTTTTTCCAGCTGCAAGTAGTTTTGAAATATAGGTATCAGCTGCATGCGCAGGAATGCCTGCCATGGGTTGATCGTGACGCTTTGTTAAGGTAAGTCCTAGAACCTTTGAGGCAATGACAGCGTCATCAAAGAAGAGCTCAAAAAAATCACCCAATCTAAAAAATAGCAGTGTATCTTTGGGAAGCTCCCGCTTCACATCAAAGTACTGTTGCATCATGGGTGTCATAAGGAACCATTCAAAGGGTTCTTTATGAGCTATTCCATGGAAAAATGAGGACTTTTTGAGCTATCTTAAGGG
>DAISZL010000013.1:0-6156 GCA_036824825.1 Opitutaceae bacterium
TTAACAAAGCATGCCTTGAGTGCGATAGATGACCCATCGATTTTGCAATCGATCTCATGATCACCATCAACCAGTCGAATATTCTTAGCCTTAGTACCCTGCTTAATTACCTGGGAGGAACCTCTTAACTTTAGGTCTTTAATTAAGGCAACCGTATCACCTTCTGCTAAAACTTGACCATGAGCGTCTTTCACTAAGCGTGGTCCTTCTACTACAGCCTCTTTAGGCCATTCATGACCACACGTACTACATTCCCAGTGATCAGTATGGCCGAGAACATCCTCTAAGGTGCAACTTGGACAAGCAAGATTCATGAATATTAGGCGCCCTTAGGAGCTTCTTCTTTTGTTTTATTAATTTGATTAAATACGAGTTTCTCGCCGTCGCGTGTTACCTTAACAGGCTCATTCTCTTGTATTTCACCACGCAGAATTGCTTCAGCTAATGGATCCTCTAGATAATGCTCCACCGCACGGCGTAGAGGTCTAGCACCATATTTCTCATCATAACCTTTATCGATGAGAAGCGTTTTAGCCTCTTCTGTAAATTCGAGGGTGATCTTGCGTTCAACCAAGCGTTTTACAAATTTAGCTACCTCTAAATCTACGATCTTAATCAAATCGTTCTTATCAAGAGGACGGAAGAATACGATATCAGAGATACGATTTAAAAATTCTGGTTTAAATACGCGCTTTGCCTCTTCCAACACTTTTTCGCGCATCTTCTCAGCATCATTAAAACTTGCAGCAGCTGCAGCAAAACCCATCGACGTTTGGCGCTGTAAAAGTTGAGCGCCAATATTCGATGTCATAATAATAATCGTATTTCTAAAATCTACTGTACGACCTAACGAATCCGTTAAGCGTCCATCTTCTAATATCTGCAAGAGTAGTTGTAATACATCAGGATGGGCTTTTTCGATTTCATCGAATAAAATAACTGAATACGGTTTACGACGTACCGCTTCTGTAAGTTGACCACCCTCTTCGTAACCAACATATCCTGGAGGTGAACCAATAAGACGAGAAACTGCAAATTTCTCCATGTATTCACTCATATCGATTTGTACAAGTGCATCTTGGTTACCAAACATTTGAGCTGCCAGTTGCTTTGCAGTCTCTGTTTTTCCAACACCGGTTGGTCCAACAAATAGAAATGATCCGATAGGTCTACGTGGATCTTTAAGATCTGCACGCGAGCGCCTTAATGCACGCGCAATAGAACTTGCTGCTACATCTTGGCCAATAACATTCTTTTGGATCTCTGACTCTAGAGCTAAGAGCTTCTCGCTTTCTTTCTTTTCCATACGAGAAAGCGGTATACCCGTCCATTCTGCGACAACTTGCATAATCAAGTTGTCATCAATTGGAACACGGTGTTCTTCACGCTCTTTTTTCCACTGAGTCGTAATTTCTTCGTGTTTAGCACGTAGCTGCTTTTCTGTATCTCTAAATTTAGCAGCCTCTTCAAACTGTTGTTCACTGATTGCCTTTTCTTTAAGCAAGCAGACGTTTTCTATTTCTTTTAATAGAGACTCTACATCAGGTGGACGACTAAGTGCACCAATCCGTGCACGCGAACCGGCTTCATCCATGACATCAATTGCCTTATCTGGAAGAAAACGTCCGGTGATGTAACGGTCTGATAACTTAACCGCTGCTTCGATCGCTTTATCACTAAAGGTAGCCTTATGGTGTTCTTCGTATTTTGAGCGAATACCATGTAAAATCGTAATCGCATCTTCAACGGATGGTGGATCCACTTTGACTGACTGAAATCTGCGATCCAGTGCAGAATCTTTTTCAATATATTTACGATATTCGTTTAAGGTAGTTGCACCAATACACTGCAATTCACCACGCGATAATGCTGGCTTAAATATATTAGATGCATCCATAGCACCCTCAGCAGCGCCTGCACCTACAATCGTATGCATTTCATCGATGAAAATAATAATATTCTTAGCACGTTTAATTTCATCCATGACAGCTTTGATGCGTTCTTCAAACTGACCACGGTATTTGGTACCAGCGACCATGAGCGCTAAATCAAGGGTGATAACTTTTTTATCGAGTAAGATCTCAGGTACATTTCCAGAAGCGATCTCTTGTGCTAGGCCTTCGACGATAGCTGTCTTTCCAACACCTGCTTCTCCTAAAAGAACAGGATTGTTTTTTGTTCTACGACAGAGAATCTGAATTACGCGTTTAATCTCATTCTTACGACCCACCACAGGGTCCATCTCACCCTTACGAGCAAGCTCTGTTAAATCACGACCAAACGCTTTGAGAGCAGGCGTTTTAGTTTCTTTGGACTGTTCAGGTGCACTCGCAGGTCTAGCCGTTTGTCCAGCTTGCGCTGGATCCTCAGGGGAACCGGTTTCACCTCCTGAAAACTGTGGATCAAGTTCTTTAAGAATCTCGTTACGTGTACGCTCAATATCAACTTCTAACGACTTAAGTACACGAGCCGCGACACCTTCACCTTCACGTAAGAGTCCTAACAAAATATGCTCGGTGCCAACATAAGAATGACTTAATGCTTTCGCTTCTTTACCCGCTAAAGCTAACACTTTTTTAACACGAGGCGTAAAAGGAATATTTTGTTGTTCTTTTGTTTCTTGGCCAATCCCTACTTCCTTTTCAACAGCAGTGCGGACTGTCTCTAAATCGAGATTCATTTTTTGTAGCACACTCACAGCTACACCCTGACCTAATTTTATAAGTCCAAGTAAAATGTGCTCGGTACCAACATAGTTATGATGGAACCGCTCAGCCTCTTTTTTAGCTAGCTGTAAAACCTGCTGAGCTCTAGGAGTGAAATTATTCATCGGTTCTGAAGCCATAAGGATTCCTTAGTTATGTTTAATTTTTATCCGACGTATTTATTGTAAAATCAGGTTTAGGTACTTGTAAGAATTCAGTACGTAATCTTGCAGCACGTATGAAATCGCGCTGCTGAGCATCATAAGCTGACTTATGTGCATATTGTAAGTGTCCTGGTTGTGTTTCGATAAACAAACGATCGATAATGGAGCGGCAACTTTCAGGATACATCTTTAAATCAACCCCAAGTCGTATGAGTGATAGCAAGTTCATCGCTTCACCTGAGGTGAGCAAATGGCTATTTTGTAAAATACCATAAGCACGTCCTAGCTTATCGAATAGTTTACCCGACTCACTCTCCATTAATTTTTCACGAGCGTTGAGTTCATGCTCAACAATGGACTGAAGAACACTAGATAAACGTTTAATAATATCTTCTTCCGTTTCCCCTAAGGTCATCTGATTAGATATTTGAAAAATACTACCACTAGCATCAGAGCCTTCTCCAAAAAGTCCGCGCACAACCATTCCAAGTTGATTCACAGCTCTTACCACTTTCTCCATCTGATTTGAGATCACTAGAGCAGGTAAATGCATCATCGCTGATGCTCTTAAGCCTGTACCTAAATTTGTAGGACAAGCAGTCAGATAGCCTAAGGTTGGTGAAAAAGCAAAATCGAGTTCCTCCTCTAAGGCGCTATCTAATTCGTCAATTTGATTCCAAGCCTTGCGCAAATGAAATCCTGAGCGAAGTACCTGAATACGTAAATGATCCTCTTCATTCACCATGACGGAGAATGTCTGGTCGCGGCTAATAATAACGCCACTACCCTGGGTTGAGCCACTTAACTCACGGCTAATTAAATGACGCTCCACTAAATTCAGTTTTTCTAATTCCGAGAGCTCATTAACGGATAAACTTAAGCCACGTTTGAGAGGACTAATCGAGGTCACTGCCTTTTGGCATTTTTCAAGAATAGCGTCACGCTGCGCTGGACGTGCCCATCCAGGAAACGATTGTCCTGCTATGTTGCGCGCTAAACGAACACGCGTCATTAGCACAATCGCAGTCTTGTTGCTCGAGCTATCTGTCAATTCGGACTTAGAATCAAGCAGTGTAGAAATGGTCATGATTTCACCTCTTTATTTACACCAGCCGATTGCTTTACCTGATTAATTTCATCCCTAAAACGAGCAGCCTCTTCATAGCGCTCCGATTTAACAGCCTCACTGAGTTCGTTTTCTAATTTCGTTAATCGGTCATATAACGATTTACGCGTCAGTGCCACTTTAGGAACCTTACCTACATGCGTTGTTCCTTTATGCATGCCATCAAGCATAGGATCTAACATCTCTTTAAAGGTATCGTAACAGGATGGGCATCCAAAACGCCCAGATTTCTTAAAATCAGCCTGAGTAAAACTGCACTTTGGACAACGGGTGCCTGAAAGCGATTTCTCCGGATTTAAAGACGCCTTTAAAAGTAAATCAGCAAGTGAAAAGCCACTCGGGTCAGTTACCCCTTTTTTCTGCGCACAGGCCTCACACAAATCCACTTTATGAACCTTATTGTTCACAATTTGGGTAAGGTGCACGGTCGCTGGGTTTTCGCAAAAATCGCACTTGAGTGGACTAGTCATGGTTAAAGTCTATTCCTATGCAACTAATGTGCCATGCTTTCTCTCACTGGCAAGTGCCAGAAGCAGATTACCTAGCTTGGGACAGCCAGTCCCAAGGTGTGACACAGGTGAGACACCCATGTCACCCTCTTGATTAAGTATAAATATCGCGTTTTTGAGGATCAAATCCTTGTACCTTCAACACGAACACGCTTACGGAAAGCCTCTAAAACTTTGTTTGTGGTAGCGCCTGGGCGACCTGAACCAATAACACGTCCATCAAGCTTTGTTACCGGTATAACTTCAGCTCCTGTACCTGTTAGGAAACACTCATCAGCACACCATATATCGTAGCGTGTGAGTGTGGTTTCTTTAAACGGAATGCCTAATTCTTTCGCTATCGTGATTATAGCTCCACGCGTAATCCCCTCTAAAGCTCCCTGGGAAGCAGGCGTAGTAAGAAGGATACCCTTATGAATAATAAAGACATTATCGGCCGTACATTCAGCAACAAAGCCCTGATCATTGAGCATGATTGCCTCAAGTGCACCAAACTGTCTGGCCTCAATTTTAGCTAAGATATTATTTAAATAGTTAAGGGATTTAACCGTGGATGGCAGTGAGGCTGGCCCAATGCGGCGTGTAGGAACCGTAACAATTGATAAGCCATTGTCGTAGTGCTCTTGGGGATAGAGACTAATCTTATCAGCAATAATAAATACGGTAGGCTTAGGGCATAACCAAGGTGCCAAGCCCAAATCACCCGTACCACGGGTAACTACGAGACGAATATAGGCATCCGTTAGGTTGTTTAAGCGGCAAACCTCACAGGTTGCATCACTTAACTCTTTCCTAGTCATAGGGATAGACAATAAAATTGCCTTAGCCGAATACTCTAAACGTTCAAGGTGTTCCTCGAGACGGAAAATATTACCTCCGTAGAGGCGAATGCCCTCAAATACACCGTCTCCATAGAGAAGACCGTGATCAAACACGGAAACTTTTGCTTCCGACTTATCGACAAAGGCGCCGTCTAGATAAACCTTCATAGTAAATTAACCTTATTCGGTATCCTAAAGCTTTGTCGAGAAGACTCGGTACCTGATTTTGGCCTTTCGTACGGTCAAATATTCGCTAAAATAGGCATAAATCAGCATGAATCAAGAATCTGCAAAAGACCCCGTTAGTCCTACCTATGTGATAGGTCACAAGAACCCAGATGCTGACTCCATTTGCTCAGCCATTGCATACGCATCTTACAAAGAAGCGATTGGAGAAAAAGGACACATTGCAGCACGCTGCGGTAATTCAAATGCCCGCATTGACACGATTCTAAAGCGCTTCAACCAACCCTTACCTGTATATCTCAATGACGTGTCTCCCCGCGTGAGAGACATGATGGTAACCAAAGTTATTTCTATCTCAGAAAATTCAACCTGCGCAGAAGCCTTAGAGCTCTTAGATCGCCACGACATTCGTATGCTTCCCGTTGTAAACGAGGAGAAAAAAGTGGTAGGTACTATTTCACTCTCTCATTTAGGTGGTATTTTTATTCCGCGTGCAAGTGAGCCAAAGCTCATGCGCAAAGTTGAAACATCCCTTACCAAGATTGTCAGTGCCCTTAAAGGTACACCCTTCCACCTTGTTAATCCTGATGATCACGAAGAACTCTTTGTGCGCATTGGCGCTATGGATATTCGCTCGTTCGGAAA
>DAISZL010000013.1:6256-35170 GCA_036824825.1 Opitutaceae bacterium
GTACTCAATGACGATAACACACTTAGCGGTGTGCTTTCTAAGAGTGATGTCATTAAACCAGTTCAAACAAAATTAATTTTGGTCGACCACAATGAACTCACTCAGGCCGTGAGCGGAGCCGAGGACGCCTGCATTTCTGAAATTATCGATCACCACAGACTAGGACCGTTCAATACGCCTCAACCGATTCTTTTTATTAACGAACCTGTAGGTTCTACCTGTACGATCATTGCCGATTTATTTAGACGTGAAGGAATCACCCCTAAGCCAGAAATAGCAGGGCTAATGATGTCTGGACTTATTTCAGATACACTTCTTTTAAATAGCCCTACAACTACGGCAAAAGATGAAGCTATTCTAAAGTGGCTTGCTCCAATTGCTAAAGAAGATCCTAAAAAATTAGCGGACGCTATTTTCTCGTCTGGCTCACTGATCTTAGCAACCACACCTGACAAGGTCGTACGATCAGACTTCAAGATATACAATGAAGAGAGTGTAAAATTCTCTGTGTCTCAGATCGAAGAATTAGGATACGATAATTTCTTAACGCATTCGAAAGAACTTAAGTCTGCGATAGAAAGTTTACGTAAGAGTGAAGGTCTCGACTTTACTGCTCTACTCGTAACCGACATTAATACACAGAATTCACTGCTCTTAATTAGTGGTTTTGCAGAACTCATTAAGAAAATTGAACGTGCTCACATCGAAAAAGATGGTGCGTTTGAATTGCCAGGTGTTGTGAGCCGTAAAAAACAGCTCATACCTTACTTAACGAGCCTTTTGAACGAAATAAAAGCAGAAGGCGTTTAAACCTTCTGCTTTGAGTTAAAGACTTTTTAAGACAGCTCAAAATAGAGCTGTACTTAGGTTAGATATGAATTGCTTCGCCGGTCGTAGCAGCAGCCGCTTCCATGAGCGCTTCGCTTAAGGTAGGATGCGCATGAATCGTCTTATGAATCTCTTCGACACTTGCTTCTAATTCAATTGCTAGACCGTATTCAGCAATGAGCTCTGTTGCTTCAGATCCAATGATGTGAGCTCCATAGACTTCTCCGGTTTTTGCATCACTTACGACTTTAACAAAGCCGTCACTTTCAGCGGATGCAACTGCCTTACCGGAAGCAGTGAAGGGGAATTTACCCACTTTAATAGTAAGACCCTTTTCTTTAGCTGCTTTTTCAGAGAGTCCAATACTTGCAACCTGAGGTTGGCAATACGTACAGCCAGGAAAATTCTTAACACGTACCGATTTACCATGACCAAACATAGCATTAACTGCAGTCACAGCTTCGAATGTTGCAACGTGTGCTAACCAAGGTGGTCCAATAATATCACCTGCAGCATAAATCCCAGGGACATTGGTTTGGTAGTCATTTCCTACTTTGACGTAGTTGCGATCGAGATCGATTTTCACTTTTGGTGAAATAACGCCTTCAATATTTGCTACGACGCCAATAGCAGAAAGTACCGTTTCAGCTGTTACGGTTTGTTTTACACCGTCTTTAACTAAATCAACACTCACCTCAGTCTTTGAAACTTTAAAGTTTTCGCACTTCGTTGAGAGGTGAATTGCGATTCCTTGTTTTTCAAATGAACGCTGGAGCGCTTTAGATACCTCTTCATCCTCTACAGGAAGAATATTAGGTAGCATTTCAACAAGGGTTACCTTGGATCCAAACGCATTAAAAAAGTAAGCAAATTCAACACCGATGGCACCGGCACCAACGATAATAATGGATTTCGGAAGTGACTTAGCTGCGAGTGCTTCGCGAGAGGTCATAACGCGAACACCATCAACCTCAAGATCAGGAATGCGGCGCATTTTACAGCCAGTCGCAATTAAGATCTTCTTTGCCTTAAAGCTCTTACCTTTTGATTCACCTTCTGTGATTTCAACAAGGCCAGGAGCTGCCACCTGAGCTTTACCTACAACATACTCGACTTTGTTTTTACGGAAAAGAAATTCGATACCCTTAGCCATTTGGCCCGCAACACCACGTGAGCGCTCCATGACTTTAGCGAAATCAAACGAAACATCTTTTACACTGATACCAAAAGATTCTGATTTCTTAATTTTCTCATACAACTCTGCGCTCTTGAGGAGCGCCTTCGTTGGGATACATCCCCAATTTAAGCAGGTACCACCCGCTCTCTCTTGTTCGATACAGACAACCTTCTTACCCAGTTGTCCTGCACGAATAGCACCTGCATAACCTGCAGGACCGCCACCAATAACGACTAAGTCATATTCGAGAGTTTCAGCCATCCCACCAAAGTGTAAGACCTAGTAAAACCGTCAAATGTAAATAATTAGGCTTAAAAGGCCTTAAATATCGATAACATCACTATCTGGCTTAGGTTTAGTAGGCTTACTTGGAGGTGAGGTCTTAGCATTAAAACGGCTCAAAATAAGGTTAGTTACACTCAGCACAACCGCCCCACCCACTGCCGAAAGAAAGCCATTTACGTGAAAGCCTTCAACAAGCCTCCCTGCCAACATAAATAGCAGTGCATTAATGACAACCATACCCAGTCCTAAGCTAAGAACGATAAAAGGAAGGGCAAAAAGCACCATAATTGGCTTAAGCAGCGAATTAAGTATGCCAAGTACAGCAGCGACGCAAAATAGGGTAAAAGCGTCGTCACAATGAATCCCTGGAATTAACCGGGTGGCAAGGGCTACACCTAGGGTTAAACCTAGCCAACGAAACATGAGTTGAAAAAATCCTGTTTGCATTACTAGCTTAAGTTTCGGCCTACTGTACGGGCATGCAATGAAAATAATCGTAATCCAAGACCACCTACGAAGCGGAGGAACCGAACGACAATCGGTGTACCTAGCGCGTGCATTTCATAGGCATGGCCACGATACGACACTTCTTACCTTTAGACCTGGCGGAATTTTAGAGCATTTACATGATGAAACCCTCTTTGAGCCAAACCATGTTCACCTACAGTCCTTCGATACAGGACTAGACTGGCTAGCCTTAGGATTAACACGGGCAGTAAAAAAGATTAATCCAGATATTATTCTCTGCCACGGTAGGATGGCTAATTGTTATGCTGGTATAATTCAGAAAGCACTACCCGGCTGTGTTGTGATTGGTACCTTAAGAACTGGTAAACCACTGCCTTACTTATTTAGAGAATCGCTTAAAGCCGTTAAGGCCGTAGTCGCTAATAGCGAAGATACGAAAGAGCGAATCATCCAATCCCTCAATCTACCAAGCGAAAAAATTACGGTTATCTATAATTCGCTTGTTTTTAGACCTGCTGATGAAACACCGCATAATCTAGATTTAAGAAAAAATGTAGGAGCTAAAGAAAACACATTGATTCTTGTTTGCGTTGCAATGTTTAGACCTGAGAAAAGACAACGTGATCTCATTAAAATTGTAGCAACACTCCCGAAAGATCTCGATTGGAAACTCGTACTGGTCGGTGATGGCCCCGAACGACATGCGTGCGAGCGTATCGCTGCGAGTAAAAATCTAAGTGAGCGCGTAATCTTTAGCGGCTTTCACTCCGACCCAACAGAGCTCTACGCACTCTCCGATATCGCAGTACATGCTTCTGAAAGGGAATCGCTCTCTAATTTCCTCATCGAAGCACAAGCCCATGGTCTTCCATCCATTGTTTATCCAGCACAAGGAATTCAAGAAAGTATGGTGCCAGGTAAAACAGGATGGATCATAGACCGTGACAACATTTCTGCATTTAAAGACAAAATCCTTGAATTAGCCTCCAGCACACCTGAAGAGAAGAAGGAACGCTCCCAACTAGCACGCACATTTGCCCGCGAGCGTTTTGATTCAGAAAAACAAGTTGAGCGTTATCTTACCTTATTTAAAAACTTGTTAAAAAAGTAACAAAACGACCTACCTCAGTTGACAATTGTTACTCTTTAGATGCCCGTATACCTGTGGCGAAATCACCTTCAAGCACTTCTCAATCAAAAGCCGATGCAATACGCTTAAAAGGCGTACGGCAAAACAACCTAAAAGGATTTGATTTAGATATTCCACTTGGAAAGTTCACGGTCGTCACCGGACTCAGTGGTGCAGGTAAAAGTTCTCTTGTTTTCGAGACACTTCATGCAGAAGGCCAACGTAGATATGTTGAAACATTCAGCGCATACACACGCCAATTTCTTGATCTCTTAGCAAAACCTGCCGTTGATTCCGTAGAAAATATTCGTCCGTCTATTGCGATTGAACAAACGAACACGGTTAAGACGTCCCGCTCAACTGTGGGAACGATGACTGAATTAACTGACTATTTTAAGGTTTGGTTTAGTCATGTTGCCGAGTGTTTTGATCCTATCACGCACGAAAAAGTTGAAGATGATAATCCTCATACGATTTGGACTAAATTAGAACCTGTATTTCTAAACAAGACACTCATTGTTTTTTTTAAAATTTCAAAACCAGAAAAAATTTCCTGGAAAGAAATTGTTACAAATTTAAAAGCGCAAGGTTACCTGCGTTGCCTCTTAGTTGAGAACGAAAACGATTCACCCACCGAGGCACGCCTTGATGAGTTAATCGATAATAATAAGGATCTACTTAAAAACACGACGACGTTATATGTCGCTCAAGACCGCCTCACCTTAAAACCAGAGATAAAAAATCGTTTCATTGAGGCGACCGAGACATGCTTTCAATTTGGCTCAAACCATGTTCACTACTTTGAGGAAAGTACCCGTAACGATAAATCACGCACGTTTAAACACGTAGGACATTTTTCAAAAGGTCTTCATTCACCTAAAACCGGTAGAACTTTTAGAGCCTCGTCCCCGAGTCTTTTTTCATTTAATTCTCCTTTAGGTGCGTGTCCTAAATGCCGCGGGTTTGGACGAATCATAGAGTTAGATCTTCGCCTAGCTATTCCAGATCAGTCCCTTTCTATTGATGACGGAGCACTTAAGTGCTGGGAAGGGGAAGTGTACTCTTCATCGAAAGAAGACCTAAAAGTATTCACGAAACGAAAGAAAATTCCGACTAACATTCCTTTCGCAGAACTTACCGAAGAACAAAAAACGTTTATCATCGAAGGAGAGCCAGGCTATGGAGAGGAAAATAATAAGGAATGGCCTAAGTACTGGTACGGCGTAAAAGGATTTTTCCGTTGGCTCGAAAAAACCACCTACAAAATGCACGTGAGAGTGTTCCTCTCACGTTACCGTGCATATAACCTATGCCCTGATTGTAAGGGAGCACGTCTTCAACCTGAATCACTCTGTTGGAAATGGGAATCACTCACACTCCCTGAGTTATATTCAGTCCCGGTAAGTGACCTTTATGAAAAGTTAAGTCGCAGTTCTAAAGCTAGATTAACTTCTAACCCAAATCCACAAGCTAAAGATTTAGCACTCGAGTCTATTTTAGTAAGACTTCGCTACTTAAAAGAAGTTGGTTTAGGATACCTCACGCTCGACCGGAGTTCTCGTACACTTTCAGGCGGTGAAGTACAGCGCGTAAATCTAACATCCTGCTTAGGTACATCCCTTGTAGATACGCTTTTTGTTCTCGATGAACCAAGTGTCGGACTTCATCCCCGTGACGTAGACAACTTAATTCATATCATTCGTTCTCTCACAACGATTGGTAACACGGTTATTATTGTCGAACACGATGAAGCGATGATTCGCGCTGCTGACCACGTCATTGAAGTAGGACCAGAGCCAGGCTCCAAAGGCGGTCATATTGTGTTTGAAGGGAGTATACCAAAGCTACTCAAAGATAAAAAAAGTATCACAGGTTCTTATCTTTCGGGTGAAAAACAGATAGCGCTACCTAGCCAGAGACGATCTGTGAAAGAACACGAAGACTGGCTTAGGTTTAATCACGTTACTAAGCATAATATTAAAGATCTGAGTTTTAAAATACCGCTTAAAAAATTTGTGTGTTTAAGCGGCGTATCAGGCTCTGGTAAATCAACCCTTCTTGATAATGTTATATATCAGGGACTCGTTACACAAAAGCATCAACTCGCTGAAGATCCTGCTCAGATTGGTTCTATTATTTGTGATACCCCGTACACGGATTTAGTATTTGTCGATCAATCGCCACTAAGCCGCACCCCACGTTCTAACCCTGCCCTATATACAGGTGCTTGGGAATTAATAAGAGAACTCTATGCTGAGACTCCTGCTGCTCAAGCAGCGGGTTGTACTGCGAGTGATTTTTCTTTTAACGCGGGCGACGGACGATGCCCTCACTGTGCGGGTCTAGGGTTTGAGCGTATTGAGATGCAATTTCTTTCAGATGTTTTCGTTCCCTGCCCTGTTTGTGATGGCAAACGGTTTAGGCCACACATTTTAGCATTCACCTATCAGGATAAATCCATTGCTGATTTACTGGATACTCCCATCACCGATGCGTATCATTTCTTCAGAGATCAGGAGAATATACGTTCCCGTTTAGCTGGATTAATTGAAGTTGGACTTGGTTATTTAAAATTAGGGCAGCCAATTAATACACTCAGTGGCGGTGAAGCACAGCGTCTTAAATTAATACGTTACTTAGGTGGCTACGCGGGTGAAGCAGCACCGAAATCAGGCGCAATTATATTACTGGATGAACCAACCACAGGCTTACACCGCCATGACGTTAAAACACTTATCGGGGTGCTTCAAAGTCTCGTAGATCAAGGACACAGTATTATTGTTATCGAACATAATAGTGATGTTCTCAAATCCGCAGATTGGATTATTGAAATTGGACCTGAAGCAGGTGCCCATGGAGGTAAAGTAATCGCAGAAGGACCACCTGAAGTTGTTGCTCAAGCACCAACACAAACAGCTAAATTCTTAAAGAAGGCCCTAAGCCTAGAGATATCCCACGGCGAATCAGGTCAAGTCAGTGAATCTGAGACACCTATCGAACGTGTTCATGCAATTACCCTCTCGGGAGCGAGAGAAAATAATCTAAAGAATATTTCACTTACTATTCCTCACCACACCTTGACTGTGGTAACGGGCGTATCAGGTTCTGGAAAGTCTACTTTAGCTTTCGATCTTATTTTTGCAGAAGGACAACGCAGATTCATGGAATCGATGTCATCCTATGCTCGGCAATTTGTAGAACAGTTACCACGCCCAGATCTTGATCGCCTAACAGGAATTCCTCCAACCGTAGCGATTGAACAACGTATCACACGCGGATCTAGAAAATCAACGGTCGCAACCATAACTGAAGTAGCCCAGTACTTACGCTTACTCTATGCACGTCTTGGTATTCAATACCATCCCGAGACCGGCCGAGAAGTAATCCCTCTTAAACCAGAAGCCTTACAGGATTTATTTTTTAATTCCCTTAAGTCACCCGAGGCTAAAAAAGCAAAACACCTGTACCTGTGTGCTCCACTTATTCGCAGTAGAAAGGGTCACCATCAGCCTATTGCGGATTGGATCAGTAAACAAGGCTACCCACTCATGCGTGCGGATAAGAAAGTCGTTAAACCGGGCGCTTTCGAAAAACTAGATCGCTATAAAGAACACGATATCGAAGTTATCCTCTGTGACCTTAAAAATGACTTTTCAAAAAAAGAGCTAAGCGAAGTACTCATCAAAGCACTGAGCTTAGGTAAAGGCACCTGCTTTATCCTCTCCCATCCTGGAAAAATATTATCTTATTTTTCAACGACGCGTACCGACAAAGAAAGCGGTGAATCATTTCCCGAATTAGATCCAAAGCACTTCTCCTTCAACTCTCCTCAGGGTTGGTGCCCAGCGTGTCGAGGTCATGGACGTATTTACCCTTGGATGTTAGACACTGAGGATGAAGATGAAGATCAAGCCTACCTCAGAGAATACGGAATAGATTCAGAAGAACTTTCTGATTCTGGAGAACTGTGCCCAGAATGCCACGGAACACGACTTAACCGCATCTCACGTGCTGTAAAACTGAGCTTTAAAAACAAACCGACCTTATCTCTTCCTGAACTCCTCGCAAAAACACCAGATGAAGTGTGTTCGTTAATTAGACAATTAACATTAGACGCGCGCGGTAAACTCATTGTTCAAGATATCGTTCCACAAATTGAAGAGCGTCTCGCTTTTCTTGAACGTGTAGGCCTGGATTATTTGGCTTTAGATAGATCAACGGAAACACTTTCTGGTGGAGAGGCTCAGCGCATACGTTTAGCTGCACAACTAGGATCAAATCTATCAGGTGTACTTTATGTCCTTGATGAACCAAGCATTGGACTGCATGCACGTGATAACACGCGTTTAATTAAAACGCTCAAAGAGCTGCAAGCTAAGGGAAATACGCTGCTCGTCGTAGAACATGACGATGAACTCATGGAACACGCCGATCATATCATTGACCTTGGACCTGCTGCTGGAATTCATGGCGGAGAAATCCTAGCACAAGGTACACCTAAACATATAAAACAGTGTGATAAATCACTCACTGGTGTATTTTTGGCAAAAGGCATAAACCATCCAATTCGGAATGCATACCGCACACTCCCTGACTCTAAAGACAAACGCGGCTGGATTCATTTAAACCAAGTAAACTTTAGAAATATCAAAAATCTTAATTTAACTTTACCACTCGCAAGGCTTGTTATGATTGCAGGTCCAAGTGGTGCAGGAAAATCAACGCTCTTTTGTGATATTTTAGCGCCGGCTGTAGCTGAAGCGCTCAAAGCTAAAAAAGATTCTATCACGGGAAGTGCATTCGCTAAGACAGAAAGTTTCATTTCTGAGGGCACTCACTCAAATGTACCTTTCAAAGAACTAACCGGATTAAAAACACTTCGTTCTGTAATTGTAGTTGATCAGTCCCCAATCGGCAAAACACCACGCTCTACTCCGGCAACTTACTTAGGTATTTTCGATACCATTCGCCAATTCTTCGCTACCATTCCTGAAGCAAAATTACGCGGATACACAGCATCACGTTTTTCATTTAATACAAACTTAGGTCGATGCCCAACCTGTGAAGGCGCAGGACGAATCAAACATGAAATGGCTTTCATGCCCGATACGTATTTACCGTGTGATGAATGTCACGGCCTTCGCTACAGTTCAGAATTATCAGAAATCAAATGGAAGTCTAAGAGTATAGGTGAAGTCCTTCAGCTTACCTTTGAAGAAGCCATGAGCTTCTTTGACTTTCACACACATCTACGCGAAGTATGCAAACTGATGGTCGACTGTGGACTTGGCTACTTAACACTTGGACAAAGTTCTCCTACACTATCAGGTGGTGAAGCACAGCGCTTAAAACTTGTCACAGAACTTTCTCAAGGCTTAGCAACACTCAATGATGCACGCCGCGGAACGACGCCAACGAACTTATACTTACTTGAAGAGCCAACGATTGGCTTACATTTAAGTGACTGCGAAAAACTTATTCATCTTCTGCACGCGTTAGTAGAACAAGGCCACACCGTGTGTGTCATTGAACACAACAGCGATCTACTCGCAGAAGCTGATTACATCATAGAGATGGGTCCTACAGGCGGTCCATTAGGTGGTAAACTTCTGTACCAAGGAAATTTAGCAGGTCTATTAAAAGATAAGCAAAGCCCAACCGCTCCTTATATCAAATCGCGTCTCAAGTAATTTATCCTAGAGAAGCATGCGCTTTCGCAACTTCCATGTATTTTACTGCAGATGCCTTTAAAAAAGCGACTTCCTCATCGGTTAATGACCGAATCACTTTAGCAGGAGATCCATACACCATGGAACGTGGCGGACATGTAAATCGCTGTGAAACGAGACTATTTGCACCGATAATGCACTGATCCGCAATAACAGCTCCGTCTAGAATCACGGCACCCATACCAACAAGACATTCATTTCCAATCGTACAAGCGTGAATGATCGCTGAATGACCAATGGTGCAATAATCACCTATATAAGCGCCGTAAGCATCTGCGTGATGAATGACAGCATTGTCTTGTATGTTCGTACCTTTACCCACGCGGATTTCATTAATATCCCCACGCAGAACAGCTCCGTAGAACACACTACTTGCTTCACCCAGAACCACATCTCCAACCACGGTCGCTGATTTTGCTATAAAACTCGCATGACTCACGGGTTTTTTTCCAAGATATGTTTTTAGTCGCTCTTCGTGTGTCATATATTTCAACTTTCTTTGATGTAAGGTATCCCGATCGACTTCGGTGGTTCAGGTCTTGCTACAAAACCCGCTAGTAAAAGGACTGTAATCACGTACGGTAGAGCCATGATAAACTGAACGGGTATAACACCAACCACCGGCAAATCGACCCCCTGTAAACGAGTCGCAAGAGAATCGGTAAAAGCAAACAGTAAACAAGCACTTAAAGCGCGGTACGGTTTCCAATTTCCAAAAATAAGTGCCGCTAAAGCTAAATAACCTTTTCCGGCTGTCATATCAGGAATAAAGCCAGAACCGGCTGCTATCGCTAAATACGTGCCCGCTACACCACTTAAAACACCCGATATCATAATAGCCTGCGTTCTGATACGTTTAACAGATATGCCAGCTGTATCAGCAGCATGAGGATTTTCACCCACAGCACGAATACGTAAACCGAATCGAGTCTTATAAAGAATAAAGGCACTCACTGGCACTAGCACCATTGCCATATAGAGAATTACACTATGCCCACTGATCACATCCGAGTATATGAGTCCAGGAAAGGGGTGTTTTTTAAATAAATAGGAAAAGGGTAAACTGATATCTAAAAAGCGCTGATTTGGTTCAGTTAAAACTGGAGTTTGATTTCCTTCATTAAACCAAGCTAAGGCCAAGGTAGGAGCTAATCCCGAAATACAAATATTAAGTGCAATCGCTGCTACGACTTGATTTCCATGTTTAAAAACGCAGACGTAGGAAAAAATAAATGCAATAAATACAGAAACAAGTATCCCAACCATTAATCCTATCCACGCAGAGTGATATAAAGCAGCTGCGCAACCTGAGCCAAAGGCAGCACCTAACATCATACCTTCTAAACCAAGAGCCACGACACCAGATCGTTCACTATATAGACCAGCAAATGAGGCAAGAATGAGCGGCGTCGCCACGCGCACTGTTGCAGCAAGCAGTAAGATTATAAACGTATAATAAGTTAACATCATGGTTCGTTTATAAAGAGTCGGCGTAGCGGTTTCTTAAACAATTGCTCAAGCGCACCGCAGAAGAGAATAACGAGTCCTTGAATAACTACAACCAAGGCATGGCTAATATGCGGCATCTCAAAAGCAAGCTCACCTCCGCCTTGTACCAAAATACCAAAGAGTAATGAAGCGATACAAATACCGACTGGATTATTGCGTCCCATGAGGGCAACAGCGATTCCAATAAAACCTGCTCCTGCAGGAAAGTCTAAGGTTAAGCGATGCTGAGAACCCATGAGTTCATTAAGACCAAGACAACCAGATAAGGCACCCGATATGAGCATCGCACTAAACATCATCGATGCAGGCGAAATTCCAGCATAGCGTGCCGCACTTGGATTAATACCCACAACGCGTAGTGCATAACCAAAACGTGTCCTCCAGAGTAAAACCCAAACTAAAACGGCAAATAGTAAAGCGATTATCAAAGCAGCATTCACGGGGCTTTGACCAACATCGATTCCACATGTTAAGAATAAACCTTTTAGCGAAGGTAAAAAAGCTGTGCTAGCAAACTGACGACTTTCTGGAGCTTGCTGACCAGCTTGCCGTAAAACACTCACTAAAATCCATGTCATGAGTGATGAGCCAATAAAGTTAAACATGATCGTCGTGATGACGATATGACTTCCTTTGTACGCTTGTAGCCAAGCCGGTACAGCTGCCCACAAGGCACCAAATAAAGCTCCTAACACAATACCTAGCCCAACGACGCACCACATAGGTAGCGCACCAAAAAATAAACCAGCTAACGCTATACCTAAACCTCCTACATAAGCCTGCCCTTCTCCACCTATATTAAATAACCCTGCATGGTAAGCTATCGCTACAGCAAGACCTGTAAAAATATAATTCGTTGTATAAAATAATGTATAACCTATTCCCTCACCTGATCCTAGTGAACCTTGCCAGATAACGTGAAGTGCTTTCAGAGGACTTTCTCCAATCAGTCGAATAACTATGCTCGAAATAATAAGTGCGAGAAAAAGATTTAGCGCAGGCAGAAAGACTGGCTCAATTAAGGAGTAATATTTCGTCTTTAAATGATTCATTGTGGGTCGCCTTTCCCCTCTTTAGCGATACCCGCCATGAGAAGCCCCAGTCCCTGCTCACTCGCTTCACTGGATGACACTTCTCCGGTAATTCTACCTGCATTCATCACCAAAATTCTATCAGAGAGAGATAAAATTTCTTCTAACTCAACCGATACTAGGAGTATAGCAACCCCCATATCTCGTAGTTCGAGTAAACGCTTATGTATTATTTCGATCGCACCAATATCTACACCACGGGTTGGTTGACCAATCAGTAATACACGTGGAGCCGCATTCATTTCACGAGCCATCACAAGCTTTTGCTGATTTCCTCCCGAAAAAGATTCCAGCGGTTGTTTAGGCATAACAGGCCTAATATCCCACTGATTCATTAAGCTTTGGCAGATTTCCGTGATGCGATCAGGATTCGTGAATAGACTATCTGATTTAGTACGTCCATGATAGCCTAAGCGTATATTATCCTCGGCAGTCATACTCGCTACCACACCAAATTTGAGTCTATCTTCTGGAACGTGAGAAATTCCAAGCTTACGCCGCAAAGAAGGACCGTTCTTATCATGCGTAATGTCTATCCAGTTTGATAGCGTTTTATCTCTGCAAAGCACTTTACCTTCGCTCGGTGAATCTAATCCAGATAACACACCAAGTAACTCAGACTGTCCGTTACCGGCTACGCCAGCTACACCTACAATTTCACCTGCGTACAAGTCGAGTGACACTTCACTAAGTCGGTTAACCCCATCACTATCACGAAGGCTTACCTGATCAAGTCGCAGGATTTTTTCTCCACGGTTTCCTGCACTACGTTTTACATTAAGTAAAACAGGTCTACCAACCATACACTCTGCAAGGTGTGACGCTGACGTTTGACTCGTCTTCACATTTAAAACCACCTCACCTTGCTTCATGACAGTAACTTCATCTGTTACCGCCATGATTTCTTTCAATTTATGGGTAACTAATAAAATCGCTTTACCCTGATGTTTTAAATTACGTAAAAATTTAAATAAGTCCTCTACTTCAAGTGGCGTTAAGACTGCCGTAGGCTCATCTAAAATCAAAATATCAGCCCCGCGGTACAAAGCTTTTAAAATTTCAACACGCTGCTGAATACCCACGCCTAATTCTGATACCTTCGTATCAAGTGGTACCTCTAAACCATAGTTCTTAATAATTTGAGTAATTTCTGAGCGTGCATGCTTAAGCCCCTGTTTAAGTAAAAAGCCTCTTTCTACACCTAACACTATATTTTCTAATACGCTCAGCGACTCAACGAGCATAAAATGCTGATGCACCATACCAATACCCGCTGCGAGTGAGTCTTTTGTAGATTTAAATACGTGAAGCTTTCCGTTAACACGTATTTCTCCGCCATCGATTGGATAAAACCCGGTAATTCCATGCATCAGGGTTGATTTGCCTGCACCATTTTCCCCAACGATACCGTGTATAGATCCATGACTAACACACAGATCTACTGATTTATTCGCATAAATAGAACCGAAGCGCTTCTGCACTCCGCGCAGCTCTAAAGCATGCGTTGATTTATCCATCACTTATACTCCGGAACACTAATCTTACCTGAAATAATATCTGCTTTAGCTTGGTTTAAACGGGCTTCCATAGCTGGAGTAATTAAAGAGCGGTTATATTCATCGATACTATAACCCACTCCATCACACTCAAGACCCAGCTCCTTAGAACCCGCTTTCCATGCATTATTTTTTGCATCCATGAAGGCTGTATAAACGGCGACATCCACACGTTTAACACAGGAAGTAAGAACACTACCTGGCTGTACTCCGTCTTGATTCTTATCGCAGCCAATACTTAAAAGCCCTGCATCTTTAGCTGCTTGCATCACCCCAAGACCCGTGTTTCCAGCCGCATGAAATACGACATCCACGCCTTGTCCAAATTGACTCTTCGCTAATTCAGCACCGCGAATTGGATCGTGCCACGCGGTAGGAGTTGTTCCTGTCATATTAACAATTACTTGTGTATTTGGATCAACCGCATGAACACCCGCTGTATAGCCTAGCGCAAATTTACGAATCAGCGGAATGTCCATTCCGCCTACAAAACCAACTTTGTGCGTCTTAGAAGAAAGTGCTGCTGCCATTCCGCACAAATAGGAGGATTGTTGTTCTTTATAATTAATCGACTGAACGTTTGGTAAATTAACGGTTCCATCCACAATAACAAAACGCACCTTAGGAAATTCACGTGCCATTTCATCAACGGCTGATGTCTGATTAAATCCAATCGCTACAATAATATTAACGCCGTGACGAACCAACTGACGCATGTACTGCGTGCGCTGTGCATCATTCGTTAACTCAAACTCAAAACATTTAATTCCTGTTTCTTTGGTGAACTTATCTACACCTTCTGCAGCCGATTGGTTAAATGAGTGATCAAACTTTCCCCCCATATCGTAAATGATCCCAGGTTTCATTTCCTCAGCTTTAGCCATACCAGCTAAAGCTAGAAAACAGGAAAGAATGGGTAAGATACGAGATAAGCGAGGTGAGGTAACCATAGAACGGTTATTACTCTATAGAAACAGCGGTCTGTTTCCAGATATCTTTTGCATACTCATGAATTGACCTATCGCTTGAGAATTTGCCCATACGAGCAGTATTGAGGATGGTTTGCTGTGCCCATTTAGCTTTATCACGGTAAGCAAGATCAACTCTAGCCTGAGCATCGCTATATGCTCTAAAGTCAGCGAGAACCATGAAAGGATCACCACCACTGAGTAAGCTATGGTGTACTTGTGAAAAAGCCCCTTGCTCTTGCGGCGTCCAATAATCACTTCCTAACCAATCAAGTATAGCGCGCAATTCTTCATCTTGGTTATAATAATCCCATGGGTTATAACCCTTGGCTTTTAATGCCTCTACTTCGTCAACCGTCATACCAAAGATAAAGATATTATCATCTCCAACCTCTTCTAAAATCTCAACGTTTGCACCGTCTAAGGTACCAATGGTGAGAGCACCGTTTAAGGCGAGTTTCATGTTACCGGTACCGGAGGCTTCTTTACCAGCCGTTGATATTTGCTCCGATAGATCAGCTGCTGGAATAATCTTTTCAGCAAGTGAAACGCGGTAATTAGGCAAGAAGACTACTTTTAGTTTATCACTAATACGCGTATCCGCATTTATACGGGCACCAATTACATTAATTGCACGGATAATATTCTTCGCTACATCGTAACCCGGTGCAGCTTTTGCCGCAAAAATAAATACACGTGGTACAATATCTAGGTTTGGATTTTGTATTAATCGGCGATAAAGCGCCATGATGTGTAGCAAATTAAGATGCTGACGTTTGTATTCATGGAGTCGCTTAATTTGCACATCAAATAAGCTATCTGGAGACACACAAATCGCACATTCTTGGAAAATAACTTCCGCTAAATCTACTTTATTCGCGCGCTTAATCTCCATGTACTTTCTTTGGAACGCCTTATCGCTCGCGTGCTGTTCTAGTTTTTTTAACTTATCTAGTTCACGCGGCCAGGTACGATCTTTGAGCGTTTCCGTAATAAGATGCGCTAGTCTTGGATTACACTCTAAGAGCCAACGGCGCGGTGTAATTCCGTTTGTTTTATTCTGGAATTTATTTGGATACAGCGAATCAAATTCAGGGAATAATTGCTTACGAAGAAGCGCCGTATGCAATGCAGCAACCCCGTTCACCGAGTGTGAACCTACAACAGCCAAATTCGCCATTCTGACATATTTCTGCCCATTCTCTTCAATGAGTGAGCATATACGCTTTTTCTCAATGTCCCCTGGCCACTTCGTTTCACATAACGTCATTAAGCGTTCATTAATTTCAAAAATGATTTGAAGATGACGTGGTAGTACACGCTCAAAGAGCGGAACGCCCCACTTCTCTAGCGCTTCTGGTAAAAGGGTATGATTTGTGTAAGCAAATGTTCTGGTTGTGATACCCCACGCCTTTTCCCAGCTGATTCCTTCTTCATCAACTAAGATGCGCATAAGTTCGGCTACAGCCACAGCAGGATGCGTATCATTGAGTTGGATTGCAGCCTTCTCGCTTAAATTATCCCACGAATTCTTTTTATTTCTAAAGTGCCTACGAATGAGATCCCTTAATGAACAAGCAACAAAGAAGTATTGTTGAACAAGACGCAGTTCCTTTCCGCTCTCCGTTTTATCATTGGGATATAAAACTTTTGAAATCGTCTCACCTACGGCTTTTTCATGCACAGCATCAACATAACTTCCTGAATTAAATATATTCAGATCGAAATCCTCACTTGCCCGTGAAGCCCACAAACGGAGCAGATTTACAGTCTTAGTTCCATAGCCAGCGATTGGAATATCGTGCGGTACACCAATCACAGTTTTGTAATCAACCCATTTTGGCTTTGAATTTCCTTGGTCATCAAAAATATTAACGACTCTACCATACAAGTGAACGTCCTGAGAAAATTCTGGATGAACAATTTCCCATGGATTACCAAACGGCATCCAGCGATCCGGAAATTCTACTTGATGCCCATTCGCAAACTCTTGTTTAAAAAGTCCGAATTCATAATGAATTCCATAGCCTAGAGATGGATAATCTAAGGTCGCCATCGAATCCAAAAAGCATGCAGCTAAGCGCCCTAGTCCACCATTACCAAGTCCCATATCAACTTCAGCTTCTCTTACTTTAGTAAAATCAACACCTAGGGATTTAAGCGCCTGATGTGCTACATCAGACAAGCCGCTCGCGAGTAGATTATTCTCAAACAATCTACCCATTAAATACTCGAGTGAAAAATAATAAACACGGCGCGCATTCTTAGCATTATGTACGGATTGCGTTTGTATTAAGCGGTCATGAATCGTATCGCGAATAGCTAGCGAGGTTGCAATCCACCAATCGTGTGAAGTCGCTGTATCTGCAGGGCGTGCAAGCGTTGAAATCAAGTGACGCAAGATAAGCGCCTTAAAAGCCTCAGCTTGATCATTTAATGAAGCAGTTGAACCTGAAGCAGCTTTAGTCGTAGCAGATGTTGGCATATATGTAATCTATACAGCAGTGAATGTGCCGAATATCTATCTCAAACACCCTTCACTAAAAAGCCAATCTATAGTGCATTAACGGCTCGTAAATCGGCGATTTAACTCGGCCTGATCTAGTTCAAAAAAGACCGGCCTTCCCCGAGGAGATATAAGTGGTTTTTTTGTCGCAAATAAATCATCAATAAGGACTTGCGGCTTAATATCTTTACTCTCAACTCCCTTTGCCACTTGCTTTAAGGCTGCCATCTTAGCCACATGCTCCTGTATGAAGCTAAGCCCTAAACTCGTTAGATTTTCTTCTCTTAAAGCGGCTATCATATCTTTTAGAAATTGCTCAGCATCACCCACCTCAAGCCAAGCAGGCACCGACTCGATACGATAAAAATGCCGGCCAAATTCGGCGATTATAAAACCATAGCTCTCAAACACAGCTTTATGATCTAAAAGGAGGGCTGAACTAACTGGATCCAAATCTAAGGAAAGTGAAACAAGGAGTGCTTGGCTTGGAACACGCTGCGAAATGCATTCATTTAAAATGCGCTCATACCAAATTCTTTCTAACGCAGCTTTATAGTCCAATACCACAATTCCTACCTGCGTATCATAGAGTAAATAGCCTGTTTGACTAGCACCCAAGTACTTCCACGGAATACGCGTACTTACGTTAGCATCCTTTACAACCGAATCAGGTAACGCTTTAGGAGTCGGATCCGTTTGTACATAAGGCTGAGCGATTTCACTGACCTGAGGTGTAGAACTTCCAAGGCTTGTGAGTGGATTTTTAAATTCACCAAGCGAAAGCTTACTAACCGGAACTCCAACGACTTGCTGCGGAACTTTATGATCCGCCCAGCGTTTTAATACACTTAAAATAGCCCGCAACACGACCGATCGTATGCGATTATCTTCTTTAAATTTAATTTCCCGTTTTGCCGGGTGAACATTCACATCTACACCTGAAGGATCACAGGTTAGAAATAAAACGACCTGAGGATATTTTCCTTTTACCAAAAAAGCACTGTAGGCTTCTGTGATCGCAAAATTCAAAGTGCGGCTATCTACAGGTCTACCATTTACAAAGGTAAGCATATCGTGACGACTCGCTTTACTATCAGCCGGCAATGCGATTAATCCCGATAATTTAACTCCTTCATCTTCATAATTAAGATCGAGCATCGTTTTAACACTAGCCCCACCAAGCACTTCACTCGCTCTGTCTTTTAAATGAGAACATACAGCAGACCTAATAATAAATTTTGTATCTTCTTTTAAACTAAAAGCTACATCGGGACGAGCCAGTGCATACAAACGTACCGTCTGTATAATATGAGCTGCTTCAGTCGTATCTGTTTTCAAGAATTTACGACGCGCTGGTACTGAATGAAATAAATGAGAAACCTCTATTGTCGTTCCTACAGCTCTACCGCAGTCTCTTACATGGAGAACTTTACCTGCGTCCACATGCACATGGGTCCCTGGTGAATTATCATCTGATTTGGTTTCGAGAATAAAATCAGAGATACTTGCAATTGATGGAATCGCTTCTCCTCTAAACCCGTAGCTGTGCAATTTATCTAAATCTTTTGTGAGTGATATTTTACTCGTTGCATGCCTTTGAAGCGATAGCAAGGCATCCTCTCGGTTCATCCCACAGCCATTGTCTTCGATACGTATATACTCTCTACCCGCTTGCCTAAATTCTATATCAATACGTGTTGCACCGGCATCGAGTGCATTTTCTAGCAGCTCCTTTACTACAGCGGCTGGACGTTCGATTACCTCACCAGCAGCGATTTGATTAGCTACTGTGTCGGATAAAACGTGAATCGTTGGAGTTGTACTCAAGCCTTAGGAAAAAAGCGAAGCCCACCGTTTAATTTCAGATACGACATTACGATGACTTGGCATACCCGTTCCTTTACGAGCCTGCATTGCATGCTCGAGATTAAAAATGGATGCCCAATTTTTTCCAAAGCGCTTATTGATCTTTAGAACATCATCAGTCGATAATTTATCAAGAGCCACGCCTTGTTTTTCAGCTAAAGCTACAATATGCCCAACAGCGTGATGCGCATCCCTAAACGCTACTCCACTGCGTACGAGATGATCCACGAGGTCTGTCGCTAGTAGCGCAGGATCTTTTGCTGCGTCTCTACATTTTCTTGCGTTAACACGCAGTCCTGAGACGACGCCAGCAAGTACCTCACTGCATATTAGAGTCTGATCTAAGCTATCAAAAAGCGGCTGCTTGTCCTCCTGCATATCACGGTTGTAGGTAAGAGGTAACCCTTTCATAAGGGTGAGTAAGGTATGGAGATTACCCTGCAGACGCGCTGATTTACCTCTGAGTAATTCACATGAATCTGCATTCTTCTTTTGAGGCATTAAGGAAGAACCCGTTGAGAAAGCATCCGATATTTGAACAAATCCAAATTCTGCACTACTCCAGATAACGAGGTCTTCTGCGATACGTGAAAAATGCACTCCAGCAATTGCACAAGCGGATGCAAATTCTAAACACAGATCTCTGTCAGAGACCGCGTCCATGGAATTATGCGTTACCTGCGGCTTACCTTTCTTGTCCACAAAACCAAGTAGTTTAGCCGTGTATTCTCTGTTAAGAGGAAGCGTAGTGCCTGCAATAGCACCAGATCCTAATGGACATACATTAGCGTGATTTGAAACATCATTTAAACGAACGATATCGCGCTGCAACATTTCTACCCAGGCAAGAAAATGATGAGAAATATAAACAGGCTGAGCCCGTTGCAGATGGGTATAACCAGGAATGATAACGCCTAAATTTCTTTCAGCAGCCGCAAGAATCTCAATTTGAGCAAGTCTTAATTTAGCACTTAGTTTTGCACAGGCATCTTTTAAAAATAAACGAATATCCGTTGCTACTTGGTCATTACGACTTCTACCGGTGTGCAATTTAGCTGCGGCAGGTACACGTTTTGTGAGCGCTTGCTCGATATTCATGTGCACGTCTTCAAGAGCGACACTCCACTTAAACGTACCTTCTACGATTTCTTTATGAATACGGTCTAGACCTGCCGAAATCGCCTTTGCTTCTTTTTTCGATAAGATACCTACATGCGCTAGCATGGCAGCATGGGCTTTACTTCCAGCAATATCGAAGGGAGCTAACCGTTTATCAAAGGATACGGATTCGCTAAATTGAAGCATGAGTTCAGCTGGTGCTGCTGAAAAACGACCACCCCATGTGACTTGCTTAGACTTTGCCATATAACAGCCATTTGACCCGTAAATGCCCTGTGGCGCAACGAGATATTTACTTTGAATTTAGGTCCCATCTAGGCATAACTAATCGTTTATGGGTCTTTTCTTTAAACGCATAATCTTTGTGAGCCTCCTAGGCTTCGCTTTCATAAATGAAGGGTTATGCCAAAAGCTCTCTGAATTTAACCAAGTTGATGTTACAGCTGTCACCAAGTGGTTTCAAATAGCCAATGTTACATTAACTCCATCGAGTTTTTTAAGACAAGGAAGTGCGTATACGGCTTCCTACAAAGCGGAGGTAAGTCCTTTTTCCTTTTATAGTGAAACGGGAATATTGCGTATTCCTATACCCGAAAGTGAACTGCAAAAACTCGCTAATCTTCAAGCCATATTATTTAAGGGAACAGCCACCCGCTTAGATGGACGTGTAAGATCAGTAAAAGGCGAAGTTATACCTAAAACAAAGTCCACCGGAATACTTCACATCACCCTGTTTTATAATCGATTTATTACGCTTAAATTTGATACGACCTATAACTTACCGCTAGCTTCGAGTATAAAATAATCGATTTTAAGCCCAGTTAAATTCAATTACTTTTTCTACGTCTGATGCTAAACTAATATGCACAGGACAATTCTTAGCAGTCGTTTGCATTAATCCCTCAGGTAGCAATTTAGCAGACTGCGGCATCCATAACTTAACCACTAGACGCGCAATTTTCCGTGGAGCACTCGCGGTCATTTCTTTAGTTACTTCATAGCGAATACCATCAAGTTCAACACCGTGTTTACGCGCAACTAAAGCCATCGTCGTGACGATGCAGGTTGCTAGAGCCGTAGCTACTAGATCCGTTGGAGAAAAAGCCTCCCCTTTACCTTGATTATCTCTAGGTGCGTCCGTTGAAATAACGGTACCAGACGGACCATGCTTAGCATTACAATGTAAACCGCCTTCATAGACTCCAGTAATAGTAACCATGGCTATTACTCTAGGTGCATAATGCGCTAAGAGGCAATACAGCACTGCTTTTAAGAGAAAAATCAGGCACCTTACCAGTTGCCTAGGTACTTATTTTTAACCTAATGTTAAACCATGCATTCTCATATGACTAACCTTACCCCAAGACTGCTACTCTGCACTGCAATTACCTTGATAGGAATTGGTCTGCAGACAGCTCAAGTAAAAGCAGAAAATCCTCTGCTTACTGAAAGTACACTTCAGTATCAGTATCCTCGTTTTGATTTAATTAAGAGTACTGATTTTGCCCCTGCTTTTAAAATTTCAATGGAAAGACACTCCAAAGAAATTGAAGCTATCGCAAATAACCCAGATTCCCCTACGTTTGAAAATACGATCATAGCACAAGAAAAGGCAGGCAAAGATTTCAATCGTGTATCAACAACCTTCTTCAATCTTTCAGGAGCGAACACCGACCCTATCATTGATGAAACTGAAAAAGACGTAGCTTCAAAAATCTCTGCTCACCAAGACTCAATCTATTTAAATAAAGCACTCTATGCACGCGTTCACAGCCTATACGAAAATCGGTTTAAGCTTAACTTAGACGCTGAATCCATTCGTTTAGTGGAACGTTACGAACAAGACTTTGTTCGTGCAGGAGCTAAATTAAATGACGCTCAGCAAGAGAAGATTAAGCAAATTAATGCAGAACTAGCTACCCTAACTGCACAATTTGGACAAAACGTATTAAAAGAAAAAAATGCTTCTGAAATTATTTTAGATTCTGCTGCTGAATTAGACGGTTTAAGCAGTGACCAAATTGCTTCCGCTGCAGCATTCGCTAAAGAAGAAGGCCATCCAGGAAAATATATCGTTCACATTTTAAATACCACAGGACAACCCTTCTTATCACAGTTAAAGAATCGCTCTACACGTGAGCGCCTAATGAAGGCATCTCTAGCACGTGGTACGCGCGGTGGTGCTTTTGATAATCAAAAAACGCTGGTTCGTATTGTTGAACTACGTGCAGAACAAGCAGAACTACTCGGCTATCCTAGCCATGCTGCTTACAAGATTGAAACGGAAACAGCAAAAACAGTAGATGCGGTAAATAAACTGTTAGCTCAATTAGCACCACCAGCTGTAGCAAATGCTAAAAAAGAAGCAGCTGAACTACAAAAGATGATCGATTCTGAGCACGGCAACTTCCAACTCGCCGCTTGGGACTGGGCTTACTACTCAGAAAAAGTACGCAAAGCTAAATACGCTTTTGATGAATCTCAATTAAAGCCTTATTTTGAATTAAACCACGTATTAACGGATGGTGTTTTCTATGCAGCCCATGAACTGTATGGTCTTTCGTTTGTAGAACGTCACGACCTACCTGTCTACAATCCTGATGTACGTGTCTTTGAAGTCTTCGATAAAGACGGAACATCACTCGCTCTCTTCATGGAAGATTTCTACTCACGTGCTTCAAAACAAGGCGGCGCATGGATGAATGAGTACACCACCCAATCATTCTTACTTAATACACATCCTGTGGTCGCTAACCACCACAACATTCCTAAGCCAGCAGCAGGACAGCCTACCTTGCTAACGTTTGATGAGGTAACAACCCTATTCCATGAATTTGGTCACGCCTTACACGGCATGTTCTCTCATGTTAAATACCCAACATTCGCAGGAACCAATGTGCCTCGTGACTTCGTTGAATTTCCATCTCAAGTAAATGAAATGTGGGCTGCTTGGCCTCAGGTTGTAAGCCACTACGCTAAACACTATCAAACAGGTCAGCCAATTCCACAGGCTTTACTTGCTAAGATGTTAGCAACGCAAAAATTCAATCAAGGCTTTGCTACAACCGAATATTTGTCAGCATCTCTGATCGACCAAGCTTGGCACCAGCGTAAAGCAGGAGACGTCCCAACGGATGTCCCAGCATTTGAAGCAGAAAGCTTAAAGAAAGTCGGCCTTGATTTTGCAGCTGTACCACCTCGTTACCGCAGCACCTATTTTGCACACGCTTTTTCAAACGGATATTCAGCCGGTTATTATTCCTATATCTGGGCTGATGTCTTAGTTGCAGATAGTATCGAGTGGTTTACGACTCACGGTGGATTACTAAGAAGTAGCGGTGATCACTTTAGAGAAGCCTTACTCTCACAAGGTGACAGCAAAGATCCTATGGATTTATTTAAAAACTTCACAGGATCGGGACCTGACGTTGTACCACTACTTAAGAAACGCGGTCTCTTACAGCAAAAGCCTGTATCTATTAACGACCAAATCGGAACTAAGACACCCCATTATGGAACTTGGGGCTATGATAGCTCTGGCCAAGATAAGAGTGTTCAACCAGGTACCGACTTTTTCAATTTCGCAAACGGTACATGGTATAAAAACGAAACCATCCCTTCAGACCGTACCCGTTACGGTAATTTCGATAAGCTAACTATCTTATCAGAAAACCGCACCCGTAAGATTATTGAAGATGCAGCCGCTCATCCTACAACGCCTGCTACCCAGCGTATCGCTGCAGCCTACAACTCATTCATGAACGAAGAGCGCGCTAATAAACTTGGTGCCGCACCGCTTGCTCAAGACCTTGCGACTATCCGTTCTGAAAAAACATACGACGACGTAGCTGCCGTTATGGGTGCAAGTAAGTTCAGAATCCCTAATACGCTCTATCACGTCATGATTTCAGCCGATGCTAAATCACCTAAAAAGTATACCGTACTCATTGCTCCAGGTGGCTTAGGACTACCAGACCGTGATTATTATCTAGAAAAATCACTCGCTCCTAAAAAAGCTCAGTATCAAGCGTACGTAAAACAACTCTTAGAATTAATTAAATGGGATAATCCAGACGCAAGTGCTGCACAAGTTGTTGCTTTTGAAACTAAGATCGCAGAAGCAAGTTGGACACGCGCTCAAATGCGTGAACGTGAAAAAACATACAATCCAATGACCGTTGCAGAGCTTCAAGCTTATGCTCCTGGATTCAACTTTAGAGCCCTTTTAGATAATACAAAATTAACCTCAACTAATCGCCTCATCGTTACAACGAACACCGCATTCCCAAAGATTAGCGCTATTTTCGCTCAGACTCCAATCGCTACAATTCAAGCATGGCAGGCATTTCACTTAGCGGATGAAACTGCCAGCATCTTATCCAGCGATTTCGTGAACGCAGAGTTCAACTTTAGAGAAAAAGCTCTAGCAGGACAGCCTGAGATGAAACCGCGCTGGAAACGTGGTGTTGCCTTAGTAAACGGAATCTTAGGCGAACAAGTTGGCGAAGCTTATGTTGCACAATACTTCCCTGAGGAATCTAAGAAACGCATGGATGCATTAGTACATGATTTAATTACAGTCATGCACCACCGCATTGAAAATCTTGATTGGATGAGCCCACAGACAAAAGCAAAGGCTCTAGAAAAACTCTCAAAGTTCACTATTAAAATTGGCTATCCAACCAAATGGAAAGACTACTCTTCACTCAAATTATCGACTGAAGACATTTACGAAAATCTCGTACAAAATGATTCCTTTGAGTGGAACTATCGCCTAGCTCGCATCAACGAACCTGTTGATAAGCTTGAATGGGGAATGACACCACAAACCGTTAATGCGTACTACAACTCAATTAATAATGAGATTGTTTTCCCGGCAGCAATTCTACAACCACCCTTCTTCGACATTAATGCTGATATGGCGATTAACTATGGCGGTATCGGTGGCGTCATTGGTCACGAAATGACCCATGGATTTGATGATCAAGGACGCAAATCAGATGGAGATGGGGTTCTTAATGATTGGTGGACAAAGGAAGATGCAGAACGCTTCAAAGCCCAAGCAGACCGCCTTGCTGCTCAGTACAGCCAATTTGAACCTGTAAAAGGTTATTTCGTTAATGGACGATTAACCTTAGGTGAAAACATTGCTGATCTTGGTGGATTACTACTTGCCCTAGATGCCTACCATGCATCGCTAAACGGTAAACCAGCACCAGTTATAGACGGACTCACCGGTGACCAACGTGTGTTCTTGGGTTGGGCTCAAGTGTGGCGCGATAAAGTGCGTGATGATGCATCTATCGTACGCATCAAAAGCGACCCGCACTCACCTGCTCATTTCAGAGTAAACGGACCTATGCGTAATAATCCAGGTTGGTACGAAGCCTTTGGAATTTCACCAAGTGACCCAATGTACATAGCTCCAGAGAATAGAGTACATATCTGGTAATACAGATTGTTCCACAAGTTATTTACTCACAAGTAAGGTGCTAAAATTAGCACCTTACTTTTTTTGTTTTTCTCGCTCGATATGAGATACAATTAAAATAAAGAAAACTAAGACTAGATTAAATAATACAATCTGCAGTGGTAGAGGTAGTGAATAGACAAGACATACGACTGGAACCCAGATAATTAAATTAGCAATCAATGTGGGTAATATTGTTCTACGGTACCATCCGCCAGATTTTATATCTGCTAAGATAGGACTTAACTTAAGGCCCGAGTGATTAAACATCACCCCTAATACAGTCAGAGGTACAGCAAAAAGCGGACAGTATATAAACTGATCGCATAGCATTTTTAAAAACACGGTAAAAACATGCGTACTAGGTCCGAAAACAATAGCCTGCAAGCGGTACCAAGCCTCAATTTCAAGTCCCTTGTATGCCCAAAAAAGTAAAAGAAAGATACAGTTTTTAAGCTGATATTCACTACGCAGTTGAGTATTTTGTCTTAAATATAAAAAAGGTAAAAGACCCCCACATAATGCGGTAATCAAAACGGGAAATAATAACCCAATCTTACTGCGGATAAAATTTAGGTATTCAAATCCGGCATGCACAAAAGGAGATTTATAATAACCTAAAACCAGAATAAAACCGATACCCCAAAGCACTAACCCAGGAACAAGATTTGCTTTAGCAGCACGTATACTTGAACGCCAGGGAGCTTCATTAGTATTGGAAATAGAGGTTTTAGGTTCAGTCATTATAAGTGAAGCAATACATCAACTCGTCTCCACGGGTGTGAATCCTCGTCTGAGCACGTTCTCAACAATTGACTTAGGAAATAGAAAATTCTGCAAGTATTCATTTCCTCCAGCCTTAGTGCCACCACCCGACATTTTATAACCGCCAAATGGATGCCTTTCAACCATAGCTCCCGTAATAGATCTATTTAAGTAAAGATTACCTACCTGCATTTCAGATATTGCACGCTCAAGTGCCTTAGGACTTCGAGAAAAAAGACCTCCTGTTAAGGCATACTCACAATCGTTAACGAGATTAAACGCTTCTGTTAATGTTTTAACTTTTATGATCGAAACTACAGGACCAAAAATCTCTTCTTTAATAATACGTGCATTTAACTTCGGCTCAGTAAATACCGTAGGTGGTACAAAATAGCCTTCTGTTGGTACACTGCCTTGATAAACGCATGTTGCCTCACGTTTTCCTGATTCAATTAATTCACTTATCTTATGCTTAGCTTGTTCATCAATGACTGGACCAATCATTGTTCCAGGATGAACTGGATCACCTACTTTATATGTAGCACAGGCTGCTACAAAGCGCTCAACAAATCGTTCATATACTTCATCGAGTACAATCAGGCGCGATAAGGCAGAACATTTTTGGCCACTAAATCCAAACGCACTATATAAAGCCGCCGGGACTGCTTCATCAAGATCAGCATCATTATCAATAATGAGGGCATTTTTCCCGCCCATCTCACAAACTACTTTTTTAAGATTAGCTTGCTGAGGTGAAACCTTACCCGCTGTTTCCCAAATTTTGCACCCAACATCCCGTGAACCCGTAAAGGCGATAAAATCAATATCCTTGTGAGCAACCAGATAAGCTCCGACTTCCTCGCCGCTACCAGGAATAAAACTTAATACTCCATCAGGAACACCCGCTTGGGTTAAGATTTCCATAAGAAGCATTCCTACCCCAACTGTTTGCTCCGCTGGTTTAATAATAACTGCATTCCCTGCAACAAGTGGAGCAACAACAAGACCTGTTAATATCGCAAGCGGAAAATTCCATGGAGCTATCGCTACTCCAACTCCTCGCGGCGTCCACGATTGTGTACATTTCTCACCAGGCACGTGTTGAGTCACAGTTGGAACCTGAAGCTTTTTAATTTCCGTTGCGTAGTAACGACAAAAATCAATTGCCTCCGAAATATCGGCATCAGCCTCAATCCAAGGTTTACCTGCTTCATAAACCTCCCAAGCATTTAATTCAAAACGTCTTTGCTCCATTATAGACGCCGCGTTGAACAAAATCTCACAGCGTTTTTCTACCGGAAGCTTACTCCAAGATAAGAATGCTGTACGTGCTGTCTTAACAGCCAACTCAGCATCTTCACGCGTTGCCTTAGCATAATAACCAATAACCTGAGAAGGCTTAGATGGATTTACGGATGAAATTAGTGTGCGATCAGTAATTCTTTTACCGTTAATGATAACAGGCCATTTAGCGCCAAATAATTTAGGAACGTAATTTAAGGCAGCTAGTTGCTTTTCTCGTGAACTACGTAAGGTATAGTCTGTATTTGCTGCATTTACAAAAGCTCCTGGTGCAGCTTCAGGTTGCTTAAGGGGCTCATGTGCTGAAGCTATGTGAGTTAATGGATTAGCGAGCAGCTGATGCGTAGTAGCTTCATTCCTTTCTTTAATACGTAAAAAGCCCTCATTAGATGTATTCTCTAAAAGCCTTCTCACAAGATAGGCCATACCAGGGAGTAATTCGCCTACAGGACAATACTCACGTACCCTATGACCACTTTGAACAAGCGCTGCCTTTAATTCATCCGCCATACCATAGAGTGCTTGGAACTCATAAGCTTTGGGATCAATACCACGCGCTTCAGCTTGGACAATCGCATGGGCACAACTTCTTACATTATGCGAAGCGAAATTTGCAGTTATAATATCACTATTATCTAAGAGTAAGATACTCAACTTTTCATAGTTCGCATCGGACTCGGGTTTCTTCTGCCAGACGGGTATTGGCCATCCTTTTTGTTGAGCAAGAATCGTCTCAGAGTCCCAATAGGCACCTTTAACAAGTCTTACACTAATAGGACGTGAATACTTTCTCGCCCATGCAATTAATTCTTTTAAATCATGCTCACTCTCGCGCAAATAAGCCTGAATCGCTATGCCTATTGCAGGTTGAGTAATAAATTCTTCCTCCGTGAAAATTGACTTAAAAAGATCAAGCGTTAGATCCTTAAGCTTGTAGCTTTCCATATCAAAATTAATGAAAGCTCCTACTTCACTGGCTCGCCTAAGAATAGGTCTAAGTCTATTTTTTAATGCCTTAATGGAATCCTCTGGATCAGCAGGATGAACATCAGGTGTCAGTGCTGAGATTTTAATAGATAGATTTAAACGCGGCAAACACCCCTGTGCACCTAAATCACTAAAACAAGGAGTACGTTCTTTTTCAAA